>NZ_CP061281.1:0-1311284 GCF_014621695.1 Streptomyces xanthii
ACGCGCCGCCACTACGTGGCGGAAAGACGGCAACGCTCCGCGTTGCTCACCGGCCGGCTCCGCTGTCCGGTGCGGACAACTCCGTTGTCCGGGGCTCGAATTGCTCCGCATCTGGCCTGCAGGAATTCGCTCCGCGAATTCCTGGCCGCTGGCTACAGAGCGCGGTGGGGATGTCTCGGCTCTCCCCTTTCCAAAATCCTGCCTACTCGTCAATCCTCTTTGTTGCCGCCCAATTCGACATACATCAGAACTGATGTAGAGTCAGCTCTGCTTAATGGAATAGATTTTGAGGTTATCTATTCCTCAAAGCCGTTACTATTTCGGCCAGATGAGCGCCTGGGCGATGATGACGTTGGTGCCGTTGAAGGTGACAGCGGGGCCTTCGTGTAGCTCGTAGCCGAGGCCGAGCATCTCGCTCACGCGTTGGCAGAACGTGGCGTCGTCTGGGCCTGTCAGGACTCGGTAGATGGGCAATCCGTTGGGTGGTGTGCTCATGTGGGGAAGGATCTCAGACTTGCTCACACGTGTGTGTCAGGCCATATGCCTGCGACGCCCGTGCGGCCGTCCGGGACGTCTTCGATTGTCACGATGGCCTGTTCGCGGATGTCTTCGCCGAGGACGCCGACCAGTGCTTCGGTGATGGTGGTGACGAGCTCTGCTGCTGCTCATGCCCCGGACGGTGGGCCGGGGCAAGAAGCACCCGATGGCCGCAGGCGCTGCAGTCGCTTTCGCTGGCGCCACGTCATCTCTCTTTGCCCTCCCCTGTTCTTCGACGGGCCGATGAGTGTGAACGAGCTTGGCGCTCGTTTTCAGGTCGCTCCGGCGACGGTGAGTCTGCTGGTGAGCGGTTTGATCCCGGCAGGGATTTTGGAGCGGCACCAGGATGAGGCGGACCGTCGCAGGCGGATTGTCGGCATCACGGCCGGTCAGCAATCTGCGATCACTGGGCTGGCCCCGGATGTGGCCGCCTGGCGCAAGGCGCTGGCTCCCCTGACGTCGGATCAGTGTCGGGTCTTTGTCGACACTCTCCTGGCTTACGAAGCCGCTGTGAGCAGCGGGGCGCTGGCTGTGCCGGGTCGGCCGGCATTGCCTGATGTGGCATTAGTTTCGGTTCGGGAGGTTGGGTCGGTGGTTGACGGCGGGGTCCGTCGGGGTGTCGGTTCGGGCTGTGGGCGGCAGCTGACTGGCTGGGGCTGCGTTCTCTTGTGCTGGTGAGTTGGCGAGTGCCGTGCCGAGGGTGGTTCTCGTGTAGCGGACGATGCGGCCTCGGCGGTGTCGGTCGACCAGTCGTGCGCGTAGCAGGATGCCGAGGTGGTAGGACACGGTTGCGTTGCTCCAGCCGGTTTTCTGGCTCAGTTCGGCTGTGGAGGCGGGGGTGTCGAGTGTGGTCAGGAGTGCGGCTCTGGTCGCGCCTATGAGTCCTGCCAGGGCTGTTTCCGTCGTGTCTGTGGGACGTTCGTCGAGGGTGGCGATGCCGCGTGCGCGGTAGATGAGCATGGGTGGGTGGGGGTGTTCGGCGGCGAACAGTACGGGGCCGACGTGTGTTGTGGCGGGGACGAAGAGGATTCCTTCGTGGGCCCAGTCGATGGTTCCGGAGTAGGTGCGTTCCAGTACGAGTTCGGTGCCGGTCCATTGCATGCGTTCGCCGAGTTCGTCGAGTACTGCTGCTGCGCCGTGCGTGGCCATCTTGTCGGCGCGGTTGCTGATGTCGGCGTTGGCGATCGCTTGGATTCGTGGCCAGTGCGTGTGAGTACGGTCTCGAACAGGGTTGCCATTGCTGTGGCGGCCATAGTTGCCACGGTTGCGCCGCCTTTGCGTGCGGCTGTCTCGAGTGCGGTTGGTATGGGTCGGCGCCAGCGCTCGTAGGCTGCCTGGCTCGGGTGCAGGGCGAGGACGTGGGGCCACACGCGTCGGCCGCGGATGGCGATGTCGAGTTGGTAGTCGACTTCCTCGGGCGGGGTGGCTGCGATGCGGGCAGCCACGTCTTGCATCGTTTCGCCTGGGCGTGGCACGGGGGTCAGGAAGTCCGGGGTGTAGCTGTGGTCGGTGGGGATCAGTGCCTGCAGCAGTGCCAGCTGGGTCGGTGTGAGTGTCTGGCGTGTTCGGGTGTACCAGTGTCGTGCGTGGGCTGCTGGGTGGTGGGTGCGGTGGCGTAGCACGCCGAGGATTTCTATGGCCGCGGACGTGGCGAACCGTGATCTGCTCCAAGCTTGTGCGTCCAGTTGCACCCTCATCGCCATGTCGTGAGTGTCGCATCGCCGCCGGGGTGGGGGCTGGTGGATTCGAAGGGTTTCGAATGCGTGGACGTCGCTGCCGCTGCCAGCGGATGGTGGTCCGTGACCGTGTTGCCACGTTCCAGGGAGGCGTTTTGAGTTTCGATCGGGCACACGCGGACTGCGATCGCGGCGGGGCTGCGGGGGTTGTCAGTCGGCGTGGCATCGTGCGTGTGGGGACTGTCTTGGGTGCGGTGGGGCTCCTGGCCGCTGCTACGCCGGCTTCGGTGTCGGTCGCTGGTGTTGCTCCGGGTGGGGATCCCGGGCTGCGCAAGCCGATCTTGGTCGGTGCCAATCCGGGTCTTCAGCTCTTCGACGGGTCGGGGGCGTGTACGGCTTATCTGTCCACCTGGCAGGTGGACTGGTCCACCCATGGCGCGGGGAACGCTTTCGTGCTGTGGCGTCCGGACGGGGTGAGGGCGGTCGGTGAGGATCCGGAGCTCACTCTCTGGCTGGCCGATCACTTCGTCCGTCACTTCCCCGAACTCGACGGTCTGCCCTGGCCCGCTCCCCGGTTCCGCCAGGCTGCGGTCCGGGTTCGGCTCGATCTTGCATCCGGGCTGTGGGCTGGGGGTGGAGGCATCGAGGTGAGCATGGGGGATGTGCTCGACCGGCGTGCTTTCGCCACCGACGGGTTCCCGCTGGCCGGCGTGGAGCACAGTTTGAGTCTGGTGACCGGCCCGTGTGGGCGGGCCCGGGTGCGCGTCGACGGGCGGCTCCAGCCCGGCGAGATCAGCCGGGGTGGGAGTCCGGGGCGTCCGTCGTCGTCGGCGTTCCTCGCCGCTGCTGAGGTGTGGCGCGCCTGATCTCCGGGGGCTTGAGCATGGTCGCGGCGCGATGACGCCGCCCAGGGTCCGCGTGGGCGACGGTGGCTCGTGGGCCGCCAAGGCGCAGGTAGACCTGGTGCTCGCGAATGAAGGCAGACCCTTTCGTCACGGCGGTCTCCGGGCCGTCCCACCAGGCGTGGAGGATGCGGCGGCCGCTGCGCATGACGGTGACGTGTCACCGTCCGGCGGGAGCGCCGGTCGCTCCGTGAAGAAGCTCCAGGTCGCCGCTGCTAGCCCCCATGAACGAACGCTGCCCACGTGAGCTCCTCCCGCGACTGCATCAGGCGGTGCGAGATGTTCCGGTCGGACCGATCCGCGCCGGTCCTTCGTGCGCATCTCGCAGGCGGCCTGGGCGTCAGGATGGCGTGGCAGACTGGCGGCTCCGGCAGCGTTGAACGGGGTGATCCGATTGGGTCTGGAGATCGAGAGCAGGCCGTCGGAGCTGCCGTACATCGAGCGGGTGTGGCGCAGCCGTAGTGACGAAGTGGGCCGGATGATGTCGATCGCGGCAACGCACTGGGAACTTGTCTTCTGGGAGCATGACGGTCAGGTCCAGGCGGCCGTCATGGGCCCGGAACCCAGCGCGTGTCTGGCTGATGTCCCCCAGGACGCCACGTTCTTCGGTATCAGCTTTGCGCTGGGTACCTCGATGCCGCACATCCCGGTCAGCCGGCTCGTGGGGGGTGGTGCGGAGATTCCGGATGTGACACGGCGCTCCGTCTGGCTGAAGGGCTCCAGCTGGCACCCGCCCGATTACGACAATGCGGAGGCGTTCGTACGGCGCATGGTGCGTGAGGGCATCGTGGACTGCGACCCGATCGTGCCCGCCGTGCTTCACGGTGCTGCCCCCGATGTCTCCGATCGCACTTTGCAGCGCCGCTTTGTCTCGGCGACGGGTCTCACCCAAGGCGCCATCCGGCAGATCCACCGCGCCCGTGAGGCGGCGGTACTGATCCAGGAGGGTGCGCCGGCCCAGGACGTCGTGCACCGGCTGGGCTACTACGACCAGCCGCATCTGGCGCGGTCCTTGACCCGGTACATCGGCCGAACCGCCACTGGGCTGAGCAGTCCGGAGGTAACCGAGCCCCTGTCGCTTCTGTACAAGCCCTCGTCCTCGGTGCCCGCGTAGGTTTCGTGGCGTGGCCGACGGGGTCGGCTCGTCCCGGTGGCAGGGCCCCGGGCCGTAACCGGGCAGGCGGCCCGGGACTCATCACGGAGGAATCATGCGCAAGGTCGTTTCGAGTCCGTTCATCTCGCTCGACGGTGTCGTCCAGTCGCCGAACGAGTGGCAGTTCGCCTTCGACGAGGAAATGGGCGCGGTGCTGGGGAGGGCGTTGGAGACCGCGGACACGATTTTGATGGGCCGGGTGACCTTCACCGAGTGGGCCGGGTACTGGCCGACGGTGACCAGCGGCGAGGACACCGGTTTCGCCAAGTGGATCAACGATTCGCCCAAGTACGTCGTCTCCTCCACGCTGGACAGCGTGGAGGACTGGTCCAACAGCACCCTCGTCAACGGCGATCTGACGGCCGCGATCGAGAAGCTCAGGGTCGGCGAGGGCAAGGACATCACCGTCGCGGGCAGCCCGACGCTGGTGCGTTCGCTGCTGGAACTGGATCTGCTGGATGAGCTGGTACTGCTGATCCACCTGGTGGTGGCCGGCGAAGGCCGAAAGAAGCTGTTCGAGGACGACACCGCTTTGAAGAAGCTGGAACTGGTGAGCGCGAAGCCCACCAGCAGCGGCGTGATCATCGCGACCTACCGCCCCGCGCGCTGAGCACCGGCCAGCGGCCCGCGGCCGGCCTTGCCCGCGGGCCGCTAGCCGGTACCGGCGTCGCCCCATGGAGTCGGCACGCACATCGACACTGACTAACGATGGAGAGTCGCCCTGAACGCGTACGCGGCGACCCGGCCGCCAAACGGGCAAGAGCGGGATGACGAGGCGGCGAACCGTGCGATGGCGAATGTCGTGGGCAGCCGAGAGGCCTTCGCCGACCAGTCCGCGATTGGCTTGGCCCAGGTCACCGACCGCGCCTGGGGGCGCGCCACGACGAACGAGTCGACGCCGACCTCAGGCGCAGCCTGCTGATGCACAGTCGGGGCCGCGACCAGACCTGACTCGCCGCCGAGACCCGCAGGTCTGCTGCATCCTCGAATGGAACCGATTGAGTTTCGGATCAATAGCGGAGAACTTGCCGCGCTGCAGGATCACCTGCTTCGCGGTGGTCGAAGAGGGGTTCTCGAGGGAACTCCCCTCGGGCTGATGCGCCGCCGGGCGGTCGGACGGGAGCCCGTCACCGCGATGAGGCCTTCGGCCGGAACTGCTTTGGTACCCGGCCGACCATTTCGGCCTGTACGCGCTGGGACACAATGTCACCGACCACGTGGAGGTCTCAGAGATCGAAGCGGCGGCCTTCATCGACCGGGGGATCCAGCGGATCAGGCCGTCTCGTTCCGCCTGAGACCAGGGAACCGACACGAGCCAGGAGGGGCACAGTGCCCGAGCCGACCACCGACACCTCCGGAATCCGCGAGGACGACGTCGCCTGGCGCGTCGGCACGTGGTGGCGTGAGGGCGGGCTGGACGGCCGCGTCGCGTTCCTCGCCCTGGAGGACGGCCACGACGCCTCCGCGGTCGTACGCCGGACTCACGAGCACGTGCCCGGCAGCGTCGTCGTCGACGCCACTGGACTCACCGCCGAGCAGGTCATGCGGCAGGCCCTCACGGATCTCGGAGTCGAGCTGCCCGCGGACGGGTCGCGCGCCTGGCGTCGCGTGCTCGGCGCGTGGCCCGAGGAGCGGCTGCTGCTGGTCGTCAACGCCCACAGGGCCGGTCCGACCCGGCGCTCGTACGAGGCCGAGCGGTTGGTGACCTGGACGCTCCCGCGGTTGGCGTGCGGCAGGTTGGCCGTGCTGGTTCACACGGTTCCGCAGTTGCTGCCCGTGGACGCCGACGCCCAGACGGTGTTCCGGGTGTCGGCGCCCGCCGCCGCGCCTGAGTCGGCGCCGGACTCGCGGGCCCTGCAGGCCCTGGCCCTGGCCGAGCCCCGCCCGTTCCGCTGCCTGTGTGGGCCCAACTGGTCACGGCGCTGACCGGTGAGGCGACGTCCGAAGACGAACTCGCCGCGCTCGCGCGGGAAGAGTCGGGCGTGCTCCGGCTCGGTCCGCTCGGGGCTTCCTTCGTCGACGAGGGCGTCGCCGAGAGGCTGCGCCGGGACGCCTTTCACGAGGCAGGCTCCGGCGAACTCTGCCGTCTCCATGGGCACATGGTGGATTGGCTGACGCGCTCGGCTGCGGGCTTCCGCCATCCCGAGGGCTGGGCGAGGCACGGCACCACCGGCCGGTACGCGGCCACGGGGCTCGCCATGCACGCCGTACAGGCGGGAACGTACGAGGAGCTGCTCCGGGACGGACGTGTCGTCGCCCATCTGCCGCAGACGGCCCTCGCGGACGCGGCACGCAGCATCACCTTCTCCCTTCCCGGTAACACGGCGGCAGCCGACGCCATTCACCTGTGGGGCTGGGGAATCGTCCCGCGGCAGCAGGCTGAGTGGGCGTCTTGGCTGCACCTGATGGCCCTTTCGCGCAACGACCGCGCGTTCGCGTCAGCGGTCGCTAACTCCGGTGTCACCCTGCCCTGGCAGGCCAAGTGGGCGAAGTGGCGGCCGCCGGGCGGCCTTCACCCTGACTTCCTCGAGGCGGGGCGACTGGCCGCACTGGCGGAGGTGCGCTGGCATAGGCGGCCCGCCGTCGCCGGTCTGCAGCGACGGACGGTGAACGAGGAGGAGTTGCTGTACGTCTCGATCTGGGACGTGGAGACGGGAGAGCAGCTCACGGACCCTCTTGAGGACGACGGCATCCTGGAGGAACACAGCGCGGATCTGACCTGGCCCGCGGCGTCCGGACAGGGCTCCGCCGCGCCCGCCAGTGTCAGCGAACTGTTCGCCGCATCGGTCCCGCGACGGGATGACCGCGCCTTCGTGCTCCCCTGCGTACCGCCGGCGGTCGGCGACGTCACCCTGTTCGCGGGCGACTTGGGTTTGATCGCGATCGAACCCGCCGACGGCGTGGACCTCTCCGACTTCGGGGCCCGGACGCTCCCCCTCAGCGGTGACTACACAGACGCGGGTCCGTGCAGCCCGGTCGACGCGCCGGCCCCGAGCCACGAGGACCTCCTCACCGTGTTCGGCGAGGACCTGATCTATCCCATCCAGCCCGAGGACCTTCCGGATCGGCTCACCGACCCCGCGACACGCGAACTCCTCCTGGAATTCGGTCTGCCGTACATGAAGGAAGGCGCCATGGGCCTCTTCCCTTTCGGCAACTGGGAGATGGGCGTTCTCGACGAACTGCCCTCCTGGCCCGAGGGAATCGAGCCCGTCACCGAGACAGGCCCCTTCTTCCGGATCGGCAAGTGGGTGGGCGGCAGCCTCGTCGTCGACGGCCCCACCGGACACGTCCTGCGCGTCCCCACCGGGCCGGGCGAGGACCATCTCGGCGGCCTCCCCATCGCGGACAGCCTCGAGGAATTCCTCACCATGGTCGCGGTGTTCGTCACCGGCCTGCGCTCACGGCACCTCGCTCCCCCGACCAGCGCCGAACGACAACAGGCCACCTACTGGACGGTGGGCGCACTGATCGAGACCAACGAGACGAGCGGCAAGCAGCCCGCCTGGTCCTACGTACTCCACAACACGTGATTCCGACCACGAGGATGCTGGACCGCCCGGGAGGGGCTTTCCGTCCTGCACGCTCCGTTCGAGCACCGGCTCCACCGCAACCCAGGGCATGCGTAAGTTCCCGGAATCATCCAACTGTTGTGAGGATGCCGCAGGTTGGGGTGGATGGCAGAGCGGACACGGGATCCGTGATCATTGAGGTGTCTAACAGCGGCTAACACAATGAGGTGGATCAGTCCTGGTTGCCGTGTCCGGGACGGGAGTTGAGCGTTCGGTTCCGGTGTGGGGACGTCGCCGTGGATCGTGTCGGATGAGCTGTGGGACCGTGTGGAGCCGCTGCTGCCGCAGCGTGAGCGCAGGTTCCGGCATCCGGGTCGCAAGCCGTTGCCGGACCGGGTGGTGCTGTGCGGGATCTTGTACGTGCTGCACACCGGGATCCAGTGGGAGTATTTGCCCAAGGACCTCGGCTTCGGGTCGGGCATGACATGTTGGCGCAGGCTGCGGGACTGGAACGAGGCCGGTGTCTGGCAGCGGTTGCACGAGGTCCTGCTGGCCGAACTGAACGCGGCCGCACGTCTGGACTGGTCCCGCTGTGTGGTCGACTCCTCGCACGTCAGGGCGCTAAAAGGGGGCAGCACACGGGCCCGTCGCCGGTTGACCGGGGCCGGGCCGGCTCCAAGCATCACTTGATCACCGATGGACACGGCACTCCGCTGGCGGTCCTGCTGACCGGCGGCAACCGCAACGACGTCACCCAGCTCCTGCCCCTGCTCGACGCGATCCCCCCGGTCCGCGGCCGGGTTGGTCGTCCTCGCCGGAAGCCGGACTCGCTGTTCGCCGACCGCGGGTACGACCACGACATCTACCGGGACCAGGTCCGCGCCCGCGGCATCGTGCCCGCGATCGCCCGCCGCGGGACCCTGCACGGCACCGGGCTGGGCACCTACCGCTGGGTCGTGGAGAGGATTTTTGCCTGGCTGCACGGCTTTCGCCGCCTGCGCATCCGCTGGGAACGGCGAGCCGACATCCACGAGGCGTTTCTCAAACTCGCCTGCTGCCTCATCACCGATCGGCAGCTCAGGGCATTGCGCTGACACTGGAACCGCTGGGCATCCCATGGATGTCCGTGGCTCATGCCATGATCCGGCCTCATGAGTGACCGATCGCTTTCGCCTGCCTGGCTGGCCTCGTGGACAGACAGGGTCTCCGGGACTCTCACGGCCCTGACAGACGAGTTCGAGCATCGGCACGGCTTCCCCCCTGGGACCAACCAGGTCCGGCCGGCCGACCACGACGATCAAGCCGCGGCTCGTACGCTCGCCCAAGTCCCCTCTGCACCAGCTGACCTGGTCACCTTCTACGAGAGCATCGGCGATGTCACCTGGGCGGACGTCGGCAACGGCTACTTCCTCGACGGGGCCGGTGACGTCCTGCTGCAGCTCCAGGAGTACGGCGTTGTCGACGTCGGCACGGGCCAAAAGGCCCGTGGCCTGGTCATCGGCTCGAACGGCGGCGGCCTGATCTATGTCGCGGGGTCCGACGGGGCCGTTTACCGGACGCGGACGGCGTCGCTGGACGAAGCGGAGTTCGACAAGGTGGCCGATGACCTCCGACAGTTTCTGGAGCTGCTGGAGCACTCCCTGACAAGGTTCAACGGCGATGGCGATCCGGGATACCTGTAAGCGCAGGCTCCAGCGCCTATTTTGTTAGCGGTTGTTAGCTGCCGTCGATCCGGACGAGACCCTGGCTGTAGCACCGTGAGCGGGTACATCAGCAACTGCCAGCTGAACCGATCCGGCCAACAATGCCCCGGCAAGCACGGTGATCCCAGCTCTGCCGGACCAGCCCCACGCAGACGCGCGCATCCCCCACACCTTCCGCCTGCTCCGTAAGTCCCCACCCCGGAGTCACAGGATCTTCAAAAGTGGACGGACTGTATCCGGACAGTCCGTGAAGACGTCAAGCATGAAAGATCAGGCCAACCGACTTAGTCATAGTCATATTTCAGCCACGGAACGGCTTGAGGGCCGCCCCTAATGATCCACTCTGCCGGTCTTGACCTACAGGCCATCCACACAAAAGCGTCACCGCCCCCGTCGCCCGTTCACCCCCGCCCCCTCGCCGCCTTTGCCGAAGCTTGAATCAGCGGGCGGAACTTCCCGCCGCCGCATGCTGCACCACCTGACGCTCCCGACGCCGCCCGCCTGCCTCGCCGAACAGCCCGATGCCGTGGGCGACCGATGTGGCGTTGCTGACGTCTGTGCCGGAACTCTGCCGTCGGGAGCCCGGTGCCGGTATGACAGTCCCATCGCAGCTCGGGGAGGTCGGACATGGTGTGGCTCGGAGTAATCGTCTTAGCGGGCTTGGCATTCTGGGTGAGCCGCAGGCTGCACCGGTATCCCGGCGGCTGGGCCTTCGCCTTCAGCCTGCAGTACGAGGGCGACCGGGACGCCCTGGAGCACGCCCGCAGCGAAGTCCGAGCGTGGACACGCAGAGCCGAACAAGACGAGTCCTCGGCCCGCAGGGCAGTAACAGCGGCCGAGAGCATCCAAGAGCGCCGGCTGCAGGAACTCGAGCATCGGCGGACACGGCTGCGCCACCCCGGCAGCGGCGAACAGGTCGGTGTGCTCGGATCACTGACATTGTTCCAGCACCGGCTCATGGTGAAGTCGGACTCAGGGATCGCCTCTGTCGAACTGGTCCAGATGGAGGTCCACTTCAGCACGGACCACATGTACCACCACGTCTACTGCATCAATTCCGGCGGACAGTCGCTCCAGGCAAAGTACCGTCACCTTCCTCCCGCCCCAGAGACACAGGAGCAGTGCTTCGACGAGGGCACGGTGCGCGACTTCGTGAGGGACATCCAGAAGGCAGTCACACGGGAAAACAGCTTCCGCGAGCAGCTGCCGAGCCAGCTCAAGGCGGTGGAGTCCGAGCGGGAGGCAGTCGAGAAGGACACCGGTGCAGCAGATGCCGCTCGTGAACAGCTTGAGGAGACACGGGAACGCAACCGGCAAGACCCTCGCGGCCGGGTACTGGAGGAGAAGCTGGAGGAGGCACTCAAGGACTGGGAGGAGCTCACTGGTCGCGTGCCTCCACGTTGAACCAACCACCCCGGCCAGGCTCCGTTGCGCGCCTTCCACGTGGCGGCTCAGCCATGGGCGTCAATCGGCAACGCGGTGGATGGCGAACGGCTTCGTCACGCTCTTCTGCCGCCGCAGTCTGTTGGAGGAGTGCACCTCCTGGCTGGACGACCACGGCTATCACGTCACGACTCTGGATGCGGCGGCCGACTTGCGCATGGGGGTCGGCGCGGCTCTGGACTTTCCCGACCACTACGGACGCAGCCTCGACGCGTTCAACGACTGCTTCGGCGATGTCGCCTCCTACGCCGAATAAGGCATCCCCCAGACCTCGCCGGTCTGGTCCTGGTCTTCACCGACTTCGGCATGTTCACCGTCGGCCATCCGGAGACCGCTCAGATCGTCCTGGACATCATCGCCGACAACGCCGCCGGGCCGCATTGTTCGGACGCCGCGTGATGTGCCTGGTCCACAGCTCCGACCCCCAGATCAAGTTCGCCCCTGTCGGAGCCATGCCCGTCATGTGGAACGACGCCGAAAGCCTCGACGCCACGCGACGGTCAGACTGACCTGCCCCTGCACGGTCGCACTGAGCGATCCCGAAATGTTGATAAGAGCCGCCTGGCATGACCGCCGTCAAGCCACCGGTCGAAGACCGTCTGAACCCTCGCCGGCACGAACGCCGCCTGTGCAAGGCGCGGGAGCGGATGCTGGTGCCGCTGGCGAGCGCTGTGCGGGCGATGGCTTGCCCAACTACAGGCGGCAGCACTGCCCTACTGGTCGTAGATGACGCTGAACTCCTGGTTCGTCTCCGTGTACCGGACCAACTGTTCGCGGAGCGCAGTAGCCGCCAGAGGCGCTCGACGTTCCAGTTCTGCCCAGTGGACGAAGCGCAACAGCCTGGGCATCTCGATCAGGCCGGTGATCGCATCCCAGAACGCGGCCCAGTTCATCCCGTAGAACGCAGGGAAGCCGAGCTCCCGCTTGAGAACGTCGTGAAGGTCGCGGTCAGTGCTGACTGGCCCAACATCGATCACCACCACGTCCGGCACCTCCGGCTCCGGCTCCTCAGCGGCTCCCCAGGGAGCCACCAACAGATGACCGACGGAGTGACGGGCCAGGGACGATGCGAGCCGCTCCTCCAGTCCTCGAAGAAGTCCTCGGCCGGGTCGATGGGACGCCAATCGGGATCAAGCGGTTCATCGCCTGCCGGCGGTCGCGTGAACCGTCTGCCCTGCTGGTCACAGGCGCCGAAGGCCTGGAAGTTCTTTTGGGCCTCGACGAGTGACACGCGGTTGGCGCCACGAGGCATGAACGGCCAGCGGAACTGCTGCGGATCGTCTTCCCAGAAGCAGATCGGGCAGATGGCGAACGATCCGGGCCACCCGTCCTCGATGTCGAAGACGAGATGACCGCAGCAGGGGCAGGGCCGACGGGTATCCATCGACGCAGTCTGGCTCGAAGAGTCGGCTCACGGCGACCTGGATTCCCGGGAAGCCATCACCAGCCCGCCGCACGAACGCCGCAGCCATGACCCAACACGCGGCGGTGGCACACCCTTCCTCTCAGTTCCACCACCCGTTGGCCTCTCCGGGCTTCGGCGGAAAAGCGGGCAGCGAAGGCTCTTCAGATCCAGTTTCCCCAGCCGAACGTGGCGATGTAAGCCCGGCGGACGGCATCCCGGCCACGGCCACTGCCGATGTGAATCACTGCCAGTGCAAGAAGGAACCAGGCCGTGAAAGCCCCACCAATGATCAAGGTCCATCGAGGGCCGGAGAAGCCGGCGACCACGATCAAGACGATGACCGTCACACCCAAGCCCACATGGGCGGCGGGCAGATCTGAACGCAGTGCCTCACGCACAGAGTGGCGCTCTGTCTGCATGTCCCGGGTGTACTGAGAAGCCGAGGCTTCGCCGTTCTCTAGCTCAGAGCTGTGTTCCATGAGTAGGCCCCCCTGTAGATCCAGCTGCGTCTGCAACCCGAGCAGCCTATTCACTGCCTTGTACGGCCCGCCCCGACCAGAACCGACCTTCTCCCGGTCGACCTATCGTCCCATCGTGCGACGGATCTCGGTGACGGCATGCGCGATCGCGGACTGCATCCGGACCCCGAGCACGTCCAGCTTCACCAGCCCCAGGTCCTCCACGTTGCCTTGTCTATACCGACCCTCTGCCAGCGCAGGACATGACCTGGCGGCAGAGGGCCGCCTGGTGGCAGGCAAACCACCTGTCTCAATCCGACGAGTCGCAGGTCGCCGATGCCCTGTGGACTTCCCGCTGCTGCCTCAACCGCTCGCGCATCGTGATCGAGGTCGACGGCGCCCACCACTACGGCACGAAGAATGCTCCCGACGAGGCCGGCCGCGTCACCTACACCGCCTCGCCTCATCTGTGCTCAGAGACAGTCGCCGAGGACCGCCGCCGCCTGCGGCTGGCCGGCTACGAGACTGGGTGCCCGCTTCGCACACCCCCGCCTCTGCGCGGCCATCGCCGACTGCCTGACCTTCAAACGGCACCATCATCGAGATCGGCACCGTCTCCTACCGGCGCGCCTCGGCCCGGGCACGGACCGAAGCGCCCGCCAAAGCCGGCTGACCGCTGCATGGTTCAGTCTAATGGTCCATCACCCCAAGGATCGTCAAACACTGTTTCGGGGATGTCCGCCGTGAGCATTTCGGCGATGCAGCTGCGCAGCCCGGCGCCGGTGGGGTCGATCCAGGTGAGCCATGGCACCGGCTGGAGCAGGTCGTCGTATTGACGAGTGCCGGGGTCGGTGAGGACGGCGCGGAGCTCGTCGGGGGCGGGGTCGGTGACCAGGCAGAGCCAGGCCAGGCCGGCGCCGATGCGGACCTCGAACGGTCGTCCGGGATCCGACCACAGGCCTCGGGCCCACTTGGGAGCGTGTTCATCCTGGTGTTCGCGGGCGAGTTGGGCGATCGCCAGGATCAAGCTCACTCGGACTACCGCCTCGTCTTCCTTCGCCAGCCCGGACCGCAGAGCAGAGGAGACGTGGGAAAGCTCGCCGGTCGCCGCTGCCAGAACGTAGGCGGTCACGGAGCGGACCGCGGGGTCGGGGTCGCAGAGGAGCGGGATCAGAAGGCTCAGGTCGTCCGTGACGGCCTGACGGGCGGCCTGGATCGTCCAGTCCACCGGGCACATCGTGCTGCCCTCGATCATCAAGGGCTCTTCGGCGACCTGGAGCAGGCCTTCCCGCGATCCGTCCCCCATGTGCTGACACCGGCCGATCTCGGCGATCAGGCGAAGGGTCTGGGCACGGAGTTCGGGGCGCGTGGTCGCCGCGATCCGGAGCAGGAACGGCACCGCCAGTGCCCCCACTGCGATCGTGCCGCCCTGGTGGTGAAGACTCGTCCAGAGCCGCCGCAAGGCCTCGTCGGCAGCTTCGGCGTCCCCGGATGCGAGCGTCGCGAGCAGGCCGGGAATCTCCTCGCCCGGGCCGCAAAAGTGCCGGAACCGCTGCCAGGGGACCTCGTCGTACCTGAACCCGTCCTTGACCTCCCGCGGGATCGCGCTGACGGCCGCCCTCACATCGCAGTCCGCGCCGACCCACCGTTCCGGCCAGTCGTCCCAATTGTCGTTGTCCATGGCTAGGCCTTCCAGTCCATCGACAGCATCCGAACGCCGGGAGTCTAACGACCGGTGATCAAGAGACAGACCGCTTCCACAGCGCTCCGGTTGGTGGCATGCCACCACGGCGACGTCACTTCTCGTGAGCACCTGCAGCACTCAAGATCGCTGCTGCCCAACCTACTGTTCAAACGCTGCTACTTCACGTGAACGAAGCCATCGAGTCGGTGGACCGGGCCGTCGGCAGCAACCTGCGACCCGCCACAGCAATCGACGCCGACACATGGATCGAGGGCCGAATCGTACGCGTACGTCAGAGGATCCACCTCCCGTCCGCCGCCGACAATCAAGCGACGATCACGCTCACTGATTTCAGAAGCCCCATGCAGGTAAGCGCACCCGTTGGGCGCTGAAGCATCAGGCATGGAACATGAACCAGGCAAGGCTCAGTGCAGTCCCGGCTCAGCGCGCCAACGATGGCGCTCGCGACGGTGTCTTTGCGCATGGGTGTTCAGTGGTGCGTCGGACGGCGGCGGTGCGGCCGCAGGGCGCCGTCTGGACGCGCCGAATCGCTCCGTCGTACAGGCCGGCGTCTGCCTCCTCCTCTGTGTCGAGTACGGCCGCGGTGACGTCGCCGCCGTCGTCACATGCGGTGGCAGCCAGTTGGAGCGGCCGGTCGGGGCGGCGGCGAGGTGGCGGGCTTGCTCGATCAGGTGCCGGAAAGCGGTCGTTACCCAAGGTCAGTCCCACCAGAACTCCCAGCAGTTCAGATCGATGAGGTGCTCGGCATACGCGACCAGGTCTTGGTGCGCGCCTTGCCAGATGTTGTCGGGGCAGAAGGCGAAGTGCTCAGCGGCAATGGCCAGGGCCTCCTCAAGTGCGCTGGGCGGTACGGCAACGCTGAGGTGGAGGGTGCTGAATCCGACGCCGACAACGCGCGTACCGAAGCGGTGCTCCCAGCCGCGGACGACGGCCGAGAAGGTGGCTGTGTCGTTGTCGTAGTTGGCAGGGCCGTCCCACCCGACGGCGGTGAGGGCATCGGCTCCGCAGGGTGCCGAGACGAGGCCGAGACGTGCCTGCGGGTTCTGGGCCAGGAAGGCCCGCGCGTACTGCTCGGCCATTCCATCGGGGTCCGCGCAGATCCTGCGGGCGGATGCAGTACCGGGCCAGGTCTGGCCGAAGGGAGCGGTGACAGCCAGGCGTTCCTCGGCTGTGAGCTGGTCGTCGTCTTCGTCCGTGCCCGTGTAGTCCTGCCACCAGCGGGCGAGAAGTTCCTCGGCGTCGTGCTCGTCGGGGGAAGACATACGCTCGGGAGACAGTTCGCCGCAGCCCCAGGGCCTGAAGTCCGCGTCGTGCGGGTCCAGGGAGTCGAGCAGCAGCGGCCACAGCCGGGAGGCGGCATGTTCGCCACGCACCTGCGCCCACAGGTCGGCAGAAGCGGGTCTGTCGCTCAGCCACAGAGGTTGCAGGTCGCCGGCACCTTCATCCGAGGTGATCATGCGTCCAGGCGGCAGGCATATTCCGCGGGACAGAAGGAAGTCGAGATTCACGAGCGGATGCTACGAGGTGGGTCTGACGCCCGGCCCTTTCAACGGGAACAACCGACCCAGACGCTACGACGCCCACCGATCGACGTCTGTGATCCGGCACTTGATCGGACCAGAAGCCTCCTCCAGGCCGCCCGCCGACATGTTCGCCACCTCCCCCGCAGCCAGGTTGTCCGACGTTGCGACCGTGTCGTCCACGCGCTCGCCGTTTGCGTCGACGAACTCGATGCTCACCCAGTAGTCAGAGGTCTTGGAACTGTGGTTCGTGATGCGGATCTTGGCCTCAGGCCATGACGTGGCGGAGTCCACGGAGCAGCTGGTGATCTCGACGTCGCCACGCGGCCCCGTCGCTGCGGGGCTGTCCCTGTCTTGCGATGGTGCGCCTGACTTCTTCGGCGGGTGCACGTCGTCCTCCGAGCCCACCAGAGCGCCCAGCGCCCCTATCGCAACGATCCCCACCACAACGCCGAGAAGGACATAGAGAAGGATCCGCCCGGTGCTCCGTTTCCCCCGAGGTGGCTGCCCATGGGGCGGCTGGCCCCACGCTCGCCCGCCCTTGGGCGGCTGCCCCCACCCTGAGTCCCCCGACGGCGGCTGGGCCATGGCGACCCCCAGATGCAATATGTGGTGGCGCTTCAAGCATCCCCCTGACGCATCGGCGCTGCACCTGGAAGCCGGCTGCCAGATTTCCAGCAGTCGTTCACATTCCTCATCTACACCGACGAGGCCATGGCCGTACTCGCCCGTAGGGACTGTCGAGGCGCACCACGGCAAGGCTCCCCTGACACCGCTGGGCCGCCCGGGACGGACTCGATGTCCTCGAGTCGCGCTGCGGAAGTCTGTTCCGTGCCTCGGAGTAACTGGTGGGGGCGGGAATTCGTTGTCCGAGACAGGAGCGACGGGGGGCCACGCGTGGCGTGGCGCGCGCGGGCCGATGGTGCACAACAGCCCAGCCGTGTTCCCGCAGGCCCCGTCGTGTCGTAGAAGCGCACGACGGGGCTTCGCCCTATTCAGCGTCTGGATACGAGCCTCGGGCCGCAGATGTGACTCTCACTCGTCGTAGTCGATGGGTGTGAAAGCGTCGCGGCGCTTGCGGTGCTCAGAGCCGTAGGAAGTTCACCGCTGCCGGCCTGATGGTCGACGGCGTCGTGAGCTGCGTCGTACTGGGCGGTCGAGTCAGTCGAAGCGTCGATAGACGGTCCCACGCCCGCCGTGGCGGCCTCAGGGTGCGGCGTACGGTCATATCTCCTCAGCCCGGTACGAGCGAACGCCTTCGGCTGCCTGACCACCACGGGGCCGGGCCAGCCGATAGCCGGCAGCCAGCCTGGGGACGGGGCGATCGATCCACCGTGGGATACAGCCCCATCGCGCAGCGACGCCCGCCCGCCCGCGTACACACTGAACTGCGGGCGTGAGAGGGAAACCGGGTTGCGAGCCGGTCGGGGGCTGCGGTGGAATCGGGCGGGCTGTGCACGTGCGGCCGGGGCGGGGAGGCATCGGTTCATGGACAGGTCGACAGCGCTGGACAGCGTGCTGCAGCAAGCGCACGTGGTCCAGGTCAGCTCGGTGAGCGAGTTCGGGGCGGTCGGAGAGATCCGAGTGGACCTATCCGACCCGGCGGAGTCGGCCAAGCTCAGGGCAGCCATGGCCGTGGAATCGCTGCCCGGATTGCGCTGCATGTGCTTCGGGGACGTCCGCTTCGAGGTGTTCGACCAGGACGGTGGGCGGCTCACAGACGTAGTCCTGCACCACGGGGCGACATTGAGGTGGGCGCAGTGGGAGAGTGACGCCGTCCTCGCCCACGGCCGCTTGCTCCTGGCCTGGCTGGACGGGCACGGCATGCCCGGACCCATGCAGCAGTTCGAGGCCGACCGAATACAGGCCGAGCAAAGGGCCGAAGAGGAGCGAAACTGGCTCGCCGCCATGCCCGCCGGACTGGAGGGGACCGCCGAACGGATCCTCGACCTCTCCCGCACCGGCGGCACGCCCTCCCCCGAATTGCTCGCAGAACTCACGGACCGGCTGCAGCTGACATTCCCCGACCCGGTGGAGCGGGTGCTGGCCCTGCTCGACTGGAACGGCTCCGGGAGCGGGCGCTGTTCCGGCTACCCCGTCCATGAGAACGTGCCTGGCCAACTGCTGGGCAGCGTGCCGATCGCCGACCTGCTCGCCGCCCTGACCGACCCGCGGGCGGAAGAGCGGCACGACGCAGGGGCCGTGCGGCATCTGGTGAGCTGGAAGACCCGCCCACACCAGAAGCGGGACGTCGCCGGCCTGCCCGAACCGTTGCGCGCCCGACTGCTGGCGAACGCCCGCCGCTCTGGAGACTCCGACAAACAGGGCCGCGCCGAACGGTGGTTGGCACCGCTGCGCGCCTGAGAAAGCGAGATGGCCCTCGAACACCGACCTCCGGACGGCCACCTTTGGGGTGGGGACATCCCAGTACTTCACTGGCCGCGTTCGGCTGTACGCCGACAGGTCGCAAATCTCGCCGGCGCAGAGAACAAGATCAGACAGCTGCAGACCAGCCCACGACTGCCGGCCCTACTGGGCATACCCGCTGTGCCGAGGCACAGGCCCTGCCCATCGGATCTTTGATCAGTATGGTGATGAAGTCGTGGCTCTGATCTTGCTGTTCGCCGCATCTGTCATCATCGGCATACCAACTGCCATGGTGTGGCTGCTGGGACGGTACGCGAAGGTGCCCAGTTGGATGCTGATCGTCTTCCTGCTGGCCGGCTGGCTGACCGTGTTCAGCGGCTGGGCGCTCTCGCAGCGTGCTCAGCCGTTCCTGTTTCCTGACGCCTCGCCCTGCCACGGCACGAGCGGCGCTCCTGTCTCGCAGTACGTTCCACCCGACTCCTTCTGTCGCCATGCCGACGGGGAGTTGCGGACCGTCAACGCGGCGAACGCCAAGCTCATGTTCTGGAGCACCGCCAACACCACCCTGGCAGTGATGATTGGCGCAGCTTTCGCCCGGCGTCACCAACGATCCCGGTCGTGAACGCCCCAACACTGGCCGCCATGTCTTCGAGCGACCTCTCCCGGCCGGGCAGCCGGCATCTGCCCGCTCGGCCGCACCGGCTCTCCGCTTCACGGGAGGCGGGGATTGTCTGATGCCTCATTGTGATTCGCGCGTGTACAACCCCATGCGGATGCCAGCTGTCTGTAGGGCGATGGAGCACGCGCCGCCTGTAGTAGGCGGCGACGTCAGGACCCGGGATGCCACGCGGGCAGCGCTCCCGCGTCATCGGGGACATGACGATCCGGTTGGGCAGTTCGAGCGACCTGATCTTCAGGGGTGCGAACAGGGCGTCCGTGGGTGCCGGGGAGCCGGTGCTCACAGCGGCTTCTCCAGGAAGCTGTAGAAGTCGGGAGTGTGGTCCTCGCGGAGGCGGGTGAGTCTGCGGTAGCTGATCAGCCACCGTCCGTCGACCCTGCGGTACACCTCGTGGTAATGACCGTAACCGTGCAGGTGTTCCTCGCGGTCGCCGTTGGTCCACCACAGCTTGTCCTCCATGGCCCAGATCCCACGTGCCGTGAAGTCGGAGGTGAGCTCGATGATCGGCGTGTGCCCGTGATGGACCGTGGTGAGCGGCACCGGGCCGTCCAGCATGGTGCGGATGGCGTCGGCCAGCAGGTCCTTGCCGAGCACGCGATTGCGCTCACCTGCCGTCGCGGGCTGCTTGTCGGCGGGAAGGCCGCCCCAGGTCTCGCTGATGACGTCGTCGGTGTGCAGCGTCGGGTAGATGTGCCATTCCTTGGTGTCCATGCACCGCAGCCGCTCAGCGAAGACCGCCTTGATCTCCTCGATCGCCAGGAGCTGCTCGGCCGCGCTCAATGTGACCGCCGTACCGGAACCGTCCCGCATCAAAACCCCTCCCAGAAAACCGATCAGACGCTTGATCCAACCCGATGGGCATGCTCGCACCCATGCGGCGTCCGTACCTTCTTCCGGATCCCGCTGAACGGGACCCGTGATGCGGTCGGCGGCGGCCTCCTCAGCCAGCCGGTGGGCGCGATCACACGTGCTGTATTCGCCCGCCCCGGCGACCGTCAGATATCCGCAAGCACGGGACGGCGACGAGGACGCCGGCCTGCGGGAGGCAGGCCACTCGGGCAGGGAAGCGCTCTCCCAGGCGTCCTGGAGCGCGGCCTTGCCGGCACCCCGACTCGCTCGATGCCGTAGGCCTCGCCGATGCGATCGGGGCGACGTCTGCCTTGGGCGTGAGCGCGTCGATCTTGATCGCCGTAGCCGTGGGCAACGGCATGCCTCCCGCGTCCTTCCTCGGTCTCGGCTGCGATGGTGACCGCTATGTGGATCATGACTAGGCCGAGGCCGGTCGCGCCGGTCCAGACGGGCGGGGCTTGAGTGTGCCCTTTCAGTGATAGCCCCGATCCCTTCAGGCTATGGGAGACGCCTTCACCACTGTGACCGTGCACGACAGTTGGCCCGTAGGGGCCAAGTCCTCGCTCAGCCACGGCGGAGATGCCGCAGGCTTCCGGATGGTCAAGGTGTGGGCGAGGCCTCGGTGATTGCCATCCAGTCTCGGATCGTCTCCTGGTGGGAACCCCTCGCCGTACTCGCAGCCACCGCCTCGGCGTCCTCGGCGGAACACGGCGTTCCCGCTCGGGTGAGCAGGACGAGTGGCCACGCAGGGCCCGCGCCGACCGGGTCCCCGTCAAAGGCGGCCCAGTCCCAGGGGCCGTCGAACCGCCATGCCCGGCCGACGGCATCGGCGACCTCGTCACCCGCCTGGAGGGATGCGTATGGGCGCATCAACAGTTCGAAGGTGAAGGGAATCCCATCGCCCGGGTGGATGGTGTACCCCGAGCCATCAAGATGGCTCTCGTCCGGGAACTCGCGATACGACAGACCTCGAGGCAGCACGGTAACGGTCCGGGTGGGATGTGGCAGCCAAGCCGTCTCCAGCGGGGGGTCGTGGTGTTCGACATCCGTCACATGCACCACAGTGGGCGGCACGCCGACCCGGCAGACGTCTCCCGCCTTCAACTGTTCGGGCGCAGGGTCCGTTCGGAACAGTTCCGCCTCCACCTCAGGCGAGCTCCCGCCGCTGTGCACACCGAGGGCGACGACCCCGTTCCAGCGCGCGAACTCGTTCTCGGTGTCGATCTCCCACCACGGCCATCGCACCGACACGTGATCCCACGTGACACCCTGCACGACCCTGGTAACCGTGAAGGAGCACGCGACCGACAGCACGTCACCGACCCGGAAGTCCCCCTCATCCATCATTCGGCCAGGGTAGTGGGGCCCTCACGGCGGTACACATGGGCCTGCCACCGACTGACCGGCCCGGGCCCAGGGCCACCCACCGTGGACATGGACCAACCAGCGTGCTCAAGGGCCGCCTTTCGCGCTCAGTCACAACCGCGGGTGTGACTGAGCGCCACAGTTGGCCCGTCGGGCCAGGCCGGTACTCAGCGCTGCCGGGTTCATTGAAGTTACGTGGCTGATGCTCAGCGCCCGACGGGTGCTCTTACCTGCATGGCACTCCTGACATCAGTGAGGGTGATCGTCGCTTGGATGTCGGCGGCGGACGCGAGGTGGACTTTCTTACGTACGCGCACGCTTCGCCCCTCGTCGTCGATCCAAGCGTCGGCGTCGACCGCGGTGGCCGGTCGTAGGTTGCGGCCGACGGTCCTGTCCACCGACTCGACTCCCTTCGGGGTGAGTCGGGCCGAAACGCGCAGGGACTCGCCTCTTACGGTGGGCCACCATCGTGCCGAGGCGCCAACCAGCGTGGCCCGGATGGACAACTCCCATGCACGGGTTCGGCCCCACGGTGGCGCCGGCTGCGCGCGGACGGTCAGTTCGCAGGGAGTGACGAGGCAGTATCGGCTTGCTGTGTGGCGGACCAGGTAGCGAGAAGGCGTAGGCCCTCTTCGTCCGGTGAGCCGGGTTCCGCGGTGTACACGGTGAGGGTGAGGCCGGGTTCGGCGGCCATCTCCAGCCCTTCGTAGGCAAGGGTGAGGTCGCCGATGGCGTGGTGGTGGAAACGCTTGGTGCCAGTGCCGTGGTGGCGGACGTTGTGGGCGCCCCAGCGGGTGCGGAACTCGTCGCTGCGGGTGGAGAGTTCACCGACGAGGTCGTGCAGGTCCTTGTCGTGCGGGTTGCGGCCGGCTTCGGTGCGCAGGATCGACACCGCCACGTCGGCGGCTTGGTCCCAGTCGGGGTAGAAGCGGCGGGAGGCGGGGTCGAGGAAGTTGAAGCGGGCCAGGTTGGCCTGGTTGTGGGGCGTGGCGTAGACGTCGTCGTAGAAGGCGCGGGCAAGCTGGTTGGTGGCGAGCAGGTCCATGCGGCCGTTACGGACGAAGGCAGGGCCGGCCGTGACGGCGTCCAGGACCCATTGCAGGCTGCGGTGCGGCTTCCACTGCGGGGGGCGGCGTCGGGGGCGGGTGAGGGCGTCGGAACCGTCGGCCGTGTGGGCGAGGTTCAGCAGGTGGGCGCGTTCGGCGTCGTCGAGCTGGAGGGCGCGGGCGAGGGCTTCCAGGACGGCCGGGGAGGCGCCGGCGAGGTTGCCGCGCTCCAGTTTGGAGTAGTACTCCACGCTCATGTCGGCCAGGGCGGCGACCTCACTGCGGCGCAGGCCGGGGACGCGGCGGCGACTGCCGGAGGGCAGGCCCGCCTGCTCGGGGGTGATCTTGGCTCGTCGCGAGGTCAGGAACTCGCGGACCTCTGCTTGGTTGTCCACACCTTCGACGGTACGTCCCGCTCACGGCGGAATGGATGTACTGGCAGTACACCCTTTGCCCGTGCCTCGCTGCGCGCGCCAAGCGGGGGTTACCTGGATGACGTGGCGTTTTCCCGCCCGGTCTCGGACCGGACGGACGAGCGCCCACCGGCCCTGCACCCGGCGACGCCCCCGCTCTGGCTCGCCCCCTGGTACGTGAAGGAACCCCTCCCATGCGCGGCGCAATGATCTACGCTCCTGGCGACATCCGCTTCGAGACGCTCGACGACCCCAAGATCCTCAACCCCACCGACGCGATCATCCGCACGGCCGTGACCTGCGTGTGCGGATCGGACCTGTGGCCCTACCGCGGCACCGAGCCGACGGACGAGCCGCATCCGATGGGGCACGAGTACGTCGGTTTCGTCGAGGAGGTCGGTTCCGAGGTCACCTCCGTCAAGCCGGGCGAGTTCGTGGTCGGCTCGTTCGCAACCTCGGACAACACCTGCCCGAACTGCCGGAACGGCTTCCAGTCCAACTGTCTGCACCGCGAGTTCATGTCGACCTGCCAGGCCGACTACGTACGCATCCCCCACGCTCACGGCACCCTGGTCGCCACCGACGAGGTACCGGGCGAGGAGCTGTGGCCCGGTCTCCTGGCCGTCTCAGATGTGATGGGCACCGGCTGGTGGGCGGCGGACGCGGCCGAGGTGCGGCCCGGCTCGACCGTCGTGGTCGTCGGTGACGGCGCGGTCGGCCTGTGCGCGGTGATCGCCGCGAAGGAGATGGGCGCGGAGCGCATCATCGCCATGTCCCGCCATGAGAGCCGGCAGAAACTGGCCCGCGAGTTCGGCGCGACCGACATCGTCGCCGAGCGCGGTGAGGAGGGCGTCGAGAAGATCAAGGAGCTGACCGGCGGGATCGGCGCCGACAGCGTCCTGGAGTGCGTCGGCACCGCCCAGTCCATGCAGCAGGCCCTGCACTCGGCCCGGCCCGGCGGCAACGTCGGCTTCGTCGGCGTCCCGCACGGCGTCGCCGTCGACGGACAGGAACTGTTCTTCTCCCACGTCGGTCTGCGTGGCGGCCCCGCCCCCGTACGCCGCTACCTGCCCAACCTCATCGAACGCGTCCTGACCGGCGCCATCGACCCTGGCCGGGTCTTCGACCTCACTCTGCCCCTGGACCAGGTCGCCGACGGCTACAAGGCCATGGACGAGCGGCGCGCCATCAAGACCCTTCTCAAGCCCTGACCTCCCGCTCTACGACCGAACAAGGAGCACTCGTGCAGATCACCCGCAGCTCGATCGACACCGTCAAGGGCCCGGCCGACTAGTTCACCGGCGACGTCTACATCGACCCCGTCGCTGCGGCCCCCGCCCCCTCCAGAGTCACCGCCTCCCTGGTGCACTTCATGCCAGGCGCCCGCACCCACTGGCACCGCCACGCGCTGGGCCAGACCGTCTTCGTCACCGAGGGCATCGGCCTGTGCCGGCGCCGCGGCGGCCCCGTCCAGGTCATCCGGCCCGGCGACCGCGTCCTGTTCGAGGCCGGCGAGGAGCACTGGCACGGCGCCGCCCCCCATCGACTGATGGTCCACCTCGCCAACAACGAAGGCGACGACGGCCACGCCGTCGTGCACTGGCTCACCCCCGTCACCGACGAGGAATACACCGCCACCCCGGCCTCCGACTGAACCCGGCCTGCCACGTCCTTCCGCCCGTCAACCACCCCGCTTCCGGGGGCGGTCCCGATGTCCGATGCGGCCCGCCCCACCCCACGTCGTCGAGGAGAACCATCGTGACCACCTTCGCTCTCGTCGGCGCCGGCCCCGGCTTGGGCCTGGCGGCCGCCCGCCGCTTCGGGAGAGCAGGCCATCGAGTGGCCCTCCTCTCGCGCAGCACCCGGCACCAGGACAGCCTGGTGTACGAGCTGGCCAGGGAAGACATCGACGCCCGCGGCTTCACCGCCGACGTCCTCGACCCCGCCTCCCTCACCACAGCCCTGCACGAGGCCGCGGACACCTTGGGGCCCGTCGAGATCCTGCAGTTCAGCCCCGTACCGCGGGGCGACTTCATGAAGCCCGTCCTGGACACCACCGCCGCCGATCTGGACGACCCGCTCGCGTTCTCCGTCAAGGGACCGCTCACGTGCGTGAACGCGGTCCTGCCCGGCATGCGGGAGCTGGGGCGGGGCAGTCTGCTGTTCGTCAACGGCGGCAGCGCGGTACGCCCGAAGGCCAGCGTGGCCGGTACCTCGATCGCGTTCGCCGCCGAGAGCGCGTACGCGCAGATGCTCCACACCGCCCTCGCGCCGGAGAACATCCACGTCGCGCAGCTCATCGTGTCCGGGGCGATCAGCCCCGAATCCGCGGCCTCCAGCCCGGAGAAGCTGGCCGAGCTGCTGTACGGCCTGCACACCGACCGCAAAGGTTTCCGCCACTACGCCGAGCCCATGCCCGACCCGCAGGACGGCACCCCATGAGCACCTTCGCCCTCCGCCGCGCCCTGACCATCACCGTCACCGTCGGCGTGCTGGTCCTGGCCGCGACCGCCTGCTCCGACGACTCGTCCGCCGAGCAGACCCCCTCCACCACCTCCGCCGCGTCGTCCGCCCCCGGCTCCACACCGGCTTCGGCGTCGGCGAGCCCGACCGGATCAGACACGAGCACCCCGATGGACATCCGCGTCACCATCGACGGCCAAGAGGGCGAGGCGACCTTGAACGACAGCCCCGCCGCCCGCGATCTGGCCTCCCTGCTCCCGCTCACCCTGGACCTGGAGGACTTCCATGGGACCGAGCGGATCGCCGACCCGCCCAGGAAGCTGACCACCGAGAACGCGCCCGAACCGCAGGCGCCGAAGACCGGTGACCTCACCTACTACTCCCCCTGGGGCAACCTCGCCATCTTCTACAAGGACGGCCCCTCCGCCTCCTCCGACCTCCTGGTCCTCGGCCACATCGACGCCGACGCGGACCAGCTCGCCGGCGCCGACCGGATCACCCTCAAGGCCGCCTCCTGACCTCCCCCAGCACCGCCCCTCCTCGTACGGGAAGAAGTTTTCGCATGCCCTCCGCCACCGGGCCCGCCCCCGGCAAGCTGCCCTTCGTCGTCTGGGTGCTCGCCGCCGGCACGTTCCTGATGGGCACCACCGAGTTCGTCATCGCCGGGCTGCTGCCCGAGATGGCCGCCGACCTGAACGTCAGCGTGTCCCACGCCGGCCTCCTGATCACCGCATTCGCCGTCGGGATGATCGTCGGCGGGCCCACGATGGCCATGGCCACCCTGCGCCTGCCCCAGCGCCACACCCTCATCGGCGCCCTCGCCGTCTTCGCCCTCGGCCACGCCGTCGCCGCGCTCAGCACCTCCTTCACCATCGTGCTCACCGCCCGCGTGGTGACCGCCCTGGCCACCGGCGCGTTCTGGGCCGTCGGCTTCGTCATCGCCACCACTGCCGCCGGGCCCGCCCGGTCCACCCGGGCGGTCGGCGTCATGATGGGCGGCCTCACGCTGGCCAATGTCGTCGGCGTGCCCATCGGCTCGTTCGTCGGCCACTACACCGGCTGGCGCGGCCCGTTCTGGGCACTCGCCGTCCTCGCCGCCCTGGCCGCCGCGTTCGTCGGCCGGTTCATCCCTCGTACCGAGCAGCGGGCCGACGTCTCGGTGCGCGCCGAGGTCCGGGCCCTGAAGCAGGGACGGCTGTGGCTGGCGCTCGCCGCCGCGGTACTGATCATGGGCGGGGTCCTGGCGACGTACACGTACATCACCCCGCTGCTGACCGACCGGGCGGGCATCCCGGCCGGTGCCGTACCGCTGGTGCTGATCGCCTTCGGTATCGGTGCGCTGGGCGGCACCGCGATCGGCGGTCGGCTCGGCGACCGCCGCCCGATGGTCACCACGATCACCGCGGCAACGGCCACGTCCCTCATCCTGCTGGCTCTCGTCCCCGCCTCGAACAGCCCGGTGGCCGCCGTGGTCCTGGTCTTCGGCATGGCCCTGGCGGGGTTCACCGTCAACCCGGTCGTCACCTCCCTCGCCGTCCGCTTCGCCGGTGATGCCCCCACCCTCACCTCGGCGATGACCACCTCCGGCTACAACACCGGCATCGCCGCCGGTTCCCTCGTCGCCGGGCAGGCCCTGGACTCCTCGCTCGGTCTGACTGGACCGGCCCTGGTCGGCGCGATCTTCGCCGCGCTCACCCTGCTGCCGCTGATCGCCCTCGCACTGCGCGGCACCACCGGCCCTTCGCGGACCGTCGCACACCACACCGCTGACACGCACGAATCGCAGACCGTGGGCACCCCCGCAACGACCGCGCACTGAACTCCACTGCCGTACACATGCGTTGGGAGCCATCGTCATGAACCCCGTCCGGGACCTCCCCTCAGGCGACACCGGCCAGTGCTGTTCGGTCAGGAACAGGCAACCGCCTCAGATACCGGCGGCGCCGCTCGGGAGCAGTACGCGGAGCGAGCAGCGGAGGGACCGGGCGGATGCGAGGGTTACTCCATGAACGACTCACGCTCGCGCACCTCCCGCTCTTTCGATGAACTCGTCGCGGAAGCCGAAGAGGCCCCTGTTGAGGGCTGGGACTTCTCCTGGCTGGACGGGCGGGCCACCGAGCAGCGCCCCTCATGGGGATATCAGCGGTTGATGAGCCAGCGCCTGGGCCGCGCCCGGGCCGCGCTCGACATCCAGACGGGCGGCGGCGAGGTCCTTGCGGGCGCGGAGAACCTGCCGCCGACGATGGTCGCGACCGAGTCGTGGCCGCCGAACGTAGACACGGCGACCCGCCTGCTGCACCCGCGCGGCGCGGTCGTGGTCGCCGACGCGGACGAACCGCCGCTGCCGTTCGCCGACGCGGCCTTCGACCTGGTGACCAGCCGCCATCCGGTGACCGTGTGGTGGGACGAGATCGCCCGCGTTCTTGAGCCGGGTGGCACGTACCTGTCCCAACAGGTAGGTCACTCAAGCGTGTTCGAAGTCGTTGAGTTCTTCCTCGGCCCGCAACCCGAGGAGAACCGCCGCGCACGCCACCCCGACGACGCACGGCGCGACGCCGAGACGGCGGGACTGGAGATCGTGGACCTGCGCTTCGAGCGGCTTCGCACCGAGTTCTACGACGTCGGCGCGGTGATCTACTTCCTGCGCAAGGTGATCTGGATGGTTCCCGGTTTCACCGTCGACGCCTACCATGACCGCTTGCGCGAGCTGCACGAACTCATCACGACGGAAGGTCCATTCCTCGCGCACACGACGCGCTTTCTGATAGAAGCACGCAAACCCTCAAACAGGTGACATGCGCGGATCTGCGGCCTGGGCCGCCGGAGTCGGTCCGGCCAACAGCCTGGGCATGACGATCCGCTTCAACTCCCACCCTCACGACCCGAGCAGGACGGGGTCGGACAAGCGGGTGGCAGGTGACGTGACTGCGTCAATAGAGTGACCGGATGGGACTCTTCAAGCGGAACAAGGCGACGTCCGGCGTGCTGCTCGTGTCCGACAGAGGCATCCGGCAGGTAAGGACCTCGTCGTTCGGGATGGAGCTCGTGCAGGAGGTCGCCCGCCTTCTCGGTTCGGAGCACATACGGTCCACCAAACTCGGCGAGGAGCTCACCCTCTGGTACGCCGAGGACGGCCCGGGCCAGGCGCGCTCCGGCCCGCCCAACCCCGTGGCCAGCCGGCTCGCGGCCGATCACGGCGCGGCGCCCGTCACCGGTCCCGCCGTCGTCACCGGTCCGCTGCTGTACGGCAGCCCGTACCCGCTGGGCGCCGAGGAGATCACACAGGTCTCGGGGCACCTGAACGGCGCATAGCCGCGGCTCAGTTCAGCCGGCCATGGCCGCCACGATGCGGGGCAGGAGTACGGCGTTGGCGCTGCCGAGCGACACCCTGACCGGCTGCTGCCTGCCCCGCTCGTGGATCGACACCAGTCCGTTCCCGACCTCGATGTCCGCGAGTGAGCCCCAAGCGGCATCCATGACGCCGCGCAGTGTGAGCCCGTCGCGGTGCACGCGCATCTCGCCGATGGTGAACGACCCGCCGCGCCGGATCAGGTCGAGACGCTCCGCGAGCAACCGGGGCTCCAGGACTCGCTGCGCGAACTCGACCAGGGCCAGCCATCCTTCGGGGGCCTCTGCCCTCTTGCCGCCCTTGCTCCAGGTCAGGTTTCCCAGACTCGCCGGTGAGTCCCCGTATCTGCCCACGCCGTATGTGTACGTATTGGTGTACGTGGAGGGAATCAGGAAGCCCAGGTGTTTGGTCCGCGAGACGGGATACCGGACCCACTCGATCTCCTCCCAGGCCAGTGAGTCACGGCCGTACGTGATCCGCTGGCTGTCGGCGACCACGTGCGTCGTCCAGCCGACCAGGCTGTCCACGAAGGGGCGTTCGGGGGCCTCCGGGCGCGGGGGTGCGGATCGCGGAGGCGCCGTGCGCGGGGATGTCGTACTTGGGGATGTCGTACTTGGGGATGCCGTGCGACGGCCGTTCGCCCCGGCATAGGCCCTCAGCCATGCCGGCACCCCGGCCCGCGGGTAGGCGGCGAGATCGTTGCGGTAGTGCGTGGGGGCGAGCAACTGCCCCTCGGGGAGCCGCTCGTCACCGTAGTCGTACTGGGTGGAGACCTGGGCCTGGCCGCCGGGCCCCTTGGTGACGGAGATCATCAAGCGCAGCCACGGTCCGGCGGGCATGGCGGCCGCGAGGTGGCGCTGGCGGCGTACGAGGACGGCTATCTGCTCCGGCACCCGTGCCTCCAGGGGCTGTTCGTGCTGCCAGAAGCACAGGTCGGCCGTCTCGGCGGAGACGGCGCAGGAGAATACCGCCACCATGCGTTCCCACTGCTGTGGTCCGCACAGCGCCAGTTGGCGGGCGATCTCGTCGGTCAGCGCGGTCACGCGGGCCGTCGTCATCTCCTCGGGCGGGGTACCGACGACGGTGAAGTCGGTGATCGCGCCCGGCTGCCCGGACCGGGCGTCGAGGCGCTCGAACTCCGCCTTGAGGTCGTTCATGAACGCCTCTTCAGCGGGCGGACGTCGTACGAAGGCCTCCTCCGCGGTGAACAATGCGTGGGCCTGTCCGGGCGGAATGGCGGAGGTGACCTCCTTGATGCGCCCCGTGTCGCCGACCATGAACACCGAACGGCCGACGGGCATGTCGAGGAAGGCCATGGGATCGCTGTCGTCGACGTCGACGGGCGCGTAGACGCTCCAGCCCGCGGCGAACCGATCCGCCGCCAGGCCCTGGACCGGGTAGTCCAGGCCTCCGGTGGCGATGTGCTCCTGGACCAGGGTGATGGCGCGCCGTTCGTCGATGCGTCCGACGGCACCTGGCTGCGGGGCCCTGCCCAGCGGATGGTTCGGGTCCGCCCCGTCCGGGCCCGGGTAGTGGTGGGTGAGCTCGAACCACAGGCGCATCTCGTCGGCGGTCACCGCGTCGGTCCCGGGGCTCACTGCGTCCCACGTGCCTCCGAGGTCGCGGGCGTAGAGCCCGACGGCCTCCCCCTCGGAGACGGTCACATAGTCGCAGCCATGGAGATCACCGTACGCGGCGACCATGGTGAGCGATGGCGCGGCGGGGCGCTCCTCGCGCGCGACCTCCCTGCCGTACACGCCCATCGCGGCCAGCACATATCGGGGCACCAGCACCACTCCCTCGCAGAGACCGGCCCCGACCGTAGCCCACAGCAACCATCTTGGCGAAGAGGGGAGTTGGGTTACCCGACCGCACGGATCTGACGGCCTGGGCCCGGTGTCGCGACGCATCCCGGTACGCACAACTTTGCTCCGCCCGCATGTTCCCTGACGTAGGTCCCTACCAGACCTGGACCATGGCCACGCTCCCCGAGACTCCGACCGCGCTGCGCCAGAACGCGGGCAGTCGCCTGTGCCTGGTGGCCCGCAGCGGTCAGCCGACGATGTAGCCGTGCCTGGCAGGTGACCAGGCCGCCCTGTGGACCGTCCATGACCTCGGCCCCAGCACCACGGGATACCAGATCGTCGCCTCATGGGCCTGTACAGGTGCGTCGGGTGGATGACGGGCCCGACGCACCGGGCGGCTTTCCGTTACTTGCGGCTGAGGGTTTGGGCGTCCCCGTTGTCAGGATCTCCCACGCTGCGCCGCATCGTCGGATGCTCCTTCGAGCCGCCGAATTCCCACGGGTTGCCATCGCAGACCGTGGTCCACAACTGCTCCGCTTCCTTTTCGTCGGGATACACACCCCACTCGCCGGTGCCGCTGCACTCCGACACCTTGTCGCCGTCGTTGTTGAACTCGGCGAGGTCGGTGACGACGACGGTGCCATCGTCCTTGAAGAGCACGGTCCCGGTATCGCCCTCGGTCCAGGTGCCTACGATGTCGGCCCGCGTCAGCGTCTGCTGCTGCCACATGCACCCCGTGGCCGTCGCCAACACCGCGACCGCCAAGACCACCCCACGCAACCCCGCAGCGACTCGCCCTCGCTCATCGGGCATGGCTCCCCCTTGCGTACGTCAAACGCTGGTTGCTTCGCGCACCAGACCGGCAAGCGCTCACGCTGCCACGAAAGTTGAACATGTTCAACTCTGGTCAGTATTCTGACAGCCCCGCTCCCCACCGCAATGAGCACCCGGTCGGCACCCGCCGAATCCCCCTCCGCCGGTCGCCGTGCACCAGAGCCGGATCAGCGACAACGACTCCCTGATGGCGGGTAGCCAGTGGAAGCCGAGTCCGCCCAGCGCGACCGCCGAGATCATGACCGGTCCCGTGCAATGCTCATCGCCGGTCGTAGTGGTCCAGGGGCGACGCCCTCCCCCGTGATCGCGATATGGTGATGCAGAGTGTGCAAGTCGCATGCAGACAGAGGAGCGGCATGGTTACTCGGGCGACCGACGCGGGGACGAACCAGAGTGTGGAACGAGCCGTATCGGTGCTGCGCGCGCTGGATTCGGGGCGGGCCGAGCTGCGAGTGTCCGACGTCGCCGAACTGACCGGGCTCGGTTCCTCCACGGCGTCGCGGCTGCTGTCCACCCTGGAGCGGCTCGACATGGTCGAGCGGGACCCGGTGAGCAGTCTGTACCGGCTGAGCCTGGGCACGCTGCCGCTCGCCGCGACCGCCGTCAACCGGCATCCCGTCCACCGCGCGGCGCGCATGGTGCTGCAGGAACTGGCGGCGCGGACCGGGCTCGGCGCGAATGTCGCTGTGCGCCGCGGGGACGTGCTGATGTTCCTGTGCAACTTCGAGGGGACGCGCGCCCCGAAGTCGTACACGCAGGCCGGGCACACGGCGCCGCTGCACGCGACCGGTATCGGCAAGTGCCTGCTGTCCGGGCTGTCCCCCAAGGAGCGGCGCAGGCTGCTGGTGGAACCGCTCGAGGCGCACACGGAGTTCACCACCGTCAGCCACGATCTGCTCGACGAGGAGCTCGCGGCCGTGCGCCGGAGCGGGTACGCCGTTGAGGCCGAGGAGCGGGCGCTGGGCCGGGCCTCGCTGGCGGCGCCGGTGCGTGACGCGTCGGGCGAGGTGGTCGCCGCGGTCTCGCTGTGGGGGCCGACCTCCGTGCTCGGCGGGCAGGATGCGCAGGGGGTTCCCGAGGCGCGGACGGCTCTGGCGCGCGAGGTGATCGAGGCGGCGGACGCCGTCAGTCAGGCGCTGGGCGCCGTGTGAGAACGGCCCCGGCCGGCCCCTCAGCGGAAGGGCCGGCCGGGGCCGTGTGCTTACTCTCCGTATGCCTTGAACGCGACGACGTGGGCGTGCCGGGCGCCGTGCGTCGCGTCCACCTTCAGCCGTAGGGCGCTCGTGCGGACCGGGGTGTCCAGGCGGTGGATGCGGTGGCGGCGGCGGTTGCCGGTCACGGCCAGCAGGGTGTGCCAGGTGCCGTCGGGTTCGAGGGCCTGGACGCGGTAGTCGCGGACGAGTTCCGGCATGATCTCGAACGGGGTGCGGTGGCGGTGCAGGTTGTTGAGGTACTCGTCGACGTCGTCGTCGAACACCACGCGCACTTCGGCCAGTTCCCGCTCCCGGTCCCAGTCCAGGCGCAGCCACTCGTCGGCCCGGGCGGGGTCGGTCAGCGGCTGTGAGGACCACATCTGGGGGCCTGCGTAAGGGCGTTGGAAACCGCCGACGGCCTGTTCGGGGGTGAAGGCGCGGGTGTCGGGGGCGGTCCGGAAGCAGAACGTGTGGCGGCGCAGCCCGCGGGCCTGCCATTCCAGGACCAGCTGGCCCTCCTCCTCGGGGATGTCGTGGTCGACGGCCGCGTCACCTTCGGCCTTGCGGCGCAGGGCGAGGACGCCGTCGACGCGTTCGGGGAGCAGGACCAGCGCGGTGTCGGGGCAGGCGCGGACGATCAGGACGGCGTTGCCGGGGGTGTCCGGCCGGTGGTCGAGGCGGGCGGTGACCCAGTGGGGGCCGCCGGGCGGGACGGTCACGGTGGTGGTGGACAGGTGGTCGGCGGGGACGGCGTTCTCGGGGCGGCCCGTGCCCCACAGCTCCACCGTGAGCTCTCGGCCGTCGTCGGGGGCGCCGTGGACGAGCAGATCGACCGTGTCGAGTGCGGGGTCCACCGGCAGGAGGAGCGCGAGGTCGCGGGTGAGCGGGTACGGCTCGCCGGGCGCGGCCCGCGTCGGCTCGGCGGCGAGGCGGCGCAGGTGGGAGGAGGCACTGACCCGGGCGGAGCGGGCGAGGTCGGCGGGGTCCTCGTCGCGTATGCCGATGACCGAGGCGTCCTGCTTGAGGAGCGTGCGGCGCACCTTCTCGGGGTGCTTGTGCGCCAGCTCTCGCGGGGTCAGGCCTTCGGTGACGCAGAGCGCCGCGGCGGTCCCGGCGGCCTCGCCGAGCGTGGCGCAGGTCGCCATCACGCGGGTGGCGCCGAAGGCGATGTGGGTGGCGGAGATGTTGCGGCCGGCGAACAGCAGGTTGGTGACGTTCACCGAGTACAGGCTGCGCAGCGGGATGTGGAAGATGCCGTCCGCGTAGCGCTGGCGGGCGCCGGGTTCGTCGGCGTACATGCCCTGGACGGGGTGGAGGTCGACGGACCAGCCGCCGAAGGCGACCCGGTCCTCGAACGGCCGCTGCTGAAGGACGTCCTGCTGGGTGAGGACGTGGTCACCGACGAAGCGCCGGTACTCGCGCTTGCCGGGGATGCTGCCGACCCATTCCAGGGTGAGGTTCGCGGCGTCGGGGAACTCACCCGAGTTCTTGATGTGGTCCCAGATGCCCATGATGACGGCCTGGAGTTCGTCGCGGATGCGCTCGTTGTCGTGGACGGTGTCGAGCTCGCCGCCCCATTCGATCCACCAGTAGTCGCAGCCGTTGTCGCCGGTGCGCAGGACGCGGTTGCGCAGGATGGGCGTGCTCGACAGGTCCTTGGCGTGGGCGGGCGGGACGAACTTGACCGGGTGGCCCGCGTCCTTGGTGTGGAAGAGGATCGTCGAGCCGAGCAGTGCCTCGTCGGCCTCTTCGGGGGCCCAGGGCTCGCCGTGCTCGGAGCGTGCCTCGCGGCCGGTGCGGTAGCGGGCGCCCGCGAGATGACCGAGCAGGCCGTCGCCGGTGCAGTCGAGGAACTGCCGCGCGTGGAAGGTGATGCGACGTTCCGATCCCATCATCCAGCCGGTACATGAATGCAACTCGCGTGCATCATGTGGGCCTGTGGCGTCGAGCTCGCGGACGTCGGTGTTCAGGTACAGATCGAGGAGCGGTTCGGCGAGGACCGCGTCGAGGACGACCTGGTCCCAGTAGTACGGGTTGCCCTCAGGGTTGCGGTACTGGTTCTCGGTGTAGAGCTCGCCCATGATGCCGGTCTCCCGCGCCCACCGGTGCACCCCGTGCGCGGTGGCCCCGCACACCCATACGCGCACTTCGCTGCTGGCGTTCCCGCCCAGGACGGGCCGGTTGTGGACCAGGGCGACACGGCGCCCGAGCCGGGCGGCGGCGATGGCCGCGCACGTTCCCGCGAGCCCTCCGCCGATGACGGCGATGTCGTAATGGGCCTCTTCTTCCCGCACGGTGCGGCCTCCTCGGTGTGATGCTGGGATGCGGCCATGAACGTACATCACATGCATATTGTGCAACTACTGTTCAGCCAGTGGGATCTGCTGTAAGTTCGCGCCGCAGCGGAGGGCGCACAGTGGCCGCCGCGTGCCGGACAGAGCCGCGCAGAAGGCAGGGTGAGCAACATGACCGACGAGACGACGCAGTACAGACCACGTCCGCGCGACGCGGAGGGCGCCGCCGGGGGTACCGCCGAGGACACTGCCGGGGGCGCCGGCGACACGGGCCGGGAGGCCGATCCCGCCGGGCTGCGCAAGGTGATGGTGGCCGCGGGGCTCGGCCACTTCGTCGAGTGGTTCGACTTCGGTATCTACGGCACCCTCGCGGTGATCCTGGCCCACCACTTCTTCCCCTCGGGCAATCCGCAGGCCGAGCTCCTCTCCACCTTCGCCGTGTTCGGCGCCGGGTTCGTGATGCGTCCGCTCGGCGGCCTGTTCTTCGGCTCGCTCGGCGACCGGATAGGACGCCAGCGCACCCTGGCGATCGTCGTCCTCGCCACCTCGGCCTCCACGCTCGCGATGGGCCTGCTGCCCACCCACGCGACGGTGGGCGCACTCGCCCCCGTCCTGCTCGTCCTGTGCCGGCTGCTCCAGGGGTTCGCGGCGGGCGGGGAGAGCGCCGGCGCGACCACGCTGCTCGCCGAATACGCCCCCGAACGCCGTCGCGGCTTCGTCACCTCCTGGATCGACGCCTCCGGCTTCGCCGCGTTCGTCGCGGGCTCCGGCATCGTGCTGCTGCTGTCGGCCACGCTGCCCGGGGACGCCATGGACGACTGGGGCTGGCGCCTGCCGTTCCTTCTGGCCGCACCGCTCGGCATCGCCGGTGTGTACCTGCGCACGCGTCTGGAGGACAGCCCCGAGTTCCGCAAGCTCAAGAGCGAGGGCAACCACTCCCGCTCCCCGCTGCGGGAGAGCTTCGCCACCGCCCGCACGGCCATGCTGCTGTGCACCGGGTTCATGCTCGTCAAGGCCGTCGGCCACTGGGCGCTGCAGACCTTCATGCCGGGCTATCTGCAGACCACGCTGGAGTTCAGCCGGGTCCAGGCCTTCGCCATCACCACCGCCGGTCTCTTCGTGGTGGCCGCCGCGGTGCCGTTCATGGGCGCGCTCTCGGACCGGGTCGGCCGCAAACCGCTGCTGATCACGGGCTGCGCCGGGTTCGTACTTCTGTCCTGGCCGGCGTTCTGGCTGCTCAGCCGCGGCAACGCCGTCCTCGCCGGGGTCGCGATGATCGTGCTCGGCCTGTGCATCGCCGCCTTCGACGGTGCCATCTCCGCGGCGCTCGCCGAACTCTTCCCCACCCGCGTGCGCTACGGCGCGATGGCCGTCTCCTACAACCTCGCCACGGCCCTGTTCGGCGGCATGACCCCGTACTTCGCAACCTGGCTGATCGGCGCCAGCGGCTACGACCTCTCCCCCGCCTTCTACCTGATGGTCGTCGCCCTCGTCTCCGGCGCCGTCGTACTGCGCGCCCGCGAGACCGCGCCGCTGCGGCCCGCCGCCTGACCCCCCTGCCCACCCACGCCCCGAAGGAGTCAACCGTGCGCAATGTCGGCGCCCGCGCGTTCACCACGTCGGCCGCGGCCCTCACCGCCGCGCTCACGTTCGCCGCGACCGCTCAGGCCACCACCGCGACGACCGTGGTCGAGAAGGTCCCGTACGCCATGGACTCGTCGAACCAGGCCGCCTGGTGGACCCCGGCGGCCACCTACAAGGGCAACGGCGAGTACACGTACTTCGCGTTCAATGAGCCCGGCACGACCGCGACCACGCACCGCCCGGCTGTCGCCCGCCGCGCCCCGGACGGCACCTGGAACCGGCTCCCGCTGCTCAGGAGCGACGGAACGCAGGCCGAGTACACCGACGACAACGGCCACAACCAGCCCTCCGTCGCCCGCGACGGCAGCGGCCGGCTGCACGTCTTCACCTCCATGCACTGCGACACATGGCGCTACTTCCGCTCCGACACGGCCGGCGGCGCCCTGACCGATCACGCCGGCGGACTGCCCGACCAGGGCGCCGGCATCACCTACCCCGTGCTGACGACCGCCCCCGACGGCGACCTGTACCTGGCCGCGCGGGTGGGCTGCGGTGCGGACCAGCGTCCCGGCAAGCTCTACCACTGGGACAACGCCACTGCGACGTGGAGCGTGGTCGCCACCTTCGGCTCCGCCCTGAACCGTTCCGTCTATCCCGACGACCTCCAGGTCGACGCCGCCGGTCGCGTCCATCTCCTGTACGAGTGGTCGAAGGCCCCCGCGTCCGGCTTCCGCCACCAGCTCTCGTATCTCCGCTACGACCCGGCCACCGGGGAGTTCGCCGACCACACCGGGGCCGCCCTCGCCGTCCCGACCACACCGGACACCTCGGACGTCCTCCAGGGCCTGACCGCCGGCGAGGAGTGGAGCACCGACAACACCGGGTACACCGGGCCCGCCGTGCAGAGCGCCAAGCTGACCCTCGACGGCTCGACGCCCAAGGTCGCCTTCCGCTACCGCTCGGCCGACAGCGCGGGCGACTTCCGGGTGTACTACGCCTACCCGAGCGGTGCCGGCTGGGTGCGGCAGACCGTGTACGCGGGCGGGCAGACCGCCGCCGCGATCGGCATCACCTGGGACGGGACGGAGGGCAAGCGCGTCTACTACGTGACCGCCTCGGGAGCCGACCGTGTCTTCGTGGCGACCGAGGCGGGCGGCGCCTGGACGTCGTCGTCACCCACGCCGGGCCTGACGGCGGACCGGCTCGCGGTGCGCCGGGACACCGACGGGCAGGACGTGCTCTATCTGCCGGACACAGCCCACAACTCCCTCTACTACGCCCGCCGTTGAGGCCGGACCCGGTCCCGGGCGAGGCCGCCTCAGGTCGCGGGCTGCCGGCTCGCCAGATACTCCTCAAGGCCCTCGCCCGTGAGCGGGTAGTAGTCGGACAGGATCCCGCCCTCGTCGAGCCGGCGGCGGGCGAACGCCTCGCGGTCCTGGTGCAGCAGCGCGTCGTCGGCCAGCGGGATCGCGCTGTGCTGCGGCACCACGACCGCGCCGTCCTCGTCGGCCACGATGAGATCGCCCGGGGTGACCAGCGTGCCGCCCACCCCGACCGGCACGTTGAACGCCGCGGGGAACAGCTCGGTCTGCGAGGCGTAGTGCGGTGTGACGCCCGTGCACCAGATCGGCACCCCGAGGGCCCTGACCCGGGCCGCGTCCCGCACCCGCCCGTCGACCACGATGCCCGCGCCGCCGCGCAGCTTGAAGTAGCGCACCAGCATGTCGCCGAGGCAGCCGGTGAAGTGGCTGCCGTGGGCGGACACCACCAGCACGTCGCCGGGCCGGATGGACTCGAGAACGCCCCACAGCGCCGTGTCGCGCTCGGCGTCCTCCTGCTCGGCCCCGTTGAAGACGTCCTCCCGGCGCGGCAGGAACTGCAGGGTCACGGCGCCGCCGGTGATCTTGACGTCCGGCTCGCGGTGCAGCGGCACGGGGCCGTCGATGAAGGTCCGGGTGATGCCCATCTGATGCAGCTTCGCGCAGGCCGTCGCCGCGCTCACGTCCTCGAGCGCCTCCACCATGCGCGCGGTCGGCCGTGCGTAGGGCGCGGTGTGCACCGGCGCCCTCATCGACTCGTAGATCCGGGTCTCCCCCGTCGACGGCGTTCCTCGATCCCTGCTCGGGTTCATTCACTTGCCTCTCCGCGTGCTCCTCGCACGCAACGCCAGTGACAGCATCGCCTATCGATGGTAGATAACAGCCAATCGATTAGCGATGTCAATGCCATCAGTCAACGCCCCCAGGAGTCCTCCGTGCCCTCCTCGCCCTCCAGGCCTGACTCGCCCTCCGTACCCCGCGCACCCGCCGGCTGGTTCGAGGCCGCACGCTTCGGGCTGTTCGTCCACTTCGGCCTCTACAGCCTCGCGGCGCGGCACGAGTGGGTGCGCAGCCGTGAGGCCATGTCCCAGCAGGCGTACGACCGTTACCTCGAGCATTTCGACCCGGACCTCTTCGACGCCCGGGAGCTGGCGCGGGCCGCGCGCAGGGCCGGGATGCGCTACGCCGTGCTGACCGCGAAGCACCACGACGGCTTCTGCCTGTTCGACTCGGCGCACACCGACTACACATCGGTGCGCGTCAAGGGCCGGGATCTGGTGGCCGAGTTCGCCGACGCGATGCGCGCCGAGGGACTGCGCGTCGGTCTGTACTACTCGCTGCTGGACTGGCACCACCCGGACTTCCCCGTGGACGAGCACCATCCGCTGCGCGGCACCGGGGCCGCCGGCGAGCCGCGGGATCTGGCGCGCTACCGCTCGTATCTGCGGGCGCAGGTCAGGGAGTTGCTCACCGGGTACGGGCCCGTCGATCTGCTCTTCTTCGACTTCTCGTACCCCGGGATGGGTCCTGAGGAGTGGGGTGCGCGCGAACTGCTGGCCACGGTGCGGGAGTTGGCGCCCGGCATTCTCGTGAACGACCGGCTCGGCGTCCCCGGCGACTATGTGACGCCCGAGCAGTACCAGCCCGATCGCCCCGTGGAGCGGGACGGCGTCCCGGTGATGTGGGAGGCCTGCCACACCCTCAACGGCTCCTGGGGCTACGACCGCGACAACCACGACTACAAGGACCCCGCACTGCTGGTGCGGATGCTGGTGGAGTCGGTCGCGTGCGGCGGCAATCTGCTGCTCAACGTCGGGCCCACGGGCCGTGGCGCGCTGGATCCGCGGGCGGAGGGAACCCTGCGGGCGATCGGCGAGTGGACCCGGCTGCACGGGCGGGCGGTGCACGGCGCGGGACCGAGCCCGTACCGGGCACCCGCGAACGCCCTCTACACGCGGTCCGGGCGCCGCCTCTACCTCCATCTGCTCGCCTGGCCGCTGCGCCATGTCCATCTGCCGGGGCTGGCAGGCCGGGTGCGCTACGCCCAGTTCCTGCACGACGGCTCGGAGGTCGCCTTCCACGAGATCGACGGGGCGCGGCACGAGCACAACAACCTGGCTCCCCCGGGCCGTCCGGCGGGCACGCTCACTCTGACGCTCCCGGTGGCGCGGCCCGATGTGCTGTTGCCGGTGGTCGAGTTGTTCCTCGACGAGGACCCGGGAAAGCGGTTGCCGCAGCACTCTTGAACATGCGCGGGCGGCCCCCCTAGCATCAGTAATCGATAGACGATTACTGGCTCGCGTGGCAGCCGCATCTCACATCCCGCGACCCTCCCCCCTTCGGCCGGACCCCTCGTACCACTCGTCACGAGCTCCGCCCGAACATGACCTATCGATTATCTACGACCGCAATGGAGCGTGTCCCATGAGAGCAATGTGGCGCCGGACCTGTGCGCTCGCCGTGGCTCCGCTGGTGATGGCGTCGGCCGCCGCCTGCGGCGGCGGGTCCGACCAGGCCGCGGAGGGCACGACCCTCCGCGTGATCGTCAACATCACGCCGAACCTGACGGAGAAGTACTGGAACGACCTCTTCGCGAAGTACGAGAAGGCGCACCCCGGCGTGACGGTCAAGCTCGAACTGACCGGCACGGTCGCGGCGGACGCCAAGCTGCGCCAGGACCTGGCCGCCGGCGACCCGCCGGACGTCGCACAGCAGATCACGCCGACCGCCGAGACCGCCTCGCTCTTCGCCGACCTGTCCGACCAGTCCTGGGCGGCCAAGACCCCGCTCGCCGACCAGTACAAGGTCGACGGCAAGCAGTACATGGCCGGGGTGGGCGAGCAGATCCAGTCACTCGTCTTCTACAACAAGGCGGCCTTCGAGAAGGCCGGCCTGGACGCCACGGCGATCAGGACCATGGACGACTTCACCGCCGCCATGGGCAAGCTCAAGGGCGCAGGCTACGCGCCGCTGCAGACGGCGGGCCAGTGGGTCACCGGCGGCCAGTTCTCGATGATGGCGGACGCGGGCGTACTCACCGCCGACCCGAAGTGGACGGCGAAGCGCAACGCGAAGAAGACGTCGTTCGCGGGCAGCGGCTACCTCCCGTATCTCAAGGCCTACAAGAGCTGGATCGACAAGGGCTACCTCCAGAAGAGCGCCCTCGGTGTCACGTACCCGGACGGCCAGACGGCGTTCCTGAACGGCAAGTCGGCGATGTACATCATGGGTTCGTTCTTCGTGCCGGCCGCCGACGCCGCGAAGAAGAGCGACGACATCGGGGTGTTCACGATGCCGACCGACGGGGTGTACCCGTCGGGTCAGTTCGGCAACGTCTCGAACCCGTACGTCGTGGTGAACAAGTCGCCGCACAAGGCCGAGGCGATCGAGTTCGTGAAGTGGGCGACGACCGACCCGGAGGCCATCAAGAGCCAGCTCGCCTCCGACGCGAACCTGCGCCAGGGCTTCTCGTACCCGATGTCGAGCCTGGGCACATCGGTGCAGAAGATCCTCGACAAGGCACCGTCGGTGATCGTGAAGTCGGGTGAGAACCAGCCGGTCGCCGGGTTCAGCGACGAGCTCAACAAGCAGATCCAGTCGCTGTACACGGGCGCGTCCCCGAAGGCCGTCGCGGACGGATTGGACAAGTGGTGGGACGCGCAGCAGTGACCCGAGGTCGGCGGCGGGCTCGTGTCCGCGAGTCCGCCGTCTCCCTCGGCATGATGGGCCCGGCGGTCCTGCTCTACACGGTGATGACGGTCGTGCCGGTCGGCGTGGCCGTGTATCTGAGCCTGACCGACTGGGACGGCTTCTCGACCGCCGCGTTCATCGGGTTCGACAACTACACGCACCTGTTCGACGAGCCGAGTTCGACGGACGCCTGGTACGTGACCGGTCTGATCTCCGTGGCCGGCACGGTCCTCATGGTGGGCCTTGGGCTCGTGTACGCCCTCGCCCTCAAGGGGAAGTCGCGCACGAACTCGTTCTTCCGGGCGGTCGCCTACTTCCCGCACGTGATCAGCGCGCTGATCCTCGGCTATCTGTGGGCGGCGATCCTCGGCACGAACGGCGCCGTCAACAACACCCTCGCCAAGTTCGGCATCGAGCCGGTCGGCTTCCTCTTCGACGAGAAGTTCGCGCTCGTCTCGCTGATCGCGGTCATCGTGTGGGCGGGCTTCGGCTTCAACGTGGTGCTGTTCGTGGCCGCGCTGCAGACCGTGCCGGCCGAGCTCCTCGAAGCCGCCGCGATCGACGGCGCGAACAAGCGGCAGATCAATCTGCGGGTCGTGATCCCGATGATCGCGCCGGTGGTGACCGTGGCGACGGTGCTCGACCTGGTGGGGCTCATCCGGGCCTACGACATCGTGGTGAGCCTCACCGGCGGTGGTCCCGCCGGGTCCACGCAGACGTTCACGTATCTCATTCTCGCCCGGTCCTTCGAGGGCACCAAGGTCGGTTACGCGACCGCTCAGGCGGTGTTCCTGATGGTGGTCTCCGCCGTGCTCGCCCTCCTCGTGACGGCGCTGCGCAACCGGCAGGACCAGGCAGCGACGGGTCGGTAAGGAGCCGGTGGTGGTCGTAACAGAGGCGCTCACGACGCGAAAGGGCGACAAGCCGAAGGTCCGGCCGCCCGAACAGGACGACACGGTGCGGGCGGAGCGCGAGGGGACGCGCTCCCCGGTCCGCTGGGTACTGCTGAGCGTCCTGTTCGTCGTCATGGTCGTGCCGGTCTATCTGCTGGTCGTCAACGCGTTCAAGTCGCAGCAGGACATCCTGAACAACCCGTTCTCGATTCCCTTGTCCAGTCTGACCTTCGAGCACATGTCGGCGGCGATCAGCAGCCCGCAGTTCAACGTGATCGGCGGGTACGGGTTCACGCTGTTCCTGGTCGTGATCGTGGACGTGCTGTGCATCGCACTCGCCGGCCCTGCCGCGTACGCGATCGCGCGCAGCCTGAAGAAGCGCACGCAGCTGGTGCTGCTGTACTTCCTCGCGGGTACGTTCATCCCGGGTGCCGCGGTGATCATCCCGGTCATCTACGTGCTGCGGGAGATCGGTCTCGCGAACACGGTCACCGGTCTGGTCGCGCACGACGTGGCGTCCACGCTGCCGGTGAGCATCTTCCTGTTCGTCGGGTTCATCCGCACGATCCCGGTCGACATCGACCACGCGGCGACGATCGACGGCGCGGGCCGCTACCGCACCTTCTGGACCATCATCTTCCCGCTGATGCGTCCGGCGGTCGTCACGGTCCTGATCCTCAACTCCATCGGGATCTGGAACGACTTCGTCTCCCCGCAGATCCTGCTCAGCCCGTCCTCCGGGCACTACACGGTGACGACGGCGATCTACGCCGGCATCAGCCAGTACTCGACGGACCTCACGAAGGTCTTCCCGAACCTGCTGCTCGCCGTCGCGCCCGTCGTCATCTTCTTCATCTACATGCAGCGCCACATCATCAGCGGACTCACGGTGGGCGCCGTGAAGGGCTGACCTCCGCGTTGTCCGCGTCGACCTCGGAAGAAAGGATCACTGAGTGTCCAGGAGATGGAGACATCTGTCCGCGGCCGCCCTGCTCACTGCGCTGACCGTGGTCGCGGCCGGTCATCCGGCCGCGGCCCATCCGCCCAAGTCTCAAGCGGGCAAGACCTATTACGTCGGCCCGTACGGCGACGACGCGAACGACGGCAGCAACGCCACCCACCCCTTCCGGCACATCCAGAAGTGCGCGGACGTCATGGTGCCCGGGGACACGTGCGAGATCGTCTCGGGTTCGTACGAGGAGACGGTGGTCCCGGCCCGGTCCGGCACCGCCGAGCTGCCCATCACGTACAAGGCCGCGGTGGGCGCCGACGTCACGGTGAACGGGGCGTCGCGACTGACCGGCTTCGATCCGGTCACCGCCGCCGATGTCACCGAGATCGCCAAGAGCGATCCGTTCGCCGCCGGCTCGCAGTTCAGCGACGCGGTGGCGGCCGGGCACATCTACAGCACCGACGTGGACCTCGGCGCGGATGTGTCGACGGTCCAGGTGTTCACCGAAAAGAAGATGGACATCGAGGCCCAATGGCCGCATCCCGGCCTGGACCTGCTGGGCCCCACGCTCCAGTACGCCGGTGCGGGCAGTGCGGACGCCACGATCTCCGACGCGGCCCTGACCCGTCCGGCGGGGTACTGGGACGGCGCGCGTGCCCTCACCGGCTACTGGTACATCTCGGCCACCGGCACCGTGAAGAGTTCGGCGGTCGGCTCGGTGACCCTCGACGTGGCGCCGCCGTGCGTCCACAAGGTCGTACCGAACGAGACCCGGTACGCCCTCTCCGGGAAGATCGGTGAACTCGCGCGCCCCGGCGAGTGGTTCTACGACCCGACGGCCAAGAAGCTGTACGTGTACGGGGACGACGACCCGGACAACCACCGGGTGGAGGCCAAGCGGCGCACCCTGGGCTTCGACCTGTCGGACACCAGCCACACGACCGTGAAGGGCATCAAGCTCTTCGCGACGACCGTGCGGACGGGCGACACGAGCACGGGTGTGACCCTGGACGGGATCAAGGGCCAGTACCTGTCGCACTACACGGACATCACGCGTGGCGCGACGGACTGCGGCACGACGGTGACGCGGGGTGTCTCGGACACGGGCCTGATCATCAACGGCACCCACAACAAGGTGGTCAACAGTGATCTGTCGCTCAGTGCGGGCAACGGCATCGCGCTGCGCGGCCAGAACAACACCGCCACCGACAATGTGATCCACGATGTCGACTACATGGGCACGTACGCGGCCGGCATCGCCGTGCAGGGCAACAGCCAGACGGTCACCCACAACACGATCTCGCGGGTCGGCCGCAGCGGCATCAACCTGCAGTGGAACACCGTGGAGGGGCTCGAACCCGGCAAGGACGTGATCGCGTACAACGACGTCTCGGGGTACGCGCGGCTCAGCCTCGACGTCGCCGCGATCTACACCTGCTGCAGCGCGTACATGATGGGCTCGTCCCTCGACCACAACGTGCTGCACGACCCGGATCCGAGCACCAAGTCGTCGACGTTCGGCATCTCCGGCATCTACGCCGACAACGGGCAGAGCGACCTGGTCATCGCGAACAACGTGGGCTGGGGCAACCGCGAGGGCACGGTGATGCTCAACGGGCTCGGGACCGGGTCGCACGACAACCTGGTCGCGGGGAACACCGGAGGGATGACCCTCTTCTACGTGAAGGAGCCGGGGCAGTCGACCGGCACGAGGATCTACAACAACATCGGGACGATCCGGGGCCTGAGCGGCGCGACCGACGGCGGGCTCGTGCTGTCGAACAACCTGCCCCCGGACGTCGATCCGCTGTTCGTCGACGCGGCGGCGCACGACTACCGGCTTCAGGACGGCTCACCGGCACGCAACGCGGCGATCGCCCTGCCGGGCATCAACGACGGATCGACCGATCCGGTGCCGAGCCTGGGCGCCTACCAGTACGGAGCGCCCCGGTGGACCGCGGGAGCCCGCCGTTAGCCGGATGACGAGGCCGGACCGCACGGCCGAGGCCCGAGCCGGGATTCCGGCTCGGGCCTCGGCCCTCGTGCGGTGGGGGAAGCGTCAGGGCTTCTTGGCCGCGGCCTTCCGCGGCTTCTTCGCCGCCCCGGCCGCCCTGGGCGCTCTCTTCGCGCGGGCGTCCGGGACCGGTCCGCGGCCGGCGGCGTGGTCGGCGAAGGCCGCGGCCGCCTTCTCCGCGTCGCCGGCACGCAGCAGCTCGACCAGGCGGCCGTGCTCGTCGGCCATCGCGCTCCAGTCGCCTTCGAAGAGCGGGTCCGAGATGGCGCGCAGGGCCCGCAGGCTGGGCTCGACGACCTCCCACATGCGGGCCAGGAACGGGTTGCCCGCGATCTGGCTGACCAGCGTGTGGAACTCGATGTCGGCGTCCCGGAACCGGCTCACGTCGTGCGCCGCGACCGCGGCACGCATCCGCTCCACCAGCGCGTCGAGCTCCCGCAGATGGTCGTCGGTGAGGTGCTCGGTGGCGAGCTGGGCGGCCAGCCGCTCCAGCGGTTCGCGCACCTGGCGGGCGTACTCGGCGTCCTGCGAGGAGATCTCGACGACGAAGTGCCCGCGGCGCGGGACGTGCATGAGCAGGCCCTCGCGGGCGAGCCGCTTGACCGCCTCGCGCACCGGGGCCTGGCTCACGCCGAGCCGCCGCGCGATCTCCGACTCGACCACGCGCTCGTTCGGCCCGAGGTCGCCGTCGACGATGGCCTGGCGCAACAGGTCGTACACCTGGTCCGAGATCAGGGTCTTGCGGAAGCGGTCCTTGTTGGTGGCCAGCGTGGAGACGAATCCAGCCGACGCATTCGATGTCATGGATTCCCAATCGTGCGACGGAGCGAGCCGGTTGTGCCATGATACGCGCTCATCGTCTATCGATGGTCTCCACCAGCCGCTTCGCCAGCCACTCCAGTTTGACGACCTCGTGGGCGGGGCCGCCGCCCTCGTGATCGTTGTAGGGGTAGACGGACATCCGCTTGTCCGGCTCGCCCTGCCCGCGCTCGGCGCCGTAGTGGTTGAAGGCCGCGTACACGGTGGACGGCGGGCAGATGTGGTCCATCAGGGCGACCGAGAAGAGGGCCGGCGCGGTGGCCCTGCGGGCCAGGCTGACGCCGTCGAAGTAGGCCATCGTGCGGGCGACCGTGGCCGCGTGCTCCCGGTGCCGTTTCACGAACTGCGCGACCTCGACGTACGGCGGGCGGTCGGTGATCGTGGTGGCGCGCGGGAAGTGGCACAGGAACGGCACGTCCGGCATGACGCCGACGAGGTCCGGCACCAGTCCCGCCGCGGCGAGCGCGATGCCGCCGCCCTGACTGGTGCCGGTGACGACGACGCGCGCCGGGTCGACGTCGGGGTGGGTGCGCACGGCGGCGACGGCGCGGACCGCGTCGGTGTAGAGGCGCCGGTAGTAGTAGCGGTGCGGGTCGAGGACGCCGCGGGTGAGGAATCCCGGGGCCGCGGTGTCGCCGGTGGCCGGGTCCGGGTCGGGGGTCTCGGCTCCCTGACCGCGGGTGTCCATGACGAAGTGGGCGTATCCGGCGCAGGCCCACAGCCGCGTCTCGTGCGGGGCTCCCCGGCCGCTGCCGTATCCCAGGTACTCCACGACGGCGGGCAGCGGGCCGGTGCGGGTCACCGGCAGGTGCAGCCAGCCGCGCACCGGATGCCCGCCGTATCCGGCGAAGGTCACGTCGAAGGTGTCGACGGTGGCCAGTCCGTTGTGCACGGGGGCGAACGTCGCGGCGGTGGCGAACTGCTCCTGCCCCGCGAGGGTCTGCTGCCAGAACGTGTCGAAGTCGGCGGGCTCCGGCAGGTCCGGGCGGTATCTCTCGAGCTCGTCCAGGGGCAGGTCGAAGAAGGCCATGGAGCGTCTCCGCGGGGGTCGGGGCCGGCCCTGCCGGGCCGGAACAGGAGGTCATCACCTATCGATTATCGAAGGAATCGAATCAGGGGGATTCGCGGCGTGTCAACCACTCAGCCCGTACACCCGCACGGCGTTCGCGTGCAGGACGTCCTCCCGCTGCCGTGCAGTGAGGCGGGCGAGGCCGAGCCGGGACAGGCCCAGCGAGTCGGCGCGGCTCCCGCGGGGCAGGCAGATCGGCCAGTCGGATCCGATCAGGCAGCGCTGCGGGCCGACGGTGTCCACGACGCGGCGGACCAGGGCCGCGACCCGTTCGCGCGGGACTCTGTGCTGCTGTGTCAGCAGGCCGGAGATCTTCACGACGAGGTTCGGCTCCGCGGCGGCCCGGTCGAGGTCCGCGTACCACTCCCCCGGGTCCGTGCGCAGATTCGGCGGGTTGCCGAGGTGGTCGACGACCACGGTGACCGCCGGATGACGGGCGGCCACGTCCGCTGCGGTGCGCAACGCGCCTGCGAGGAGGTTGAGTTCGAGCACAGCGCCGGTGTCGGCGAGGACGGGGAGCAGGGCCCGGGCGGGCTCGGGGGTGTCCGTCCAGCGCGGCCCGCCGAGCCGCATTCCGCTGGGGCGGCTCTCGTGCGGTTCCGTGAGCAGGGCGCGCAGCCGGTGCGGGCCGGCCGCGGCGTGGACGTGCAGGTTCGCGACGTATCCCGCGACGAGGTCCGGCCGCAGCAGCCGCGCCGCGCGCAGGGCGTCCGTCTCTCCGGCGTCGCCCCGGGACGCCTCGACGAGGATCGCCCCGGACAGGTCCGGGGCCGCGCCGGACGCGGCGAGGTCGTCCGCGTCGAAGGTCCGGTGGTGCGGGCTGTCGTGGCGGATCCAGGGGAATCCCTGGGCCGGGTCCCACAGATGGACATGGCAGTCGATCACGGTCGACAGCCTCCTCGGGGGTGGTTCCGGAGTGGCTCTGGGGTGGTTCCGGAGTGGTTCCGGAGTATTGACACGCCGGCTCGCGCCGGTGAGTCTAACCATCGGCTATCGATGGTCGATTGTGAAGGGTGGGGGCACGTGAGGCACGGGACCGAGCGGAGCAGCGCTGCGGACACGACGGAAGCGGTGCGTCGATGAGGGCAGGCGCCGGGCACGGTCCGCTCCTGCGGGCGGACCGCCCCGTCACGGAGATCCCCCGATGGGCCACGCTGGAGCGGGAGTTGTTCGCCCTCCAGGACAAGGCGTGGCGGGTGTTCGCCGACCGGTACACCGAGGGAGACGGGCGCCTCGTGTTCCGCGACACGCTGGGCCGGGGCCTGGACGGCCGCGACGGCGTGGACGACTTCTACGAGCCCTTCTTCAACTGGCCGACGCTGTACGTCCTCGGCGGCAGCACGGAGCTCCTGGCCGCCGCGCGGCGCCACTGGGAAGGGGTGAGCGCGCAGCTCACCGAGATGGGCATGCTGGAGGGCGGCCTGGAGCGCGGCTACGACTGGTTCCACCAGGGCGAGGGGCTGCTGCTGTTCTACGGGCTGTGCCTCGCTGATCCGGACGACGCCCGATTGCGTGAACTGGCTTGCCGCTTCGCCGACTTCTACCTCCCGGGCGGCCCGAACTACGACGCCGCGCACCGGGTGATCCGGGCGCCGCACAACGGGTCGGCGGGCCCCCGGTGGGGATTCAGCGACGAGGACGCCTGCTTCCCGTGGAGTCTCGCGCTGCGCCCTTACGGGCTGCCGCTCGACGGGATGCCCGACGTGATGTCCTTCGACGACCTGGCCGCGTCCCCCGAGCGGGCCCGCGCCTACGGCCGCGCGATGTGGGACCGGATGGGCCGCGGCGACACCGTCGTGAACCTGGCGGCGACCGGGCTCGCCACCAACGCGTATCTCCTGGGCGGCGGACAGCGCTACGCGGACTGGGTCGCCGAGTACGCCGGTGTCTGGCTCGAGCGGCTCGCGGGGCGCGACGTCGTCCCGGACAACGCCGGGCTGAGCGGCCAGGTCGGCGAGTACCTGGAAGGCCGCTGGTACGGCGGGCACTACGGATGGTCGTGGCCGCACGGGCTGTCCCCGGTCGCCAGCGGCACCCTGGTGGGCGCGTCCAACGCCACCCTGCTGACCGGCGACACGGCCTTCCTGGACCTGGCCCGCAACCCGCTGGACGCCGTGCTGCGCCGGGCCGAGCAGCGGGGCGCGGACGAGCGGGGCACGCTCGGCGAACGCTGGGACCCCCATCTCGCGGCGATGACAGCCGACCGCACCCTGATGGTCCCGCAGCGGCACAACGACTCCGGCTGGTTCGACTTCACGGTCATGCCGGGCCAACTCCCGTTGTCCCTGTGGCACTTCAGCCGGGCGGAGGCGGACCGGGAGCGGATCGAGGTGCTGCGGGCCGGCTCGCACTGGGACTGGTCGGCGGTGCACACCCAGCGCATCAAGGACGAGGCGGGGCACGAGGAACCCTGGTACGAGTTCCTGCAGGACCGCAATCCTGACTTCCCCGAGCGGATGCTGCGCAGTGCGCTCGCCTCGTGCCAGGAGCGGCTCGACGCCATCGCCGGGGACCCGGTGGACCCGGCCGTCGGCCCGGACGCGCTCGGCATCCACCACTGGCAGCAGCTCAATCCGGTGCTGACCGAGGCACTGCTGCAGCTGACCACCGGCTCTCCGCAGGTCCTCTACAACGGCGGTCTCGCCCATCTCCATCTGCGCTACCACGACGCCGTTGAGCGGCGCCCGGGACTGCCGCCCGACGTCGCCGCGCTCGTCACGGACATCAGCCCGGACCACACGGCGGTGGAGCTGGTCAATCTGGGCGGGGCGGCGCGCTCGGTGGTCGTGCAGGCGGGTTCCTTCGCCGAGCACGTCGTGCACACCGTCCGCGTCGACGAAGGCCCCGCGCACGAGGCCGGCGGCCCGTACTGCCGTGTGGAACTGCCCGGCCGTACGCGGGTGCGGCTGACGCTGGCCATGACCCTGCGGGCCGGCCGGCCCGCGTACGACCCCCCCTGGCAGGAAGCATGACGACCGCGTCCACGACCGACCGGGCCGCGCCCCGGACGCCCTTCGCCCTCCCCCGCATCGGCATCGGGACCGCGCCGCTGGGCGGGCTCTTCGAGGAGGTGTCCGAGCAGGACGCCGCCGCCACACTGCGCGCCGCTGCCGAGGCAGGGATCAGCTACTTCGACACCGCGCCGCGCTACGGGCACGGCCAGGCCGAGGAGCGCCTCGGCCGGCTGCTCGGGCCGGCCGGGATCACCGAACCGGTCATCTCGACGAAGGCCGGATGGCTCCTGCGCCCCGGGCCCGGCGGTGCGCCGGGCGAGGTCGTCACGGACTGGACGGAGGCCGGGATCCGCCGGTCCCTGGAGTCGAGCCTGGCCCGGCTGGGCCGGTCCTCGGTCGACGTCCTATATCTGCACGACCCGGACGACTACCCGGAGGAGGTCAGGCGCACGGCCTATCCGGCGGCACGAAGGCTGCGCGAGGAGGGGCTGGTGCGCGCGATCGGGTTCGGCATGAACCACAGCGCACCCCTGGCCGCGTACGTTGCCGAGTACGAGGTGGACGTGGTCCTGATCGCGGGCCGGTTCTCGCTGCTCGACCACGAGGCGCTGACGACGCTGCTGCCGCTGTGCGCGCGGACCGGGACGGCGGTGGTCGTGGGCGGCGTCTTCAACACCGGTCTGCTCGCGGACCCGTCACCCGACGCGATGTTCAACTACCGTCCGGTTCCCGGGCGGGAGCTGGCCCGGGCGCGGGAGTGCCGGGCGCTGTGCGCCGAGTTCGGCGTGCCCCTGTCCGCGGCCGCGGTCCAGTTCCCCTTCCTGCACCCGGCGGTCAGCTCGGTGGTCGTCGGCTGCCGCTCGGCGGCCGAGGTGACCGCGAACGCGGCGGCGGCCCGCTTCCCCGTCCCCGACGGACTGTGGGAGCGGCTGACCGACGCCGGGTTCGTGCCGCGGTCCTTGCTGGACGGCTGAGGCCTGGGTCGCAGCGCTCTCCTCCAGGATCATCCCGGGTGTCGGGCGTCGGAATCCCCTGGTGAGCCAGAGCAGGTACGCGAAGCCCGCGGTGAGCCGTCAGGTGCCGAGGGCCAGTGCGGTCGCACTGAGTCGGCTCATCAGGTGGCCGGTGACACAGGCGCCGGGGTGCCACGGTGGTCCAGTCGGCGAACGTCCCGCCGCCGCGCTCGCTGAGTTTCGGCGCTCGGCAGCGACGACGCCCGAAGTAGTCAGGTGATCTAGCGGATTCACGTGATGTGCCGCACGTGAGTGGTTGAAAGTCTGGTGTCCCGCACCCCCCGAAGGACACAGCACATGCAGATGGATCCACCGAGATCAGCGTCAGCAGCACCCACTTCCTGCACTCATTACGCGGCGGACACCGTTCCCGCCGCCCGGCGCCGGGCCTTCTGGCGTGAGGCCCTGGCCCGGACGTTCGGCGGCGTGGACATCGCCGTACCCGAGGAGGTGCGGTTCGGGACCATCCGCACTGCGGCGCTGGGGCGCGTGCAGGCGGTCACGGTGGAGAGCGAGCCCCAGGTGGCGCGCCGGACCCGAAGGCTCATCGCGTGTGCCGACAATGAGAACTACGTGGTCGTGAAGCTGTTGAGCCGGGGCGGTGCCCGCGTCGAGCAGGATGCGCGGGACAGCGTGGTGAGACCGGGGCAGCTCTTCGTCTATGACATGGCGCGCCCCATCAGCCTGGCACTCCCGGAGCCCTTCCAGACGAAGTCGTTGGTGCTGCCGCGAACAGTCCTCGGCCTCGGAGAGGCGGACGTGGCCCGTATCACGGCCACCCCGCTCGGCGCCGAGTCGGCGATCGGCGGTCTTCTCTCGCCGTTCCTGTCGCAGTTGGTGGACACGGCCGAGTCGTGCCCGGAACCGGCCGGCGAGCTCGTGGCCCGGAACGTGGTCGATCTGCTCACGGTCCTGGCCGACGAGCGCCGGGGCGCGGACACCCTGGAGTCACCCAGCGGTTCCCGGGTGCTGCTCACTCGGATCCGCGCGTTCATCGACGGCAATCTCAGTGATCCCGACCTGACCCCTGAGGTCGTGGCCCGCGCTCACCACATCTCCGTGCGCTACCTGCACAAGCTGTTCGAGGGCGAGGGCATCACGGTCAGCCGGTGGATCCAGCGCCGGCGTCTCGAGGAGTGCCGGCGGGCGCTGGCGCGCAGGGACGCGACGCGCACCACGGTCGCCGCTGTCGCCCACCGGTGGGGATTCACGAGCGCCTCACATTTCAGCCGGGTGTTCCGGGCCGCGTACGGGCAGTCCCCCGTCGACTGGCGGGACTCCGCGGCAGCAACGCTCGGCGCACCGGCCGCCCGGCCGGCCGAAGGGAACGAGGGAGCGCACCGCGAAGCCGCGTGACCAGACGCCCATCTGTCAATTGTGCGATGAGCTGCACTTCTTGTCATAGTGACCCCCTGAGGTCGCTCCATCACCGTTGACGGTGGCGGGGAGCGGCCCACCTGTATCAAGGGGGAGGGCAAGGTGGCGGGGTCGGGCGGACCGCTGTCGCGTAACGGGCTGCGGGGCCGTGAGTCAGAGCTTGCGGAACTGCGTACCCTCATCTCCTCCGTAGCCCGTGACGGTTGCGGCGCTGTCACCCTGCTGCGTGGCGAGGCCGGCATCGGAAAGAGCACGCTGCTCGCGGAGGCCATCGCGCTGGCGGAGGGCGCCGGGTTTTCCACCGGTCTCGGCAAGGCCGACGAGTTGCACCACCTCGTGCCGTTGTCCTCACTGGCAGGCTGTCTCCTCGGCGGCGCGCGGCCTTTGCTGTCCGGTGACGCCTTCGCCGACCTCGCCCGCCATCACGATCAGCGGATCCGGCTCGTGGAGCGACTCGCCGAAGTGATCGAGGCGCGGGCCGGCCACACGCCGGTGCTCATCGCGCTCGACGACGTGCAATGGGCCGACCAGCTGAGTCGCTTCGCGCTGCGGCAGCTGCCCGCGCGGCTCCAGAGTTCCCCTGTCCTGTGGCTGCTGACAGGTCGTTCAGGGCCCACGGCCTCCGGTGAGGAAATCCTCGCCGCCGCGCGTGGCCGGCTGCCGGTGAGTACCTTCCAGCTGGGGCCGCTGTCCCCCACGGCCATGAGTCGGCTCGCCGGCGACGCCCTCGGTACTGAGGTCGACGAGCCGACCCGGATTCTCCTCGAGGGGGCCGGTGGAAATCCTTTCCTCGCGGTGGAGTTGCTCCAGGGGCTGCGTTTCGAAGGTGGTTCGCAAGGGGTTTCCGGCCGGACCACGGAACGGGACAGGCCCCGCGCCCGGGACACGAAGATCGAGGTGCAGGGGGTCGGCCTCCCACTCCATGACTCAGCCGGGTCCGTGCCGACCGGGCTCGTGACGGGGGTGCGCGGCAGGATCGATTCGCTCGGCCCGGCCACGCGTGACTTCCTGCGGATGGGGGCCGTCCTGGGCCGCCAGTTCGCCTTCGCGGACGCGGCGGCGCTCTGCGGGCAGCCGCCGTCCGCGCTGATCACGGCGCTCGACGAAGCGGTGCGGACGGGGCTGCTCGAGGACGACGGCAAACTCCTCTCCTTCCGGCACGACCTGCTGCGGCAGGCGGTCTACAGCGACATTTCGCCGTCGGCGCGCAACGCGCTGCACCGGGCGGCCGCGCACCGTCTCGTCGCGTCGGGGCACCGGCCGATCGACGCCGTGTCGCACATGCTGCTCGGTGCCGAGGCGGGTGACGAGGAGGCCGTCGCGCTGCTGCGTCAGGCAGCCGACGACGTGCTGCCGGTGACACCCGGGCTCGCGGCCGACCTCATGACACGCGCCCTGGAGCTGATCTCGCCCTCGGAGGCGGCCTGGTTCGACATCGGCGAGCAGGCGATAGGCTGTCTGATCCGGGCCGGCAGGAATCGCGAGGCGCTGACGACCTGTGACCGGCTCCTGGACGCACATCCGCCGCTCGCGGTGTTCGGGCGCCTGCAGGCCGCCCTCGGTGGGGCGCTGTGGAACCTCGACCTGGCCGAGGAACTGTGCCGCCGCACGGAGGCGGCGCTGGCCGTGGGCAGCACCCCGCCCGAGGTGGGGGCGCGCCTGCGTGCGCTGCGTGCGCTCGCCCTGTCGCGCGGCCGGGATCTGGACACGGCGCGGGCGGCGGGTGAGGAGGCGCTGGCGGCGGCCGTCTCGGCCGAGGACCGCCAGGCGCACGTCCTGGCGCTGGCGGCGCTGGGCGAGGTCGCCCTCAATTCGGGCGACGGCAGTGCCGCGGTGACGCGTTTCACGGCGCTGAGCGTCGTGGACGGTTCGTTCCGTCCCGAGGAGGTCGTCGCCCTTCAGCACATGGACCGGTTCGACGAAGGCGAGGAGTTGCTGCGGCGAGCGGCGGACGGGGCCGGTTCGCATCGCCAGGCCATGCTCCTGTGGGCGCAGGCCCAGCAGCATCTGGGGCGCGGCCGGCTCGACGATGCCGAGGCGCACTTCGTGACGATGGAGGCGTTGGAGGACGCCGTCCAGATTCCGGTGCAGCAGGTCAACTCCCGGGTGGTGCGGGCCTGGATCGCTCTGCAGCGGGGTGATCGCGCCGGGGCCGGGGAGCAGTTGACGGCGGCGCGGCAGCGTCTGGCGGTCAAGCCGAATCCGGGCAATCGTGCCGCCGTGGGCTTTCTCGAGGCCGTGCTCGCCGGACACGACGGAGACGTCCGGGTGTCGGCGCAATCGCTGCGGCGGTTGCAGGAGATCGGCCCGTTCATGCGCTGGCGGCTGCTGCGCACCTGGGTCGGTCCGGCGGTCCGGGCAGCTCTGCTGGCCGGGGACCGTGCGCTGGCCGAGGACTTGTCCGCGCAGGCGGCGGCTTACGCCGAGCGCAACCCGGAGGTGCCTACCGCGATGGGGATCGCCGCCCTGACCGCCGGTCTCACCGCTGGTGATGTCGGGCTGCTCGAACGCTCGGTGACATTGCTGGAGGCAGGGCCGCGCCCGATGGTCCTGGCGGAGGCCCGCACCGAACTGGGGCGGGCTCTGCTGACAGCGGGACGGACTACAGAGGCAGCGACTGTTCTCGCGCTTGCCCGAGACGCCTTTGTCGTCTCGGGCGCGGTGGGTGCCGCGGCCGGTGTGCGGCGGCTGCACCAGGGTCCGGGCGGCGCTTCGGCGGCCGGTGCCGGCACCACCGGCCGCGCCCGCCCCGTGCAGGGCTGGGAAGCTCTCACGGCGTCGGAGCGGAAGGTGGCGCGGCTGGTCGCCGCGGGGCACACCAACCGGTCGGCCGCCGAGGCCCTCTTCGTCTCCCCCCACACCGTCAACACGCATCTGACGTCGGTCTTCCGCAAGCTGACCGTGACGTCGCGGGTGCAGCTGACGCATGTGGTGCTGGCCCGGGGCGATGCGGAGTAGACCCCTCCGACCGTCCGTATTCACACATCCGTCACACTTTCATGCGGTACTCACCTCCCCACCGCTGCGCGGCATGCGCAGTGGCACCCTCATGCGCAGGAAAGGCACCACCGTGAACGCACCAGCAGGACCGTTCGGGCGACCGCTTGCCGCCCTCGCGACAGTTGTCGCACTGGTCCTGGTCGTCGCCGGCTGCGGCACCGGCGACCCCTCCGGCTCCGCTCGAACCGAGCGGGTGACCTCCCTCACCGTGCTCGACTACTACACCGACACCACCGAGCACGCCCACTGGGGTGAACTGCTCACCTCCTGCGGCAAGAAGGCGGGGGTGACGATCGAGCACCGCAGCGTTCCCGGGCCGTCGCTCGTGCCCACAGTCGTGCGGCAGGCTACCGCCGGGACACTGCCCGACCTGCTGATGCTCGACAACCCCGATCTCCAGGAGATCGCCCGGTCCGGCGTGCTCACGCCGCTCCGCACGTACGGCATACGCACCGACGGCTTTGTCTCGGGAATCGTCTCGGCCGGCACATACCAGGGCGAGGTGTACGGCCTGGCCCCCACCGTGAACACGCTCGCGCTCTACTACAACAAGGACATGCTCGCCGAGGCCGGTGTCACGGTCCCCCGCACCTGGAACGAACTGCGGGAGGCCGCCCGTGCCACGACCCGGCCCGGCCGCCACGGGCTGGCGGTCGATGCCGACGCCTCGTTCGAAAGCACCTTCCAGTTCCTGCCGTTCCTGTGGTCCAACGGTGGTGACGAGCAGCGTCTCGACACCCCGCAGGCCGCCGCGGCACTCCGCCTGTGGACCGATCTCGTGCGTGACGGGTCCATGTCCCGGTCCGTGCTCACGTGGAACCAGGCGAACGTGCACGAGCAGTTCCTCGGGGGCAAGGCGGCCATGATGGTCAACGGGCCGTGGCGGATGACCGAGCTCGAGAAGGCGAAGGGCCTGCGCTGGGGCGTCGCCCCGCTTCCCGTCCCCCGGGCCGGCACCTCACTGGTCACCCCGCTCGGCGGCGAGGTCTGGACCGTGCCGCGCAACGACTCGCAGGCCCGCAGGATCAAGGCGGCCCAGGTCCTGGACTGCCTCAACGACCCCACGAGCATGCAGACCCTGGCGACCTGGCACCACACGGTCCCGTCCCGCAAGGACGTGGCTGCGCGGTACGCGAAGCAGGTCCCCTCGATGGCCGCATTCGTCGAGAGCGTCCGGGGCGCGCGGGCGCGGACCCGGGAACTGGGCCCCGCCTGGCCGAAGACGGCCACCGCCATCCAGACGGCCGTCCAGGCCGCGGTGTCGGGACGGCAGACTCCCGAGGAAGCGCTCAGGCATGCGCAGCGCACGGCTACGGGCTCCTGACACCGAGGGCCGGCTCCGGGTACAGCCCGCTGCGGCGGTGAGGGCGCGGCGACGGGACACAGTGGTCCGTGCCGCGTTCCTCACCCCGGCCGCCGTGTATCTGCTGCTGTTTCTCGGCCGACCGCTCGTCGACAACATCGAGGCGAGTCTGCGCGAGTCCACCGCGACGACCCTCCTCCGTGGCAGGGCACCGTTCACCGGCCCGGACAATCATGTCCGGCTGCTCGCCTCGGACGAGTTCTGGCGGGCGGCGGCCATCACCGGCCTGTACACGGCCGGTTCACTGGTGGCTCAGTTCACGGCCGGGCTGGCGCTCGCACTGTTCTTCCACCGCCGCTTCCCGCTCGGCCGTCTTGTCCGCTCGCTGATGCTGCTGCCGTGGCTGATGCCGCTGGTCGCGACCGGAACGGCCTGGCGGTGGATGCTCGACGCGGACGACGGGGTGGTCAACGAGGCACTGCGCGCGCTGCACCTCGTCACCTCTGACGTCCCCTGGCTCACCGGTACCCAGGAGGCTCTGTGGTCCGTGGTCCTCGTCAACACCTGGGTGGGCATCCCTTTCAACACCGCCCTTCTCTACACGGGTCTGCAGGCGATCCCGCCCCAGACCGACGAGGCGGCGCAGTTGGACGGGGCCGGACCCGTACGCCGCTTCCGGTTCATCACCTGGCCGCAGCTACGGCCGACGGCCGCTGTTGTCCTCGTCCTCGGTGTCATCTACACCCTCCGAGCTCCGGACGTCGTGCTGGCCCTCACCGGCGGCGGTCCCGCCGGTGCGACGCAGACCCTCGCGGTCCTGGCGTTCGAGCAGGCATACACGCAGTACGAGTTCGGGCGTGCCGCTGCCACGGGCAATGTGCTCGTCCTGGTCTCGCTCGTCCTCGCCCTGATCCATCTGAGCGCGCTCCGCCGCGCCCGGCGTCTTTGAGGAACGAGAACACGTGGCTCCCGTACGACCGCTGAAACGCCGCCCGCGCCCCGCACGCCGCTGGGCAGGCACGCTCGTCGCGATCGTTCTTCTGGCTCTGATGCTCTCCCCCGTCTACGGCATGGTGAGCGCCTCCGTACAGCCCGCCGGTCGTTCCCAGCCGGGTTCGTGGCTTCTGTCGGATGCCGATCCAGGGGGCTACGTCACGGCCCTCCACGACCAGGGCGGTGCTCTCGTCACCAGCCTGGTCGTGTCGCTCGGTACCGCCGCCCTCAGCCTCGCGCTCTCCGCTCCCGCGGCGTACGCGCTGACGCTCTCCCCCGTGCCTGGCGCCGGCCCGTTCCTCTTCGCTGTGCTGTTCCTCCAAGCGGTGCCCGGCATCAGCGTGGCGAACGCGCTGCACGGCTTCTACGCCGACACCGGACTCCTCGACTCGTACCTCGGCCTGATACTCGCTGATTCCACCGCCGGTGTGCCCTTCGCGATCCTGGTCCTGAGGACGGCCATGGGGGCGGTCCCCCGGGAGCTTGTCGAGGCGGCCCGCCTCGACGGGGCCGGACACCGCCGCGTGTTCCTTTCCCTCATGCTGCCCCTGAGCATGAACGCACTGGTCACAGCAGGCGTGTTCGCCTTTCTCTTCGCCTGGGGCGACACCTTGTTCGCGCTCACCTTGACGACCGGCGACGCGGTCCGGCCGGTCACGGTCAGCCTCTTCGACTACCTCGGCGCCCACAGCACCCGGTGGAACGCGACCATGGCCACGGCGGTTCTGGCATCGCTGCCCGCGGCGGTGCTCGTCGTCGTGGCACAGCGCCACATCACCACGGGCCCCGCCTGCGGAGCGACACACTGAGGCCCGTCGTCGGATCGGTCAGAGCGTCCGTCGCACTCCCGCGTGCCGCTCCAGGTTGCGCAGTTGGACGGACAGGTCACCCTCCATCGCGGCGTGTGCGGGTCCGCTGCGGCCGATGGGCAACACCTCCTCGCTGCGCATGTCCTCCAGCATCAGGGCGAACGCCGCGTACATCGCGACGAGCGCCACGACGAGGCCGAGCGCTCCCGAGGTGCGCGTCAGCCATTCGGCTCCGGTCAGTCCCGCGAGGCCGGTGGCCGCCCAGCGGGGCAGCGAGACGGCGAGGACGCACCACAGCGCACGCTTGGGCCTGGTGACGGCGGTCATCAGCGCCCCGAAGCACAGCAGCGCCAGGTTGAACACGCCCAGCACCCGAAGGCCGTCGGTCGCGTCCGTGAGCATGATGAGCGCGTACGGCAGCCAACTGCCGGCGAACACCGCCATCAGGGTCGCCGCGATGACGTCGCGCGCTCCGAAGGCCAGGTAGCTCACCAGGAGTTGCAGTGCGAAGGCGGGCAGCACGCACAGGGCGACGGCTGCGCGGGCCTCTTCGTCGAACACCCCCAGTTGCAGGCACGCCGTCATCACGGAGGCGATCGCCACCGTGAAGAAGCCCAGCGGCATGGGTGAGGCGATGGGGCGCAGCGTGATCCGGGTCATGGACCGCAGGTCGGGCTCGAAGCGGCGCCCGCCGGCCGGGGGCACAGTGCCGGCGGTCTTTCCGGCGGCGTCCGCGGCCTGGAACTCGGTGGCGGATTCGGGGTCGGGATCGGGGTTCATACGGGTTCCTCGGCATTCAGTGCGTGAAGCAGGGGTCGACCAGGGTGTACGGGGCGCCGGGGGTCGCACCCCGCGCCACGCGCCACCGTTGGTGCTCGGCGGACTCGGTGGCGGCCTCGGCCACCAGCGCGGCCTGCCGTACGCCGCCCGCCTGGTAGCCGCCGAAACGGGCCACGGGCGACCAGTGGGGAGCGATCGGGGGCAGTGCCTCGTCGAGGCCCTCGTACTCGGCGGAGGCGTACACGATCCGGCCGTCGACGACGGTGAGTACGGCCTCGATGTCGGGGATCACCTGGTCGGGCACGGTGAAGTAGTCCTCGGAGAGAACCGTGAGGTCCCCGAAGTACCCCTCGCGCAGGATGCCCTTGACGTCCTGCTCTCCGGTCAGCCTCGCCCCGCCGCGGGTGTAGAGGCCGAGTGCGCTCTCCCTGGTGAGCAGGTTCGCGGGCCCGCGCAGCGGCGTGCCGCCGACGGTCCGGCCGGTGATCAGCCAGTGCAGCGCCACCCACGGGTTGTAGGAGGACACCCGTGTCGCGTCGGTGCCCGCGGCGACGGTCAGGCCGCGGTCGAGCATGGCCCGCACCGGCGGGGTGTGGGCTGCCGCCTCGGCGCCGTACCGGTCCCGGAAGGCGGTGCCCTGGAAGGACATGCGGTTCTGCACGGACACCGCGCCGCCGAGGGCGGCGATCCGGTCCAGGCTGCCGGCCGAGACCGTTTCCGCGTGGTCGAACAGCCAGCGTCCACTGCCGGGGAAGAGCCCTTCGGCCGCGAGCTTCTCGAAGACGGTCAGGTCGCGTCGGATGGTCTCGTCGTAGGTGGCGTGCAGGCGGAAGCCCCAGCCGTTCTCGACGAGAATCCGGACGGCCTGCTCGAACTCCGTCTCGTACCCGGCGGCGAGTTCCGGCCGGGGTTCGGAGAAGTTCTCGAAGTCGGCCGCGGCCCAGGTCAGGTTCTCCCCCGCGCCGTTGAGCCGCAGCCATGCGTCGCCGTCGCCGGGCTTGACCATCTCGGTCCAGCGCTTCAGATCGGCGAGTTCCTGGCCCGCCGTCTGCGGGAAGAGGTGGTAGGCGATGCGCAGGGAGAGTTCCCCTGCCTCGGCAAGTGCGGCGACGGTGGCGTAGTCGTCGGGGAAGTTCTGGAAGCCTCCGGCGGCGTCGACCGCCGAGGTGAGTCCGAAGCGGTTCAGCTCCCGCAGGAAGTGCCGGGTCGAGGTGCGTTTGTCGGCGGGGTCCAGGGTGGGGGCCTTGGCCAGGGTCGAGTACAGGACGAGCGCGCTGGGTGCCGCGAGCAGGACGCCGTTCGGCTCGCCGTCGCGGCCCCGGACGATCTGGCCTCCGCGCGGGTCGGGGGTGTCACGGGTGAATCCAGCGGCATGGACGGCCGCACGGTTCATCAGCGCCGACTGGTAGAGGTGCAGGACGAACACGGGGGTGTCGGGTGCGGCCGCGTTCAGTTCGGCCACGGTGGGCATCCGGCGCTCGGCGAACTGCTCGGCGGTCCAGCCTCCGACAACCCTGATCCACTGGCCCTTCGGGGTGCGGCCGGCCTGCTCACGCAGCATGGCCAGGGCCTGGCGGAGGCTGCGCACACCGTCCCAGCGCAGTTCGAGTACGTAGTTCAGGCCGCCGCGGATGACGTGCAGATGCGAGTCGTTCAGGCCCGGGATCACACGGCGGCCCAGGGCGTCGACGACCCGGGTGCCGGGGCCGACGAGCGGCGCGAGCTCGTGGTCGTCGCCGAGGGCTGCCACCCGGCCGTCGCGGACGGCGACGGCACGGGCGTGCGGTCGGTGGGGGTCGCCGGTGAACACCTTGGCGTTGCGGACCAGCAGGTCGGCGTGCGCGGGTTCCCGCCGCGGGGCGGGCACGAGGCCCGCCACGGGCATGCTGGTCGAGGGCCCGGTCATGCGAGGGCCTTGCGCAGGACGTCGGTGGCGACGCAGAGGGCGAGTTCGGCACCCTGGGTCTCGCGGAGGGCGTTCAGCATGACGAAGTCGTGGATGACGCCCTGGACGCGCAGGGCGGCGACGGAAACTCCGGCGGCGCGGAGCTTCGCCGCGTACGCCTCGCCCTCGTCACGCAGGACGTCGGCCTCGGCGGTGATCACCAGGGCCGGCGGCAGTCCTGCCAGCTGCTCGACGGAGGCACGCAGCGGAGATGCCGTGATCTGGGCGCGCTCCGCCTCGTCGGTCGTGTACTGGTTCCAGAACCACTCCATGGCTTCCCGGCGCAGGAAGTAGCCGGTCGCGAACTGCTCGTAGGAGGCGTTGTCGAAGCTCGCGTCGGTCACGGGATAGAACAGGACCTGCTGGACCAGGCGCACGTCGCCGCGCTGCTTGGCCATGAGGGTGAGGGCCGCGGCCATGTTGCCGCCGACGGAGTCGCCCGCGACGGCGATCCGGGTGCCGTCGAGGTTCTTGTTCCGTCCGTCGCGGGCGATCCACTGGGCGACGGTGTAGTTCTGCTCGATGGCCACGGGGTAGCGGGACTCGGGCGACAGGTCGTACTCGGGGAAGACGACGGCCGCATGGGTGCCGACGGCCAGCTCGCGAACCAGCCGGTCGTGAGTGTGCGCGTTGCCGAAGACCCATCCGGCGCCGTGCAGGTAGAGGACGACGGGCAGGATGCCGGTGCTGCCGTGCGGGCGGACGATCCTGGCTCGGACCTCGCCGGTCGGTCCGCCGTTCACGGTCACCCATTCCTCGTCGACGGCGGGCAGCGGAACCCCCTCACCGCTCTGGACGTCGTCCACCGCCTTGCGTCCTTCGGTGACGGGGATCTGGTAGAGGTACGGCGGCTGAGCGGTGGCGTCGGCGAACGCCTGAGCGGCGGGCTCGAGTACGGGTCGGTCGGTCATGGGGAGTGCTCCTTGAGATGGGGTGTTCGCGGTGGTCGGGGGACGGCGGTGCGGGCGCCGGAAGGTCAGCCCCGGACCAGCGGGGTGTCGACGAGGTGTTCGGCGAGGAACCAGACCTGTGCCTCGCCGGTGCGGATGACGTCGGAGACCAGCAGGTCGGTGCTGCCCTCGTCGCCTTCCGAGGAGAGCCGGGCAGCGGCGTCCCGTGCTTCGATCAGGATGCGCTCGTGTGCGTCGAGCAGCCGCGACAGCATGACCGGCACCGGCTCGACGCCGTTCGGCGGCCGGGGAATCGCGGTCAGTTCCGCCACGTGGCGGGGATCCCCGACGGCGACGCCACCGAGGCTCTGTACTCGCTCGGCCAACGCGTCCACGATCCCCAGCTGGGTCTCCGCATGCTTGTCCAGCATCAGATGAAGGGAGTAGAAGGTCGCTCCCCGCATGAGCCAGTGATGCTTCTTGTAGAGGGAGTAGAGGATCTGAGTGTCCGCCAGGACGCGGTTGAGCCTCTGGCAGGCGTACATCCGGGTGTCGTGGCCGAGACCGATCGGCAGCTGCTTGAGTGTGCCGAAGGCCTGGGTCTCGGCACCCTTCTGGTGGGTCAGCGGCTGGCCGCCGCTCTGCGCGTTCGTGAGGGTGTCCATCTGGTCTTCCTGTTCGGGAGTGAAATCGAGGGAGGGGTCCGGCCGCCCGGCCGGGGGACTCGGGCGGCCGGACCCGGTCTGGTCGGCCAGCGCTCAGCGCACGGCCGTTGCGGCGGGCCGGTGCAGCAGGAGCCGGGTGAGAAGTCCGCTGGCGAGACCGGCAGCGAGGGCGACAGCCGCCCACCACGAGGGGTACGGCGGGAGGCCGAGGACCGCGTCGAGGGACCATGCGCCGGGTCCGGTGGCGGCGAGGGCGGCGGAGGTGCAGATGAGGACGAGGGGGTACTCGTACCCGTCGTGCTGCACCCAGAGACCGTTGTGCCACTTCACGGTGAGAGCGACGGTCATGACCCCGATGGCCCCGGTCGCCGCGAGCGGCGTCAGCAGCCCGGCGGCGAGCAGCAGACCGGAGCCGATCTGACCGCCTCCCGCCGCCAGCGCGGTGAACGCTCCCCCTCGGAAGCCGTCCGCACGGAACTCCTGGGCACCGCCCGCCAGTCCCTCGCCGCCCAGGCGACGACTGACCTTCTGCACGCCGTGGCCGGCGACAAGCAGCCCCACCAGCAGACGCAGGATCAGAATGCCGGTGTCCATGCGGTTCAGCCCGCGGCGTGCGCGCCGACGACGCTCTGCGCGTACACGACACCGAGACCGTACGCACCCGCGTGGGCCTTGACGATGTCCATGACCGCGCCGTACGTCTCCTGACGAGCCCAGTCGCGCTGCAGCTCCAGCAGCACCTGAACCCAGGTCACCGGGACGGCGCCGGCCGCGATCATGCGCTGCAGCGCGTGCTCGTGGGCCGCCGGGCTGACACCACCGGAGGCGTCGGAGACCACGTACACCTCGTACCCCTGCTCCAGGGCGGAGAGTGCCGGCAGTACCAGGCAGACCTCGGTCCACAGGCCCGACAGGATGATCTTCTTCCGACCGGTGGCCTTGACGGCCGCCACGAGAGCCTCGTCCTCCCAGGCGTTCATGGTGGTGCGGTCGATGGCCTCGTGCTTCGGGAACACTTCGGCGAGCTGCGGCAGCAGGGGCCCGGAGAAGGACTCGGCGGCGACCGTGGTCAGAACGGCCGGAACGTCAAATGCCTTGGCCGCCTTGGCGAGACCCACGGTGCTGTTGATGATCGCGGCACGATCGCCGCTCCCGGTGCCGAAGAACATCTGCGGCTGGTGGTCCACGAAGAGCATGACCGAGTTGTCGGGCGTCAGAAGGTCGGTACCGGGAGCGGCCTGCACCTTGGTGATGTCGAACATGAGGGGTCCTTTCAAAACGGTGTGAAGCCACCCGCCGGGGGTACGTGGCGGGCGGAACGCCTCGAAAGCTACGGCCGTCCGGGCACCTGGGTTTTGCCTACAGTGCACAGCCCCTGGCACGACAGAGCACTCTCCGGGCAGCCGAGAACGGGAACGGCCCCAGGTCTGTGACCTGGGGCCGTTCCCGTTGACATCCGATCCCGTACTCACTCGAAGCGCAGGTCGGCGATTTGCTGCTCGAGGGCGGTGATGTCGTCCGCGGAATCCGCTCGGGGCGGGAGGGCCGCCATGAGGGCGGCCAGTTCACCGCCCGCGCGGCGGATCCGCCCGGGCAGGCCGTCGGTGTGGTCGTCCCCCGCGGATCCCCAGTCCTCGGACGCCGCGTAGACCGCGGTGGGCACGACCGCTGCGCGCAGATACGCGAAGAGCGGGCGCAGCGCGTGCTCGAGGACCAGGGAGTGGCGGGCGGTGCCGCCGGTTGCCGCGATCAGAGCCGGATGCCCGGTGAGCGCATCCGGGGCGATCACGTCGAAGAAGGACTTGAACAGCCCGCTGTAGGAGGCGGTGAACACCGGGGTCAGGTGTTGCTCTCCTGAACTCGTCCGGTTCCCATGCCGGAACCATGATGCCGGGGTGACGCCTGGACACAGGCGTCACCCCGGCGGGTCAACTGCGCGGCACTACCTGCTTCGCTGCGCTACTTCGCCAGGAAGGCGAGCAGGGCGCTGTTGACCTCCTCGGCGTGGGTCCACAGCAGGCCGTGCGGAGCGCCTTCGATCTCGGCGTAGTCGGCCGCCGGCAGCGCCTTGTGGAAGGGGCGCGCCGTGCCCTCGGCCGGAAGGATGCGGTCGGCGGTCCCGTGCAGGATCAGGGCCGGCACGTCGACGGCGGGGATGTCGGCGCGGAAGTCGGTGTACCAGGTCGCCGGCGCGGCGGACGCGGCGAAGGAGCCGCCGCGGGCGGCGGTGTCCCAGCTGTTGCGGACGGCCTCCTCGCTGATGCGGGTTCCCAGGTTCTCGTCGAGGTTGTAGAAGTCGTTGAAGAAGGCCGTGTAGTAGGCGTAGCGGTCGGCCTTGACCGCCGCGACGACTCCGTCGAAGAACTCCTTCGGAGCGACACCGTCCGGGTTGTCGTCGCTCTTGAGGAGGCAGGGCTCGAGAGAGGCCAGGAAGGCGACTTTGGCGACGCGGTCCGTGCCGTACGTGGAGACGTAGCGGGCCACCTCGCCCGTGCCCATCGAGAATCCCACGAGGACCGCGTCGTGCAGGTCGAGGGTCTCCATCACGGTGTTCAGGTCGCCGGCAAAAGTGTCGTAGTCGTAACCGGTGGCCGGCTGCGAGGACTGCCCGAATCCGCGGCGGTCGTAGGTGATCACGCGGTGGCCCGCGTCGAGCAGCGCGGCGGTCTGCCGCTCCCAGGAGTGACCGTCGAGCGGGAAGCCATGGATGAGGACGACCGGCTGTCCGGCGCCCTGGTCCTCGTAGTACAGCTCGATGGGGCTGGTGTTCTCCTGGCCCACGGTGATGTACGGCATGGAACGTCTCCTCGATGCGAGTCGATATGAAATAGCAGGTCCGCGCACTGTTCGGCGGGGATGAAAGTGAAGCTACGGCCGAGGAGGAACCGCCGCTTGCCGCGTCACGCACTGCGTCTTGTCCACGAGTGCATGGTTGCGCTCCGGGCCGAACCTCAGCGCCTGCGACAAGCGGCGGACGCGGCGGCCCCAAGGATGATTGCAGGACGCCCGACCCCGCCCGTCAAAATGGCGCCGACCACCGCATGCCACCCGGGCACGGTGGCGGAAGGAGACTGTGCGATGAACAAGAACAGGCTGGAGGCCTTCAGCGATGGCGTCCTGGCCATCATCATCACCATCATGGTGCTGAGCCTGAAGGTGCCGGACGGTGACAGCCTGTCAGCACTTCGGGACACCACCGGAAACGCGCTGCTGAGCTACCTGGTGTCGTTCGTCTACGTGGGTATCTACTGGAACAATCATCACCACACGCTGCAACTGGTCACCCGCATCGACGGCAGTGTTCTCTGGGCCAATCTCGGCCTCCTCTTCTTCCTTTCCTTCCTGCCGTTCACCACGGCCTGGATGGACGAAACCGACTTCGCTCAGACGCCCGTCGTCGTCTACGGCATAGATCTCCTCCTGATCTCCCTTGCCTACTTCGTGCTGCAGGCGACGATCGTCAGGATCCAGGGGGAACGTTCTCCGCTGCGTCAGGCGGTCGGGCGCGACAGGAAGGGCAAGGCTTCCGTGGCCCTCTACCTGGTGGGGATCCTGGCCGCCGCGATCGACGGGGGCACCGCACGCATCGGGGTATGGATCGGGCTCGGCACGTTCGTCGCGGTGGCCGTGATCTGGGTGATCCCGGACCGCCGCCTCGACCGGGCCTTCCACCACTCCCACCACGACTCCGAGGTACGGCAGGTCGGATGACGCCGGAGGAACGGCAGAGGCAGAGGCGTCGCCTCTTCCTCGCGGGCGATCGTCCGGCTTGGCCGGTGTCCGCGCGTTGCACCGGCCGGAATACGCACTCACCATCGCCGGTTGCAACGGCACGTGGACCATCCTCAGGAGCCGCCGAGCGGCATACACCCGCTGCTTGCCGGGCGCTTCAGCCCCTACCGGTTCGATCGTTCGGCGGTGGTCGACGACCATGCCCTCGGACTGCTGCTGGAGGCCGCGCGGTGGGCACCGTCAGCGGGGAACTCCCAGCCGTGGGGCTTCTTCGTCGGCAGGCCCGGCGAGCCGGAGCACGACCGGGTGCTCCCCCACCTTGCGCCGAGCTCGGCCCGCTGGGCGACGGATGCGAGCCTGCTCGTCGTCACGCTGACGCGCCGATACGTCGACACCTCACAGTTGCTCTACTCCGAGTTCGCGGACTACGACCTCGGCCAGGCCGTCGCCCACATGACGGTTCAGGCCCAGGCCATGGGACTCGCCGCGCACCAGTTCCGGGCCTTCGACCTGGAAGGGCTCACGAAGGAGCTGGACCCTAACCCGGGCTGGGTGATCGTCTCGATGGTCGCGGTGGGCAAGGCGGCGGACGGACCGTCAGAGCTCCGCGGTCGGCGCAGCGTCGCGCACTTGCGCTCCGCTCCCTGGACACCGGACGAGTAGGCGATGGTCGGGACGAGTCAGAAGCGCGGTCCCGCCGTCGACGTTCGCATCGGAGGCTTCCGGACGACCGGGCAGCGCGTGCCCGTCCGCCTCGTCACGCTCCTGGCGGTGGGCGCCGACTCTGCCCTGACGGCGTGGTGGACGACGAGGTGACTCGCGGCTTTCAGCACCGACTTCCGTCGGCACACAGCTCGGGCGACCAGCGGAGCAGTCGCCCTGGCGCAGCCCCGCTCTCAAGGAGTGCCGAAGCCCCGGGAGGTCGTCGCGGTCGCCGTGTACGGAGTCGCGGCGATCGACATGGACAGGCCCTCGGTGAGCCATCGATGCGCCACGGTCATGTTCAGGACGCGCCCGCCCGTGGCGGTGCCGACCAGAGCCCAGTACCGCTCCAGTCGGGGGTCGAAGCCGGACGACCGTGACACCAGTCCGTGGAGGTGTGCGCGGAACGCGGGGGTGTCCGACTCCCGTCGGGCTCGCGCGTGGGCGGACACGAAGGCATCAACCGCGTCACCGGCGCCGGGCGGCAGGCCTTGAGCCAGAGCGGCGGCCGTCAGCGTGGCGGCTTCGTCGATCTCCGCGTAGAAGGCCGGGCCGTCCCTCATCTCTTCGTCGTGGTCCTGGGTCCAGCGGGTGAACTCGGGCGTGGAAATGAGCAGGTGCAGCTCGGCGTAGGCCAGGGCCGAGGCGGGGACAGGGTCCTGAGGCGGGGCGGGGGCCAGCATGGCGACCATGCTGTCGAGTCGGGGCTCGGGCAGGGCCGCGGACAGCTCGCGATACCAGTGATCAGTGAGCGTGCGATGCGCCTCCGGCAGCCGCTGCACGCGGGAGAGTATCTCCAGGCGCCCGAGCCGTTCCTCGCCCGGGCAGTCGTCCAGTGCCTTGAGCGTGGCCTCGCGCCACCGCAGTTCGGACAGTCGCTCCTGCACCGATTCGAGTTCGGTCGCCACCAGTTCGCCGAGTGTGCGCTCCCCCGTGACCACCTGGGTGATCGTGGCGATCGGGGTGTCCAGCGCCCGCAGGCGTCTGATGAGCTTGATCCGCTCCCACGCCTCGGGGCCGTAGCGCCGATGACCGCCGGTGCTGCGCGCGGCTACCGGGAGCAGACCGCTGTCCGAGTAGTAGCGGAGCGTTTTGACGGGGAGGCCCGTTGCGGCCGCGAGTTCACCGATGCTCCACGTGTCTTGCGTCACAGCCCCTTGAACCTCCAGTGCGCGGGAGGTTCTAGCGTATTGATCGCCGGCGAATCGGTCCGCACTGTTCTCGCAACTCAGGTCTCGTGCCGCCTTGTCTTGCCCGGACCGGTGGGGCCGGCCGTGTGTCACGGCGGCGTCCTGTGGCTTCCCGTCTCATTCCGAACCGACCAAGAACGGTGGTACTCATGCCCCCACCCATGTCAGCACCGCGTCTGGAGCGAAAGGCCGGACTCCGTACGGCGCTCCTCCCGCTGCTGTGCGCAGTGGCGCTGGTGTCGGCCACCGCCGCACCCGCGACCGGCGCAGGCCCCGGATCCCCTGACGCCCGGAGACCGGAACGTACGGTCGTACGGACGGAGCAGGGCCTGGTACGGGGCGTGTCCCACGGCTCGTACACCGCCTTCGACGGAATTCCGTACGCCGCGCCGCCGACCGGACCGCTGCGCTGGCGTGCCCCCGTGCCCGCCCCTGCGTGGCAGGGGGTCAGAGACGCGACGAAGCCGGCCGAACGGTGCGTGCAGATGCCGGCACCGGGTGCGAGCGGGGTCACCGGCTCGGAGGACTGCCTCTACCTCAACGTCACGGTGCCGGCGGCCGGGCAGGCTGCGAGGAAGCGGCCCGTGATGGTGTGGATGCACGGCGGTGCGTTCCTGGGCGGCTCCGGCAGTGACTACAGCGCCGAACGTCTCGCGGTCCAAGGTGACGCCATCGTCGTCACGGTCAACTACCGGTTGGGAATCTTCGGCTACTTCGGCCACTCCGGGTTGGGCGCCGCCCCGCCGTTCGGCCTGGCGGACCAGCAGGCCGCCCTGCGCTGGGTACGGGCGAACGCCGGGCGTTTCGGGGGCGATCCACGCAATGTCACGCTGTTCGGTGAGTCAGCGGGCGCAATCAGCATCTGTGCCCACCTCACCTCTCCGGCGGCCGCCGGGCTCTTCCAGCGGGCCGTCCTCCAGAGCGGTTCCTGCCTCACCTCCTTCCCGCGCGGCGCGCTCGCCCCCGGAACACCGGCGTACGAGCCGTTTGCCTCACAAGCGGATGTGCAGACAGCCGGTGCGGAAGCTGCCCGGCAGCTGGGCTGTACCGAGGCCGAGAGCGACGAGGTTCTGGCCTGCCTGCGCGGGCTCAGCACGGATCGTCTCGCCACCGCACAGCTGATGCAGTCCTTCAACCGGCCCGCCTTCGGCAACGGGCTGTTGCCGAAGGCACCCGCCCAGGCGCTGGCGTCGGGACGCTTCCACCGCCTGCCGGTCATCCTGGGCACCAACCACGACGAGATGCGGATGTTCGTCGGCTCGTCGCTCGCCGCGTTCCCGATCCGCACCGAGGACGACTACCGAGCCCGCTTGAGGGAGGCCTTCGGGGCCGCGGCCCCGGCCGTCGAGGCGCGGTATCCGGCGGCACGCCATCCCTCTCCCGCGCTGGCCTGGGCGGCGGTGCTGACCGACCGGTCCTTCACGTGCACCACGCTGGCGGCCGGCCGGGCCATCGCGAGGCACGCCCCTGGCCTCTCCCTGTACGGCTACGAGTTCAACGATCCGCACGCCCCGGTCCTCGCCGGCCTGCCGGCGAACCCGGAATTCCCCTACGGCGCGGCGCACGGCTTCGAGATGCCGTTCCTGTTTTCCTCGTTCCCCACCGAACGGCCGCAGAACGAAGACCAGCGCGCCCTGTCGGACCGAATGGTCGGCTACTGGTCGAACTTCGCACGCGCCGGGAACCCGAACACCACCGACGCCCCGCTCTGGCCCGCCCTCCACGCTTCGTCACCTCACGCGCCATCGGTGCAGTCACTGGCTCCCGAACCGGGCGGGATCCGCTCTGTCGACGCGTACTCGGCGCACCAATGCTCGTTCTGGGACCGCCGATCCCAGTGAGGTGCGGATCTCGGAACGGCTGGAGGGCGGCCACGGCCTTGGCCGACATCACACTGCGCACGTCATGGATCGCGGGCTTCGTTGTCCCGGCCACCGTCGTCACGCGCCTCGTGGTCCACGCCGGTCTCCGCAGGCCGCCGAGCACCCCGTTACTTGTCGATCGTCGATCAAGGAGTCCAGATGTGTCTGCGCCAGAGGGCAGTTGCCGCCGTACTCGTGGCCACCGCAGCCTTCACCTCCCTCGCCGTCTCCCGGGCCATGGCGGCGCCCATGCCCTGGGAGACGAGTAAGCCCCCTACGTCCACCACCTACCGCGCCGCCTCCGCTGCGGCCGGCGACAGCGCCACGGTCACGATGCTGTGCGGGGATCCCTGCTACCAGTAGGCGACCCCCGCGGGGGCTCAGCTTCGGGGGTCAGCGGTCGGAGTAGCTGAAGTCGCCGACGGTCCAGGCGTTGACCTCTGCGATCGCGACGCGGTACATCCCGCCCGTCTCGGGGATGCCCATGCTTCCCTGCAGGATTCGCGCGACGTGGAAATGAAGGTGGGTGGGCACTCGGACCGGACCGCCGCCGGCCGCAGATCCTGGCCGCGCCTCTCGCTCGGTGAAGACAGCCGCGAAGGGGCCGAGCTTCTCCGAGTCCGTCAGGACTTGCGAGACCCGCTCCCGCCAGACCGCTTCGGGTGCCAGCCGGCCGGTGATGACCGCACCGCCGGTGACCACGGTCAGGGACATCTGTGTGCTGTGCTCGGACTCGACCGCGGTGGCGAGGTCGACGAGCAGTTCGTCAGGCTTCGACATGACCAAGGATTCTATGCCGCACGTCCACGGGACAGTGCTGCGGGCCGGGAACGCCCCGGCCCGGACGGGGCTCCACGACGGCCGCGGTCCCCCAGTGCGGACCCGCCGGATGGCCCGAAGCGGATTCTGGCGATTCCCCGAGTCAATTCACGAGTGCGGCCGTTCGGTACGCACGGGCAGGTTCGAGGCCCACGCCGGAAGTCGGACGACAACCGGGCGATAGCGCGGAGACGACAGTACGGCGACGGTCGACGGCAAGGTGGTGGTCAACAAGGAGCCCACCGACCGTGGGCTCTCCGGAAGACTGGAGCACATCACCATGACCCGCACCACGGCCCGCGCAATTGCCCGCACGACCGTCCTCGCCGCCACAGCCGCGATCCTGAGCCTCTCGCTCACCGCCTGCAACGGCGACGACAACGCGTCGGACAGCACGCAGGCCAGCCCCACCGCGTCGGCAGACAAGGCGGGCGGCACCGGCACCGGCAAGACGGACGGAGGCGCCGACACCAGCACTGGCACCGGCGGGAGCGACCAGGGTGCCGGCACCGGCACTGGCGACAACAGCGGCGGCTTCGCCGACGTCTGCCGCACCGACGTGCTCGAGGTCACCGCCGCCGACAACACCACGGACAAGACGGAAGGCGTCGTCACCGTCTCCTTGAAGAACATCGGCGCCGCCGACTGCCGCATGCGCGGATTCGCGGGCGTCGACCTCAAGACGTCCCTGGGCGACACCGTGTCCGTGGACCGCAACGGCGAGCAGGCCGTGCCGCAGACCCTCGAGGAAGGCGAGACCGCCGCCTTCAACGTCACGTTCCCGGTCAACAACACCGGCGGCTCCGGTGTGAAGCTGACCGACATGGTGGTGACGCCCCCGAACGAGACCCAGCCTGTCACCCTGAAGTGGCCGGCGGGCACGCTCCCCGTGACCGACGGTCAGGACGGCGGGAAAATGGAGATCAGCCCGGTGAGCAAGGCCAGCGAATCACCGGCCGGCTGACCTCGCCACCCGCCCCGCCAACCCCCGCTCAGGAACCACTGCGGGGGACACCACCGTGGTGTCGAACCCGTTGTCGGCGAAGGCGGGCCGGGGCGATCGTGAGCTGCCAGAGAACCTTCACCGCGATCCAGTCGGTGGGATCCGCACATCGGTCAGGCGTAGAAGGGGGCCCACAGCCGGGAGCGGCCGCCGTCGCACGTGTTCAGGGTGACGTGATGGATCGCCCCTGATCCCGCGACAAGACAGGTCTTCGTTGCGTTGTTGATCAGTTGGTACCCATCCTGGGCACCGATGCCGTGCACCTTCCACAAGGCGGCCGGATCGTCGGCCAAGCACTGCCGCATCGTCGGCATTCCGTTGCGGGCGACCAGACACAGCTTGTCGCCGACGTTCTGCCGGACTTCGGTCACCGTTTCCAGGCCATCGACCATCAGCCAGGTCTGGTACGCGCCACCGTTGCAGCCTGTCGTGTAGGGACCGTAGTCAGACCTGTAATCGAGGCACTCCCCCAGGCTGTAGGCCACGCTGCGCACCTGCATGTACGCCATCCCCGCAGCCTGTGCGGGCGCTGCACCGAGGCCCCAGCCCAGAGCAGCGGCCGCCACACCTACCGCGGCAATCTTCTTCAGCACGCGTCCTCCCCATTCCTTGGCACGACGTCTGCCCGGCGCAGATTAAAGAGGAGAACCAGCAGGCGCGACAACGGGAAAACGAGCCTGATCTGCCGCCTGTCATCGTTCGAAGTGACCACGCTCACCGGACAGTTGCCAGGCGGGTCGCCCCCCAGCAGCCCAGCCGGCTGCGCCGCGCGATCTGGACTCATGACAGACCGCGGCACTGCTCACCGACGGCGTCGGCCGTGCCTCAGGGCTGGATCTTCTCCAGGTCCTCCAGGAGGCTCGGACGGGTCGGCTGCCAGCCGAGGGCGGTGCGGGTGTGTGCGCTGCTCGCCGGCTGGTCGGCCGCGAAGATCGGCCCGAGCGCGCCGAAGCTCTCCTGCGGCACCGACTCCGAGGGGACGCCGAGGCGCCGCCCGATGACCGCGGTGATGTCCCGTACGGCGTCGCCCTCGTCGGCGACGGCGTGCCAGGCGGTGCCGGCCGGGGCCTTCTCCAGGGCGAGCCGGAACAGCACGGCGGCGTCGAGCGCGTGCACCGCGGGCCAGCGCTGGGTGCCGTCACCGGGGTAGCCGGCCACGCCCGTAGTGCGGGCGATCTGGGTGAGGAGCCCGGCGAACCCGCCGTCACCCTCGTTGTGCACGGTGCGCGGCAGCCGGATCGCCGTGCTGCGCACGCCGCGTGAGGCCAGGCCGAGGGCGCGCTCCACCGAGACGCTGCGCCCGCCGACCGGTCCGTCCGTGGGCAGCGGGTCCTCCTCGACGGCGGGGCGTCCCTGGGCAAGGGGCGTACCGGACACGGTGACGAGTGGCTTGTCCGTACCCACGAGGGCGTCGCCGAGTGCGCGGAGCGCGGCGCCTTCCTCGGAGACGGCCTGTGCGAGAGCCTCCGGCGAGCTGAAGTCGTTGCTGAAGGCGAGGTGGACGACGCCGTCCGCCTTCTCCGCCTCGCCGCGCAGCACGTCCAGGTCGGTGAGCCCGCCGCGGACCACGTCGGCGCCGGCCGCCCGGGCCTTCTCGGCGGAGGCGTCGGAACGGGCCAGGGCGGTGACCGTGTGTTGCGCGGAGAGCAGTTCGGCGACGACGGCGGAGCCGATCAGGCCCGTGCCGCCGGTGATGAAGACGCGCATGGCGGACTCCAAGGTGCGAGGGATCAAGTGATGCGACAGGTGTCGCATCACTCACCACGCTACACCCAGCGATGCGACATGTGTCGCATCACTTAGGATGGTCGTATGCCGAGATGGAAGCCGGACGCACGGCAACGCCTGGTCGTAGCGGCGTTGCGCCTGTTCGCGGAGCAGGGCTACGACAACACGACCGTCGCCGAGATCGCCGAACGCGCGGGCCTCACCCGCAGCACCTTCCACCGGCACTTCACCGACAAGCGGGAGATCCTCTCGGCTGGGCAGACGACGCTCAGCCGCCTCCTGGTCGAGGGCATCGCCGACGCCCCCGCGGACTCGACGCCGATGGGGGCCGTCGCAGCGGGCCTGGAGCGCGCGTCGGGCGAGATGACCTCGTTCAACCGTGAGCTGAGTCCGCTCCTGCACGCCGCAATCGAGGCGAACGAGGAGCTCCAGGAGCGCAACGCGCTCAAGAGCATCGGCATGGCCGCCGCGATGGTGGGCGCCCTGCGGCAGCGCGGTGTCCCCGAGGCGACCGCCCAAGTCGCCGCCGAGCTCGGCGTCCTGGCCTTCAAGCTGGGCTTCACCCGCTGGGCCGACCCGGCACGGGACGACGCCCCCGGTGAACTGGCGACGCTGACGCTGTCGGCGCTCGATGAACTCCTCGCGGCGGCACAGCGCCTCGACTAGCCCCTTCGTCGGATCATCCAGCCATAGGTGGACTCGGGCGCCGACGGTCCCTGGTCGTTGCAACAGGTCCTCGAGGTCTGCTCGGCCAGGCTGTCGGTGTCCACCCTGGCGACGTAGACCTCCTGTCCGGGGTCGTGGACCCAGACCTCGTTATGCAGCCCGCAGCAGCAGGCTGTGTCGCGTCCTTGGCTGGGCGGGCGAGTGGTGGACCTTCTGCGGTCGAGGACGTGTAGCGGTGGCCGCTCTTGAGGTGGCTGGCGACCAGGCCGCGGACGGAGGCGGACGCGTCGAGCCCCTCGCGCACGCGATCTCGGCCGTCACCCACGGCCGGTTGCGCAATGCGACCAGAACAGCAGTCCGGCGCGTACGTCCCACGCCCATCCCGCGTACGGGCCGGACGGCGCGTGGAGCGCGAACATCGGCAGCATCACCAGCGACAGCCACCAGGCCGGCACCGGCCACCGCAGCCCCGCCACGAGCAGCCTCGTCGGTGGCCTCCTAGGGAGCACCAAGGGCGATACGGGCGAGGACCCGTCGGGACCATGCCTGGAGAGTCCGCCTCGTCGGAGCGGGAAGGGGGCGGCCGGCTGTTGGCCTGCGGTCTCGTGCTCGCCCGGAGGCGCTTGGTCAGGCGTCCAGGCGGCGCGCGGCGAGCCAGGTGACGATCTCGGGGTCGTGATGGTCGAAGAAGAGGGAGCTGCCTGTGTCGAGGGTGGCGATCCGGTCCATCTACTCATCGGTGAGCCGGAAGTCGAAGATGTCGAAGTTCTCGGCCATGCGCTCAGCGCGCACGGACTTGGGAATGGCGACGACGCCTCGCTGGGTCAGCCAGCGCAGGACGACCTGGGCGACGGACTTGCCGTGCTCTTTGCCGATGTCGGCGAGGAGCGGGTCGGTGAACAGGTTGTTCCTGCCTTCGGCGAAGCCGCCCCAGGACTGGATCTGCACGCCGTGCTCGCGCATGAGGGTCTGGTAGTCGGCGCGCTGGAAGAAGGGGTGGGTCTCGATCTGGTTGACGGCCGGGGTGATCTCGTTGTTGACGATCAGGTCGAGCAGGCGGTCGGGGTAGAAATTGGCGACACCGATCGCCTTGGCCGCGCCCTCACGGTTCAGGGCTTCCATGGCGCGCCACTGACCGTAGACGTCGCCGTAGGGCTGGTGCATGAGGTAGAGGTCGAGGTGGTCCAGGCCCAGCTTGGTCAGGGACGTCTCGAAGGCGCGGCGGGCGTGGTCCTGGGCGGGCGCGTCCTGGATCCACAGCTTGGTGGTGACGAACAGGTCCTCGCGCGGGATGCCGCTGGCCTTGATGGCGCGGCCGACGGCTTCTTCGTTGCCGTAGGCCGCGGCCGTGTCCAGCAGGCGGTAGCCGGCGACCAGGGCCTCGGAAACGGCGCGTTCGGTGTCCTCCGCGGGAATCTGGTAGACGCCGAAGCCGAGCAGGGGCATCTCGACGCCGTTGTTCAAGGTCACGTACTGCATGAGGGTCTTCCTTCGGAATGTTCGGGGTTGATCGGTGAGCGGGAGTGGCGGGTGCGAGGGACCGCTTCTACCCGCAGTGGGAGCAAGCCAGGTTCCGGTGGACGTGCCGCAGACGTGGTCACGGGCGGATGAGGGCCTTGAGGACCTGACGGTCGGCCATGGCCCGGTAGGCATCCGGTGTCTGATCGAGGGGGAAGGTCTGGTCGAAGACCCGGCCGGGAGCGATGGTGCCGTCCAGGACGTCGGGCAGCAGCTGCTCGATGTAGGCGCGGGCGGGGCTGGCGCCGCCGGTCAGGGTGATGTTGCGCATGAAGACGGCCGGGCCGATCGGGCCCTGCTCGTACTGGGGGGCGCCGAGGCGGCTGATGGTGCCGCCGTCCCGGATCGCGCCGAGTGCGGTGTCGAGTGCCGGGCGGGTGCCGACGGCTTCGATCACCTTGTCGACGCCGCCGGTCAGCTCTCGGATCCGGGCGATGCCTTCCTCGCCGCGTGCGGCGACCACGTCGGTGGCGCCGAAGTGCCGGCCCAGTGTGGTGCGCGATTCGTGACGGCCGGCAAGCACGATCCGCTCGGCACCCAGTCGTTTGGCGGCGATCACGGCACAGAGCCCGACCGCGCCGTCTCCGACCACGAGCACCGCATCGCCGCGGCCGACGCCGGCGGTGACGGCACCGTGGTGGCCGGTGGTCATCACGTCGGAGAGGGTGAGCAGCGACGGCAACAGCGCCGAGTCGGCGGCCACCGGCAGCTTCACCAGCGTGCCGTCCGCGTAGGGGACGCGGACGGCTTCGCCCTGCCCGCCGTCCACATGGTCGAAGCCGTACCGGCCGCCGTTGCGGCAGGAGATCTGCAGCCCCTTGGCACAGTAGTCGCAGGTGTTGTCGCTGTACGTGAACGGGGCGACGACCAGGTCACCGGTCTTCAGGCCGGTCACATCCGTGCCCGTCTCCTCGACGACGCCCAGGAACTCATGGCCCATGGGGCGGCCGGTATCGGTAGCGGGCATGGAGCCGTAGGGCCACAGGTCGCTGCCGCACACACAGGCGGCGAGCGTGCGCACCACGGCGTCGGTCGAGTCGACGATCTTCGGGTCGGCCCGGTCCTCGACGCGGACGTCGCCGGCTCCGTACATCACTGCTGCGCGCATGGCGGGTATTGCTCCAAACGGGGGTTGCTGGTTCGGGACGGCGGGGTCAGCGTTCGAGCAGGCGGGCCTGGGCTTCGGTGTGGGTGGCGCCGGCTGCGGGCGGCAGGCCGGAAAGCCTCGCGAGCTGCTCGGCGGTCAGCGTGACGGTGTCGGCGGCGGTGTTCTCCTCGACGCGGCTGACGCGCTTGGTGCCGGGGATCGGAGCGATGTCCTCGCCCTGAGCGAGCAGCCAGGCGAGCGCCACCTGACCGGGCGTGGCACCGGCCTCCTCGGCCAGGGCCTGGACCTCGTCGGCGAGCGCAAGGTTGCGCCGGAAGTTCTCGCCGGTGAAACGGGGGTTGTCACGCCGGAAGTCGTCCGCGTCGAACTGGTCGGTGGAGCGCACCGTGCCGGTCAGGAAGCCGCGGCCCAGCGGTGAGAACGGCACCAGGCCGATGTTCAGCTCCCGCAGGGCGGGCAGCACCCGCTCCTCGACACCACGCGTGAACAGCGAGTATTCGGACTGGACCGCGGTGACCGGTTGGACGGCGTGGGCGCGGCGGATCGTGTCCGGACCCGCCTCGGAGAGCCCGAAGGCCCGCACCTTGCCCTCGGCGATCAGCTCGCCCACGGCGCCGGCGGTCTCCTCGATCGGCGTGTCCGGGTCGACGCGGTGCTGGTAGTAGAGGTCGATGTGATCGGTGCCCAGCCGCTTCAGGGAGCCTTCGACGGCGGTGCGGATGTTGGCGGGACCGGAGTCGAGGTTCCACGCGCCGTCTCCGCCGTGCGAGACCAGGCCGAACTTGGTGGCGAGCACCACCTGGTCCCGCCGCCCCTTCAGCGCCTTCCCGAGCAGCTCCTCGTTGACGTAGGGGCCGTAGATCTCGGCGGTGTCGATGAGGGTGACGCCCAGGTCCAGCGCCCGGTGCACGGTCCTGATCGACTCCGCGTCGTCGGAACCGGCGCCGGTGTAGCCGTGGGACATGCCCATGGCGCCCAGCCCGATCCGGGAAACCTCCAGGTCACGCAGCTTGATGTAGCGCATCTCGCCTTCTCCGGTCGATCGTGTCGCCCGCCCCCCCCTCACTCTTGCCGCTCCTGCCCGGCCCGGCAGGTCGTGCCGGGCAGGAGCTGCGCGGTGGCGAGGGAGCCGACGTCTTCGGCCTTCACTTTCACCCCGATCCCGCCGCTGTGGCAGGGCGGGCTGTTCAGGGGTAATGACAGGGCCCCTCTACCCTCTGCGTGGCGGGCGCCGGGCGGGTGAGACTGGAGTCATGGCATCGACGAGCGCGCACAGCGAAGGCGCCGAGCTGGGCCGCTACCTTCGCGCCCGCCGCACCCAGACCAGCCCCGAACACGTCGGCCTCACCGTCGGCGCCGGCATCCGCCGCACGCCCGGCCTGCGCCGTGAGGAGCTGGCCACCCTCGCCGGCATCAGCATCGACTACTACGTCCGCCTGGAGCGCGGCAGGGAGACCCGGCCCAGTCCGGCCGTCCTCGACTCGCTCGCTCGCGCCCTGCGCATGGACGACCAGGAACACCAGCACCTGCGTGAGCTCGCCGCCCGCGCGGCCCGGTACGTCTCCGAACCCCCGCCGGCGCCCAGCCGCACCGTGCGCCCCCACCTCAAGCTGCTGCTCGAGTCCCTGCGCCCGAACCCCGCGTACGTCATCAGCCGCAGCATGGACATGCTCGCCTGGAACCCCGGCGGCCTCGCTCTGTACGCGGGCCTGGACGACTGGCCCGCCAAGCACCGCAACCTGGCCCGCTACTTCTTCCTCCACCCCGCCGCGCGTGACCTCTTCCCCGACTGGGAGCGCCAGATCACCGCGTGTGTCGCCCGGCTCCGCGCCATCGCGGGCACCGCGCCCGACGCCCCCGACCTCACCAACCTCGTGGGCGAACTCCTGCTCAAGAGCCCCGACTTCGCGGGCCTGTGGGAACGCTACGAGGTCGCCGGCCGCAAGCCCGCCCACAAGACGTTCCACCACCCGCTGGTCGGCACGATCACCCTCACTTCGCAGTCCCTGCACGTCGAAGGCACCCCCGGCCAGCGCATCGGCGTCTACACGGCCGAGCCCGGCACCCCCGACCACGACGCCCTGCTCCTGCTGGACATGTCCGGCCCGCAACAGACCCGTTCTTCGCCGGCCACGGAAGGCACCAGGCCACATCCCCGCAGCAACTGATCGGACGATGACGTGCCGGAGGGCGGTCGATGGATCAGACCCTCGTGGGGTGGCGCTCGTCCGGAGTCACTTCCCGCTGTAGACGGGGAAGGCGCTGTGCTCGCCGTAGTCCACGTCGCGCAGGCCCCGCAGAGCGTCCATGTCGTCACCGGAGATCTCGAAGTCGACCTCGGCGTTGGAGCGCATGTGGTCAGGGTTCGACGTCTTGGGCAACGACACGGTGCCCAGTTGCAGGGTGTAGCGGATGCACAACTGCGGGACGGACATCCCGTACTTCTCCGCCATCGCCCGGACCTCGGCGTTGTCCAGGATCGCTCCGTGCGCGATCGGCGAGTAGGCCTCGACGAGGATCTCCTTGCTCTCGCAGTAGTCCAGGAGCTCCGAGGGAGTGTTTCCGGCGTGGACGAGCAGTTGGTTGACGTGTGGCACGACGGTCGCGTCCTGCAGGAGGTTGTCCAGGTCCCGCTGCTGGAAGTTGGACACGCCGATGGCGCGGATCTTGCCGGCCCGGTGCGCTTCTTCGAGCGCGCGCCAGGCTTCGCGGTTGCCCTTGGCGTAGTCCCCGCCGCGGAAGTCGTCCCAGGGCTGCGGGCTGTGGATGAGCATCAGGTCGATGTACTCGGTCCCGAGCTTGTCCAGTGACCCGTCGATCGAGGCGACGGCCTGGTCGTACTCCTTGATCTCGGCGGCGAGTTTGGTCGAGACGAACAGCTCGTCGCGGGGCACGCCGGCGGTGCGCGCGCCCTCGCCGACACCGCGCTCGTTGCCGTAGGCCTGGGCGGTGTCGATGTTGCGGTAGCCGATCTCCACGGCGGCGCGGACCGCCTCGGCCGCCTTGTCGTCGTCGATGAACCAGGTGCCGAGCCCCAGCTTGGGGATCTCGACACCGTGGGGCAGCGTGTAGGTCTCGTTCAGGATGGTCATGCGTCCGCTCCGTTCCTCGGCAGCTGCCCGTACACCTCGTCGGTGACGGGTTCGAGCCATTCGTTGCTCACGTTCCCGCCCGGGGTGATAAAGGCGACGTGGGAGAACCACGAGTCGGCCTTCGCGCCGTGCCAGTGCTTCGTGCCCGCGGGGACGCGGACCACCGTTCCGGGCTCCATGCTGATGGGTTCCTCGCCCTCGGCCTGGTACCAGCCGCTGCCCGCCGTGCACAGCAGGATCTGGTCACCGCCACCGCCCGTGCCGTGATGGATGTGCCAGTTGTTGCGGCAGCCCGGCTCGAAGGAGACGTTGCTGACGGGGACACTCCCCGAAGCGAGCGGAGCCAGGTAGCTCTGGCCGGTGAAGTACTGCGCGTAGGCGTCGTTCTTCTCCCCGAGAGGGAAGATCTGGGCGAATCCGTCGACTGTCATTTCCTTCTTTCCGTTCAGCTGACGTAGGCCATGTGCTCGGCGTTGTGACGGGACGTGACATGAGGAACTCCCGGGCTGTGTTCCTGGCGTCCATGCTTTCCACGCTAAAGCGCGAAACGCCTGCGAGGGATGCCCTGCCAGTACGTCCTTCACCAGGGACTCCCCCACTCCGCATGTGGGGCGATGTCATGGGCGCAGCACGTCGAGAGAGCGCTCGACGGACGTCGGCGCGGACAGGGAGAGACAATGACCGAGAACACGGGCACCGGCTGGACCGGCGGGAAGAACGCCTTCGGCGACTTCGCATCGGGAATGGTCCATTACACCGACCGGGTCCTCTTCGATGAGGTCTGGGAGCGCGAGGGCCTGTCCAAGCGCGATCGCAGCCTTGTCACCGTCGCCGCGCTGACCGCTCTCGGGAAGACGGATCAGCTCAAGTTCCACCTTTCCTTCGCCCGCCAGAACGGTGTCACCGACGAGGAGTTGCAGGAGGCCCTGCTGCACTTGGCGTTCTACTCCGGTTGGCCCAACGGCATGGGTGCGACGAGCGTGCTGAAGAGCATCGTGGAGGAACAGGACTGAGCCTGCCCCCTCCCAGGCCCGACTGTCACGTCGGCCGGATGGGCACTTCAGGAGTCAGGACTACTGCTGTCCCCTGCGCCTGGCAGGCGTCCCACCGCCGCAGGACCGCCGTGGAACATCGACGCCATCTGCCGTTCCTGCACCCGCGCCCCCCTTGATACCAGCCACCGCCGGCCGCCCGGCAGCCGGCCGAGCACCCGGTACCGGACCGTGTTGTCCGCGAGTGCGAGCAGCAGCGCCCACGGCAGCCGGCTCCGCAACCCCAGCTCGCGCATGCCGCTACGGCCCACGAAGACGGTGAGGAGGCTCGCCTGGCGGGCCCGCTCGTAGCGCTGCCTGAGCCGCTGCACGGCCGGCGTGCGGTGGCCGAAGTCCCGTTCTGCCTGGGCGTCCAGGGTCTGTTGGGCCAGGTCGCGGCCGGCCTGTGTCTGCCCGGCCGCGGCGAGCAGGATGTGGTGGTTGAAGCGGTGGCGTTCGTTCTCGTCGTCCGTCAGCCACTCGGGCGCGACACCCATCAGCCATCCCACGTAACGCCACAGGTGCATCAGGTCGTCCCGCTGCGCCCGCGTCAGGCGTACGCCGAGACCTAGGCAGCCGACGATCACCGTCGCGTCGAACAGGCCGAGCGTGCCCGCCTGGTCGGCCTGGTTGATGGGATGGCCCCAGCGGGCCGTGTCCCAGCGCGGCGCGAAGCGGGCGTTCACCAGCGCGTGCATGGCCCGTACGTGCACCGTGAGCCGCCAGCCCTCCGCGCCGGGTCGCAGGCCGCCGGGGCGGGTCACGGCGTTGGCCCACTTCGTCGTCTCGCCGAGACGCCGCAGTGTCGTACCACCGGTCAACCCGCCTGTGAGGACGAGGAGTTCGGGTGGCCCGCCGAAGCGGTAGCCGCCGATCAGCGACAGCGAAGTGAGTACGTCGCCGGCGTTGTGGCCGAGGTAGCGGTAGGCATCAGCGCCCCGCTCCACGCGCGGCCAGTCCACCCAGTCCGGCACCGTCAGGGCCTGCGCGAGGAGGTCCCGCAGTGCGGGCGGCAGGTCCGCGGGCACGTCCGGCGCCGCGGCCAGCGCCGCACCGATCCGCGCGTGCGTGACGCGGCCTGGATCGCCGGGCGGCAGCCGCATCGCGTCGGCGAGCGCCGCGCCCGGCTCGTCACGCTCCAGGAGCGCGCCGCCGACCCGCTCCATCAGGGACTCGTCCACGTCCTTGTCGATGTCGGCGAGCAGGAAGAGCCCGCGGGCGATCCGGCGTCCGCGCGCTTCCGCCTCCCGGAAGCGGCTGGGGAAGCCGCCGGGGAGGCCGGCCGGAGTGGAGTGCGAGGCGCCGTCAGGGTTCCGCCCATCGGTGCGGTCCTTGCGACCGCCCGCCGCGTCATGGTCTTCGCTGATCGGTGACCTTCGGTCCGTCATACGTTCCGTTGTAACGCGAATTCTCGCTCGCATACCATTCGCGTCATGCGCAAGGAGCCCCGGCAGGAGCGGTCCCGTCAGATGGTCGAACGCATCGTCTCCGCAGGGCAGTTGGTGCTCTCCCACGACGGCTACGCGTGCTTCGCGACCACCCGCGTCGCCGACGCGGCCGGCATCAGCCCGGGCTCCCTCTACCAGTACTTCAGCAACAAGGACGAGTTGCTGAGCGTCCTGATGGAACGCTTCTGGGCGCGGACCGGCGCACGCGTGACGGCCTCCCTCGCCGACCACATCACCGACCCGCCGGATCGCCTGGTCCCGAACACGGTGGAGGCGCTGCTCTCCGCCATGGAGCACGACTCGCAACTCCTTCGCGTTGTCGTCGAGGAGGTCCCGCACCGCTACAGCGACGCCCATCTCCACGCGCTCCGCCGCCGCATCCAGGACCTCGGCTCCGCCTACCTCGCCGGCCGCGAGGGCCCGGGCGAGCGCAGCGGCACCACCCGCTCGTGGGTCCTCGTCGCGGCGATGGAGGCCCTCGCTGTCCGCTGGGTCCTCGAACGGCCGCCGATTCCGAGGGCGTCGCTGGTCGAGGAGCTGACGCTCCTTGCAAACATCTACGTGACCGGCGCCCCGGCGAGCGACTGAGCCACGCGCGGGGACGTTCCCGCGTATGCCCCCGCCGCCCCTTCGCCACTGGTGTCGCCGAGGGCCGTGGCGCTGATGCCGGACCCTTGCGCAGGAGCCCTGATCGCCGCCACGGCGCCCCACGCGAAACCGGGCGCGCCGACGGGAGGCAGGTTCGCGGCGTGTACCGCCCAGCCCGACGCACCACCGACTGCGATCAACGCCGGCGAGGCGGATCCTTGGGGAAGAGCAGTGTTCCGCCCGAGCTGCGCTGTGACCGTTCACGAGCCGTATCCATGGGTGGAGCCGTTTTGCGCTGCGACCGGGACCTACTGAGGATGGAGCCCGTCGGGCCGTTTTCCCGGCGCCTCCTGTTCTCTGCTCGCCCGAATTCTCCGGTCACCGGACCCGCCTCAGGACGGGTGTCGCGATCACCTCGATGAGCGTCGCTCGCGGCACTCGGCCTGAGTGCGAACCGTCCGTAGCGTCAATGAGGCAAGCGACCGGCCTGCGCGGAAAGGATGATCACCGATGACTGACCTTCCAGCCCCCACCACGCCGTACCTGGAGCCCCAGGCCAAGAAGCTCGCCGACGACACCGATCCACACCCTCGGATCTACGAGCTTCCGCCCGAGGAAGGGCGCAAGATCCTCAGTGACCTGCAGAGCGGCGAGGGCGTCGAGCGCCCGGATGTCGACGAGGAGTGGGTCGACGTCGACGCCGGCGAGTGGGGCACCGTCCGTACCCGCATCATCAAGCCCAAGGGCGCCACGGGCCCGCTGCCCGTGGTCTTCTACATCCACGGCGCGGGGTGGGTCTTCGGCGACGACAGGACCCACGACCGCCTCTTCCGCGAACTCACCGTCGGGGCCGGTGCCGCCGGCGTCTTCCCGGTCTACGACTGGGCACCCGAGAAGGGATATCCCACGCAGGTCGAGCAGAACTACGCCGTCGGCCGCTGGCTGCAGGAGAACGGAGCCGATCACGGCCTCGACACCTCCCGCGTCGCCGTCGCCGGCGAGTCGGTCGGCGGATGCATGTCCGCGGTCTTCGCCCAGATGAACAAGGACCGCGGAGGGCTCGCGCTCAAGGCGCAGATCCTGCTCTACCCCGTGACCGGGCCGGACTTCGACACGCAGTCCTACCACCAGTTCGCGGAGCACTACTACCTCACCCGCGACGGGATGAAGTGGTTCTGGGACGCGTACACGACCGACGAGACCAAGCGCGAGGAGAAGTACGCCTCTCCGCTGCGGGCGACCCTGGAGGATCTCGAGGGGCTGCCGCCCGCCCTCGTCATCACGGCGGAGGCCGACGTCCTGCGGGACGGGGGTGAGCTCTACGCCAACAAGCTCCGTGAGGCCGGCGTCGAGGTGACCGCCGTCCGCATCAGCGGGACCGTCCACGACTTCATGCTGCTGGACAGCCTGCGGGACACCCCGGCCACCAACATCGCACGGAAGCTGTCCGTCGACGCGCTGCGAGATGCTCTCCATCAGGAGTGACCACGACCGGTCAGCAGACACATGGGCGGCAGACTCGGCAGGGTCTACCGCCCATCGCTGCGCCGAAACCGGATCCGGAGGAGACACGATGAGCCCGACCGCGACAGGTCCACACATCGATGAGACCGGAGCGCGGGTCGTCGGTGAGGTCGGCCTGCTGGAGTACGACGACTGCCAGGTGTCGGCGATCCACGGCCTGCGGGACATCTTCCGTGTCGCCAGCGAGTACGCGGTGGAGTCGGCCGACCCTCCGAGCGTGATCCGGGTCAGCGCCTGGTCGGTGTCCGCCACCGACGACGGCCCGGTCATGGTGTGCACCTCGGACACTCATCCCGAGCTCGCACACCGCCTGAGCCACGTCGTCATCCCGCCGAGCCTGGTCGTACCCGAGCTGATGACCTCGGTCGGAGAGCTCACCGATTGGCTCGTCGGGCTCCGGACCGAGGGCACCACTCTGTGTGCCGTGTGCGCCGGCGTCTTCGTCCTCGCCGAGACCCACCTGCTCGACTCCCGGGACGCCACGACCCACTGGGCGTTCGCGGAGGAGCTGGCGCGCCGGCACCCGAAGGTCCGGGTGGACGCGTCACGCATGGTGATCGACGACGTCGACATCATGACGGCCGCGGGGATCCTGGCGTGGGTCGACCTGGGCCTCACGCTCGTCGACCGGATGCTCGGCCCCAGCGTCATGCTGCACACGGCACGCTTCGTCCTCGCCGACCCCCCGCGCCGACGGCAGTCCCTCTACCAGGAGTTCACGCCACGACTCCAGCATGGCGACTCCGCCGTTCGCGCGGTGCAGGCGCAGGTGCACGCCCGTCTCCACGAGCCCCACTCCATCGAGCGTCTCGCGCGAACCGCGGCCATGCACCCGCGCACCTTCCAGCGACGGTTCAAGGAGGCCACGGGCCTGACCGCGACGGAGTACCTCCAGGCGGCGCGCATCGCGAAAGCCCGCGAGTCTCTGGAACTGACCGACGAGCCGGTCGGCCGGATCGCCCACAGCGTCGGCTATCTGGACGTCTCGAACTTCCGTCGGCTCTTCCAGCGCGCCACGGGCGTCACCCCGTCGGAGTACCGCAGCCGGTTCGGCATCGCGGCACGAGCCGGCCGGCAAGAGGACCTTTCGACGGGTCAGCCGGCGAGGATCCGCTCCACTCCCTCCCGATAGCGCGTGACGCGGAAGTCGGGAAAGCGGGCCGCGAACTTCGAGCTGTCGAAGATGTTGTCGTCGCGGTAGCGGACGAGCAGCTCGTACATCTCGTCGAGCGGCCTGACGAAGTGGCGGGCGAGGCGGAAGGCGGACATCGGCAGCTTCGTGTAGCCGATCTTGCGGCCGGTGATCTCACCGGCGATCTTGATGAGCTGGGCGTAGGACCGCCGGTCCGGGTCGACCGGGAGGTGCCACGTCTGGCCGTAGGCATCCGGTGTGTTGCCGAGCAGGGCAAGTGCGCGGCTCGCGTCGGGTGTCCAGATCAGGGACCGCTCGGCATGGGCGTCGACCGGGACGAACGGCCGCTTGCCCGCCCTGATCCGGTCGAACACCAACGAGTTGGTGTAGCTCTTCGTCCGGCCGGGGCCGTAGAACTCGGGCGCTCGGCCGATCAGGGCTTCGACGCGCCCTGCCCGCATGGCCTGGAGCAGCATGGTGGTGATATCCGCGCGGACCCGTCCTTTGCGTCCGCCCGGTGCGAATGCCGTCGACTCGGTCTGGGGTGTCGACGTTCCGGGATACATGTAGGTGTTGTCGAAGAAGACGAGCTTGGTGCCGTGTTCGGCGCAGGCGTCGATGACGTTGCGCATGATGACGGGGAACTGCCGCTCCCACAATTCCGAGTCCAGGGGCAGGCCGACGGTGAGGTAGGCCGTGTCGCTGCCCGCGACGGCACGGCTGGTGGCGTCGGCGTCGGTGAGGTCTGCGGCCACGAGCTCATCGGTGTCGTGCACCCTCGACGGCTTGCGGCTGACGAGACGGATGTCCTTGGTGTGATTGCGGTGGAGCTCGCTCACGAGCTCGTCGGCGATCGGTCCGCCGGCACCGAGAACGGTCTGCATGGGGCTGGTCTCCTCGATGTGGATGGTGCGGGTGGTGACGACGACTCGACAGCGAGCGGTGTCGTGCCACCAGGTGGCGATGCGGGCGACCGCCGTGGCCGGGGTACGGACGCAGCCGATGCGGCGGTTGGCCGTGCCTGGGCGGCGTGGTGCCGACGGGTCGGCGGGGTGACCGGCTGGTCGACCGCGTACAGCGGCCGACCGGTGCACCGTGCGGGCCCGTTCCCGCAGGCCTCGGCCTCTTCGGACGTACACTATGTTTACGGTGCTAACACAGCATAGGGAGACGAAGTAAGCAATGTCAACTTCAGAGAAGAGCGGCTACCACCACGGCGACCTGCGAGCGGCATTGCTGTCCGCCGCAATGGAGATGCTCGAGGCCGGCGAGCCCTTCTCGCTGCGCGCCGTCGCCCGCCGGGCCGGCGTATCGCCGACCGCGCCGTATCGCCACTTCAAGGACCGCGACGCCCTGGAGTCCGCCCTGGCCGTCGAGGGATTTCGGGACCTCCTGGCCGACCTGGGCGACGGGCACGACCTGCCCACCTCGATCTCGGACCTGGCGGAGTTCGCCGTCGCCTACGTCGCCTTCGCGCTGCGACGCCCGGCCCTGTTCCGCGTGATGTTCGGCAAGCCGTGCGACGACGCGGACGACGCTCGAGTCAAGGCCGCCGGCGACCTGCACGAACTACTGGCCGACGCGCTCGATCGCGTCACCCCCGAAGCGGACGCCTCGGCCCTGGCCTCCGCCGGCTGGGGGCTCGCCCACGGACTTGCCTGCCTGCACCTCGACGGCAAGCTGCGAGCCGCGTCGGACGAGGACGTGGCCGACCAGGTGCGCAGCGCCTTCCTGGCCATCACTTCGATCAGCCCCTGACGTGCACCACCCTCCCGCCACACACCTCACACCTCACACCTTCCATTGTTGACGGTGCTCACATCCCGTGCGACCCTCGGTGTTAACGCCGCTCACATCGGAGGAGAGTGCCCATGTCATCCACTGGCAAGCTGACCGACCGGACCGTAGAGGTCGATCTTGGCGGGCGTCTCGTCACGGTCCCTGAAGGCGGCCTCTACGACAGGTTCCGCATGGACACCGACCTCGACGCGGTCGCCCGGGACCCACGGGTCACCAGCGTCGACTTCTTCCGCCGCATGCCGAAGAGCCGCGTGGACTCCCGCATCGGGCCCACGCTGACGCCGAACTTCTACTACCGCATCTCCACGACCCGGCTCACGATGCTCGCGCCGACCAGGGCGATCCGGGCCCGCCTGCCTCATGAGCTGGACCCGCTCGAGATCGTGCCGGGGCTCGGGATCGTCTCGGTGATGGCCTTTCGGTACGACGTGTGCGACATCGACTTCTACACCGAGGCCGCGGTCGGCATCGCCGTCAAGCCGGCGCGGCACGGCGGGCTGGGCCTGCTCGACCTGGTCACCGGACTCAAGAACGACTCCCTGCACTCCTACGTCCTCTCGCTCCCCGTCAACACCGAGATCGCGCAGGTGCGCGGCCACGACGGCTACGGGTTCCCCAAGTGGGTCACGGAGCTCGACGTCGACATCGACACCGAGCGCACCTCCGCCAGAATCGCCAACGACCAGGGCGGCCTCGACCTCGCCCTGTCGGCGCCCACCCCGAAGCAGACCGCCCGGCCCACCGGCGCACACGTCTCGACCCTGACCTCCTACACCACGATCGACGGTGCCTGGCACTCCACGACCAGCCAGATCAACATGCTCGCCTCAGGAACCACGCGCCTCCCGCGCGGCCTGGATCTGCAGCTCGGTGAGGGTCGGGTGAGCGACGACCTTCGCTCGCTGAAGCCCATCCGGACGATCCAGCTCGACGTCACCACCGAGGGCCAGCTGGCGCTGCATATGCCCGTACCCACCTCCATCCAGGACCGGAGCTGAGACCGCGATGACCACCACCGCGCACACCGGCCGCCTCCAGACCGCCCTCCCGGCATCGCTGACGCCTGACCGGGTCGCCCGCCTGGCCGCCCTGGTGGCCGCCGGTGCCCACGCCCGGCGGGTCACCACGACCTCCCCGTACACCAGCGCACCGCTCGCGGACCTGCCGGTCTCCACCCCCGACGACGTCGAGGACGCCTACGCCCGGGCACGCGCCGCCCAGGCCGGCTGGGCGGCCACCCCGGTCGCGGACCGCAAACGCATCATGCTGCGCTTCCACGACCTCGTCCTCCAGCGACAGGAGGAAGCCCTGGACCTGATGCAGGCCGAGAGCGGCAAGACCCGTCGCGACGCGTTCCTCGAGGTGAGCGACATCGCGATCACTGCCCGCTACTACGCCCGCAGCGCGCGGCGGCTGCTCTCACCCAAGCGCCGCAAGGGAGCGATCCCGGTGCTGACCCACACCACCGAACTGCACCACCCCAAGGGCGTCGTCACCGTCATCTCGCCCTGGAACTACCCGCTCAGCATGGCCGCCGGCGACGCCATCCCGGCCCTGATGGCCGGAAACGCCGTCGTGCAGAAGCCCGACACCCAGACCGCGCTGACCGCGCTGTGGGCACTGGCCCTGATGCGCGAGGCCGGACTGCCGGGGGACGTCTGGCAGATGGTGGTCGGCCGTGGCAGTTCCATCGGAGACGCGCTCATGGCCGGCGGGGACTACATGATGTTCACCGGCTCCACCGCCAGCGGGCGCCAGATCGCGCGCGACGCGGGTGAGCGGCTGATCGGCGCGTCCCTGGAGCTCGGCGGCAAGAACGCCATGGTCGTCCTCGCCGACGCCGACATCGAGAAGGCCGCCGCCGGAGCCGTCGCCGCCTGCTTCCCCTCGGCCGGGCAGCTGTGCGTGTCCGTCGAGCGGCTCTACGTCGCCGACGAGATCCACGACACGTTCGTCACCGCGTTCGTCGAGCGCACCCGGGCCATGCGCCTCGGGGCGGCCTACGACTTCTCGATGGACATGGGCTCGCTGACCACCCCCTCGCAGCTCGACACCGTCATCTCGCACGTCGACGACGCGGTGTCGAAGGGCGCGACCGTACTGGCCGGAGGCAGGGCCAGGCCCGACCTCGGCCCGCTGTTCCACGAGCCGACGATCCTGGCCGGCGTGACCCCGCAGATGACGCTGTTCGACCACGAGACGTTCGGCCCCGTGGTGTCGATCTACCGCTACCGGTCCGTCGACGAGGCGGTCGCGATGGCCAACGCCACGCCGTACGGCCTCAATGCGAGCGTCTGGGGCCGCAACGGCGCCGAGGCCCGCAAGGTCGCGGCACGGCTGCACGCCGGCACCGTCAACGTCAACGAGGCGTTCGCCGCCGCCTGGGGCAGCATCGACGCCCCCATGGGCGGCGTGGGCGACTCCGGCATCGGTCGCCGTCACGGCGCCGACGGGCTGCTCAAGTACACCGAGGCCCAGACCGTCGCCCACCAGCGCCTCCAGGGCTTCGCCCCGCCCCGCGGAGTCGAGCACGAACTGTGGGCGCGGATCCTGACCCGGGCTTTCAAGACGCTGCGTGCCGTGGGCGTCCGCTGACCGACCACCGGCTCCGGCCACGACGGCCCGCCACCTCGCCTTCCCGTTCCGCATGAAGGAAGATCAGCCATGACCAAACGCGTCCTCGAGGTCGTCACCAACGTCGGGCACTACGACGACCCCTCCCACACCACCGGCCTGTGGCTCTCCGAGCTCACGCACGCCTGGCACGTCTTCGAGGAGCACGGCTACGAGCAGACACTCGTCAGCCCGTCCGGCGGCGCCGTGCCTCTCGAACCACGGTCGCTGAAGTTCCCGAACTACGACAGGACCGCCAAGGCCTGGCGAGCCGACCCCGAGAAGACGGCGCTGCTCCAGAACACGGCGAGCCCGGACCAGATCGACCCCTCGCAGTACGACGCGATCTACTTCACCGGCGGCCACGCGGTCATGTACGACTTCCCCGACAGCGAGGGCCTGCAGCGCGTCACCCGCGAGATCTTCGAGCGGGGCGGCATCGTCTCCTCGGTCTGCCACGGCTACTGCGGCCTGCTCAACACCCGGCTCTCCGACAACTCCTTCCTCATCGCCGGTCGCAAGATGACGGGATTCGCCTGGACCGAGGAGATCCTCGCCCGCGTCGACAAGCTGGTCCCCTACAACGCCGAGGAGAAGGCCAAGGAGCGCGGCGCGCTCTACGAGAAGGCGACACTGCCCTTCGTCCCCTACGTCGCGACCGACGGCAACCTCGTCACCGGCCAGAACCCGGGCTCCGCCAAGGCCACAGCGAAGAAGGTCGTCGAAGCCCTCGGGGGCAATGCGTCCAAGGAGCTCGGCTGAACCCTTCGCTGTCGGCCGCAGCGGGGGGCTTCGACATGCGAGAAGCCCGCGAACCCCTGATGCTCGTGACGTGGCCTGCTCAGCCGCCCGCTGTCGGTCACCTGTACGACCATCCGCTGCCAAAGGACTCGGCATGAGCGAGAAGACGCCCGCACCGACCACCTCCGACTCCGGGATCCCCGTCGAGAGCGACGAACACTCGCTGACCGTCGGGCCAGGCGGTCCGATCCTGCTGCAGGACTCCTACCTGATCGAGCAGATGGCCCAGTTCAACCGGGAGCGGATCCCCGAGCGGCAGCCGCACGCCAAGGGCAGCGGCGCATTCGGCCGCTTCGAGGTCACCCACGACGTCAGCCGGTACACCAAGGCGGCGGTCTTCCAGCCCGGCACCACAACCGAGCTGGTCACCAGGTTCTCCACCGTCGCCGGGGAGCGGGGCAGCCCGGACACCTGGCGCGACCCGCGCGGCTTCGCGGTGAAGTTCTACACCAGCGAAGGCAACTACGACATGGTCGGCAACAACACGCCGGTCTTCTTCGTCAAAGACCCGATGAAGTTCCAGCACTTCATCCGGTCGCAGAAGCGCCGTGCCGACAACAACCTCCGCGACCACGACATGCAGTGGGACTTCTGGACCCTCTCCCCCGAGAGCGCCCACCAGGTCACCTGGCTGATGGGCGACCGCGGCATCCCCCGCTCCTGGCGGCACATGAACGGCTACACGTCCCACACCTACATGTGGATCAACGCGGCCGGCGAGCGGTTCTGGGTGAAGTACCACTTCAAGACCGACCAGGGAATCGAGTTCCTCACGCAGGAAGAGGGCGACCAGATGGCCGCCGTCGACACCGACTACCACACGCGTGATCTGTTCGAGCACATCAGGGACGGCGACTTCCCCTCCTGGACCCTGCACGTGCAGGTCATGCCGTACGAGGACGCCGCCGGCTACCGGTTCAACCCCTTCGACCTCACCAAGGTCTGGCCGCACAGCGACTACCCGCTCATCCCCGTCGGCCGGATGACCCTGGACCGCAACCCCACCGACAACCACGCCGAGATCGAACAGGCCGCCTTCCAGCCCAACAACCTCGTCCCCGGCATCGGCCCGAGCCCCGACCGGATGCTCCTGGCCCGCCTCTTCTCGTACGCGGACGCCCACAGGCACCGCATCGGCGCCAACTACCAGCAACTCCCGGTGAACGCGCCCGTCGTCGACGTCCACACGTACTCCAAGGACGGCGCGATGGCGTACCGGAAGACCAGCGACCCGGTCTACGCACCGAACTCCAAGGGCGGACCCGCGGCCGACACCGCCCGCTACGGCAGCCCCCCGAGCTGGTACACCGACGGAGACATCACGCGGACCGCCTACGTCACTCATGCGCAGGACGACGACTGGGGCCAGCCCGGGACGCTCGTACGCGAGGTCATGGACGATGCCGCCCGTGACCGGCTGGTGAACAACGTGGTCGGCCACCTCCTCAACGGCGTCACCGACCCGGTCCTGGAGCGCGCCTTCACGTACTGGACGAACATCGACCCAGACATCGGCAAGCGCATTCAGAACGGCGTGCGCGGTGCCGATTCGGCGCCCTGAACCCAGTGGCTCGACATGCCTCATGTCCAGAGATCCGAGAAACAGAGCCTAAGGGCTGTCCCGTAAATGATCTCCAAGTCGTCTCGGGCACGGTTGGCCAGAGTGTGGCCCGCTGACCTATCCGGCGAGGGCGAGGTTGTGCATCCGGGCGATGCCGAGCATGGCGTGGTGGACTCCGTCGCCTCTGAGGCGGCAGTCACGGAGGATCTTCCAGGTCTTCATGCGGGCGAAGACGTGCTCAACGCGGGCCCGGACCTGCTTGTGGGACTTGTTGTGTTCCTCTTTCCAGGCTGGGAGCTCGGTCTGGCCGCGTTCGCGGCGGTGCGGGATGACGAGTCCGGTGCCCGGGTAGCCGCCGTCGGCGATCGTGAGGGTCTTGCCGACGGCGGCCTTGGCTCCGGATTCCTCCCATGCCTTGCAGTCGTTGCGGTTCCCGGCTAGTGGCCGGCCAACCACCACGACCAGGCGGGTGTCGGCGTCGATCACGACCTGGTGGTTCGTGGAATACCGGTAGTTCTTCGACCGCTCGGCCACGGTGTGATCGCGGGTGGGCACGAGGGTGCCGTCCACGATGAGGACGGTGTCCTTGGCGAACCGCTTCCGCGGCCTGAGCGCAAGCATCGGCCCCAGATGGTCGATGATGCGACCCGCCGCCGACTTGGAGACCCCGAACAGCGGGCCAAGCTGGCGCATGGTCAGGTTCGTCCGCCAGTAGGTGGCGACCAGCAGTGCCCTGTCCTCAAGCGGAAAGCTCCACGGCCGGCCCTTGCGGTTCGCGTCCGCCCCTTCGTGTCGCAGCATGGTCACCAGCTTCCGGAACAGCCTCGGGCTGAGCCCCGTGAACGGGCCTATCCAAGACGACTCTGACGCCGTGATCACACCAGTCACGCCAAGATCATCACACCGAGGTCAAGCGGAGGTCCCCAGCCCAGCTCTCACAACGGACCCGCCCCGTGGGGAATGCGAGCTCCAGGGCGACGCGCCCGGTGTTCAGTGCGTATTCCTCCCGCACCTCCAGTACATCCTCCCCGATGTGGTCCGCGAACGGCGTCTCCTCACCGATCGTCCCCACGGTGACGCGCCCCGAGTCGCCCATGTCGTAGCCGGCGTGCGGCTTCGACGCCTCGATGATCAGACACCAATCCGATCCGGTCGTGAGGTGGATGGCGGCACCCCGGTCATCGATCAGCCACACATCCAGCGGTCCCGCGGGGGCAGCACTGCCGTACATGTGCCACGAACCGACGACCTCCGCGAGCCGGCGACCCACCATGCTCTGCGCGCTCACCCCAGCACCATGAAGCGGGCACTCGTTCGACTTGTCAGGCTCCATCGGCCGACAGTACCGCCGACCGATCTCCCAGGTCACAGCCTTATACGGGACAAGCCTTAGGCCCTGGTGATCGCTCCGCTGCGGGCGAGCAGCAGGCAGGCCGCACCCCGCGCGTGCTCCGTGTCCCGCCACGGTGACACGGTGATCTCCAGGTCCCGCAGCGGTTCGATCGCCCCGGCGACGGCCGCCGCGGTGAAGGCCGGGCCGAGGTGGGGCCACAGCACGAGGCCCTCGCCGATCACCTTGACCGCTTTGACCGCGAGGATGTTGACGACGCCGGCGACGCTGCGTCCGAGCAGCTCGCCGGCCTCGTCCAGGACGGAGAGGACCGCCGGTTCCCCCCGTTCGGCGGCGTCGGCCAGCGCGGCGAGCCCGTCGCCTGCTCCGAGCCCGACGCCGGCGCGGCGGGCTCCGCCCAAGAGTGCCGTCTGCCCGACGAAGGACTGCAGACAGCCACGGTTGCCGCAGTTGCACAGCGGCCCGGTCCGATCGACGGGCATGTGGCCGAACTCGCCCGAGAGTCCGTCCGCGCCGCGCTGGACGCGTCGCTCCAGTACGACGCCCATCCCGAGACCGTCACCGATGCCGACGACGAGGAAGTCGTCGTGATCGCGGCCCATGCCGAACAGCAGCTCGGCCGTCGTGCTGGAACGAAGGTCGTTGTCGACGAGAACGGGCATGGGCAGGGATCGCCCGAGCTCCGCGGCCAGCGGCAGATCGTGCCAGTCCATGATCGCGGAGAGTCGCACGACGCCCGTCGTCGGATCCACCATGCCGGGGACCGCGACGCCGATCCCGCGGATGGGCGTGGTGTTCCGTCGTGCCTCGATCTCCTCCTGCAATACCCGGGTGAGCAGGGGGACGGGTGACTCCGCCACCCGTAGAGGGAGACGGAACTCGTCGGTGATCTGCCCGTCGAGCCCGACCACGACGCCTGCCAGATGGTCGACGGCGACGCGCAGGCCGAGGACATGAGCGGCGCTGGGGACGAGTTGGAGCGGGACCGGGGGACGGCCCTTGCCGGAGGAGGCGTGGGGCTCCAGTTCGCGGACGAACCCTTCGGTGATGAGCCGCCGGGTGTGGTCGGTGACGGTCGCGGCTCCCACCCGCAGCTGCTGGGCGATCTCCGCCCGGCTGAGCGGCCCGGCCGCTCCGAGCAGCGCCAGGATCTCGGTCCGGATCAGATCCCCGGGTGCCGGTGGTTGTGCCTTCACGTCATCCCCATTTCGCCTGTGAGCGCGTCGAGTTGGAACCCTTGACGTCCGATCTTTGCACCTCTACCGTCCCAATTTACTCGGACCCGAAATAAATGCTCAGTCACTTCCCCCTTCCCCTGTCGGGTATCGAATGAGGAGGTCAGGACATGCGCTTGCGTGCCGTGCAGTGGGCCGGCGTCGCGGCGGCGGGAGCACTCGTCGCACTCGCCGGGTGTGGAGGCTCGTCCGGCGAAGGATCGGGAGGGTCGAAGAAGTCGGATGGATCGGTGACCCTGACCTGGCAGATGTGGGCCGCCGGAGCCGACGAGGAGAAGCAGCTGAAGCACCTCGCGTCCCTCGTCACCCAAGAGCACCCCGACATCGAGCTGGAACTGAAGACCGCCCCGTTCAAGGACTACTTCACCAAACTGCAGACCCAGGCCGCGGGTGGCGACCAGCCGTGCCTCGTGAGCATGCAGAGCCTTCGGCTGTCCGGCTTCACGGACCTCATGGAGCCACTGGACTCCCTGCTGAAGGACGGCGCCGGCACCGACGGATTCGAACCGGCCGCACTCGAGGCCCTCCAGTGGCAGGGCAAGCAGTACGCCCTGCCGATGGACCTCGCCAGCATGCTCATGTACTACAACAAGGACGCGTTCGCGAAGGCGGGCCTCGACGAGCCGAAGACGGGCTGGACCGTCGCGGATTTCGAGAAGGCGGCGAAGTCCCTGACCAAGAACGGGAAGACGGGCTTCGGGCTCTCCTTCTCCGACCTCCCCATGCTGACCATGGCACTGACCTACAACGACGCCCGCCCCGTCACCACCGACGGCAAGGCACAACTCGACGACCCGGCGATGGTCAAGGCCATGACCTGGTACTCGGGCCTGGCCACCAAGGACAAGGCGGCGAGCGTCCCGGCCAGCTCCAGCGACGGCGGCTGGGCCGAGACCCAGTTCGTCAACGGCAACGCGATGATGGCCGTCGACGGCACGTGGAATCTCGGATCCACCTCCACCCAGGCGAAGTTCAAGGTCGGCGTGGCGCCGATCCCGGCCGGTCCCGACGGTTCGAAGACCTACGTCGCCAACTCCGGGTTCGGCGTCTCCAAGAGCTGCGCCTACAAGAAGGAAGCGGTCGAGGCGCTCTCCGTGCTCACCGGTCCCGAAGCGCAGAACTACCTCGCCGGGCAGGGCCGCGTCTTCCCCGCCCGCACCGCGGCGCAGCCCGCGTACGAGAAGTTCCTCACCCAGCAGACGGGCGGGCAGACCGAGACGGTCAAGGCCGGGATGAGCGCCGTCCGCGACGGACTCGCCGGCGGCGAGCCGTTCGTCGGAACCCAGAACTGGGACGAGGTCAACACTCTGTTCAGCCAGTACCTGCTCGAGGCCTACACAGGGTCGACGTCGGCCGAGTCCGCGCTGACGGCCATTCAGAAGAAGGCGGGCCGCTGACTCGTGGTGACTCCACCGATCGAGCAGAGCACCCGGCCCGCGCCCGGCTCCGCCGCCCGGCCGAGCCGGGTCCGGGACGGGGGCCGCCGCGGCGGTCCCCGTCGCCGGGAACGCTGGTACGCCTACGGCTTCCTGTCCCCCGGGGTCGTCGGACTGACCGTCTTCACCTTGTTCCCGGTGGCGATGGCCGTCGTGATGAGCCTGTACCACTGGCCCATCTTCGGCGAGCGGTCCTTCCTCGGGCTCGGCAACTTCCGCTACTTGCTCCTCGAGGACCCCGGCTTCCTCGTCTCCGTGCGCAACACCTTCGTCTTCACCGCACTGTTCCTGCCGCTCAACGTCGTGCTCTCCCTGGCCCTGGCGTTCTGGATCTCCAACAGCCGCTGGCAGCAGCTGTTCCGAGTGCTCTTCTTCATTCCCGCGATCACACCTATGGTGGTCAACGCAGTGATCTGGAAGATGCTCTACCAGCCCCAGGGCGTCATCGCCCACTACCTCGACAGCTGGTTCGGCATCACCGCACCGAACTTCCTCGCCGACTCCGGCACGGCGATGATCTCCGTCGTCGTCATGAGCGTGTGGCAGGGCATCGGCTACAACCTCGTCGTGTTCTCGGCCGCCATCGACCAACTGCCGCGCTCCGTGCTCGAGGCCGCCGAGATCGACGGGGCCCGGGGCCTGACGAAGTTCCTGCGCGTCCAGCTGCCGCTCATGTCACCCGCGGTCTTCTTCGTCACCACCATGACCATGATCACGTCGATGCAGGTGTTCACCCAGACCTACATCCTCACCCGGGGAGGACCGGGAGACTCGACGGTGACGATGGTGCAGAACGTCTACGAGAACGGCTTCGTCTCGCGCGACCTCGGTGTGGCCGCCGCCGGCGCGTGGCTCCTCTTCGCCGTCATCCTGCTCATCACCGCCGTGCAGTTCCTCGGTCAGAAGCGGTGGGTGCACTATGAGCACTGACAAGATCCGCTGGACCCCGCGCAGTGTGGTCTCCCATGTGCTGCTCGCGGCGGTCACCCTGCTGTTCCTCGCACCCGTCGTCTACGCCGTGGCCACCGCGCTCAAACCGCCGGGCGAGACCTTCGCCGACCCGACCGCGCTCACCGGCTCCCACCTGCGCTGGCAGAACTTCGCCGACGTCTTCGACTACCTGCCGTTCCAGCGGTTCATCCTCAACGGACTCCTGGTGGCCGTCATCGGCACGCTCGTCGTCCTCACCGCCTCCTCCCTGGGCGCCTACGCCTTCGCCCGGCTGAAGTGGCGCGGCAGGGACGGCCTCTTCCTGGTCTTCCTCGCGACCCTGATGGTGCCGCAGGAGGTGCTGGTGGTCCCGATGTTCATCCTCATGCAGGAGTTCGGCTGGGTGAACAGCTACCAGGCGCTCATCTTCCCCTGGGCCTTCACCGCGTTCGGCACGTTCCTGCTGCGGCAGTTCTTCCGCGGGATCCCGTACGAGCTGCAGGAGGCCGCCACCCTCGACGGCTGCTCGCCCCTGCGCACCTTCCGCTCCGTCATGCTGCCGATCGCCCGCCCCGCGCTCAGCGTCCTCGCGGTCTTCACCTTCATCGGCTACTGGAACAGCTTCCTGTGGCCGCTCATCATCGTCAACGACGTCAGCGCGCTCGGCACCGTGCCGCTCGGCCTGGAGCTGTTCTTCGGACAGAACGGCAACCAGTGGCATCTGGTGATGGCCGCCTCCGTCATCTCCCTCGTCCCGACCCTGCTCCTGCTCATCGCACTGCAGAAGCACCTGGTGAAAGGCATCGCCGCCACCGGCCTGGCCGGCCGCTGACCCGGCCAGACCGACTGGACGTGTTTCACCGTGGCCTCATAGGAGGATCCCCTGCTGCGCTTCGACCGACGCACCGGTCCCGACCTCGGTGCACACACCCCCGCCTACCCGTCCGCCTCCCTGCCGCGCTGGTACACCGACGCCAAGTTCGGCATCTTCGTCCACTGGGGCATCTACTCGGTGCCCGCCTGGGGCACGCCCCGCGACCCCGGCGTCCACACCCCCGTCGAGCTGGAGTACGCCCACCATCCCTACGCCGAGTGGTACGCCAACACCGTGCGCATCGCCGGATCGCCCACCCGGCGGTTCCACGAGGAGACGTACGGCGTGGGCACGTCGTACGAGGACCTGGCCGACCTGTGGACCGCCGAGCGCTTCGACGCCGACGCGTGGATGTCCCTGTTCGCCGAATGCGGCGCACGCTACGTCGTGCCCACGGCCAAGCACCACGACGGTTTCTGCCTCTGGGACTCGGACACCACCCCGTTCAGCGCGGCACGCCGCGGCCCCCGCCGCGACCTGCTGGCCGAGCTGAGCGGCGCCGCACGCCGCCACGATCTGCGCCTCGGCCTGTACTTCTCCGGCGCCCTCGACTGGCACGTGAGCACGTTGCCGCCGATCCGCTCGCTGACGGACCTGTTCGAACTGCGCCGCAACGACAGGTCCTTCGCCGACTACGCACACGCGCAGCTCGACGAACTCGTTCAGCGGTTCCGGCCCGACTACCTCTGGAACGACATCGACTGGCCGGACGACGGAAAGGGCAGCGGCGACCGGGACCTGGCCGCGCTGTTCGCCCGCTACCTCGAGCAGGTGCCCGACGGATTGGTCAACGACCGCTGGGGCGTGCCGTACCACGGCGTGCGCACACGCGAGTACCTGACCGAACAGGAACCGTCCGAGCCGGTGTGGGAGGCGTGCCGGGGACTCGGGCAGTCCTTCGGCCACAACGCGGCCGAGGACGACCGGCATCTCCTCAGCGCCGCCGAGCTGATCCGGCTGCTCGTCGACATTGTGGCCAAGAACGGCAACCTGCTGCTCAATGTGGGCCCGCGGGCCGACGGCTCGCTGCCGAAGAGCCAGGTCTCGCGGCTGCGCCGCCTTGGACAGTGGCTACGGGTCAACGGCGAAGCCGTCTACGGCACCCGGCCCTGGATCCGCCACACCGACCCGGCCGGTCATCCCGTGCGCTACACCACGCGGGAGAAGACCCTGTTCGTGACGGACCTGGCGCCAGACCGGGGACGGCTGGCACCGGCCCGTGATGTCGCCGAGCTCGCCGCCGGCCGCCCCGCGAGCTGGCTCACCGCGGCCGGCCGTCAAAGAGCGGCCACGGACCCGGACGGCACGGTGATCGTGCCGGAGGAGCTGCGGGGAGCGGCCGCGGCCGTGCTCGCCATCGAAGGCTGCGTCGCATGACGCAGAGCACCGAGCGATTCACCGACCCACCGACGGAGCTGTCACGATGACTTCACAACGCTGGTTCACCGAGGCCAAGCTCGGCATCTTCATCCACTGGGGCATCTACAGCGTGGACGGCGTCGCCGAGTCCTGGTCATTCTTCGACGGCCGGGTTCCGTACGACCGGTACATGACGCAGCTCGACCGGTTCACCGCCGACCGCTTCGACCCCGACGCGTGGGCGGACCTCTTCGTCCGCGCGGGCGCCCGTTACGCCGTGCTCACCGCCAAGCACCACGACGGCGTCGCGCTGTGGGACACCGGTGCGAACGACCTGTCGGTGGTCAAGCGCACCCCCGCCGGACGTGACCTGGTCGCCGAATACGTCGCGGCCCTGCGCCGACGGGACGTCAAGGTCGGCCTCTACTACTCCCACCTGGACTGGTCCCACCCGGACTACGCCACGGTGCGCAAGCCCGACCAGGACCCGGCGGAACGCGGCAACCCCTACTCGGTGCCCGCACCCGGCGAAGAGGACCCGGCCCGCTGGGGGAACTTCCTGGACTTCCACCGGACCCAGGTCCGCGAGCTCCTGGAACGCTTCCGGCCCGACCTCCTGTGGTTCGACGGCGAGTGGGAGCGAACCCCCGAACAATGGGGCATGGAAGCGCTGGCCGCGGAGATCCGTACCCGCTCCCCGCACACCGTCGTCAACGGCAGACTGACCGGACACGGCGACTACGCGACGCCCGAACAGGGCGTGCCCATCGAGCCGCCCATCGGCCCGTGGGAGCTGTGCCTGACCATCAACGACTCCTGGGGCCATCAACCCCAGGACACCCACCACAAGTCACCGCGGCAACTGGTCCGCATCTTCACGGAGACCATCGGCGGTGGTGGCAACCTGCTCCTCGACGTGGGTCCGCAGGCCGACGGCACCATTCTCCCGGAGCAGGCCGCCCGTCTGGAGGCCCTGGGAGAGTGGATCGGCCGGCACTCCCCCGCCGTGTACGGGACGGACCGGGGGATGCCGCACGGCCACTTCTACGGCCCCTCGACGCTCTCCGCCGACCGCAGGACGCTGTATCTCTTCGTCTTCGACCGCCCCAGCGAATTCGTGGTCCTGCGCGGTGTACGCAACGCGGTGACCTCGGTGCGGGTGCTCGGCGCGGACACGGAGGTACGGCACGAGCGCGTCGGCGGCCTCGACGAGGTGCCCGGATGGGAGTACATCCACCTCACCGACGACCACCTCGACCCGCTGTGCACCGTGCTGGCCCTCGAACTCGACGGCGAACTCGACCTCTACCGCACGCACACCCGCGACCAGGCCGCCTCCGATGCCACCCCGTAGGCCCCGGCGACCACCCCTGTCAGCTCACGGAGGAGCCATGCCGACACCCCGTCCCGTGATCGCCGTCGCCGGTCTGGGCATCGAGTCGTCCACGTTCTCCCCGGCCCGGACCGAGGCCCCCGCCTTCCACCCGCAGCGCGGCACCGACGTCCTCACCCGCTGTCCGTTCCTGGCGCACGGGCAACCCCTGCGCTCCGCCGCCGACTGGCATGGTGTCCTGGTCGGCAAGGCCCTGCCCGGCGGAACGGTGACGGCATCCGCGTATGCCGCCCTGTCCGGCGAACTCATCGAGCGCCTCAAGGAGTTGGGGCCGGTCGACGGCCTCTGGTTCGACATCCACGGTTCGATGACCGTAGAGGGGCTGGACGACGCCGAAGCGCACCTGCTGGCCCGAATCCGCGAGACCGTGGGCCCCGACGTCGTCGTGTCCACCTCCATGGACCTGCACGGCAACGTCTCCCGCGCTCTGGTCCACCTGACCGACCTCATCACCTGCTGTCGCACGGCTCCGCACGAGGACACGATGGAGACCAAGGAGCGCGCCGCCCGCAACCTCGTCGACCATCTGGCGGGCGGCGGACCGCGTCCGGTGAAGGCGTGGATCCCGGTGCCGGTGTTGCTGGCCGGCGAGCAGACCTCGACCCGTGTCGAGCCCGCCCGGAGCGTGTACGCGGCCGTCGACGAGGTGGAGGCGGCCGAGGGAGTGACGGACGCCGCGGTCTGGGTCGGCTACGCGTGGGCGGACGAGCCGCGCAACCGCGCGGCCGTGGTCGTCACCGGCTCCGACGAAACCGCCGTCACGGCAGGCGCCGAGCGGCTGGCACGCGGGATCTGGGACGCGCGGCACGACTTCGCCTTCGTCGCCCCGACGGGCACCCTCGACGCGTGTCTCGACGAGGCACTCGCCTCCACGGCTCGGCCGTACTTCGTCAGCGACACCGGCGACAACCCGACAGCGGGCGGCGCCGGCGACGTCACCTGGAGCCTCGCACGCGTACTGGCCCGCCCCGAGTTCCAGGATCCGTCCGGACCGACCGTGCTGTACGCCTCGCTCCCGGGCCCGGCCGCGGTCGATGCGGCCGTACGGGCAGGGGTCGGAGCGACGGTCACCGTCACCGCGGGCGCCGAGGTCGACGACCGGCACGCCGGGCCCCTCACCATGACCGGCGCGGTGCACGCGGTACGGCACGGCGACCGGGACGCGCGGACGGAGGTGGTGCTGCGGATCGGCAGCGTCTACGTGATCCTGACCCGGCTGCGCAAGCCGTACCACCACGAACACGACTTCACCGACCTCGCGTTGAACCCGCGCACGGCCGATGTCGTCATCGTCAAGATCGGCTATCTGGAACCGGAACTCTTCGCCATGGCCGCCGACTGGAAGATGGCACTCACCCCGGGCGGCGTCGACCAGCACCTCACACGACTCGGTCACCACCGCATCCGCCGGCCGATGTTCCCCTTCGACCCGCGAATGCCCGACCCGGACCTCACCGCCCGGATCGTCCCCGCCTCCGACCGTCCGCTCGGCGGGCCCGAGGAGTAAGGGGACACACGGGAGTGACAACGATGTCGCACCCAGTCAGCATTCGATCTCCCAGGGAGAGCCCATGCGATTGCCGAGACCAGTCCGCCTGGTCCGAATCCTGTCCGTCCTGGCCTCCGCGGCCGTCCTGATCAGCGGGACACCGGCCACGTCCACGGCCGCGTCCCCCACGGCGGGACCGTCGTTCCCCGAGGATCCGACGGCCTATGTGAACACCTCGATCGGGAACAACGGGTCGGGCACGACGTTCCCCGGGGCGGCGCTGCCCTTCGGAATGGTGCAGAACAGCCCGGACACCCGGCTCAACTCCTACGCCTCGTACGACTACGCGGACTCGGAGATCCTCGGATTCAGCCAGACGCATCTGTCCGGCGTCGGCTGCCAGACCAACGGGAACATCCGCCTGATGCCGGTGCCCGGCGCGTTCCCCGGGACGCGGCCCGAACAGCAGGCGGCCGGCTTCAGCCACGCCGACGAGAAGGCCGAGCCCGGCTACTACAAGGTCGGCCTGGACAACGGAGTGAGCGCCGAGCTGACGGCGACCGCGCGGACCGGATGGCAGCGCTACACCTTCCCGGCGAACGCCGACCGGCGGACCGTGGTGGTCAACGTCGGCTCCAGCAACGGCTACACGTACGCCGGTCACGTGGATGTCGTCGGCGACGACACGGTCGAGGGCTGGATCACCGGCGGCAACTTCTGCTGGGAGACGGGCAAGGAGCGGTACAAGGTCTTCTTCAGCGCCAAGTTCGACCGGGCCTTCGACATCTTCGGCACCTGGGCCGACGGAGGTGACGTCGCCTCCGGCCGGCGGTCGGCCGCCATCAGCGGGACGCCGTCGGACGGTTCGCGGGCCGACGGCGGCGCGATGGTCGGATTCAGCGGCGGCGGCCAGGTGGGTGCGGCCGTCGGCATCTCCTACACCTCGGTCGACGGCGCCCGGCTCAACCGCCGTACGGAGAGCGCGGAGCAGACCTTCGACTCGGTGAGGGCGGCCGCCCACCGGACCTGGGCGCGCCAGCTCGACCGGCTGCAGGTGGCTGGCGGCAGCGAAGCCGACCTGCGCACCTTCTACTCCGCGCTGTACCGCGCGACGCTCCATCCGTCGGTCGGTTCCGACGTCGACGGGCGTTACATGGGCTTCGACAAGAAGGTGCACCGCAGCGACCGGCCGTACTACCAGATGCTCTCGCTGTGGGACACGTACCGGACGCAGAACCAGCTCGTCGCGCTCCTCGAACCGCGCCGCGCCACCGACATCGCGAAGTCGCTGCTGCACGTCTACCAGGACGGCGGCTGGCTGCCGCGCTGGGCTCTCGGGGCGAGCGAGACCAACGTGATGAGCGGCGAGGGCCCGACGCCGTTCATCACCTCCCTGTACGCCCGCGGACTGCTCGACAAGCCCACCGCGCGCGCCCTGTTCGACGCGCTGTGGAAGAACGTCACCCAGGTGCCGTCGGACCAGTCGGTGTTCCGCGGCCGCGACGGCAACCCGACGTACACGCGAAACGGCTGGATCGGCTACCAGGACAAGGGCGGCTACACCTGGGGCGACTCCCGTCAGGCCGGGTCCGCGACGCTGGAGTACGCGCTGGCCGACTGCGGTCTCGCCGGCATGGCCGGCGGTCTCGGTGAGACGGCGAAGGCGAAGACGCTGCGGGCACGGTGCGGGAACTTCGCCGACGAGTGGGACTTCGGCGTGAGTTCGAAGGGCTTCGACGGCTTCCCGCGCGCCCGCACACCTCAGGGCACCTGGGCCGGGAGCTCCGATCCGACGCAGAGCACCGGCTTCCACGAGGGCACCGCGTGGCAGTACCAGTGGCTGGCGCAGCAGGACGCTCCGGGCCTGTTCGCACTGATGGGCGGAAAGGCCAAGGCGCAGCAGCGTCTCGACACCTTCTTCGACATGCCGGAACTGCTGCGCGACCACACCGGGGTGGCGAAGAAGTCGTGGGTCGTCGGGGCGTACGACTACCACAACAACTTCGCGTTCAACCCGAACAACGAGCCCGATCTGCACGCGCCCTGGATGTACGCGTGGACGGATCAGCCGTGGAAGACCTCGGCGGTGCTGCGCGCCGCGCAGCCGCTGTTCACGGACGACGCCTACGGCATGCCCGGCAACGACGACCTCGGCACTCTCTCGTCCTGGTCGGTCTGGTCGATGATCGGCTTCTACGAGGTGATGCCGGGCTCCGCCGAGTACGTGCTCAGCGCGCCGATGTTCGACCGGGTGCGGATCCAGCCGGACGGCGGCCGGCCCGTCGACATCGTGGCGCCGGGTGCGGACCGCTCGAAGCTGCAGTACGTGTCATCCGTGCGGGTCGGCGACCGGGCCTGGACGAAGTCGTGGATCAAGCACGGTGATCTGCTGAACGCGGGTACCGTCCGGTTCGCTCTGACCTCCGACCCGTCGAGCACCGACTGGGGCCGGGGAAGCGACGCTCAGCCACCGCGGCACGGCACGACGGACGCCGGGGTGCGGCCGTACTCCTCGCTGCCCGATGCCAGTCCGGCGCTCCTCGCACCGGGCGGAAGCCTCAAGGCGAGCGTGGGCGCCGCCAATCTCACCGGCTCCCGGGCCGAGGTCACCTTCACCGCCGACGCGTCCGACGGCATCACCGTGACACCGTCCTCGGGCCGGCTGAGCGTCGACGCCGGTGGCCGGGCGGCCACCGAGGTGACGGTCGCCGCGGGCGACTCCGCCAAGCCCGGCCCGCGCACCGTCGAGGTCACGATGACCGACACGTCGACCGGTGAGCCGCTGGGCAGCACGTTCCTCTCCCTGAAGGTCACCTCGCTGTCGTACGGCAAGCCGGCCACGCAGAAGAGCACCGCCTGGGGCGGTGTCGCGGCACGGGCCGTCGACGGCAACACCGACGGCAACTACACCGTCGGGTCGGTCACTCACACCGCCGAGGACGGCTCACCGGAGCCCTGGTGGCAGGTCGACCTCGGCGCCTCGAAAGCCATCTCCGACGTCACGGTGTGGAACCGCACCGACTGCTGCTCGGAGCGCCTGACCGACTACTACGTCCTCGTCTCCGACACCCCGTTCACCGGCGACTCGCTCGCCGATGCGCTCGCCCAGCCCGGTGTGACCGCCGTCCACCGCACGGACACCGCCGCCACGCCGACCGAGGTCCCGGTGCGGGCCTCGGGACGCCATGTCCGCATCCAACTCGCCACCAATACTCCCCTGTCGCTCGCCGAGGTCGAGGTGAACCCGTCATGACACAGAACTCCGGAAGACAGTCTGGTCCCCGGTCGAGGAAGCGCCGCGAGACCGTGTCACGGCGCGCGTCGGCCACCGCGGCGGCGCTGGCCCTGTGCGCCGGCCTGCTGACCGCGCTGGGCGGTTCACCGGCGAGCGCCGAGGGCGGCGGGCCGGTGATGTCCGACCCGGGATTCGAGTCCGGCACCTTCGACGGCGGGCAGTACTACCACGCCTCCCTCGTCGCTCCGGGCGCCTCGGGGTCGGGCCACGCGGCGCAGGTCGGACTCGCGTACGACGGGGACAGCCGCACCCCGAAGGGCGGCAACCTGCCGGTGCGCGGCACGGGCGTGTCCCGCGGCATGGTGAACAAGCCGATCCGGCACGTCGAACCCAACACGGTCTACGAGTTCACCGCCAAGGTCCGCGCCTCCGGCGGCGCGTCGGTGCGGGTCGGAGTCTTCGACGCCGAGAGCGTCACGTACTACCGCGGCGCCGCGCACTACGTCGACGTCACCGACGCGGCCTGGACCACGGTGAAGCGCACCGTCACGACAGGGCCGCGCACGAAAGAGCTGAACGCGTTCTGCTTCCTGAACGAGCTGGGCAGCGGCTCTGGGCCCGGCTACTGCGACGACTTCACGATCCGCGAGGTCGGCCCGGCGGCCGACCCGGCGCCCGCGCCCGGAGGTGACACTCGCGCCCCGGGAGCGAACGGGTTCCCGGTCACCGTCCCCGCGGTGCAGTCGTTCGCGCGTCGCGAGGGCGGGTCGTGGCGGCCGCAGGCCGACCTCACGGTCTCCGTCCGCCGCGGACAGGCCGCCGCACTGCGCGGTGACGCCGAGCGGGTCGCCGAGGAGTTCGTCGAGGCCAAGCTGGTCCGGACGGCCACGGTGCGCGTGGTGGACGATCACGCGTCCGTACCGCGGGGAATCCTGCTGACCACGGGAGGGGTGGACCTGTCCGCCGCTCCGGCCAAGGCGCGCGCCCTGGAGTCGCAGGCCTACCGCCTGGACATCGACGAGGACGCCGTCGTGGTCACCGGTGGGTCCGGCACGGGTGCGTACTACGGCGCTCAGACCGTCCTGCAGGCCCTGCGGTCGGCCGGGCGGCTGCCCGGCGGCGTGGTGACGGACTGGACGGACCAGGCCTTCCGCGGACTTCAGGTCGACTCCGGGCGGCGCTACTACTCGATCAGCTGGCTGAAGAACCAGATCAAGGATCTGGCCTACTCCAAGATGAACTATCTGCAACTGCGGGTGAAGGACGACCAGGGCCTGCGGGTCGAGAGCGCGGTGGCACCGGAACTGGTCGACCGGCTGCCCGCGGGCGGGTCGTGGACCAAGGCCGAGATCGCCGACCTCGTCGCGTTCGCCCGTCGGTATCACGTCACCATCGTCCCGGAGATCGACGTACCCGGGCACAGCAGTCTCGACCTTCAGGTGTATCCGCAGTACGCGCTGCCGGGGAACACGGGGTACGACTACTCCCGTGCCGATGTGCGGGAGCGTCTGGCGCGGTGGGTCCGGGAGATCGGGGCGACGTTCGACGCGCCGTACGTACATGTCGGCGGTGACGAGTTCTTCGACGCGGACAACCCGCGGCTGCTGTCCTGGGTGCGCGGCTTCGCCGGGCCGGAGGCCACCGGGGAGGACGGCTACAAGGCGCTGTTCAACTACCTGTCGGGCGAACTCGCCAAGGACGATCGTGGTACCTGGATGTGGAACGACATGATCAGCGACCCGGCCGGCGGCGCCGTCCGGCTGAGCCGTGACATCACGATCGACTACTGGGCCGAGATCTACGACGCGCCACCGGCGAACGCCTATCTCGACGCGGGCTTTACCCTGATCGGCTCGTCGTCCGACCTGTACCACGACCTGTGGCCGCCCCTTACGGCCGACAACAAGAACAACACCATCAACCAGCCGTGGCCGACCGACCAGTGGACGGCGTACGGCAGCCCGTACGTGTACTCCGGCGGCTGGGGCGCCCCCTACAGTGTGCCTGCCGAGAGCGACAGCGTCGGGCAGTTCTTCCCCATCTGGGACGACCCGCACGGCTGGGCCCCCGAGTACGTCCTCACCCAGACGCTGCTTCCCCGGCTGCGGGTGCACGCCCAGTCGGTGTGGAACTCTCCCAACCCAGTGCGTGACTTCGCCTCCTTCGACCCCTACCTGCGCAAGCTCGGTCACGCGCCTGGCTTCCGACAGCCGGTCGAATCACTCGAGTTGAACCCACCGCAGCGGTGACCTGTCTCGGGGTTCCCCAGGTCGTGGGGAACCCCGAGCAGGTTTCGAGTTGATATGCCATTGCCCAAGCGATCTGTGTTCGGGCGGTGCGGTGCGGCGGGGCAGGGTCTGTTTCCGGTCGACTGTCGTGAACGCCGAACGCCATGCTTGAGAACGGAACGTCCTCCGGGCCAGGTCAGACGGCCTTTGCGCAGTGAACTACCGTCCCTCGGCGGCGCGTCAGGCCCGCAGGCGTGCCCACATCGCCTGCCTCACCAGAGGCGTTTGCCGCTCGTTCACCGCTCAACGGACACAGCTGTCCGATAGTCGGCCGCACCAGTGGTGCGTACTCTCCGCAATCGGAACACTCCCCTCTGCGCCCACCACGCGCAATTCCGCAGACCTCGGAAACCCCGGGGAAGCCAGAGAGGGACCACCATGCGTCACGCACGAGCAGCCTTTGTCACGGCCGTCGCCGCCTGCCTCCTGACCACGGCACTCACGACCGCGACCGCGCAGAACAGCAGCCGCACCGTGAGCGTGGCCACCCAGGGGCTCTACGCGCCGAGCGATCTCGTCCTCGCCGTCGGCCCGGGCCCCGATGCCGCGAACGCCACGGTGACCCGCTCGGTCACACTCACCTGCGCACCGAGTCCCGCCGGGACCCACCCCGCCGCAGCCGACGCGTGTGCCGAACTGGCCGCTGTCAACGGCATGTTCACGGAGCTGTCGAAGCCTGCACCTCACGCCCTGTGCACCAAGGAATGGGCTCCGGTCACGATCTCCGCGACCGGAGTCTGGGAAGGCCGGCGCATCGACTGGTCGACCACGTACGCCAACGGCTGCACCATGAACGCCGAGCTCGCACGGAGCACGGCTCTGGCCTTCTGACGCCTGGGCGCAGAGGCTCTCGGGGGGCGGCACCCGCAACCCCCGGGAGCCCCCGCGCTGCGGAAAATGGATCGCCAAGACGGAACAGCGCTCCTACCGTGCCGCCATGCAGATCGTCGTGACGCTGGATTGTGTCGACACGGAAGCGCAAGCGAACTTCTGGCTCGCAGCACTGGCCCCGCTGGACTACCGGCGCGGATTCCACGGACCCCCTTATCTGAGCCTGGTCGGACGGGCTCCCGCACCGACCCTCCTCCTGCATCAGGTCCCCGAACCCAAGCAGGGGAAGAACCGCATGCACCTCGACCTGGACTTCGGAACCGCAGACCTGATCTCCGAGGCTCACCGTCTCGAACGACTCGGCGCCGAGCGGCTCTCTGAGGAGATGAGCGAGCACGGCTTTCGCTGGATCGTCCTCGCCGACCCGGAGGGCAACGAGTTCTGCGTCTTCGATCCCCCAAGCTGAACGCGCTGGTCAGGACCGTGGCACCCGTGTGTCACGGCCGTCCGGTCGACGCGCGAGTCGGCAGTCCGGGGCATTCATGAATAGCCGATCGGATGACATGCCCGCCCCAATGCCGACCATAGCGTTGAAGGCATGCAGATCACTCGCATCTCCCGCCGCTCCGCTGTCACCGCATCCGCGATCGCGATCGCCGTGTCCGCCCTGGTGCCCGTCTCGGCCATGGCGGCCGACGCGTCCGCCGCACCGGCCCCCGCTTCCGCGTCCGCGAAGCTGAAGGACGCGACTCCGTCCGACGTGCTCGCCTCGACCCCGTGGAAGACCACCGGCGCCGTCGACCAGGACGGCAACCGTGTCGCCCTCGACGACCCGGCCGTGTCGAACTTCGTGGGCTGGGCCTACTTCGACGCCGACGGCACGTACACCATGTACAACCTCGACGACAGCCCCAAGCTGCACGGCGACTGGACCGTCACCCCCGACGGCTCCGAGCGCTGGATCAACGCGAAGGACGCGAACGGCAAGGTGCTCTTCGAGCGCACCGTCCCGATCACCCAGCTCGACAAGAACGTGTTCACCTACCGCGTCTTCCCGAACGCCGGCGACACCAGCGTGTACTACGACATCGTCCACACCAAGACCAACCACGTCGAGCCCGGCACCGACGGCCGCGGCCCCGGCGCGAACGGCAACCAGGGCGGCAACGGCGAGTACCACTTCAACAACGGCAACGCCCGCTGATCGCGAGCGCCCCCGCCGAGCGGGATCTTCTCCGTGACATCGAAGAAGGCCCGCTCGGCGGGGGCACGCTCGGTTCTGCTGGACCCCGCAGGTCCTCGATCACGTCCCAGGTCGCGTCCTCGATCCCGTGCTTGATTCGGCTGCGGGTCTCGGTCGGGCCGAAGGCCGTGGTGGTGGCCTCAGTACATGGACACCTTGTACTTGGCGAGTGCCTCGGGCACCGGCTGGTAGAACGTGGTCCCGCCGACCGTGCAGTTGCCGCTGCCGCCCGAGGTGATGCCCAACGCCTTGCTGCCGTCGTACAGCGCACCGCCGGAGTCACCGGGTTCGGCACACACGTTGGTCTGGATCATCCCGCGGACCGTGCCGCCTCCGCTGTAGTGCACGGTGGCATCGAGCCCTGTGACCGTGCCGCTCTTGATACCGGTGGTGGAGCCACTGCGCTTGACCGGCTCCCCCACGTAGGCATCGGCCGCGGTGTAGCCGCCCGGATGGGCGAGCGAGGCGTTGTCGTAGCGTACGAGGGCGTAGTCGTTGCCCGGGAAGCTCGAGCCGATGGTGGGCCCGATCAGGGTGGACTGCGCGGAGTTGGTGTACCAGGTGTTGGCCACGTTGCCGCAGTGACCGGCGGTGAGGAAGTAGTAGGTGCTGCCCTGGACGACGTTGAAGCCGAGCGAGCAGCGGTACCCGCCGCCGTAGATGGCGTCGCCGGGGCCGAGCAGCTGGGTGAACCGACCGGGGCCGCGCTCGATGCGGAGAGCTCCCGCGTCCGCACCCGCCGCCTTCCGGATCTTCGAGAGCGAGGCCTCGGACACGGTGCTGTCGGCCGTGACGACGACCTGGCCGCTCGCCCGGTCGACGTACCAGGCGGTGCCGCCCACATCGGCCTTGAGGACGGCCTGGTCGACCTTGGCCAGTTGTGCGGCGCCGTAGGCCTTGGGCGGCGCGGCCTGTGCCTGGGGAAGGGTGAGCGCGGTGGCGGCCAGCAGACCGGTGGCAGCGGCGGCGATCGCGGTGATGCGCTTGAGTCTCACAGAAACTCCTCCTCGCGGTGGGCACGACCACCCATTGGTGGCGTGCTCCTGCCAAGTGCGCAGTTCTGCGGTGAGTATGAGGATGAGTCAGGGGGTGCACAAGAGTGCCGTGCGCTTCCCTCCGGAACGCGGAGAGATTCGCCCCCTGACCACCGTCATCGAACTCCGGCTCACGATCCGCCTACGCGGCACCCGCGACCGGCACCACCCTCCACCATCCGTAGCGGATAGCGGATCAGATCAGTCGCACATGTGGCCCCAACCCATAGCGGGCCGCCAGGTCTTGGTGCTCGCGGTACCGCCCTTCTCCTTCCAGGAGAACCTCGCCTGTACCTGGAAACTGTTCTTCGGCCACCGGCACGGGTTGACCGAGGCCGTTCCTGCCAGGTCCTCGGTGCCGTGCCAGCCGTCGTCGTCCTTGGCGGACTTCACCGTCAGCGTTTCCGTCCCGTTGAAGCGCAGGAGCTTCACGTCGTTGACCTTCACCGTGTAGTTGCCGCCGCCGGCGACGTCGGTGATCTTCGCCCGAGCCCGGTAGGTGTCGGTCTCCCTGTCCCACCACACCGTCGCGCAGCGCTTGACCTGTTTGCCGTAGCACTGCCAGGCGCTTTCCGCGGACGCCATGGACGGGGTGAAGACGATCGAGACGCCCGCCGCCGCGACGGTGAGTGCGCCGGCGGTGCCGATCCGGCCGAGCTGCCTGAGCCTCATGAAGTTCCCTTCCGATGCCCCCGAGGCCGTGGTCCGGCGCCGGGTCTCCAGTGATGGCGACGGGAACGCTAGACCGGAATTCCGGGCGGACGGTGCGACGTGCGGGGCTGTTGCCCCGCCGTGACAAGGTCCGGATTCCGCTGCCGCCACCGTGACCGCCCGCGGACAGTGCTCAGCGCGATGGTCTCGCCGCACCGCATCCGCATATCCGGCCGCCGTCGATGTCGTCTGTCAGTGCCCGCTGACAGGATGCCCGGATGACCTCGACCGTTCACCCCCGCTCCGGCCACGACACGGATCCGCGCGCCCACCTTCTGAAGCTGATCGGCGCCATCGAACCTTGGGACGACCTGGAGCGCGACCACCGAGAGACTGCCACCAGGTGGATCGTCGGCGGCGCCCCGATCTACCGGGTGCGCAAGCCGGATGTCCCCGAGATGCACCTGGTGTGCTATTTCGTCGTCCTCGACCAGACGAGAGGGCAACTGCTGCTGGTCGCGCACCGCAAGGCGGGCCTGTGGCTTCCGGCCGGCGGTCACGTCGAGCCGGGCGAGGACCCGTGGGCCACCGTGGTGCGTGAGTGCCGTGAGGAGCTGGACATCGAGGCCGAGGCCTCGCCGGTCACCGGTAGGGCGCCCTTCTTCCTCAGCGTCACCGAGACCCGCGGGCAGGGCACGCATACGGACGTCTCGCTCTGGTACCTCCTCGACGCAGACGCCGACAGCATCACCTCATACGACCAGGCCGAGTTCAGCGCGATCCGGTGGCTGACCGAGGAGCAGGTGCTCGGTGAGCCGGTCGAGTTGCTCGACCCTCACATGCACCGCTTCGTCCACAAGTTGCAGCACGCCAGAGCCGGAAGCCAGGGCGGATAGATCTGGTTCATCGCGAGGGTTCAACGCCCCAGGCCGCGGCTCGGGCAGCGGCGGCCGCGCGGTTGGGGAGGTCGAGCTTGGCGAGGATGTGCTCGATGTGGGTGCCCACGGTCCGCGGCGTGATGTGGAGCCGCTCGGCGATCTCCCGGTTCGTACGGCCGGTGGTCAGCTCGCCGAGCACCTGCAGTTCCCGTGGCGAGAGTCCGCCGGGCCGCCGCCCGCCCGCGGTGGGGGCCGCTTCGGACGGACGGCCCGTGCCGGGGTCGACGGCCGCGGCGAGGGCCTCCGTGAGCAGGGTGACCACGGCACGCGCCGGATCGGGCGCCCGCCGCGGACTGCGGGTGCTGACGTTCAGCATGCCGACATACCGCCCGTCGGCGGAGAACAGGCACTGGGCCACACCGTCCTCGATACCGAGCGGGGACAGCACCTCCTGGAAGCCCGGGGACGCCGCCAGGAGGTTCCGGGGAACGTCCCTGAGCCAGAGGCCGCCCCGGGCCGGGCCGCGGAGCACGGCGAACACGGGGTCGTGGTGGAGGCGGCTCTCGATGTAGGCGGTGGCGTCGTCCGGGTAGCTCCCGGCGAGCGTGGTGTGGCGCTTGCGCAGCGGATCCCATCGGGACAGGGAAGCGTGGTCGTAGGCCATCACCTCGGCCAGCGCCGTCAGGACGGTGCCGACGCCGGTCGCCCCGCTCGCGGCGTTCCTGGCGGCGGCGCGGACGTGGACGGCCGCGTCCAGGATGTCCGCCGTGCTCCGCTCCGCTGCCATCCCCCAAGGATGATCAAACGTCCGGGACAGGTCAATTTCGCAGGGTGTCGTGCACGACCTGACCGCCGACGACGGTGAGGACGACGGGCATCTTCGGGATGTCGTGGGGGTCGGCGGCGAGCAGATCCCCGTCGAGAACGCAGAGGTCGGCTGCCTTGCCCGGCTCCAGGGAGCCCTTCCAGTCGTCGGCGAAGTCCTGCCAGGCCGCGTCGATCGTGTACGTACGGAGCGCCTCGGCCAGGCCGATGCGCTGCTCGGGGCCGCTGATCCGGCCGGTGGCCTTCGACTCGCGCAGCACCATCGTGGCCACTCCCTGGCGCCAGTCCGGGTGGGTGACGGGGGCGTCGGAGCCGCTCACGACCCGCACCCCGGCGTCGATGGCGTCGCGGTAGGGCCAGGCGTAGGCGGCCCGTTCGGTGCCGACGAGTTCCGCCTCCATGTCGGCGACGGTCCACTTGATGGTGGGGTTCATGTTGACGCCGAAGCCGTGCGCGGCGAGGACCTTCATGCTGTGCGCGGTGAGGAAGTCGCCGTGGATGACGTAGTGCCGCGCGTCGGCCCTCGGGTGTCCGGCCGCGGCGGCGGCGAAGGCGTTCGCGACGGTGTCGCAGGCCCGGTCACCGGTGACATGGACGCCCACCTGGTGCCCGGCGGCGTGGGCGTGCCGGATGATGGCGTCGATCTCGGCGGTCCGCTCGGCGTCGTTCGCGCCGCCCACACACAGCGCGCCGCAGCCGCCGTCCACGTACGGCTCGTGCATCCACGACGTCTTGTTGGGGACGATGCCGTCGGCGAAGATCTTGACGCCGTGGATCGCGAGGCGGCGCGGGTCGGTTTCGCCGCGGTCGCCGAGCGCTGCGAGGGAACGAACGAACTCCTCGGCGCTGCTCGCCATTCCGGTGGGCAGGAGCAGGACGCCGAGGCGGGCGGTCAGTTCACCGGCGGCCAGCAGGTCACGGTAGACTGCCAGGGTCTCCGTGCCGAGAGCTCCGCGCATGATGCCGTCGCCGCCGGGGCCGAGGCCGGGTTCGGTGTAGCTGGTGATGCCGAGCCGGGCGAGTGTGGCGAGGTTCGACCTGATCGCGTCGGCCCGCTCCTGGCGGCTCAGCGGTGGCAGCGCGTTCTGGATGAGGGCCTGGGCTCCTTCGTGGAGCAGCCCGGTCGGTTCCCCGGCCGCGTCGGTGACGATGGAGCCGCCGGGCGGCGCGACGGTGTCCCGGTCGATCCCTATGAGTTCGAGCGCCTTGGAGTTGACCCAGGTGGCGTGCCCGGAGAAGGAGTACAGGACGACGGGGTGGCCCGGGCTCACGGTGTCCAGGTCGCTCCGCGAGGGCTGACGCGCGGGATCGGCGAGGCATTCGTCGAGGTAGCCGGTGTCCCAGCCGTGCCCCGTGATCCACGTCCCCTCCGGAAACCGGCCGACGGCCTCCCGGACCGCCTCGGAGACGTCCGCGAGGGACGACACGGCGGGGTGGCTGAGGTCGAGGGAGAGCGGCGGCGTCGACATGCCGAGGGCACACCCGTGCAGATGGGAGTCGTTGATTCCGGGAAGCAGTGTGGCTCCCCGGAGGTCGACGACGCGCGTGCCGGGTCCGACGAGCGGTTCGACGTCGCCGGGCCCTCCGACAGCACTGATGATCCCGTCGGTCACCGCGAGCGCCGACGCGACGGAGAACTCCGCGTCGACCGTGACCACCCTCCCGCCGAGAAACACCAGGTCCGCATACGTGTCCACAGAAGGTCCTTTCACCGACCGGGCGCACCACGGCGACCCGGGAACGATCTCCCGAGGACTATGGCCGCGCCCGCGCACCTCGCACATCGGTCATCCCACCGATGCGATGCGACGTGGGACAGCCCCTGCATCCAGCCTGGGGCCGACGGCCACGAAAGGGCGGTCCGAGGCCACTTCGGCGGTTGAACGACGGGGACCGGGCCGTCAGTTCACGTCGCGGGCGGAAGGCAGGGGGGTTGCGGCCGCCGGCTCCGCCGGTGGCGGGGCCGTGCTGTTCCTGACGACGAGGCTGGTCGCGAGCTCCAGGCGGGTCACCGCGGGCTCGCCTGCGCGCAGGCGCAGCAGCATCTGCGCGGCTTCTTCTCCCATCTGACGCAGCGGCTGGTGGACGGTGGTGAGGGCGGGGCTGGACCAGCGGGCGATCATGACGTCGTCGTACCCGACCACGGACAGGTCCTCGGGGACGCGTAGTCCGCAGACGCGGGCGGCTTCCAGGACACCGAGCGCCTGGAGGTCGCTTCCGGCGAAGATCGCCGTGGGCCGGTCCGGCAGGCGCAGCAGTTCCAGGGCGCGTGCGTAGCCGCCCTCGACGTGGAAGTCACCGAAGCGGGTCAGGGCCGGATCGACGGGGATCCCGGCCATGCCGAGGGTCGAGCGGTAGCCGTCGAGGCGGGCGAGGGAGCACAGGACGTCCTCCGGGCCGGTGATGATGCCGATGCGGCGGTGTCCGAGGTCGGCGAGGTGGCGGGTGGCGGCGACACCGCCGGACCAGTTGGCCGAGCCCACGGAGGGCACGTCGGGTTCGGGGTCGCCTGCCGGGTCGACGATCACGAACGGGATGGAGCGGGCTCCCAGTTGCTGCTTGACCTCGTCGGGGAGCGAGGAGAAGACGAGCACGACGCCGATCGGGCGGCGCTGCAGCACGCCCTCGATCCAGTCGGCCGCCGGTGCGTGCCGGGTGCCGCTCTCCGTGAGGACCACGCTGGCCTGGTGGGCCTTGGCTACGTTCTCGACGCCCCGGATCAGCTCCATGGACCAGACGCTGTCGAGTTCGTGAAAGACGAGCTCGATCAGGGGCGCTTCGCCGGCGGCGCGGGTCGTTCTGCGATACGAGTGCGCCTCCAGCAGCGACTCCACCTTGCTCCGGGTCCGGGGCGAGACGTCCTGTCGCCCGTTGAGAACTTTCGAAACTGTCGAAAGTGAGACTCCCGCCTTCTCGGCCACCTCGGCCAGGGTGATCCGCCTGTTCTCCTCGGCATCGCGCATTTGAGCAGCATAGAACACACCCTCGGCGGGGCTTGAAGTCACGTTTCCGTAACGCGACTACAGAGGGTTGACCTGTCCGGCACCCCGCCCTAGCGTCCCGCCCATGAAGTTTCGGAAACAGGACCGAAACTGTTTCGAAAGTGAGGCGTGATGAAGCGACACGCGCAGCTCCTGAGAACCGCTGTCGTCGGTGGAGCGTCGCTGGCGATGACCCTGTCCCTCGCCGCCTGCGCCGGCTCCGGCGGCTCCGCCGGCGGCGACTCGGACACGATCCACGTCCTGGTCTACGGCGACGCGACGAACAAGGTGGAGAAGCGGCTCGTCGACACCTTCAACAAGACCTCGAAGGTCAAGGCGGTCCTCGACACCGTCCCGGGCGCCGACTACCAGTCCAAGCTGCAGACGATCATCAGCGGCAAACAGGCTCCCGACGTGTTCTTCAACTGGGGCGGCGGCAGCATCAAGCCGTACGTCGACGCCGGGATGCTGACACCGCTCGACGACTTCATCGCGAAGAACCCCAAGCTCGAGTCCGAGTTCCTTCCGTCGGTCTTCAACACCGCGGTCGTCGACGGCAAGCCCTACGGCGTCCCCATGCGGGGAACCCAGCCCGTCCTGCTCTTCAGCAACCAGAAGGTGCTCAAGGACGCGGGCGTCACCGCACCGCGCACCTGGGAGGAGCTCCTGGCCGCGGTCAAGACCCTGAAGGCCAAGGGGGTCACCCCGATCGCCCTGGGCGGCGGCGACAAGTGGCCCACCCAGATGTGGTTCCAGTACGTCTACGACCGGGTCGCCGGCCCCGAGCTCTTCAAGAAGGCCGCCAAGGGCGACAAGGACGTCTGGGCGAGCGCCGACAGCAAGAAGGCACTCGGCATGCTCAGGGAACTGATCGACGCCGGGGCCTTCGGCACCAACTACGACTCGGTCAAGTTCACCGACGGCGGCTCGCCCGCCCTGCTCGCCACCGGCAAGGCCGGATTCGAGCTCATGGGCTCCTGGGAGTACTCGACCCTCCAGGACGCCTACCCCGACTTCGTGAAGAGCGACCTCGGATACAGCGCCTTCCCGACCGTGGAGGGCGGCAAGGGCGACCCCGGCAACATCGCCGGCAACCCCAACAACTTCTACTCCGTCCTCAAGAGCACCAAGCACCCCGAGGCCGTCGCCGAGTTCCTGAAGCTCATGTACTCCGACGCGTTCGTCAAGGACCAGCTCTCCGTCGGGAACCTGCCGACCACCACCAACACCGCGAAGTTCCTCGACCAGTCCGCGTCCCCGGAGTACTCGAAGTACCAGTACGACCTCGTGAAGAAGGCTCCCGCCTTCCAGCTCTCCTGGGACCAGGCCTTCCCGCCGGCCGCCACCACCACGCTCTACCAGGCGGTCCAGCAGTTCTTCAACGGACAGATGGACACCGACGCCTTCATCGCCGCCATGCAGCGCCTCCCCGCGGCCTGACCTCCGGAGCGCCTGACATGACCACCTTCACAGCGTCCGCCGTGGACAGCGGCAAAGAGACCCGGGGTCAGAGGCGGACCGGCCGCCCGGTCACCGGGGTGGGCCGCCCGGGCTTCGCGTGGGCGGCGCCCGCCGCCGTCTTCTTCGGCCTGTTCGCCCTCGTACCGCTCCTCCTGGTCGTCGTGCTCTCCTTCACCCGCTGGAACGGCCTCGGCTCGCCCGAGTTCGCCAGCCTGAAGAACTGGACCAAGCTCTTCGACGACCCCGTCATGGTCAAGAGCCTGTGGCTCAGCCTCCTCCTCACCGTCCTCGGCGTCGCCGTCCAGACCCCCATCAGCATCCTGCTCGGCGTCTGGGCCGCCGGCCGCCAGCGCAACCGGGCCGTCCTCTCGGCGATCTACTTCGTCCCGCTCCTGCTCTCCGTCACCGCCGTCGCCGTCCTGTGGCGGGCCGTCCTCGACCCGAACTTCGGCGTCCCGTCCCAGGCGAAGTGGCTGTTCGGCGACGGCAATCTCTTCGGCGCGCAGACCAGCGCCCTCGGCGTCCTCGTCTTCGTGAGCACCTGGCAGTTCACCCCCCTGCACACGCTGCTCTACCAGGGAGCCGCCCGGGCCGTCCCCCAGGTGCTCTACCAGGCCGCCCAGATCGACGGCGCCGGCCGGGTGCGGCAGTTCTTCCACATCACCCTGCCGCAACTGCGCAACACCATCGTGACCTCGACGATCCTCATGGTCGTCGGCGGCCTGACCACCTTCGACACCGTCCTGATCCTCACCCAGGGCGGCCCCGGAACCGACACCACGAACAGCGCCTACTACATGTACCAAAAGGCCTTCAAGAGCTTCGACTTCGGCATGGCCTCTGCCATCGCCCTGCTGCTCGTCCTGGTCGCCAGCCTCGTCTCCCTGGTCATGGTCCGCCTCAGCGGCTACGACAAGATGCGCAGCACCATGGAGGGCGTGTGACCAGGAAACGCCCCAACTACCTCGCGGGCCTCGGATCGCTCGTGTGGCTGTTCGTCGTCGGCCTGCCGCTGTACGTCATGCTGATCGCCACCTTCCAGACCCGGGCGGACTACGCGGCGAACGGCCCTCTCGGATTCCCGACGGACTTCACACTGGACAACTACCTCGACGACCTCAACGACGGCTTCACCCACTACTTCCTCAACACGGTCTTCGTCACCGTGTGCGTGGTGGGCATCGTCCTGCTCCTCGTCCCGCCGCTGGCGTACGCGATCGTCCGCAGCGACGGCAGAGCCACCGGGCGGGTCTTCCGGCTCTTCCTGCTCGGCCTCGCCATCCCGTCCCAGGCCGTGATCGTGCCGATGTTCTACCTCATCGACGAAGCCGGCCTCTACGACAACCTCATCGGCGTCATCCTCCCGACAGCTGCCTTCGCCATGCCCGTCTGCGCCCTGATCCTCACCGGCGTCATGCGCGACATCACCTCCGAGCTGTACGAGGCGATGACCGTCGACGGCGCCTCTTCCTGGCGGATCTTCCTCCAGCTGGTGCTGCCGCTGTCCAAGGGCGGGCTGTCGACCGTCGTCGTCTTCTCCGCCCTCCAGGCCTGGAACGGCTTCCTGTTCCCCCTCGTGCTCACCCAGTCCTCGCAGAACAAGGTCATCACCATGGGCCTGTACGACTTCCAGACCGAGCACGGCGTCGACATCCCCGGCCTGCTCGCCGCCGTCGTCCTGTCCATGCTCCCCATCCTGTTCGTCTATCTGTTCGCCCGTCGCGCCCTGGTCCAGGGCCTGATGGGAGTCGGAGGAAAGTGACCGCCCACATGGCCACGCCGCCTCGCACCGCACTCGCTCCCTGGCGGGACCCCTCGCTGGACCCCGAGACCCGCGTCGACGCGCTGATCCGCGAGATGACGCTCAAGGAGAAGATCGCCCAGCTCTTCGGAGTCTGGGTCGGCGCCTCCGACGAAGGCGCCGAGGTCGCGCCCCACCAGCACGACATGGAGGAACCAGTCGACCTCGACGAGCTGATCCCCGACGGGCTCGGCCAGCTGACCCGCCCCTTCGGCACGGTCCCCGTCGACCCCGCCCTCGGCGCCGTTTCCCTGATGCGGACGCAAGCGAGGATCGTCGCGGGCAACCGCTTCGGCATCCCCGCCGTCGCCCACGAGGAGTGCCTCGCCGGCTTCGCCGCCTGGGGTGCCACCGCCTACCCCGTCCCGCTGTCCTGGGGCGCGACCTTCGACCCGGACCTCGTACGGGAGATGGCGGAAGCCATCGGACGCGACCTGCGCTCGGTCGGCGTGCACCAAGGCCTGGCGCCCGTCCTCGACGTCGTGCGCGACGCCCGCTGGGGACGCGTCGAGGAGACCATCGGCGAGGACCCGTACCTCGTCGGCACGATCGCCACCGCCTACGTCCAGGGCCTGGAGTCCGCGGGCATCGTCGCCACCCTCAAGCACTTCGCCGGCTACTCGGCCTCCCGTGCGGGACGCAACCTCGCCCCCGTGGGCATGGGCCGACGCGAGCTCGCCGACGTGATCCTGCCCCCGTTCGAGATGGCGCTGCGCGAGAGCGGTGTCCGGTCGGTCATGCACGCCTACACCGACACCGACGGCATTCCCTCCGCCGCCGACGACGCGCTCCTCACCGGACTGCTCCGCGACACCTGGGGCTTCACCGGCACAGTCGTCGCCGACTACTTCGGCATCGCCTTCCTCAAGACCCTGCACGGCGTCGCCGGGACGTTCGCCGAGGCCGCCGGAGCCGCCCTCGCCGCCGGAGTCGATGTCGAACTGCCCACCGTCAAAACCTTCGGAGCCCCTCTCCTCGAAGCCGTCGAACGCGGCCAGATCCCCGAGAAACTCGTCGACCGCGCCGTGCGCCGCGTCCTCCTCCAGAAGGTCCGCCTCGGACTCCTCGACCCCGACTGGAGCCCCGTCCCCCCGGTCCTCGAGAACGCGGACACCACCACCGACCCCGAGCTCCTGCGCGGCACCATCGACCTCGATCCCGCCTCCAACCGCGACCTCGCACGCCGGATCGCCGAACGGGCCGTCGTCCTCCTCCGCAACGACGGCACCCTCCCGCTCGACCCCGACCAGCCACTGCGCATCGCACTGATCGGCCCCACCGCCCAGGCCGAAACCGCCGTCCTCGGCTGCTACTCCTTCCCCGTCCACGTCGGCGCACAGCACCCGGACACGCCCCTCGGCATCGACCTGCCCACCCTCCACGCAGCGCTCAGGTCGGAGTTCCCCGCCGCCGACATCGTCGTCGCGCACGGCACGGGCATCGACGACGGAGCGACCGACGGCATCCCCGCCGCCGTCTCTCTCGCCCGCGACGCCGACCTCGTCATCGCGGCGCTGGGTGACCGCGCCGGCCTTTTCGGCCGTGGCACCAGCGGCGAAGGCTGCGACGCCGCATCCCTCAGCCTCCCCGGCGCCCAGCAGCAACTCCTCGACGCCCTCCTCGACACCGGCACCCCGGTGATCGGCGCGCTGCTGGCCGGACGCCCCTACGCACTGGGCCGCGGCGCCCACGAGGCAGCCGCCATCGTCCAGTCCTTCTTCCCCGGCGAATCCGGAACCGCCGCCATCGCCTCCGTCCTCAGCGGCCGCACCAACCCCAGCGGCCGGCTCCCCCTCAGCGTTCCCGGACACCCCGGCGCCCAGCCGGCCACCTACCTCGCCGCCCGCCTCGGCCATGCCAGCGAGGTCTCCACCATCGACCCCGCCCCCGCGTTCGGCTTCGGCCACGGCCTCACCTACACCTCCTTCGCCTGGTCCGACCTCACCGTCGAGGCGGCCGATTCCCCGACGGACGGCGCGTTCCACCTCACCTTCACCGTCGAGAACACCGGCGACCGCAGCGGCACCGAAGTCGTCCAGCTCTACCTCCACGACCCGGTGGCCTCCGTCGTCCAGCCCGTGCAACGGCTCATCGGCTACGTGCGACTCGACCTCGCCGCAGGCGAGAAGAGGCTCGTCGCGGTGGACGTCCCCGCCGATCTCGCGGCCTTCACCGGGCGCGACGGCAGGCGCGCGGTCGAACCGGGGGAACTGGAACTCCGCCTGGCCGCCTCCAGCACCGCCCCCAGGCTCACCACCCGCGTCACCCTCACCGGCCCCGTGCGCCACGTCGACCACCACCGACACCTGCACGCCCGATTCCGGACCACCCCTCACACCTCCCAATGACCCCATCGGCCAGGGCTCGTCGCTATGCTCCTGACCCCACTCCCCCCGGCCGTCGGCCGGACCCGACGCACCAGGATCAAGGAGCACAGCGCGTGATTCCCGCTGAACTGAGCCAGGGCCGGTACATCAGCCTGACCACCTTCCGAAAGGACGGGACTCCGGTCGCCACACCCGTTTGGTTCGCGGCCGAGGACGACGAGTTGTACGTGTGGACGCGGATCGACTCCTGGAAAGTGAAACGGCTCCGCCGCGACCCGCACGTGGTCGTCGCCACGTGTGACATGCGCGGGCGGATCCCGGCCGGCGCGCAGCGCCTGGACGGCACGGGCCGATTCCTCGACGCGGACGGTCTCAAGGCCGTGCGAAAGCGACTCGCCCGCAAGTACACCTGGCAGTGGTGGCTGACCGACTGGCCCGCGACGATCGCGCGGCGAGGGAAGCGACCCCACATCGCCATCGCCGTGAAGCTCTGAGCCCAGAGCCTTCCGCGGGGCGGGGATCGTGGCCGATACGGCCCGCACCCCGGATTCGGCCACCCCAGAGGGATGCCAGCCAGGGCGCGGTGTCGTCGACCTCCGCCGTCACCCCGCGCAACGCGCACCCGGCTCATACCTGCGCGGCTGTCCGTGGGTCCCTCTGCGTCATCTCCCGAGCCGCCGTGCGGGCCGCGTCCGCGAAGGCGGTCAGTGCGCCCGTGGTGTTCCCGGCGCGCCAGACCAGGCCGTAGCCGACCGGCTCCGCGTCGGCGACGGGGACGTACGCGACGCCGGGCCGCGCGAAGTAGGTCGCCGTGTGCGCGGCGGTGAGAAGGGCGCCCCGGCCTTCGACTGGACCTACCTCGCGATGCTTCCGGGCCTGCTGCTGCTCGGAATCGCCTTCGCCCTCACGTACGGTCCGCTGACCATCGTCGCGACAGAGGGAGTCAAGGAGGAGGAACAGGGTCTTGCCGGCGGCCTCCTCTACACCGCGTTCCAGTTCGGCGCGGCACTCGGTCTCTTCGGGGCGGCCGCGGTCGGCGTCGCGGCCACGGCGTCGGATTCGGCCGCCGCACGCCTCGACGGATACCAGGCCGCACTGTGGGTACCGCTCGGCGCGGCCCTGGGCGCGCTGCTGGTCAGCGCCTTCGGAGTGCGCTCCGGCAAGGGCCCTGTGACCGCGGAGCACGAGCCGTCGCCCGAACTGACCACCGTCAAGTAGCCCGCCCCGGCCGCGGCCCCAGGGAAAGAGCCCGCCGCGCCTGCCACCAAGGGTGGCCGCGGTCTCGGTGAGCGGCACGCGGTGGTCGACGTCGAGCTTGCCGGGGCTGTGCGGGTGGCTGATCAGTCAGTACCGGTCGAGGATCAGGTCGGTCTTGAGGATGTCGCCCTTGTAGAGCCAGCCGTTCTGTTCGGCGACGGAGAGCGCGTCCTTGTGCAGGGCGGCCGCGTCCGTGAAGTCGTCGGTCTTGAAGGAGAGTTCGATGACGTACTCCGTGCCCGAACCGGAGGCGCCGACGACCGGCAGCACCTCGATGCTCGCGTCGTCCGACGGGCCCCAGGCGCCGGCGTAGACGTCGGACGTGACGGGACCGTGGGCACGCGACGACCCGAGCACGCCTGTGCCCCACCCCGTGCTCCCCCAGTTCGCCAGCCTCCCTGGGATGTCGGCCGCCAGCCAGTTGCGGCCGGTGTCGCTGCTCGGCAAGGACGTGCCGGAGTAGCCGCTCGCGCTGTGCGTCTTGTCATTGCTGAAGCTCAGGGTCTGCTTCGCGTAGCCCCAGTCGACCTCGGCCTTGTAGTTCGTGTCGCCGCTGTCGAACCCGGCCTGGTTGGCCTGGGTGAGTGCGGCGTCGATGTCACCGCCGGACACCGTGAAGCGCTTCTTGTACGTCTCCTCGAACGACGACGCCCCGTCCTTGTGACGCAGTCGCACGCTCCAGCCCTGCCCGGCCATGTCCTGGGAAGCCGTGTCGTAGTAGGAGTAGGAGCGCTTCTTCGTCCCACGCGCCCAGCGCGGCGGTGCGCTCCGCCTTCGGAATCACGGGATCCGCGACGAGGGGACTGCTTTGGACGCGGCATGGGCGTGCGTCGCGGGCGTCAACAGGCTGAGGGAAGCCGCCATGCCGACGGTCACCGCGACGGAGCCGCGGACGTGAGAGGTCGCGAAGGTCATGGGCGGAGCGTCCCGGCCGCGAGTGTGGCTCTGGTGGCCATCGGGAGTGCGGCACGTGAACCACAGCGGTCCGAACGGCCCTTCGCGACCACGGCGCCCGAAGTCCCCGCGCGAGCGGTGACACCGGGCGCGACCGGACGGTGGCGGGCCCTGGGATCAGGTGGACTGCTGCGTGGCCGTCGCCGGAGTGAGGACGATCTTGCCGGTGGTGCGGTCCCGCTCCCCCAGGGTGTGGGCCTCGGCGGCCTCATGGAGGGGGAAGACCGCCTCGATGTGGGCCCGCAGGGCGCCCGACTCGGCGAGGCCGGCGATGGCGTTCATCCCGGCGTGGTCGGCTTCGACGAGCAGGGTCTCCACGCGTACGCCGAGCGCAGCCGCCTTCGTGGCCTCGTCGGGATCGGTGCCCGGGAGCAGGGAGACGAGGGTGCCTCCGGCGCGGAGGACGTCGAGGGAGCGGGTGCGGGTGTCGCCGGAGAGCGGGTCGAGGACCATGTCGACGTCCTTGACGGCGTCGCGGAAGTCGACGGCGCGGTAGTCGATCATCTCGTCCGCGCCGAGGGAACGCACGAAGTCGTGCTTGGCGGCGCTGGCGGTGCCGATCACGTAGGCACCTCGGGCCTTCGCGATCTGGACGGCGAGGTGGCCGACGCCGCCGGCGGCGGCATGGATCAGGACACGCTGTCCGGTGCGCACCTCGGCGGTGTCGACGAGGGCCTGGTAGGCGGTGAGGGCGGCGAGGGGCAGGGCGCCGGCCTGGACGTGGTCGATGCCGGCGGGCTTGTGGGCGAAGGCACGGGCGGGCCCGGTGACGTACTCGGCATGGGAGCCGACGCCGTGCGGGTAGGGCAGCATGCCGAAGATCTCGTCACCCGGCTTGAACAGGGTGACGCCGTAGCCGACGGCCTCGACGACTCCGGAGACGTCCCAGCCCAGCACGAGCGGAAGTCGGTTCAGGAAGAGTCCCGAAGCGCGATGCTTCCAGTCCGTCGGATTGAGACCCGCCGCGCGGACGGCGACGAGAATCTGGTTCGGACCCGGCTCGGGTCGCGGCAGCACGGTCTCTTCGAGGACCTCAGGAGCTCCGTGGACGTCCTGGCTGATGGCACGCATGGTGAGGTGATCTGTCATGGGATCCAGACTGGCCGGGCCCGTCGCCACGTACCATGGCATGATTGCCAGCTTTCGACGGGATCGTGCCATGCGTGTTCATCGAGTCGCCGTTCTTGCCCTGGACGGGGTGTACCCCTTCGAGCTCGGTATTCCCAGCCGTGTCTTCGGTGCGGCCGGGGAGCGGTACGAGGTGGCGACCTGTTCGGTCGACGGCACCTCTGTGACGACGAACTCCGACTTCTCGATCACGGTCGAGCACGGCCCGGAGCTGCTGAGGACCGCCGACACCGTCGTGCTGCCGCCGTTCGACATGTCCCTCCTGACCCGCGAGGCCCCGCCGGGCGTCGAGGAGGCTCTCGCTGCGGTGCGGCCCGGCGCGCGGATCGTGTCCATCTGCACGGGAGCCTTCGTCCTGGCCGCGACCGGACTGCTCGACGGCCGGCCCGCCACCACGCACTGGGCCCTCGCGGATGTGTTCCGGTCCTGGTACCCGCAGGTGGATCTCGACCCGGATGTGCTGTTCGTGGACGACGGGTCGGTGCTCACCTCGGCCGGAGCCGCCTCCGGCATGGACGTCTGCCTCCATCTCGTACGCCGGGATCACGGCACCGCCGTCGCCAACCACGTGGCCCGGTCCTGTGTGGTGCCCCCGTGGCGGGAGGGCGGCCAGGCCCAGTACATCGAGCACCCGGTGCCCGAGCCGTCCGCGAACGGCACCTCCGCCACCCGGCAGTGGGCTCTGGAGAACCTGCGGGATCCTCTCGCCCTGGCCGATCTGGCGGAGCACGCCCGGATGAGCCGGCGCACCTTCGCCCGCCGGTTCAACGAGGAGGTCGGAATGAGCCCCGGGCGCTGGCTCACCCAGCAGCGACTGTCCCGCGCCCGCCACCTCCTGGAGACCACCGACCTCGGGGTGGACGACATCGCGGGCATGGTGGGTTTCGCGACCGGGACGTCGCTGCGCGAGCACCTGCATGCCGCGATCGGCGTCTCACCGCTCGCCTACCGGCGCACCTTCCGCGGTGCCACCGGCTCCCGCACATGAACACCGCACCAGGCCGGGCAGCGACACACCCGCTTCCGGACCGCCCCGCACACCTACCGGTGATGGCCCATGTCAGGCCCCGATGCGGTCCGTCCGTGTGTGGCGGTACGCGTGCCGGCAGTCGGATGTCTCGGGGTCGACGGTGTACGCGTCCGTCACGACGCGGTCGGCGCTGATCGAGAGCATCATGAAGCCGAGGGTGTCGTAGGCCGCCCAGAACTCCTTGTTCTCGGGGCGGTCGGACCGTCCCTTGGTCTTCGCGGCGGCGCCGCAGACGATCTGCTGGGTGCCCTGGTGGTCGGCGCCGGTGTCCAGGATCTGGAGCGTGTGGTCGTGGCCGGAGAGAATGAACTCGGCCTTTCCGCAGACCACTTCCTCGTACAGCTTCTTGACGTGCTTGCCGCTCATGTAGTCGCCGCACGTGATGCCTTCGTACGCGCCCGCGTTGCCGTGTGTGCCGTTGTTGCGCAGCGGATGGTGGGCGAAGACGAACTTCCAGCGGGCGCGGGAGGCGGCGAGGGATTCGGCCAGCCAGGCGCGCTGCTTCTGGACGAAGGGGCCGTTCCAGTAGTACTCGGGGTCGGTCTGCAGGACGTACGAGGACAGGGGGGTCGTGTCGAGGGCGAAGAACTCGGCTACGGGGGCCCGTCGGGGGACGGCCACGGAGTAGTAGCGGTCGGGCATGTACCAGCGCGCGGAGTGCTGGTGGTAGGCGACCTCGTGGTCGCCGCGGGAGGGCCGGCCGCCGCTGCCGGGGATGATGCCGCTGGTGTCGTGATTGCCGAGCACCATCAGCCAGGGCACGTCGATGCCCTGGTTCGGCTCCTCGAACTTCGTGGCGAACTCGTCGTCGAGGACGTCCTCGGGACCGTTCTCGTAGATGTTGTCGCCGAGCCCGATCGCGAGGTCGACGCCGCGCTGCTCGCACAGCTTGCGCGCGGCGGCCGCGACGGCGAACTGTGCGGGGGTGCCGGTGCCGGCGTCCCCTGTGATCAGTACGTTCAACTCGCGCTTGTCCGGCAGCGGAAGCTTGTTCGCGCCGTCCTCGGCCGCGACCGCCTGCCGGCCGAACGTGCCGAGGGCCACGGCCGCCCCGACTCCACCGGTCGCCGCGAGCATCGCCCGCCTGCTGATTCCCTGCGACTGCATCCTGTGTCTCCTCGTCGTCGGATGCCACGCGATCCCGGCAAGGCGAACGGGGCTCGGACGGGCTGGGGAGATGCAGTGAATCCCGGTGTCACGGCGAGGACCAGGTTACCGACCGGTTACTTCGGTCACACTCGTCCGGTCAATTCCCTTGCTGTGTCACCGACTTGTCTCAAAAGACCCGCTCAGGGCCCGCAGATGTAGGTGATACGTCTGTGCGAAGTGTTAGCTGGATGATGCTCTCGATCGCAGAGCGCACCGACACACGGGGGATCGTGGGACATGGGCATCGTGCTGCCTGAGATCGTCGACCGGGCTCTGGATCTCGCGGGGGTCGACTGGCCGAACGTCGACGAGGACGACTACTCGGAGATGGCCGACGGACTCCGCGAGTTCGCGGAGAAGTTCGAGGGTCACGGCGGGGACGCGCACAAGGCGATCACGCGGATCCTCGGCTCCTCGGAGGGCTGGGCGGTCGACGCCATGGAGAAGCACTGGTCGTACGTGAGATCCAGCCATCTGGAGAAGATCCCCGAGGTCGCGCGGATTTTCGCGTCGGTGTGCGACCGGATCCACGACATCGTCGTCGCGATGAAGACCAAGGCGACGGTCGAACTGAGTGTGCTGGCAGGGACGATCGTCGCGGAACTGGCCGCTTCCGGCCTCACGTTGGGGCTTTCGGCGGCGGCTGCGGCCGGCGAGATCGTTCTGATGCGGCAGATCGTCAAGCGGTTGGTGAAGGAGGCGATCGAGGAGATCCTCGCGGAGATCGCCGCCAAGCTGGCGGAGCCGGTGACGGCGAAGCTGGAGGCGCTGGCGGTCGACGCGGCGCTCGACCTGGCCGAGGGCGCCTTCCATCCCGACGGCGGTCACGACTCTTCCGGTGGGCCGAAGCTCGCTTCCGCAGGTGCCGGGATGACGCTGGCCTCGGCCGGAGGCGGTGCGGGCAAGCGGACCCACATCGATCATGTCGAGTTCGAGTACGGCGCCGGGAAGGTCTCGCTGCACGGAGGCGATCTGGGCAGCAAGACGCACGTTCATCTGGGCAAGGCCAAGGGCGCGTTCGGACGGACGAAGGGCAAGGACGGGTTCACCAAAGCGTTCGACAGCGCCCTGGAGAAGGCCCTGGACGCGGCCACGAAGACGGTCACCCGCACCGCCAAGCATGTCAGCGACGAGATACCCACGCGGGTGAAGGCAGCCTCACGGCATCAGAAGGGGACCGACCGCCACACCGGCGACAAGGCGGACCGGGTCGAGGTCAAAGGCGTCGACGGCGGCGGCAAGGGCGGTGACGGAGGCGGCAAGATCCCCGGCCGGACCGGCGGGGCGCCCGACGACGGCCGCAAGGGCGGTGACCAGGACCCGCGCAAGGAACCGCTGAAGCTGGACTCCGGGAAGCAGGAGCCCGAGCAGAAGGGCCGTCCGGTCGATCTCCGCAAGTGCGACAGCGACCCGGTCGATGTCGCCAGCGGTCAGATGCTGATGACCCAGCGGGACGTCGAGCTGCCCGGCACACTTCCGCTCGTGCTGCGCCGTACCCACCTGTCGGACTACAGGTGGGGGCACTGGTTCGGTGCGAACTGGGCGTCCACGCTGGACGAGCGCCTGGAGCAGGACGGGCACGGTGAGGGTGCGGTCTGGGCGCGTGAGGACGGCTCGCTGCTGATCTACCCCCGGCTGCCGCAGCCTTCGGACACCGGTGGCGTGCTGCCGAGCAACGGTCCGGCGATGGCCATGTTCCACGCGGGCCACGACAACGGCGCGACGACGTACCGTATCCACGACCGTGCGACGGGTGTCTCCCGGTTCTTCACGGGCAGTTGGCTGAACGAGTCGCCGGCGTACTGGCTGTGCGAGATCGAGGACCGCAATCACAACGGCGTCACGATCACCCGTACCGGCACCGGCCTGCCGCAGGAGGTCGTCCACGACGGCGGCTACCGCATCACGGTCGACACCACCGACGACCGCGTCACCGGGCTCGCCCTGCAGACCCCTGACGGGCCCGTCACTCTGCGCACCTTCGGCTACGACCGGCTCGGCTTCGTCAACTCCGTCACCACCTCCACCGACGCCACCACCCGCTTCACCTACGACGCGCGCGGCCAGATGACGGCCTGGACCGACAGCAACGACTCCACCTACCGCTACGAGTACAACGGTGCCGGGCGCGTCATCCGCACCCTCGGCCCTGACGGCTACCTCTCCTCCGCCTTCGCCTACGAGGAGCTCCAGGGAGGCGGACGCCTCACCCACTACACCGACTCCCTCGGCGGGCGGAAGACCTACCGCATCAACGCCGACTACCAGGTCACCGCGGTGACCGACCAGCTGGGGAACACCACTACCCACGTCTTCCAGCAACCGGACGCCGTCACGGCTGCCGGCCGATCGGACGCCGCCGCAATGCCCGCGACCGCCCGGGGCGAGCGCGACCGTGTCCTGTCCACCACCGATCCGCTCGGCCGCACCGTCCGCTTCGGTTACGACGCCGACGGCAACCTGGCTCTCGTCGTCCGTCCCGACGGCAGGGAATCGACCGCCGTCCACAACGCCTTCGGCCTACCGGTCTCCGTCACGGGCTTCGACGGCCGCACCTGGCACCAGGAGTACGACGACCGGGGCAACCGTACCGGCGTCACCGACCCCGAGGGCCGCACCACCCGTTTCAGCTACGACGACAAGGGGCGCCTGACCTCGGTCACGGACCCGACCGGGGCGGTCACACGCGTACGTTCCAGCGAGGCCGGTCTGACGGTCGAGACGACCGATCCGCTGGGCGCGGTTTCCTCGTGCACGCACGATGCCTTCGGTCGCGTCGTCACTTGGACGGACCCGGTCGGTGCGGTGACGCGAGCGGAGTGGGACACGGAGGGACGGATCCTCACGTCCGTTCACGCCGACGGCAGTTCGGAACACTGGACGCACGACGGCGAGGGCAACTGCCTCAGTCACACGGACCGTTCGGGCGGCACGACCAGGTTCGAGTACACCCATTTCGACCTGCTCGCCGCCCGCACCGATCCCGGGGGCGCCCGCCACCAGTTCACCCACGACACCGATCTCCGCCTCACCCAGGTCACCAACCCTGTGGGGCTGACCTGGACGTACGTCTACGATGCCGCGGGCCGCCCGGTCGCGGAGACGGACTTCGACGACCGGACGCAGACCTACGCGTACGACGCCGCCGGACAGGTGACCTCCCGCACCACCGCACTCGGGCAGCGCATCACCTTCGACCGCGACCTGCTCGGTCGCACCGTCCGCAAGGACGCCGACGGCCAGGTCACCACCTACGCCTACGACCCGTCAGGTCAGCTCGGCGAAGCCGTTTCGCCTGACGCGGTGATCAGGCTCGAGCGTGACGAGCAGGGCCGCGTGGTCTCCGAATCCGTCAACGGACGCACCCTGCACCGGCATTACGACCGGTTCGGCCGCCTGTCCGGCCGCACCACGCCGTCGGGGGCCCGTACTGCCTGGACCTACGACGCCGCCGGGCGTCGCGACGAACTGACCACCGCCGGGCGCACTCTGCGCTTCGCCCACGACGCCGCAGGCAAGGAGACCGGCCGCCGGATCGGTGAGCACCTCACCCTCGAGCACGCCTACGACGAGATGGGCCGCCGCACCTCCCAGACCGTGACCGGCACCGAGGGTCTGGTCCGGCAGCGGGACTACCACTACCGGGCGGACGGCAACCTGATCCGCATCGAGGACAGCCTCAGCGGCACCCGCACCTTCGACCTGGACGCCAACGGGCGGGTCACCGGCGTCTCGGCCCGCGACTGGACCGAGTCCTACGCCTACGACTCCATGGGCAACCAGACCTACGCCACCTGGCCCGAGCATCACCCCGGCCCCGAAGCCCGGGGCGAACGCGTCCACGAAGGCACCCGAGTCCTCAAGGCCGGCCGGTTCCGGTACGAGTACGACGCCGCCGGCCGCACCACCCTGCGCCAGAAGACCCGCCTGTCCGCCAAGCCCGACACGTGGCGCTACACCTGGGACGCAGAGGACCGACTCACCTCCGTCACCACCCCCGACGGCACCCTCTGGCGTTACAAGTACGACGCCCTGGGCCGCCGCATCAGCAAGCAGCGCATCTGCGAGGACGGCACCACCGTCGCCGAACGCGTCGACTTCACCTGGGACGGCACCACCCTCTGCGAACAGACCACCGTCTCCGCGGAAACGCCCCGCCCGGTCACTCTCACCTGGGACCACGACGGCCATCGCCCCCTCACCCAGACCGAGCGCCTCACCGGCCCCGGCCCCGGCGACGACGCCGACCCGGCATCGGCTCTGACCGCGGCCCAGGACGAGATCGACTCCCGCTTCTACGCCATCGTCACCGACCTCGTCGGCACTCCCACCGAACTCCTCGACGAGAACGGCGACACCGCCTGGCACACCCGCACCACCCTCTGGGGCACCACCAGCTGGTCCACCACCAGCACCACCTACACCCCGCTGCGCTTCCCGGGCCAGTACTACGACCCCGAAACCGGCCTCCACTACAACTACTTCCGCCACTACGACCCCGAGACCAGCCACTACCTCAGCCCCGACCCCCTCGGACTCGCCCCGGCGGACAATCCCAGCGCGTACGTCACCAACCCCGGGGAGTGGAGCGACCCCCTGGGTCTGACTCCGTGCCGTACGGGGGAGATCGACTACGGAAGGATCGACGCGAACGGGCGGCGATCCGGGACCGCGGCGATCGTCACCAGAGACATGCTGGGGACGGGAACCAGGGTTCCGCGGCGTCTGAAGCCACCGGGCTTCCGCAACGGCGACACAGCCGGAGACGCGCGAGGGCATCTGCATCCAGCTGCGCTCGGCGGTCGTGGCGACCTTCCCGAGAACGTGGTCCGCACCGACAGCCAGACCGACAACGGTCCCATGAACGAGTTCGAGAAGATCGTCGCTCGTCATGTGGCCCTGGTGGGCCCTGTGCTCTACTCGTCGACCCCGCATTACCGTCCGGGAGAGGACCACCCGCACGCTGTTACGCTCGAGGCATTCGACGACAATGGCTGGAGCATGCGCAACACATTCCAGCAGCCCTATTAGAGCCCTCGGCAATTCCGTATCGGCTCAGAAAAAACATTGCGAAAGGTTTCGATACCCGTGGCGAATCTGGCCGACCTGCGCGACGCGGAGAACTCCTTCCGGATCGAGGTGAGCGGCAGGTTCCGGCCGGGCGTGCTCCAGGACCACGACACCCTCGCCGCGGAGATCGTCGTCGTGAGCAGTTTCGTCTCCGGCCGGCTGCGTGTGTGGATCCGCCCCGCCGAACTCCAGGCCTGGCAAGGTGTGCTGTCCGTCCTGAGGGAAGGGAAGCCGGCAACCTGGCTGGACCAGGGCAACGGTCCGGTCGTGGCGTTCGATTTCCCGGACGGCCTCGACGGTGACACGGTGATCACCGTCGAGGACGCGACCGGCTCGGGAGCGGTCGCCACCCTGCCTCTCGGTCTGGAGGGAGCCTGGGTCGACGAACAAATCGCCTTGCTCGACGCGGTGCGCAAGCAGTGGCCCAGCGAAGTGCTGGAGAGCTCCTACGGGGTTTTCGAATGGAAGAAGTCCTGAGGCCCACAGATATCGAGTTCCTCAGATATCGATGCCCTCAGATATCGAGGTCCTCAGGTAATCCCTCGCCCCGCGGCCGAGGAGTGCGTCTGGAGCCGACACCCGACGAGCACTACGCCTCCGGCTTTCCGTCGGCCGCGATCCGGCGGAAGCCGAGGTACGGGACGAGGGACTCGGGCAGGACGAGCGAGCCGTCCTCCTGCTGGCACTGCTCCAGGAGGGCGGCCAGGGTGCGGCCGACGGGCAGACCCGAGCCGTTGAGCGTGGCGACCAGCTTGGGCTTGCCGTCCGCTCCGCGGGTGCGGATGTTGGCACGGCGGGCCTGGAAGGTGCCGAAGTGCGAGACCGAGGAGATCTCCCGGTAGGTGTTCTGGCTGGGGATCCAGACCTCGATGTCGTACGTGAGCTGGGCGGAGAAACCCGTGTCGCCGGCGGCCAGCTTGATGACCCGGTAGGCGAGGCCGAGCTCCTTCAGGCACGCCTCGGCGTGGCCGACCATCGTCTCCAGCTCCGCGTCGGCCGTCTCCGGGTCGACGATCTTGACCATCTCCACCTTGGAGAACTGGTGCTGACGGATCAGACCGCGGGTGTCGCGGCCGTACGAGCCGGCCTCCGAGCGGAAACACGGCGTGTGGGCCGTGAGCGCCAGGGGCAGCTCGGCCGGCGGGATGATCTCGTCGGCGTAGAGGTTGGTCAGCGGGACCTCGGCCGTCGGGATGAGGAACAGGTCGCGGTCGGCGGCACCCGTCTTGAACAGATCCTCCTCGAATTTCGGCAGCTGACCCGTGCCGGTCATCGTCTTGCGGGTCACCAGATACGGGACACCGTGCTCGACGTAGCCGTGGCGGCGCGTATGGATGTCGAGGAAGAGCGTGGCCAGGGCGCGTTCCAGGGCGGCGCCCGCACCGCGGGAGACCGCGAAGCGCGAGCCGGACAGCTTCGTCGCGCGGGCGAAGTCGAGGATGCCGGTGGCCTCGCCCAGGTCGACGTGGTCCTTCGGCTCGAACGAGAACACCGGCGGAGTCCCCACGCGGCGCACCTCGATCGCGAACTCCTCGGAGTCGCCGTCGGGGGCCGAGTCGTCGGGGAGGTTCGGGATGGTCAGGAGCAGCTCGCGGAGCTCTTCCTGGACCGTTTCCAGGTCCGCCTCGATGTCACGGATCTGGTCCTTCAGCTCGCGGGCGCGCTCCTTCAGTTTGGAGATGTCCCCGCCCTGCTTGGCCGTCCGCTGTACCTCGCTCGCCACCTGCTTGGACTCCGCCCGCAGCTCGTCGGCCGAACGGATGCCCTGGTTGCGCCGGGACTGGAGGTCTTCCAGCCGGGACAGGTCCAGGGTGTAACCGCGACGAGCGAGCCGACGTACCGCTTCGGCACCCAGTTCGATCAGGGCGCGGGCATCGTGCATGAGGAGGATCCTTCGTGTGAGGCGAGCGGGCTGGGAACAGACCCGACGGTAGCAACCCCCGGCCCCTCACCGAACCTCGATATCGACGCGTCACCACCAGCGGTGATCTCCTTCAGCGGCGGCCTCCTCTTCTCTCACACCGTGCCGAACCATGCCTCTGCGAGTGATGGGAAGGATTCCTGGGCAGGCGCGGGCAGTTCTCTCAGGTACCAGGGAAGGTTGCTGTAGACGTGCAGCAACGTATAGGCCATGAGTTCACGCGGCTCGAAGCGGTTGCCGTACGCCTCGGTGAGCCGAGTCAGCAGGGCCGGATCCCCTCGGGTGACGAACAGGCCCACACCGACGAAGTCGTAGGCGCGGTCACCGATCATCGCCGGTTCGAAGTCGAACAGACCGGTCAGGCGCCAGCCGTCGGGATCGACCAGGAAGTGCTGCTGCATGACCTCGGTATGCAGCAGGGAAGGCTGCGGGACTCGTGGCAACGCAACGGAGGCGAGGAAGTCCGGAATCTGTTCCAGCCAGGCCTCTGACAGTCCACGGGCACGCTGCTGCTCCACCGCGCCGACCGTTCGGCGATCCAGAAAGGCGCCCCAGTCCTCGGGGCCGAGGACGTCCCGCAGCGGGTCGGGGCTGAGGGCGTGCAACGCCGAGAGGGCCTCACCGATCTCGGCGACGAGCCGTTCACGATGATTCTGGGGCACGTGCTCCCAGAGGTGGGCGAGGTTCTTGCCGGGGAGCCTCGACATCAGGACGTACCGCCAGCCGTTCTCGTACGGACCGGACGCCCGCACCATAGGTGTCGGCACCGGCAGTCGCCCCTGCACATGGGCAAGGACGCGGCCTTCGGCGATTCCGTCCTGAGCGGCAGCTCCGGGGAAGAGCTTGAGCACGTGGTCGTCACCGACCGCGTAGACCGGCTGTGACCCGTCAGGGAAACGAACCAGCGGGGCACCGGAGAACCCGAGACGCGCACAGAGGTCTTCCGCTCCAGGACGCATCACGCTCTCGTCGGAGACGACAGCGTCCCAGTCCTCATCCGTTTCCACCACAGGCAGCATGAACGGGACCGTAGGCCGCACCCGGACGGGCGGCAACGGAGTTTCGTCGCCACCACGGCCCCAGCAGCTGATGTGCCTGGGAAAAAAAGATGCGGACGGTTGTCGATCTGGCCTCGTCCCGTTCGACGTCATGATGTGCGGCGCCTCGCCGCACAGTGACGCGACAGGACCTGAAGAGGAAACACGTGGATCAACTGCTGAAAGTCATGAACTTCAACGTCTCGAGTGACGGAATCGGTGCCGGCGAGCATCAGAGTCTCGAGAGTCCGTTCGGCCACGATCGTCCCGAGAGGCTGTTCGCCTGGGCGGGAGCCACGGCGAGCTGGCCCATGCGTACGGATGCCGGCGGGAGCCGGGGTCTGGACGACTACTTCACGCGCGACTTCGCACGCAACATCGGTGCCGAGATCATGGGCCGCAACAAGTTCGGACCCCAACGCGGGCCGTGGCCGGACCATGAGTGGCGCGGCTGGTGGGGGCAGGAGCCTCCTTTCCGCACTCCTGTCTTCGTCATGACCCATCACACGCGTCCGTCGTTCACGCTCTCCGACACCACGTTCCACTTCGTCGACGGTGACCCGGCCACGGTCCTCGAACAGGCGCGGGACGCGGCACAGGGCAAGGACGTCCGGCTCGGAGGCGGAGTCACCACGATCCGACAGTTCCTCGACGCCGACCTCGTCGACACGATGCACGTGGCGGTCTCGCCCGTGAAGCTCGGGTCCGGACTGCGGCTCTGGGAGTCTCCTGAGGACCTGCTCGACCGGTTCCACCTGGAGGTCGTCCCCAGCCCGAGCGGCGTGACACACCACCTCTTCTGGCGAAGGTGACGCGAGGCCCGCTTGGGGCCGACTGAAAGGCCGGCCCGCACTCGACACAACCGGTGGGGCTCCCTCACGAAGGGGAGCCTCACCGGATGAGGACGGCGCGGCCGTTCAGGAAGCACGGATCGCCCGATCGATCTCCGCGCCGGTACTGGCCACGACGACGGGGCACTCGTCCCTGAGAGCGGCCGGCAGAAGGTCGCGGTCATCGTCCCGCTGGATCATGGTCGGTCCGCCCGGGACGACGAGCACGGCGTCCAGCCGACGCAGCAGGACGGCCAGGAGGTCCATGATCTCGCCGCCGCCGAAGCGGTTGAAGGTGATGCTGTCCGGGCCGGCGAAGTACACATCCGCCTCCTCCATATCCGCCGCACGCACATGCAGCAACCCCGTCCGGGGGTCCCGTGCCACCGCATACGGGTCGAGGACCTTGTGCGCAGCGCTCATGTCCAACGGCGCCGGTTCACCGTTCTCGAACCGGCACACGAAGATGTCGAAACTCATGGAATCGTTTCTGTCCTCAGGTCCACATTCACGCGGTCACCACATCCGAGGGGCGCCTCTGCGTCGGGCGGTGCCAGTCGAGTTTCTCGGCGGGTTGGTGCGGTGCTTCCACATGATGGCCTCGATGGAGCGGGCCGCGGTGACCGGCCCGGCGCCGTGCCCGGACCGAATCGGGCGGCACGAGCGACTCGATCTGGTGGTTTTCCATATTTTTCGGGCGCAGACGGTGGGGTTCGGGGATTGTGTCGAGGGACTTCTGAAACCACTGCAAGGAGAACCCTGGTGCGCCGCCCGACCCGCAAAGCCTTCGCCGCCCTCATCGCCGCAGCCGCCCTCGCCCTCCCCCTCCTCACCCCCACGCCCGCCTCGGCTGCCACCACCACCAGCCGCTTCGCGAACTACCGCTACGGCGACTGCCTGCGCGAGACCGACGAAACCGGTCTCAAGGGCGACCGCTGCTCCACCGGCCGCGGCAGCCTCAAGTGGCAGTGGAACGGCCGCCTCAACACCAGCACCACTGTCAAGAACAACTTCTGGGGACGCTGCCTCGACAGCAACGACCGGGGCGACGTCTACCCCCTGCGCTGCAACGGCGGCTCCTACCAGAAGTGGCGCACCGTCCAGCCCGCCGCCCGCAGCGCCATCATGCTCCAGAGCGTCGGCACGGGCCGCTGCCTCTACCAGCAGGACAACGGCTACTACCGCACGGCCCGCTGCAACCGAGACGCCCAGAACCAGCGCTTCACCATCGGCTGACCGGCTCTCTCGAACGCTTCAGGTGCCGCCGGGCGAGCGATTGCCCAAGCCCGTCGGGATCCGGCTCTCCGGCGGCGTCACCACCTCGAATCGGTGCGTTGTCGCCGCCGGATGAGTGGACCGCCGCGCTGCTGCGACCGACTCTGCCACTGATGCCCGTGCAAGCCACGCTGCTGTCGGCGGGCGGAGCCGTCGCAGCGACGGGCATCGCACTCTTCGAACTCCACCGGCTGCGCTCCCGGCACGGAATCCGGCTGCGCACCGTTTTCATCGCCCCAGGAGGTGGCGGCACCGGCGGATAGCTCCGGAGCGCAGGAGGCGTGATCTCGGTGGAGCGGACGTAGCGGTCGTCGGATCCGCGTAGCGTGCCGCCGCTGTAGACACCTTCTGGCCCGGACCTGACCTCTCGACTCACCCGAGACGCCCGGCGGCTGCTTCGGCCACTACTCCGACATCCAGGCGCCCGGCTTCCGCACGCTGTCGTCCAGGATCAGTTCCGCGGAACGCAGTTCCCGCACCGGCAAGGTCCACATCGTTCGGCCCCGGCCGATCTCTCATTCGTGCCCCTGGGTCAGACGGATTCGAAGGTCATCCAGATCATTCCCGGGCGGCCCGGGGCGACGGCGAACCAGAAGAGCGCGAGGGCCAGTTCGTCGATCGAATCGATGGGCTGGGACCGCTCGAGCACAGACCTGCCGAACCACCCCTTGCGCCCGACGGCGACGATCCGGCCGTCCAGCGACATCGTCGAGCGCCAGCGCCGCGTGTGCCGCACGTCGTACCTGCGGCCGTGCAGTTCGATCGCCCCGTCGTGGTCCCGCCGGCGCGCAGGGCGCGGCCGGCCGTTGTCGACAGTCGCCTCGCCGACCGGATCCGCGCCGTCGAAGATCTGCACCGCGTGCTGCTGCTGCGGCCAGAGGCGGATGACCTGAAGGCGGGCATTGCGTTCCTGCTGCTTCCAGGTCGCCCGCCGTCGCCCCTGCGCATCGTGCAGGTTCACCGTGGTGCCCTCGGCGTCGCTCGTCGCCGTCCAGCCGAACGGGGATGCCTGCTTCTTGGGTTCGCGCATCGCGCCTCCTTCATCTGTCAGGGTGGGCCGTACGAGGCATTGCTGATGGCCTCGCGCCACGTACGGAGGCCATGTTCGCCCAGAACCCGGAATCGAGCGTTCCACCCAGCAGGGGGAGAGCTTACGAACCACCAGCCCGAGGACGACGACCACCACGTGGACCGCACAGAGAACTGGGGGAAGGCTTGCCCGGTACCAGTGTCGGGGCGCACGGTCGGTCCCCCTGCCCCAGGCCGGCACTTCCGATCCAGGCACCGGCAAGGGATGATCACGAAGTTCCGTGCACCCGCGCGGTCCGGCTTGTACTCCTCGGGGGGACCATCCATGTACCGCCGCACCCGTCATACGGCCACGGCTCTGGCCGCCGTCGCACTCCTGACAGCCGTGACATCGGCCTGCTCCGGCTCGACCGAGACGCCAAGGGCTGCCTCGTCGACGAAGCCGGAAGCCGGCGCGCCCGACGCATCCCCTGCACAGAAGGCGTCTCGGCCCGACCATGAGCGACTCGACGACAAGGCCCGCCGTCTGCTCGACAGCACTGACGGTTCGAGCGCGGACGGCGACGGCTTCATCGCATCCGGGTCGCTCGCGATCCCCGGGCAGAACCTGGACAAGACCATCGCATCCGGCACCACGCTGCGCGTAGAGGTGGCCTGCGCGGGAAACGGAGAGGTCACTTTCAAGGCCGTGTCCGGAACCGCCAGAGTCACCAGGCGCGTCGACTGCGCGCAGCCGGAGACGACGTCGTTCCGCCTGACCACGGCTGCCCCGCGCCTCGCGGTCCAGGCAGACTCCGCCACACCCGAAACTGTCGGCACCGCCTACTCGGTGCGCCGCGCCGACTGAGGTCGCACCCCACACTCCACCCCTGCCCATCTACATGGCACGGCAAGGGCCTCGTACTGAAGGACTGCCACGAATCGTCGACCACGAGCAGGAACCCGTCGCTCTGCCGGTACAGACATCGTCGCTTCGGGCTGCGTGGGTGCTCAGGGGTGTAGCTGCGGGCACGCTGCTCCAGTGCGGCACGCCTCGCGCGGCGTGTGTCAGCGCATTCCCGCCGAGCGCCAGGCCACTGTGGACTGCCCGCGTCTGCTGGGCGTGATCGCGGCGAGCCATCTACTGCACGAGCCCCTGGCGGCGTCCTCCGGTGACTGACCGCGTCCGCGCCGCGCGCCCCACAAGGTGGTGGACCGGCACCGGAACGCTCCGGGGCCTCATGCCTGCCCCGATGCACCCATCTGACGCGGAAACTCGACGGGACCGCTGTCGAATCCCTGGATGCGTCCGTGCAGTTCCCATTGACCCGCACCGTCACGCGTGAACTCGCACAAGGTCATGGCGGTAGCGGTGGACACCGTGGAGAAGTCGTCGGCCAGGAGCTCGGAGTACTTCTCCACGATCGACGTTCCGGCGTGTGAGATGTCCCCGAAGGTGCGACGACCGCCGTCCTGGTGGATCACCACACCGACCACAACCCGTCCGAACGAGGGTGCCAGCCGGTCCAGTTCCAGGACCATCACCTCGACGAAGCCGAAGCCCTGCCCGGTCTCGCTGTGCCGGGTCATGTTGATGGTGCCGTCCGGCGACCTGCTCTCCGTATGCACCACGTACACGGGCTCCCCGTGCGGGTCCTCCACCGAATAGGTGGCAGCGACGATGTCGAGGTGGCGTGGCGGTTCACCCAACGGGCTGGGGTCCCAGCGCAGACGGACCTCCGGCTTGTGCACTCCGGTCCTGATCACTGTCACGAACTGGCACCTCCCCCACGCCGATACCTCTCCACCTCGCTCAAGTATGGCCCGTGACCTGCGACTTGACGCTCTCTTCACAGCCTTTTCCCAGCTCTTGCCCACAGCTAAGCCGGGACGCCGCGGCTTCCTGATGCCCGAGCGCGGCGGCCGCAGATGCGGGAGAGGGGCTCAGCGCAGCCGTCGCGCGCGCAGCACCACGTCGTCGGTGTGGTGCGCGCCGGCGCCGCCGTCGGGGGCCACGCGTGGCCGCTGCTCGTTCACCTCCACCTTCCAGTCGTCGGTGAACAGGTCGGCGACCATCGAGGGCCAGACGTAGTCGGCCGGGTCGAAACCGCTGTCGTGCTCGTGCTCGTGCTCGTGCTGGTTCTCCATCCCCGCGTGGTGCACGAGCAGCAGTACGCCGCCGGGGGCGACGGCCGCCAGCAGCGCTCGCTCGGCTGCGGCGTCGGGGGTGCGAAGCAAGGCCGGGTACTGCGCGGAGACGAGGTCGAAGGAGGCGGGCGGGAGCGCTGCTTCCGTCAGCGCGGCGTGTACCCAGCGCACGGTGACGCCCGCGTCGCGCGCGTGGCCGGCCGCGCGCTCCAGCGCCACGCCCGAGACCTCGAGCGCGGTCACGTCCCAGCCGCCGCGCGCGAGCCAGACGGCGTCCGCGCCCTCGCCGCAGCCGACGTCGAGCACCCGCCCGGGCGTGAGTCCGGCGACCTCGGCCACGAGCGCGCCGTTGGGCTGACCGCTCCACAGCTGCTGCCGGTCGGCGTATCGGTTGTCCCACTCCTCCCGCACCGCGGGGTCCCCGACGTATCCGTCGCCGGGCAGGGAAGGGTCGGACGCGGGCGTTCCCGTTGTGATGTCGTCGGTCATAGGCCCAAGGTCACGCATCGCGGCCCGATCGCGCCACTCCTGTTGCCACTCCGGCAAAACAGACGGGGCCCGCCCTCGTCCCGCCGGGGCAGCACCTCTCCGGCGATCAAAATCCAGATGCGAAACGGCCCGGGCCGCAGATAGCTTCGCCCTGATGACTCTCCTGCTGAACGACTCCGCCCGGGCGCTGCTGGATGCGCCGCTCCCCGCCGTCCTGGCCACGGTCAATCCTGACGGCAGCCCGCAGACCTCGGTGGTCTGGGTCGGCCGCGACGGGGACGACCTGCTCGTCTCCACCGCCGCCGGGCGCCGCAAGGAGCGCAATCTGCGCCACGAGCCCCGTGCCAGCGTGACCGTCTACGATCCGGCCGACCCGTTGCGCTACGTCGAGATACGCGGCCTCGCGACGATCACCGAGGACATCGGCCGGTCTCTGGCGGTCGGCCTCGCCGAACAGTACGAAGGGGCCGGCGCCGGCCAGGAGTACCTCGATCTCCCGGCCGAGGTTGTCCGTGTCGTCATCCGTATCAGCCCCACCAAGGTGGTCGGCACCGCCGCGGCCTGACCGGTGCCGTCACCGGACCGCAGGCCCGCGCCTCAGCCGGTCCTGCGGTGCCGCCGTACCGTACGCCTGCTCCTCACGTGCAGGGCCCTGGTCACAGGGCGTCGCGGACCGCGGTCAGGATGTCCTCGGTGTCGGCGCCGAGTGCGCGGGCGGCGGAGGTGAAGTCCCGGGCCAGCGTGGTGAGTCGGTCGGCATCGTGCGTGTGCGGTTCGGGCGGGAGCGCCGCGACCCGGGTGCCCGCGCCGCGGCGGGTGCGGATCAGTTCTGCGGCCTCCAGTTCGCGATAGGCGCGGGCCACGGTGCCCGGTGCCAGGCCGAGGTCGACGGCGAGCTGGCGCACGGTCGGCAGGCGCTCGCCCTCGCCCAGCCGCCCGGTGCGGATCAGCGCGGCCAGCTGGGCGCGGATCTGCTCGTACGGCGGCACCTGGCTGGTGGTGTCGACGCGGACGGCGGGGTCACTCATCGTCGAAGGGGGTGTCGTCGGCTGCCTGGTCCTCGACCGCCCGGGGTGCCATCACGGTGACCAGGGACCATCCGAAGGTGAACAGGCTCAGCAGGCCGAGGGGGCAGACCACCACGATGGTGGCGGCTCCCAGCCGGCCGGCACAGCCTTGCTCCGTCAGCGCGATGACGATCATCAGCACGACGAGCAGCAGCTGACTCGACACCAGCAGCCCCCAGGCTCCGGTGATCGCCCACGCCCGGTCGCGGCGCTGCTGATCGCTGCCCGGGCCGTGTGCGATGCGGCGCAGTGCCCAGAGGCAGACGGGGGTTCCGATCGCGAGGGCGGCGAACATCGGGCCGCTGTAGTACAGGCCGGGCCAGGGGCCGAGGGAGGTCGGGATCCCTTCGCAGGTGACGGTGAGGACATGCCCCGCTCCGACCGTCCGGGCGGGGTCGGAGGAGGCGGTGACCGCGCCGATCACCAGCAGGGTGACGAGAGACGCCGCCTGCAGAAGGAGCAAGGGCGCCATGCGAGGCGGCACTTGGTCTCTGACCAGGCGCGGGGCGACGCTCGCGGTGCGAACCGCTTCCTGGGGGCGCAGGGTCAGCGCGTCGCCGAGCAGCACACCGCCCACGGCGCACAGGCCGAACGCGGTGATGGCCACCACCAGGGGCATCGTGATGTCGCCGCTCTCCACAGTCACCAACTGCTGCGCGGCCACGATGCCGATGGCCAGGCCGGACCAGCGGGCGTAGTAGTCGGCGTGGTCGAGGAGCCGGGACTGGAGCGGGGCGGTGTCGAGCATGCGGAGATCCCCTCCAGATCATCTTGTATCAAGTAGGGAGTACAAGATGCCCCGGCTCGGGATCTTGTGTCAAACACTCGCTACAAGGTGAAGCATGCCGACACAGCCCCTGAAGCACGGGAGTTGACCCGCACCGGTGCGCGCTTCGCCATTCCTGTTCCGCGATCAGGCCGAGGCTGCCAGGATGCCTGCACGCTTTCGTTCCTGGCGCGGTCTGGGCTCCCGGGCTCTGCCGCACAGCACATGGTCCGCGTGTCCGTGTGACCCCGTCGGCGTGCGGGGGGCCTCGGTCGCCGGGTCGGAAGCCTGTTCGTAGGTGTAGGGAGGATGGGTCCGTGTTCGTAGGGCGCGAGCGGGAACTGGCCGGGCTGCAGAGCGCGTTGCAGGTCCACCGGCTGGTGACTGTGACCGGTGTCGGAGGCGTGGGAAAGTCGCGGCTGGTGCGGCAGGCGGTGGATCTCGGCCTGCTGGGTGAACCGGCGGAAGCGTGCTGGGCGGATCTGTGGCAGCTGCGCGATGACGAGCTGCTCGCGGCGCTCGTGGCTGATGCGTGCGATCTGTCCGATCACACGCCGAGAATGCCGGTGGACGTGATCTGCAACTGGATCGGTGACCGCGAACTGCTGCTGGTGCTCGATTCCTGCGAGCATCTGCTGAGCGCGTGCCGGAACCTGGTACGGGTGCTGCTCGAGAAGTGTCCGCGGCTGAGGATCGTGGCCACCAGCCGCGAACTGTTCCACCTGGAAGAGGAGTTCGTCGCGGTGGTACAGCCGCTGCCGAGCGCCACCGATGCCGCCGAGCTGTTCCTGCGGCGCGCCACGGAATCGGGCCACGTGCCGGAGCCCGGCGATCTGAACCAGGTCACCGAACTGTGCACGTACCTCGACGGGCTTCCGCTGGCACTGGAACTGGCCGCGGGAGCACTGCGGCAGTGCAGCATCGAGGACCTTCTGCAGCGCCCCCGGCACGAGCTGAGCCGGGACGAGGACGAGATACGCCCCATGGGGCCCCGCCGGCACGACGTGCTGCGGACCGCGCTCGGCTGGAGTCATGAACTGTGCACGCCCGCGGAGCGCCTGCTGTGGGCCCGGCTGTCCATCTTCCACGGGCACTTCGACGAGACCTCGGCCGTGGCCCTGTGTTCCGGCGGTCCTCTCTCCGCCTTCGACGTGAGCCATGCCCTGGCCGGTCTGCTGGACAAGTCCGTCGTGAGCATCCGCCGCGGGCGGCTCCTGCTGCTCGACACGGTGCGCGAGTACGGGTACCTGTGGCTCGGCGAGCTCGGCGAGCTGGAGGCGATGGCGAACCGGCACGCCGAGTACTACCTGACTCAGGCGCAGCAGGCGGACGCCACGTGGACGAGCGCCGAGCAGACCGGCTGGTATCGCACCATCAAGGAGGCGCACCCCGACCTGTGCGCGGCCCTGGACCACCTGATCGGCCACGACGTCGATGCGGCGCTCGAACTGGCCACCTTGACCGGCTTCTACTGGACCTGCTGCGGACACGCGCACACCGCGCAGCTCTATCTCTCCCGCACGCTGAAAGCCTGCGACAGTCCGGGGCCGGTTCGGCAACGGGCCGTGTGGGCCCTCGGGTTGACCCATCTCCTCCAGGGAAATCACGCCACGGGCACGCACCTGGCGCGCCAGTGCCTGGAGAACGCCCGTGAGACCGCGGACGCGACCGCGCTGCTGCGGGCCGCCTATCTGCAGGCCATGAGCGACCTGTTGCAGGGCCATGCCCAGGAGAGCCTGGACCTCCTCGAGCACGCCCTGGAGAACGCGAGCGCACACAGCACGGACACGGAAGAACCCGAGCCCCAGGCCGTGATGATGTGCCGGATGCTGCGCCTGTTCGCCCTCACCGGGCTCGGGGAGTTGAAGGAGAGCCTGGAATCGGCCCAGGCCCTGCGTTCGGAGTGCGTCGCCATGGGCGAGCACTGGATCCGCTCGTACGCCGACTACCAGATGTGCGTGATCGCACTGCGCGAGCATGACAACGAAGGGTCCCTGGAGTACGCCCGTTCGATGCTGCACGCGAAGCAGCGGATCGGCGACACCTTCGGCATCGCGCTGGGGCTCGACATGCTGGCCGCGGCCTTCTCCGCCAACGGTGACGGTCATTCCGCGGCACTCGCGTCCGGCGCCGGCCAGCGGCTGTGGGACGCGGTGGGTCACCCGCAGCGCGGCGCCCCGGACGTGGCGCCGCTGCGCGAGGCGGGCGAGGACGTGGCGCGCAGGCTCGTGGGTACCGGGACCTACGAGTCGTACCGCAGCGAGGCCGCCCACGCGGACCCCGGCGAGATGCTCGCCTGGGCGGCCGGTGGTGAATCACCGCTGTAGGGCGCGGGCGCGACGCGATCGTACGAGACGACTTTCCTGGGTGATCACCCGTTTGCCGCGTTCGGTGTGACTTTCGCGCCGTCGCTGCAAAGTGGCCAGAAGCCTTGTGCCGCCTGGCCAAAGTCCGTTTCGACCGCACCTCGCCGCATGGGGGCGCGCGGTAGTGAAAGCCCGCGCACGAATTCGACAGCGCGCACCCCCTGACGCAACGGGATTCAACGATCGGACGCTGGTAGCTTCCGGCCTCATGATCAATTCGATTCCCGAGGGTCCGGGTGCCCTGCGGCACCTCATGCCGATGCCGCGGGGGCCGGAGGTCGTCCGCCCCACGCTGCTCCGAGCCTCCGAGGAAGACGACCGCGCCGCCGTCGACGCCCTGCTCGCCTCCGGGTCCGTACGCGAGCGACATGACCGGATCGACGAGCAGCTCGCCGAGCTGGTGCGCTGCCTGCGCCCGCACGACGCACTCGCGGGGAGCCGACTGGAGCGCGCTGTGGCGGAGTTCACCGGTGGAGCCGAGCCGAGCCGCTACGGAACCTGGGCGTGGTACCCGTGGTCCGGACGCCTCGTGCACGTTCTGCCCCGCGAGGAGTTCCGGCGCGTACGCACCGACCGCAACCGCGGCAAGATCGCCATCGCCGAGCAGCAGAGCCTGCTCGCCCGGCGGATCGGGGTCGTCGGCCTGTCCGTGGGCAACAGCGCCGCCCTCACCTGTGCCATGGAGGGCGTCGCAGGATCGTTCCGCCTGGCCGACTTCGACACACTCGGCCTCAGCAACCTCAACCGGCTGCGGGCCGGTGTACACCACTTGGGCCTGCCCAAGACGGTGCTGTGCGCACGACAGATGTACGAGATCGACCCCTACCTCGACATCGAGCTCTGGCACGAGGGACTCACCGAGGACACCATCGACGCCTTCTTCGGAGCCCCGGACCGCCCGCTCGACCTGGTGATCGAGGAGTGCGACACCCCCTGGGTCAAGACCGCCACGCGTGAGCACGCCCGACGGCGCGGTGTCCCGGTCCTGATGGACACCAATGACCGGGGGCTGCTGGACGTCGAGCGCTTCGACCTCGAGCCGGACCGGCCTCTGTTCCACGGCCGCGGCGGCGACTTGAGCTCCGAGGATGTACGCCGGCTCGCACCTGCCGACGCCCTGGCCTACCTGCTGCGCGTCTGCGACGAGAGCCGGCTCAGTCCCGCCATGAAGGACGCCATCGGCCAGATCGGGCACACCCTGTCCAGCTGGCCGCAGCTGGCCAGCGGGGTGACGCTGGGCGGCGCCCTGGTCACCGACACCGCGCGCCGCATTCTCCTCGGCTCCCCCGTGCCCTCGGGCCGCTACTACGCGGACCTCGAACAGCTCGTCGGCGCCATCGTCCCCGAACTCGTACCCGCAGGAGCAGCCCGGTGAACCACCTGCCCGAACTCCACGGCGAGCACCTGTGGTTGCGCGAACTGCGCGCCACCGACCTGGCCGCGTTCGAACGCATCCACACCCACCGTGTCCTCACCCGCTACCTCGGTGTCGACCGGATGGACGCCCGTCAGGCCCAGGACGCGTTCGCGCAGCATCTCGCCCAGCCCTACACCCACCCGCGGCGCAAGCACACCCTGGCCATCTGCCCACCCGGCCAGGACGTCATGGTCGGCACCATGGGCCTGCTCGTCGAGGAGTACGGCCGCAACGCCATGCTCACCAGCCTGGTCCTGCTCCCCGACGCGCCCGTGCGGGGTCACGGTCACGAGGCGGGGCGCCTCCTGATGGCGTACGGATTCGGGCACTTGGGGCTGCATCGCATCTGGGCCGGGCACCGCGCGGATCACACCCGCATGCGCGAGGTGATGCTCGCGGCGGGGCTGCATCCCGAGGCCACGCTGCGGGAGCTGTTCCACACCCAGGGCCGGTGGCACGACGTCACCACCTACGCGGCACTGGCGCCCGCATGGACCCGCCAGGCCACCCCCTGCGAGCAGGCCATCCTCCGCGGAGCCGCCATCCCCTCCCCTGCCGCCGGCTCCGGCGTCGCACCGGCGCACTCCGCGTTCGCGGCGACCGGCCGGTGATCCATTCGGCCGGCGCCGACACAGGCGGGTGTGGGCCGCGGCCTCAAGAGGTGCTTCGTTCCCCGAGTGGGAACGAAGCCCGTTCCTGCCACTTCGTGCCGTCGTGCACGATGAGCTCGACCGAGGAGACGCGCGAGGTGACGGGGAGGCCGGCTGTCAGGTCGGCCTCCACGTCCTCCAGGACCGCCTCTTCCTGCCCTTGGGCGATGGTCAGGTGCGGCACGATCTCGGTGAACCGGCCACCGTACGGCGGGGCCTCCGGCCAGCGCTCCGCGACCGCCTCTGTGAGCTGCCGCAGCTGCATGTCGGGCTCCGGCACGAGATACGACACTCCCGGCAGCCGTCCACACCTCTCGAAGCGCAGGTCGAAGGCCGGGTGGCTGCCCAGCAGGTCCGCGAGCGCGGAGTGGACCGACGCGTCGATTCGGCTCTCGTCGAGGAACGGGAAGAGCACGGTGATGTGGGCGGGAACCCCGGCCTGGGCCGAGGGGTCCAGCCGTTCACGCCATGCGTGGACGGCTGGTTCCGCCTCCGGGATCCGGACGATGAGAGCCGTCTGGCCCGCCTGAAACGCATTACCGCTGTCGTCTGCCATAACACCGCATGGTGTCACCTCTCCCGCACTCTGCACGCCTGCTTTTCCGGCTGAACGATCAAGACCGATCGCAGGTCAGGCGCACTCGCAGGGGTCCGAGGCGCCCCTGCGCCCGACGGTCAGCCGTACGCCGGCCGTACCCGGGTTGTCCCAGGTACGGCCGGCGCTGTTTCACGCAGGTGCTCACTGCGTCGGGGCGGACATGCCGGGTGCATGTCGCGCCGGGCCGTCAGCGGTGCAGCTTCAAGCGATGCACGCCGCCGTCGACCGTTCCGACGAAGAGCGTGCGGCCGTCGGCCGTCGCGGCCAGCTTGGTGGTGTCGGTGTTCTGCAGTCCGCTCGAAATGTTCTCCCACGTCAGGCCGTTGTCGGTACTGCGCAGTACGCCCCGGCCGCCCTGGACGAGCCCCGAGTCCTTGGAGCCCTTGGTGGCGGCGTAGAGCGTTCCGCGTACCTGCAGCAGGTCCGAGACGTGGATCGCGAGCGGGCCCGTGTCGGCCGTGCGGAACGTCCTGCCGTCGTCCGTGCTGACCCGGATCGACGTGCCGCCCACGACCAGGCGCCGGCCGTCGTTCACGATCGCGGAGACGGGGCCGTCGGCGACCTTGGTCGTGGTGACGCCGCCGTCGTCCGAGCGGTACAGGCCCGACGCGTTGCCGAGCCAGACGCGCCGAGGATCGCCCGGGTCACCGGCCATGGCGTCGAAGGCCCTCGCGTGGCGCAGGTTCTTCCAGGTCCTGCCGCCGTCGCGCGTCGTGAACAGGCCCTCGCTCATGAGGCTCTCGTAGCTGATCGCCACCCAGTCCGGGTCGGCCGGGTGGACGAGGATCGCCTTCGGGATCTCCGACGACGTTCCCCTCACCTCCCAGGTCCGGCCCGCGTCAGCGCTGCGCGAGACCTCGAAGATGCCGGTCGCGGTGCGCCGGACCTTCCACACCACCCTGGTGTCCTTCGGCGACACCGCCAGGTGCGAGGTCATCCGGCCGGTCCAGCCCTCGCCGCCGGACTGGCCCCACTCGGGACCCGCCACGGGCAGCGCGGTGCGGTAGGTGCCGCTCACCGTTCCGGCCAGCAGGTGATCGCCGCTGGTCGCGAGCGCGAGGGTGGTCAGGCCCTGCACACCGATCCGCTTGTAGCCCCTCCCGATGTCCGTGCCCCGGTAGAGACCGTCCTGTTCGCTGGAGACGGTCACCGATCCGTCGGCCCAGCGGTCGAAGTCCAGCGGGATCGCGGCCTTGGAGGGACCGGGTGCCGGCTGCCAGGTCCTGCCGTGGTCGCGGCTCACCTGTCCGGCGCCGTACAGCGCACGCAGGTACAGGTCACCGCCGGACGCGGACAGTCCGTGGCCGCCCTCCTCCAGGGGCAGGAGAGTGGACCAGGTACGGCCCTGGTCGTACGAGCCGCGCACACCCTCGCCAGGCACGTACGTCGCCACGACGGTGGAGTCGGCCGCCAGACCGTGGACGCCCTCGTCCGACGCGTCGAGGATGCGCCGGGCCTCACCCGGCTCGCCCTTGCCGACACCGTCGATCCGCCAGACGTCCGTGAAGGTCGCCAGGTACAGGGTGTCGCCGACGAGGGTCGCTTCGCGGACGGATCCGGTCACGCCCGTGGGCTGCGGGGCCCAGGTGTCGCCCGCGTCCGTGCTGACCATCAGCATGTCGCCGGCCACCGCGACGAGGGTACGGGTCTTCTCGTCCGCGACGAACACGTCGATGTACGCGTCGGGCACGCCGAGCTTGCGCCAGGTGCGGCCGTTGTCGTCGGTGCGCAGGATCGTGCCCCGGCGGGTCGGGTCGCCGTTCGAGTTCACGGCGTACCACCAGCGTTCGGGACGGCGTGCGTCGATGACGACCGGTCCGGTGCCGTTGCCGTCGGCGACGGGAAGACGGCCCGCCTGGCGCCAGGTGGCGCCGCCGTCGGTGGTCAGCCAGGGGGCGGCCTTGCGGTACTGCGTCATGACGGCCTGCTTCGGCCGGGCGGGCGTCAACGCCAAGTCCCCGGCCTCGCTGTTGGGTCCGACGGGCTCCCAGCGGTCGCCGCGGCTGCTGACGGGGGTGACCTCGAAGGCACTGGTTCCGGTGATCCGCCGGCCGTCGGCGGTCCTGGCTCGTACGGCCAGCCGGTAGGCGCCGGCCTTCTTCCCCGTCACGTCGGCCTGGTAGTAGCCGGCCCCGTTCTTGGTGGTGGGCAGGGTGAAGGCCTTGCCGTGGGGCGGGGTGACGGTGAGCCGCGGCGGCGCGTCGAGCGCGGTCGGGGCGGCGATGTGCACGGTGGAGCGGCCGTCGCTCGGATCCGGGGACGCCTGGACGACCAGGTGCCGGACCACGAGCAGGTACGGGATCCGCAGGACCGGGCCGCGCGAGGGAGTGGCCGTGATCCGGCCGCTGATCTCGGTGTCGTCGGCCGGGCGGTCCGCGCGCAGGGTGACGGTGACGGTCGCGGATCCCCCGGCGGGGACGGTGACCTCTGCCGGTGAGAGGGTGGTGGGTCCGGAGCTGCTGAGCTTGGTGGTCAGCGACTCCTTGCCCGGGTTGGTCAGGCGGACTTTCGCGGTGTCGCCGACGGTCCTGCCCGCGAGGTCGGCGAGTCCGAACGACACCGAGGACGGGGATGAGCCGAGTGTGGCCGACGCGGCGGCGGCCACGTCGAGCCGCCCGTTGCCCTGGACGCTGGGTCCGGTGCCGGCGAGCGGCTTCGCTGACCCGACCAGCGCGGACCGGATCCCGTCGGGGTCCTGGTCCGGGCGCAGTTGACGCAGGAGGGCTGCGGCCCCGGCGACGTGCGGGCTCGCCATCGACGTGCCCGACATGCGGTAGACACCGGGCTCGTACAGTGTCGAGGGGATCGTGGAGCGGATCTCCACGCCGGGGGCGACCAGGTCGGGCTTGAGGCCGAATCCGGTGCCGGGCCCGCGGGAGGAGAACGAGGCGATCTCGTCGGTGGAGTCGGTTTCGCGCAGCGTGACCGACACCTTGCCTTCGGCCAGGGCGCGGCTCAGCGGCTCGTACTGGGTCGCGTCGATGCCCATCACGACCAGTCGGTCCATGCGCAGCGAGTCACCGGAGGCGGCGGTCCCGGACAGGTCGGGCCGCGCGGGGGTCGCCTGTGCCTCGGCCGTCCCCGGTCCGGCGAGGAACACGGGTCCGCTGTCGGCCCGGCCGCCGCCGAGGACGGCCAGCGCGCCGCGCTTCTCGGCCTCGCGTGCCCAGTCGAGGTCTTCCTGGCGCAGCATCTCCACGCTGGGTACGACAGGTGTGTCGGCCAGGAGAATCTTGCCCCGCACGTCTCCGGCCCGTTCCCAGTCCGCGTCGGTGCCGGCCCCGATGTCCACGAGCGGGGCGGTGACCGGTTCCTCGGGTGGGTTCGCGGAGATGATCCCGCGATACGTCTGGATCAACTCTGGATCCTTGCCCGCCAGATACGCGCTGGGGATCCGCAGCCCGCTGGTGGACGCACCGACCGCGATGACTCCGTCGGCCGACGCCGGCGTGCTGACGGTGCCGGCGCGCCCGTCATTGCCCGCCGCCGCGACGACGACCAGCCCTGCCCGCACGGCGGCGGTCGCCGCCCGGCCCAGCGGGTCGGTGCCGTCGCCGGGGCCGCCGAGGCTCATGTTGATGACGTCGGCCCGGTAGGGGTTGGCCGGATCGGCGGCCGCCTCGATGCCGGCGATGATGTCGGAGGTGTAGGCGCTGCCGCTGTCATCAGTGACCTTGTAGGCCAGCAGACGCGCGTCGGGCGCCATGCCGGTGACGCCCCCTTTCCCGGCGGCCTTGCCCGCGATGATGCCCGCGACGTGGGTGCCGTGACCGTTGTCGTCCATCGGGTCGTCGTCGCAGTTGGCGAAGTCGTAGCCGGCGACCACCTTGTGGTCCTTGCCGAAGCCCCCGCCCAGATCGGGGTGACCGTAGTCCACGCCGCTGTCGAGGACCGCCACGATCGTGCCCTTGCCCGTGGTCTTCGTCCCGGACGGGTCCTCGCGCTTCCACACCTCGGGGGCGCCGGTCAGCGGAACGCTCGAGTCCGTGAGCACCTGCATCCGTGTGTCGGGACGGACTGCGGCGACTCCCGGCATCGAGGCCAGCCGCGCCGTCTCGGAGGCAGGGACCGTGATCGCCACGGCGTTGACGAGCAGGCCGAGTCTGCGGGGCGAGGCGGGGTGCAGGCCTGCCTCCCGCGCCTTGTCGACGAAGGCGTTCTGCCGCGAGGTCAAGGAATTCCGGGCCTCGCCGACGGCAGCGGCGGTGCCGTCGGCCTGCGAGGTGAGCGAGCCGTCGGGGGCGGCGGACACCGCGGCGTCGCCGGTCAGTTCGACGATGACCCGCTGCTTCGCGTCGGGGGTCTTCGCGGTCGCGGTCGTGGTGCCGGGCAGGGCGGTGAGCGTCCCGGTGAGCGCCACGGCGGTCACCGTGACAGCCACCAGGCGCCGGGTTCTTCGTGGTTTTTTGACCATGAACAGGATTCATAGCTCTGAACTCACTCACCGGACAACCGATCCTCGCGGCCTATTGCTGTCGCTGGCACATGTGGGCCAAGTCCGATACATCCTCGGCCAGTTCGCCCCAGCACGCCTCGACTCAGCCCGATTCCGTGTTCCAGTTGGGAGCCATGATGGTGAACTCCCTGAACGACATGGGGCTGTTCACCGGCCGGGCCATGGACGCCCGGCACATGCATCCTCCGTCAATCCTGGCTGTCCGACCCATGTCGGCGTGAGCGGGCCGGGCCACATGATGCAACGCCACACGGGCGGTACGAACCGCAGCCGCCACGGTGTCATCTGCTTCCCTCCCCCACGGAAGGCTTCAGCCATGGGACAGCTGTACTCCCCGTTCCGCCGCACCCCGAGGGACCGTCGCACCCTCGGCGGCATCCGGCGTTGGCTCACCGCGGCCGCGGGCGCGCTCGCCCTGACGGGCAGTCTGGTGGCCGTCGGCCCCCAGGCCTCGGCCGCGGGCCTGACCCAGGTCACCGGCTTCGGCTCCAACCCCGGAAACCTTTCCATGTACGCGTACGCACCCGACGGGCTGCCAGAGGACGCTCCGATCGTCGTCGCCCTGCACGGCTGTACGCAGAGCGCGAGCGACTACTACGCCCATTCCGGCTGGCCGAAGTTCGCCGACCAGTACAAGTTCGCCCTGGTCCTCCCGCAGACGACGAGCGCGAACAACGCGAACTCCTGCTTCAACTGGTTCGATTCGGCCGACAGCACGCGCGGCAAGGGCGAGGCCCTGTCCATCAAGCAGATGGTCGACACCGCCGTCGCGCGCTACGGGAGCGACACCGGGCGCGTCTACATCACCGGTCTGTCTGCCGGCGCCGGAATGACCGCGAACATGCTCGCCGCCTATCCCGACGTCTTCGCGGGCGGCTCCATCGACTCCGGGCTCCCCGCCTCCTGCGCGACCAGCGTGACCGCCGCCTACACCTGTATGTACAGCCCGCCGGACAAGACGCCCGCCCAGTGGGGCGAGCTCGTACGCGCCGCCGCACCCTCCGGCACCACCCGCTGGCCACGGGTGGCGATCTGGCAGGGCACCTCGGACACCACGGTCGCACCGGCCAACGCGACCGAGCTCCGCGACCAGTGGACGAACGTGTGGGGCGTCGGCCAGACCCCGTCCCGCACGGAGAACCTCCCCGGCAACACCACGCTGACCCAGTACGACGACGCCTCCGGCCACCCCGCCGTATCGGTCTACTCGATCTCCGGCATGGCCCACGGCCTCGCGGTCGACCCCGGCAGCGGCGCCGAACAGTGCGGCACCACCGGCACCTACTACCTCGACACCATCTGCTCCAGCTACCACACCGCCCGCTTCTGGGGACTGGACGGCGGAGGCAGCGGCCAGCCCCCGGGCGCCCTGCCCGCGCCCACCGGCCTGACCGTGGGCGGAACCACCGACACGACCGTGAGCCTGAGCTGGAACGCGGTGGCCGACGCGGCCTCCTACACCATCTACCGCGACGGTACGAAGGTGGGCACCACGGAGTCGACGTCCTACACCGACACGGGCCTGGCCACCGGCTCCACGCACACCTACACGGTGGCGGCCCTGGACTCGGCCGGAGCGGCGGGGGCCGTCTCCTCCTCGGTGACGGCGACCACCACCGGCTCCACACAAACCTGCTTCACGGCGAACAACTACCAGCACACCGCCGCCGGCCGCGCCTACCAGAGCGGAGGCCAGACATACGCCACGGGCTCCGGCCAGGCCATGGGCCTGTACAACACCTTCATCACGCACACCCTCAAACAGACGTCACCCGGCTACTACGTCGTCGCGGACGCCGGCTGCTAGTCCCAACCCCTGCCACCGCGCACCTGTTCCAGCACGGCATGACGGTCAGGCCCGGGTGAGCCCGGCGAGGGCGCGGTCGAGCATGTCGGCGAAGAAGTCGGCCGCGGCGGTGTCGATGCACAGGGGCGGTTTGATCTTCAGGATGTTCAGGTGGTCGCCGGTCGGCTGGACGATGACGCCGAGGTCGAGCATGCGCTCGCACAGCTCGGCGGTCTCCTCGGTGGCGGGTTCCAACGTGACGCGGTCGCGGACCAGTTCGAGGCCGAGGTAGAGGCCGGATCCGTGGACGACGCCGATGAGGTCGTGGCGGGCGGCCAGCGCCTCCAGGCGCTCCTTCAGGTGGCCGCCGACGCGGACCGCGTTGCCCTGGAGGTCCTCGTCGCGCAGGGTGTCCAGGACAGTGCGGCCGACGATGCTGGAGACCGGGCTGCCTCCCGTTGAGGAGAAGAAGTAGCCCTGGTCACGGTAGCGTTCGGCCACTTCCTTCGAGGTGATCACGGCGCCGAGCGGGTGGCCGTTGCCCATGGCCTTGGCCACGCAGACGATGTCCGGGACGACCCCCTGCTGCTCGAAGCCCCAGAACCAGTGACCGAGGCGCCCGTAGCCCACCTGCACCTCGTCGGCGACCGCGAGACCGCCATGGCGGCGGACGGCGGCGTAGACCTGCGCGAGGTAGCCGTCGGGCAGGGCCACGCCTCCCGCGTTGCCGTAGTACGTCTCGCTGAGGAAGGCGCCCGGGGCGCGACCGGAGGCGGCCAGCCGGTCGATCTCCGCGACGGCCTCGGGGGCGTAACGCACCGCGTCCGCCCCGCGGTGCCGGCCGCGGTAGGAGTTGGGTGCGTCCGCCGTGTGCACCCACTCCGGCCGGGTGGAGAGGGCGTTGGGATTGTCCTGGAGCGAGGTGGAGACCGCGTCGGAGGCGTAGGTCCAGCCGTGGTACGCCTCGCGCAGCGCGAGGACGTCCGGCCGGCCGGTCGCTCCGATCGCGAGTCGGATCCCCAGGTCGACCGCCTCCGACCCGGAGTTGACCAGGAAGACGGTGTCCAGCGGCTGGGGCAGCAGCTCGGCGAGGCGCTCGGTGAACTCCACGACGGACGCGTAGTGGAAGCGTGAGTTGGTGTTGAGCCGCCGCAGTTGCCGGGCGACGGCCTGCTCGACGCGGGGGTGCGCGTGGCCGAGCGGGGTCACGTTGTTGACGATGTCCAGGTAGGAACGGCCTTCGGTGGAGAGCAGGTGGTGGCGCCAGCCTCGCTCGATGCGCGGCGGATCGGCGTAGTAGTGCCCCTGCACGGTCGCGAAGACTGCGTCCCGCCGCTCCAGCAGGTCGGCGTTCTCGCCGCGGTCTGTGGCCGCGAGACCCAGGATCGGAGCGGGGTCCGCGGTGAGAGGGAGCCAGCCCGCGGCGTACTCGGGGCGGACCCGGGGCGGGACGGCCGGGGCTCCGGCGTGGGCGAGTGCGACGTGGATCCTCGTGTCGGTCGTGAAGCGGGCGAGTTCGACGCCGGCCGGGACGATCGAGCCGGTGGTGACGAGCGGCTGCACGGAGTCGGGGAAGGAGAGGGTCAGCTCGCGGGCGCCGTAGGTGAGGGTGACGTGTCCCGGTGCCGCCGCCAGGACCTGTCCCTCCGTCGGGACCTGCATCACCGCGGGGCCGGCGAGCCACAGGTCGAGCCCGGTCGGCACGGCGGCCGGCGAGTCCGCCGACAGGGGTGGTGTCTGCGCGAGGCTCGGCCGGGCGTACCGGGTCACGGCGGCAGCGGCGCCCCCGGCGAGCGCGGAGGCGGCCACCCGGTCGTCGATCCCCGGTTCGCACCAGGCTCCGCGGTCCATGCTGTCGGCATCGGTGGACAGGTCGAGGAGGGCGATGTCGGCGCCGGCGATGTCGCGCAGCAGGGGGCAGGAGGGCGCCTCGGTGGCGGCGGGAGTGTCGGCCAGGCCGATCGCCTCCTTGACCAGGTGGGTCATCACCGGCAGCGGCAGACGGGTCGCCTGCTCGAACATGGCCCATTCGCGCTCCAGCGCGGACCGGGCGTAGTGGTTGTCCTCGTCCACGGCGGCCTGCTGGCGCCCGCTCGCGACCAGCACGGCGGCCCGCACCACCACGAGGGGCCACAACGCCTCCGCCTCCTCGGCGGACAGCGGCCGTACGGCGTGGAAGGCCCGCACGGCGGGGAGCACCCGGTGCGGCTCGAATCCGTCGTGATGCAGCATCGACGAGAGGCACACGGCGAGTTCGCCGACCGCCCACGTCTCGGTCAGGTCGCCGAAGTCGATGACTCCGTCGGGCAGGGGCAGGCGATGGCCCGGTGTGCGAATGAGGTTGTCGTCGGTGAGGTCGAGGTGGACGGCCTGCGTGGGCAGCCGGTCGGCGACGCGTCGGACGCTCGCCCAGGCCTCAGCCGTCGCGGCCAGGACGCCCTCGCGCCGCTCGGGTTCGTCGATGTACCGGGCGAGTGCGTCGACGACGCGGTCGCCGTGTCGCGGGTCCCACTGGAGCACGCGCTCGATGCCCGGGTGCCGGAAGTCGCGCAAGGAGGTGCTGACCCGTGCTGCGACGGTTCCCATGGCCGACACCGTGCTCGGCGACAGGTGCCGCGGCCCCGACAGCGAGCCTCCGGGCAGATACCTCAGCAGCCGTGCGACGGCCGGCCCGCTCTCGGTGTCCACGGTCTCGTGGAGCGGGGTGCCGTCCGCGCGGCGCAGGACCGTGGCGACGCGCAGGTCGGGGTGGGTCGCGGCTATGAGGTCGGCGGCCGCGTCCTGGGCCTCGATCTCCGTCCTGCCGAAGGCGGGGTTGGCGATCTTCAGGATCCCGATGGCGGTCCCGTCGTCGCCGCTCAGCAGGAAGTTGGCGTCCTGCTGGCTCCCCAGCGCCTCGGCGCGCACACCTTCGCCCACCATCCGGGCGGCGACGTGCTCGGCCTGCGTCTCGCTCAACTGCGGTACGGGGAGCGCCTCCTGGGCGAAGAAGTCGATGGTGCGGTGCTCGTCGTGCGGCGGCATGCGGAAGTTCCTCGGCGGTTCGGGGTACGGGTGCGCCTTCGGCGCGCGGGAGAGAGACATGTGCGGATCGCGGCCGGGGTGCGGCCGGGCCCGGACTCCGCTAGTCGACGTCCCACATGAACCGGTGGGTGTGGATGGCGAAGTAGGGGAAGCTCTCCACGGACGCCACGCCGTCGACGGTCCGTACAACGTCGTTGATGAAGTCCAGGAGGTCCTGCGGCCGGGAGCAGACGACCTCGGCGAACAGGTCGTAGCGTCCGGAGGTCAGCACCGTGTAGACGACCTCCTCGTGCCGGGAGAGCTCGTCGGCCACGGCGCGGGAGTCGCCGCCGATGCGCAGGCCGAGGAGCGCCATCGTCTGCTGGCCCATGGTCATCGGGTCGGTCACACCGACGACCTGGACCGCCCTGGTGTCGATCAACCGCTGCAGCCGGTGCCGGGCGGCCGACGGGGACAGGCCCACTTTGGGTCCCAGCTCGGCGTAGGGGATCCGGCCGTCGATCTGCAGTTCGCGCAGGATGGCCCGGTCGATGTCGTCCATGAAGCGCTCCTCTCCGCCTTGCCCGAAACAGGAGTCCTTCACCTGTCTCACGCATGCTGACAGATTCATACGCTCGATTCAACGGTTCGCGTTTCAGAATCGAGCGTCTCCATGGTCCGCGGTGCGTGATCCCCGGGCCGGCCGCCGTGTCACCAGGTACGCCGGCAGCCTCGGAGGGCGCGGATCGTTCGGCGCGGTCGGGCGCGCGACGACTGGTATTACTGGGTCATGCAGGAAGAGACGGCACGCTCCGCGATCGACACATTCATCTCCGCGTTCAACGCCTCGGACGACAGCTCCGTGACCGCCCTCCTCTCCCAGGCCCTGACCACGGACGTGGTCTTCTGGGGGCCCTTGGGGCGCAGCGAAGGAATCGCCGCGGTCGAGCGGTTCGTACTGGACATCCGGCGCCACCCGGCGGGCACCGGCAAGATGGTGCGCTGCTCGGCGGTGGACATGCCGGACGAGTGGGCCCGGTACCAGTGGGTCTTCACCACACCGGACGGAGGCCCCCGCCTGGCGGGAACGGACGTCGTCCATCTGCGGCGCAGCCTGATCGACCAGGTCATCGTCTTCGCGGGGGACATCGAGCCGTCCGCGTCCTGACCTCTGCTGTGGCCCGGCGCAACTGACGCGGGCCGTCCGGTCGTCCATGGAGGTGGCGGGTCGCCACGGCCGGCACCGGGCGATCGGCGCCGGCCTGACGTTGCGGAGCGAAGGAGGCGTGCCTGACGTGTCGTTGAGATGGGTGATCGCGGGGACGGTCGTCGCGGTCGGGGCCGCGTTCGGTGCGGTGCGGGTGAGAAGAGCGCTGGGCGACCCCTTCGCGCAGGCGGAGAAGGAACTCGACCGGCGGGATCGGACGCTGCGCGAGGAGCACCCCGACACGGTGGCACTCCGGCACCGGGCTCACTACCTGAGCGAGACCGGGGACCTGGCCGGCGCCGTGGACCTCTCCCAGCGACTGCTCGCGGAGCGGGTACGGGCGTTGGGCGAGGACCACCCTCAGGTCCTCACCACCCGGCACAATCTGGCCAACCTCCGCGGCAGAGCGGGAGATGCGGCCGGGGCCGCCGAGGCGTTCGAACGGCTGGCACGCGACATGGAGCGAGTGCACGGAGCCGACTACATCGACACCGTGATGTCCCGGCGTGCCGCAGTCCGTTGGCGGGAGGAAGCGGACGGCGGCGGCCGGGGCACCGAGTAGTCACAGCGGAGCCGCACCGCCACATGGCTCGTGCGACCCGGCTGGTCACCACAGGCGCGGAGTCCGCCGGGCACGGCAGTCACCGCGTGACATGCCGTACCGGAGGGCGCGGGTGCCCGTCGGAGCGTGGTTACGAATGCCGATCCGGCACCCACCGCCTCACGCGGTGCTGATGTCGCTGCCGAGCGCCTTGCGAGCCGTAGTCCATAGATCTCGAAGAGCCTGGATGCGCCGAGCTTGCGCCTCCTCGTAGTTCTGCCACGGGCCGGGTCGTCGGTCCAGGTAGAGCGCCCGGGCCGCACTGTGTTCATGACGCAGGGCGGCGACGACCTTCTCGGCCGCGTCGATCACGGGCTCGGGACCCTCCAGCATGATCAATGGTTCGACTGCCGCCAGTTCCCGGATCGCCTCGCGCGCCTGACCGGCCGCGGCGTCGAACTCGGCCTGGTCGAGGTCGGCCGAGGTCCGCAGCGCGAAGACCAGCCGTCGGGTCTCTGACGCCTGCTCCAGGAACTTGCGGTAGACCTCGCGGCGGATCCCCCGCTGCGCCATGGCGCGGGCCTCGAGACGCTCCTCGCTCGCCTGGAGCCGCTGCGTCTGCGCCTGTCGGCCGGCTGCTCGCAGGGCGAGCCAACTGGACACGACCGCCGCCACGAGTGTGGATCCCCCGGTCACCAGCGCCACAGCGACGGTGTCATTCATGGGCACCCGGCCGCCCGCTCGCCTCTTCGCACACTCTCACGTCCTCCATGCGCCAAGAGTCGCGCATCCAGGCGCGGTTCATCAGGAGGACAGGGAGAACGGGGACCGCTCTGCCGGCGCGATCACTCACTCGCCGGTGCTTTGAGACTCTCGATGATGCGGGCGAAACCCTCCGTCCCGTGGCCCGCGTCCACCTGCTGCCGGATGAGGCGCTGAACCATGGCGAGCGGTTCGGCGCTCACCCCCTGCTCGGCGATCGCCTCCAGGAACAGGCCGAGGTTGGAGAACGTCAGGCTCTGCTGTCCCGGGACCGTGTAGTCGCCGCCGTCGATCACCTTGGCGTAGCCGGCGAGTTCGCCGGTCATCGCGGTCAGCCACGGGGCCGCCATCTCCGCGAACCGGCTTGCCGGCACGCCCTCCGGTGCCAGCATGGCCGCACCCTGCATGAAGCCCGCGAACATCACGTACATCGCCGAGAGCAGCGCGAAGTCGTAGAGCGACGCGAGCCCCGCGTCCTCGCCGTAGTAGGTGCTTGCGGCCCAGTGGTCGAACAGCGCCGTGTGCTGACGGAACACGTCTTCCGAACCGCTGTACAGGATCGAGGCGCCCGGCTGCCCGATCATGGAGGGCACCGCCATGATGCCGCCCTCCAGGTAGGCGATCCGCGCCTCGGCTGCCCAGACGGCCGACTGCCTCGCCTGTTCGGGCTTGGTGGTGGTCAGGTTGACCAGCGTCCGCCCGGCCAGGTCGTCGACCAGCGGATCGAGCACCTCGTGCACCGAGGCGTGGTCGAAGAGGCAGACGACGACCAGCGGACTGGCCTGGACCGCCTCGGCGGCGGAGCCGGCCCCGGTCGCTCCCCGGGCGACGAGCGCTTCCGCCTTGCCCGCCGAGCGGTTCCAGACCGTGGTCCGCACTCCGGCCTTCACCAGCGCCTCGGCCAGCGCGGTGCCCATCGCGCCGAGTCCGAGGATGCTCACGTCGGTTGCGTGGGTCTCGTGCATGTCACTGCTCCTTGAGGTCGTACGCGGAAGGTTCCGTTGATGCCTCAATCCTCTTCTGGGCCAGTAGAGTTGAACAGTACGGACTAATTAGTGCAGTACTCACCGGAAGGTTAGTACCGCCGGGCGACGGGGAGGCGCGCATGGCGACGGCAGCACGACGAGGCCCCTACTTCTGCGGAGTCGACGCGGCCATGGACGTCGTCACCGGCAAGTGGAAGTCCCTCATCCTCTGGGAACTGCACGAGCACGGCACGCGCCGTTTCGCGGAACTGCGGCGCGGGCTCCCGGGCGTCAGCGAGAAGATGCTCGTCCAGCACCTGCGGGAGATGGAGGAGGACGGCCTCGTGCACCGGGAGGTGTACGCCGTCGTGCCGCCCAAGGTCGAGTACTCCCTGACGGAACACGGCGTCACCCTCAACACCGCCCTGGAGGCCCTGGCCGATTGGGGTCAGGAACGAATCCAGCGCATCGGCGCGGAGAAGGTCCCCGTCGAAGCCGCGTGAGAACGGGGCAGGTCCTCGCCAGCGCGGGGCGAGGAAGCCACAACCCCATATCCCTGAACCACCGGAGGTTCAGTTGCCGCGCGCCTCGGCGAGGGTGTGGGCGACCAGGGCGTTGGCGTGGCCGTGGCCCATGCCGTGTTCGGCCTTGAACCAGCTGACCAGTTCCATGTGTTTGGTCAGGGGCGAGGCGTGGATGAGGCTCTTCCATTCGGCGATCGGACGACCGTACTTCTTCTCGATCGAAGGGAAGTAGCTGGCAGGGCCTTTGACTGCGGTGGTCATGTCGGGCTTCCGTCCTTCCAGATGTGTGCTGCCGGTGAAGCAGTGGCGGTACGAGGAGTGGTCAGCGGACGACGTCGAAGACGTTCTTCTGCAGGCCGTTGGCGTAGGCCTCGTGCTCGACCAGCTTCAGCTTCTGGGTGTCCTTGTCCGTGGTGCTGAACAGTCGCTTGCCCGCGCCGAGGAGCAGCGGGAAGACGAGCAGGTGGTAGCGGTCGATCAGGCCGGCGTCCGAGAGGCTCTGGTTGAGGGCGGCGCTGCCGTGGACGATGATCGGGCCGCCCTCGGTCTCCTTCAGCGCGGCGACCTCGTCGAGGGAGCGCAGGATCGTGGTCTCGCCCCAGTTGGTGACCAGGTCGTCCTCGGTGAGCTTGCTGGAGACGACGTACTTCGGCATCACCTTGTAGTCGGCGAAGTCCGCCATGTCCGGCCACACCGGGCTGAAGGCTTCGTAGCTGGTCCGGCCCAGAAGTATCGCGGTGGCTTCCTGCTGCTCCCGGCCCTTGATGTCGAACGCCTCGGGGAGGAACTCGATGTCCTTGAAGGTCCAGCCGGAGTTCCGGTAACCGGGCTCGCCGCCGGGGCCCTCGACGACACCGTCGAGCGAGATGAACGCGGTGCTGATCAGAGTACGCATCTTGGGATTCCTCGGTATCTCGTGCCTGAGTACGTATGGTTCGCTGACTGTTGACTGCTGAGCGCGGGAAAAATCGTCGGTCGCCGCCCACCCGCCGGGCCGCTTGCGCGAGACGGCCTAGCGGGTGCGTTCGTGGCGGAGCAGGACCACCTGGGAGTCGAAGGTCCTGGTCTCGGCCAGGGTCAGGTCGATGCGCTGCTGCGGGGCGGCGAAGACGGGCTTGCCGCCGCCGAGCACCACGGGGTGGACGAAGATCTGGTACTCGTCGATCAGCCCGTGTTCGGTGAGGTAGCCGGCCAGGGTGGAGCCGCCGAACAGCAGCAGGTGCGCTCCACTGTTCTTGAGGTCGGTCAGCTGCTCGATGACGTCGGTGTTGATGACGCGCGTGTTCCAGTCGGCCTCGGTCAGCGTCGAGGAGACGACCACCTTCGACGCCTTGCGCCAGACGGGCGCGAAGGCGAGGTCGTGCTCGTGGGTGGAGAACTCCTCGGCGCGGGGCCAGAAGCCGGACATCATGTCCCACACCCTGCGGCCGTACAGGAACATGTCGGCGCTGTCGGTGAGTGCCTGCGAGTAGGCAGACAGCTCCCCGTCCATCCGCGGCCAGTCGAACTCCCCGTTCGGGCCCTCGATGAAGCCGTCCAGCGACTGGTGCACGAAGTGCGTGATCTTGCCCATGAGCAGCGATCCCTCCTTGGCGACATGTGTCGGGTCGGCCGACGACCGCCCCTTGTGTACGATGTCCACATTCGGGGAGTGCGGTGATCCGCGCCCCCCGAGTGATCAAGCAGGAGCCTAGACGACTTAAGTGGATGCTGTCCACATTGGAGGTGGCGGCCATGGCGGCAGCCAACGAAGACAAGCCCAAAAGGGACACTTACCGCCACGGCAACCTGCGCAACGCGCTCATCGAGGCCGCCGTCGAACTCGCCCGCCAGGGCGGCCCGGAGGCCGTCGTGCTGCGCGCCGCCACTCGGCAGGCCGGCGTCGCCCCCAACGCCGCCTACCGCCACTTCGCCGACCGCGGAGCCCTGTTGCACGCCGTCTCCCAGGCGGCCATGGCCCAGGTCGCCCGCACCATGGAGGCAGAGCAGGCAGCCGTGCCGCCGACCGAGGACCCGGCAGCCGACGCCCGGGCCCGCTTCCGCGCCGTCGGCACCGGCTACCTCCGCTACGCCCAGGAGGAACCCGGCCTGTTCCGCACGGCCTTCCACGTCCCCGGCGACATGACCGACGCCGCCGCCGACACCGCCGCGGGCGCCACCGGCAAAACCCCCTTCGAGCTGCTCGGCGACGCCCTCGACGGCCTCGTGGATGCAGGACTCCTGCCCGAGGACCGGCGCCCAGGCGCCGAGTTCCTCGCCTGGTCCGCCGTCCACGGAATCGCCGTCCTCCTCATCGACGGCCCCCTGCGCGGCCTCCACCCCACCCAGGCCTACGACGCGGGCCAGCACGTCATCGACATGATCGAACGCGGCATCTGACACCACCAGGCACCCTCAACACCCGCGCCGCGCCCCACAGCCCTCGGGAGGAACCCGTGCCGGACCCACAACCGCTCACTCCCGAGGACCGACTCACCGATGCGAAGAAGCTCCTGAACCTCCCCCGTATCGTCGCGATCTGCGGCTCCACCCGCTTCATGGCCGAGATGGCGGAGGCCGATCTGCGGGAGACGAAAGCCGGAAGGGTCGTCGTCAAGCCGGGGTGCGACATGAAGTCGCCGCGCGAGCTCGCGTCCGATCCCGTCGAGGCCGAGGGGCTGAAGGCCCGACTCGGCGAACTGCACCGTGCGAAGATCCGGCTCGCCGACGAGGTCCTCGTCGTCGGCGACCACATCGGGGACAGCACTCGAGCCGAAATCGCCTACGCCGCATCGTTGGGCAAACCAGTCCGGTTCACCCACCCCGATGCCGGCCGGGACATCAACCAGCCCGCGAGACCGGACTGCCAGGGCCGGCAGGCCACGCTTCTACGCAATCGCGTCCTTGGTGAGACGGACGGTTCCGTCGTCGACGGTGAGTGACGCGGACCGGTATCCCTCGCCCTGGTAGAGGGCGATGTTCCGCCGGCTCCGCACGCCCGTGTGCAGCACGATGCGGCGGCAGTCCGGCTCCGCCGCGGCTTCGACGGTGCGCAACAGCCAGCGGCCCAGCCCCTGACCCCGCAGGTCCGGTACGACGGCGAGCCGGCCTACGTGCCAGTCGCTGTCGACACGCCGTCCCCGCACCATGCCGAGCAGCCGGCCGTCGCGCCAGAGCCCCACGGCGTGCCAGGTCTGCAGCCACTCCCCCGTCTGCTCCGGCGACTCGTGCAGGGCCGGGATGGCCAGGGTCTCGTTGGCGAGGGCCTCGTCCACCCAGCAGCACCGCTGCAGCACCGTGACCTCGGGAGCGTCCTCCGGGGTCAGCGGCCTCAGATAGGAACCGGGCAGCGGGCCGGGAGACAGGCCGGGGCGTGCCGCTTCGCGCATCGGACGCAGGGCGTGGGCCACGCGGACCAGTTCGTCCAGGACACCGACAGCGGCCCTGGTCAGAGCGGCGCTCGGGCGGACCTGTCCGTCCTCGACCGCCTCGCTGATGCGTAGCGCGACCGTGCGCCCCAACGGCACCAGGCGCAGTGTGGTCACCACTTGCTTGGCGTGCTGGACCGAGCGCGTGCCCGCGGAGGTGTTCCCGTAGCTGACGAAGCCGATCGGCTTCCATGCCCACTCGCGACTCAGGTAGTCGAGGGCGTTCTTGAGGGTCGCCGGCATCCCGTGGTTGTACTCCGGCGTCACCACGATGAAGCCGTCCGCGGCGTCCACGAGCGCACTCCACCGCCTGGTGTGTTCGTGCGCGTAGACGCCCGAGGACGCGTGCTCCTCTTCGTCCAGGAAGGGCAGGCCGAGGTCACCGAGGGCGACGGGCACGAGTTCGACGTCGAGTTCCCCGGCGCGGGGCGCGATCGCGTCGGTCAACCACGTGCCGACCGCCGGACCGAGGGCGCCGGGTCGGGTGCTGCACACCAGGACAAGGACGCGCACCGTTTTCGTTGACATGGAAAGGAAAAATAGCCGGTAGATTGATTACATGTCAAAGAAGTCATCGGCTGAGAATGTGCGCTGGCTGAACCCGGACGAAGAGCGGGCCTGGCGGGCTTACCGGCGCGTGATGGTCGCCGTGCAGGCCGCCACGGCACGTGACCTGGGCGCGGTCGGGCTTTCCGAGCCCGACTACGAGGTGCTCAGCACGTTGTCGGAGCGGCCCGACCACACCAGCACCCTGCACGAGCAGGCCGCCAAGATGCGGTGGTCGCGCAGCCGGCTATCTCGGCACGCAACCAGGATGGAAGCGCGCGGCCTTCTGCGCCGCGCACCCGACCCGGCGGACGGCAGAGGCTGTTTCCTCGTTCTCACGGATCATGGCCTGGAGACGCTCGAGGACGCCGCCCCGGCGCATGTCACCTCGGTGCGACGTCACTTCATCGACCGGCTCGCGCCCGAGGACCTCAGCGCGCTCGAACGCATCGCTGAGAAGCTGGAGGACGTCGAGGACTGACGCTCGACGTCGGCCGGTCCCACACCTACGCCGCCGACGGGCAAGACGGTCGCCATCGCCGGTGTGCGGCTGGGGTTACGGCTGATTCCCGGTCGCGCCGCCGGCGGGCGGCGCGACCGGGACGGCGCGGATCAGCTGATCGGGCCGAAGATCGCGGTGCGGTCGAAATCGGCGTCCATGCCGTCGAGCACCGCGCCCAGTTGCTTCTCTTCGTACTTGAAGTGCGTCTCCATGACCGCCTCGATGCCGTCCAGGTGGCTGTGCGCCACCTCCGGGTCGGTCGACTCGGCAACTGCCTTCTGCAGTCCACCGATGAGGTGCTCGATCATGTTGTGGTCCTGGCTCAGCTTCTCGACCACCGGCGCCAGGTCCGGACGCGCTCGCAGCAGTTCGGGGAAGAGCGAGCCGTCCTCGGCGCGGTGGTGGCCGGACAGGGCGGCGCAGAATCCGTGGCAGAAGAGCAGCAGGTCGGTGGTGGCGTCGGCGGGGTCGCCGTTGTCCAGCCCCGCCCGCGCCAGCGCCAGCGCCTTGCGCAGTTTCGCGTGCACCTGTTGCAGTTCCTTGCCCCAGGCAGTGACGCGGTCAGTCGACAAAATTGGCCTCTCTGTATGACGCCTCCATGCCTGACGATCGTCCGCCACCGGCACGCGACGCTGCCCGGAATCATAATCGCGAAGATCATCGGCGGCACTGGACTTCACGGATCCGCCCCGACTCAGGGTGTGAAGTACGGCACCAAATCGGCACCCGACCCGTCCAGTTGGCGTCGCAGGAACACCTGGTGGCGGTGCATCGCGGTCCAGGAGCCGCTTACGCGAGGGCCAGGAAGAGTTTCTCCAGCTCCTCCTGCGACATGGGCGGCGCGTCCGGGGCTCCCGAGAGGCACTGGCGCATTCCGCTGGCGACGATCTTGAATCCGGCCCGGTCCAGCGCGCGGGACACCGCGGCGAGCTGCGTCACGACATCCTTGCAGTCGCGGCCCGCCTCGACCATCGCGATCACGGCCGCCAGCTGCCCTTGAGCGCGCCGCAGCCGGTTCAGGACGGGCTGCACCGATTCTTCGTCCACTTGCATGCGATCCTCCTCCGCGCCCCCCTTCCTCACCCATCATACCCCCTGGGGTATGGGCAACCCAGGATCTCGCACCTTCAGTCAATACCCCAGGGGGTATTTGACAAGGCGAAGCCCGTCCTCTTACCGTCGAAGACGTAATACCCCCCGGGGTATCGCCGCCCACCAGCGGGCCGAGCGGCCCGCCGACGTGGGCCACCCCTACCCCCAGGCATACCCCCCTGGGTATCCGAGCAGCTAGTTCCGGAGGTATCCGTGTTCTTCTCGCAGTACTACCTCGAGTGCCTGTCCCAGGCGTCGTACATGATCGCCGACGAGACCACCGGCCAGGCCGTGGTCGTGGACCCGCGCCGGGACGTGTCGGAGTACCTCGGCGACGCCGAGGCCCGTGGCTTCACCGTGGTGGGGGTCATCAACACGCACTTCCACGCGGACTTCGTCGCCGGGCACCTGGAGATGGCCTCCCGCACCGGCGCCTGGATCGGCTACGGCGCGCGGGCCGAGACCGAGTACGCGATACGCGAGCTGTCCGAAGGCGACACCATCAGCCTCGGCGAGGTGACGCTGAAGATCATGGAGACCCCTGGGCACACCCCCGAGTCGATCAGCGTGCTGGTGTACGAGCGTGCCGAGGACGCGGTCCCGTACGGGGTGCTGACCGGTGACGCGCTGTTCATCGGTGATGTCGGCCGCCCGGATCTGCTGGCCTCGGCCGGGGTGACCGCCGAGGAGCTGGGCGCGATGCTGCACGACAGTGTGCAGCGCAAGTTGATGGGCCTGCCCGACGAGGTGCGCGTGTTCCCCGCGCACGGTGCCGGCTCCTCCTGCGGCAAGAACCTGTCCACCGAGCGGCAGTCGACGATCGGCGAGCAGCGCGCGACGAACTACGCGTGCGCGCCGATGAGCGAGAAGGACTTCGTCGCGATCGTCACCGCCGGGCAGTCGGCGGCTCCCGGGTACTTCGCCTACGACGCCGACCTCAACCGCCGGGAGCGCGCGCTGTTCGACCCGGCGAGCGCACCGCTGGCACTGGACGCCGCGGACTTCCTGGCCCGCCGTGCCGCGGGCGCAGTGGTCGTCGACGCGCGTGGCCCCCAGGAGTTCGCCGCCGGGCATGTGCGCGGGGCGGTCAACGTCCCCGCCGACGGCCGTTTCGCCGAGCAGGCCGGCACCGTGCTGCCGCACGACGCGGACCTGCTGGTCATGGCGCCCGAGGACCGTGAGGAGGAGATCGTCACGCGGCTCGCCCGGATCGGCTTCGACCGCGCGGCCGGATACCTGGACTCCCCCGACGAGGCCCTGGCCGCCATGGCCGAGGAGGTCGCCCCGGCCGGCCGCCTGACCGCCGCACAGCTGCGCGCCGCACTGGAGGGAGAGAACCCGCCGGTGGTCGTCGACGTCCGCACCTGCGGCGAGCGCGGTGACGCCGGCTTCATCGAGGGCGCCCTGCACATCTCCCTGGGCGAGCTGCCCGGCCGTCTCGACGAGATTCCCCGCGACCGGCCGCTGGTCCTGCACTGCGCCGGCGGTCACCGCTCGTCCATCGCGGCGAGCCTGCTGCGCCACCACGGCTTCGACGACGTCTCCGATGTCCTGGGCGGCTACACCGCCTGGGACCTGCTGCACGCACCCGTGTCCGCCTGACCCGCCCCACTCCCCTCGCCAACCCGCCCCTCCCGTATCGCTTCCATGGAGCAGTTCTCATGACGACCGACGCCTCGCGCGCCGCAGCTTTCACGCCCGCCGCCCTCCAGCACCTGATCAAGACCGGTGACAGTCCGCGCCTGCTGGACGTGCGCACGCCCGGTGAGTTCCGGACCAGCCACATTCCCGGCGCCTACAACGTCCCCCTGGACACCCTGCGTGAGCACCGTGCGGAACTGCGCCGGCACCTCGACGAGAACGTGGTGCTCGTCTGCCGCTCCGGCGCCCGCGCCACGCAGGCCGAGCGGGCGCTCGCCGAGGCCGGTCTGCCGAACCTGCGCGTCCTAGACGGTGGCATGACCGCCTGGGAGGCATCCGGCGCCCCGGTCAACCGCGGTGAGCAGCGCTGGGAGCTGGAGCGCCAGGTCCGTCTCATCGCGGGCTCGATCGTGCTGGTCACCGGAGTCGTGGGCTTCTTCGTCCCGGGCGTGCACCTGATCGGCACCGCGGTCGGCGCCGGACTGACCTTCGCCGCCGTCAGCAACACCTGCGCCATGGGCCTGATGCTCTCCAAACTGCCCTACAACCGCGGCCCGCGCACCGACATCCGCACCGTGATCGCCTCCTTGCGGAACCGGACGTGATCACGGGCCACGCCACCTTCCCCTGACCGGCGGCGACCGGTCGGCGGCCGACCCGCCATCCCCGTACGAGCAATGGCGAAAGGTCCCGCCATGCCGTGGTTCGCCAGGGCGGCACGAAGCGGTGGGCCGTCGCCGGACACGCGGTCGCCGGCGCACACGGCGAGGGCGGCTCGGTGGCATGACCGCCGTCGTCCTCGCGCTCGCGGCCGGAGCCGCACCGGTCATGCCCGCGACGGCAACGTGATCTGGCGGACCGGTTTGAGGGGGGCGCCTCGGACGCCGGCGCGGGCGCGACATGGGCGTGCGCGAGTCTTCCACCGGCGTTAGCGTCGAAGTGACGCCACTGCCGTGCATGTGGGGAGCCCACCATGAATCCCGCCTCGGCCGAGCGCGTACTCACACTGACCATGAACCCGACGATCGACATGTGCTGGGACGTCCCCCGCCTCGCCGACATGGGCAAGAACCGCGCCCGGGTCAGATCCGTCTCCCCCGGAGGCGGGGGCATCAACGTCGCCCGCGGCATCACCCGTCTCGGCGGCGCGGCCACCGCCCTGCACACCTCGGGCCGCGAACTCGGCCGCCGCCTGGACCGGTTGCTGGACGAGGAGGGAATCGACCACGTTCCCATCCCGATCGGCGGCGAGACCCGCGAGGCCCTCGTCCTCCTCGAGACCGAGACGCGCCGCAGCCACCACATCGTGCCGCCCGGACCGCGGCTCGACGAGGCCGAGAGCCGGCGGTGCCTGGACACGCTGGCCGGGGCACTGAGTGCCGAGCGCTACGTCGTGGCCAGCGGCAGCCTCCCCGGCGGCCTGTCCGAAGACTTCTACGGAGCCGTGGCCCGCCGGGTCAAAGATGCCGGAGCCCGACTGGTACTGGACACGTCCGGGCCTGCGATGCGCCAGGGCCTGGCCGAGGGAGTCTTCCTCTTCCGCTGCAGTCGCAAGGAAGCCTCCTACCTGCTCGGCCGCGAGGTGCGCACCTTCGACGACGCCCGAGCGGTCAACACCCAGCTGCTCTCCGCGGGCTCCGCCGACATCACGGTCACCACCATCGGTGAGCTCGGCGCGCTCTGTTCGACCCGCGAAGGCCACACCGAGATGCGCGTACCGCCCCTGCCGGCGGCACCGCTCAGCGACGCCGGAGCCGGGGACAGCATGGTCGCGGCGATCGTCACGCGCATGGCCGCGGGTGACGATCCGGTCCGTGCCTGCGCGCTGGGTGTGGCGGTGGCCGCCGCGAGCGTGCTCACTCCGGGTACGCAGCCGTTCGACATGGCCGTCGCGGAGTCTCTCCTCCCCGATGTGAGCCTCACCTTCCACAGCGATCGACGTCCGAGGGGAATCTGACCGTCAGCGGCGGACTCGTCACGTCCGCATCCGGGTTCCGTCCCTGTTCGTGATCACGCGGATCCACCGCGTTCACAGCAGAGACTCGGGGACCTGGATGGTGTGTACGGGACGCTCGCCCGCGGGCATGGGCATCTCGGGACGCGGGCAGGTCCCGGTCCGGTCACCCCGCACCTTGCCGACCGTCGGCGTATGAGAGCGGCGGTGCGGCGGTGCCTGCCGGCGGACCGCGCGGCCGCGTGTCTTACGGGGCATGGTCACTCCTTTCCGACCGAAGGACTGCGGAGCTCCTTCTCGGCCCGCGCCACATGCCGCTTGACCGCCGCGAAACTGTCGGGTGCGACGGAGATCGAGTCGAGGCCCGCCGCGACGAGGACCGCCGTGAACGCGGGGTCGTCGCTGGGTCGTTGACCGCACAGACCGACGGGCCGGCCGGCCCGGTGGGCGAGGTCGGCGAGCCGCTCGATGCTGCGGACGACGGCCGGGTCGCTCTCGTCGAAAACATGGGCGAGCGCCTCCGAGTCGCGGTCCACGCCGAGGGTCAGTTGGGTGAGGTCGTTGCTGCCGATGGAGAAGCCGTCGAAGCGCTCGGCGAACTCCGTCGCCAGCACGATGTTGGCCGGGATCTCCGCCATCACGTAGACGCGCAGACCGTTCTCGCCGCGCACGAGCCCGTGCTCGGCCATCACGGCGAGGACCTGGTCGGCCTCGCCGAGCGTGCGGCAGAAGGGGATCATCACGATCACGTTCGTCAGTCCCATGCCGCCGCGTACCCGGTTCAGCGCGCGGCATTCGAGGGCGAAGCCCTCCCGGTAGCCGTCGCTGTAGTAGCGGCTCGCCCCGCGCCAGCCGATCATGGGGTTGGCCTCGTCCGGTTCGAAGGGCCGGCCACCGAGCAGCTTGGCGTACTCGTTCGTCTTGAAGTCGCTCGTGCGGACGACGACGGGCGCGGGCCAGCGGGAGGCGGCGATCCGGGCGATACCGCGCGCGAGGTGGTCGACGAAGTACTCGCCCCGGTCGAGGTAGCCCTCGGTGAGCCGGTCGACGACGTGCCGGTCGTGACCGTTCAACCGCTCCGGGTGGAGCAGCGCCATGGGGTGGACCTTGACCTGGTGGGCGACGATGAATTCCAGCCGGGCGAGCCCCACACCGTCGGCGGGCAGCCGCCACCAGCGGAACGCGGCCGACGGGTCGGCCAGGTTGAGCATCACCCGGGTGCGGGTGGCCGGCAGTTCCGTGAGGTCGGTCTGCGTCTCCTCGTACGGGAGGAGTCCTTCGTAGACACGACCGTTCTCGCCCTCGGCGCAGGAGACGGTGACAGGCTGTGCGTCGCGCAGGCGCTGTGTGCCGTTGCCGGTGCCGACGACCGCGGGGACGCCGAGTTCACGGCTGACGATGGCGGCGTGCGAGGTGCGGCCACCGTGGTCGGTGACGATGGCCGCGGCCCTTTTCATGACCGGTTCCCAGTCGGGGTCGGTGATGCCCGTGACGAGGACGCCGCCCTTGGGGAAGCGGTCCAGGTCGACCGGTGCGTCCAGCAGGACGACGGGACCCTGGCCGATCGACTCGCCGACCGCGCTGCCCGTGACGAGCGGCCCGGGCGGGGTGACGGTGAGCCGTCGGCGGACCAGTGTCGCCGCCCGGCGCCGGGACTGGACGGTCTCCGGGCGTGCCTGCACGATCCACAGGTCGCCTGTCAGCCCGTCCTTGGCCCATTCGAGATCCATGGGACAGCCGTAATGCTCCTCGATCGCCACCGCCCACCCGGCCAGCAATCGGACCTCGCTGTCGTCCAGCACCCTCTGGTGGCGTTCACCGGCGGGTGTCTCGACCGTGCGGGTCAGTCCCGAGTCCGCGTACACGGTGCGCAGCCGCTTCGCGCCGATGCGTACGTCGATCACCGGGTCGAGCGCCGGGTCCTTCATGCTCGGCTTGAACACGGTGTACTCGTCGGGGTCGACCCGGCCGCTGACGACGGTCTCCCCCAGGCCCCAGGCGGCGCTGACCACGATCACGCCGGGAAAGCCGGTCTCCGGGTCGAGCGTGAAGGCGACGCCCGCGCCCGCCAGGTCGGAGCGGACCATCACCTGCACCCCGACGGAGAGGGCGACGGCCAGGTGGTCGTAGCCCATGCGTTCGCGGTAGTCGATCGCCCGGTCCGTGAACAGGGACGCGTAACACCGGCGGCACGCCTCCACCAGCGCGTCCGGGCCTCGTACGTTGAGGTACGTCTCCTGCTGCCCGGCGAAACTGGCCTCCGGCAGATCCTCCGCCGTCGCACTGCTGCGCACGGCCACGTCGGGGTCCTTCCGGCCGACCTGTTCGCCCAGGCGCGCGTACGCGGTGAGCACCGCGTCCCGCAGCGCGGCCGGCAGAGGTTGGGCGAGGACGAGCGCACGGACGGCCTCGCCGACCTCGTCCAGGGGTGCCCCCTGGTGCAGACGGTCGATCAGTGCCCGTACCCGCTCGCGCAGTTCTCCGCTGTCGAGCAGCTCGTCGTACGCTTCGGCCGTGGTGGCGAAGCCCGGCGGCACACGGACACCGGCGGCGCCCAGCTGGTTGGTCAGCTCGCCGAGCGAGGCGTTCTTGCCGCCCACCCGTCCGACGTCGTGGCGGCTCAACTCGGTGAACGGGACGACTCGGCTCGGCGATCGCATCGCTTCCTCCACGGTTCCCACCGTCGTCTCAGTACGGGAGCGGTCGACCGGAGGGCGTCCTCAGGTCGAGAGGGCGGGGCCGGCGCGGTGACGGCGGCCGGCGGATGATCCGCGTCTGTTCCATCGTGCTCACCTCTGGGAGCCCGGACGGCTCTTCGGTGTCGCCCTTGTCCTCCTACGGTGCCTGCCGCGCAGTGCCGCTCCCAGTGCCGAGGGGGCAGGCGGCGGGACCGGTCGGCCCAACGGGGGCGGGGGCCGGAGGGCCCCGGACACCGACGGAGCGTGTCCTGTCCTCTCACACGTCCGACTCGGTGGAACGGCGTTCCTGGGGTACGACGGCGACCGGGCAGGACGCGTGGTGCAGGGCGCGGTGGGCGACTCGGCCCAGTTCCAGGCCGACGACGTGCCGTTGCCGGCGCGCTCCGACGACCAGCAGATCGGCCGCGGCGGAGCGCTGGATCAGCACCCGGTGCGCGGGGCCTTCGACGGTGGCCCGGTGGTACCGGACTTCGGGGTACGCGCGCAGCACCGGTTCCAGCGCTTTGTCGAGGAGCTCCGAGGCCTGGTGGGCACTGTAGGAACGGGGTGCGCCGACGAGGAGGGGGTGGTCGACCTGCTCATGGGCGGGTTCGCGCCAGGTGTGCACGACGTCGAGGTCGACGTCCCGGACGGCCGCCTCGCGAAAGGCGAAACGCACGGCGGACGAGTCGACGTCGTGTTCGCCGACGGCCAGCAGGACGCGCTGGTGATGTGCCTCGAGAGCGTGCCGGTCCCCACGGACGACCACGACGGGGCCGTGGCACCGTGCGGCCACGATGAGCCCCACCGATCCGAGCAGCAGATCCCGGACCTCGCCACGCCCTTGGGAGCCGACGACCACCATCAGCGCCTCCTGCCCCTCCTGGAGCAGTGCGCCGGCCGCGTCCTCGGCGAGCACCTCCCCGGACAGGGCCAGGCTGGGGGCGCGGGTCCGGGCCCGGTCCTCGGCCATGCCGACGATGTTCTCCGCCAGCACCTGTCCCGAGGGCCGGTCCGTCGCCCACCTGGGGACGACGCCCTCGTACCGCTCCCACAGCGAGGCGTTCACGATACGCAGCGGGTGCCCGTGCCGTGTCGCTTCGTCGACCGCCCAGTCCAGGGCTGTGAGACTGGCGTCGGATCCGTCGACGCCCACCACCACGGACGATCGCATCGTCCTCACCGCCTCCGGTTCGTGAAGTGGATCGTTCCCACACTCGCCCCGGGCGGCGCGGTGCGGGTAGGGCCGGTCGGTCCCCGTCCCGGCCCTGACGGACCTCGTTCACCGCTGTGCGGCCGCCGGCCTCTCGCCGGCATGCACCGCGGTGCGGTCCGAGGATCTCTCGAGGTCGCGCGCGTGGTCCCTCCGGCCCGAGCGCGAAGCACGGGGGCGCCGGCTCATGGTTCGCCCGCACCGTCGAGACTCTCGGGCCCGAGTGTCCGCTCACGCGGTCGGGCGCAGCCGCACGGCGGTGACCTTGTACTCCGGGCAGGACGTCGCCGTGTCCGCGTGCGGGGACGTCAGGGCGTTGACTCCGTCGGCGGGGAAGTGGAAGGCGCAGAAGACCTGCCCGGGCGCCGTGTCGGATCCCACCCGTGCGATCAGCCGGGCCCGGCCGTGCCGGCTCTCGACGGTCACCGGGGCACCGTCGCGTACGCCGTGGCGTGCGGCGTCCAGCGGGTGCAGGTCGAGGCGTCCCTGCCCGTCGAGAAGGAGGTTGCCGCCTCGCCGGGTCATGCTGCCGGAGTTGTAGTGGGCCCAGCGGCGTCCGGTGACGAGCAGGAGCGGGTAGTCGGCGTCCGGCACCTCGCCGGGCGGCAGGTAGGGGGCGGCGCTCAGGTGGGCGCGGCCGTCGCCGGTGGCGAACTCCCGCGTGTACAGGGTGGATTCGCCAGGTCGGTGGGGGGATGGACAGGGCCAGGGCACCGCACCCTCCCGGTCGAGCCGGTCGTACGAGAGCCCGGCGAAATCGGGTGCCAGCCGAGCGCACTCGGACAGGGCGTCGGCGGGGGTCGGACAGCCCAGGTCGGCGCCCATGGTCCTGGCCACGGCGTGCACGACGTCGAAGTCGGTGCGGGCCGTACCCGGGGGCCGGACGGCGGGACGTACCCGCTGGAAGCGGCGGTCGAAGTTGACGAACGTGCCGTCCTTCTCGAGCCAGGACGCGGCGGGCAGGACCACGTCCGCGTGCCGGGCCGTCTCCCCGAGGAACAGCTCGCTGACGACGACCATGGGGCACGCGTCCAGCGCTTCGGCCACCTGACGGCTGTCCGGGTCGGTCGCGCACACGTCCTCGCCGATGATCCACAGGGCGCGGAGCCGGCCTTCGCGGGCGGACCGGAACATGTCGGGGATCCTCAACCCGGGTCGCCGCGGGACCTGCTGGCCCCAGACCGCTTCGGCACGGGCCCGCGCGGCGGGGTCGGTGACCGGGCCGTAGCCGGGCAGCAGGTCGGGCAGGGCGCCCATGTCGGAGGCTCCCTGGACGTTGTTCTGGCCACGCAGCGGGCTGATGCCGTAGCCGTGGCCCGTGCCGCCGACGGCGCCGCGCAGGACGGCCAGATTGGCCAGGGTGCGGACGCCGTCGGTGCCGTGCAGGTGCTCTGTGACGCCGAGTCCGTAGACGATCGCGGGGCGGGCGGCCCTGCCGTAGGCCCGTGCCGCTGCGGTGATGTCGCCGGCGGGAACGCCGGTGATCTCGGCGGCGCGCTCGGGCGGGTAGTCGGTCAGGAGCGTGCAGAGTTCGTCGAGCCCGGTGGCGCGCTCGGCCAGGAAGTCCTGGTCGATGAGGCCCTCGGCGACCAGGACGTGGGCGAGGCCGTGGAAGAGCGCGACGTTGGTCCCGGGACGGGGCCGCAGGTGGAGGTCCGCGTGGCGGGCGAGGCCGACGTTCCGGGGGTCGGCGACGATCAGGGTGGCGCCGTCGAGGGCCGCGCTGAGCAGTCGCGCTCCGACGACGGGGTGCGCCTCGACGGGGTTGGCGCCGACGACGAGCAGGCAGTCGGCCCGTTCCACGTCGTCGAAGGAGTCGGTGCCGCCCGCCCGTCCGAAGGCGGCGGTGAGTCCGGCGGCGGACGGCGCGTGGCACAGGCGGGAGCAGTTGTCGACGTTGTTGGTGCCTATGCCGGTGCGCAGGAACTTCTGGACGAGGTAGTTCTCCTCGTTGGTGGCGCGGGCGGAGGAGATCGCGGCGACCGCGTCGGGACCGCCCTGTTCCATGGCGGCCCGTAGTCCGGCGGCGACGGCGTCGAGCGCCTGGTCCCAGGTGGCCGGTGTCAGGACGCCGTCCTGGCGGACGAGGGGTTCGGTGAGGCGCTCGGCGGAGGTGAGGTATCCGTACGAGAAGCGGCCCTTGACACAGGCGTGCCCGCGGTTGACCGGACCGTCACGGGCCGGCAGGACGGCGGCGACCGAGCCGTCCCGTACGACGACGTCGAGGGTGCAGCCCACTCCGCAGTACCCGCAGGTGGTGCGGACCGTGTCGGGGCGGGGGCTCCGTGAGGTGATGCCCCGGCCGGGTCCGGGCTGGGTGAGGGCTCCGGTGGGGCAGGTGTCGACGCAGCCGCCGCAGGCCACGCAGTCGGACTCGGCCCAGAGGCCGCCGGTGGCGGGGGCGACGGCCGTGTCGGATCCGCGTCCGGTGAGGGTGAGGGCGAAGGTGCCCTGTACGTCGGCGCACATGCGCACGCAGCGTCCGCAGGCGATGCAGAGGTCCTGGTCGAGACGGACGTAGGGATGGGTCTCGTCGGGCTCGTGGCGGTGCGGGGCGGCGGCCGTCGCGGGGGCGATGCCCAGGATGCGGGCCGTCTCGGCGAGTTCGCCCGGCGAGTCGTCCGCGAGGGCGTCGGGCGGGAGCGCGGAGGCGATGAGGGCGACGGCTTCCTGCCGCAGAGCGCGGAGTTCCTCGCCCGTGGTGTCGACGCTCATGCCCGGCGCCGCGGGTGTGACGCAGGCGGCGACGGTCCGTCCGTCGGCGCGGACGAGGCAGGTCCTGCAGGATCCGACCGGCCTCAGACGGTCGTCGTGGCACAGGGTGGGCAGCCACGCGCCGACGGCTCGCGCCGCGTCGAGGAGGCTCGCTCCTGCGGGCAGTTCGACGGGCGCGCCGTCGACCTGAAGTCGTGTCACCGCTCCCACCCCGCCAGTACGTCGCCGTAGGCGCGGGTGAGACTGCGTACGGCCTCGGGCACCCGGCGGCCGAAGGCGCACAGGCTCGCCTCACTCATCAGGCGCGCGAGCCGCTCGTACGACTCCCCCGGCGTCTCGCCACTGTTCTGCGCGAGCTCCAGGCCCCGCCGTGTTCCGATCCGGCACGGCGCGCAGGCGCCGCAGCTCTCGTCGGCGGCGAATTCCCACACGTGGCGCAGCAGAGCCCGTGGGTCGGTGTCCGCGTCGAAGGCGACGCAGCCCGCGTGGCCGAGGGCGGCGCCCCGGTCGGCGAGCGCCCGCGAGGTGAGCGGGACGTCGAGGGCGTCCCCCGCGAGGAATCCACCCAGGGGGCCGCCGATCTGCAGGGCCACGAGATCACGGCCGTCCTTGAGCCCGCCGCCGAACCGCATCACGATCTCCTCCACGGAAGTGCCGAGTTCGACCTCGTACGCACCGGGCCGCGCGAACCGCTCGGACAGGCAGACCAGTTTCGTGCCGGTCTCGTCCGGTGTGCCGCGCCGCGCGTGTGCCGCGCCGCCGTGCCGGACGATCCAGGGCACCGCGGCGAGTGTCTCCACGTTGTTCACCACGGTGGGCGCGTCCCACAGGCCCCGGTCGGTGGGGTACGGCGGTCGGGCGCGGGCGACACCGCGTCCGCCCTCCAGGCGGGCGATGAGCGCCGTCTCCTCGCCGGCCACGTACGATCCCGCCCCCGCGACGATCTCGACGTACGGACGCGGTCCGGGCTCCTCGGCCGACCCGGCGAGGTCTCCGGCCGCCACCGCCTCCTCGACCGCCCGTCGCATCCTGGCGGTCGCCTCCGGGTACTCGGAGCGGACCAGCACGATGCCGTGCCGGGCCCGGCAGGCGAAGCAGGCCAGCGCGAGTCCGGCGAGGACGCGCCGCGGGTCCTGTTCCATCAGCAGCCGGTCCGCGTAGGAGCCGGGGTCACCCTCGTCGCCGTTCACCACGACGACCGCGTCCGGGCGGTCTGCCACAGTGGACCATTTGGCACCCACGGGGAAGCCGGCGCCGCCCCGTCCCCGCAGTCCGGAGGCGACGGTCTCGCCGAGCACGTCGTCAGGGCAGAGCCCGGTCAGGGCTTCCCGCCACACCTCCCAGGCGCGGTCCCCGTTCACGATCCCGGCGAGCAGGACCGGTGCCCCGGTGGTGTCACGGGCCGGAAGGCCGGGGGCGCGCGGCTGTGCCCGGCCGGCCAGCTGGTCGGCCAGGTCGGGGCCGGCGCGGGGGCGGGTGCCGTCGAGCGCGGCGGGGCCCGCGTAGCAGTAGCCGAGGCAGTGCACCGCCTGCAGCGAGGTCCGTCCGTCGGCGTCGGCCTGTCCGGCCGTGACGCCGAGCGCCTCCTCCACCTCGGCCAGGTGCCGTCCGCCACGGGCGGCGAAACACGCGGTCGCGGTGCACACGCGGATGTGCCGCTCACCGCGCGGGCCGGCGAGGTCGGCGAAGTAGGTGGCAGGTCCCAGTCCCGCGGCACGAGGCAGTCCGCTCGCCTCGGCGACCTGGGGCGCCCACGTCTGCGGACCCTGAGTCGTGGTCTCCCGTGCTCGCTCCAGCGCGTCCGCAAGTCGGCCGCCCCGCGCCGCATGCCGTGCGGTCAGTTCACGGAGCGCGTCGCCGGTGCCCGCGGTACCCATCGTCACGTCCTGTCGGGGACGGGTGCGGAGGAGGTGAGCCGGCAGTCGACGTCGACGACGCCGTCCACGCTCTGGCAGAGGCGGAGGACGACCGGCAGGAGGCCGGGGTCGGGCACGCTCCCGCTGAGGGTCACCAGGCCGTCGTCGACCTGCACGGTGACGGCCGAGACCGGCACGGCCAGGGCGTGGGTGAGGACGTCCTCGATGATCTCCTCCTGGATCTCGTGATCCCGCCGCAGGAAGAGCCGGATGAGGTCGCTGCGGCTGAGGATGCCGATCACCCGGCCGTCCGGCTCGACCACGGGCAGCCGTTTGACCTGGTTCTGCCGCATGACCCGGGCGGCGCGCACGACGCTCCACTCAGGGCGGGCGGCGACGGCGGGACTCGTCATGAGCCGCTCCGCCGTGCTCGCGACGTCCGGGGAGCGACGGCGCAGCAGATCCGCCTCGGAGACCACACCGATCAGGTGGTCCGCCTCGTCCACCACCGGCACCGCCGTGATGTCGAAGTCCGTGAGCAGCCGCGCGATCTCCTTGAACGGGGTCGCACGCCGGACGGTGACCGCGGTGGGCGTCATGAGATCCGCGACGGCTCGATGTCTCATAGCGGCGGCTCCCTCACACCTGTGTCCCGCTGCCGTACGGCGCGTAGAGATCCAGCAGGCGGACCCGGGCGGCCAGCAGACGATGGGCGAGGACGTCCGCGACCCAGAGAGCGATCGCCGAGCCGAAGCGCGGGTCCGCGTCCATCAGCAGGCGCACGCGGGCCGCGTCGAACTCGTAGGTGCGCACCGGGCTCGTCGCCTCGGCGCCCAGGTGCCACACGTACGGCTTGAACAGCCATGAGCAGCCGACCAGTTCACCTGAGTCGAGCCGCTCGATGACGGCCGGGCGCCTGCCCGGGACGTGAGCGTCGAGCGTCACGGTTCCCGACCGCACGACCCAGAACCGGTCGGCGTGGCCACCCTCGTGGAAAAGGCGCTCCCCCGCGTCGAAATTGACCTCGCGCGCCAGCTCCATCAGCTGCGCGCGGCAGTCGGCGGGCATCCCCGCCGAGATGCGGGTGGGCGACGGTGTGCTCATGGTGGCCTCCTCGGTCCGTGCCATCTCCAGTCTCGGCGGCCCCGTCCGGCCCGGACATGAGCCCCGTGGGCCCCTCCATGGGGCCGACCGGCCCAAGCGCGCGCCCGCGGCCGGACACGGGCAGGTGGTCCGCCGCCTCAGGGCCCTGTGGCCCCACGGCATGCCCTGCGCGGCCCTGCCCGCCGCCCTCCCCGGGGCGAGACCCTGTGAGGGAAGGACTGGAGGACACCATGACCACCGTCACCGCGATGAGGACGCTGCTGGACGAGTTGCCCCAGGACTCCCGCGACCGGCTCCTGGAGCACTCCCGCCCCGTCCACTTCCCCGCCGGAGCACGCATCTTCCGCGAGCGGCAGCACGCCGACCGCTTCTGGATCATCGCCACCGGCCGGGTCGAGCTCGACGTCCATGTCCCCGGCCGTCGCAACGCGACCGTGGACACCCTGGTCGGCGGTGCGCTGCTCGGTTGTTCCTGGCTCATGCAGCCCTACCACTGGCATCTCGGCGCCACCGCGGTCACCCGGGTGGAGGCCCTCGAGTTCGACGCGCAGGCCGTGCGGGAGCTCTGTGCCCGGGACCCGGCCGTCGGCGAAGCGGTCTTCGCGTGCGTCGCCGCGGCCATGGCACGGCGCCTGCTGTCGACCCGGAGCCGCATGGTCGACCTCGACGACCGGGCACAGCGGGCGGGTCTGGACTCGCTCGCCTACGCCCGCTGAGGTACCCCGGTCGGCCCGCCGCGGGAGCCGACCGGCCCACGCGGGGCAGCACGGCCGCGGCGCAACCTGAAGGTGTCCCTCCCGAGGGGCAGGGCCCGTACGCGAGGCGTTCCCCGTACCCGACCGAGAAGCGTGAGCACCATGACCAGGACCCAGCACACCGGGCCGCAGGCGGCCGCCGAAGGAACGAAGACCTCCACCCGGGAGTCCCCGGCGACCGGTGTCGGCGGGCAGTCGGATCTCGGCCGGCGCCTGGTCGCCCGCCGTGAGGCGCTCGGGCTGAGCCGTGAGGATCTCGCCCGGCTCTGCGGCGTGGACGGGAACTACATCGGCTACCTGGAGGAACACGCGGCCTCACCCTCCATCGGCACCCTGGTACGGATCGCCGACGCCCTCGGAGTCACCGTCGACGATCTGACCGGTGCGAGCTCCGGCCACGTGCAGGGCCGCTCCTCCGAGCGGCGCGACGCCTCGCTCGAAACACTGGACACGGCCGAGTGCCTCCGGCTGCTCGGCACCCATGGAATCGGCCGCATCGCCGTCTTCACCGTCGAGGGGCCCGCGGTCTTTCCCGTCAACTACCTGGTCACGGGAGACACGATCGCGTTCCGCACGGCGGCGGAAGCCGTCATCGCGAGCGCGACGGAGACCGAGGTCGCCTTCGAGATCGATCGAATCGACGACGTCACGGCCGAAGGGTGGAGCGTCCTGGCCGTCGGCGAACTCGAAGCCACCACGGACGAGGAGCAGCGGAACCTGAGTGCGCTCGCCCGCTCCCGGCCCTGGGCGGGAGGTCCTCGCACGCTCTGGATGAAGCTCGACCCCGTACGGCTCACCGGCCGTCGTGTCGTGCACCGCTGAGGCGCGCCACGCGGACGGACGATCAGGACCCTGGAGGAACGTCATGTCGCACACCACCGAATGGACCGCCCGCGTCCATCTCTTCGAGGAGGACCGCTCCACGACGGCGCGGGTCGACCTCGACACCGGCACCACGCGTCTCACGGAGCGCGGCACCGCGCGCTGCAACCCGGTCGACACCGATGTCCCCGAGATCGGCGACGAGCTCGCCGCGGCCCGCGCGCTGGAGAAGCTGGCCGGCCGGCTGAAGGGCATCGCCTATCAGGACATGAAAGCCGCCGGGAACGACCGTGCGCCCGGCACCGAAGCGGAAGACGGCTGGCCCGACATGGGCAGGTGAGTGGCGATGATGTTCTGGTACGACCATGACGTGAGCGGCTGGGGCTGGTTCGCGATGTCGGCCGGCATGATCCTCTTCTGGGTGCTGATCATCACCGTGGCGGTGCTGCTCTTCCGCGCTCTCGACCGGCCGCACGAGCACACGCACGCGCCCGCCGCCCCCTCGGCGGAGGACATCCTGCGCGAGCGTCTGGCCCGCGGTGAGCTGGACGAGGAGGACTACCGGAGCCGGCTGAACACGCTGCGCGGCGGCCCGGACGCCACACGCTGAGGCGACCTCAGCCGCGCGGCAGGCGGACGGTGAAGGTCGTCGCGCCCGGCTCGCTCCGCACCGCGACGGAGCCGCCGTGTGCCTCCGCCACCGCCGCCACGATGGACAGGCCGAGCCCCGTGCCTCCTCCTTCGGCGCCGCGCGGTCCGCCGCCGTGCACGAACCGTTCGAAGAGGTGGTCCTGGAGTTCCCGCGGGATGCCGGGGCCGTCGTCCGTGACGGTCAGGACGGCCGTGCCGTCCGTGTCCCGGTCCAGGCCCACCGTGACGGACGTCCCGGCCGGCGTGTGGTGGCGGGCGTTGGCGAGGAGGTTGGCGAGCAGTTGCTGGAGCCGGTGGGCGTCTCCTCCGACGCTCACCGGTTCCTCGGGGAGCCGCAGGGCCCAGCGGTGTTCCGTGCCCACGGCGCGGGCGTCGGCCACGGCGTCGAGGACGAGCCGGGTGAGGTCCACCGGTTCCCGTTCCAGCGGCCGCCCGGCGTCGAGCCGTGCGAGCAGGAGCAGGTCGTCGACCATCGCGCCCATGCGGCCGGACTCCGCGGCGATCCGTTCCAGCGCGCGCGTCACCTCGGGCGGTACGGGGCCGGGGTGCAGCAGGGCGAGTTCGGCATGTCCGCGGACCGAGGCGACCGGCGTGCGCAGCTCGTGGCTGGCGTCGGCGGAGAAGCTGCGCAGGCGCTCCTCGCTGCGCTGCCGCTGGGTGAGCGCGTTCTCGACGTGCCCGAGCATGCGGTTGAAGGCGAGCGTGACCTGGTCGACCTCGGCGCTGCGCGGCCTTGTGTCGGGGACGCGGGCCGGGAGGGCGACCTCGCCGCTGGCGAGCGGCAGTTCGCTGACCCGGGTCGCGGTGCCGGCGATCCGGCTGAGCGGACGCAGCGACCACCGCACCCACAGGGCTCCCGTGATGCCCGCGCCGACGAGCGCGATGCCGAAGACCCCGCCGGCGACGAGCTCGAGCCGGCGCACCGCGTCCTCGACGCCGCGCAGCGGGAGCCCGGTCATGAGCGTGTCACCGTCCCGGCCGGCCCAGGCCATGACCCGGTAGTCGCCGAGCGCGGACAGGTCGACGCGGTGCCCCCGTCCGTCCACGGGCACCGCGGCCAGTGCGCGCCGGTCGGCTGCCGACAGGTCGGCGGTGAGTCCGGCGGGGTCGTCGTCGCCGCGCACCACCGCCGCGTCCACGACCCGTCCGTCGCGCTCGTAGACGCCGAGCGTGCCGGCGGCCTGCCGCCGTGTGTCGGCGTGCTCGTCGCCGTCGTGATCGTTGCCGGTGCCGCCGGAGTCGGGCGCCGCGCCGGGATGTTCGATGCTCGCGGGGAACGCGCTGCCCGCAGCCGAGAGCTGCTGGTCCAGCCGCTCGGTGAGGAACCCGTTCAGCTCGATGACCGCCGCTCCGCCCACCGCCGCGCACCCGACGGCGAGCAGCACGAGGAGCCCCGCCGTGAGCCGGGCGCGCAGCGTGCGCAGCCGGGGCCGGAGCCACTTCACCGGCTCACCGGCTTCAGAACGTAGCCCGCGCCCCGCACGGTGTGGATCATCGGTGCGCGGCCCGCGTCGATCTTCTTGCGGAGATACGAGATGTACAGCTCGACCACGTGGGCCTGGCCGCCGAAGTCGTAGGACCAGACCATGTCGAGCAGCTGGGCCTTGCTGAGGACCTGCCGTGCGTTGCGCATCAGGCAGCGCAGCAGCTGGAACTCGGTGGGCGACAGGTCGACCGGCTCGCCGCCGCGTGTCACCTCGTGCGCGTCCTCGTCCAGTTCCAGATCCCCTACGACGATCAGTGAGGCGGCCTCCCGTTCCCTGGTCATCCCGGCGCGGCGCAGCAGTCCGCGCAGCCGGGCGACGAGCTCGCCGAGGCTGAACGGTTTGGTCACGTAGTCGTCGCCGCCCGCTGTGATCCCGGCGATCCGGTCCTCGACGGTGTCGCGCGCGGTCAGGAACAGCACGCACACGTGCGGCTGGGCGGCACGCAGCTCGCGCAGCACGGCGAGCCCGTCGCGGTCCGGCAGCATGATGTCCAGGACGACGGCGTCGGGCAGGAAGTCGCGGGCCGTGCGAACGGCCTCGCGCGCCGTGCCCGCGCTGCGCACCTCCCAGCCCTCGTAGCGCAGCGCGCCGGTGACGACCTCGGCGAGATCGGGTTCGTCGTCGACGACCAGGACGCGCACCGGGGCGCCGTCGGGGCGGGTCATGCCCGCGGGGCGTGAGTTCATGGCCTCGTCAGCATCTCGCGCCCGCCTCTGAGTTTCCTCTGAGAACACGCGGAGCCCCACAGCCCCGCAGGCCCGGCGAATCCCCAGGACAGAGCCCGCACGAGCACCTCACGCCGGGACTTCGCTGAGAGCTCGCTCAGAGGTTGGCGGATCACAGTGGCACCAGTCCACCAGCCACCGAGGAGACCGTCATGGCCACCGCGACCCGTCGTCCGCCGCCGATGACGCACCGCGCGCCCGGCCCGTCACGCCACCGGGTGACCGCCGCGCTACTGCTCACCGCCGCCTGGACGGGCGGCTTCGCCGTGCTCGCCCTGTGGTGGCGGGACACGGACGCCGTCGTCGGCACGGCCGGCTGGCTGACCGGCGTCGGCCGGATCACCGGCCTGCTGTGCGGCTACATGTGCGCCCTGCTCGTCGCGCTGATGGCACGTGTGCCCTGGCTGGAGACCGGGGTGGGCAGCGACCGCAGCGCGCGCTGGCACGCGTCGGCCGGCCGCTGGACGATCGGCCTGCTGCTCGCCCACATCGTCTTCATCACCCTCGGCTACGCCGCCCAGGCCCACACCGGCCCGCTGCCCCAGCTCGCCACGATCGTCCTCGACCTGCCCGACATGCTCAAGGCCACGGCCGGCGGCGTCATCCTGCTCGCCGTGGGCTACACGTCCGTACGGGCCGTACGCCGCAGACTGCGGTACGAGACCTGGTACCACCTGCATCTGCTCACCTACGCAGCCGTGTTCCTCGCCTTCTCCCACCAGCTGTCCACCGGCGCCGACTTCGTCGCGAGCCCGGGTGCGCGGGCCGCCTGGTACACCCTCTACATCGGTGTGGCCTGCCTCGTGATCTGGTTCCGCGTCCTCACTCCGGTGCGGCTCAATCTGCGCCACCGCATACGCGTCGACGCCGTCGTGCCGGAGGCACCCGGTGTCTCCTCCGTCTGGCTGCGTGGCCATCACCTCGAAGACATCGGCGCCCAGCCGGGACAGTTCCTGCGCTGGCGCTTCCTGGCCCCGGGCATGTGGCTCGCGAGCCACCCGTACTCCCTGTCGGCCGTGCCCCGCGGCGACCTGATGCGCATCACGGTCAAGGCCCTGGGCGACCACAGCGGCGCAGTCGCCGGACTGCGGCCCGGCACACGCGTCTGGGCGGAGGGACCCTACGGCGCGCTCACCGCCGGGCGGCGCAGCCGCGACAAGGTGCTCCTCATCGCCGGAGGCACCGGCATCACACCGCTGCGCACCCTGTTCGAGACCCTGCCCGCCCGGCCCGGCGACCTGACCCTCCTCTACCGCGCCCGAACCCCCGACGAACTGGCGCTGCGCGGAGAGCTCGAGGCCATCGCCGCGCGGCGCCAGGCCCGCCTGGTGTACGCGCTCAACACTCCCGAAGGCCGCCGCGCCCCGATCACGGCGGACGGTCTGCGCGCGCTGCTCCCCGACATCGAGCGCCACGACGTCTACCTGTGCGGCCCGCCCGGACTCGCACAGGCCGCGTACGACGCCCTGCGCACCGCCGGAGTCCCGGCATCCCGCATCCACCACGAGTCGTTCGAACTGTGAGCCCCGCCATGCGCGCCCACTCGCTCCGCCGCACCCTGCTGACCTGCGTCGCGACCGTCACCGTGACGGTCCTGGCGCTGTCCCTCAAACCGCACCACGTGGCCCCGGCCGCCGCGCCGGTCACGCAGCCGCCGCCGTCTTCGAGCACGGGCGGCGGCACGAGTCCGGGTACCGGTACGCGGACGGTCACCGGATCGACGGTCCAGACCCGCTACGGACCGGTCCAGGTGCAGGTCACCCTGGACGGCTCGAAGATCACGTCGGCGCGCGCCCTCCAACAGCCGGACGGCGACAGCCGCAGCAGGGAGATCAACGCGTCCGCGATCCCCGTGCTCGTCCAGGAGACCGTCAAGGCGCAGAGCGCCCAGGTCGACGCGGTCTCGGGAGCGACGTACACGAGCGAGGGTTACATGACCTCGCTCCAGAGCGCGTTGGACCAGGCCCATGCCTGAGCCGGGAGGGTCCCCCGGCCTGCGTCGCGTGGTGCGCACGATGGGCACGGTCTTCTCGTGCACGGTGCGCGACACCCCGAGCCCGGGGCTGCACCGGGCCCTGGACGAGGCCGAGGCACTGCTGCACCGCGCGGACGAGGTCTTCTCTCCGTACCGGCCCGACAGCGCGGTCTCGCTGGAGCGGGCGGGCGCCCCGGTGCCGAAGGCGTGGCGGGCGGAGGCCGACGAGGTCCGCGCCCTGTGCGAGGCCGCCGGATACGACACCGGGGGCCGGTTCGACGCCTGGTACGCCGGCCCGTACGACCCCAGCGGACTCGTCAAGGGATGGGCGGTCGAGCGCGCGGCCCGCCTGCTGCACGAGGCGGGAGCCGCGCACGTGTGCCTCAACGGCGGCGGCGACATCCAGCTGTACGGCGGCCCCTGGCGGGTCGGCATCGCCCACCCGCTGCGCCCGGACAGCTACGCGGCGGTCGTCGAGTCCGCCCAGGGTCCGCTCGCCCTCGCCACGTCCGGTCCCGCCGAGCGCGGCTGCCACATCATCGACCCGGACACGCAGGCCCCGCCCGGGAACGCCCTCGCGTCCCTGACCGTCCTGGCCTCCGGTCTGACCCGAGCCGACGTCCTGGCCACCGCCGCGTACGCGGTCGGCGCCGCAGGCGTCCGCGCATGGCTCGAGCAACAGCCGGGTGTGGCGGCGCTGGCGGTGGAGGAGGACGGCAGGGCATGGACGGCTCGGGGCATCGCGGCCCCGGATTTCACGATGCCCAGGATGCTGCGGAGGGTGGGCTGAGTGTCACGTGCCCCGTCCGTCCTCGCCGGTGTCCGGGCCACAGTCGTGCCGGGGCCTGCCGGACCAGACGGGTTCCACTTCCTCCCACTCCCGTTCCCAGGCGGCGAGCAGGTGCCGCTCGGTACGCCGACGCGCCAGGCGCAGACAGCCCAGCATGGTCAGCCCGGCGGTCGCCGTCACCAACGCCCCGCCGGAGAGGGCGCCCAGCGCCCGCCCGGCGACCGTCCCCGGAGGCTGTGCGGGTGCACCCGCGTCGTCGACCCAGAGCGGCACCGTCGCACCTTTGCCCGTTCCGAGCGGGACATCGATCTTCCCGGCGCGGGGCACGCCCGCGGGCTGCTCCCATCGCGCGGAGGCGACCGAACGCGGCTGGACCCCGTAGCGGGAACCGGGTTCGGGCAGGGTCCTGGCCGCCGCGGTCGTGACGGCGGTGACGTGATGCAGATGCGCGGCACGTTGGCTCTGGGCCTGTCCGTCGGCCCGCCACAGCGCGACCGCGGCCACGACTCCGCACACCAGAGCGATCATCAGCACCCGCAGGCGGAGGGCGCGCCCCCGGGTTTCCTCCGTGGGCAGTGCGGGCTCGGCGCCCGGGACCTCGAGTCGTGACATGCCACGCCTCCCGATGTGGGGTCAGGTAGCGGACGCCGGTGGTCCGGTCCGAGGGACGACGATCACCGGGCAGTCGGCCTGGTGCAGCAGTCCGTGGGCGGTCGAGCCCAGGCCCAGACCCGTGAACCCCCCGTGCCCCCGGCGCCCGACGACCAGCGCGAGCGCCTCGTGCGCCGTCACCGCCAGCTGTTGCACCGGACGGCCCTTGAGGACCTCCTCGCTGATCTTCACGTCCGGGTGGCGCTCCGCAGCGCCGGCCATCACCTCGGCCAGTGCCCGCTGCCCGGCGTGTCCTTCCGCCAGGTCGTCGTCCTCGAAGAGCGGCCGGGGCCAGACCCATACGGCGCGCAGGTGCGCGCCGCGCAGACTCGCCTGGTCGGCCGCGAAGTCGACCGCGGCCCGGCAGGACGCGCTGCCGTCGACGCCGACGACCACGGTCGGCGGGTGGTGCACGGCGTGCTCCGGGGACCGCACGACGGCGACGGGGCCGTCGGCCCTGGCGGTGAGCGGGAGGACGACCGAGCTCTCGGCGAGGACTTCCGCGAACCTGCCGAGACGACGTGAGCCCACGACGGTGAGCGTCGCGCGGGCTGCGCGTTCGCCCAGGACCGCGGCCGGCGGACCGTCGACGAGTTCCGTCACCGGCGACAGACCCGGGTGCAGGTCACGCAGCAGGTCGTCGGCGTCGGCGAGCGCGGAACCGGCCCGGACGCGCAGCGCGGCTCCATGGTTGACCGCGTCGTACGCGAGGTGGTCGTGGACGGGCGGCACCGCGCAGACCAGATGCAGCCGCAGGCCCCGGCATGTGGCTTCGTCGGCGGCCCAGAGCAGGGCCGGGACGGACAGTTCCCGGGGATCGACACCGACCACGACCTCGTTCATGTGCTCTCGCCGCCGGTCGGCTCCGCATGAGCCGTGGAGTGCGGCACGATCTGCACGGGGCAGTGGGCGTGATGGATCAGGGCGTGCGCCACGCGCCCCAGGGCGGGTCCGACGCCGAGCGGCCGTCCTCCCCTGCCCATCACGATCAGATCCGTGTGCTCGCTCGCCTGGATCAGGATGCCCGGAGTGCTCGTTCCGGGCTCCACATGGTGGGCGACCACGAGCTCCGGACAGGTCTCGCGGACCCGGTCGGCGAGGTCCTTGAGCGCCTGCACCCGCTTCTGCGCCATGCCGTCGAGGTCGTCGAGCATCGTGGCGACCTCACCCACGTGCGTGAACACGTTCCACACGCTCACGAGCCGCAGCACGGCCTTGCGCGCCTCGGCCTCCGCCGCGGCGAGCAGCAGCCAGTCGAGATCCTCCGCATCATGCACCGCCGCGGTCACGGAGGCATGGTGCGGGCGATCCGCGTCTCCTCGTACGACGATGACGGGCCCCTGGGCACGGGCCGCCACGCCGAGACCGACCGAGCCGAGCATCAGTGCCGCGAATCCGCCGAGGCCACGGTTGCCGACCACGACCGTTCCCCGGCCGCCCGCCGCGGCGCGGAGCGCTGCGACGGGCTCCTGGCGGCTCAGTTCCCGTGTGACCGTGAGGCCCGGGTGTTCGGCTCCGACCGCCTCGGCGAGCTCGATGAGCAGATCCCGTCCGGCCTCCCGTACGTCCTGGATGGTGTCGGCGTCCGTGTACAGCATCCGCCGGTCCGTGTCCGTGGCATGGACGAGGTGCAGGGAGCACCCGCGCCGTTCGGCCTCCTCGGCCGCCCACAGCGCCGCCGCGTGTGCCGAGGGAGATCCGTCGACACCTGCCACGATGCTCCCGAGTTCCGCCTTCTCCGGGACCTTGTTCTCCATGGCTCCTCCTGGAACGACACCTCTTACGCTCGCACTTCCGCGAATCCCGCAGACATGGGCCGTTCGGTCCAGAAAGAGGCCTGCCCGGCCCTGATGCGAGAGCCGACGCGGACGGACGCTGGAGGTAGTCCCCTCAGGAGGTGCTCCCATGACCACCCAGGTCGTCGTCGGCGTGGACGGATCCGAGGAGAGCGGAGCCGCCGTGTGCTGGGCCGCGCGGGATGCCGCACTGCGCGGGATCCCGCTGCGCATCGTGCACGTGGAGGAGCCTGCGGACCCGTCACAGACCCCCGAGCCCTACCTGCGGGAGGCGGCCGACCGGGCCGAGCGGCTCGTGCGGGAAGGCACGAAACTGGCTCGTGAGGAGGTGTCCGGTCTCGAGGTGAGCGGCGAGCAGCTGCACGGGCGAGTGGCCGAGTGGCTCACCGCCGCGGCCGACGAGTCGGATCTGATGGTTCTGGGGTCGCGGGGGCTGGGTGGGGTGCGCGGATTCGTCGCGGGCTCGACGTCGCTCGCCGTCGTCTCCCTGGCGCGCCGGCCCGTCGTTCTCGTGCGCGCACCCGGCCGGCCCCGAGCGGGCGACGCGGTGGTCGCGGGTGTCGACATCCGTGAAGCGTGCGAGCCGCTGCTGGAGTTCTCGTTCGCCGAGGCAGCGCGCAGGCAACTCCCGCTGCGATTCCTGCACACCTGGACCTTGCCCCTCTCGGACGGCCACGCGGCCATCGTGGACCCTGGCATAGGCGAGGAGCTGGGCGGCCACCTGCGTACCCGCCTCGACACGTTGCTGCTCCCCTGGCGGCAGCGGTACCCCGACGTGAAGGCCGTGAGCGCGGCGGTCGTCGGATCCGCCGCACATCAGATGGTCGAGGCCTCACAGGATGCGGGACTGGTGGTCGTGGGCCGCCGTGACCGCACGGTGCCGGTCGGCCCGCACCTCGGTCATGTCGCCCACGCCGTCATCCATCACAGCCCCGCGCCGGTCGCCGTCGTGCCGCTGGCCTGAACACATCGTGCCGAATCCGGAGAGGACACCGAGGAGGTGGCCCTGATGCACACCGAACCCGCCGTGCCGTACACGGTCAGTGACGTCATGACGCACACGGCGGTGGCGATCGGCGAGAACGCCCCGTACAAGGAGATCGTCGCCCTCATGGACCAGTGGAAGGTGAGCGCCCTGCCCGTGCTCGCCGGCGAGGGACGCGTCATCGGCGTCGTCTCCGAGGCGGATCTCCTGGTCAAGGAGTCCTTCAGAGGGAAGGATCCACGGCCTGAGGATTTCGCCGCAGCGGCCAAGGCGGGAGCGGTGCGCGCCGGGGAACTCATGTCCAGCCCCGCGGTGACCGTGCACGCGAACGCGACCCTGGCCGAAGCCGCCCGGATCATGGCCCAGCGCAAGGTGAAACGCCTGCCGGTGGTGAACGACATCGGCCTCCTCGAAGGCATCTGCAGCCGGAGCGACCTGCTCAAGGTGTTCCTGCGCGAGGACGCCGAGATCGCCGCGGAGATCCGCCGCACCGTCCTCGCCTCCGACGCCCTGGCCGGGCTCTCCGTCACCGTCGACGAAGGCGTGGCCACCGTGCGGGGCGCGCTCACCGACCGTTCTCTCGTGCCGCTCGTCGCCCGGGCGATCCAGGGTATGGAGGGGGTAGTCGCTGTCCGGCTCGAGCTCGCCTCCCACCGGGACACCGTCTGACGGACAATGTCGGTAGGGCGCGCACGACGCGTCCCACCGACCGTTTCCGGCTTCAGGGGGCGCGATGAACGAGCAATCGGCAGCGATTACGTCCGGGCCGGCCACCCGGGTCTTCCTTGTGGACGACCACGAGGTCGTCCGCCGGGGCCTGCGTGACCTGATCGACGACGAGCCCGACCTCCAGGTGGTCGGTGAGGCCTCCACGGCGGGCCAGGCGCTGGCCCGGGGCCCGGCCCTCGCGCCCGACGTGGCCGTCCTCGACGTGCGACTGCCCGACGGGGACGGGATCGGGGTGTGCCGGGAGCTGCGGTCCCGGATGCCCGGCCTGGCCTGCCTGATGCTGACCTCGTTCGACGACGACGACGCCCTGCTCGACGCCATCATGGCCGGAGCCGCCGGCTACGTCCTCAAGCAGATCCAGGGTCCCGACCTCGTCTCGGCCGTACGCACCGTGGCCACCGGCCAGTCCATGCTCGACCCCGCCACGACCGCCCGCCTCATGCACTCCCTGCGCGACCCCGAAACCGCGAAGTCCGCGGAGGACGAGCGCCTCGCAGCCCTGTCCGAACGGGAACGTTCCGTCCTCGACCTCATCGGCGAGGGGCTCACCAACCGGCAGATCGCCCAGCGGCTCTACCTCTCCGAGAAGACGGTCAAGAACCACATCTCCCGCCTGCTCGGCAAACTCAGCGTCGAACGCCGCGTCCAGGCCGCCGTGATCGCCGCACATGCCCATGAGGAGCACACCGACACCTGACGGTGCCCGAGGTCATCACCCTTGGAAAGCACGCCGGAGCAGCCGTGCCGCGAGCAGGCTGACGGGAACGCAGGCCGCGGCCAGGGCCAGGCCGGTCCACCCGAGCGCGCTGGTGTCGAGGACGGTCCGCAGGAACGGCACGTACAGCGCCGCCGCGGCGAGTACGGCGGATGCCAGGACCGCGAGGGGCAGCAGCAGGTTCTGCCAGGTGAACAGGCGGTCCCGCAGCCCGAGGACGACCCCGAGCTGTGCGGCCAGCAGCGCGAGGAAGAGGACACTCTGCCAGGCGAGGCCGAGCCCCTGGGCGGTCAGTCCGGCGCCGAGAGAGGTCACGGTGACGACGGCCGAGAGGAGGAGCAGTCGCTGCCACGCGCCGTCACCGAGGATGTGCTGGTCCGGCGGCCTCGGAGGCCTGCGCATCGTCCCGGGGGCCGTGGGTTCGGCGCCCATGGCGACGCCGGTCAGGCCATGGGTGAGGAGATTGATCCAGAGGATCTGCCCCGCCCGCAGTGGCAGGGGCAGTCCGAGCACGGGGCCGGCGAGCATCACGAGGATCTCCGCGGCGCCGCCCGCCATCCCGTAGACGAGGAACCGTCGGACGTTGTCGTAGACGCGGCGCCCCTCCTCCACGGCCGCGACGACGGTGGAGAGGTCGTCGTCCGTGAGGACCAGATCGGCCGCCTGCCGCGCGACCTCCGTTCCGCGTGCTCCCATGGCGACGCCGATGTCGGCCCGCCGCAGCGCCGGTCCGTCGTTGACTCCGTCACCGGTCATCGCCGTCACGGCGCCGGCGGCACGCCAGGCCTCGACGATGTCCAGCTTCTGCTGGGGATCCGTGCGGGCGAAGATCCGTACCGACGTGAGGTCGGCGACACGGCCGGCGGCCACGTCGGCGCCGGTGACGACATCGGCCTCCGCCTGATGGCCCTCGCCCAGAAGTCCCACGCGCTCCGCGATCGCGCGAGCTGTCGCCGGATGGTCGCCGGTGACGAGCACGGGCGTGATGCCGGCGGCACGGCAGTCCGCGAGCGTACGCCCGGCGTGCGGCTTCGGCGGATCGCTCAGCGCGACCAGACCGAGCAGCGTCAGTCCGGACTCGGCCGCGGTGAGCGGGTCCGGCACGTCGTCGCGCCGGCCCGAGGCGACGGCGAGCACCCGCCGGCCCCGTGCGGCGTACCGCGCGGCCTCGTCCCGCGCCCGCGCGATGGTGTCCGGCCCGGCATCGATCACCCCGGGGACGAGCACAGCCTCGGGGGCGCCTTTCAGGCAGACCAGGATCTGGCCCCCGGCCGTCCGGTGCAGGGTCGTCATCCGCTTGCGGAGGCTGTCGAAGGGGACTTCGCCGATGCGCGGGCAGCCGGTGCCGAGTTCCCCCTGGCCCGGACAGCCGGTCTTGGCCGCGGCCGCGAGGAGCGCGGCTTCCATGGGGTCGCCGAGCGCCGTCCAGCGGCCGTCCGGGCTCGTCGGATCAGGGGGGCGCAGGGTGGCGTCGTTGCACAGGGCGGTGGCTGTCAGGAGCTCTCGTACCGGCGCGAGTTCGCTCTCTCCGGCCGCTCTCCCCCCGACTCGGGCCTCGCCCACGGGCTCGTAGCCGACGCCGGTGAGTTCCGTGCTCCCCCGGGGTGTCCACACCGAGTCGACCCTCATGCGCCCCTGGGTGAGGGTGCCGGTCTTGTCGGTCGCCAGGACGGATACCGAGCCCAGAGTCTCCACCGCCGGCAGTCGGCGCACCAGGGCGTGCCGCGCCGCCATGCGCCGGGCGCCCAGGGCGAGCGCGAGGGTGACGACGGCCGGCAGCGACTCGGGGACCGCCGCGACCGCGAGGCTGATCGCGGTGACCGCCATCGTCCCCGGTGGGACGCCGCGGAGCAGCCCCAGTCCGAGGACCAGCAGACAGAGGGCGAGGGTCACCGCGGCGAGGGTGCGTCCGAGGCCCGCGAGCCGGCGCTGCAGCGGGGTCCGCTCGTGCCGGTCGTCGAGGAGGGCGGCGATACGGCCGAGGGCGCTGGACGCGCCGGTCGCCGTGACGGTCGCGACGCCCCGGCCGCGCACGACGACCGTACCCGCGGCGAGCACGGCCCCGGCGTCCTTGTCGACGGGGACCGACTCGCCGGTGAGCGTGGACTCGTCCAGCAGGAGAGCCGACGCCTCGGCGAGCTCCGCGTCGGCCGCGACGATGTCGCCCTCGCCGAGGACGAGAACGTCGCCGGGGACGACCTCCACGGCCCTGACGGCCCGTACGGTTCCACCGCGTCGCACCCGCGCGTGCGGGGCGCTCATCGCCGACAGGGCGGCGACCGCGTTGTCCGCGCGGACTTCCTGGGCGACACCGACGGTCGTGTTCACGACGACGACCAGCCCGATGACGACGGCGTCCGGGTGGTCACCGATGGCCAGGGTCAATGCGACGGCCCCGAGCAACACCAGGATCAGCGGATCGCGCAGCTGGCCGAGCACCCGGGTGTGGAGCCGCACGTGTCGTCCGGTGGCCACCTCGTTGGGGCCCGATGCGACGAGGCGTCCGGCGGCTTCCGTCTCGGTGAGTCCCGCCGGCTCGGGGGCCTGCACGGACTCCCGCGCGGGCGACGCCGGTGTCATGCGGCGCTCACTCGGCGGGAACGGTGATCACGGGGCAGTGGGCGCGGTGCAGCAGGCCGTGGACCACGGACCCGACCCGCATGCCGGTGTAGCCGCCGCTGCCCCGGCGGCCGACGACGACGGCGAGCGCGTGTTCGGCGGCCTCCGCGAGCCGTTCGACGGGCGAACCGACCAGCACTTCGTGGGTGATCCGGAGATCGGGGTACTTCTCGGCCCAGCCGGCGGTGGCCTCCGCGAGCAGTCGCCGCTCGCCGTCCAGCCCCGCCCCCTCCTGTCGCAGGGAGAAGAGGGGAGGCTGCCGAACAGCGACGGCACGCAGCAGGCAGTCCCTCAGGTCCGCCTCCTCGCAGGCGAGCGCCAGCGCGGCCTGCGAGGCCGTGCTCCCGTCGATGCCCACGACGACGTACGGCGGTTCCTGGGTGCTGTGCTCCGCATCGCCCACGACGACGACCGGACAGCGCGCCTGGGCGGTGACGGGGAGCACGAGCGAGCCGGCACTGAGGAATTCCTCGGTGCGGCTCAGATGCCGCGAACCGAGAACCATCATGGCGGCATGCTGCGCCAGGCCGGTCAGCACGACCGCCGGGACTCCCTCCATGACCGCCGCGCTCACGCTGAGCCCGGGATGCCGCGTCCGCGCTCCTTCCGCCGCGCGGTTCAGCGCCTCCGACGCCGCCTCGGTCCGTGCGCGGTGCCGCGCGGCGTCGACGGCGTGCCGGGTGTCCGGCGCGGGCTCCACCACGACGACGAGCCGCAGCGCCAGACGGCGCCGGTGGGCCTCGTCCGCGGCCCAGGCCGTCGCCAGCGGCCCGGTGCGGGCGGGGTCGACGCAGACCACGATCTCGTGACGCTCGCCATTTCCGGTCATGGTGTCGCTCCCGGTGTCGGTTTCGGCTGCCACTGCTCTCACCCTGGCATCCGGTGCGCGAGAGGTTGAGGGCCGCTGGGGGCAGAGGTGGGGCCAAAGGTCCCGGCGTGGGATGCGACGCGTCGTCCTGCGGCCCGGTCGGGCCCGAGGCTGGACCGTTCGGCCCTCACGGTCCGGGCGTCGTCCGGGGGACGGTGGAACCAGGGGACGGCCCACCCGCCCTGCGCCGCGCACTGGAGGCCACGATGAAGCACCTGAAAGTCGGCGATCTGATGCAGAGCGACGTGGTCGGCGCCCGTCCGGGAACTTCGCCCGGAGACGTGGCGAGGCTGTTCACGGAACACGGCATCAGTGGTCTGCCCGTCGTGGACGAGGACGATCATGTCGTCGGTGTCATCTCCAGGAACGATCTGACCGCCCGTCCGGCAGGCACCGTGCGGGACCTGATGACCGTGCCCGCCGTGACAGTGCACGCTCAGGCGCGGGCCGCCGACGCGGCCCGGCTGATGGTGCGGCGCGGCGTCGCCCGCCTGCCGGTGGTGGACGAGGAGGCGCGGCTGGTCGGCGTGGTGACGAGCCTCGATCTGCTGTCCGTGTTCCTTCGCCCCGACTCCGAGATCCAGCACCGCATACAGAACGAACTGCTCGTGGGAACCCTGGGCCTGTCGCCGGGCATGATCGACGTGCACGTTCTGAACGGCGTGGTGGTGCTCGGCGGCCGGATCGCGGACCGGCGCGAGGGCGAGCTGCTGCTGCGGCTCGCCGAAGGAGTCGAGGGTGTCGTCTCCGTCGTGGACCGGCTCACCGCCCGCGACCACGGTGAGGAGCTCACCTCATCCGGCCGAGCGGCTCGGGAAGGGTCCACGTGACCGGCCGGCGCTTTCGCGTCACCCGCCCTGCGCGCGCAGGAGGAACCAGCGCTCCTCCCCCGGCTCGACGGTGAACCGCCGCTCCCCCGGCAGCGTGACCGGAAGGGGCACGGGTGACGAGACGGGCACGCGCACGCCCACTCGTCCGGGAAGCACCCTCAACCGCACTCCGCGGTGCCCGGCGCAACAGACGGTGAAGACGAACCGGGGAAGCTCACGCAGCGCCACCGGCTCGATCCGTAGTCCCCCGGGGCCTGTCTCAAGCCCGGTGATCCCGCGCTCGACCAGGTCGATCGTGCCGGCCATCGCCCCCAGGTGAATGCCCTCTCCGGTCGTTCCGCCCTGGACGTCCGCCACATCGGCGAGCAGTGCCTCCTCGCAGTAGCGCCAGGCGTCGTCCCCCTTCTCCCGGGCGAGGACCCAGCCGTGCACGAGGCTGCTGAGGGTCGAGCCGTGGCTGGTGCGCCGCAGGTGGTAGGCGACGGTGGAGCGCCAGATCTCGTCGTCCACCCGGTACCCGAGCCGGCTGAACAGCCCGGCCAGTTCCACGGGCCGGAACAGGTGACCCAGCATGAGAGTGTCGGCCTGCTTCGACGCCTGGTACCGGTTGACGCTGTCACCCTCGGCCTCCAGGATCCGGTCCAGGCGGCGGATGTCCCCGTACCGGTCGCGGTACGCCTGCCAGTCCAGCTCCGCCAGCTCCCCGTACCCCTCGAACTGGCTCACGACGCCGTGGTGGAAGGGCACATGGAGGCGGCGGGAGACGTCGTCCCAGCGATCGATCTCCCCGGCGTCGAGCGCGAGCCGCTCGCAGAGCTCCGCGCGGCGTGCGGCCGGGAGTTCGTCCAGCAGCTCCAGTCCGCGCGCCAGCACCCAGGCCGCGGTCACGTTCGTGTAGGCGTTGTCGTCGATGCCCGGGGCCGTCGCGTCGGGATACGCGTCGTGGTACTCGTCGGGGCCCACGACTCCGCGCAGGTGGTAGCGCCCCGCCACCGGGTCGAGGTCGGCGGCGCCCGCCCAGTACCGGGCGACCTCCAGGAGGATCTCCGCGCCCGGCCCGTGCAGGAATCCCCGGTCACCCGTCGCCCGTGCGTGGTGCCACACGTTGTGAGCGATGGCCGAGCCGACGTGACGCTGCAGCCTGGAGCGGTCGGGCAGCCAGCGCCCGGACCGTGGATTGAGGTGCAGCGCCTGCGTCTCCTCCCGGCCCGAACTCGCACTCTGCCAGGGGAACATGGCCCCCTTCCGACCGGCCTCGCGGGCTGCCGCGCGGGCGGCCGGGAGGCGGCGATGACGGTACATCAACAGGGCCCGGGCGACCTCGGGAAAGTGCAGGTCGAGGTGGGGCAGCACGAACAGCTCGTCCCAGAAGACGTGTCCGCGGTAGGCCTCTCCGTGCAGGCCGCGGGCCGGAACGCCGACATCGAGCTCCGCCGTGTGCGGGGACAGCGTCTGCAGCAGATGGAACTGGTGCACCCGCAGCACCAGCCCGGCCCGTCCCGGCACGTGCAACTCCCCCTCCTCCCACAGCCGTTCCCAGGCGGCACGGTGCGCGGCCAGCAACCGGGAGAAGGGCGGCGCACCGGTCGCGGCGTCGACGGCGAGGCCGAGCGGGTCACCGGCGGGACGGTCGAGCGAGCTGCGGAGCGCCAAAGTCTTCGTGACCCGCACGGGGTTGCCCCGGCGGATCGGCAGCAGAAGGCTCTGGACCGCGCCCTCGGATGTCGTGCGGGCCCGTCCTGGTCCGCTCTCCGATCCTGCCGGCCGATCGGTCTCCGGTTCGGTCTCCGTCCGGACGGCCAGGGCGATCGTGTGGCCCGGGTCGGCGGTGCGGCACGACAGATGAGCGATCCCCTCGGGCGTGAATCCGCTCTGCCGGTCGATGAGATGCCGGCTCTCCAGGTGCCGGTAGCGCTCGACGCCCGCATTGGTGACGCTGCCGTCCAGGACGGACTCCACCTCGATCGCGCCGCTCCAGCCGTAGGCGTGGAAGGTCGTGCGCTGGGCCGCGAGCGCGGGGGTTCCCATGTGCACGATGCGGACGTGCCCCACCCGGAGCCCGTGTCCTCGGTCGTCCTCGTAGTGGAGGTGCCGGCTCAGGACGCCTCGCCGCAGGTCGAGCCGCACGTCGTAGTGGCGCAGATGCGGCGAGTCGGGGGTGAGCCACTCGCCGGGCCGGTCGCCGTCGGGCAGGCACCGGTAGCGCAGCAGGGTCCAGTTCGGCAGGTTGACGAGGTCCTCGTTCTCGACGCGTTCACCGGCGACGCGGGACGTGAGCCGGTCGTAGCAGCCGGCGAGATAGGTGCCCGGGTAGTGGACCGGTCCCGCGGGACATTCGGGGGCCGAACCCCGCGTGGCGAATCGGCCGTTGCCCAGCGTGCAGAGCGCCTCCACCAGCCGCTCGTGCGCCGGGTCGTACGTGTCGTACCCCCAGGTCCAGCCTTCTGTCGCGGACGTCACGGGCGCACTCCCCACACGGCCGCCGACAGTTGTACGAGATCGGGGACGACGAGGTCCGCGCCCTCGGCCAGCAGGTCGGCGGAGGCGTGTCCGTCAGCGCTCCGGTCAAGGCCCACAACGAGACCGAATCCTCCCGCGCGCCCCGCACGGACCCCCGCGAGCGCGTCCTCGACGACCGCGCAGTTCACCACGGGGACGCCCATGACGTCGGCGGCACGCAGGAAGAGGGCGGGATCCGGCTTGCCGGCCAGACCGAGCCGGTCGGCGTCGGCTCCGTCGACGACGGTGGTGAGGAACCGGTCGAGCCCGGCCGCGTGGAGGAGGCCGCGTGCGTGCCGGGACGCCGACACCGCGGCACACGGCACGTCCAGGGAAGCCAGCGCGCCGAGGGCCCGGACGGCGTCCTCGAAGCGATGGACGGGCCGCGTGCGCAGGGCGTTCGTGAAGGCTTCCTCCTTGCGCGCGGCCACCGCCTGCACCGTGTCGCAGCCGGGCCCGTCCCCGGGGGCGCCGGGCGGCAGGCGGATGCCTCGGGCGGCCAGGAACGAAGCGGCTCCGTCGGTACGTGACTTGCCGTCGACGAACCTCCGGTAGTCGGCGTCGGCGTCGAACGGCCGCGACCGCGCGTCCCGGCAGGGCCACCGGGGGAGGCAGGTGTCGAACGCCTCTTTCCAGGCCGCTGCGTGCAGGGTGGCGGAGTCGATGAGGACACCGTCCGTGTCGAGGACGACGCCCGTCGGTGGCACGCCTCGGCGCGCCGTCATGCCTCGCCCGGCATCGAGGTGGCCGTGACCGCGGTGTGCTGCGGGCCGCCCAGGGCGACCTTGATGGCCCCGGTCTCCGCCGCCCGGCCGAAGACGTCGTACGCCTCCTCCATCTGCCCGAGCTCGAACCGGTGCGTGACCAGGTCCGCCGTCGGAAGCCGGCCGGCCGTCATCATGCTCAGCAGCATCGGGGTCGAGCACGTGTCGACCAGCCCCGTGGTGATGGTGACGTCCTTGATCCACAGGTCTTCCAGGTGCAGCGCCGCGGGCCTGCCGTGGACGCCGATGTTGGCGACACGGCCGCCCGGGCGGACCATCCGCGTGCACATCTCGAACGTCTCCGGGACACCCACCGCCTCCATGACCACATCGGCGCCCAGGCCCTCGGTCAGTTCGGCGACCAGTTCGTCCGGCCCTTCGTTCGCGCCGACGGTGACGTCCGCGCCCATCCGGCTCGCGGCCTCCAGACGGGACTTCGCCAGGTCCACGGCGATGACCCTGCCCGGGCTGTAGAGACCGGCGGTGCGGATCGCGGCGAGTCCGATGGGGCCGGCGCCGACCACGACGACGGTGTCGCCGGGGCGGACGCGGCCGTTGAGGACGCCGACCTCGTACGCGGTGGGGAAGATGTCCGCGAGAAGCACGGCGTCGAAGCTGTCCACCGCGTTCGACAGGGGGTGCACGGACAGGTCGGCGAAGGGGACGCGGACGTACTCGGCCTGGGTGCCGTCGATGAGGTGGCCCAGCACCCACCCGCCTCCGCCGCGGCACTGTCCGTAGCGCCGCTCGCGGCAGAACCGGCAGCGTCCGCAGCTGGACACGCAGGAGATCAGGACGCGATCCCCCGGACGGACGGTGCGGACGTCCGCGCCCGTCTCCACCACCGTGCCCACCGCCTCGTGGCCCAGGACCCGGCCGGGCTCCACCTCCGGCACATCACCCTTCACGATGTGCAGATCCGTTCCGCACAGGGTCACGGCGTCCACGCGGACGATCACGTCCCCCGCGTCCTCGAGCGCGGGATCCGGCACGTCCTGCCACGCGACCCTGCCGGCACCCTGGAACACAAGAGCCTTCATGACGATCGCCCTTCCGCACGGTCCGCGGGTCTCCTCCCACGGCGGTTCACCGTCCAGGCTGCTCCCGGCCCGGGAGACCGCGCTTGGGCCGGTCGGGCCACAGGACGGCCCCCTCGGGCCCTGCCCGGCGCCTCCGCGACGGACGAAGGTGGTGACAGGGCCGGCGCGTCCGGCCCCGCCACGAAGGAGGCCGGCCCATGTCCGAGGCATCCCCGCATCCCGCGCCCTCCGGGCCGCGCCCCGCGCTGCTCAGCTTTCTCGGCGGCGTGGGCACGGTCACCGGCAGCAAGTTCCTGGTGGAGAGCGATCACGCCCGACTGCTGCTCGACTGCGGGCTCTTCCAGGGCTACGCGGACCTGCGCCGACGCAACTGGGACCGGCTGGGGCGCGACGCCGCCGACATCCACGCCGTCGTCGTCACCCACGCTCACCTGGACCACTGCGGCTACCTCCCGCGGCTGGTCCGGCAGGGCTTTCGCGGTCCCGTCCTCACGACCCCCCACACGGCGCGGCTCGCCGGGATCGTGCTCCGCGACAGCGCCCGGCTGCAGATGGAGGCCGCCCGGCACGCCAACGAACACGGCTGGTCGAAGCACCACCCCGCCAAGCCGCTGTACGACGACACCGACGTCGACCGGACCCTGTCGTACTTCGACCCGGTCCCGGTCGGCGAGGACGTCGAGATCATGACGGGCACCCGCCTGACGCTCCACCACGGTGGCCACATCCTCGGCTCGGCATGGGCGCGCCTCACCCTGGAGGACGGTCACACCCTGGCCGTCTCCGGCGACCTGGGACGGCCCGGCCACCCTCTGCTGATGCCGCCCGAACCCTTCTCGGGGGCCGACACACTGCTCATGGAGTCGACCTACGGTGACCGGAAGCACGACCAGGAATCCGCCCGCTCCGCCTTCTCCGCGGTCGTCGAACGGACCGTGTCACGCGGTGGAACCGTCGTGATCCCCGCCTTCGCGATCGACCGGACCGAGGTCGTCCTGCACGAGCTGACCCGATTGCGCGACAGTGGCGTACTGCCCCGGTCGGTACCGGTCTACGTGGACAGCCCGATGGCCCTGGCCGCACTCGACGTCTACCGGGACGCCGTGCGCGAGCGCTCCCCCGAGCTGCGCCCCGAGATCCTCGACCGGGGCGAGGCCGCGTTGAGTCCGGCCCCGTTCCTCGCCGCGCGGACCGTCCAGGAGTCCATCGACATCAACAGCGCGCACGGCCCCGCTGTGATCGTCTCCTCGGCCGGCATGGCCACCGGGGGACGCGTCCTGCACCATCTGCACCGGCTGCTGCCCGATCCGCGCAACGCCGTGGTCGTCGTCGGTTTCGCCGCTGCCGGCACCCGGGCGCGCGATCTGGTGGACGGCGTCCGCGCGCTGAAGATGTTCGGCGAGTACGTGCCCGTACGCGCCGAGGTCGCCGACGTACCGCACTTCTCCGCGCACGCGGACGCGGTACAGATCGTCGACTGGCTGCGGGGCGCGCCCGCCCCGCACACCACCTATCTCGTGCACGGAGAGCCAATGGCGTCCGAGGCGCTCCGGGACCGCATCGACCACGAGCTGGGCTGGACGGCTGTCGTGCCCCGGTCCGGGGAGGCCGTCCTGGTCCGCTGAAGCACCTGCTTCTTCCGCTTCCTCCGAAGGAGACCGCCATGACCTCACACCCGCTGACCGTGGCCGACGTGATGACCGGGAAGGTCGTCGCCGTCCGGCCGGGCGCGGAGTTCAAGGAGATCGTCGAGACGATGGCGCGCTGGAAGGTGACCGCGCTGCCCGTCATCGAGGGCGAGGGCCGGGTCGTCGGGGTGGTGTCCGAGGCCGACCTGATCCTCAAAGAGGAGTTCCACGACCACCGTCTCGGTCTGATCGAGCAGTTGCGCAGGCCGGACGCCTCCGCCAAGGCGGGCTCCGACCGCGCCGCGGACCTCATGACCTCGCCCGCCGTCACCGTCGAGCCGCACGCCACGCTCCCGCAGGCCGCCCGCCTGATGGCGACCCGGCACGTCAAACGGCTGCCGGTCGTCGACACGCACGGGACGATCCAGGGCATCGTGAGCCGTTCCGACCTCCTCAAGGTCTTCCTCCGCCCCGACGCCGAAATCGCCGACGCGGTCCGCCACGACGTCGTCACACCCCTGTTCCCGCTCTCGCACGCCCGGATCGACGTCCGGGTCGAGGCGGGCGTCGTCACCCTGACGGGCACCGTCGGTGACGGCAGCCTCGTCCCGCTCGCGGAACGACTGGCCCGCGCGGTCGAGGGGGTCGTGGACGTACGGTGCCGGCTCACTGCCGGGAGCGACGCGTGAGCGGATCACCCGCGCGTGCGGCGCGCCTCGCACGGCGCAGCTCGTCCGTGCCCCAGACCAGCAGGGGGAAGGCCGCGATCAGCACCACGACGTCCCAGGGCAGGGCGGCCGTGCCGAAGATCTCCTGAAGCGGCGGCGTGTAGACGAGCGCGGCCGTGAAGACGAGCTCGAAGGCGATTCCCAGGAGCAGCAGGCGATTGGACAGCAGCCCGATGTCGCGCAGCGCCGCGTGGTCCGTCCTGGCCGCGAAGGCCGTGCCCACCTGGCAGGTGACGATGCCGGCGAACGTGGCCGTCGTGGCGGTCACATAGGCGTGGTGCAGGGGGCTTCCGGCCGAGGTGGCGTCTCCGGGCTGCCAGCCCGCACGCCACAGGACGTAGAAGAATCCGCTCAGGACGAGAACGGCGGACACCAGTCCGAGGTAGCCCCAGCTGCGGACGAGCATGTCCCGGGAGATCACGCTCTGGTGCTGTGGCCGGGGTGGCCGGCGCATGATGCCCGGCTCGGAGCGCTCCCTGCCCAGCGCGAGGGCGGGGAGGGTCTCCGTGCCCAGGTCGATGGCGAGGATCTGCAGCACGGTGAGCGGGAGCGGGACGGCGCCGGCCGACAGGGCGAACACGAGGAAGGGGACGATCTCCGGGGTCGCGTGGGCAAAGATGTAGACGATGAACTTGCGGACGTTGTCGTAGACACGGCGGCCGGACTCGATCGCCGTGACGATGGTGGCGAAGTCGTCGTCGGTCAGCACCATCGCGGCCGCCTCACGCGCCACGTCCGTGCCCGAGCGGCCCATGGCCACCCCGATGTGCGCACGGTGGAGGGCCGGCGCGTCGTTGACCCCGTCGCCCGTCATGGCGACGATCCGCCCGTGCGCCCGCAGCGTGTCGGCGACCTTCAGCTTGGTCTCGGGCGACGACCGGGCGAACACGATCTCGGCGTCGTCCTCCACCAGGAGCCGGTCCAGTTCGTCGTCGCGCAGGGACTCCGAGGCGCTGACGACCTCCAGCCGGGGTACCCCGATCCCGACCTCCCGCGCGATGGCCGCGGCGGTGGCCCCGTTGTCCCCCGTGACGACGTGCACGCGTACTCCGGCCTCGTGGCAGCGGCCGACGGCCTCCGCGACGCCGGTGCGCGGCGGGTCGTACAGGCCGATGAGCCCCAGTAGGGACAGTCCCGTCTCGGCCTCCTGCCGGCGGACCGGCAACGGCTCTCCCGCCGCCGGTTCGCGTGCCGCGACGGCCAGGACCCTGATGCCTCCCTCGGCCATCCGCTGGGTCGCCGAACGGGCCGCCTCCCGGTCCGGACCCGGCAGGACCGCGGCCAGTACGGCCTCGGGGGCGCCCTTGACCAGGATCCGCGGGCGTCCCGACGCCCGGTCCTCCTGCACGACGGACATCAGGCGCAGCCGCGGGTCGAAACGGAACAGCGCGCGCCGCTCGGCGTCGCGCCGGTCCAGGTCCACCGGGACCCCGTGGTCGGCGGCGCCCGCGACGAGCGCGGACTCCGTCGGATCGCCGTGCAGGTCGCCGTCCGCGTCCCTCGTCACGGTGGTGCACAGGGCTCCGGCGTGCACCAGTTCCCGCGCCCAGGGGCCCTCGTCCGTGCCGTGCCCGGCGGTCCAGAGTGTGTGCAGCCGCATGCGGTTGCGGGTGAGCGTGCCCGTCTTGTCCGTGCAGATGACGCTGGTCGATCCGAGGGTCTCGACGGCGCTGAGCCGCTTGACCAGGGCGCCCTGCCGTGCGAGCGCCCGAACCCCGACGGCGAGGGCGAGGGTGATGGTCGGCAGGAGCCCTTCGGGCACGTTGGCCACAAGGAGTCCGATGGCGAACATGAGGGAGTCGGTCAACGGAAGCCCGACGGCGACGCCGAGCACGAGGAAGACGGCTCCCATGCCCGTGGCGACTGCGGCGATCAGCCACGCCACCTTCTTGACCTGCCGCTCCAGCGGGCTCTCCTCGCGCCGGGTGCGCTGGCTGAGAGCCGCGATGCGTCCGAGTTCGGTGCGGTCCCCGGTGGCGAACACGACGGCGCGTCCCTGCCCTTCCACGCAGGTCGTGCCGCTGAACACGAGGTTCGGTTCGTCCAGCAGCGGTGCTCCGAGCAGCCCCGCCGCCTCGGTCCGTTCCGCCGGCACGGACTCCCCCGTGAGCATCGACAGATCGACCTCGAGCCCGCCCTCCGTGACCCGGGCGTCCGCGGGTACCTTGTCGCCCTCCTCCAGGACGATCACGTCTCCGGGCACGAGGTCGCGGGCCTCCACGGTGAGCGCGCGTCCGTCGCGTACCGCGAGGGCCCGTTCGGGGAGGTAGCGGGCCAGCGTCTCCACCGCCCGCTCGGCCTGCCGCTCCTGCAGCAGTGCGAACCCGGCGTTGACGACCACGACGGCGAGGATCGCCCAGCCGAGCACCGCGAGGTCGGCGACGAACGCCAGCACGGCGGCGGCCCACAGCAGGAGGGCGAGGGGGTGGACGAGCTGGGCCGCCAGCTCCCCCGGGAAGGAGGCGCGGGCCTTGCGGCGCACCTCGTTCGGGCCGTGGACGGCCAGACGGCGGGCCGCCTCACGCGCGGACAACCCGTCCGGGCCCGTGGCGAGTTCACGGCGGAGCCGGGCGAGCGGTTCGCTGGGATCGAAGGTGAGTTCCCCGGACGGGGGCCGTACGCCGCTGTCCTCGTCCCCCGACGGGTCCTTGACCGCGTGGTTACGCCTGTGGTCAGTCATCGTCCGCCCCGAGCCCCATGTCCTGCCGGAACCGGCGCGACCACACGGGCTCCCATCTCGCCCACTCCCGTTCGAGGGCGGCGGGGTCATGGCGCTCTCCGGCCCGTCCGGTAGCGAGACGGGCTGCGACCCGGGCCACCAGCCAGACGACGCCGATCGTGCTCACGGCCCTGACCAGTGCGGTCGCGACCGTCCCGGCCCCCACCGTGCGCCACTGGTCGACGTTCATCGCTTGTCTCCGGGTCGAGGGGCGGCAGGTGCCCCGGACGGCTCAGCCCGCGCTGTCGAGCTCCGTGCCGATGTGATGGGCCCACTCCTGGATGCGGGCGGAGTTCCTGAAGTCACCGCCCTTGCCGTGGCGGATCAGCGACCGGGCCATGAAGCCCGTGTCGTCCGCCGTCAGGGCGCCGCCGAAGGTCATGTGCTCGCGGGCCCCCAGGTTCCTCATCCGACGGGCGACCCCGCGCACCGGCGGGATGTCGTGCTGCTCGGCCGAACTGTCGACGGGGCCGCTGCTGAACAGCCACACCGGGCGATGCCGGAGCTGCTCCGCGTTGCGGCGCGCGCACCCGCGGGCCTTGCCGTCCCAGCGTCCCGCGTACAGGGCTCCGCCGAGGACGACCCCGTCGTAGCCGCTCACGTCGGTGACCGTGTCGGCCGGCTCCACGACGGCTTCGAACCCGTCGTCCCGCAAGGTCCGGCCGATCTCGTCGGCGATCCCCGCGGTGGCCCCGTGCTTGCTTCCGTAGGCGACCAGGACACGTTTCGACGTCATGACGCACCTCCTCGTGCACGGTTCGTGCACCGTTCTCGTTTCAGGTCGACGCCGTCTCCACCCTCCCGCCGTCCTCGCGCCGAACGCAGTGCCCAAGGGGGTGGACGACGGGGCCGAACGGCCCCGACCGCCGGGGTGCCGACCGGCCCACCGCCCGCCGTTCCGCGCCGCCGGCCCGTGCTCGCGGCGGTATGGGCCGGTCGGCCTCCGTCTTTGCCTCTCCGGCCCTCGGCACGCCGGCGGCCCGGGTATCACCCTGGAGGCCTGGACGGACACGGCCGAGGAGGCAGCGATGACGGCTCAGGTCACCGTAGGAGTGGACGGCTCCGCCGAGAGCCTGGCCGCCGCCCGCTGGGCGGCGCGCGAGGCAGTGGTGCGCGAAGTACCGCTGCGGCTGGTGTGCGTGGAGGAGTGGCCGGGCACCCCCGAGATGCCGCTCCCGTACGCGCGGACCGTCGCCGAGCGGACGGACGTCCTGCTGCGGGACGAGGCGGCGCGGGCCCGGCGCAGGCATCCCGGTCTCGAGGTGTTCACCGAACAGGCACGCGGTCGTGCCGCCGAGGAGCTGAGAGCCGCGGCGGACGAAGCGGACCTGATGGTGCTGGGATCGCGCGGGCTCGGAAGTGTCTCCGGCTTCGTCATCGGCTCCGTGTCGCTCGCGGTCGCCGGCACGGCCCGCCGGCCTGTCGTCCTGGTGCGGGCGGACGGTGACGCGTCGGCAGCTCCCTCCGGCCGGATCGTGGTGGGCCTCGACATGTACGACCCGTGTGAGGACCTCCTGGCCTTCTCCTTCGCCGAAGCCGCACGCCGGAAATCCTCGCTCGGCTTCCTCCATTCCTGGACGCTGCCGGCCTACTACGGGGCCGGAGCGGTCCTGGACCCGAGGATCGCGGCGGAGGTCAAGGTCGACCTCGAAGGCCGCCTCGACGAACTGCTGGCGCCGTGGCGCGAGCGGTTCCCGGACGTGAAGGCCACTGCCGTCGCGGTCGAGGGGCCCGTCGCGGATCAGCTGATCGACGCGTCGCGGGACGCGGAGCTCGTGATCGTGGGACGCCGCTCCCGCAAGCTGCCCGTCGGCCCGCGCCTCGGCCACGTCGCCCACGCGCTCATCCACCACAGCCCCGTCCCGGTCGCCGTCGTGCCCTTCGAGTGACCGGGCGGACCGACCGCACCGCAGGAGGGCCGCCCATGCCCCCGGCGGCCCCGCAGGATGTCCCCTCCGTCCCCGAGCGCACGCGGCTCAGGTTCCTGAGTGCCGCGGGGGCCGGGTCGCGCCTCCATTCCCTCCGCGGTGCGCATCGCCGGATCCGGCGACGGAGTGGTGGCCGTGCGGTGCGAACTCTCCGTCCCTGACGAGGCGTGAGCGCTCGCCACCGCTTCGTCCGGAGGACGTCCTCAGGTGACGGCCGCGTCACTCCGCGACGCGGACCGCGCGCGCCGGACGGATGGCGGCCGCGCGTCGGGCCGGACCCAGAGTGGCCAGAAGCGATGCGGCGAAGGTGGCTGCCGCCAGGACGCCGATGCTGGTCCACTCGACGGGGAATCCGCCGTCGAGGCCCTCGAAGGCCGCGCTGTTGCGGTACATCAGCCAGGTGGTGAGGACGCCGAGCAGGGAGCCCAGGACGATCCCCTCCGCCGCGACGAAGGCGCTCTCCCAGAGGAAGGAACGGCGAACCGTTCTCGCCTGGAAGCCGAGGGCGCGCAGGATGCCGATGGTGCGGCGCCGTTCGCGCACGGCCCGGACCATGACGACGCCGAGACCGGTGACGCCCACTCCCAGGCCCAGGGCGAGGAAGCCCTGCATCAGCCGGAAGAACGCGGTGCTCGAATCGAACTGGTGGCGGATGTCCGACTCGATGGGCGTGGCGACCAGGCTGGACGCGAGCTGCTCGCCCTGCAGCCGGGCCGCGAGGGCCTCGGGGTTCGTTCCGGGGCGGGTACCGACGAGCGCGGAGGCGTTCTGGGCCTGGTCGCCGAAGAGCTCGCGCATGCCCCGCTCGCCCATCACCACGGGGTAGGTGGTCGAACTCGCGCCCGTGCCGGGGTAGAAGACCATCCCGTTGCTGAGCACCCCCGCGATGATCTTCCGCTCGCCCCGGCCGGTGCGCGGGTCGGTGACCGTGAGGGTGTCTCCGGGGTCGTAGTAGTCGCCGGCCGGGCCTCCGGTACTGCCGAAGAAGCCGTCCAGGACGACATAGCTCGGATCGGCGGCCAGCGCGCGCCAGACGGCCGGATCGTCCGCCAGCCCGGGCAGCCGTTCGCGGAAGGTGATGCCGGTGATCGCGCCGTCCGGTACTCCGACGGCGGCGATGTCCAGTGGCTGGTGGCCACGACGGCCGGGGTCGGTGGCCCGGCCGGTGGCGTTGAGCAGCGGTGCGACGGTGGAGATGTCCGCAGCCGAAGGACCGTTGCGCAGCTCGTCGACGAGCCGGTCACCCGCGACCTGGGGGTTGTAGTCGAGCCGCAGGGAGTAGCCGGCGGTGGCGTCGGCGACCACCCCGTCGACGCCGGCCCGCAGGATGCCGGAGATCTCGGTGAGCAGGACGAGGACGAACACGATCAGCGTGTACATCACGAGCGTGGCACCCGTGCGGAAGCGCTTCGCCAGCGGGTAGGCGACGGCGAGACGCGCCGCGAGGCCCGCCTGCGAGGGTCGTTCGAGGAGCCGTCGCAGCGGGCGAAGCAGCACCGTCTGGTTGTCGCTGACGAGCACGACCGCCGAGAACGCGGCGAGGGCGCCCTGGATGACGTACACCGACATGGACGGGGTGTCGAAGATCCGGGGCCGCAGCACCGGCGCCAGGAGCGTCCAGGCGAGGACGGCGCCCGCGACGAGTGAGGTGACGGCGTGCCGGGACATCACCCGTGTCAGGGCGGGGGCGGCGAACGCGAGCGCGAGAGCCGGCATGAGGTAGGTGGCCTCGGCCTGGCTGCCGGCGATCGCGGGGACGGCGGCGAGTGCGCACAGGGCCGACAGGACGGTGCACACGACGAGCAGCCGGTGGCGGGGGCGGCCTGCGGTCGAGGAGGGCAGATCGCGGATCGCGGCGATGATGTTGAAGCGGCTGATCCGCACACTGGTGGCGAGGATCGCGGCGAACGCGATGAGCAGGCCCATGGCCACGCCGTTCAGGATGCTGGTGGGCGTCACGGCGAAAGCGATCCGCAGGCTGCTGCCGCCGACCGACCAGCCGCTGAAGATCTGCGCGGCCACGACCGCGACGGCCCAGCCGACGGCCACTCCGATGCCCACGCCCGGCAGGGCCGACAGCAGCGCGTACGCCGTCCCTTCGAGGGTGAAGGAGCCGACCAGACGCGAGCGCTTCATACCGATCGCCCGCACCATGCCCATCTGGGCCTTCCGCTCCTCTCCGAGCATGACGAAGATGTTCACGAGCAGCAGGGCACCCGCGATGATGCTGAAGCTGCCGATCATCAGGAAGAGCGCGCCGAGCGAGTCGCCGGCCTTCTCCGCGTCCCGCAGCACCGTGTGCTTCGGGGTGTCGATCGCCGCCCGGTCGGCGACCGGTCCCAGGGCCGCGCGGATGTCTGCGGTCGCCTTCGCGGTCAGGGCGTCGCCGCCCTCGACGCCACCCCGGTTGGACACGAAGGTGACGGACCGTGGCTCCGTCCCGGCGGTCCGCGCGGCGTCGTCGAGCGTGCCCGGCGCGAGGAACGCGTCACGGTTCAGCCTCCCGCCCAGGCCCACTCCCGCGAGGCCCCGCTCGGGCACCACGCGGTCGACACGGAAGGTGTGCGGGGTGCCGAACAGGTAGAGCGTGACGGGGTCTTTGGCCGCCACACGCAGGGAGTGGGCCAGCGGCGCGTTGAGCACGACCTGGCCGGGCTTCGGGTTCGGTCCGGCGAGACCGGAGTTCCCGTTCGGCGCGCCGAAGCGGTCGGCCTCGTCGAAATCCACCTGCCAGGCCAGGACCCGTGGCTCCGCGACCGTTCGGCTCCCGGTACGGCTGACGCCCGACGCCTGGGTGACCCGGGCGTTCAGTACGCCGTCGATGTCGGGGTCGCCCTTCAGCGCGGCCAGCCGTTCGGCGACGGCGCGTCCGGCCGGACCCGGTGGCGCGACCACACGCTCGTCCACGGGTCCCAGCGTCCGGTACGCCTCCTGGCGCACCGAGAAGTTCAGGGTGTCACCGACGACGAGAGCCCCGATGATGATGGCCGTTCCGAGCACCGAGCCCCCGGTCACCAGCGCGGCTTCGGTGCGCCGGCGGGCGATCTGGCGGAAGGCCAGACGGCGCGACACCGGTTGCCGGACGGCGACGAGTCCGAGGACCACGAGGGCGAGCGCGAGGACGACGAGCAGCGGGGCCAGGAGGTCCGGATACATCACCGGCCCCCGGAGACATCGGTGACCCGGGCACGCTCCGGCACGTGCTGGTGCAGGTCCTCCACCAGCCGGCCGTCACGCATCCTGATCAGGCGCGGGACCCGCGCGCCGATGGCGGCGTCGTGGGTGACCAGGACGATCGTCTGGCCCTCCTCGCGGTTGAGGTCGCACAGCAGGTCCATGACCTGGTCGGCCATCGCGGTGTCGAGGTTGCCCGTCGGTTCGTCCGCCCACACGATCGCCGGCCTGCCGACCAGCGCGCGGGCGATGGTCACCCGCTGCTGTTCACCGCCGGACAGTTCGCTGGGCCGGTGCTCGACGCGGTGGCCGAGGCCGACCCGGTCCAGCGTGGCGAGCGCCCTGTGACGGGCCTCGCGGGGCCGGGTGCCCACGAGCAGCAACGGCAGCTCGACGTTCTCGGCCGCCGAGAAGACCGGGATGAGGTTGAACGACTGGAAGACGAAGCCCATCGTGCGAGCGCGGTGCTCGGTGCGCGCCGCGTCCGACATCGCGAAGAGGTCGTGCCCGTCGATCTCGACCCGGCCGGCGTCGATGTCGTCCAGGCCCGACAGGCAGTTGAGCAAGGTGGTCTTGCCGGACCCGGACGGGCCCATGACACCCACGAGTTCGCCGTGGCGGACGGTCAGGTCGAGGCCGTCCAGTGCCGTGACCGCCACCGATCCCGCCCGGTAGATCTTGCGGACTCCCGAGGCGACCAGAAGGGGCGTGTGACTGTTCATGCTTCCCTCCGATCCCCGGGGCGGGCCGAGGGCAACGGCCGCCCGCGCCATCGCTGGGGACGATCGGCCCCTGGGCAGCCAAGGGCTGGATCACAGCCGAAGGGGCGCAGCCCGCGTCCTCCCGTCCTCGCTCCGCCCCGTGGGTGTCCTCAGGAGTGTGCCCATGGCCGTACGCGTCGCGGCACAGTGGCGCCGCCGCCGGCCCGCACAGCCTCCACCACCGCCTGGTGCAGATCCCGGCTGTCCTCCTGAGACGGGCACGGCACCGGGCTGCCGGTCAGGGTGTGCCAATCGGAGGTGCCCGTGTACTGGATCTTGACCTCGGCCTGGGTGCCGTCCCAGGTGGTCCGCACACTCAGGTCACCGCTGACGATCCCGGCCTCGTCGGTGCGGGCGCCTCCCTGCCCGGTGAAAACGCCCCTCGTCGTCCAAGATGTCTGGTCCATGACGCCCTCGGCCTCGCTTCCTGAAAGCCGTACCGGCAGGTCCCGCTCCTGTGTCGCCGCGGAACCGGCCTCCTCGCTGCTCTGGTCCTCATCGTGACCTGGGCGACCACTGCGGGGCGCGTGCCATCCGGCCCACCCTGGGGAGGCCGGACGGCCCCTGCCGGAGCGAGACCGGGCCGGGGCAAGCCCTCATGGGGCCTCGGAACCCCCGGCGCCGGCAGGGCGGGCGGGTGTCATGTGGTCGGTGAACCAGTCACGGGCCAGACCGGTGACCCGGTCCAGAGCACCGGGCTCCTCGAAGAGGTGCGTCGCGCCGGGGACGACCGCGAGCGCGCTCTCACAGCGCAGTCGTGCCCGCGCCTCCCGGTTGAGGGCGAGAACGTGCCGGTCGTGTCCCCCGACGATCAGCAGCGTGGGTGCCTTCACGTCCGGCAGGCGTGGCCCGGCCAGGTCGGGCCTGCCGCCCCGCGAGACGACCGCGGCCACCCGGGCGCCGGGCTCGGCGGCCGCCCACAGTGCGGCACCCGCACCGGTGCTGGCGCCGAAGTACCCGACGGGGCGTCCTTCGGCTTCGGGTTGCCGGCGCAGCCAGTCGGTCGCTCCCGCGAGCCGCCGGGCGAGCAGACCGGTGTCGAAGACGTTGGCCCGGTCGGCCTCCTCCTCATCGGTCAGGAGGTCGAACAGCAGCGTGCCCATCCCCGCGGTGTTGAGTCCGGCCGCGACGAGACGATTGCGCGGACTGCGCCGGCCGCTGCCGCTCCCGTGCGCGAACATGACGATTCCGCTCGCGCCCGCGGGCACCGTCAACCGGCCGCGCAGCAGCACGGATTCAGCGTGCACGTCCGTCTCCCGGTCCGCCGGGCCGGCAGGACGCGGATCGCTCGCCGCGGCATCGGTCCTCTGCTCCCCCGCGTCCGCCAGACACGCGACCACCTCCTCGTCCTCCGTCTGGGAGAAGTCGTCGTAGAACTGCCCGACGGCATCGAAGTCCTGCGGGGCGTACAGGCAGACGTAGTCATCGGCGTCCTCACCCAGCCGAGCCGTCCAGTCGCGCGGTGCCACAGGGACCGCCAGAACGATCCGCGCCGCCCCTCCGGCACGGGCGATCCGGCACGCCGCACGCGCCGTCGACCCCGTGGCCACCCCGTCGTCGACCACCAGCACGGTACGGCCGTCCACCGACATGGGCGGGCGCCCGCCCCGGTAGCGCCGGGCCCGCCGCTCCAGCACCTGCCGCTCGCGCGCCTCGACCCGGCCCAGCTCGTCGGCCGTGACCCGCGCGCCGCGCACCACCTGCTCGTTGATCACGCGGACGCCGCCCTCGCCGATCGCCCCCATGCCCAGCTCCGGCTGGAACGGCACCCCCAGCTTGCGGACCAGGCAGACGTCGAGCGGCGCGCCCAGCGCGCGGGCGACCTCGGCGGCCACCGGAACCCCGCCACGTGGCAACCCCAGCACCAGCACGTCGGCGCCCTGCAGATGACCCAGCCGGGCGGCCAGCTGCCGGCCGGCGTCACGACGATCCATGAAGAACACGATCCGGCCTCCTCCCGTGAGCAGACCCACGGGGAACGGAGATGTCCCCACCTCCATCCTCGCTCCATCGACGGAACGCACGCCTCCGCCCCGGCACCTCCACCTCGCCCGGTCACGAGGCACTAGGCTTCCGGCCGCACATGTGCAGGGGGCACGGAGGGGGCGGACATGGTTCAGTTGGAGAAGAGGCCGGAGCGGGCCGGACCCACGTACCGGCGCAGCGTGTGGACCACGCTCACGGGCTGGGGCATGCTGGTCAGCGCCATGGGCGCGGTGGGCTGTGCGCTGTGGGGCGTCAGCCCGTATCCGCCGCTGGTCGTCGAGGCGGTTCTGACCGCGCTGAGCATGGCCTTCGCCGTCGCCTGGATCGTGGTGTCCCGCCGCGCCGGGTTGCCGCCGACCGGCGGGCGCGGGCCGGTGTGGCTGGTCGCCTGGCTGGTGCCGCTCGCCACGCTGGTCTGCTTCGACCTCGGGTTCATGGTGTCGCCGGAGTACGGGCGGGAGACCGCGCGCCTGGAGGCGGCCCGGTTCGAGCGCTACACCGTCCCGATCGCGCGGCTCGCCGGAAAACCGGTCCGCGGAGACTACGCGTCCGACGAGCCCGTGTACTTCGAGACCGACCTCGTCCTGCGCCTCTCGTACGACAACGGTCCACGCGAGGTGACCGTGCCGAGCATGTACACCCGCTACCACCCGCCGAAGGCCGGCGCGAGCATCGACGTGTACTACGCGCCCGGCGACCCACGCCCCGACTCGCCGGTACTGGAGGACGGCCGCCGTTGGGGCACGGGGGTGATCGGCACCCGGCTGCTCATCCTCACGATCTTCCCCGTCCTGTTCGCCGGGTCGCTCCTGACGGGTGTCCTCTCCCACGAATTGCCGGGCGCGGCACGCCGCTACCGCCCATCCGTGCACCTGCCCGCCTTCGGCATCCTCGCCCTCGGCCTGCTCCTCCTGCTGCCGACCGCCCTGGGTTGGGGAACCGGCACCGCGACCCACACGGCGGCCTTTCTGGCCTGCGTGACGCCGGGTGCCGCGCTGGCGTGGGTGTGCCGGTCCGCCTGACCCACGCGCCGGGCGATCCCCTGCATGACCGTCACCTCGACTGCTTGACGGGTCATCAGCGGAGGAAATCGGTTGCGGTGCGACACCCGCTCACCCTGGTAGAGCGATCATCTTGAGGCGTCCGGACTGTCGACGCGAACGCGCTCGGCGAACGCTGAAGGGCGCCACCACTACCCGCTGTTGTGGCGTTCCGCGATCTGACAGGTCGCTACACTCCCCTTGATCATTTGTGTGCTCGGGGGAACAGGTGAACACGGTGGAGACGGTCCGCGCGGGTGTGGACGTGGCCGGGGCGTTGGCGGGCCGGGAGGCCGGGGCGCAGGACCGGTTCCTGGAGGAGCACTCGGCTGTGGTGGCCGATGCCATGGCGGACGGGTTCACCCGGCGATGTCCGGACCTTGCGGCGAAGCCCGGTTTCGCGCGGTGGCAGGTCGTGGCCCTGGGGGTCGCCGTCACCGCCGTCGTGGCCTTGGTGCTGTTCGTACCGCTGCTCGCCCTCGCGCTGTTGACCGTAGTGGTGACGGTCTACAGCCTGTTGCAGGCCGTCGTCGCGGCGGCCGGTCTGCGGCACCGCAGGCCCGGGGCGGCCGCGGCGGACCCGCCGGTCCCCGACGCCGAACTGCCGTTCTACACCGTGCTGGTGCCCGCCTACCGGGAGGCGGAAGTGATCGGCGGTCTGGTCCGGCACCTGGCCGCGCTGGACTACCCGCCGGCCCGGCTGGAGGTGCTGATCCTGGTGGAACGGCACGACCCCGACACCCGTGCGGCCGTCCTCGCGGCGGATCCTCCGCCGTTCGTCCGCATCGTCCAGTTGCCGCCCGGTCCCCCGCAGACCAAACCGCGCTCGGTGAACCTCGGCCTCATGCTGGCCCGCGGCGAGTTGCTGGTGATCTTCGATGCCGAGGACCGGCCCGACCCCGCGCAACTGCGGCGCGTGGCAGCGCGGTTCGCGGCCCGTGGTGAGCGGGCGGCCTGCGTCCAGGCACAACTCCTGTTCCGCAACGCCACCGGGAACTGGCTGACCAGGCAGTTCGCGATGGAGTACGCCCTGCGCTTCGGCCTCGCCCTGCCCGGGCTTGAGCGGCTACGGCTGCCGATCCCGCTCGGCGGCACCAGCAACCACTTCCGCACCGCCACCCTGCGCGCGCTGGGCGGCTGGGACGCGTGGAACGTCACCGAGGACGCCGACCTCGGCATGCGCTGCGCCGCGATGGGCTACCGCACGGAAACCATCGAGTCGGTCACCTGGGAGGAGGCCCTCGACGCGGTCGGCCCGTACGTGCGCCAGCGCACCCGCTGGTACAAGGGCTTTCTGATCACGACCATGGTCCACACCCGCCACCCGGGCCGCACCCTCCGCAGGTTCGGCCCGACCGGGGTCCTCGTCCTGCTCGGCATCGTCGCCGCAGCGCCGGTGACCGCTCTGCTCCAACCCGTGCTGGGCGCCCTCACGGTGCTCGCCCTCACCTGTCCGGTGTGGTCCTCGACCGGTGCCGGGCTGGTGTTGCCGGCCGCGGCCGCCCAGGTCGCCTCGATCGTGGCGTGGATCGTCATCACCTTCGTCGCCGCCCGGCGGGCGGGACTGGCGGCGCCCTGGCACGCCGTGTTCAGCCCCCTCGTCACGTTGCTGTGGTCGGTCGCCGCGTGGCGGGCCGCCCACCAGGTGGCGTTCTCCCCGTTCAGCTGGGAGAAGACCCCGCACCGGCCGACCACGGACTGAGAGCGTCCGGCGGACGGCGGGAAGCGTCAGTCTGCCCCTCGGCCGTCACGGTTCGGGCGCCTCCGGCCTCCCCCGATGTCGTCCTGTGGTTGTTGCGAGATGGCAGTGACGGCGGTGGACAGGAGGCCGGCCAGGTCGTCGACGACGGGGTGGGACGCGCGTGGGCGGGTGACGGCGAGGACCTCGCGTTCGGGGCGGTCGGATGCGGGGATGCCTTCGACGCGGGTGAGGGGCCGGGCCGGGTCGTGCCAACCGTGGACGACGGAGGCCGGTACGAGCCCGACGGCCAGGCCTTGGGCGATCAGTGCGAGTGCGGTGTGGTAGTCGTCCGTCTCGTACCGCACGGCTGGTTCGAGGCCGGTGCGGTGGGCCCAGCGCTGGAGCAGGCGCCGGTCGGGAGTGCCCAGGTGTCCGGCGGCCCAGTCGGCTTCGCGGCAGTCGTCGAGCGTGGCGATGCCGGTGCCGCGTGCGGCCATGAGCCACAGCGGTTCTCTGCCGAGTGCGCGGATCTGCAGGTCGGTGGCGCTGGGCGGGTCTTCGGGGAGATAGCGGTAGGCGAGCAGGAGATCGATCTCTCCGGTCCGCAGTCCGCGCAGACCGTGCACCGGCTCGGTCTCGGTGACGTGCAGGACGACATCCGGATGGGCCCCGCGCAGTTCGGCCAGCGCGGTGGGGAGCAGGCGTCCGGCCGCGGTCGCGTACACACCGATGCTCACTTCCGGCGCCCCGGACCGGGCGATGTCGTCGGCCAGGCGCTGGAAGTCCGCGGTGGCGGCCAGGACGTGGGCGGCCGCGTCGGCGAGGGCCCGGCCGGAGGCGGTCGGGGTCACGCCGCCGCCCGGGCGGCGCGAGAGCAGCTCCGCCCCCACCCGCTGCTCGAGCCGGGCGATGTGTTGCGACACCGCCGAGGGGACATAGCCCAGTGCGGCTGCCGCGGTGCTCATCGACCCGTGCCGCATCACCGCGAGCAGGGTCCGCAACAGCCGGGGGTCGACGCTGTTCATGATTCGTGAAAGCTCACTTTCTTGATCGTCGCTTCCCATGATGCCCGGCGCGGGGTGAGGCTGTACCCATGGACAAGAGCACGCAGCAGGACGTACGGATGCCGGTCGCGGTGGTGACCGGTGTGGCACAGGGCATCGGCCGTAGGGTCGCCGAGGTGCTGGCCCGCGAGGGGTACGCGCTGGTACTGGCCGATCTGAAGGAGCCGGTGGAGACGCTGGCGGCGGCGCGCGCCGCGGGTGCGGAGGCGTACGCCGTGGTCGGCGACGTGGCCTCGGAGACCTACGTGGCCGGGCTCACCGAGCAAGTACAGGAGCGCTTCGGCGGGGTCGACGTACTGGTCAACAACGCGGGTGTCTCGCTGCTCACCCCGGCCGAGGACACCACCGCCGAACAGTGGCGACGCGTCCTGGAGGTCAACCTCACCGGCCCCTTCCTCCTGTCGCGGGCTCTGGGGAAGCTGATGCTCGAAGCGGGCGGCGGATCCATCGTGAACATCGCCTCGATCGCCGGACTGCACGGGGTCGGGGACCGGGCCGCGTACAACGCGAGCAAGCACGGCCTGATCGGTCTGACCCGGACCCTGGCCGCGGAGTGGGGCGGCCGTGGCATTCGCGTCAACGCCGTGTGCCCTGGCTGGGTCAAGACCGAGATGGACGCCGCGGACCAGGCGTCCGGCGGCTACACCGACGAGGACATCGTCGACCGGGTCCCGATGGCGCGGTTCGCCGCACCCGAGGACATAGCCCAGGCCGTCGCCTTCCTGTCGGACCCGGCCCGCAGCGGCTTCGTCAACGGCGTGGCCATGCCGGTGGACGGGGGCTGGACGGCCGACGCGAGCTGGAACTCCCTCCGGAAGCGCAAGCGCTGACGGGACACGGATGCGGGCCCGCCGGCACGAGCGCTGCCGGCGGAGCCGAGCGTGGTGCCCCATCGGCGCGACACTCGCCACCGACCGAGCGCCCCGGAGCGGTGCCGGCCCCGCAGGCGTCATCTCATTCCGAACTCGGAGCTTCCTTCCGAGCTTCGAGGCCCGACTGCTACGTCGGCCGGAGCGCAGAGGCGAGCCGCACGCGCAGTTCCCGGCGTACGTCGTCCGGCAGCTCGCCGCGGCCACTCGCCCACGCGACGAGGGTGTCCGCGACCAGGCGCAGCTTCCTGTTCCGGTTCATCGACACCTCCCGCAGCACGTCCCAGGCCACCGCGGGCTCGACCCGCCCCACGGCGACGATCACACCGATCGCCTGATCGACAGCCTCGTGCGCGCCGACCGCGGCCCGCAGATGCTCGCACTCCCGGCGCAACGCCTCCATCTCGTCACGCTCGTCGAGGGGCGAGGTGGGCGGTGACGACATGGAATGCCTCCAAGCGGCGGGGGTGACGGGCTACTCCACAGTCACCCCACCGCTGGGGAGACGCAAACGCCTGATCCACACGGAGCAAGGACACCCATCGGAGTCGTCCCCGAGCCGCTGTCGTGGGTTCCCGGCCATGGAGACCAACACACAGCCCGGAGCCACTACGACGCGGATGCCGTCGTGACCAGCGACCACCACGCCGCCCGCCCCTGACCACGCGCACGCCTTCCGGCGTACGGACGTCAGGAGACTCAGTGGGCCGCCGCCTGCCGGACCATTCGGACGTTGGGCTTCCCCGCCAGAGTTCTCGCTCGCCCGTGATCTTGAAGCCGTGACGCTGATAGAAGCGGACCGCGCCGGCGTTGTAGTCCGTGACCCACAGGCCTATGGGTACGTCTCCTGCCCAGGCGAGGAACTCGCTCATCAAGCGGCCGCCCAGTCCCCTCCCCTGCACCTGGTTCAGCAAGTACATGGGCCCCAGGGACACCTGCTCGCCTCGCCGGCCGCAGAGGACGCCGACGGTCTCGCCGCCGGAGCGGACCACGCGGCAGAACAGCAGGTCCGGTCGCTGGTTCGCCGCCTCGATGAACTCTCGCCAACGAGTGGTGCCGTCCGCGGTGGCTGACGAGCCGCGGTGCTCGCGGATCCAGTCCTCGTCGATCCCCGCCTCCGGGTGGGGGTACGTCTCCAGCCAGGCTCGCAGCAGTAGCGGCCCCAGCGACTCGGCATCGTTCCGGCAGGCGGCGTCGATCACGTAGGTCATGGCCACGATCCTCGTCGATCATCCGTCACGATCAGGTCGCTCGGCGGCAGATCCGCCGACTGGGGCGCGGTGGTTCCCCGTGGCCGTCCGCGCCCGTCCCGCAGCTCGTCGAACCAGGGCTCACTCCTGGTCGACGGCGTGGGAGAGTGATCACCCAGGCATGCCGGCCGGTTGCGGATCGGCCGGTGACGAGAGCGAGGAGCGGGCCATGACCCTTGAGCGACCGACGATCGAAACCCCCCAGGGGCAGCCGTCCCCCAACCTGCACATCGAGGACGTCGTCGTCGGCGACGGGGCCGAGGCCACCAAGGGGTCGACGGTGTCCGTCCAGTACGTGGGGGTGTCCCACTCCACCGGCGAGGAGTTCGACGCCTCGTGGAACCGTGGCCAGGCCTTCGAGTTCACCCTCGGTGGCAAGCAGGTCATCACCGGCTGGGACATGGGCGTGCGCGGCATGAAGGTCGGTGGCCGCCGGAAGCTGGTCATCCCGCCGCACCTGGCCTACGGCGACCGCTCGCCGTCTCCGGCCATCAAGCCGGGCGAGACCCTGATCTTCGTGATCGACCTTCTCGCGGTCAGCTGACACTTCGCCCGCCGCGCCCGCGAGGGTGCGGCGGGCGCGTTCCCGGCGCGCGTCAGGCAAGTCGCTTGTCGGGGGCGGAGGTGGGGGTGGAGGTGGAGGCGCCGTCGGACTCGGCGGGGGTTCTCGGTCCGTCGCGGTCGGTGGTCCTCGGATGTGCCGTGCGGCGGTACATCCTGGTGACCGCCGCGCACTGCAGAGCCATGGATGCCGCCATGGCCGCGCAGATGCCGGGCAGTCCTGCCCCCGACAGGCCGTACGCGAGCGCCAGTTGAAGCAGCACTCCGCAGGTGGTGATGCGGGCCAGGGCGGGGCTGCCGCCGCTGCCTTCGAACACTCCGCCCAGCGCGATGAAGCACGCGAGCAGGATGAGGTACGGCCCCAGGGACCGCAGGTAGAGCGTGCCGGCCTCGGCCACCGCGCCCTCGCTGCCGAAGGCCCGCATGACCCACGGTCCGGCGACGAGCAGCGTCAGTGCGGCCGTGAGTCCCAGTGATCCGCCGAGAAGCAGCGCCTGCCGTCCGATGGCGCGTCGTTCGTCGCGACCTGTGCCGAGCAGGTGGGAGGTGCGGATGGCGGCGGCTTGGCGTACGGAGTAGAAGGCCATGGTCGCGACGTACATGGCCTTGGTGGCGATGCCGTAGGCGGCGACTTCGGTGACGCCGATCCGGGCGACGATGGCCACGAGGGCGAGGGCTCCTGTCATCCGCACGACGAAATCGGCGGACATGGGCAGCCCGGTGGCAGCGACTCTTCGGGCGTCGGAGAGGAGTGTTCCGGTCCGCTCCAGGGGCGTGGCGGCCGCCTGTCGCAGGACGGCGTTGCGGCGGAGCGCGACGATTCCGCAGGCGAGTGCGGCCGTCCGGCCGAGCACCGTGGCGATCGCGGCCCCGCGGACGCCGAGGTCGAACCCGAGGATGAGCAAGGGGTCCAGCGCGAGAATCAGCCCGTTCGCGAGCAGGGCGAGTCTCATGGGAGTGCGGGTGTCGCCCGCGCCCTTGAGGATGCCGTCGATGACGTTGGTCGCGTAGAACACGGCGATTCCCGGCAGCGCGATCGAGAAGTAGCCAATGGCGAGAGGGAGCGAGCTGTCGTCGCCGCCGAGTACGAGTCGGGCGAGCGGCTCGCGGCACAGGAACCCGCCCACGGCCACGACGGGCGTGACGACCGCCCACAGTGTCCAGCCGCCGCGCACGGCGGAGCGCAACGCGGCCGGATCCTCCGCTCCCCTGGCCCGTGCGACCAGCACCGTCATCCCCGACCCTGCGACGAGGATGACGCCGAGGAGCAGGTTCTCCAGGTTGGTGGCGACGGCCACCGCGGCGACGGACCCGGCGCCGAGCATCGCCACCCAGATCATGTTGATGATCCCGGCGGTGACGCCCGCGAGCAGTTCGAAGTAGACCGGATACGCCAGCGACACGAGCTTGCGCCGGTGCTCGGTTGCCCCCATGACCTTGCCCCCTCTTTTCGCTGTACCTCGATTCGAGGCACAGCGAAAAGAGGTAGCATGCTCGCACGGAACGGGCAAGTGTCCGGCTACGAGCAGGAAAGGGGTTCGGCCGCGTGCTGGAGCTGTCGATTCTGGGCTTCCTCTACGAGGAGCCCTTGCACGGTTACGAGTTGAAGGCGCGCATCCAGGGCCTCAGCGGGCACATTCGCCCGGTCAGTGACGGCGCGCTCTATCCGGCCATCACCCGGCTGGTGAAGGCGGGGCTGGTCGAGCAGCGCACCGAGCCCGGAAGCGGCGCGGCGCCCCGGCGGATCCTCTCCCTCACCGAGGCGGGCCGCGCCGACCTCCAGGCCCGGCTCCGGAACCCGAAGGAAGTCGAGATCACCGACGGGCAGCGCTTCTTCACCCTGCTCTCGTTCCTCCGGCACCTCCCCGACCGCGCGGAACAGGCCGCGGTGCTGCGCCGCCGGCAGGACTTCCTCGACACCCCGGCGAGCTTCTTCTACCGCGACGGCGAGCCGGTGCGCGCCGAAGAGGCGCCGGACCTCTTCCGGCAGGGCATGCTGCGCATCGCCCGCGCCACGGGCACCGAGGAGAAGCAGTGGCTGACCGAGGCGATCGCTTCGCTGGAGGGCTGACGCCGGCCGGGCGCCATGCCGGTGGCACGGGCGCTCCCCTCGCTCACACTCGGCGCGGGGAGCGCCGCCGCGGCCGTGGACTCAACCCGCGTACTGGGCCAGGACCTTGAGGTAGTCGTACGGCTGCTGCGTCACCCCGCTGCACGAGTCTCCGTCGGAGCCGGCACCGCACGGCCGGTCACGGTTGACGGACCAGTAGGTGAGGCGGCCGATGTGGTGCTGCTGCGCGTAGGCGAGCATCGTCTGGAAGTCGCTGACCCGGACGAGTTCACCGGCGTCGTCGGTCGTGCCGTTCATCGACGAGAGGCCGATGTGCGCGTAGGTGACCGAGTCGCTGTACCCGTACGCCGACTTGACCTGCGCCTTGAGGCCTTCCATGGCCTGGACGGTGAGGGTGCCCATGTTGGTGGTACCGCCGCCGAAGTCGAACGGCATGATGCACCAGACGTCGTTGGCCAGTCCGGAGGCGGCGCCGCGCTTGATCATGTCTGCGCCGGTCGAGTCCGGTCCGCTGCTCGTCGTGCCGAACGTGATGACGGTCTTGAGGCCCGCGTTGTTCGCCTTCACGATCTTCAGGGCGTCGATGACGCGCTGGCGCACGGTGGCGCTCGCCCACTCGGTGTTCTCGATGTCGATGTCGAGGGCCTTGAGGCCGTAGGCGTCGATGACCTTCTGGTAAGCGCCCGCGAGCGCCGAAGCGCTGGTGCACTTCTCGCCGAGCTTGGCGCCGCTCCAGCCGCCGACGGAGACCATCACGTCACCTCCCGCCGCGCGGATCGCGTTGATCTTCGACTGGTCGCTGCCGCCGGTCAGCGGGCGTGAGCCGTCCCAGGCCGGGTTGCAGGTGCCGTCGGAGAGGATGAAGGCGAGGGTGAACCACTGGACGCCGGTCGCGGCCATCACCTGGGTCGGATCCTGCGGGCTGCCCCAGCCGAGGTACTCGTAAGGGGCGACGGCCATGCCCGGCGTGACGGCCGGAGCCGAACCCGCGGTCAGCTTGTCGAGGTTGGGACCTCCGTTCGCGGTGACGGCGGTGGCGCGCACCGTGTCGGTGCCGGCGTTCAGGGAGACGTTCACGGTCTTGGTGGCCCAGGTGTCCCAGCCGCCCGTGGCGGGGAACGAGACGTTCGAGGCCACTACGGTGCCGTTGACGGAGATGTCCATCGGGCGGTCGGTCGTCGTGCCATTGGCGTAGCGGAAGGCGAGCGAGGAGCTGCCCGCGCTGGCCGCGTCGACCGTGAACTGCACGTACGAGCCTGAGACGTTGGCGTAGTCGACGAACCCGGCGCCGGTGTACCCGGTGTGGTTCGTGGCCACCGAGCCCTGCGAGATCGTCGCGTCCTCGGCCTGGTGGTCCGTCGCGGTCGCCGCGGCGCGGGAGGGCGGCGAGGCGACGAACTGCAGCGAGAAGAGACACAGAAGCAGGGCGCACAGCGCGGCGAGCGGAGTGGCGCTGCGGGGGCGGCCCTGAGGGATGGAGATGTGCACGGTATCGACCTCCGGAGGAAGGGAGTTGGGGGGTGCGAGGTGCGTGCGCGGACGAACGGGGCGACGGCGCCCTCGAAGGACAGGAAAGGTTCCTGACAGTCGCAGGACACACGTCGCCCCGGGTGCGCCCGACCCGGGAGGGGGGCCGGGTTCAGACGAGCTGGTAGCCGCGGAAGTCCTTGAAGCGGATGTACGTGTCCTGGAGCGAGCCCGAGGTGTCGCCGAGCGACCGGTAGATGCCCCACTTGGGCCGGACCCGGTCGTCGAGGAAGGTGTCGACTCCGGTCAGCGACTTGTCGATGATCGTGTTCGTGCCGTCGCTGAGGATCCAGCGGACCGTGCCGGAGGTGCCGTCACCGACCTTGATCCGGAAGTCCACCTTGGTCCAGGTGTCATGGAGCGGGTCGAGCGACGTACGGCCCACGAGGGTCCCCGAGATGGGCAGCACCAGTTCGATCGTCTGGGCGCCGCTCACCCGGCGCAGCGACTGCACCACGATCGGGGAGGTGCCGGTGCCCGGCTGTTTCATCTGCATGATGTGCGTGAAGGACGTCGTGGCCTTGAGCGAGCCCGGGATGTACATCCAGTACGTGACCCGCCAGGTCTGCCCGGGCAGCCACTGGAGATAGCTGCCGGCGGACGTGCGGTTGCCGGTGACCTCCTGGCGCTGACGGTCGGTGGACGTGTCCCGGTCCACCATGTGCATGTTGAAGCGGTAGGTGTTGTCCTCGACGTAGATGTGCGGCTGCCCCTCGGGGTGCGAGTCGGCGCGGTCGTCCTCGACCGTCTCGAACGCGCCGAGCCCGTCGTCGTAGGGGGACGGGTTCCACTTCAGCACCCAGGAGGAGGCCGAGGCGGGAGCGGCCGGCAGGCCGACGGCGGCTGCCGCGGCCCCGCCGAGTGCGGCGCCGAGCAGTGTTCTGCGGGACGTACCCATCGGTCAGTCCTTTCGTGGTGACGATGGTGACGTTGGCGGTGATGCGGTGCCGGCGATGACGACGGGGGTTCATATACATGACCCGCGTTCACCAACCTGCAACAGAGTCCCGGCGTGACGAGCCACGGTCAATGGTCTGGACCGAAAGCATCGGACCAGTTTTCGCCAACGTTCTCGCGGCCCGGCGCGACGCCCCGACGCCGGGCGGCACACGACCGCGCCCCGGCGCCCAAGTGGGGTGCCGGCTCGGACTCATAGACTGTCGGCGTGCCCAACAACCAGCGACGTATCACCTTGCGCGACATCGCGAAGGACACCGGACTCTCCCCCGCCGCGGTGTCCTACGCCCTGCGCGGCCTGCAGGTGCCGCCGGAGACCCAGCGGCGGGTGCGCGAGGCGGCGGACCGGCTCGGCTACCAGGTCGACCCGATCGCCAGGGCGCTGGCCTCCGGCCGGACCGACACCGTCGGAGTGCTGTGCGAGTCGCTGACCGACGCGTGGCAGCAGGGGCTGGCGGTCACCCTCGGCCGCAGACTGCTGGCGACCGGCCGGCACGCCCTGATCGTCGACGCCTGCAACGACCCACAGCTGGAAGCCCAGTTGGCCTCGCATCTGGCGGCCCAGCGGGTGGACGCGCTGATCGTGCTGCCCGTCGACCCGGCCGCCGACCACTGGAAGCAGGTGGCCCGGCAGACGGCTCTGATCGCCATCGGTGACGGCCTCCCCGGGGTCACCACGTCGGCCGAGGTCGTCTTCGACAACGAACTCGGGGTCACCGACGCGCTCAGTCGGCTGGCCTCCGCGGGCCACCGCACGATCGGGGTCGTGACGCCCCGCCTGGCGAGCACCCCCGACCGGCCGGCCGAGAGCATGGTCCACCGGGTGGCGGGCGAGCTGGGCCTGACGCTGACCGTGCACACCTCGCCGTACGACCTCGAGGGCGCAACCGCCGTGGCACGCACGGCGCTTACGGATCCGGACCGCCCGACGGCGTTCCTGTGTTTCGGCGATTCCATGGCCTACGGCGTCTATGCCGCCGCCCGGGATCTCGGCCTGACGGTGCCGGACGACGTGTCCGTGCTGGGCTACGACGACCAGCCCCTGTCCCGGTTGCTGACCCCGCCGCTGTCCAGCTACCGCTGGCCCGTGGACGAGTTGCTGGACCTCATCGTCGAACGCACCGTGAGGGCCGTCGAAGAGGGCAAGCGCAGCCGGCGCAAGGTGCTGGCGCCGACCGTGCAGTGGCGCGGCTCGGTCGCGGGTCCGCGCAACGGGGCCGGCACCGGCTGAATCCGGGTCCGGCCCCGGCTCGGGCTCGGTCGGACGTCGACTCGTGCCTTCGCCGGGGCCGGGGCGGGTTCACCGTGACGCGACGGGCACCGCGGGCCCGGCCCCGATCGGCAGGCCCAGATCGGCCGAGCGCAGGAGCGCCGCCGCGGCGTGGACGTCCGCGGTCGGTTTGCGGTCTGCGAGGTCGGGGTCGAGGACGGCCGCGGCCGCCTCGTGGAAGCGCGACAGCTCACCGTCCCCGGGCGGGGTCCGTTCCAGCATCCGCAGGGCGCGCACCGCCCCGACGAGTTCGCAGGCCAGGACGAGACCGAACTGGTCCACCGCTTCGGTCAGTCGGCGCGCGGCGGTGGCGGCGAAGCTGGCGTGCTCCTCGACCCCCCGGGAGACGACGGCGTGACCGAGTGTCACCGGCTGGGCGGCGCCCCGCAGTTCGGCCATAGCGCTGTGCGCGGCGATCTCGGTGATCATCAGGCCGCTGCTCCCGTTCTCCGCCTGGGCCAGGAAGGGGGGCAGGCCGGTGAAGGCGGGTTCGTTGAGCGCGCCCTGCCGGGCGGTGGTGAGCTGCGCGGTGCCCAGGAGCGCCAGCCGCATGTGGTCCAGGGCCAGGGCCAGGGGCGCCTGGTGGAACCCTCCGTGGTGGTAGTAGTCCTCACCGTCCAGGAGCGGGTTCTCGGCGCTGGCGTTGAGCTCCACCGTGAGGACGCCGTCGAGCGCGGTCCAGGCGTCCATGGCGGCGCCGTGGACCTGGGGCAGGCAGCGGAATCCGAACGGGTCCTGGACCAGCGACGGGCTCCAGTCGGCGCGGTCGAGCAGCTCGGTCATGCGGGCGGCGGACCGCTGCGCGCCGGGGTGCGGCCGGCGGGCGTGGACGGCCGCGGCGTACGGCTCCAGGGAGCCGTGCACGGCGGTGAGCGACAGGGCCGCGACCAGCGGCAGGCGGTCCAACAAGGTACGCAGGTCGGTGGCGGCGAGCGCCGCCTGACCGATGGTCAGCGCACTGCTGGACAGCAGCGGCAGCGCGTCCCAGGAGCTCAGGGTGAGCGGGCGGGGCGGGGCGCCGAGGCCGGTGCCCGGCTGCCAGGGCTGCTCGCCGACGAGGGTGAGGCCGAGTTCGGCCAGCGCGGTCAGGTCGGCGGTGCCGAGCGAGCCGAGTGCGTGGACCTCGGGGACGTGGCCGTGGGTGAGGGCGTGTGCGAGTGCGTCGACGACGGTCACGTCGATGGCGGATCCGGCGCCCAGGAGCTGGTTGAGGCGCACCGCGAGCATGGCCCGGGCCTGCTCGACGGGGACGACGGGTCCGATGCCACCGGCGTGGCTGCGCAACAGGCGCAGGCCGAACTCCTGGGTGGCGTCCTCGTCGAGCGCGGTGGTGCGGTTGGCGCCGACGCCGGTGGAATGGCCGTAGACCGGGCGCCGCGTGCTGGCCCTGACGGCCGCCGGGCGCGCCGCGCTCACGCGTGCCCTGGCCCGCGGGTCCAGGTGGACGGGGCGCCGGGTGCGGGCCAGTGCGGTCACCTGGCTCGCGGTCAGGGAGGAGCCGTCGAAGCAGACGGCGTCGGGGTGTGCGGAGGTCATCAGTGGTGCAGGCCTTCCGTGGTCACCAGGTTCCGGGTCTCGGGTGCCCAGGCGACGCTGGCCAGGGTGCCGAGGAGCAGGACGCCCGCCAGCCAGGCCATCGACCAGCCGACGCCGAGCCGGTCGAGGCTGATCGGCAGGATGAACGTGCCGACCGCGGAGGCGACCCTGCTCGTTCCGTTGAGGAAGCCGACACCGGCGCCGCGCAGTGCGGTCGGGAACAGCTCGGGCGGGTAGACCTGCGTGATGTTGGACGCGGCCGCCATCACGAACGTGTAGATGACGAAGGGCACCATGAGCACAAGGCCGGAGTGGTCGTTGAGCGCGGCCATCGCCGCGAGGCAGACGGTCAGGACGACGAAGGTCCAGACGGTGAAGGGCCGGCGGCCCATGCGCTGCACCGGCCACAGTCCCACCACGCCGCCGAGCAGGAGGAACAGGTTGAGGACCGTGTTCTGCGCGTCCGCGTCCGCGACGTGGAGCGAGGCGAGGATCGTCGACATGAAGGTGTAGATCGCGAAGTACGGCAGGACCTGCGCACTGTAGAAGATCACGCCGAACCAGGTGTTGCGACGCTGTCCGGGGGCGAACAGTTCGCTGTAGCTCGGGGTGACCTCGGGCGCGGGCGGTGTGCCCTGGGCGGTGCGGGGTTCGGGTTCCTCCCCGAGGTAGCGGCGGCGGATCTCGTCGGCTTCCGCGACCCGGCCCCGGCTCGCGAGCCAGCTCGGCGACTCGGGGGTGCCGATCCGCAGGAACAGGACGAGCGCGGCCGGGAGAGCGCCCGCCGCCAGCAGCAGATGCGCGGAGGTGTCGCTGAGGGAGATGTAGGTGCCGAGGATGTTCGCCAGCACGTAGCCGACGGTCCACAGGACGGTGAGTGACCCGAGCAGCAGACCGCGCAGGTGCCGGGGCGAGAACTCGGAGAGGAGCGTCGGACCCACGGCGTAGTCGGCGCCGAGACCGAAGCCGATCAGCAGACGCAGGGCGAACAGGCTCCACGGATCGTGCGCCCAGAACTGTGCGGCGGAGGCGACCGTGATCAGGACGAAGTTGTACAGGTAGAGCTTCTGGCGTCCGATGGCGTCGGCCACGCGGCCGAGGATCACACTGCCGAAGAAGAGCCCGATCAGCGCGGAGGCACCGAGCAGGCCCTGCCAGACGCCGTTCAGGTGCATCGACGTCGACAGGGTCGGCAGGACGGCCCCGATCACCCCGAGCGCGAAGCCGTCGGAGAAGTTCGCACCGAACGTAGTGGCGGTCACTCGCAGGTGGAACCTGGTCAGACGTTCCTTGGGACTGCCGGGCACCGCTCTCGTCCGGACGGTTGCTTCGGTCGTCATGAAGGCGCCTCCCGGCACAGGGTGGGTGGGCCCGCGGCCGCCGTACGACGCCGGCCGGTGGGGGCGGCCGCCGATCGCGTGGGACCACGATGCGCGATGGTTCGGGTCAGAAGGTGCGGGCCGAAGAGCGTGCTCCGGTCTGCGGACGGCCACCGTCGCGGGGCTGTCCGCGAGGTGGCGCACTTACTGATGCGGTTCAGTGAAGCGCTTAAACGGAGGGTGGTCAAGAGTGAGAGCGCGTGTGAACCGGTCCGTCCCGGATGCCCGTCCCGGACGAATGCGCCGGTCACCGAGCCACCGCGGCCCGGGTCGCGGTGGACCTGGGCGGGGGTCGGCCGGTGACGGTCGTGTTGGCGAGGGTGCAGTGGTGAGCGCGGGCGGCCCGGCGGAGGGCGTCGGGCTACGGTCGCCGGGCTGGGGTCGGCCGCCGTGCGGCGAGCCTCAGCGGCCTGCGCCGGTGGCGGTCGCGGTCGCGGTCGCGGTCGCGGTACGCGACCGCGGTGCCAGGGCCGCGCGCAGTGCCGGGGCCAGGACGTGCCGGGTCTCGGCCGGGGTGAGGGCGGCCGGGGTGGGGAGCGGGTTGAGGTAGCGGGTGTAGATGAGGCCGCCGAGGATCGTCACCACGGCCGTGGCACGGGCGGTCGCGTCACGGCCGCCGAGAAATTCAACAAGCCGGGCCAGCAGTTCCTGTTCCAGGTACTCGCGGATCACCTCGGCGGCCTCGTCGCCCTGGGCGGTGAGCTGGAGGAAGTCGGCGTCCTCCCACAGGCCCGTCACCGCGTCGATCAGACGGTCGGGGAGGGTGCTCGGGTCACCGCCGAGGACGTCGTCCACCGCCAGCGCGTTGGCGCACTGGAACTGCATCACGTCCGCGAACAGGCCCTTCTTCGAGCCGAAGTGGTACGCGATGAGTGCCGGGTCGACACCCGCCGCCGCGCCCACGGCACGCACCGTGGTGCGCTTGTAGCCGCGCTCCAGGAACAGCGCGCGGGCAGCCGAGACGATCGACTCGCGGGTCGGCGGGTTGCCGCGGGGGCGACCTCGGGTGCGGGCGGGGGCAGGGGCGGCGTTATTCATCAGCGTTGAGCCTGCGTGGGGTGATCGGCACAGTCAAGGGCGTTCCGACCACCGCACGAGGGGATGACCCGACACCATGCGCATCGCAGTCTTCGGCGCCAACGGACCGACCGGCCGCCACCTCACCGACCAGGCCCTCGACGCCGGCCACGAGGTCGTCGCCGTGACCCGCCGCCCCGGCTCCCTCTCCCCCACGCGTCCCGGTCTCACCGTGGCCGTCGCCGACGCCACCGATCCGGCCGCTGTCGACGCCGCGCTCAGCGGGACGGACGCGGTCCTGTCCGCGCTGGGCGCGCGCTTCAGCAAGGAGACCATCACGACGTACTCGGCGAGCTCCACGGCCATCACGGAGGCCATGACCCGCCACGGCATCAACCGGCTCCTCGCCGTCAGCTCGAGCATCGCCGACCCGCACTGGCGCCCCACCGGCGCGCACTTCTTCAACCACGTCCTGGACCCGCTGGTGAACCGGCGCCTCGGCCGCACCCTCCACGAGGACATGCGCCGCATGGAGGACCTGATCCGTCGAACCGAGCTCGACTGGACCCTCGTCCGGCCCTCGGGACTCTTCGAGCACCCCGTCGTCACGGACTTCCACACCGCCGAGACCAGCGCCGACGGCGTCTTCACCGCCCGCGCGGACCTCGCCGCGAGCATGCTGCGCGAACTGGAGGAACGGCTCTACGTGCGCACCGCGATGGGCGTCATCACCACGGCCGTCAAGCCGAACATCGCCAAGCTCATCTGGAACGAAGGCGTGAAGAAGAAGTGAGCCGGGCGAAGGCCACACCGGCGGCCATGACGACGGCCGCGGAACTCCCGGGCTCCGTAAGGAAGTTCCTCGACCGCCCCCACACGGCCACCTTCACCACCCTCCGCCCCGACGGCACCCCACACGTCACGCCGGTCCGCTTCACCTTTGACGCGGTCACCGGCCTGGCCCGGGTCACCACCCGGGCGGGAGCCCGCAAAGCCCGGAACGTGACGGCGGGTGGGCCGGCGGCCCCCGTCGCCCTCTGCCAGGCGGACGGCTTCCGCTGGGCCACCCTCGAAGGCTGCGCCACCGTGACCGAGGATCCCGTACGCCTGGCCGAGGCGGTCCGCCGGTACACCGCCCGCTACCACGCGGTCCCGCCCACCCCACCGGACCTGGTCGTCATCGAGATCGCCGTCGACCGCGTCCTGCGCCTCAACCTCTGACCGATTCCCCGGACCGAAAGCGACGTGACACCGCGATGCCCACCCTCCCCGTCCTCGACTCCACCCTCCACCACCGCGAGTCCGGCGATCCCGACGGACTGCCGTTCGTCTTCCTCCACGGCAACCCCACCTCCTCCCACCTGTGGCGGAACGTACTGCCGGGTGTCGCCGCACCCGGCCGCCGCCTCCTGGCGCCCGACCTCATCGGCATGGGCGACTCCGGGAAACCCCGCATCGCCTACTCCTTCGACGACCACGCCCGCTATCTCGACGCCTGGTTCGACGCCCTGGGCCTCGCCGAGGCCGTCCTGATCGGCCACGACTGGGGCGGCGCGCTCGCCTTCGACCGAGCCGCACGCCTCCCGGAACGTGTCCGCGGCCTCGCCTTCACCGAGACGATCCTCAAGCCGCTGGAAGGTGACGAATTCCCTTCCGCAGGACGGGAGTTGTTCACCCTGCTGCGCACCCCGGGAGTGGGCGAGGAGATGATCCTGGAGAAGTCGCTGTTCATCGAAGGACTCCCGGACACGATGGCCACGCCCCTCGACCCCGCCGACCTGGACGTCTACCGCCGCCCCTTCCCCACCCCGCACAGCCGCCGGCCGGTGCTGGCATGGACCCGCATGATGCCGTTCGACGCCGAGCCCGCCGACGTCGTGGCCCACATCGAACGCTACGACGCCTGGCTGACCGCCAGCCCTGACGTCCCCAAGCTGCTCGCCGCGTTCGAGCCGGGCCCCGGCGCGATGACCGACCAGGGCGCCGTCGCCTGGTGCGAGGAGAACATCGCGGGCCTGGAGGTGTCGCGCCACGGCCCGGCCGGCCACCACTCCCCCGAGGATCGCCCCGAGGAACTGGCCGCGGCGATCAGCGCCTGGGCCGACCGCCACGGGCTGACCCGCCTCGGATGAACCCTGTCCGCGCCCCTGGCCCGGCGGGCGGCGCGTCCCGCGAAGCATCCTCGGGTGTGCGGGCTGTGCCGCATGATGAGCCCGTGGACTTCGAGCCGTACAGAGGTGAGCTGGTGGCGTTCTGCTACCGGATGCTGGGGTCGGTGCACGAGGCCGAGGATCTGGTGCAGGAGACACTGCTGCGTGCCTGGAGGCCCGCGACCGCTACGACCCGGCGCGCGCGTCGGTACGGACCTGGCTGTACCGGATCGCGACCAACGTGTGCCTGACCGCACTGGAGGGCCGCAGTCGGCGGCCGCTGCCGTCCGGCCTGGGAGCGCCGAGCGGCAACCCCGAGGCCCCGCTGACGCCGGCGCTCGAGGTGCCCTGGCTGGAGCCGTTCCCCGACGCGCGGTTCGATGTGGAGGTCCGGGCCGATCTGCGGCTTGCGTGGGTGGCGGCCGTGCAGGTCCTGCCGGCGCGGCAGCGGGCGGTACTGGTGCTGCGGGAGGTACTGGCCTTCAGCGCCGCCGAGGTCGCCGAGCAGTTGGGGACGTCGGTCGCGGCGGTCAACAGCGCCTTGCAGCGCGCCCGTGCCGGCCTCGCCGACGTGGGCGACGCCAGTACGGTCACTGAGCCGGCGGATCCCGAGGTGCGAGCGGTCGTCCGGCGCTACATGGAGGCGTTCGAGGCGGCGGACGTGCCCGCGCTCGTACGGCTGCTGGCCGACGACGCGATCCTGGAGATGCCGCCGGTTCCGCTGTGGTACCTCGGCAGCCAGGACTACGGCCGATTCATGGAGCGGGTGTTCCGGATGCGGGGCAGCGGGTGGCTCGTGCGGGAGCTCACCGCCTGCGCGCAGCCCGCCCTCGCCGCCTACGCGCCGGAGCCCGGCGGCGGCCACCGACTGCACACCCTCCAGGTCCTCACGGTCACCGCCGGCCGCATCACACACAACGTGGTGTTCGCCGACCCCCGCCTCTTCGACACCTTCGACCTGCCCAGGGAAATTCCCGCGAGGAAGTCCTGACGCGAGCGATGAGTCACGGCGGTGCCGCCAGTACGTACTGATGAGCACCGAACCGAAGGGAAACTCATCGTGAGCGTCATCGTCATCGAGTTCATCACCCTGGACGGGGTCGTGTCCGACCCGGACGGATCCGCGGGAACGCCGCGGGGCGGCTGGGCATTCCGGCACGGCCCGCAGGCGGTGGCCGGGGACAAGTTCCGGCTCGGCCGCACGCTGGACGAGGGGGTGCTCCTGCTCGGGCGCACCACCTGGCAGCTGTTCTCCCGGCTCTGGCCGGGCCGCGACGACCCGTTCGCCACCCGCATGAACACCGTCCCGAAGCTGATCGCCTCCCGCACCCTGTCGCAGACCGACACCTCGGCCTGGGCGAACTCCACGCTCCTCGACGGCGACCTGGTCGACGCCGTCAAGCGTGAGAGCCGCGACGTGATCATCACCGGAAGCCTCAGCGTCGTGGACCAGCTGAGGGCCGCCGACCTGGTCGACGAGTACCGCCTGCTGACCTTCCCCAGCGTGCTCGGCACGGGCAGACACCTCTTCCCGACCGACGGCCCCCGAGCCGAACTGGACTGCCTCTCCACGCAGCAGATCGGCGCCGCCGTCCTCACCCACTACCGCAGGGCGGCGCGGTGACCGCTCACCGCGGCCTCCTGTGCAGGTCCCCCCGGCAGAACAGATGATCGCGACAGGACCGGTCGCGGTCGTGCGGGCGAAGGAAGCTAGTACGCGGCGCTGAGCGCCAGGCCCGACAGATACAGCTCGCAGTCATAGACCGAGAGGTCCTCCTCCGGCTCCTCCTCCTCGGTGTAGAGGGCGCGGCCGTCTTCCGTCAGGAGATGGACACCGAGTTCGGCCGCGCTCTCGGGCTCCGGCGGCGCCGGGTGACCGCCGTCCGGGCAGGTACACGCAGGCGACTCGGCGAAGGTCTGCCGAAAGCTCCGCAGGACACCCTCGTACGCCCGGATCAGGTCCTCCTGATCGGACAGACGCGCCTCTACATACCAGGACATGGCGTAGAGCAGGACCAGGTAGCCCGAGCGTTCGAACCTGCCCTGCTCTGTGCCCTGTCGGGCGAGCGCGGCGTCAGCGTCGGCCACGAGCCGGCCCAGCGTCTCGACGGGGTCGCCCGAGGGATAGTCGACCGCGATGGAACCCAGTTCACGGCACAGACGGTCGTGTTCCGTGCTGAGTGCCGGCGCCTGCTCTGTCATCACTCACATCCTTGCGTCGTCCTGCCGGTCACGCTCGCTGCCGGAAGAGCATGCATGGTGCGGGGCCCGGCCCTGGCCCGGAGCCCCCGGTCTGCGGCGGGCGGAGTCTTGCTATTGTCTTCGCGAATCATCCAGAGGGGTGGAGGGACCGGCCCTACGAAGCCCCGGCAACTCCCCGGTCGACTCGGTGCTCATTCTTTGCGCCGCGCCGTCGGGTCCAGTGCCAACTCCGGCCCGCGCCAACGTGGCGTGGGAAAAGATGAGGAGACACGGTGCTCTCTGTGCTGCCCTTCACCCAAGCCCTGTCCGTCCCGGGCTTTCCGCATACCCGTCTCGTGATGTCTGCGGCTGCTCGGCCGATGTCTTCGGCCGTTTCTCGCTGATCATCCCTGCCCTCGCCCAGGCGAGGTCTCCGCGATCCCTCTTCGCGTCCTGAGACTGGAGTAGCTCTTTCCATGGACATTTCGGATATTTCCAGTGGTGTCGGCGTCCTCGACAAGACCGCAGTGATCATGGGTGCGCTGGCGTCGGGGCCCGCCACCCTGGCGGGTCTGGTCGCCGCCACCGGCCTGTCCCGGCCCACCGCCCACCGGCTCGCCACCGCCCTCGAACGCCACCGTCTCGTCGGCAGGGACCTCCAGGGCCGGTTCGTCCTCGGCCCCTGGCTCGCCGAGCTCTCGGCCGCGTCGAGCGAGGACCATCTGCTGACCGCGGCGGGTCCGGTCCTCACCGCCCTGCGTGACACGACCGGTGAGAGCACGCAGCTCTACCGGCGCCAAGGGGAGATGCGTGTCTGCGTCGCCGCCGCGGAGCGGACGGCCGGCCTGCGTGACACGGTGCCCGTCGGTTCCGCATTCCCCATGAAGGTCGGCTCCGCCTCCCAGGTCCTGCTGGCCTGGGAGGAACCGGAGCGCTACCACCACGGCCTGCAGGGCGCGCACTTCACGGCCAGGACCCTGAGCGGCGTCCGGCGCCGGGGCTGGGCCCAGTCGATCGGCGAACGCGAACCCGGCATGGCCTCCGTCTCGGCGCCGGTGCGGGACCCGGCTCGTCGGGTCGTGGCCGCGGTCACGGTGACCGGCCCGGTTCAACGTCTCACCCGCCACCCCGGCGCACGGCTCGCGAAGGTCGCCGTCGACGCGGCCGACCGCCTCACCGAGGCCGTCCACGCCTCCTGACGGCGGATTCGGAACACCGGCCGATGTCAGGCCCCGAAGGATGCGGCGGCCCTTGCGGCCCGTTCGAGCTTCGCGCGGTGGTCGGCGCGGGCCTGTTCGTCGATCGGCCGCTCGTGTTCGGCGCGCAGACCGGTCCGGCCGTCGACGCCCTCGCGCAGGATGTCGGCTTGTCCGGTGTGCCGGACGGTCTCGCCGAGGACGTGAACCAGGATGACGAACAGGTTGGTGCCGGAGTGCGGCTGCGGCCACCAGGGCACGTGGCCGGAGGCGTCGAGGGAGAGTTCGTCGATCGTGGCGTCCGAGTGTTTCCAGGTGCGCCGGTAGAACGCGACGATCTCGTCACGGGTCTCGTCCTCGGTCGCCCACTGGTCACTGCCGTCGGAGTCCTGCCACCGGCACAGCGGTTCCGGGGACGGGCGGTCGAAGACCTCGCCGAAGTACCTGGCCTCGACGGTGGCCACGTGTTTGACGAGGCCGAGGAGGTTGGTCCCCGTCGCGGTCAGGGGTCGGCGGGCGTCGTACTCGGACAGGCCGTCGAGTTTCCAGAGCAGGGCCTCGCGGTCCCGCCGCAGCCTGCCGTGCAGGTTGTCCTTCGCGAATGCGTCGATCATGCGGTGTGCGCCTTCCGTGGGGTGTCCGTGGTCTCAAGGTCTCGTAGGACGGGTTTCGGGGTGGCCGGGGCGTGCCAGAGGTGGATCCAACCGGCGGTGAGTGCCGCCGCGCAGCCTGCCAGGGCGATGGCGCCGCCTGTTCCGATGCCTGCGGCCACCGCGCCGAAGCAGGCCGGGCCGACACCTTGCAGCGTCATGCCTCCGGCGCCCAGCAGGCCGAACGCCTGGCCCTGGCCGTCCTGCGGCAGGGCGTCCAGGAACGGTCGTTGCAGGCCGAGGCCGTAGGCGAATCCGAAGCCGCTGAGCAGCAGCAGGCAGGACGAGGCGCCGACTCCGGGCCCTGCGGCGAAGCCGAACAGCGGCAGTCCCATCAGCGCGGCCAGTGGAACCACCAGCCGCTCGCGGGTCGGTGGGCGCAGGAGACGGCCGACCAGCACGTCGCCGATGAGCATGCCGACCGGCAGGCAGCCCATCAGCACCGCGTACCAGCCGGGCGCGAAGTGGCGCGCGCCGGCGTAGGCGACGATCAGGCCCTCGGCGCCCGCGACGAACGCGGGCGGCAGCCACTGGCCCAGCATCAGCCGTCGTACCGTCTGTCCCCGCAGCAGCAGAGCGGCACCGTACAGGCTTGTCCGCACGGTCCCACCGTCGCCCTGCACGCTCTCGGGCGCTCCCGACCGCCGCCTCGGCAGCCGGATGCGGATGGCGAGCGCGCAGCCGAGGTGGAGGACGGCGCTCACCGCGAGCGCCCGATGCGGTCCGAGTGCCGCGACGGTCGCGCCTCCCAGCGCCAGTCCGAACAGTTGCGCGCCGGAGCCGGCGATGTTGTTCAGGGAACGGCCCAGTACGTACGCGTCGCCTTCCAGCGCCTGCGCGATCAGTCGGCTCGACGCGCCGCTGAACACCGGGGTTGCGAGGGCGACCAGCGCCACGACACCGAGGCTTGCCGAGATCGGCATCCGCACCAGGGCGAGCAGCAGGGCGGCGGCGCACGCAAAGGCGTAGCCGCCGGCGAGGAGCGCGCGGGGCGGCAGCCGGTCGGCCAGGGAACCCAGCAGCAGCGAGCCGAAGAGTTGCGGGAGGAAGCCGATACCGAAGGCCAGTGCGCTCAGCAGCGCGGAGTCGGTGGTCGCGTAGACCAGCACCGAGAACGTGGTGATCCGCAGCGCGTCCGCGGTGATCGAAACGGTACGGGTCGCGAAGAGCAGCCGGAATCGCGGCTCGGCCAGCACCTCGCGGTAGGTGGCACGGTGGTTGCCGTGTGCGGCTCCGGCGGTCGGGGTCATGGCGCCCAGCCTCGGCGGGTGCCCGCACCGCTCACCAATGATTCGTCGCTCGACGAATCCAAACAACCGGCCCGCGCTAGCATGACCAGGTGCTGCGCTTCGAAGTCTCCGTCGACGACCTGCTGCGCAGCCGCTTCGCGCTGTCGCCCGCACTGGACCTCTGCCTGCTGCTGCGCTCGCTCGCGAGCCACGAACGGCCGCTCCCCCGAGCCTGGGCCGCCCGGCTCGAGCCGGCCTTCGAACGCCTTCGCCGCGAAACCGAACTCAACGCCTTCCTCGCCCTGCAGAACCCGCAGGGCGGACCCGACTTCGTCGCCCCACCCCCGCGTGGCCTCAGCCAGACCTGGGCGGACGACCTGGCCGTGATCCGAGCCACTCCGCCGGCGGCGGCCCGCCACGAGATCGCCGCCACCGCGACCGGCCCGTCCGCCCGTGATCCCCGCGTACGCGCCGTGCTGGACTCGGAGGACGTCGTCCCCAGAATCGCCGCGGCGATGGACCAGGCGTGGCACGAACTGCTCGCCGCGGACTGGCCGCAGCTGCGCGCGATCTGCGAGCGCGATGTCGTGCACCGGGTCGGGGTGATCGGCGAACGCGGCTGGGCCGCGGCCGTCGAGAGCCTGCACCCGGGCATCGCCTGGCGCGCCGGCGGCATCGAGATCGGCTTCTTCCGCGGCGAAACCGTCCGCCTCTCCGGCGACGGACTCCTGCTCATCCCCTCGGTCTTCGTCGGGCACATCGCCGCCCACCTCGAAGACCCCTGGCCGAGAACCCTGGTCTATCGGGCCCGCGGCACCGCCGCCCTGTGGGGCGAACAGGAGGCCGCCCCGCAGCCGGACGCGCTCGCCGCCCTGGTCGGCCGGGCCCGGGCCCGGCTGCTGATGGCCCTGGACGCGCCGGCCAGCACCAGCCACCTCGCCCGAAGCCTCGCCATGACCCCCGGCGCCGTGGGAGACCACCTCGCCATCCTACGTGGCGCGGGGCTGCTCGTCCGCGCCCGGTCCGGACGGTCCGTGCTGTACCGGCGCACCCCGCTCGGCGAGGCCCTGGTCGCCGGTTCGAGCTGAGGGCTCGGATCGGTACGTCCTGAGGGATGCGAGGTCGTCAGGCGGGCCCGTAGGGGGCACTGCCGGCCTTGGTCATGAGGGCCCAGTACCGATCGCCGTAGGACCAGTGCCACCACTCGGTGGGGTAGTTGACGAACCCGGCGTCCCCCATGGCCCTGGCCAGGAGAGCGCGGTTGCGGCGTGCCCGGTCAGTCAGGCCCGGGGCGTCCATCGGGCAGTACTTCTCGTCTCCGGTGCGGTGGCCGTTCACGGCGCCGCCCATGTCCAGCTCGACGCCGTCGTCATCGACGAGCGTCAGGTCGAGGGCCGCACCGGCACAGTGGGGCGCCACCTCGACCGGGGAGACGAAGGCACTGGCCCGGCGCCGAAGCTCGGCAGCCTCGGTGATGCCGGAACCACGCAGGCGATCCTCGTAGAGCGCGAACCGCCGGGCCTGCTCGGCACTGCTGCGATGTCCTTCAACCACAAGGAATCCAATGCCGTCGGGAAGTTTCTCGGATGCCGCACAGAGCCGGTCGAGCACGCCGGCTCTGACCCGCCCGTACGCCCCTTCCTCGTCTCGCTCCCGGGGGTCGAGCGCGATCGCCGGGGCCGAGGCGATCTCCACGAGGGGCTCGCCGCAGTCCCGCACCGGGACGTCGGCCACTTGAGGGTCACTCAGCAAGATCATGAGCCCTGAGCCTAGACGTCGCGCCGCCGCGTGCTGGTGGCGCGCCTGCGCCAGTACGCGAAGCAGACGGCTGCCAGCAGGGGGCCCCAGAGGATGAGTGGGGCGTAGGTGACGTTGAAGAAGGCCAGTTCCCAGCCGTGCATCGACTGCGTCGGGTAGTCGCTGGGGAGTTGCTCGCCTCGGATGGTGAGTCCGGACAGGGAAGTGACGAAGGCGGTGGTCCACAGAACCGTCAGGATCGTGGCGCCGAGGGCGGCGGGCACGACGGCCGCGAGCGGCGGCACTCTGCGGCCGCCCAGCAGCGGGATCCAGCGCGGGAGCACCTCTCCCCACACGGCGACCAGCCCGACGGCGGTGAAGGCCAGCAGTTCGGAGAGGACGGACAGGGCGACGATGTACACCGGTCCCGGGAGCCACGACGGGAGTTGGCCCGCGCCGTGGGGGCCGTCGTCCCCGACGTGGAAGACGACGGTCATGATCCGCCACACGCCGGAGGGAAGCACGGTGAAGGGGATCGCGTAGGCGGCGAACCGGGCCCACCGCGGGACGCCGGGCACCGGAGCGTGCGCGCGCTTCCAGGCGGCGCGCACGCCCTTCGCCGGCGTGGGTGCGGTGATGTGGTGGGCGGTCATACGTTGCTCCTGAGGCCGTTGGATGTCGCTCGGTCGAACGGTCTCAACGGTCACAGCCGGCGCCGGTCGATACGTCGGCCACCGGGTTGAACCAGGTCGGCTCCATGGGGGAAGGCATCACCGACGGCATGAGCCCAGAGGATGATCGTCCGGCGGCGAGGCGAGGCAGGTCACCCGAACCACGCCTGCCGACGACCGGCGCCTGCACGCGGTCGTCGGCAGTTCGTCGGCAGACCCGAGGCTGCCTGCCTCGGGGTTACACGCCGGTGGCGCCGTCGACGCGCTCGCGGACGAGGTCCGCGTGCCCGTTGTGGCGGGCGTACTCCTCGATCATGTGGACGTAGATCCACCGGAGGTTGACGTCCTGGTCCATGAAGCGGCCGGTGTCCGTCAGGGCGCGGTCGGCGCAGTGTTCACGGGCATGGGTGATCTCTGCCTGCCAGGTGGTGAGCGCGTCGTGCAGGGTGGCGTCGTCGGCCACGTCGAAGCCGCCGTCGGGGGCGGAGGGATCGGCCTCGGGGTCGTGGATGGGCGGGGCCTGCTCCCCCGCGAACACCCGGCGGAACCAGTTCCGCTCGACCTCGGCCATGTGCTGGACCAGGCCGATCAGCGTGAAGCCGGACGGCGGCACGGACGCGGTGGCGGCCTGCTTGTCGTCCAGGCCCTCGCACTTCATGGCGAGCGTGGTGCGGTGGAAGTCGAGCCAGCTTTCGAGCGTGGTGCGCTCGTCCGCGTTCAGGGGCGGGATGGATCGTTCGATGGCGCTCATCGGTCGATTATCGCCAGTACTGGACGGGGGGCGGCGCGGGTGTGGTGGCCCGGCAGGGTGTGGTGCCGGGCCACCGTCGGCCGGTCGCCGTCATTCAGTCGCCGTCATTCAGCGGCTGTCGTTGCGCTTCTCGAGGCGGGTTCCCTCGCGGAGGGTGATCGACATCAGGTCGCTGGGGGCGTCCAGTTGCAGGCGGTGCCAGCGGCCGCGGGGCACGATCACGGCGGTGCCGGCCTGCAACCGCACCATGTCCTCGGCCTCGCCGGGGGTTTCGGGGCGGAGGTAGAGGCGGACGCCGCCGGTGAGGCAGCACACCGCTTCCTCCGCCTGCGGGTGCATCTCCCAGTGGTCGGCGTGGACGTCGGCGTCGGTCTCCACGTGGAACGTGGCGATCTGCCAGGCATCGGAGTCGCTGCTCGCCATCCGGCGTTCGGCAGCGCGGACTTCGCCGTCGGGGCGGAAGTGCAGGGCCGAGGCGAACAGGTCGATCGCGGTGGTCGTCATGACGGAGTGCCTTCCATCTGATTCTGGGCGGGGGCGGAGGACTGCGGTACGGGGGTGGCCGCCCTGCGGCCTGGCAGTACGGCGACGGCCACGACCGCCGCGAGGACGAACACGGCCGCGGCGAGGGCCAGGCCGAGGGCGTAGCCGTCGTTGAGTGCGGCGGGGCCGGAGGCAGTGCCGGTGCGATGTGCGGCGACGGTGGCGAGGGCGGCCAGACCGATGGAGCCGCCGAGTTGGCGGGAGCTGTTCATGAGGCCGGAGGCCGTTCCGGCTTCGCGCCGCGCGATGCCGGTGGTCGCCGCGGCGGCGACGGGCGCGAGGACGAGTCCCGCGCCGACGCTGGTGACGAGGGAGGGGCCGAGCACGTCGGTCAGGAAGCTGCCGTCGGGGCTGATGAGGGCGAACCAGGCCAGGCCGGACGCGGCGAGCAGGGCGCCGGGCACGAGGGACGCGCGCGGGCTGCGGGTGGCGGTGAGGCGGGTGGCGAGCACGGTTCCCGCGATGAGGCCCAGGGAGAAGGGCAGGAACGCGGTACCGGTCGCGGCGGCGCTCATGCCCAGGACCTGCTGCATGTAGAGGGACACGAAGTAGAACGCCGTGAACTGTCCGGCGGCGGCCAGGAATACGAGCACGTTCGCGCCGGCGACCCAGCGGCTGCGGAGCAGGCCCAGGCGCAGCAGGGGTGTGGTGGTCCGCGACTCGACGAGGACGAACGCGGCGAGCAGTACGGTCGCGGCGGCGAGGGTGGCCCAGGTGGTCGGGGAGGTCCAGCCGAGGGCGTCGGTGCGGACGACCCCGAGGACCAGCAGCCCGACGCCGCCTGTCGCGAGGACCGCACCCGGTACGTCGAGCCTCTCACGTCGGTCGGCGCGCTCCGCGTCGGCGGGCACGGCGGCGAGCGCGAGCGCGAGGGCCACGGCGACGATGGGCAGGTTGATCAGCATGACCCAGCGCCAGCCCGCGTACTCGGTCAGCAGTCCGCCGGCCAGTACGCCCAGTGCTCCGCCCGCGGCGTTCACCGCGCTCCACACTCCCAACGCCCTGACGCGGCGGGGACCTTCGGGGAAGGTCGTGGTGAGCATCGCGAGCGCGGCCGGTGCGGCTGCGGCAGCGCCGACGCCCTGCCCTGCGCGTGCGGCGATCAGCTGCCAGGGTGCGTGGGCGAGCCCGCCCGCGAGCGAGCACAGGGCGAAGACGCTGAGCCCGAGGACGAACATCCGGCGCCTGCCGTACAGGTCGCAGGCCCGGCCGCCCAGCAGCAGGAGTCCGCCGAAGGTGAGGGCGTACGCGTGCACGACCCACGACAGGTTCAGCGGCTCGAAGTCAAGTGCCGTCCGGATCGCGGGTAAGGCGACGTTGACCACCGACATGTCCAGGGCGACGACGAACTGGGCGACGGCAGCGGCCGCCAGCACCGCTCCGGGTCTCTCCCGAGAGTTTCTATACATGTATAGAAACATAGCGCCGAGGTTCTCCCTTGTCGACGCCTGAGGAATGATGGGGGGCATGTCGCAACCGTCCGCACCGCGCAGAACCCCTGGCCGACCTCCCCGTATCTCCCGCGAGGAGATCATCCGGACAGCACGCCGGATCGTGGACGAGGAGGGCGTCGCGAAGCTGACCATGCGGCGGCTCGCCTCGGAGGTCGGCAGTACCCCGATGGCCCTCTACCACCACGTCCGCGACAAGGAGGAACTCCTCGTCCTCCTTCTGGACGACTACGCCACCCGGACCCTGCGCCGGCCGGAACTGCCCGCCGACCCCCGCGAGCGGGCCGTCGCGGCCGCCACCGCGATCCACGAGGCGCTGGCCGCCTGCCCCTGGATCGTGGAGGTGCTGACCGCCGACGACCTCATGTCCACGAGCGCGCTGTGGTTCGTCGAGCAGATCGTCGACGGCCTGGCCGAAGCCGGCCTCTCCCCCGAGCGGGCCGTGCACGGCTACCGCGCGATCTGGTACTACACCGCCGGGGAGATCGTGGTCCGCACGACAGCGGCCCGACGCCGCACGGATGACGACCGCGCGACCTACCGGGAGCAGGTCTTCGCCGGCCTCGACGCGGACGAACTCCCGCGTCTGGCGCAGGTGGCGGACCGCTGGGCACCACTGACCGCCACGGACACCTACCAGGACGGCCTCAGGGCCCTGGTGCACGGCCTCCTCGCCGCCCGACCCGCGTGAGCCAACGGCCGCCGCTTCACGTCCGATTCGTCCTCGGCACGGCTAATTTGCGGCGCCCCGCGGGTGCTGAGCCGCACTGATGGCGACAAGCTCGACCTCGAAGCCGTCGACGTTCTCCAGGTAGGCGGCGTAGTGCTGCGTGCCGCCGGCATGCGGGTGAAGCTCGGGGAACATCAGGGTCCAGCCGTTGCGGGACGCGTCGGCGGCCAACTCCTCGACGCCTGCCGAGTCCTTGACATGGAAGGCCAGATGATTCAGCCCGGGCCGACGCCGGTCGTACTCGTCCGCGGTGAGGCCCGGGGACTGTTCCAGGACGACGTAGGTCGGCCCCAGCGACCAGCTGCGGCCGGTGTCCCAGCTCTGCGAGACCGCGTAGCCCAGCGCCTGGAACAACCACCCCAGTGAGGCAAGGGCACGGTCGAGATCGGGAACCCAGATCTCGACGTGATGCAGCGCGCCATGACTCGGCCGGTTCACGCAGCTGGGCTCCTCCCGCTTGTTCGGGCCCGGTTCTCGAGCCGGGCGCCGGAACGGAACATCGCGGCGGTGACACTACCGCCGATGAAGTCTCTCGCTCATCCGGTGGCGGACGCTCAGCCCTGAAGACTTCGCGTTTCGGATTGCGGTCGCGGGTGCCCCGATGCCCGTGAGACAACATCCGTCCGTCGAGGCGTCGTGGAATCATGGGCAGATGTTCGGGACCGGCAGCCATGAGGATGAGCGAGCGCTTCGGTGCGAAACCGAGCGGGTTGTCAACGAAGTCGCGCAAGAGATCCGTACGTTGGACGAGGGAACATCCTGGTTCTCCGCCTTGTCTCCGGTGGGACGGCGGGCTGTACTGCAAGAGGTCGCCGGGTACGCGATGCAGGCGCACATCACTGCGGCCGACGGGCGTGAAGGCGTTGCCCGATCCGGTGTGAAGGCCACGGCCAACCCTTCGGTGATGATTTCCATGGAACCGCCCCGCTACGGGTTCGCAGGCCTCCCAGCCGACGAACACGTCAAAGCGTTCCGTATTCTCGTCTCGGCGTTCTCGGTCGCGGACACCCGCCGCAGGCAGAAATATTGCCGAGGCGTTTGCGGACACGACTGGCACAACTTGCCTCCCCGGTGAAGGGCCGTGGGGACGCGCGGCAATCGACTGTCGGAGGCTCGGAGAGGAATCGGGAGCAGTGAGTCGATATTTCTCGCTGGTCTGTGATGATCCGTCTTGCGACGTGATTCTGACGGACTCCGGTCCTGAGCCGATCGATGTCGTGAAACTGCTGCACAGGCGCACGGGGCTGAGCCTCTGGGGCGCCAAGTCGCTCGTCAGCCGACTTCCCGCGACCCTGGTCAGCAACGTGTCCGTGGAAGTCGCCGACGATCTGGTGAATGAGCTCCGTACGGTCGGCGCTTGTGCGCACGCCGAAGTGCTGCCGTAGAGGAAGGGCTGTTGGGGGCGTGGGAATGCGACGGGTGGCGAAGGGGATCGGCGAGTTTCTGATGGAGACGGTCGGGGAAGCCGTCGCCGAGGTGATCCTCACTCTGCTCGCCTGCGCGCTGCTGCTAGGCCTGCTTCTGATCGCCTACCTGAGCTGGTCGTTCAGCCCGCGCCTGACGGTGGCGGGTGCCGGGCTGTTCTGTCTGTTCCTCGCGCACGGCGCCTGGAGCGTGTTCCGTGACCCCACGAAGGGGCGTCGGCGGCGGGGCTTCGCCGCCGTGACGGCGGCCGGCTTCACACTGACCGCCGCGACAGGCGTGTTCCTCCTGTTCTACGGCACCGAGTGCAGTTGCCTGTGAAGTGCTGCCGAAGGTTGACACCCGAGAGCCACGCTCCTGCGGCACCCACGGAGCGGAATGCCCGCTACTCGACCGGCCGCCCCGTCCCGAGGCGCTCCGTCGCAGGCGTCGTGCCGTGCGCCACGCCCGCGCGACGGTCACCGTTACGCTCTCGGCCGTGACAGAACCTGGGGCGGGCGCGGGGCAGGCGGGTGCATGGCGGGCCGAGGTCGTGGAGCGGCGGCGGTCCGTGGGGCCGTGGCGGTTTCCGGCGCGGGAGGTGTCGGCGCGGCGTGACGGACCGCGGATCGAGACCGCGGTCGGCTCGGTGACCTGCGTCGACGACAGCGGGCGGATCCGCTGGACGCATCGCTGCGTGGGCCGGCCCAATGCCGTGCACCTCTCCGGCGACCGGGCCCTGGTGACCACGGACTCCCTGGAGTACACCCCCTGGGGCATGCTCGGCCCAGCCCTGCTGCTCGACCTCGCCGACGGCCGCCTGGTCGCCGAGCTGCGGGGCGCTCGCGGTGCCGCGCGCGGCGGCGGCCGCTTCCTGCTCGGGCTGGAGGGCTACGACCTCTTCGACACCTGGGAGTACGACCGGGACGGTGACCGTACCGACGCCTGGCGCTCGTACGGTCATTACGTCGTGGGCACCGGCGTGCGGGTAGTCGAGGCCGACCGGAATCTGCCCACGAAGGGCCGGGTGGTGCGTCTCCTGCCCGGCGGCGTGGTCCGGCCCGGACCGTCCCTGTCCGACCCCCAGCCGCCCGAGCCGCTCGTCCTGCGGGACGGCACGATCCTCGTCCTGGACGGCGCCCGTCTCCGGTCGGTCGACCGTGACCTGCGCAGTCGTACGCTCGTGGAGATCGAAGGCGAACTCGGTCTCGTCGCCGCTCCGTCCGGCGCGCGCGTCCTGCGGTCGCTGCGGCGCAGTGGCGAGCAGGTGACGGTCATGGTGGGCGAGCCGCTGCCCGACGACCCCACACGCTTCACGATCCATACCTGGACGATCGTCCTGCGACCAGTGGGGCGCTGAACCAGCCGCACTCACTGCCTAGTTCGGGGTCACCGCCCTGTCAGCAGGTCTCCGATCGCCGCGATGCCCGCCGTGACGGCGCGTTCGCCCACGTCGCCGAATCCCAGGATCAACTGCGCCGGCCTGGTCGCGTGCGCGGCGCGGCAGGCGCTCATTCCGTAGAGGCCGACGGACCGGGTGCGGGCGGCGGCGACGAGGTCGTGTTCGTCGGCCTGTCCGGGCAGGTGGGCCACCGCGTGGAAGCCTGCCGCGAGGCCGGTCACCCTGACGTCGGGGGCGTGTTCGGCGAGGGCTGCGACCAGGGCGGTGCGCCGTGCCGCGTAGGTCGTGCGCATGCGGCGCAGGTGCCGGTCGAAGCGGCCGGACTCGATCATGGTGGCGAGGGCCAACTGGTCGAGGGTGGGCGCCCCGCGGTCGTTCAGCCGCTTGTGCTCGATGATCGATTCGGTGAGCGCGGGCGGGCACAGCATCCATCCGATGCGCAACGCGGGCGCGAGGGACTTGCTGACGGTGCCGAGGGAGATCACGCGGTCGGCGGCGAGTCCCTGGAGCGCGCCCACCGGCTCGCGGTCGTACCGGAATTCGGCGTCGTAGTCGTCCTCGATGACGACGGCGTCCCGCGTTCTGGCCCACTCGATGAGGGCGAGGCGGCGTTCGGGTGCCAGGGCGACGCCGGTGGGCCACTGGTGCGCGAGGGTGACGACGACGGCGCGCGCACTCGTCGCGGCGAGTGCCTGGACGTCGATGCCGCGCTCGTCGACCGGTATCGGGATCGCGGAAAGGCCCGCCGCGGCCGCGGCGGAGGAGATAGTGGCCGGTGAGCCGGGGTCCTCGTACGCCACGGTGCGGATTCCTGACCTGGCCAGGGCGTGCAGGGCAAGGCCGAGGCCCTGTGCGTACCCGGAGCAGACGACGGTCCGTTCCGGGTCCGCATCGGCGGCGCGCACCCGCCGCAGATATCCGGCGACGACCTCGCGCAGCGCTGCGCTGCCGCGCGGGTCGCCGTAGTCGAGCGCCGCCGTCGGCATGGTGCGTGCCGCCTCGCGCGTCGCCCACAGCCAGTCGGCGAGGGGGAAGCCGCTCAGGTCGGGGACGCCCCACCGGAAGTCGGCCAGCAGCCGTGGCGGCTCCGGGGCCGGTGCCGTGGGCGCTGCCGGGACGCCCGCGCCGGCCGCCACGCGGGTGGCGGAGCCGACGCGGGTCACGAGGTAGCCCTCGGCCTGGAGTTGGGCGTAGCAGTCCTGCACCAGGCCGCGTGAGAGTCCGAGGACCCGGGCGAGTTCGCGTGAGGACGGGAGGCGTTCGCCGACGCGCAGCCGCTCGGTCCGGATCGCGTCGCGCAGTCGGCGTTCCAGTTGGGACCGCAGGGGCTCGCCGCTGTCCCGGTCGATGACCAGCAGCAGATCGGGAGAGAGACCGGACCACTCCAGCGGCATGAAATCGGATCTTACCGGTGGGCCGCTCGCTCCTTAGGTTCGTCGTGTGACCAGAAACGTCAACTCCCCAGCCAAGAGCGCCGGTTCGCGGCCGCCTCTGCTGACGCGGCCCCTGCTGCTGCGCTTCGTCTCGATCGTCGGCGCCTCGACGGGCTTCTTCCTGCTGTTGTCGGTCGTCCCCCTCTACGCGGAGGAGTCCAACGGGGGCCGCGGCAGCGCGGCGGGGCTCGCCACGGGCGCGCTGATGCTGGCCACGGTCGCGGGTGAGCTGGCCACTCCCCGGATCGTCGCCCGCTTCGGTTACCGCCTGACGCTGGTGGCGGGGCTGTTTCTCCTCGGTGCGCCCGCGCTCGTGCTGACCGTGTCCGGGAGCACGGCGTGGATCACGGCGGTCTGCGTCGTGCGCGGTCTGGGCTTCGCCTGCACGGTCGTCGCGGGTGGCGCGCTGACGGCGTCGCTGATCCCGCCCGAGCGCCGGGGCGAGGGGCTGGCCCTGGTCGGGATCGTGTCCGGGGTTCCGTCGCTGGTGGCCCTGCCGTTGGGGGTGTGGCTGGTGGCGCACGTGGGGTACGGGCCGGTGTGCGTCGCGGGCGGGGCGGCCGCGCTGGCCGCGATCGTCTCGGTGCCGGGCCTGCCGGACCGCGAGCCGGACTCGGGGCCGTCGATCGGTGTGGTGGCCGGCCTGCGGACGGCCGGCCTCCTGCGGCCCGCGATCGTCTTCGCGGCCACCACGCTCGCCGCCGGAATCGTCGTCACGTTCCTCCCGCTCGCCGTCCCGTCGGCTTCCACCGGTCTCGTCGCCGCGGCCCTGTTCGTCCAGTCCGCGGCGTCGACCGCGGCGCGCTGGGTCGCGGGCCGGCGCGGCGACCGGCACGGTCCGGCCCGCCTGGTCCTGCCCGGCCTGGTCGTCGCGTCCGCCGGAACACTCCTCGTCTCGCTGACGCACAGTCCGGTCGCGGTCGTCTCCGGGGTGGCCGTGTTCGGGATCGGCTTCGGGATCACGCAGAACGCCACGCTCACGCTGATGTACGCGCGGGTCCCCGCCTCCGGTTACGGCACGGTCAGCGCCCTGTGGAACTTCGCCTACGACGCTGGCATGGGCGTCGGGGCCGTCGGCTTCGGGCTCCTCGCGGGCCGGACCGGATACCCGTGGGCCTTCGCGCTCACCGCCGTGCTGATGCTCACCGCGCTCGCCCCGGCCTGGCGCGACCGCCGGACAGAGGGCGCCCTGCCCCGGCGTTGACGAACGGACGCGCGCCCATCAGAGCGTCGCCCTCGACGCGACGCGCCCGGGACTCCCCGTTTTGTCCGCACCAGGCCACCTCTCCCGTCGCACCAGCTCGTGCACGCGTCTTGCGGAGCGGGCGATTCTGCCAATAGAAAGGAAAGGTTCCTATCAGTGAGTGGTCCGGATAGGGACGCACGGTTCAGAGTTCCTCAGCTCGTCCAGCACGGTTCCGCACCTTCATGCAGCCCCGAACTCCCCTGCCGGGTCCGCGAGTCCGCCGGCTTCACGCCGCTCGCGCGAGACGCACCCGGCCAGACGAGAAACCGGAGAAGCACATGCCACTCCCCACTCCGCGACGGCGTTCGATGCCGTCCGGATCGCGGCATCGCACCCCCGTCCACCGACGCCGGCGCAGGACCGGCTTCAGGATCGCCCTCGCCATGGTCCTCGCCGCCGTCCCCGCGGTGATTCTGCTGAACACCAGTCAGGCGGCGGCTCCCACCGGGCTCGACGACCCGGTGAAGAAGGAGATCGCCATGCGCCTGGTGTCCAGCGCCGAGAACTCGTCGCTGGACTGGAAGGACCAGTTCGACTACATCGAGGACATCGACGACGGCCGCGGGTACACCGCCGGCATCGTCGGGTTCTGCTCCGGCACCCACGACATGCTCGACCTCGTCGAGTACTACACCGACCAGGTGCCCGACAACCCGCTCGCCGAGTACCTGCCGGCCCTGCGCGAGGTCGACGGCTCCGATTCGCACGAGGGCCTCGACCCCGGCTTCACCGACGCGTGGAAGGAGGCCGCGCAGACCTCGCAGTTCCAGGCGGCGCAGGAGCACGAACGCGACCGCGTGTACTTCGACCCCGCCGTCTCCCGCGCCAAGGGCGACCACCTGCAGGAGCTGGGCCAGTTCGCCTACTACGACGCGATCGTGATGCACGGCCAGGAGGGCTTCGACTCCATCCGGGACGCGGCGCGCGCCGAGGCGGACACTCCGGCCGAGGGCGGTGACGAGACCACGTACCTCAACGCGTTCCTCGACGCCCGCGTGACGGAGATGAAGAAGGAGGCGGCGCACGAGGACACGAGCCGGGTGGACACCGCGCAGCGGGTGTTCCTCGACGACGGGAATCTGCGGCTCGACACGCCCCTGTCCTGGCACGTCTACGGAGAGCCGTTCGAGATCACGTCGGACCCCGAGCCGGGCACGTCCCCGACCCCCTCCCCCACCACCACTGGTGAACCCGGCGGCGGGGACGAGCAGTTGATCTCCCGCGGCAGGCCCGCGACCTCGTCCTCCGACGAGGACTCGGCGCTCACCGCCGGCCGCGCGGTCGACGGCGACCCCGCCACCCGGTGGGCCAGCGAGGAGGGCTCGGACCCGCAGTGGCTCCGTGTCGACCTCGGAGAGAACTCCACCGTCTCCCGCGTGAAGCTGCTGTGGGAGGCCGCGTACGCCAAGGGCTACCGGGTCGAGATCTCCGCCGACGGCACCTCCTGGAACCAGCTCGCCGTCGAGGCGAACGGTAACGGCGGCACCGACGAATGGACCGGCCTGAGCGGCAAGGGCCGCTACCTGCGGGTCTACGGAACGGCGCGCGGCACCGCGTACGGCTACTCACTGTTCGAGGTGGAGGCCTACGGGACCACCGGCGCGGGCCCCGGCCCGACCGACCCGCCGACCGACCCGCCCGCCGGCGCGTTCACCGTCGTCGGCGCGGGGGACATCGCCGACCGCTGTGACCAGGGCGACGCGGGCTGCCAGCACTTCAAGACCGCCGACCGGGCCGAGGCCATCGACCCGGCCTTCTACCTCACACTGGGCGACAACCAGTACGACGACGCTCACCTCGACGACTTCAAGAACTACTACGACAAGTCCTGGGGCCGCTTCAAGGCGAACACCTACCCGGTGCCGGGCAACCACGAGTCGTACGACGACTACGAGAACCGCGACGAGAAGGCCTACCGCGAGTACTTCGGCTCCCGCGCCACCCCGCAGGGCAAGATGTGGTACTCGTACAACCGCGGGAACTGGCACTTCGTCGCGCTCAACTCCAACCGCTTCGACGAGCGCGAGCAGCTCGACTGGCTCAAGGCAGACCTGGCCGCGAACGGCAAGAAGTGCGTGGCCGCGTACTGGCACGAGCCGCTGTTCAGCTCCGGCGACCACGGGAACGTGCCGGTGAGCCGGCCGGTGTGGGAGCTCCTCGAGTCGTCCGGCGCCGAGCTCGTGCTCAACGGCCACGACCACCACTACGAGCGGTTCGCCCCGCAGACCCGGGACGCGAAGGCCGACCCGAACGGCATCGTCGAGATCATCGGCGGCGCCGGCGGCAAGGATCTGTACGGCGCGGGCGACACGGTCCAGCCCAACAGCGCGAAGCGCATCTGGGACAAGTTCGGTGTGCTGAAGCTCGACTTCACCGACACCGGGTTCCGCTCGCAGTTCGTCGGCACGGACGGAACGGTGCTCGACACCAGCCCCACCTACTCCTGCCACTGACCGGCCGCCACCAGTGCCCCGGGCACGTCCGTGAGCACGGGCGCGCCCGGGGCGCCTCCCGGGAGTTCACATGTATCTCGCCGCCGGCCGGAGCGGTCCCCCCTCGACCGTCCAGGCCGCCCCCGAACGCCCCGCGCGCCGCACCCGTGTCGCCTCCACGGTCCTCGCGCTCGGCGCGGTCAGCCTGGTGACCGACATCTCCTCCGAAATGGTCACCGCGGTCCTCCCCCTCTACTTCGTCCTCCAACTGGGGCTCAATCCACTGCAGTTCGGGTTCCTGGACGGGCTGTACAACGGAGTCTCCGCCGTCGTCCGTCTGGCCGGCGGGCATCTCGCCGACCGCCGGCAGCGCCACCGGCTCGTCGCCGGGGCCGGCTACGCCCTGTCCGCCGTGTGCAAGCTGGGGCTGCTGTTCGCCGGCGGCTCCACCACGGCGCTCTCTGCGACGCTCGCCGCCGACCGGGTCGGCAAGGGCGTGCGGACGGCGCCGCGCGACGCGATGATCTCGCTCTCCTGCGCCGAGCGGGACCTCGGCCGCGCCTTCGGTGTGCATCGCGCGATGGACACGACCGGTGCGCTGCTGGGCCCTCTCGCGGCGTTCGCGCTGCTGTGGCTCGCGGTGGACGCGTACGACGTCGTGTTCCTCGTCAGCTTCTGCTTCGGCCTGTTCGGGGTCGTGCTCCTGTACGCGTTCGTACCGGCGCACCCGTCACCCGCGGCCGCCACGTCCCGTCCGTCCGACCTGCGCGCGGCCCTCCGGCTGCCCGCGGTCCCCGCGTTCCGCCGCGTGCTGGTCGCCGCCTCCCTGCTCGGCCTGATGTCGGTCGGCGACGGCTTCCTCTACCTCGTCCTCCAGAAGCGCCTCGACCTCGACACGGTCTACTTCCCTCTGCTGCCTCTGGGCAGCGCGGCCGTCTACCTGCTCCTCGCCGTCCCCGTCGGCCGCGCGGCGGACCGGCTCGGGCGCCGGATCCCCTATCTGTGGGGCCACTTGGGGCTGCTCGGCGTCTACCTGGTCCTCTTCTCCCCCGTCCCGGGATGGCCGCTGACGGTCCTCGTGCTGGTCCTGCTCGGCACCTACTACGCGGCCACCGACGGAGTCCTCATGGCCCTGGGCGGCCCGGTCGTCCCCGAGAAGCAGCGCGCGGCCGGTCTGGCGCTGCTGCAGTCGGGACAGGCGGTCGGGCGGCTGCTGGCGTCGGTGCTGTTCGGCGCCGCGTGGACGCTCTGGAGCATGCAGGCCGCGCTGGCGCTCGCCGCCGCCGGGCTGACGGCCACGCTCCTCCTCGCCCGTTTCCTGTTGCCCGCGCACCCGACGGAGTCCGCATGACCCCCACGCTGTCCCCGCGCGCCCGGGTGGGCGCCGTGTCCCTGGCCGCTGTCGTCCTGGCCACGTTCGCCGTCGTGTACACGGTCCGGGCCGCCGATCGCGGCGGGCCCGCCACCGGGTCTTCGCACGTCACCCTCGACAACACCCCCGGCCTGTACGTCCGTACGGCCGACGGGAAGGTCGCCGCGCTCAGCAAGGGGGGCGCCCGGGAGACGGCGCTGTCCTGCCGCCGGTTCTACGCGAGCGGCACCGGCGCCGTGTGCCTCACCACCAAGCCCGGGATCCCGCCCCGGACCCAGGCGATCGTCCTGGACCGGTCGCTGCGTCCGCGGCGCACGGTCACGTTCGGCGGGACACCCAACCGGGCCCGGGTGTCGCCGTCCGGGCGGATGGTCTCCTGGACGGTGTTCGTCACCGGAGACTCGTACTCCGGCGGCTCCTTCTCCACCCGCAGCGGGATCCTCGACACCCGGACCGGCTATCTCGTCAAGAACGTGGAGACCCTGCAGCTGACCCTCGACGGCCGGCGCTACGCCGCGTCCGACGTGAACTTCTGGGGCATCACGTTCGCCCGGGACGACAACCGCTTCTACGCCACGGTGGCGACGCGCGGCAGGACGTACCTGGTCGAGGGCGACTTCAAGGCCTGGACGGCGCGTGCCCTGCGGGAGAACGTCGAGTGTCCGTCGCTGTCGCCCGACGGCACCCGCGTCGCGTACAAGAAGCGGGTGCGGGACAGCGGCTCGGACCCCTGGCGGCTGCACGTCCTCGACCTGAAGACGCTGCGCGACACCGAGCTGGCGGAGACGCGCAGCGTCGACGACCAGGCCGCGTGGCTGGACGACGGCACCGTGGCCTACGCCCTGCCCGGGCGGGCGCGCGGCTCTTCGGACGTCTGGTCCGTACCCGCGGACGGCACGGGCGAGCCGGTACGCAGGGCCCGCGACGCCTCCTCGCCGAGCATGAACGCGGGCCGATGAGACTGTCCCGGGCCCGGAGATGAGGCTCGAAGGTGCAGGTCAGGAGGGCCGGAAATCAAACGGCGACCGGGCGTTAGCGGCGTGGCGACGGCACGGCGACGGCTCACGGCAAGGTGAGGGTCGCAAGGAGTCCATCGACTCGGGCCCGACCGGAAACCTGAGGTGCGCCATGGGGACAGGCCCGATCGGCCGGCGGCGCGGACCCGGTCGTGCCTCGTGGCGGCTGCCGGACAGGCACGGGTGTCCGGCAGCCGCCGCACCGAGGGAGACGTCAGGCGCCGCACCGAGGGAGATGTCAGGCGAGCGACGCGGCGCGGGCCGGGTCGAGGGCGTGCTGGAGCGGCTCGCCGAGCGTGAAGCGGCGGACCTCGTCGAGCACGAGCTGACCGAGGCGGTGGCGCTCGGCGCCCAGGGCGCCCGCGATGTGCGGGGTCAGGACGACGTTGGGCAGCGTGAACAGCGGCGAGTCCGGGGCCGGGGGCTCGGGGTGCGTGACGTCGAGGACGGCGGTGAGATCCGGCCTGGCCCGCAGGACCCGTACGGCGGCCGGTTCGTCGATCAGGGCGCCGCGCGCGGTGTTGATCAGCGTCGCGCCCGGTTCCAGGGAGTTCAGCAGGCTCTCCCCGATGGCGCCTCGGGTCGCGGGCAGCAGCGGGGCGTGGAGGCTGACCACCTGGCAGGTGGCGAACAGTTCCTCGATGCCGACCAGCCGGACGCCTGCCTGCCGGGCGGTGTCCGGCGAGGCCGCGGGATCGGTGGCGACGACCTCGACGTCGAAGCGGGAGAGGTGCCCGGCGACGAGACGGCCGATGTGGCCGAGTCCCCACAGGCCGACCCGCGCCCGGTACCCGCCCGCTACCTCGGGGTCGCGCGGGAACCGGCGGCGCTGCGCGACGTCCCGGGCGATGCGGTGCGCCTGCTTCAGACCGAGCAGGACCTGGGCGAGAGTGAACTCCGCCACCGGGACGGCATTGGCCGCGGCGGCCGAGACGATCGGGATGCCGCGCGCCCAGAACTCGGGAGTGGTCAGGTGGCGTACGGACCCCGCCGCCACGAACACGGCGCGCAGCCGGGGCGCCTGCCCGAGCAGTGCGGCGTCCAGGACGGGCGCGCCCCAGCCGGTGAGCAGGAGGTCGACGTCGCTCAGAACGCCGGGGGCGTCGGCGAGTTCCTCTCGCGTGAGCGGCGGTGCCTGCCAGTGGACGAGCCGGCCGAGGCCGGCGGTCACCTCGGGCGGATAGACGTCCGCCCGGCGTTCCTTCTCCATGACCAGCAGAGCGGTGGGGGCGGTGGCCGGTGCGTTCATGCCGGGCGGGTCTCCTTCGGCGGATCCGGAAGGCGGGTGGAGGGCCGGCGGGACAGCCACTCCCCCGGGTTCGGGTGTGTGCGAAAACGTGCGCTCGGGTGATGCGCAGTGGTGTGGCTTGTTTGATGCGCATGCCCTGCGGCTGGCACGGACGATACATCGGATGACTGGAGGGACCTAGCGAGAATCTCGGACATCTTGTCGCCCACCGCCCGACGGGGACGACCTCCCCCACACCGGCTTCCCGCACCCGAGTGACCGACTCCTCGAACATCTGAAAACCCTTTCAGAGCAGGCACTTTATGGGGCGGGGAGCATCTTCGGCATGCCCGCACCCACGGAAACCCCACCTCCGCGGGGAGCCCACGGAAGGCATGCCGACCACCTGAAGCACTTTCAGATTCATCGGAGTATTGACCGCTGTTTCCGGCCCCGCTACGTTCCCAGCAAGCGCTTTCCAGGCCAACTGTGGTGCGTCCGAACGGGAGTTGTCATGCAGAGATCGCGATGGGTCGGTGCCGGTGTCCTCGCCTCGGCGCTGGTCCTCACCAGCTGTTCGTCCGGGCCCGCGGGAGTGGACGCCAAGCAGAACAAGAAGGCCACCCTGGAGCTCTGGACGCGGACGACGCCCGGCGGGCCCGGCGAGCAGGGCGCGGTCAAGCTCGCCGCCGCCTTCCAGAAGGCCACGGGCTACAAGGTCAAGGTCACGGCCATCTTCGACGACTTCGAGACCAAGCTGCAGCAGCGGGCGGCCCAGAAGAAGCTCCCCGACATCGTCATGAACGACGTGACGCAGCTCGGCGCCATGCACAGTCAGGGACTGCTGCGGGAGATCGACCTCGACAAGATCGAGGACAGCAAGGAGATCATCGGCCAGGGCCTGGACTCCGGGAAGAGCGTGGACGGCAAGCAGTACGGACTGCCGTACTCGGCGCAGGCGTCCGCGCTGCTGATCCGCAAGGACTGGCGCCAGAAGCTGAAGCTCGACGTCCCCGAGACCTGGGACGACTTCGCCGCCATGGCCAAGGCGTTCACCACCCGGGACCCCGACGGCGACGGCAAGAAGAACACGTCCGGGCTAGCCGCCCCGCTGTCCACCAAGCGCGGGTACGCCTCCTGGTACTTCTCCAACTTCCTGTGGGCCGCGGGCGGTGACTTCATCACCGAGGCGGGCAAGGGCACGTACAAGCCCGCGATGACCAGCAAGGCCTCGGCCGAGGCGGTGCAGTGGTTCCGCGACCTGGGCTGCAAGGACAAGGCCGTCCAGCCCGGCGCCGTGACCATGGACACCCCGCCGACGAACGAGACGTTCGAGTCCGGCAAGACCGGCATGTTCGTCGTCGGCCCCTACCTGCTGCCCCGCTTCGACGAGACGCTCGGCAAGGACAAGTACGAGGTCGTGCCGATGCCCAAGGGGCCCAAGGACTCCACGGTCCTCGCCGAAGGCGGATCCGTCTACCTGATGGCGGGCTCCGACAACCGCGCCGGCCAGGACGCGTTCGCCTCCTTCGCGGTCTCGGCCGAGGGGCAGAAGACGGGCATGGAGGGCGACACCGCCTACACCGTGCAGCTCCCCGTCAACAAGTCCGTCGACATCTCCCAGGTCCGCCCCGACCCCCGCTGGAAGACGTACGCGCAGGTGTACCAGGACTCCGGCCGGTACGCGCCGTCCATCCCGAACTGGACGCCGGTGCGCCAGGCGACCGCCGACACCCTGAACGCCCTCATGGCCGACTGCGGCCTGGACACCGGGACCAAGCTCCGTGAGCTCGACAAGCAGCTCGCCGGCATCCTCGAGGAGCAGGGGATCTCCGCGTCATGAGCCTCGACCAGGCCGAGCCGGCGGCCTCCACGGCTGCCGCGCCCGGTGTGCCCGGTACGCACAAGGAAGGCCGCAGAGGCGGCGCTTCCACCGGCCGCCGGGCGCGCGACCGCAGGTCCGGCCAGTGGTGGACGCCCTGGCTCTTCCTGGCCCCCGCGCTGATCCTCTTCCTGTACTTCAAGTTCATCCCCATGGCGAACGCGCTGACCATGTCCTTCCAGGACGTCCGGCCGTACCTGGGGAACAGATGGGTCGGCACCGACAACTACGCCACGGTGCTCGAGTCCGCCGGATTCCGTGAGGCCGCCTGGCACACGGTCGTCCTGGCCGCCGGACAGACGGCCGGCTCGATGGCGCTGGGCCTCGTCCTCGCCCTGCTGATGGAGGGGCAGAGCCGCCGGCTCGGGTTCGTGCGCTCCGCGGCGTTCCTCCCGGTGGTGGTGCCGATCGCGGTCGTCGCCGAACTGTGGCGGATCATGTACCACCCGACCGGGGACGGCATGCTCAACTCCCTGCTCGGTCTGGTGGGTTGGGGCCCGTCCGGCTTCATCAACGATCCGGACACCTCGATGGCTTCGATCATGCTCACCGGGATCTGGCGCGGCGCCCCCTACGACATGATGATCATCCTCGCGGGTCTGACGAGTGTGGACCGCGGCCTGTACGAGGCGGCGAAGGTCGACGGGGCGTCCCGGTGGCAGCGGGTGTGGCACGTGACCGTGCCCGGTCTGCGGTCGGTGTTCTCGATCCTGTTCATCCTCGCCGCGATCCGCGGACTGCGGGTGTTCACCGAGGTGTTCCTGCTCACCAACGGTGGCCCGGACGGCTCCACCGAGGTCGTCATGACCCTCATCTACAAGCTCGGACTCGAGCAGAACCGGCTCGGCGTCGGAGCGGCGGGCGCCGTGCTGCTGTTCGTCGCGACGCTGATCCTGACCGTCGTCGTCCAACTGCTGCGGCGCAGGGAGAGCAAGTGAGTGCGCACACCGAGACCGCGCTGGGCCTCACCGAGAGCCGCAGCGCCGGCGGACGGGTCCTCAAGGCCGTCGTCCACCTCCTGGTCCTCGTCGTCTTCGCCGGGCCGCTGCTCGCGCTGCTCGTCAGCGCGTTCGGCCACGTCAAGGACCCGACCCAGCTGAGCGTCGTCCCCTCCGGGCTCACGCTCGACAACTTCCGGATCGCCTTCGACCAGGGGGTGCTCGCCTACCTGCTGAACTCGTTCCTCGTGGTCGGCTTCGGCCTGCTGCTCCAGGTCGCGGTGTCCGTCCTGGCCGGGTACGCGCTGGCCCGCAAGAAGTTCCCCGGCATGGCGCTGGTCCTCGTCGCCATCCTGGCGACGCTGATGCTGCCCGAGGAGATCCTCGCGCTGCCCCTGTCCCTGATCCTGTCCGACCTTCCGGTCGTCCACTTCAACCTCGTCGGCACCCTGGCCGGGATGATCGTGCCCCTGGGCGCCTGGGGTTTCTCCATCCTGGTGATGACCGAGTTCATGAAGGACGTGCCCCGCGAGCTCGAGGAGGCCGCGCGCATCGACGGCGCCGGCGACCTGCGGATCTTCGCCCAGATCATCCTGCCGATGTGCAAGCCCGCGCTGGGCGTCATCGGGGTGTTCGGCTTCACCATGATCTGGGACCAGTACCTGCTGCCGCTGCTGGTCTCCACCGACTCCTCCTCGTACACGCTGCCGCTCGCGCTGCGCACCCTGCGGATCGATCCCGCGGTCACGCCCGGAGTCGTCATGGCGGCCTCGCTGCTCGCCCTGCTGCCCTCCGTGATCGTCTTCCTGTTCTTCCAGCGCTCCTTCGTGAGCGGCCTGTCCTCCGGCGCCCTGAAGGGCTGACCCCCTCCGGTTCCGCGCCCGCCCCGCCCGTGTACGAGAAGGAACGATGCCCCGTGCCGTCCGCCGCCGCACACCCCTCCGCTCCCCCAACTCCCGAAGGAGCTCCGGATCCCGGCTGGTTCACCACCGCCCGGTTCGGCATGTTCGTCCACTGGGGCCTGTACTCCCTCGCCGCACGGCACGAGTGGGTCAAGAACCGGGAGCGGCTGACCGACGAGCAGTACCAGGTCTACTTCGACCACTTCGACCCCGACCGCTACGACCCCGTCCGGTGGGCGAGGACCGCCAAGGCCGCCGGCATGCGCTATGTCGTCCTCACCACCAAGCACCACGACGGCTTCTGCCTGTGGGACAGCGCCCTGACCGACTACAAGGTCACCAACACCCCGCACGGCCGCGACCTCGTCGGCCCGTTCGTCGAGGCGTGCCGCGCCGAAGGGCTCCAGGTCGGGCTCTACCACTCCCTGATCGACTGGCACCACCCGTCCTTCCCCGTCGACGGCACCCATCCGCAGCGCGACGACGAGGAGTTCAAGGCCGCCCACGCCGACCGGGACATCCGTGACTACCAGCGCTACCTCCACGGGCAGGTCCGCGAGCTGCTGACCTCGTTCGGGCGGATCGACTACCTGTTCTTCGACTTCTCCTACGCCGGACGCACCTGGTGGGGCGGCAAGGGCCCCGACGACTGGGACTCCCCGAAGCTCCTGGAGACGGTCCGCGCACTCCAGCCGCACGTGCTCGTCAACGACCGGACCGGCCTGCCCGGCGACTTCGTCACCCCCGAGCAGTACCAGCCGTCCGGCCCGATGACCGAGAACGGCCGGCCCGTGGTCTGGGAGGCCTGTCAGACGCTGAACGGCAGTTGGGGCTACGACCGCGACAACCTCGACCGCAAGAGCGCGGACCTGCTGATCCGCATGCTCGTCGACGGGGTGTCGAAGGGCGGCAACCTGCTGCTCAACGTGGGCCCCACCGGCCGCGGCGACCTCGACGCCCGCGACACCGAGGTCCTGGGCGACATCGGCCGGTGGATGGATCTGCACGAGCGCTCGGTCCGCGGCTGCGGCCCATCCGCATACACCGCCCCCGCCGAATGCCGCTACACCCAGCGCGGCGACCGTCTCTACGTCCATCTGTTCGCCTGGCCGCTGCGCCACCTGCACCTGCCGGGCCTGGCCGGCCGGGTGCGCTACGCCCAACTGCTCAACGACGCCTCCGAGATCGTCCCGGTCCACATCGAGCCGGACCGGCCCGCGGTCAACACCGAGATGGGCGGACAGCCCGCCGGAACGCTCACGCTCCAGATCCCCGTACGCCGCCCCGACACCCCCGTCCCCGTCATCGAACTGTTCCTGGACGGCACCGCAGACGCCTGACCCCGTACCCCGTCCCCCTCAGACCGCCCGCACCCTCACGGAGGCACCATGCAGCGCCGCACCTTCCTCATGAGCACCGCGGCAGCGGTGGCACTCGCCGCCACCGGCGCCCTGCCGACCGCGAGTGCCCTCCCGGCCCGCGCGACGGTCCACACCCTGGACGAGCTCCGCGCGGCGATCGACCGGGCGCGGCCGGGCGACCGGATCGTCGTCGCCGACGGCACCTACACCGTCCCTGCCGGCAGCCCCCTCCTCGTACGGAGCAAGCGCGGCACCGAGAGCGCGCCCGTGACCGTCGCCGCCGAGACCCGCGGGGGCGTCGTCCTCCAGGGCGAACAGAGCTTCGTCTTCGAGGCCTCCCACCACATCACCGTCAGCGGGTTCGCGTTCCGGCAGAGCACCACCCTGGACGTCCCGCCGGACTGCTCCCACATCAGACTCACGCGCAACGACTTCCAGCTGGCCGACATCGAGGGCCTGCACTGGGTGATGGTCCGCGCGGACGACAGCACGGTCGACCGCAACCACTTCCACGGCAAGAGCACGCTCGGGATCTACCTCGGGGTGGAGGGCGCGGGCACGGACGAGATGGCCGAGCGCGTCCACATCCACCACAACCACTTCGCCGACCACACCTTCGGCGGGTCCAACGGCGGCGAACCCATCCGCCTCGGCGTCAGCCCCCGCGCCCTGTCCAGCGCCCACGCCCTCGTCGAGCACAACCTCTTCGAAGGCTGCGACGGCGACCCGGAGGCCATCTCCGTGAAGAGCTCCGACAACGTCATCCGGCACAACACGATCCGCGACAGCCTCGGCGGCATCGTCCTGCGCCACGGCAACCGCAATCGAGTGGACGCCAACCACCTCGTCGACGGCACCGAAGGCATCCGGATCTACGGCAACGACCACGTGATCGTCAACAACCACCTCTCGGGCCTGTCGGGGCGCGCCCTGGTGATCGGCAGCGGTTCGGAGCGCGACCACCTGCCCGGCGAATCGCCCGACGCGCGGCGCGGCAACGACGCCCCCGATCGGGTCCTCATCGCCCACAACACCCTGGTGAACAACGCCGGCACAGTGTCCGGCGAGAGCCAGCGCCCGCACGAGCCGCGCGATGTCACCGTCGCCGACAACCTCTTCGTCGCGGACACCGGCCAGTTGGTCGCGATGGCCGCCACCGTGCGTTTCACCTGGTCGGGCAACATCCTGTGGGGCGCCGCCGCCGACGGCGACATGCCCGCCACGGGCGGCGAACGGACCGACCCGCGCCTGGTGACGGACGCGTACGGGATCGCCCGCCCGGCCGCCGACAGCCCGGCGATCGACGCCGGCACGCTCCGCCGTCCGCCCGTCACCCACGACATCGACGGTCAGCCGCGCGGCCGGCTCCGCGACGTGGGCGCGCACGAGTACTCCTCGCGCAGGCCGGGGCGCGGCCCCCTGACGCCTGCCGACGTCGGCCCCGATGCCCCCTGAACCACTCCTGTCCTCTCGACTCCCGTCCCCGAGCTCCTGTCCCCCACCCATGAAGGAGGCACCATGCAACGACGCACGTTCCTCAGAACCGCCACCGTGGCCGCACTCGCCACCGTCCCCGTCGGCACCGCGCTGACCACCAGCGCGTCGGCGGCCGACATCCCGGTCTCGTCGCTGACCGCGCTGCAGAACGCGATCAACAGCGCGGCGCCCGGGGACCGGATCGTCGTCGCCGACGGCACCTACACGGTCCCGTCCGGGGGCGCCCTCACCATCTCCGGCAAGCACGGGACGAGCAGCGCACCGATCACCATCGTGTCCCAGAGCCGCGGCGGCGCCGTGCTCAAGGGCGAGCGCGGTTTCGTCCTGAGCAACTCCAGTCACATCACCCTCAGCGGCTTCGCCTTCCGGCAGAGCACCACCCTCGAACTGCCGGCCAGCTGCTCGTCGATCCGGCTGACCCGCAACGACTTCCAGTTCGCCGACACCGGGGACCCCTACTGGGTCGTCGTACGGTCGAACGACTCGAAGATCGACCGGAACCATTTCCACGACAAGACCACCGCGGGCATCTTCCTCGTCGTGGACGGCCCCGGCTCCACGGACATGGCCCAGAACCTGCACATCCTGCGGAACCACTTCTCCGACCACAGCTTCGGCGGGTCCAACGGCGGCGAGCCCATCCGCCTCGGCGTCAGCGGGCGCGCCCTGTCCAGCGCCAACGCCCTCGTCGAGTACAACCTCTTCGAGCGCTGCAACGGCGACCCCGAAGCCATCTCCGTGAAGTCCTCGGACAACACCGTCCGGTACAACACCGTCCGCGACAGCCTCGGCGGCATCGTCCTGCGCCACGGCAACCGCTCCACCGTCCAGAGCAATCATCTGATCGGCGGCGAGGAAGGCATCCGTGTCTACGGCAACGACCACAAGATCCTCAACAACTACGTCAGCGGGCTGTCCGGCCGTGCCCTGGTCATCGGCAGCGGCACCACGCGCGACCACCACGACGGCGAGACGGAGGACGAGCGACGCGGCAACGACGCCTGCGACCGCGCCCTCATCGCCCACAACTCCCTGATCGGCAACAACGAGACGCTCTCGGGAGAGACCCGGACGTACGAGCCGCGGGACGTCGTCGTCGCCGACAACCTGCTCGTCGGCGACGCGGGCAGCCTCGTCGCCATGGGCGCCACCACCGGCTTCACCTGGCAGAGCAACCTGCTGTGGGGCGCGGCCTCCGACGGCAACATCCCCGCCGGCGGCTTCACCCGGGCCGACCCGCGCCTCGCCCAGGGCGCCGACGGGGTCATGCGCCTGACCTCGGCCAGCCCGGCGATCGGCGCCGCCACCCTCGCCGGTACGCCCGTCACCGACGACGTCGACGGGGACCCGCGCGGCAGCGTCCGGGACATCGGCGCCGACGAGTACTCCACGGCGCCCGCGCTGCGTCACCCGCTCACGACATCGGACGTGGGGCCGAACGCCCCCTGACCGAACCCGGGTCGGTCACCCGCGACCCCCTGAAGCGGCCGTCTGTGGGGGCGGCCGCTTCACCCCACCCGCGCCACCGCACGAGGAAGACAGAAGGAAGGCAGTGCCATGACCGGGACCAACAGCCGAGTCGGCGGGACAGCCCCCGTCCCGGACGCGGGGCGCACCCGGTTGGGTCTCTGCTCGGTCACCTTCCGCCGGCTGCCCGCGCTCGAGGTCGCGCGGTACGCCGTCCACGCGGGCCTCGAGGTCATCGAGTGGGGCGCGGACGTGCACGCCCCCGCCGACGACCCGAGCACCGTCCGCGCGGTCCGGGAGATCTCCGACCGCTACGGGCTGATGTGCTGTTCCTACGGTTCCTACTTCCGCGCCTGCCCGGGGGAAGCCGCCGGATTTCCCGCCGTCGCCCGCGCCGCGGCGCTGCTCGGAGCGCGGCGGATCCGCGTCTGGGCGGGCGGCACCGGATCCGGGTACGTCCTGCCCGACGAGCGGCACGGGACGGTACGCCGCCTGCGGGAGGCTGCCCGGATCGCCGCGGACCACGGCCTCACGCTCGCGACCGAGTTCCACGGCAACACCCTCACCGACACGGTCGACTCCACCCTCCGGCTGCTGGACGAGGTGGACGCGGACAATTTCCACACGTACTGGCAGCCGCCCCAAGACGTTCCCGACGAGGAGGCACTGGCGGGGCTCGCCCGGCTCGGCGACCGGGTCGCCGCCGTCCACGCGTTCTCCTGGTGGCCGGGCAACACGAGACGCCCCTTGGCGGAGCGCGCGGGGTTGTGGACCGCCGCTCTCGGCCTTCTGGACGGCCGGGGCCTGGACGCGCTCCTGGAGTTCGTCCCCGGCGACGACCCCGAGATCCTGGCCCGCGAGGCATCCACCCTGAGACAGTCGGCCGGTCAATCCCTCACACGGCATCCATAGTTGACCTCCTCTCCTCTCCTCTCCTCTCCTCTCTCCCCGGACGGCAGCCATGCACACGCACCTCACGAACGACGACACACTCCTGTTCATCGGTGACTCCATCACCGACGCGGGTCGCGACCGCGCGGACGCCGCCTCCCTCGGCAACGGCTATGTCAGCGAGATCGCCCAGTCGCTGAGGGAGGGCAGGGAGAGCGGCCCAGGGCCCCGGATCGTCAACCGGGGGATCAACGGCCATCGCGTGTACGACCTCGAAGCCCGCTGGACGACGGACGTCCTCGACGAGGAACCCACCGTGGTCACCGTCAAGATCGGCATCAACGACACCTGGCGACGCTACGACCAGGGCGTGCTGAGCCCCGTCACCGAGTTCCAGGCGTGCCTGGACCGCCTGCTGGCCGTCACCGCGCAGCGGCTCACTCCCCGGCTGGTCGTCATCACCCCGTTCCTCCTCCCGGTGGAGCCGGGGCAGGAAGCGTGGTTCGAGGACCTGGGGCCGCGCATCGAGGCCGTGTTGCGGGCTGCCACGCGCCACGGAGCGCAGGTGGTGCGCGCCGATCTCGTCCTGCAACGCGCCGCCCACGACCACCGCGCGGCGGACCTTGCCGGGGACGGCGTCCACCCGACCCCGCTGGGGCACCGGCTCATCGCCGACGCCTGGTTGTCCACGGTCGGAGCCGAGTCGGACCCCAGGGCGCAGTAGCCTGCCCGTCACTCGCACCGTTCGTGTGTGACTCGCGAGGCCGGTGATCGTTTGCAGGTCATGTCGAACATCATGCGCGTCCTTGCCACCTGCGCCGTCGCCGGTGCCGCCCTGGCCACAGCCGGTACGGCCCAGGCGGCCACCACCCAGATCGCCCCGGCCTCGCTCCCCACTCCCCTCGGCCCGGTCGGCGAGAACAACAACGCCGACCTGCCCAGCCTGGGCGGCGGTCTGCTCGACCAGGCGACCGCCGGACAGGGAGTCACGCAGAACATCCAGGGATCGACGCTCGGTGGCCTCCCGCTGGGCTAGCCCTCCGCACGCGTCGCCGCCCAAGGTCTGATCGACCGAGCCCCGCACCGGGGCGACCCACAAATCGGGGATCTCCCCGATGGTGCGGCGGGGCGCGGCCGACGACGATGCACCGCATGGCCCTTCCCACCCTCCCGGTGCCGACCGGACCGCATCCGGTCGGCACCACGTCGGTGTACGTCGAGGATGTCTCCCGCCCGGACCCGTGGCGCGCGGACGTATCGACGCGCGAGCTGATGATCTCGCTCTGGTACCCGACCGCCGGCCCCTCCGGCCCGCGCGCCCGTTACCTGACGCAAGCCGAAGCCACGGCAGTCCTGGCCGGCCAGGACCTCCCCCTCGCAGCCGACACACTGAGTGCGGTCCGCACCCACGCCTTCCCGGACGCCCCGCTCGCCCCCGGTCTGCGCGACCTGCCGCTGGTCCTTCTCTCGCCCGGCTTCACCCGGCCCCGCGCCACGCTCACCTCGATCGGCGAGGACCTGGCCAGCCACGGGTACGTCGCGGTCGCGATCGACCACACCTACGAGACCGCGGCCACGGCCTTTCCGGACGGCCGGGTGGCCACCTTCGCCCTCGGTCACGGATACGCACGTACCGCCGACTTCTGGCGCAAGGTGAAGACGGGCCGCGCCCGGGACGCCTCATTCGTTCTGGACCAGCTGCTCGGCGGCAACCTGCCCTGGCCGGGTGCGGCCGCGTTGTCCTCGGACCGGATCGGCATGGCCGGTCATTCCGCCGGCGGCGCTGCCACCATCCCCGCGATGCTCGCGGACGAGCGCATCCGTGCGGGGTGCGACGTGGACGGCAGCACCGACGCGCTGATCCCGGACACCGGCCTGGACCGCCCGTTCCTGTTCCTCGGCCGGGACGGCCAGTACTCCCCCGGCGACGGGCCCGCCGCGGACACCTGGGCGCGCGACTGGCCCCTGCTCACCGGCTGGAAACGCTGGCTGGTGGTGGCGGGCGCCAAGCACCCGTCCTTCACGGATCTCGGCCTCCTGGCCGACCAGCTCGGCCTGCCGCTCGGCGCGGCCACCTCGGGACTGCGCACAATGACGATCATCCGCGCCTGCCTGCGCGCCTTCTTCGACCAGCACCTGCGTCGCGACGCCGAGCCGACGGCCTTCGACCGGTTGAACGCGGACCACCCCGAGGTCCGTCCCTGCCTGCCGTCATCCTGACCCAGAATTTCCCAGAACCCTTGACATGAGACATATAGGGAGGAAACTGATTAACACACCAGAAAACCGATGAATCGCACCGCCAGAAGAGACGTCGACTGGCAAGAGATTCAACAAAGCTCTGGCCAGGCCCCCGAAGCCCCCTCGTACCGGAGTCTCAGCGACGACTGAGGCAGATGGCAATGGTGAGGACTCCGGGGACTGTTTTTTGCCCCTGGGCCGCCCGCATCGGGCGGCCTTCGTGCGTGGTGCCGTGATCCTCCTGCGCCCGCGAGACGTCCGAACCTCCTAGTCCGCCGCCCCCGGCCCCGTGGGGTCGTCGTCCGTCAGAGGGGTTCCGGCGGTGTAGACGTCCTTGAGTTTCACCTCGGTGACGCCTCGGCCCTCGGCGAAGACGCGGCGCCAGTCTCCGATGACGTGGAGTTCGTCCGTGCCCATCGCGCGGACCACGCTCAGGCCCTGCTCGTGGGCCTTCAGGGCCTTCATCCACAGGTTGGCGAAGGCCTGGGAGCGGATCAGGTGCATCCAGTCGGGGCGGTACAGCTCCCGGTTGTAGTTCGACTCCCCCATCGTGGAGACGAACTTGGAGTACATGGCCTTCACGTACTCCAGGGTGACGTCGTCGTCCTCGGCGATCGCGTTCTCGCGGGCGGTGACGAGCGCGGCGCGGAACTTCTCCAGGAGGTTCTCCGTGGCGCCCGAGGTGTACGACTCATGGATCTCCGGCGCCTCGCACAGGCCGTACTTCGGGCCGGACAGGCGCAGCAGGAGGCGCAGGGTGGGTTCGGTGACCCACAGGGGGCCGGGTTCGTCGCGCTGGCCGATCGGGTTGGGCAGCACGGCGTCGTGCGCCCAGTGGGGCGGGGTGATCAGGTGGACGCCGGCGCGACGGCGGTCGTGGTCGAACCCGGTGGAGTGTTCCAACTGGCCGATCGGGAGATGGGTCTTGAGGGCCGAGAGGTACGCGCCGTTCATGTCGAGGGCCGTCACCTCGTGCTCGCCCGGCGGGAGTTCGGGGCGGGTCCACTTCGGGCGGGCTTCCCAGATCGAGTCGGCGCCGCGCGCGGTCTGCTTGCGCAGGATGTCGGGCACCCACGGGTGCGCGATGACGTCGTAGCGGCCACCCTTGCGGGTCTCGTCGAGCAGGGCCATCGCGTCCGGGATCGCCTTGCGCACCAGGGCTGCCGTCGCCGCCTCCACATCGCCTTCGTGCGCGGCGAGCGCGGAGCGGACGGTCTCGGCGATCAGGTCCGGCGGTCCCGACTGGGGCTGGAAGGCCCGCTTCGTCGGCGGCTTCCTCGGTCCCGCGTCGCGGTCCCCCGGCCGGGCCTCCGCTCGGGGTGTGCGGAGCGCGGGGGCTTCGGGTCGCGTCCGGCGCGGGGCGGGCTCCGCCGCGGGGGCCTGGGGGGCGGCGGTGGCGCAGTCGGCCGGGTCGAGGTGCTGCGGGAAACCGGCGACCCGCTGTCCGGCGGGGGCTCCGCACAGGACGCACGGCTCCGGTACGGCGAGCGTCTCGACGTCGTCGTCCTCGTCGTTCGTGCCGCTCGTGCTGTTCGTGTCGTTCGTGTCCTGCGCGGCCTGGGCCGTGGTGGTGGGAGGCGACGCGGGGGACGGCTCAGCGGGCTCCGCCGGCTCAGCGGGTTCAGGCTGCGGGGCCAGCTTCGCGGCCAGGCCGTCGAGGAGGTACGCGTACTTCGTACGGACCTCGCCGGCCGGGTCACGGTCCGACTCCCAGGCCGCGACGGTGGAGGGGCTCACCGCGAGGGCCCGGGCCACCTGCGCCTTCGACAGGCCTGCCTGCTCGCGCAGTTCGCGCCGCACCGGGCGCTCGGGCAGGTCGGCCTCCGGGGCGACGGAGGCGAGCAGCGAGTCGATCGCGTCGAAGTCACTCACCGTGGCCCGCCTCCTTGCCGGCCCGCTTGGCCCGGCGCCGTTCGGCCAGTCCCGGGATCGCGGTCTCCTTGACCCGCTGCTCCCCCCAGCCCGTGATCTGCGCGGCCCGTCCGATCCGGCCGTACACGGGCCGGCCCGTGAGCGGATCCCGCTCCAGGTAGGCGCGCAGTGCGTCGGCCACCCGGTCCTCGGCGCTTCTCAGGGCCCGGACCGCCTCTTCGAGCTCGCGCTCACCCATCACGTCTGACACGTGCGCCACATTAGCGAAGGGGTGGACCGTCCAGGAAACCTTGACGGTCCTCCATACCTGGACGGCCGAACGCATCCGGGGCGGCTCCCGATCGGCACACGGTGTGTCACAGGCAGACGACGACCAGGGCCGTGTCGTCGGTCAGCCCGGACGGCGGCATCAGGTCGGTGAGCAGCGCGTCCGCGAGCTCTTCGGGGATCAGGTCGCGGTGCCGGGCGAGAGAGCGGGCGAGCCGGTCCAGGCCCGTGTCGATGTCCTCGCCCCGCCGTTCCACCAGGCCGTCGGTGTACAGGAGGAGCACCGAACCCTCGGGGAAGGGGAGGTGCTCCTGTGCGCGGGCGGAGTGCTCGGGGCGGGCGCCGAGGGGCGGGTCGGTGGCCTGCGCGAGGAAGGTGACGGTGCCGTCGGGGCGGGCGAGTGCGGGCGGCGGATGGCCGGCGCAGCTGTAGGCGAGGGTGCGGGTGTTCCAGTCGATGAACACGCAGGCGGCGGTGGTGCACTCCGCGCCCTCGACGGAACGGGCGTACAGCCCGAGGGCCTCGAGGGCCTGGCCGGGTCCGCCGGCCACGCGGCACGCGGCCGACAGCGCGCTGCGCAGCTGGCCCATGACGCCCGCGGCGATCAGCCCGTGGCCGACGACGTCGCCGACCGTCACCGCCGCACGGCCTTCGGCGGGCATGTCGATGAGGTCGTACCAGTCTCCGCACACGTTCAGCGCGCTCACGGCGGGCTGGTAGCGCACCGCCACCCGCAGGCCTTCCGGGACGCCGGAGGCGGGCAGCATCGCCCGTTGCAGGTGCAGCGCGACCTCCCGTTCCCGGGCGTGCGCCGCGCGCAGCCGCTCGTTGACCTCCTGAAGCTCCCGCGAGCGGGTGTAGATCTCCGCCTCCAGGACCGGCGTCCGCTCCCCCGCCCCCTCCCGGCCCCGTGCCCGGATCAGCTCGGTGACCTCCTCCACGCGGTGCAGCAGCAGCGCCACCGCGCCGTCGGCGGCAGGCACCGGCACGTTGACGGGGCTCCACCAGCGCTCGTGCCAGACGCCGGGGCGGTCCGCGTCCTCGACGTCGTAGCGCTGCAGCGCCATGCTGTCCCGCTCGCCCGTCTCGGCGACGCGGCGCAGCGAAGCCTGCAGGTTGCGCATGCCCGAGGCGGCCGGGTCCTGGGGGTTGTCGGGGAACACGTCGAACAGGTAGCGGCCGATGAGCTGGGCGCGGGTGCGGCCGGAGATCGCCAGGAAGGCTTCGTTGACCTCTACGTAGACGAGGTCAGGTGTGAGGAGGGCGACCGCACCCGGAAGAGCATGGAAGACGGCCTCGAAGTCGACCTCGGGTCGGTTCACGATCCACCTGCGCCACGTCCATGGCCGTCACCGGCGGCGGCCCTGAGTATGTGCCCCCACCTTGCACCCCCGCCCGGGCGTCCGCACCCCACCACGCGCCCGTCCGGCGGCTCCGGGACACGGGCCGCCGCCGCGCTCAGGCTCCCGTCACGGCCCGCCGTCTCACCAGCGCACGGGAAGGCGGCTCAGGCCCCGCAGCAGGCTCGGGCGCCAGTCCGGCGCGGGATCTCCGTCGAGGGCCAGGTCGGGGAAGCGATCGAGGAGCGCGCGCAGCGCGAGGCTCGCTTCCAGGCGGGCGAGCGGCGCGCCCAGGCAGTGGTGGATGCCGTGCCCGAAGGCGAGGTGGGAGCGGGTCAGGGCCGGGTCCCGGCGGATGTCGAAGCGCTCGGGATCCGGGAACTGCGCGGGATCGCGGTTCGCCGACGCGAGGGAGACGACCACGCGCGCCCCCTTCGGGATCAGGACGCCACCGACCGTCATCGGCTCCGAGGTGTAGCGGTAGGTGCCGGCCGGCGACGGCGGTTCGAAACGGAGCGTCTCCTCCACCCATCCCTCCACCAGGCAGTCGTCCGCGCGCAGTGCGGCCAGTTGGTCGGGGCGGGTCAGCAGCAGGTGTACGCCGTTGGCGATGAGGTTGACCGTCGTCTCGTGGCCGGCGACCAGGAGCAGGAACGCCATGCCGATGAGTTCCTCGTCGCTGAGGTGGTCGCCGTCGTCGTCGTGCGCGGTCACCAGCGCGTGCAGCAGATCGCCTTCCGCCGCCGCGTCCCGGCCGATGCCGCGCTTCTCCTCGATCAGGCCCGCGAGGTACACGGCCAGCTCCTGGGCGGCGAGGCCGGAGGTCTCGGGCTCACCCACCGCGAGCACCTTCGCGGTCCAGGACCGGAACCGCCCGTGATCGACGCCCGGCACACCCAGCAGTTCGCAGATGACCGTCAGCGGGAGCGGGAAGGCGAACGCGTCGATCAGGTCCGCGCGCCCCAGCGGCTCCATCCCGTCGAGGAGTGCGTCCGCCGCCTCCTGCACCCGCGAGCGCAGTGCCCGTACCCGCCGCGCGGTGAACTCGCGTGCCACCAGGGACCGCAGGCGGGTGTGGTCGGGCGGGTCGGTCTGCAGCATGTTCCGGCCCACCGAGTAGAGGCCGTCGCTGTCGAACTCCGCCGAGACCCGCACGTCGTGGCACAGCCGCCGGTCCGCGAGCGCGGCGCGCGCCTCGGCGTACCCGAGGATCATCCACGCGGTCTCACCCGTCGGGAAGCGGACGAAGTGCACCGGCCCCTTCGCCCGCAGCGCCTCGAACGCAGGGTAGGGGTCGAGGGCGAAATCGGTGGTCCAGGCCGCGAGTTCCTCGGTCTGCGGTACGGGCATGACGGCTCCCAACAACGAAGTGGGGATTACTCCCCGGTTCCTGTCCCGGCCGACCCTAACAGGAACCGGGGAGCACTCCACAGATCCTGTACGGTTCCGTCTGTGAGGAAGGACGCGCAGCGCAACCGTGAACTGGTCCTGGCCGCAGCCCGCCAGGTCTACGCCGAGCAGGGCGTGGAGGCGCCCCTCGACGTGATCGCCCGCCGCGCGGGCGTCGGCAACGCGACCCTGTACCGCCGCTTCCCCGACCGAGCCGCCCTGATCGAGGCCGTCTTCCACGACACCCTCAGCACCGTCGTCGACGCGGGCGAGGAAGCCCGGCGCGCCGAGGACCCCTGGCAGGGGCTCACCGGCTACCTCGACCACGTCTTCACGGTCCTGGCCACCGACCGGGGCGCCAGCGACCTCATGACCACCGGTATCCAGGGCGTCGCCACGCTGGAGAAGCTGCACGTCCACAACGCGGAGACGCTCACCGGCCTCCTCGAACGCTGCCGTGATCAGGGGCTCGTCCGTACGGACGTCGTCACCGAGGATCTCCTCCTCGCCCTGGCCGCCCTGGGCCGCACGGCGCCCGCCCTCCAGGCCACCGTGCCCGGCGCGTGGCGCCGCCCACTCACCCTCCTCCTCGACAGCCTCCGCACCCGCCCCGCCCAGCCGCTTCCCTCCCCGCACCTGACCGCCGAGCAGCTCACCACCGTGCTCCACCACATCCACCGGCCGCACCAGTCTTCGGAGAAGGATCAGGGGTAGCGACGGCTCCCTCAGGCCGTCGGCAGGAGGGTCACCAGCGCCGGGCCGAAGGCGGCGCCGAGCAGGTAGCAGAGGGTGAACAGGCCGATGGCCGCCGGGCGTTCGCGCTCGGGGACGGCATCGGCGGCCCGTACGGAGAACACGCCCTGGCCGGAGGACGCGGCGACGGACGACAGGGCCTGCGCCCCGAGCAGCAGCGCCGCCCCGCCGCCCAGCCAGGTCACCACGGGTGCGGTGGCGCCCAGGGCGAGGAGCGCCAGGACGATCGGGCGGTGACCCGTCCGGACGGAGGCGGCGACCACGAACCAGGACAGTGCGCCGCCCAGCAGCATGGGCCACACCATCGCGGCGCCGATCGCACCGGACGACCAGCCGGTGTCGTCCGCGAGCCGGCCCGAAACGGCGTACACCAGGCCGAAGTTGACCACCGCCAGCACGAACGCGGGCAGTGCGGCCAGGAGGAACGCGGGCCTGCGGACCACGTCGGCGGGCACGAAACCGCGGGGACGGGCCCGCAGGCGCAGCGCGAGTGCGACCAGCGCGATGACGGCGAACACGGCGGCCACGGCCGGCCGGTGCGGGATCATGACCAGTGCGGTCGCCAGCGCGGTGAGCAGCAGGGCTCCGGTCAGGTCGAAGCGGTCGGCTTCTTCCGTTTGTGCGGCGTGTTCGGTCGCGGGCCCTTCGGTGACGCGGCGCCGCACGGCGGGGACGCCGAGCAGGCCGATCAGCGGGAGGGTGAGCGCCGCCCGCCAGGACAGCAGGTCGCCCGCGAGGGAGCCGACGAGCGGCGCGGTGGAGCCGGTGACCGCGAGCGAGGCGGTGACCAGGCCCATCCTGCGCGGGGAGCGGGCCAGTTGCAGGGCGACCGTGGTCAGACCGGCGGCGCCCAGCGCCTGCGACGCGCTGCCCACGATCAGGGCGGGCAGCACGGGCGCGGACATCACCAGACTCGCCCCGGCGGCGACGAGCAGCGCGCTCACCGTCAGGGCGGCCCGTGTCCCCCGGTACCGGAGCAGACCTGCCGCCAGCGGCGTACCGACGGACGCGCCCCAGCCGAAGGCGGTCACGGACCAAGTGACGGCGGCGACCGAGGTGTCGAGGTCACGTGCGACGGCGTCGAGGACGAGGGACGGGCCGGCGATGCCCATGGAGAGCGGGGCGGCGATCGGGGCGAGCCACAGGGCCGGTACGGAGCGGGAGGGGTGGGCCGGCGGGGCGGCCGCCGTCGCCTCACCGGCGGATCCATGCGTCTCCGGGGCCGCAGGCAACTGGCCCGGGTCCTGGGTCGCGGTCGAGTCACGCATGCGTACTCCGAAGAAGTCAGGGGCGGGAACGGCGATCAGGCTGGTCAGCGGGGGCCGACGGAGTCCGTCAGGTCTGCGACCGACTCCTGACTCGCGGTCGCTCCGTCCGCGTTCGGGGGCGAATCGGCACCCCGGCGCCTGCGGAGCATGGTGAGGGCGATGACGGCGCTGGTCGCGGTGATCAGGACACAGGCGGCGGCAACGGCGTTGAGCCCGGCGGTGTAGGCCTCCTCGGCCGCGGTGAGCAGGGCTTCGCCGGTCCGCGCGGGGAGTTCGCGGGCGGTCGCGAGGGCGTTCTCCATGGATGCTCCCGCCGCTTCGGCGGCGCGGTCCGGGGTTCCCTCGGGGGCGTCGAGCGTGGCGCGGTAGACGGCGGTGCCGAGGCTGCCGAGGACGGCGACGCCGAGGGCGGTGCCGAGATCGCCGCTGATGGAGGACAGGGCCGCCGCCGACCCTCCCTTCTCGGGCGGTACGGACCCCACGACGAGGCCCGTGCCCAGCGAACCGAACGTCCCGACCCCGATGAAGACGATCACGAAGCCGGTCATGAGCAGCGGCATCCCGGCGACCGCGTCGACGAGGGTCAGCAGCACATATCCGGCCGTGCCGACGATCAGCGCGACGCCGACGACGGTGCCGAGCTGGAAGCGCCGGGTGAGGACCGGTGCCACCTGGGCCGCGAGGATCGAGGCGACGGCCGCGGGCACCATCCACAGACCGGCCTCCATCGGCGAGTGGCCCTCGACCATCTGCAGGAAGCCGGTGATGAAGAGGTAGCCGCCGCCGGTGCCGAGCATCGACACCATGAGGATCAGGAGCGCGGCGGTGAAGGCTCCGACGCGGAAGAGCTTCAGATCGAGGAGCGGGTGCTCGAGCCTGCCCTGTCGCCGCACGAACGCGGTGCCGACGGCGAGGCCCAGAGCGACCGCCGCGAGCGGTACGGGGGCGAGACCGTGCCGGGCCAGTTCCTTCAGGCCGTAGATCACGGAGAGGATCGACACGAGCGAGAGCAGCACGCTGAACAGGTCGATGCGGCCGGCGTCCGGGTCCTTGTACTCGGGCAGCAGCTTCGGCGCGGCGATCAACAGCAGGGCCGCGACCGGCACGCCGAGCAGGAACACCGACCCCCACCAGAAGTACTCCAGGAAGATCCCGCCCACGACGGGGCCGAGCGCCGTGCCGCCCATGAAGCAGCTGGCCCACACGGCGATGGCGCGGGCGCGCTGGGCCGGGTCATGGAACATGTTGCCGATGAGGGCGAGGGTCGACGGCATGAGCGTCGCGGCGGCGATGCCGAGCAGGGCCCGGGAGACGATGAGAGCCTCGGCGCTGGTCGACCAGGCGGCCGCGACGGAGGTGGCACCGACCGCCGCGGCGCCGATCGTCAGGAGCCGGCGGCGGCCGACACGGTCGCCGAGGGTGCCCATGGTGATCAGGAATCCGGCGATCAGGAAGCCGTAGATGTCCATGATCCACAGCGTCTGCGTTCCGGTCGGCGCGAGGTCCCGGGCCAGATGGGGCAGGGCCAGGTAGAGCACGCTCTGGTCGAGGGAGATCAGCAGGGTGGGCAGGGCGAGGACGGCGAGTCCCAGCCACTGTCTCGGACCGGCCTTCGGCCCTGGTGCCTGGCCGGCCTCGGCTGCGGTGTGCGACGGCATGGGGTCCTCCATGGTGCGGTGCGGTGTGCCTGACGGGGTGTGGTCGGCCGAGTGGATGCGGCGCGCGGACGGTGCCGTGGCGCCCGGCTCCGTCGGATCCCCACACTGCGCCGGAGCGCTCTCGGTCCTCTCCCGGTCCGCTCTCGGTCACTCCGGGCCCGGCCCCCGCCCGCTCTTGATCCACGTCGGGAGGGGTCGGATAGCCTGCTCGGCATGCATTGGGGGGTACTGGGTCCGCTGGGCGTGTGGACGGACGGCGGGGCGGAGGTCCGGGTCCCCGAGCTGAAGGTGCGTGCTCTGCTCGCGCATCTCCTGGCCCATCGCGGGCAGCCGGTCTCCGCGGACCGGCTCGTCGAGGACCTGTGGGGCGCGCAGCCGCCGAACAACCCGGCGGCGGCCCTGCAGAACAAGGTGTGGCAATTGCGCAAGGTCCTGGAGGCCGCCGAACCGGGCGGCCGCGACCTCGTGGCCCGCCGTCCCGCCGGGTACGAACTCCTCGCCGCCCAGGACTCGTTGGACGCGGGCCGGTTCCAGGAACTGCTCGGCCGAGCGCGGGCGGCCGCCGACCCCGCGTCCCGGTCCGGACTGCTGACGGACGCGCTCGCGCTGTGGCGGGGCCCGGCGTTCGCGGACTTCGCCGACGAGGACTTCGTACGGGCCGCTGCCGCACGCCTCGACGAGCAACGCCTCACCGCGATCGAGGAACAGGCCGAGGCACGCGTGGAGCTCGGCCAACACGCCTTGGTCGCGGATGATTTGAGCGACCTGGTGAGCCTCCACCCGCTGCGTGAGCGGGCCCGCGCCGCACACGTGCGGGCGCTCTACGGGGCGGGGCGCCGGCAGGAGGCGCTGCGCGGTCTCGCGGAGCTGCGGGCCCGGCTGGCCGAGGACCTCGGCATCGATCCCGGGCCCGAGATCACGGAACTCCAGCAGGCGATCCTGGCCCAGGACCCCGCTCTCCTGGCCAAGCCCACGTCCATGACCGCACCGCCACCCGCGCCCACCGGTCACGAGCCGGCCGCGATGCCCGCGCAGCTCACCGAACTGATCGGGCGCGACGAGGCCGTCGCGGGACTGCGCGCGCTGCTCGGCGCGCACCGCCTGGTCACGCTCACCGGCCCGGGCGGCGTCGGCAAGACCCGGCTCGCCCTGGCCACCGCCGCCCGCCTGGCGCCGGACTTCCCCGGTGGCGTGCACCTCGCCGAACTGGCCGGCCTCGACACCGCGGAAACGATCGACGTGCAGAGCGCAGAGCCGACTGGCGGGACGGCCGGCGGAACGGGTCACGGGGCGGCTGCCGGGACGGCCGGTGTCGCCGACGTGCTGCGCGCCGTCTTCGGCCTGCGCGACGACACCGCCCCGCCCGGCGGCGCACCCCAGCCCCTGGCCGGGCGCATCGCCCACACCCTGGCCGGCCGACCGGCCCTGCTCGTCCTCGACAACTGCGAACACGTCGCCGCACCTGCGGCCCGGGTGGCCGGGCAACTCCTGCGCACGGCACCATCGTTGCGAGTGCTGGCCACCAGCCAGGTCCCGCTGGGTCTCACGGGCGAGGCGTTGGAGGAAGTCCCGCCGCTGCCGCATCCGGGCTCCGCCGAGGGCTTGAGCGCAGCGGACGTACGGAAGTTCGGCGCGGTCGAGCTGTTCGTGGCGCGTGCCCAGGCCGCCGCGCCGCGCTTCGTGCTCGACGACACCACCCTGGACGCGGTGGTCTCGGTGTGCCGGCGCCTCGACGGCATCCCGCTGGCTCTGGAGATGGCCGCGACGCGCGTACGGGCCCTGGGCGTCCACGAATTGGCGGCCCGGCTCGACGACCGTTTCTCGCTGCTCGCGGTGGGCTCGCGCGGCGCGCCGGCCCGCCAGCGCACCCTGCGCGCGGTCATCGACTGGAGCTGGGGCCTGCTGGGCGCGGGCGAGCGCGCCGTGCTGCGCCGCCTGGCCGTGCACGCCGACGGCTGCACCCTCGCCGCCGCCGAGGAACTGTGCGCCGGGCAGGGCGTGAACCGCACCGAGGTCCTCGATCTGCTCGCCCGGCTCCTGGACGGCTCCCTGCTGCAGATGCACGAGGGCCCCGAGGGCGGGCCCCGCTACCGGCTGCTCGAGTCCGTGGGCGCCTACGCGGCGGAGCGCCTCACGGAATCGGGCGAGGCGGCGGATCTGCGGCGCGCCCACCGCGCGTACTACCGGGCGCTGGCCGAGGACGCCGAGCCGCACCTGCGCGGGCCCGCCCAGCGGGAGTGGCTGCGCCGCCTGGACACCGAGCAGGCGAACCTGCGCTCCGCGCTCGACGGCGCGGTCGCGGCCGGTGACACCGACTGCGCGTTGCGCCTGGTCAACTCACTTGCCCGTTACTGGCAGTTGCGCGGCCGCTACGCCGAAGCGCGGCGCGCCCTGACCGCCGCCCTGGACACCGTGTCCGCGCGCGGCGTCCGCACCGAGCCCACCCTGTCCGCGCGGGCCACCGCTCTCCTCGGCGGGTTCCGGCTGCTGCTCGGCGGCACCTCCGACCCGGCCGCCGAGTACCGTGCCGCACTCCGGCCCTACGACGAGGTCGACGATCCGCACGGCCGGGCGACGGCGGAGTGGTTCCTGGCGTCCCAGCAGTACGGAGTCGGCGATCCGCGCCCGAGCCAGGAGCTCCTCGCGTCCGCGCTCGACGTCTTCCGCCGGCTCGGTGACCGGTGGGGCACGGCCGCCGCGCTGGCCGGCCAGGCGTTCCACGCGCAGTTGCGCGGGGACTCCGGCACGGTGCGCCGGAACGGCGGCCGCAGTCTGGAGCTCTTCCGTGAACTCGGCGACCAGTGGGGCCAGTTGCAGGCGATGGTGCCGCTGCAGATGGACGCACAGGTCGCCGGTGACTACGCACGCGCGGAGCGGCTGCACCGTGAGGGCCTGCGCATGGCCGAGGACCTGGAGCTGTGGCCGGCGGTCTGCTTCCAGCTGTCCGGACTCGGCCGGATCGCGCTGCTCGGCGGGGACCTGCCGCGCGCCCGGGAGTTCCACGATCGGGCCAGGCGGCTCGCGGTCGCGCGCTCGGACCGCTTCGGGGAGCAGTACGCGGAGACCGGGCTCGGCATCGGCGCGCGCCGCGAGGGCCGTCTGGACGCGGCGGAGGCGCATCTGCGGCATGTGCTCGAGGTGCACCGGCAGATGGGGTACGAACCCGAGGCGCCCGCGCTGATCCTCGCGGAGCTCGGCTTCGTGGCCGAACTGCGCGGCGACGCCTCCGCCGCGCTGCGGCTCCAGCTCGACGGGCTGGCCGCCGCCCACGCGGCCGGCTCCCCGCGCAGCCTGGCGCTCGGCTTCGAAGGCCTCGCCGGTGCCCGCGCGCTCACGGGAGAACCCGCCCGCGCGGCCCGCCTCCTGGGCGCCGCGGACACGCTGCGCCGCTCGGTCGGCGCACCGCTGCCGGAGGGCGAGCGCGACGATGTCGACCGCGTCGAGGCAGCCGCCCGGCAGGCGCTCGGTGACACCCGCTTCGACACGGCGTACGAACAGGGCACAGCCCTCGCCCCGGACGCTCTCCTGAAGCACCCGTCGATCGCCGACCACGACGGCCTCCGTGCCGCGTACGACGCCCAGCTCCGCGGCGTCACCCCGCCCGGCGGCAGCACCCGTATCGAGACCGACGGCCCGCTGACCCGTGTCGTCGGCTGGCACCGCGGCTTCGTCACGGGCCCGCGCGATCTCGGCGTGGACGGAGACGAGCTGGACGCGCTCATCGCCCGGCAGCGTGACTTCTACGCCGCCCGCGGCGAGGCGGTCGAGTGGAAGACGCGCGGTCACGATCTCCCCGCCGGCCTCACGGAGCGGCTCGCCGCGGCCGGGTTCGTCCCGGAGGACAGCGAGACCGTGCTCATCGGGCGGTCCGCGGACCTCGCCGCCGACCCGGTCCTGCCCGAGGGGGTGACCCTGCGCCAGGTCACCGCCCTGGCGGATCTCCGGCGCATCGCCGCGATGGAGAGCACCGTCTGGGGCGAGGACTGGGGGTGGCTGGCCGACGACCTCGCGGGCCGGATCGAGAGCGCGCCGCAGGACATCGTCGTCCTGGTCGCCGAGGCGGGGGACGACGTCGTGTGCGCCGCCTGGCTGGTGTTCCAGGAGGGTGCCGACTTCGGCGGGCTCTGGGGCGGGTCGACGCTCGAGGAGTGGCGCGGGCGGGGCATCTACCGGGCCATGGTCGCCCAGCGGGCCCGGATCGCCGCCGCCCGCGGCGTCCGCCACCTCTACGTCGACGCCTCGGCCGACAGCGCGCCGATCCTCACCCGGCTCGGCCTGCACGCGGTCACGACGACGACCCCGTACGTCTGGACGCCCTGAACCGACCGGGGATCGAGGATCGGCGAGCGGTCTACGCCCCGTTCGCCGACGCCGCCGGACGGGCGGGGAGGCCCATGGGGTTGGGGAAGGGGATCGTGTCCGAGGCGAGAGCCTGCTCGGCCAATGGAGCGAGCAACTCCTGGAGTTGGGCGAACCCGCGCTGCCCCAGCTCCTCGTAGGGCCGGACGGCGAGGGCGTCGGTGCGGGACTCGACGTGGTCGCGCAGGGCTCGTCCCCCTGCCGTCGGGCGGCCCTCGCCGTCGAGGAGACCACGGGCGGCCAGTCGGTCCGTGGCGGCCTGCCAGTCGTCCTTCGACCAGCCGCGGTTGTCCCGCAGGATCGACGCGTCCGTCCCTTCGCAGGCCGAGAACAGCACGTGTGACTCGCACCCGCTGACGCCTTCGGCCGTCAGTGCCGCGACATGTCCGTCCCCGCGGTGCTCGCGCAGCGTCGTGGTGTGCTGCCACAGCGCCCCGACCGGGTCGTCGGGCAGGGCCAGGTCCCGGTTGGCGGCGAACAGCGGGCGTCCGGCGCCGTCCGCCGCGGCGATCACCTGTTCCAGCAGGGGGTTGATCCGCTCGGCCGACGCGACCGCCGCGGGCGCCACGCGGCGCAGTGCCTCGGCGGCCGCCGTGGAGCGGGCCCGGAGGACGGCCTCGGGTGCGGCGAAGCCCCAGGCGTCGGGGATCGCGCGACGCACCATCGCGGGATGGAAGTTGAAGAAGGCCGCCTCGACGGCTCCCGCCGCCACCGCGCCCAGAGGCGCGGCCCGCGCTCCGAAGTAGCCCATCCAGAAGCCCCGCAGCCCGACCTCTCGATGCGCCGTGACGCACTCGGGGGCGAAGTAGGTGACGGCGTGCAGGGGTTCCAGCTTCTGCCAGACCTCCCGCGCCCGGCCTCCGTCCATGCCTGTATCCATACGTGTGCCCATGTCCGCGTCCATACGTGTGTCGATGGTTGTGCCGATCCGTGTGTCGTCCGTGTCGGCGCCCACGTCTGTCATCGCCCGTTCTCCTCAGCCCCCGGCCTGGTCGCACGTCTGCGCGATCGGCCCTGCCCCGTCATGGTCGCCCGATGACGGTCCTCTTTTCAGCTACTGCCGCCAACTGCCGTCCGCGCGGCCGCCACGAACGCGGCGATCGCCGGATGGGTGCCGCCGCCCGCGCGGAAGGCGACCTTCGAGCGGCGGAAGAGGGGCAGCCGGGTCAGGAGCACGCCGTCGGGGGCCTGCGCGGTCGCCATCTCCGGTACGAATCCGGCACCTTGGCCGATCGCGGCCAAGGCCAGGACCGTTCGGAAGTCGTTGACCTGGTGGCGGATGCGGGGGCGGAATCCGGCGGCCTGGCAGGCGCGTACGGCCATCGCGTGGCCGGTCGTGCCGTCCCTCGCGGTGATCCACGGCGCCTCCACCCAGGGGCCGAGAAGGTCCGCCAGCGAGTCGCCGCCACGGGTGGCTCCCGTGCCGGCGGGGGCACCGCCCGTGGCCAGGTACATCGGCTCCTCCAACAGCGGGACCTGGTCCATCGTGGTGTCGGGCGAGGCGGGCACGAAGTCGTAGTCGTGGACGAGCGCCACGTCGAGTTCGCCGGCGCGCAGGCCGTCGGAGACGCGCGCCGAGTCGATCTCCTGCACCATCGGCTCCAGCGCGGGATGCCGCCGGGCCAGTTCGGCCAGGGTGGCGGGCACGATCGCGGGGCCGCCCGAGGGGAACGTGCCGATGCGCAGCGATCCGCCGATGCCGTCGCGGGCCCCGGCCAGTTCGGCGACCGCGAGTTCGAGGCGTTCGAGGACGGCGTCGGCGTGGCCGACGAGGGTGCGGCCCGCCGGTGTGAGGACCACGCGCCGTCCGCTGCGCTCCAGCAGGGGGACGCCGGCCTCGCGTTCCAGGACGCTCAGCTGCTGGGAGACGGCCGACGGGGTGAAGGTCAGCGCCTCGGCCACGGCCGCGATGGTGCCGCGCCGGTCCAGTTCGCGCAGCAGGTGGAGTCGTCGCACATCGAGCATAAGGTGAGCTTACGCATGAGCGAAGAAACATGAACTGGATCTACTGGGTCGGTGTCGGTCAGGCTGGGCGCATGGAAACGCGCATGCATCCCGAAGCGGACCTCTCCGGCCTGTTCGTCCCCCTGGTCACCCCGTTCACCGACGATCTGCGTCTCGCCCCGGACGCGCTCGCCCGTCTCGCCGACGAGGCGCTGTCGACGGGCGGTGCTCGCGGGCTCGTCGCCCTGGGCACCACCGCGGAAGCGGCCACCCTGACCGCCGAGGAGAAGCAGACCGTCGTGCGCGTGTGCGCCGCGGCCTGCCGGGCGCACGGAGCGCCCCTGATCGTCGGCGTCGGCACGAACGACACCGCCTCCGCCGTGACGTCCCTGCGCGAACTCGCCGCGCAGGGCGACGTCGCCGCGGCACTGGTGCCCGCGCCGCCGTACACGCGGCCGGGTCTCGCGGGAACGCTGGCGCACTTCACGGCGCTCGCCGAGCACGGCGGGCTGCCGCTGGTCGTGTACGACATCCCGTATCGCACAGGCCAGGCGCTGGGCACGAGCGCGCTCACCGCACTGGGGGAGCTGCCGGAGGTCGTGGGGGTCAAGTACGCGACCGGTGCGATCGACGCGGCGGCGGTGGAACTGCTCGGCGCGCCGCCGGCCGGTTTCGCCGTGCTCGGCGGCGACGACGCCGTCATCTCGCCGCTGCTCGCGGCGGGCGCACACGGCGGGATCCTGGCCTCGGCCAACGTGCGCACCGCCGACTACGCCGAGCTGATCGCGCTGTGGCGGTCGGGCGCGGCCGGACCGGCGCGCCGGCTCGGTGCCGAACTGGCCCGGCTCTCCGCCGCACTCTTCGCCGAGCCGAACCCGACCGTGATCAAGGGAGTGCTGCACGCGCAGGGCCGCATTCCCAGCCCGGCCGTGCGGCTGCCGTTGCTGGCGGCGGCGCCTGAGTCGGTCCGGCGCGCCGTCGAGCTGTCCGCCGAACGCTCCCCCAGCATGACGGCCGTCTGACCCGCCGCGGGGTCGTACGCACCGCAGGGTGCGGCGGCCCGGAGGTCAGCCGGTCGCGGGTACTCCTCGCCCGGCTCCAGCCGCCGGCGCCACACCTCGACCGGTGCGGGGCCGGAGGTCGTCGGCATCAGCCCGGCCTCGCTGCCGTGTTCACGGGCCCACAGCGCCATCACGCTGTGCACCTCAGCCCGCAGCAGCCCGAGTCCACCGTCCGGCCCCGCCCACCAGTACGCTGCGACGGCCATGACGACGCACACCGCTCCCGAGTTCGGGCCGCCGATCCGCCGGATCTTCCGGGACGTCATAGCCGACCGGGTGAAGGGCCCGCACCCGCCGCAGGCGGCGATGCTCTTCGCACCGGAGGCCGACCCGTTCTGGAAGGACGACAGCGGCTTCCTCGGCGACTTCTACAACGACATCCTCCACCAGGACACCTGCCGGCCCGACACCGCTGCCGGCGTCCCGCTGCTCGCGGCCCTGGCCTGCGACGACCGGGTGCCGGCCCGGCAGCGGTTCAACGCGGTGGAACTGCTCTTCTGCGCCGCGACCGTCGCGGAGCGGAAGTCGGCCGGGTGCTGGCCGAGGACTCCGCCGCACGCGGATCCGGACAGTGAGCACCGGGCTCGAAAGGCTGTTCAGTCCTGCACCCCTGACCTGCTGTCACGCTGGCCGGTCGAGTGCCCGGCGGTACGACTGGCGCTGGCCTCGCTCGCCGTGGTGTTCCCCACCGCACGCACGCTTCCCGCGCTCACCGCACGACTGCGCGGTGTCGTCGAACAGCACCCGCGGGGCACCGACATCGGAGACCACGCACGTTTCGTGCTCGTCCTCGCGACCCGTGACGACCGTCAGATTCTGCCCGCCGTCGAGGCGTTCACGGACGTGTACTGGAAGGGCACCGCCCGCGGCGCCCCCACCCGCGCCCGCGCCCTGCATCTCCTCGGCCAGATGCTCGACAGGGTGGAATCGACGCTCCGCCGGGCGCACCCCGCGCCGTGACCAGACCGTTCCCGCTCGTCCGCGCGCGCTGACCTGCGAGGACGCAAGTCCGATGGCTGCTGTCGGCGATGAGGGTGCCGGGCGCCCAACACCGTCTGGCCCACTGTGAGATGCGGCCCGCTGTGACAGGGGGTCAGATGAGCCGCATGCGCAACGTAACTGCAGCAGCACCCAGCAACCGTCGCCGCCGGCTCGCCTCCGGCGCACTGGTCGCCTCCCAGATCCTCCTGCTGGCCCTGCCCGCGGTTTCCGCGTCGGCCGACGACACCGGTCAGCCGGCGCCCGACCGCGGCACCGCGTTCATGGGCGAGGGCGTCCTCGCCAACGAGGGAATCGAAGGGGTCCCCGTCGAGACCCGCGTCGTGCAGACCAAGGGCGTGGACGTCTCCAGCCACCAGGGCAACGTCGCCTGGTCCACTCTGCGCAAGAGCGGCGTGAAGTGGGCCTACGTCAAAGCCACCGAGGGCAAGTCCTACCGGAACCCGTACTTCGCCCAGCAGTACAACGGCTCCTACCAGAACGGCATGATCCGGGGCGCCTACCACTTCGCCACCCCGGACACCGCGAGCGGCACCAAGCAGGCCGACTACTTCGTCAACCACGGCGGCGGCTGGTCCAAGGACGGCAAGACGCTGCCGGGCGTGCTCGACATCGAGTACAACCCCTACGGCTCGACCTGCTACGGCAAGACGTCCCGTCAACTCGTGAGCTGGATCCGGGACTTCCTGAAGCAGTACGAGCGCCGGACCGGCCGTGACGCCGTCATCTACACCTCCACCAGCTGGTGGAAGCAGTGCACCGGCAACTACAGCGGTTTCGCCGCCACCAACCCGCTGTGGATCGCCCGCTACGCCTCGACCGTGGGGCAGCTGCCGGCCGGCTGGAAGTTCCACACGATGTGGCAGTACACGGCGTCCGGCCCGACCGTCGGGGACCACGACAAGTTCAACGGGGCGCCCGACCGCGTCAAGGCCCTCGCCAACGGCTGACCCGCCTCAACGGCAGCCGGGCGCGGCCCCCACGGGGGTCGGTCCCTCGCGCCGGGTGCGGCAGCGGTTCGTCCTAGGCCGCGGGGCAGCGGGCAGACAGGCTCCGCTGACCGACGGCACCGCCCGGGTGGTGCGGGAGGCGTGCCGGAGCGTGCTGTGGCTGAGCGCCATGTCCACGGCGTCCTCCGACGCGCCTCCCGCACCGATCAGGACCGCGTGGTCGTGATCGGCGCGACTGGCGACGTGGAAGCGCTGTGGCCAGAAGCCGACTTGGTCGAGGAAGTCGGGGCCGACCTGCACGAGCGTCGTGTCGCTCGCGCGGGCGTGGCGTGCGGCCGCCTCGTCGGGCGTGGTGAACACGAGCCGGGCGCCACCCGTGTCGGCGCGGGTCGGCGCCGGGGCCTTCGGCACGCTCGGGTACATCGGCACGGCGATCGCTCCGGCGCGCAGCGCGCCGAAGTGGAGCACCGCGTGGACCGGGCCATAGGGCAGCCGCAGCCCGACCCGGTCGCCGGGGCGTACGCCGTGGGCCCGCATTCCGCCGGCCGCCCTGGCGCTGAACTCGTCCAGTTCGGCGTAGGTGAGGACGTTCCCGTCCCCGCGCACCGCCACGCGCTGCGGGTGCCGTTCGGCTGCTTCCACCAGGGCGACGACCAGGTTGCTCACGTCGGATCACTTTCGTCGAGGGGCGTACGGTCCGGGTTCCGCCCCGCTGAACGCGCCCTGACATGGGGAGATACGCAAGATCGGTAGCCCCCGGAGGACAGATACGTATGCCGGTCGGCCGCATACGTGCACCTACGTGCCTCCGCGCGCCCCTCCGTGCCTCGTGACCTCCGTGCCGGCCCCGACACCTGCGAGGATCTCGACGAAGCGAGGGCCGCGGTCGTCGACCCCGGACATCGACGAACACCCGATCGAATGCGAGGAGGCACGCCATGAGCACCTACGTCCTGATCCACGGAGCCGGGGACGTCGGCTGGTACTGGCATCTGGTCGGGGCCGAGCTCCGGGCGCGCGGGCACGACGTCGTGGCTCCGGATCTTCCGGCCGACGACGACGCGCTGACCCTCGACGACTACGCCGACGCCGTGGTCGAGGCGGTCGGCGACCGGCGGGGGCTCGTGGTCGTGGGGCAGTCGTTCGGCGCGTTCACCGCTCCCCTGGTGGCCGTGCGCCGCCCGGTCGACGAGCTGGTGCTGGTCGCCGGGATGGTCCCCGCGCCAGGTGAGTCGCCGGACGAGTGGTGGAGCAGAACCGGGTACGCCGAGGCGGTGCGGCGTCAGGCCGCGCACGACGGCGGCCTGACCGGGAGCGACGACCCGTACGCCGCGTTCTACCACGACGTGCCGCGCACCCTCGCGGACGAGGCGATGAGCAAGGAGCGGGCGCACCCCTCGGCCGCCGCCTCGGCGCAGCCATGGCCGCTGGAGGCGTGGCCGGACGTGCCGACCCGGTACGTGCTGTGCACCGAGGACCGCTTCTTCCCGCCCGATTTCCTGCGCAGGGTCGTGCGGGAGCGTCTCGGGGTGGTGCCGGAGGAGATCGCCGCGAGCCACGCCGTCGCGCTCAGCCGTCCCGTCGAACTGGCCCGGATGCTGACCGGCGGTCGGTCAGATCGGTGAGGTGCGGGTGAAGTGCCGTACCTGGAGCGGCGCGAGGAGGTACGCGTCCTCCCCCGGCAGGACCACGGGCTGGTCGCGCCAGCCCTCCCCTGCGTAGGCCACGAGGTCCGCCTCGCTGCGCCAGTAACTGACGTACAGCAGTGAGTGGGGCGGCGCGACGAGAACCTCGTGGGAGAGCAGTCCGGCGTGACGGCGAGGGAACTCGCGCACCGCGGCGACGATGAAGTCGTGGAAGGCGTCGAAGCGTTCGGGCCGCACGCGGGCCTCGCTCACTCTCACGATCGTCGCCGCGTCGCCGTCCGCGATCCGGGGGTGACCCGGTGTCGGTGTCATGACTCGATCCTGGCGTCCGGCGCGGTCCCTGACCAGTTTCGTGTACGGGTACGCTCCTTGATCATCGTCGGACGTGTGCGAAGCAGGGGTGTGGGATGGGGCGCAGGGCGTGGTGCGGCGTGGCGGCGGCGTTCGTGCTGGGGACCGGAGCCGCGGTGACCGTGTCCGCCCTCGGGGAACCGACGTCGGGCGTCACGGTCAGCCCCAGGCCGCCGGCCGACGAAATGCCGCGCACTCGGCAGGCGTTGGTCGCGAAGTGGGAGCAGGAGCGCGCCGAGGCCGGGCTGGGGCTTCCGGAGGGCTGGCAGAAGATGTCGACCGACGAGATCAGGACCGCGTACGTGAGCCAGAGGCGGGCCAATGCGGGTCCGCCGCCGACGGGTGCGGCGCTCGATCCCGAGTTCGCGGGACCCGACCGCTGATGCCGAAGGGGCGGGCACCGGGGCTGAGTTCGCCCGGTACCCGCCCCCCCTTGCGATGGACGCTAGCTGAGCGTGCCGATCCGGTTGATCACGTCGATGGCGTTGTCGGCGTGCGCCGAGCTGTACAGCAGGGCCGAGGAGATGTTGCCCGCGCTGTCCTCCTCGCCGTGCGAGTTGGCGCCGACGATCTGGCCCTCAGGCGTGGACATCGGACCGCCCGAGGCGCCGTGGCCCATGTCGCAGTCGACCTCCAGCCGGTCGTCCACGGGGAAGAACGGGGTGGCGTCCTGCGCGTTGCCGGTGCAGTAGAACTGCGTGAAGCCGTCCATGTCGGTGCGCTGGTAGCCGTCGCCGGGGAAGCCGGCGTCGATGATGTCCGACCAGTCGGGGCCGGAGCCGAACTTGTAGCCGAAGGCACCGAGGGTGTCGGTCAGGTTCGTGTAGCCGGCCGGCGGGACGACCGTGAAGGCCGCCATGTCGCCCCAGAACATGTCACCGTCCGCGGTCCACGCGGTCGGCGCGACCTTCGCCCTGGCGGCCCACTCGCCCCACGGGGCGTCGTAGCCCTCGGGCGCCTGGTCGTTCTTCTTGAAGCCGGGGATGAAGACGATGTCGTTGTAGAAGCCCTCGGCGCCCGAGCCGTCGCCGGGGTGGACGCAGTGACCGGCGGTCCACACCGTGTTCTTGTTGGCGGTGACGATGGACGAGCCGGTGCAGCCGTGCGTCGTGCCGTCCTTCGCGGTGAACAGGATCTTCCCGACCATGACGGCGGGCTGGGACTGCGGGAACGGGACCGGCTGGGCGTACGGCATCTCCGGCACGACCGAGCCGGCGGCGAGCGGCGCGATCGTCCTGCCGGAGACCGCCGGCGCGGACTGCGCCGGGCGGATCTGCTCGACGGGTCTGCGTCGGCTCTCGCCGGTCGCGGCCGCGGACTTGCGGTCGAAGGCGGCCTGGTCCTTCTTCTCGTTGGCCAGGGCCTCCTGAACGCGCTCGGCGGTCCAGAAGTCCCGCACCTTCTGCGGGTCGGTGGTCTGCTCGCCGACCGTCACCTTCGGCTCGGGGGACGGCGTCCGCGCCTGCGCGACGGTGGCGCCGGCGAGGGTGGCAGGGAGGAGCGCGAGGGACAGCAGGGCGGCTGCTGCCCGTCGGGACGTGCGTATGTTCACGGTCGGCCCATTCTGTGATCCGGTGGAGATGTTGATCTTGAGCCGAGAGTGAAGCACGCCGATACGGAGGCGCCGTGAAGCGCGCGTGTGGAAAGACCCGGGTACGCGGCGAAGTCGTGAACGCGTCACCGAACGGGCGTACTTCACCCGTGTTCGGCCCAACTATCGTTGCGCTGCTCATAACTGACGCAGAGTCTGCCCGCGCACGGAAACCGGAAGTTCCGCTCGCCATGCACGGATCAAGCATGATGGACCCCCGCACACCTCGTGAGGCCCGGACGGCCGGAGCAGTTGCGGACGCGACCGGAAGCAGAGAGGAAACACTCGATGACCGATGTCCCTTCCAGGGGTGCTCACACTCGTGGACGCGGTGAGCGCGCGCAGCTCGGGCGCCGCGCGTTTCTCGGGTACGTGTTGGCCGGAGCGACCCTCGCGGTGGGCGCCGACCTGACACTGAGCACACCGGCCCAGGCCGCCGTGCCCTCGCTGCCGCAGATTCCTGAGCTCTACGACCTGGAGGACATGCAGACCGACGCGGCGCTCCCCACCTCCGCACTGATCAAGATCGTGCTGCACGAGGACGGCACGGCGTCGTTCGAGCTGCCGCGGATGGAGGTCGGCCAGGGCATCACGACCTCGACGGCGATGATCATCGCGGAGGAGCTCGACCTGCCCGTCGACAAGGTCCGGGTGACCTTGGCGCCGGCACGCCCCGAACTGCTGCTCAACCAGCTGACCGGCGGCTCGAACACCACGGTGTCGATGTTCACGCCGGTCCGCGTGGCCGCCGCCATCGCCCGCAAGGCACTCCTCGAAGCGGCGGCGATCGAGCTCGGCTCGGTCGTCGACCTGTTGACGTCGAAGGCCGGGGTGATCTCGGCTCCGGACGGTTCGTCCGTGTCCTACGGGGACCTGGCAGTCAAGGCCGCCAGCAGCACGGTCAAGGTAGTCGCGGCCGAGCTCAAGCCGACCTCGGAGTTCTCCGTGATCGGCAAGCCGCACGGGCGTGACGACGCCCGTCTCGCGGTCACCGGGCAGAAGAAGTACGCGATGGACCTCCAGGTACCGGACGCCCTGCCCACCATGGTCTGCCGTCCGCCGACGCTGAACGGGTCGCCGAAGTCGGTGCGCAACGAGGCGGCGGTGCTCTCGATGCCGGGCGTCACCGACGTGGCCGTGGTCGACACCGGGGTCGCGGTGCGCGCGAAGACGTTCGGGCAGTGCATCGACGCGGTACGCGCGCTCGACGTCGAGTGGGCGGCCGGTTCGGTGGAGGGCGAGTCCGACGAGACGATCCTCGCCCGGCTACGGAAGGCCGAACTCCCCCTGGCCGTGCCGGACATCCCGCTGCTGGCGAAGACGGTGGAGGCGGACTTCACCTTCATGTTCCGCAGCAGCGCCGCCCTGGAGCCGAACTGCGCGATCGCCGACGTCCGCTCCGACAAGGCGACGGTGTGGGCGGGCCTGAAGTCACCGATCGTCGCGCAGGGCGACATCGCCAAGGCCGTCGGTCTGCCGATGGGCGCGGTGAAGGTGCATGTGGTCACCGGTGGCGGTTCGTTCGGGCACAAGCTGTTCGGTGACGCCGCGATCGAGGCGGCCAAGGTGTCCAAGGCGATGGGCAAGCCGGTCAAGCTGATGTGGCACCGCGCCGACGAACCCCGACAGGGCCGCGTGCATCCCATGGCCACCTCCCGCATCCGGGCCACCTATCTGGCCGGGCAGGTCCTCACCTTCGAGCAGCGCCACACCAGTGTCGTGACCGACTTCAGTCACGGACTGGGCGAGATGATCACAGCGACGGCGGACCGACTCCCGACCGGGCTCGGCGGGCTGGCCTTCTCGGAGACGATCTTCAGGCTGACCCAGGAGCTGCCGTACAACTTCGGTGTCGTCACGCAGCTGCTCAGCGAGACCGACGCCCGGTTCAACACGGGCAGCATGCGCAACATCTACTCCCCCGACGTGGCCTGCGCCAACGAACTCGTCGTCGACCAGCTCGCGAAGAAGCTCGGCAAGGACCCCCTCGCATTCCGGCTCGCGTTCCTGAAGAACGAGCGAGTGAAGGCGGCGCTGAAGAAGGTCGCCGAGGTCGGTGACTGGGGCAGGTCCATGCCCGCCGGGACCGCGCAGGGCATCGCGATCCACAGCGAGTACAAGGGCGCCACTGCCGTCCTCGTAGAGATCGACTGCCGGCCCGAGACCGTGAACCGCAAGGTCCCCAACGCCGTGACCGGGCCGCGCGTCACCAAGGCGGTCATCGCCGTGGACGCCGGACTCGTCATCAACCCGAAGGGGCTCGAGGCGCAGATGATGGGCGGCGTCTCGGACGGTATCGCGCTCGCGCTGACCAGCAGCCTGCACCTGCGCGACGGCCACTTCCTAGAGGCCAGCTGGGACAACTACTTCTACACCCGGCAGTGGAACGTCCCCACCGACTTCCAGTGCGTCGTCATGCCCTCGGACTCCGGGCAGCCCGGCGGCGCCGGCGAGGCGGGCGTCGCCGCGTCCGTCGCGGCCGTCGCCTGCGCCTACGCACGGGCGACCGGCACCGTCCCGACCCGTTTCCCGGTCAACCACGGCACCGTCGACTTCGAGGTCAAGCCGTTCGTCCCGCCCGTCCCCGCATCGCCGACCGACGGCCTGAGCCACACCTTCTGAGGAGCCCCCGTGAGCACCCACACCTTCATCCTCAACGGCAAGCCCGTCACCGTCGACGTCGACGACAGCGTCCGGCTGCTGTGGGTCCTGCGCGACGTCCTCGGCGTCACCGGCCCGAAATACGGCTGCGGCATCAACGTCTGCAAGGCCTGCACCTCCCACGTCAACGGCAAAGCCTTCAACCCCTGCTCCGTCCAGATCAAGGACATCGCCCCGGACGACGAGATCACCACCATCGAAGGCCTCGCCGACACCGTCGACACCGACCTGCACCCCATGCAGGAAGCCTGGATCGAATACGACGTCGCCCAGTGCGGCTACTGCCAGCCCGGACAGATCATGGCCGCCGTCGCCAAGGTCAAGCAGGCCCGGGAAGCGGGCCACGAGATCACCGACACAGACCTCGACGAGATCCGCAACATCTGCCGCTGCGGCACCTACCACCGCATCCGCGAAGCGATCAAGGCAGGCGCACAGCACATGTGAGGCGCGTATGTGTTCGGACGGCCGATATCCTGGGGGGATGGCGCAAAGAACCGGCGGTGAGCCGCAGATCGACGGACGCTCCACCCGCTGGGACGAGCACAAGGCGCAGCGTCAGGTCGAGTTGGTGGACGCGGCGGTCGCGCTCATCGAGGAGGAGGGCGCGCAGTTCCGTGTGCAGCGGCTCGCGGAGCGCGTGGGCCTGCCCAGGTCCGTGCTCTACCGGCACTTCAAGGACCGTGCGTCGCTGGACGAGCTGATCCGGCGGCGCGTGGTCGAGTCGTTCGTGAAGCGGATGGAGCCGACGCTCACGTTCGACGGGACGGTCGAGGAGTCCGTGCGCCGTGTCGTGGGCGCGCATCTGGACTGGGTGGCGCAGCATCCGCGGCTCTACGCCTACATGGGTGTGGCGGACCACGCGATGGGTGACGGCTCGCTGGTGGCCGACACCAAGACGGCGATCGCGATGATGCTGAGCGACCGCTTCGGGGACGTGCTCAAGGCGCTCGGGGTCAAGGAGGCACCGATCCGGTCGGTCGCCATCGGGATCGTGGGATTCGTGGACAGCGCGGTGAACCAGTGGATGCGCGACCCCGAGCGCGAGCTGTCCGAGGAGGAGCTGCGCGAGATGCTCTGCCGGTCGGTGTGGGCGGTGCTCGACGCGACGCTGCGCGGTTACGGTGTAGTGCTGTCGCCTAACGACCGGGTGGCGGACCTGGAAGGCGCCTGAACGTGACGCCCTCCCCGGGCCGGGGAGGGCGTCACGTTCAGCTCGGGGTCAGGCCGTGACGGCCGGGGTGTTCTTCGCCGCGCGGTGCAGGGACTCCGTGTCGGTGAACTTCACGCGGGGGCGGCCCTGGGCCTCACCCTCGGCGCGTTCCGCCTGGTCGATGGCGTGCCAGTCCTTCAGGCCGAGGGCGTGGGGCGCCACGTCGACGGCGGACACGGGGCGGGTGAGGCGACCGTGGGCGAAGTCGTCGAGGAGGGACTCGACGGTCTCGTGGGCGCAGGTCTTGTTCGTGCCGATGAAGCCGGTGGGGCCGCGCTTGATCCAGCCGGCGACGTAGACGCCGGGCTCCACGCGTCCGGCCTCGTGCGGGACGGTCGCGGTGGCCTCGTCGAAGGGCAGGCCGGGGACGGGCCGGGCACGATAGCCGACGGAGCGCAGGACCAGGCCGGTCTCCAGGGTCTCGGTGTCGCCGGAGGCGACGGCGCGTACGGTCCCGTCCTCGTCGGTGTGCAGGGTGGTCGGGGTGATCTCCAGGGCTTCTACGCGGCTGTCGCCGGTGAGGCGGGCCGGGGCGGCGAGGAAGCGGAGCACGATGCGGCGCCGGCCCTCGGACGGGGTGCGGGCGGCCAGCCTGGCGAGCAGTCGGGTCTTCTCGTTGACGTCAGAGGCGTCGGAGGCGTCGACGTCGGAGGCTTCGGAAGCCTCGGCGTCCAGGCCCTCGGGCCAGCCCTCGACGGTGACGTCGACGTCCTTCAGCGCGGACAGGGCGAGGAGCTCGGGCACGGTGAACGCGGCCTGGGCGGGGCCCCGACGGCCGAGGAGGACGACCTCGCGGATCTTGCTGGTGCGCAGTGCGGCGAGCGCGCGGTCCGATATGTCGGTGCGGGCGAGGGTGTCGGGGTCGGCGGTGAGGATGCGGGCGACGTCGAGGGCGACGTTGCCGTTGCCGATGACGACGGCGCGCTCGGTGTCGAGGCGGTGGTCGTCGTGGGCGCGGTCGGGGTGGCCGTTGTACCAGGCGACGAAGTCGGTGGCGGAGACACTGCCGGGCAGGTCCTCGCCCTCGATGCCGAGGCGCTTGTCGGTGGCGGCGCCGACGGCGTAGATGACGGCGTGGTGTTCGCGCAGCAGGTCGGTGTGGGTGAGGTCGGTGCCGATCTCGACGCCCAGGCGGTAGCTGAATCCGGGCTGTGACTCGATGGTCCTGAACAGGCGGGTGACCTGCTTGGTGTCCTGGTGGTCGGGGGCGACCCCGGCGCGCGCGAGTCCGTACGGGGTGGGCAGCCGGTCGTGGACGGTGACGCTGACGCCCGGGTGGCGCAGCAGTTCGTCGGCCGCGAAGAGTCCGGCGGGGCCGGCGCCGACGACGGCGACCTTCAACTCGCCTGCGGGCAGCGTGCGTTGCCTGGGCACGACGTACATGGGGGTGCGGTCGTCGTGCGGGTTGGTCTTGTAGTAGTCGGCGTTGAGCTGGAGGAAGGGGAGCTCCGCGTCGCCGAGCGCGGTGTGGGGCTTGAGGGCGTCGACGGGACAGGCGCTGGTGCAGGCGCCGCAGTCGACGCAGGTGCGCGGGTCGACGTAGAGCATCTCGGCGGTGGCGAAGCCGGGCTCGCCGGGGGCGGGGTGGATGCAGTTGACCGGGCAGGCCAGCACGCAGGAGGCGTCGGCGCAGCAGGATCGGGTGACGACGTACGGCACGGCGGGCTGGTCTCCGTTCGGGCGTTCAGCGAAGGGTGGTGCGGTCTCGCGCAGCGTCGGTCGGCGAGCGGGGCTTCACTCGGCGGGCGTGACTTCAGTCGCTGAGCGGGGGCTTCAGACGGTGAGCGGGGGCTTCAGTCGGTGAGCGGGGCCGGCTCGCCGCGGAAGCGGGCGGGGCGGCCGTCGATGCGCAGGGCGCGCCACACGGGGCGGGACACCTTGTTCATGAGACCGAGGTCCTCGGCGAGCATGCGCACGTCGGAGAAGAGGTCGTGGAGCATCTTCTCGCCGGCCTCGGACTTCCAGAAGACGTCCTTGACGACCCAGTCCGGGATGCCGACCCGGGCGGCGTCCTTGCGGTCCGGGATCATGATGACATCGCACAGGACGCGCATGATGAGCGGGAAGAGGACGGACAGGGCGCCGCGGCGGGCCTTGCCGAAGCGGGGGACGCGCAGGCGCAGGAACTCGTGGGCGAAGGAGATGTGCCGGGCTTCCTCGGCGATGTGGATCTGCATGATCCGCTGCGGGAGGGGGTGGACCGGTTCGCCGCTGCGCAGGGCGGCCTTCTGGAGGTGGTCGATGGGCTCCTCGCCGGCGAGGATGCCGGTGAAGAAGGCCTCGGGGTAGAGGGAGCCGGCGAGCGGCAGGAAGCGGCTGACCTTGCGGAACCAGCGCTTGCCGCCGGCGGTGTCGACGCCGGTGCGGTTGACCAGCTCCTGGAACATCTGGGTGTGGTGGGTCTCTTCGGTGATCTCGTGGGTGAGGTACCTGAACTCGAGGTTCTGGTTGCTCAGTTCGTAGAGGTAGTCCAGCGCGCCGCGCATGAGGATGTTCTCGAACTGCATGCCCACCTTGGCAATCACCGCCCAGCGCCAGATACCGATGCGGATCTGCGTCTCGAGGGACTGTTCCTTGTACCAGGGGTGGGCGCCGAGGGCGTCCGCGGAGGTCAGGACCCAGCGTGGGTCCTGGGGGTCGACGGCGAACTCGGGGTCGTCCCACTTGATGTCTTTGAAGGCGTTGAAGTTGACGTTGACGGAGCCCTCGGACAGGGTCCGCAGGCGCTCGTCGTAGACCTTCCTGGTCAGGTTCGCGGTCATCTTCGTCCTCGATCGTCGGCTCGGAGGGGTGCGGCTCGGGTGGGGCGGTGGAGCGGTGCTGCGGACGTGCGGTGCCGGTCGTCAGGCGGCGCGGGTGGGCTCCTGGACGGCGCCGGACGCCTCGGCGGTCGCGGCCTTGTCGTCAGCGACCTTGTCGTCGGCGGCCGTGGAGCCCGCCTTGTCGAAACGCAGGGGGCTGTCGTCGATGGGGGCGTCGCGGAGCATGGCGCGGTCGCGGTAGTAGTTGTTCCACAGGCGCCACGGGTCGCGGGTGCCCTGGCGGGGCATGACCTGGTCGGCGCGGGCGATGTAACCGGAGGTGAGGGCCTCGCCCATGACGGAGAAGTCGGAGCGGTCGCCGTCGCTCGCGACGGGGGTGGCGATGTCGTGTCCGTGGCGCCGCATGTGGGCGAGGAGGCGGGCCGTGTAGTCGGCCGCGAGGTCCGCCTTCAGGGTCCAGGACGCGTTCGTGTAGCCGATGACGAGGGACATGTTGGGCACGCCCTCGAGCAGGACGGCCTTGTAGAGGACCCGGTTGGTGACGTCGACGGGGCGGCCGTCGACCGTGAGCTCCATGCCGCCCATCAGACGGACGCTCAGTCCGGTGGCGGTGACGACGATGTCCGCCTTCAGTTCCTCGCCGGACTTCAGGCGGATGCCGTCGGGGGTGAAGGTGTCGATGTGGTCGGTGGCGACGGACGCCTTGCCGCTCTTGAGCACCTTGAACAGGTCACCGCCGGGGACGACGCACAGGCGCTGGTCCCAGGGCTTGTAGCGGGGGCTGAAGTGCTTCATGTCGACGCCCTTGCCGGCCTGGGCGCGGACGAGCCCGAGGAGCACCTTGCGGGCGAGGCGCGGGTACTTGCGGCAGAAGGCGTAACTCCCCCGCTGCAGCGCCACGTTGCGGGCCCGCACGATCTTGTGGATGAGCCGGGCGGGAGCGCGCAGCTTCTTGAGCACGGAGGTGAGCGGGTCGACCTCGGGCAGCGCGAGGATGTACGTGGGCGAGCGCTGCAGCATGGTGACGTGCTCGGCCTCACCGGCCATGGCCGGGAGGAGGGTGATGGCGGTGGCGCCGGAGCCGATGACGACGACGCGCTTGCCGCTGTGGTCGAGGTCCTCGGGCCAGTGCTGGGGGTGGACCATGGTGCCCCGGAAGTCGCTCTCGCCGGGGAACTCGGGGCGGTAGGGCTTGTCGTAGTCGTAGTAGCCGGTCGCGCCGACGAGGTAGCCGGCGCTGTACGTCTCGCGCTCGCCGGTGCTCTCGTCCTCGACCTCGACGGTCCAGCGGCCGGTGTCGTGCGAGAAGTCGGCGCTGAGGGCGCGGCGGCCGAAGCGGACGCGGTCCAGGATGCCGCCGTCGGCCGCGGCGTCCTCGACGTACTGCCGGATCTGTGCGCCGCCCGCGAGGATGCGCGCGTCGGTCCAGGGCCGGAAGCCGAAGCCGAAGGTAGGCATGTCGGAGTCGGAGCGGATGCCGGGGTACCGGAACAGGTCCCAGGTGCCGCCGACCCGGGCGCGGCGCTCGAGCACGACGAGCGAGGCGCGGGGGTTGTCCCGCAGGACGTGGCGCGCGGCGCTGATGCCGGATATTCCTGCGCCGATGACCAGGACGTCGACGTGCTGCTGCTCCATCGCGGAGGGTCCTCACTCTCGTTCGTGAGCCCCTGGGAGTCAGGGACGGAGGGGGGTCACGCCGCTCGGGGCGCTGACGGTTACTCAGACACGAGGTTCCACCTGTGCGGTACCCGCAATTTACCTGCGACACCCTGTTTCAGATACCGCCGGTAATGTGAGGTGGGTCACAGAGAACGAGTGGTCCCGGGGAGGCACACAAAAGGCCCCGACTGCCGTCGGGGCCTTGATGTCGCAGGTCAGCAGGGTCAGGCGCCGGTCACCTCGATGGCGACCGGTGTGCCCGCCTCCACGGTGCGGCTGACCGTGCACAGCCGGTCGTGCGAGGTCTTCACGGCGCGGGGCAGGATCGCCCGCGCCCGGTCGGCGCCCTCCCCCTCGGGGAACGCGACGGTGAAGGTGACCTTCAGGTCGGTCATGCGGTTGCCGTCCTCGTCGGCGACCTTGTTCCCGGCCACGGTGACGGAGAAGGTGCCGGGCTCGGCGTGCCGGGTGGTGGCGACGTCGACGTCGGCGGCGGTGCAGCCGCCGATCGCGGCGAGGAACAGCTCGACGGGCGTGAAGGCGGCGCCGTCCCCGGTCTCGAAGCTCACCGTTCCGCCGCGGGCGTTCGTCGCGGTGAACCGGTTCGGGGCGGTGCGCTCGACGGTCACGGAGCGCAGGGAGTCAGCAGTCATGACCCCGACGGTAGCCGCCGCCCGGGGCGCGCCGCGTGAGGCGCACGGCCGCTGAACAGCCCTGAAGGCCCGGCCGGGGGTAATCCCCCGCACCGGTACGGCAGTTGGCCGGATGGGTGCGCAGTCCTGCGTGCGCGAGGCTCCTCGCATGACTCCGATGAAGAGAAACCCCGCCCTCCTGGCCGCCACCGCCACCGCCCTCGCTCTCGCGGCCCTCCCGCCGCTCACCACCGCGGCGTCCGCCTCCCCTTCCGCCCCGGGGGCCCAGGCCCTGGACTGGAAGAAGTGCGCGGGCACCACCGTCGACCCGCGTCAGGAGTGCGCCACCCTGCGCGTCCCCATGAACTACGCCGACCCGGACGGCGAGCAGATCGGCATCGCCGTCTCACGCATCCGCAGCGAGAACGCCGGCGCCCGGCGCGGCGCGCTGTTCCTCGTCCCCGGCGGTCCGGGCGGGTCGAGCCTCAACGATCCGTCCGGCAAGGGCCAGAAGCTTCCGCAGTCCGTGCGGGACGCCTACGACCTCATCGGCTTCGCGCCGCGCGGTCTCGCCCCCTCGACCTCGGTCGACTGCGGACTGGAGCACGGCGACCTGGCCCTGTCCAAGCTGCGCCCGTGGCCCGCCGCCGACGGTTCGGTCGACGGCAACATGGACACCGCCCGGCGGATGGCGGACGCCTGCGCGGCCAACGGCGGCGAGCTCATCAAGCACATCAGCACCCGCAACGAGGCCCGCGACCTCGACCGTCTCCGCGCGGCGCTCGGCGAGCGGCGCATCTCGGCGTGGGGCGTGTCCTACGGAACGTACGTCGGCGCGGTCTACGCCCAGCTCTTCCCGCAGCGCACCGACCGCTTCGTGCTCGACAGCAACGACGACCCCGACCCGGCCAAGGTGTCGCGGGCCTGGCTCGCCGGTCACGAGCGGGGTGTGGAGGACACCTTCCCCGTGTTCGCCCGCTGGGCCGCGACGCCCGGCAATCCGCACCGCGTCGCCGACACGCCCGAGGAGGTGCGTGCCCGCTTCCTGCGCCTGGCCGCCCGGCTCGACAAGGAGCTGCTCCCCTGGCCCGGCGCCAATCCGCCCGAGCTCAACGGCAACGTCCTGCGCCAGACCATGCTCGACAGCCTCTATGACCCCGACGACTTCCCCGTACTGGCCGATCTGATGCTCGCCGCCGAACAGGGCACCCTGCCGCCCGCGCCGCCCGCACCGCCGGAGGCCGTCCTGCAGAACGTCGCCGCCGTGGGCGCCGGCACCCTCTGCAACGACATCGCCTGGCCGACCTCGACGGCCCTCTACCAGGAGGGCGTCACCCAGAGCCGGGCCGAGTTCCCCCTCACCGCCGGCATGCCCCGCAACGCGATGGTCTGCGCGGCCTGGCCGTACAAGGCGCAGGAGCCGCCGGTGACCGTCACCGACCGGGGCCCGTCCAACGTCCTGCTCGTCCAGAACGAGCGCGATGTCGCGACTCCGCTGAGCGGCGCCAGGAAGCTGCGCGAGGCGCTCGGCCGACGGGCGGTCATGGTGACGGTCGACTCCACCGGCCACGACGCGTACCTCGACAACGGCAACGCGTGCGGCGACGCGACGGTCTCCCGCTTCCTCGCCACGGGCGTCCGACCCGCCACCGACACCTACTGCCGCTGACCGCGCGGCTCGTCGCCGTAGAAGCGGCCGCGCTCGCACAGTTCGTCGATCGCGGCGTTCTCAGCCTCGGTCAGCTGCTCGTCCAGTGCGACGTCGATGGTCCGGCGGGCACGGGCCAGGCGGCGGGCGACGTCCCAGTCGGCGACGAAGGCGCCGACCGTGGCGTCGTCGGCCGTGCCCGCCGCCTGCCGGGAGCCGAGCCGGTCCAGGGAGACGACGAACTCGTTCAGGTCCCGCAGCATCGCGACGACTTCTCCGAGCGGCAGGCGGATCTCGCGGGAGGACAGGTCCATCGGTGTTCGGCTCCAGATCAGTCGGCGATGCGCAGGAGCAGTTTGCCGGTGGAGGTGCGTCCGCCGAGGAGTTCGTGGGCGCGGGACGCCTCCGACAGCGGATGCTCGGCGGTGACGGGGAGGGTGACCGTGCCGTCGAGGGCGGCACGCAGGGCGCGTTCGGTGAGGGCGCGCAGGGCTTCGGGGTCCGACTGCGCCAGATTGAGTACGGAGAAGGCGCTGACGGAGCGGCCCTGCGAGGCGAGTTCGGCCTGGCCGGCCTGCCAGGGGGCGGCGCCGCCGGCGTTGCCGTAGGACACGAGGCGGCCGTAGACGGCGAGGGCGTCCAGACCCCGGCGCAGAGTGTCGCCGCCCACCGGGTCGAGGATCAGGTCGACGCCCCGGCCCCCGGTGGCCCGGCGCACGTCCGCCTCGAAGGTGCCGGGGCGGAACACCTCGTCGTAGCCGTACTTGAGGGCGTAGTCGGCCTTGTCATCGCTGGAGGCGACGCCGTACACCGCGCCGGCGCCCGCCGCGCGGGCGAGCTGCCCGACGGCCGTGCCGATGCCGCCGGCCGCGCCGTGCACGAGGACGGTCTCGCCGGGCTGAAGGCGGCCGACCTCGTGGATCAGGGCGTGCGCGGTGGGCAGGACGGTCGGGAGGGTGGCGGCGGTGCGCAGGTCGAGGCCTCCGGGCAGCGGGAAGACGCGTGCCGCCTGCGCGAGGACGACCTCGGCGTAGCCGCCGCCGTCGACGAGCGCGGCCACTTCCTGCCCGGGGCGCAGGCCTTCGACGCCCTCGCCGATCGCCCGGACGCGTCCGGAGACCTCGAGTCCGGGCCGGAAGGGCAGGGACGGTACGCGGTAGCCCTCGGACCGGGCCTTGACGTCGGCGAAGTTCACCCCCGCCCAGGCGGCGTCGATGGTGATCTCGCCGGGGCCCGGTTCGGGCGCCTCGGCCGTCACGGCCCGGAGTACCTCTGGGCCGCCGTACTGGTCGAACTCGATTGCGCGCATGGGTGCTTACGCCCTCCGTGAGTGTTCGATGGGTTGCGAACACTCGGAACAGTAGCAGTGTACGATGAGCATCGAACACTGCTTTTCGGAGGAGGATCGCGGGATGGCCCAGCGGACCGAGGGATCGAGCCAGGCGAGCCAGGTGAGCCACCGTGCGGCGCCGGTGCACACGCATCCCGACGACGTACCGCTCGTCGCCGCGCTGTCCGCGCTCGCGGACCCGGTGCGCATCCAGTTGGTCCGCGAACTGGCCGGGCATCCCGACTGGGTGCTGAGCTGCAGCGACTTCGACGTACCGGTCGGCCGGGCGGCCAAGAGCCATCACTTCTCCGTGCTGCGTGACGCCGGGCTCGTCGAGCAGCGCGACCAGGGGCCCAGGCGGTTCAACCGGCTGCGCCGCGACGAGTTCGACGCCCGCTTCCCCGGCCTGCTCGCTCTGACGCTGCGCGGCGACGAGGCGTAGACGCGCGACGGGGGACCGCGACGGGGAACAGGGGGCTCCAGGCATCACTCACGGCGCCGCGCGTCACGCGTCACCCACGACCCCACACGTCAGGCGTCACCCACGGCCCCGCGGTCGGGCGCGGACATGTCTCCCGTGGCGGGCGTGCCGTCGGCGAGGGCGTAGCGCAGGTGCACGGCGCCCTTCGGGGTCGCTTCCGGGGGCCCGAGCAGCGTGACGTTGGTGGGCACCTCGCCGCCGTCGAAGACCTTCTTCCCGACGCCGAGCACGATGGGGTGCAGCCAGAGGTCGATCCGGTCGAAGAGCTTCTCGTGCAGCAGCGTCTGCACGAGGTCGAGGCTTCCGACGACCTTGATGTTCTCGTGCCGGTCGCGGATCTCGCGCACCGCCCGCGGCAGATCGGGGCCGAGTTGGGTGGAGCCGGCCCAGGACAGGTCGGGCCGCCCGCGCGAGGCGACGTACTTCGGGACGCTGTTGAACAGGTCGGCGATGTCACCGTCCTCGCCGCCCTTCTGGTGGGGCCAGTACGAGGCGAAGATGTCGTACGTGCGCCGGCCGAGCAGCAGTGCGTCGGTGCCCGCGTACGCGGCGTCGACCTGTGCCCCGGCGACCTCGTCGAACAGCGGTGCCTGCCAGCCGCCGAACGGGAACCCCGCCGGATCCTCGTCGGGACCGCCGGGTGCCTGCGCGACGAGGTCGAGGGTCGCGAACAGTTCGAGGTGGATCAGGCCCATGACGTACTCCCGTGGATTCGGCGGTTCGTCTCCGTACAGGGATAGACCGGACCCGTCCGCCGAAATCATCGCGGCCGCACGACACGCCGCCGGACGGGTCTCAGGCGCCGGCGACGGACGCGTGGCGGTCCAGCTCCGCAGCCAGCCGCCGCATCGCCGTCCCGTTGGCACGCCGCATCGTGGCCCGCACGACAGGCGCCAGCAGCCGGTCGGCGAGCGGGGCGCGCACCCACGCGTAGGTGAACGTGACGCGGCTGCGGCCCGCGCTCAGCGGTTCGACCGTGTAGGTGCCGTGGGCCACGCGTCGGCCGCCCGCGCTGACGTTCCGCTCGACGATGCGCCGCGGCGGATCGGCCTCGACGACCTCGATGGCGACCTCGGCCTTCGCGCCGGCCAGGGCGGCGGTGACCGTGGCGCGCGCACCTGTGCCCCGCTCGGGGCCGCTGCAGCGCCAGTCGGTCAGGTAGTGGTCGGTGAAGCGCTCGTGGTGCGCCATGACGTCGAGGAAGTCGTAGACCCGGCCCGGCGCGTGGGGAACATCGATCGACACGGTGACAGCCCTCATGTACCAAACGGTACACGCATGATGTACCAAACGGTACAGTCGTGTGGTGACACAAACGAATGCCGTACGGGAATCGGGGCGCCGGGGCGCGGACGGGGGCCGGCGCGCCGAGCTGGTGGACGCCGCGCTCGCCCATGTCACGGAACACGGCATCACGGACCTGAGCCTGCGCGGACTGGGCGATGCGATCGGGGTCAGTCATCGCATGCTGATCCACTACTTCGGCACGAAGGAGCAGCTGCTCGTCGAGATCGTGCGGGCGGCGGAGCGGCGCCAGCGCGAGCTGCTGTCCCGCCTGCGCGCGAACCCGGCCCTCTCCCCAGCGGACGCCGCCCGGCACCTGTGGCGGCAGCTGACGGATCCCGCACTCGCCGCGCAGGAGCGCCTCTTCTTCGAGCTGTACGGGTACGCGCTGCGCGGACGGCCCGAAGCCGCGTCGATCCTGGACGGCCTCGTCACGGACTGGCTGGATCCCCTGACGGCCGCCGAGATCGCCGCGGGCACGAACCCGTCGAAGGCCCGCAGCCGGGCCCGGCTGGGTCTGGCCACGGTCCGCGGCCTCCTCCTCGACCTGCTCGCCACGGGTGACCGTGAGGGCGCCGACGCCGCGATGGAGGAGTTCCTGGAGATGTACTACGGCCGCTCGGCGTGATCACGGCTCGGCGAGCTCGACGCTCAACTGCCAGCCGAGTTCCTGGAAGCCCAGCGCGGCGGCGACGCGTCGGGAGGCGAGCGGCCGGGCCCGCCACTGCGGGAGCAGTCCGGCGGCGAGGGCGTGTGCGACCGCCGCCGAGGCGGTCGCACGTGCCAGACCGCGGCCGCGCGCTGCCGGTGCCGTCAGCACGCCGAGGTGGGCCGTCCGGCCGGGCCACGCGCGATAGCCCGCGGCGGCCACCGGCTCGCCGCCCTCACGGACCACGAAGACCGGCGAGGTGATCTCGTCCAGTGCCGCCTCGCCCGCGTCCTCAGTACCGCACAGTTCCGTCAGACGGTTCAACTCAGGGTGTCCGGCGTCCAGTTCAAGCACGGTCGCGCCCGCCCCGACCGTCGTGGCGGGCCGGAAGGCTTCCTCCGTGACGTAGGCCAGCGTCGCCGGGCCGAGCACGCGTGTCACCGGCAGCGCTTCCCGCACGTCCCCGGCGTCCACGGCCCGCTCGGGCGGAAGCCCTGCCAGTGCCCGGCGGACCGTCGCGGCCGCGCGCTCGCCGGGCGCCGTCGCGATCAGCGATCCGCCCAGCGCCACCACACCCACCCAACCGGCTGGGCACAGCGACGACTTCGGGGAGACCGCCACGTCCGCAGCGTCCTGCGCCGCGAACGTCACCGGCGCCCCGGCGAGCCCCTCCCAGAGCGCCCGCGCTCTGCGCAGCAGCGGCAAGGACGGTGACTGAGGCGGCAGTTCTTCCTGGGGCATGATCCGATCCTGCCGGACCGGCGCCGCTCGCCGCCCGGGAATTCTCAGCCGGCGGCCCGTTCTCCGAGGCCGACGGAGGACGCGGGAACCGCTTCAGGCTCCGACTCCCGCACGGCCGACTCCTCCGCCCCCGCCAGCCACAACAGGACGGGAGGAAGGGCCAGTTCGATCGCCGTGAGGGCGAGCTGGAACGAATGCGGACGGCCCTCCACGGCGAGGGAGAGGAGGCGGGCCCCTCCACCCAGGAGGAACACGGCCGCGAGCCAACGGACCGGAGTCGCGGGGATCGGGCGCTGACGTGCGGCCCAGAGCCAGGCCAGCCCGTACCCCACGAAGCTCGCACCCATGAAGCGGCCCCAGCTGTCCACAGTCGCGCCGGCGGAACCGGCCCCGGGGATCGCCGCGTTGCCGAGTGCCACGTGGAGCAGGCCGATCCCCACGCAGGACCAGCCCGTCAGTGAGGTGAGCGCACGCAGAGTTCTGGCCCTGGTCATGATCCCTCCAAGCCGCCGCGGCGGAGCTTAGTTGACATGTGTCTACTTAGGCACCTTCAGCCTGGCGCGCTGGTAGACGTATGTCAACTAAGCTGCTGTCCGTGCCTCCCCGCCAGCGCCTCTCCCCCGCCGACCGCCACGCCCAGCTCCTGGCCGTCGGCGCCCGGCTCTTCGCCGCGCACCCGTACGCCGACGTACTGATGGAACAGGTCGCCGAGTCGGCCGGTGTCTCGCGGGCGCTGCTGTACCGGCACTTCCCCAGCAAGCACGCGCTGTTCGCGGCGGTGTACCAGGAGGCGGCGGACCAGCTGCTCGCCGGTACGCGCTTCGATCCGGCCGAGTCGCTGGTGGAGCAGCTGACGCAGGGGATGGACGTCCATCTCGACTACTTCATCGCCAACCGCAACGCCGTGCTCGCCGCGAACCGGGTCCTGGCGGGCGACCCCGTGATCCAGACGATCATGACGAACGAGCTCGACGCCCTCCGCGCCCGTCTGCTGGCCGTGCTCCCGCTGACGGACGAGCACGCCCGCGAGGCCGTGTCCGGTGTGCTCAAGAGCTGGCTCGTGTTCGTGCGGGTCCTCTGCGTCGACTGGCTCACGCACGAGACGTGCACGCGGACGCAGTTGCGCGATGTCTGCATCGGCGCGGCGATCGGCGCGCTGCGCCCGCTGCTGGCGCAGGACCCGGCGCCCGACCGGCCGCGCCACGGCCCTGTGCGGGGTGACGCGGACGGTGACGCGGACCCGGCGCACCCCACTCCGTAGGCCCGCGCGGTCGGGCCGTTCGGCGTCTCGCGCTCGCCAGGACGAGGCGATCACCTCGGGCGTTTAATGGTGGAAGGGGCGACGGGGGGCCGATCCTCCCAGGAGCAGCGCATGTCCCGGATCCCGAGCAAGGCGTCGCAGGGGGATGCGAGCCGGGGCGGGGCTCTGCGGAGGCTCGGCGAATGGTGCGCCCGGCACTTCGTGATCGTCGTCATCGCCTGGCTGGTCGTCCTGGCGGCGCTGCAGGTGCTCAACCGGTCGTTCGGAGGCGAGTACTCGGACGACTTCTCACTCCCCGGCGTGCAGTCCACGAAAGGGCTCGACGTCCTCGAGGAACACGATCCGGCGGCCGGCGGGTACAGCAGCCAGATCGTGCTTCAGGACGGGAAGGATCCACTGTCGTCGGTGAGCGGCCAGATGGGGCAGACGGTCGGTGACCTGCAGAAGCTGCCGCACGTGCTGTCGGCGCAGAATCCACTGGCGGCGGGCGGCACGCAGCCGTCGTCGAGTTCGGGGCAGGGGACCTCCCCGGCGAACGTGGGCCCGCTGTCCGACGACGGCAGGACCGGTTACATCACCGTCCGCTTCGACGTGCAGCCCTCCACACTGGGCGACGACTACCTCGACGGCGTGGACAGCGCCGTACAGCCGCTGCGCGCGGCCGGCGTGGACGTGGAGTACGGCGGCCCGCTCGGAGAGCTGGCGCGGCCGCCCGCGGACGACCGGGTGAGCGAGGCGATCGGTTTCGCGGTGGCGATCGTGGTCCTGGTCATCGGGTTCGGCAGCGTCATCGCCGCCGCGCTCCCGCTGGTCACGGCGCTGCTCGCGGTGCTCGGCGGGCTGGCCTGTCTGGGCCTGCTGGCGGCCGCGTTCACCTTCGCGACGGTGTCGCCGACCCTGGCGACGATGATCGGCCTGGGCGTCGGCATCGACTACGCGCTGTTCATCATCACGCGCCACCGGCAGAACCTGATCAACGGCGCTGATCCCGTGCGGGCCGCGGGACGCGCGACGGCGACGAGCGGCCGGGCGGTGCTCGTCTCGGGCTGCACCGTGATCATCGCGCTGGCCGGACTCTCCGTGTCCGGGGTGTCGTTCATCAGCAAGCTGGGCCTGGCAGCCGCAGTGACGGTCGTGTCGGCCGTCGCCGGCGCGCTCACCCTCGTCCCCGCGCTGCTCGGCCTCATCGGCAGACGCATCGACCGGCTGCGGCTGGGCCGCCCCGTGGCGGAGGCCGACCCCGATCCGGCGAAGGCCGCGCACGGCACATGGCACCGGTACGCGCAGCGGGTGGAGCGGCGGCCCTGGTGGTTCCTGGCAGGTGGGGTGGTCACGGTCCTGGTGCTCGCGATCCCGCTGCTGTCGATCCAGCTGGGCCACATCGGGGACGGCGCCGACCCGAAGTCGTTCACGGACCGGCGGGCGTACGACATCATGGCCGACGCCTTCGGTCCCGGATCCAACGGTCCGCTCACCGTCGTCGTCGACCAGTCGAGCGTGTCCTCGGGGCAGCGGTCGACGCTCGCCTCGCAGGCACAGAAGACGCTGAACGACGTGGCGGGCGCGGCGGCCGTGACGCCGCTGACCCCGACGAAGGACGGGGACGTGCTGGTCGGCACCGTCTACTCCAAGACCTCGCCGCAGAGCATGGCCACGACCGATCTCACCAACCGCCTCGTCGACGACACGCTCCCGCAGGCGGTCTCCGGCACGTCGGCGCACGGCTACGTCACGGGCACCACGGCCGCGCAGGTCGACTTCCGCGACATCGTGGCGCACCGGCTGCCGCTCATCATCGCCGTGGTCGTCGCGCTCGCCTTCCTGATCATCCTGATCGTCTTCCGCGGCCTGCTCGTCGCGCTCAAGGCCGCCGTGCTCAACGTGCTGTCGATCGCCGCCTCGTACGGCGTGGTGGTGGCCGTGTTCCAGTGGGGCTGGGGCGGTCCCGCGCTCGGCGTCTCGGGGAAGGTGCCGATCGAGAGCTATGTGCCGATGATGATGTTCGCGATCATCTTCGGGCTGAGCATGGACTACGAGATCTTCCTGCTGTCCCGGGTCCACGAGTTCTGGACGCGGTCCGGGGACGCCCGGGCGAGTGTGGCCCACGCACTGGAGATCACCGCGCGGGTGATCACCTGTGCCGCGCTGATCATGGTGAGCGTCTTCGCCGCTTTCATCGTCAGCGACAACATCGTGGTCAAGATGCTCGGACTCGGTCTCGCGGTGAGCGTGTTGATCGACGCGACCGTCGTGCGCCTGCTGCTCGTGCCGGCCGTGATGACCCTGCTCGGCTCGCACGCGTGGTGGACTCCGCACTGGCTCGACCGGGTGTTGCCGCACATCGACACGGAGGGCGAGGACGCGGAGGCGTCGAGCGCCGCCGTCGGTGCGGGGCCGCGTCAGCCCTGAGGCCGGTTCACGTCTTCGGGTCGTCGGCGACGCTCGGATCGGTCGTGTCGAAGTAGACCCGGCCCGAGCCCTCGTCCACGTAGAACGCACCCGTGTACGTGCCCTGTGTCATCCGGCGGTCGAAAGACTCGCTGCGCACCCAACGGGCGCCCTTCGGCAGGTACGGCAGCAGCTCTTCCGGAACCTGATCCGGCCGCTCCGGACGGAAGGGGCCCAAGTCCTGTGCGCGCACGAGGGACTTGGCCTTGCCCGCCGCCAACCGGGCGAAGCCCACGACGCGTACGTCGGTCGGGCCCGGGGCCCGCGAACCGGCGACGCCCAGCACGAGGCCGAGCCAGTGCGGGTCGGAGAGCGGGCCGAGCTCGGTGAAGCGGCGCTCCAGCGGCTCCGGGTCGGTGCGGACTTCGGCGTGACCGTCGTCCTCCTTGCCGGATGGCCGTGTCGGCGCCGGAGCGCACGCCGAGAGGAGCGCCGCCGCGCCCAGTACGAGCGCTCTACGGCGCCCCGGCCCCACTCCGGTGATCATGAATCGGCCTCCCCGCGCTCTCCCCGACCCGTGCGTGATCGTAGCCGGGCCGCCCCGCCCGACATGATGGCGTGGTGAACACGCATCCTCTTCGACTCACCGGGCTCGGCCTGATTCTTCGCCCGTGGACGGACGACGACCTCGACGCCGTACAGGCCCTGTTCGACGATCCCGACGTCGCCCACCGCACTCCGCTGGAGTCACCGTTCGACCCGGGCGCGGCCCTGCGCTATCTGGACAGCGCGGAGCGCGCCCGGCGGGCGGGCGAGCGGGTCCATCTGGCGATCACCACCGACGGTGTCACCGCGTGCGGCGAGGTCCTGCTCAACCGCACGACCCGCAGCATCGGTTACGTCGTCGGCGCCGCGCATCGCGGGCAGGGGCTCGCCGTCCGCGCACTGCGGCTCATGACGGAGTACGCGCACACGACGGCCGCCCTGCCCACGGTGATCCTGGAGATCGAACCGGACAACGGCGCGAGCATCGCCGTCGCCCGCGCCGCCGGCTACCGCCCCTCCGCCTCGGCCCCCGAGACCGTCACCGACAAGGGCCGCACCTACAGCCTCCACCCCTGGGAGCACACTCACCCCGCCGTCTGACGGCGGGACGGCACGCCAGACACGCGTTCACTCACATTCATTGCAACGACAGAGCTCAATCTGTTGCATTAGATCTAGACCCATTGCAACAACTTTGCTGGTTCTAGCTGGAGTTATCCAGTAAGGGCGCAATAAATAAGTTGCCACCTCTTCGAACGCAACGTAGCGTTTCCCATGTCGAGAACACGGGAGCGGAAGCAAAGGGGTGGGGCATGGAACCGCTGCAGAACCAGTCACCGTCGGCACCCGGCGCCGTCGCCGCCTTCGTCCGCTTCACGCTCTGCGGGGGAGGCATCGGCGTCGCCTCCAGCTTCGCGGTGGCCGCGCTGTCCTCCTGGATCCCCTGGGCCCTGGCCAACGCGCTGATCACCGTCGTGTCGACGCTGCTCGCCACCGAGCTGCACGCCCGGTTCACCTTCGGTGCGGGCGGGCACGCCACCTGGCGGCAGCACGCACAGGCCGCCGGGTCCGCGGGCGCCGCGTACGCGATGACCTGCCTGGCCATGTTCGTCCTGCGTCAACTCGCCCCGGGCGCAAGCGCCTTGACCGAGCAGGCCGTCTATCTCACCGCCTCCGCCCTCGCCGGGATCGCCCGGTTCGCCGTCCTGCGCCTGGTGGTCTTCGCCCGTGACCGGGCGCGGACGGTGACGAGCCCCGTCGTCCCCGCCGCCGCGCCCGCCGCGCCGACCGCCCTGTGTCAGGCGGCCTGATCGGCGCGCAGCACCCGGAAGCGGTCCGGGGCCGCCGGATCCCGGTCGACGATCTGGACCGGCGGCCAGGTCCACTGCCACACGTGGGTGCCCTGCGGGCGCGTGAAGCGGATACGGCCCCGGGTGCCCTCCGCGTCGACGAGCGGCCAGGACTTGGCGATCAGGTCACGGTCGACGCCGTGACCGCGGAACACGTCGGTGAGCGCCACGATCGTGTCGTAACCCTCGAAGGCGACGAAGGAGGGTGCCGAGGCCAGGTGGGTGCGCAGCTCCTGCTCGACCCGCGCGCCGAGAGGTGTGAGCGTCTCGGGCAGGTAGCGCAGGAACGGAACCCCCGCGCCGTCGGCGCCGAGCAGCCGACCCCATTCGGCGAACTCGGGCTGTCCGGCCGGAGCTCCGATCAGCAGGCCGGGCAGACGCGGGTCGGCGCGTACCGCCTCGACCAGGGGCACGGCCGGTTCCGGGTGGCCCACCAGGAGGAGCAGGGCTGTGGCGCCGGTCGCCGCGAGCGCGTCGCACAAGGCCTCGGGAGCGAGGGCGGCCGCGTCGAGCGTGGTCACGGTGCCGCCGTGCGGCGCCAGGTGGTCGCGGAGGATCTCGGTGCCGGACGCCCAGTAGACGCTCGGCTGCGCCGCGACGGCGATGTGGGTGTGGCCACCGGCCAGGAGGTGGTCGGCGTAGAGGCGCCAACCCCGGGACTGCGGCGGGGCGATGCGCGCGACGTGGTCCGTCGGGCCGTCGGTGACGAGGGCGTCGAGGACCGCGGACGAGCAGAGGTAGGGCACGCCGAGCGCGGCGGCGGTCGTGGCGGCGGTCCGGGCGACGACGCTGTGGTACTCCCCCACGACGGCGGCGACGCCCGCGGCGGCGAGTTCGGTGACCGCTGCCGCTGCCTTCTCCGGGTCGGCCGCCGTGTCGCGGACCTCGAGGGCCAGCGGCCGGCCCGCGATGCCGCCGGACGCGTTGACGTCCCGTACAGCCGACTCCAGGCCCGCGAGCAGGTGGTGGCCCGCCTCGGACCAGCCGGGGCGGGTCAGGGGGACGAGTGCGCCGATCAGAACCGGTGACGTGTCCGGGTCCGCGGCGGGTGTGGCGGGGTGTGTCGGGGTGACCATGCCGGTCATTTGATCCAGGAGTCACGCTCCGGGGCAAGTCATTAACTCCCGGTCTCCACAAGTGATCCGGGCTGCTCAGGCCGCCCGCTGCGCGACGTCGTCGTCGAGGGCCGCCTGCAGCCAGTCGTGGGCCGAGCCGGGTGTGGGTTCCGGGTGCGCGCCGGCCGGGGTGATCACCTCGGTCACCAGCTCCCAGTAGCCGTCGAGGCGTGGGTCCCCTGCCAGCAGCCGGGCCAGGTCGCGGCGGAAGGCCAGGGTGTCGCGACACCTACGCACGCGTGCGTAGGTGTCGACGAAGCCGTCGAGCGCCTCGCCCGGCCGAGGGGCCCGGCCGGCGCGCAACTGGACGCCCGCCAGGGCGTAAGCCTCGGCCAGCCCCGCGTACAGGCCCGCCACCTCGCGCGGGCCCGCGTCCGCGTGGGCGGCGGGCTGAGTGGGACGGGCCGGCGAGCAGGGCCGGGAGACCATCGCGTGCAGGCGGGCGAAGGCGAGGACCTGGCCGGGGCGCGGCGCGTCGGGGACCTGCGGCACGGCCGCTTCGAGGAACGCCGAGGTCGCCTTCGCGGGCATCCGCACGGGCAGCCAGCCGCGCCAGAACCGGGCGAGCGCGTCCGTGGTCGGCGGGCTGCCGAGCGAACCGACGAGGCGCAGCGTCGCGGCGCGTTCGCGAGGCGCGCTCTGCTGGACGAGCCGGAGCGCGGCCTCCTGCCAGCGCAGCGCCTTCAACTGCCCGCCCAGCGTGTCGAGTTGCTGCGCGACCGCGTCGGCGAACGCGGTGTCGGCAGCGGCCTCCTCGCCGCCTTCGCCCTCTTCCTCGTACTCGTACAGGTCGTCGCGATCGGGACCGGGATCGTGCGCGTCCAGGATCGGGCGGATCTGCGGGAGCGCGAGGCCCAGGCCGCGCAGGGAGCGGATCAGGCGCAGCTGTTCCAGTGCCTCGGGGCCGAATCGGCGGTGGCCGCCGCCGCTGCGTTCCCGTTCGGGCAGCAGGCCGCTCTCGCAGTAGAAGCGCACCGTCTTCACCGTCGTGCCCGCACGCTCGGCGAGCTCTCCGATGCTCCAGCGTCCGTCGTCGTCCACTCGCACTTGAACCTCCCTCAGGGGGAGTTTCTAACCTACCGGCGGCCGGGGACGCACACCGGTTCTCCGGGCCACCAGCAGACCGAGCGGGGAGTGTGACATGAGCGTGTTCATCGTGGTCCCGGGCTTCTTCACGGATGCCGGGGCATGGGCGGAGTCGGCCCGGCGGCTCACCGAGGCCCGGCCCGGGGACGAGGTCCGCGTCGTCGGGCTGCCCGGTGCCGAGGACGCGGCGGGCGCCGGAGCCGTCACTCTGGACGCCCACATCGAGCGGGTCGTCGCCGCCGTCGACGCCGCCGGGGTCCCCACGGAGCGGGATCTCGTCCTCGTAGGGCACGACTACGGCGTCTTCGCGGTGCAGGGAGCCGCCGACCGCCGGGCCGAGCGCGTCGCCCGGATCGTCTACATCGACTCGCCGATTCCCGCCGACGGCACACCGGCGCTGGCCGCGGTGCCCGACCAGTCGCTGCGCGCGTCCTTGTTCGCGCAGGGGGCGGCGCAGGGCGGGGAAGCCGGGGACGCGGTGCCGGTGCCCGCGCCGGAGCAGTGGCAGTACTGGGGCAGTGTCCGGGACCTTTCCGATGCCGCGCTCGAACGGCTCACCGCCGCGGCCTCGCCCCACCCCGTCGCCACGCTGACCGAGCCCCTGAAGCTGACGGGTGCGGCTGCCGGCATCCCCACCACCGGCATTCTCTGCCACTACAACGGCGCCTCGATCGAGACCGTGCGCATGCGGATCCGCTTCGGCGATCCGATGCTCGTCGCGCTGGCCCGACCGGACGTCACCTTCTTCGAACTCCCCACCGGCCACTGGCCGATGCTCACCCATCCCGATCTGCTCGCGCGGACGCTGATCGCCGCGGCGGCCGGCGAGGGCGAGCGGCTCGACGCGCCACCGGCCGAGTCGGAGGCGGCCGCGAAGGCGGCCGAGAGCCCGGGCACCTTCCTCCTCGACGTACCGCCGCTGCCGCGCGAACGCCACGGAAACCTCGATCTGTACCTGCCCGAGGGAAGCGAGAGCGCCGATGAACTTCCCCTGCCCGCCGTCCTGTTCGTCCACGGCGGGCCCGTGCCGAAGGGCGTCGAGCCGACGCCGCGCGACTGGCCGGTCCTCACCGGGTACGCCCGGCACGCCGCCTCGCTCGGGGTCGTCGGCGCCACCGTCGACCACCGGCTGCACGATGTGACCGACTATCCGGTGGCCGCCGCGGATCTGGCCGACGCCGTGCGGGCACTGCGCGAGGACCCGCGTGTGGACGGCGACCGGATCGCCCTGTGGTTCCTGTCGGGCAGCGGACCGCTGACCGCCGAGTGGCTCGACGGTCCGCCGTCCTGGCTGCGCTGCCTGGTCGCCTGCTACCCGATCATGGCGCCGATGCCGAACTGGGGCGTGCCGGCCGGACGGTTCCGTCCGGCCCAGGTGATCGGCCGCGCGGGCGCGCTGCCGATCGTCGTCCTGCGCCCGGAGCTGGAGCAGCCGGCGTTCGCGGACACGGTCGACCAGTTCCTACGGTCCGCCGACGCCGCGGAGGGATCGGTGGTCGAGGTCATCGGGATCCCCGGTGCGCGGCACGGATTCGAGGGCCTCGACCACACCGGCGCCGCGCGCGACGCGGTCCGGCGCGCGGTCACGTACGTCCTCGACCGGCTGGGGGCGCCGGGCGGCGCCTGACGGTCACACGCGGAGGGGCCCGGCGACCTTGGCCGCCGGGCCCCTCCGCGCTGCCGGAAACGTCGAAAGGACGCGACCGGAGTCCCTGTCAGAGGGTGCGGAGGAAGTCGAGCAGGATCTCGTTGAACCGTTCCGGCTGTTCGAGGTTGGTGTAGTGGCCGGCGCCCTCGATGACGACGGACCGGCCGTCGGGGACGGTGTCGACGAGCCGGTCGGCGGCGGCGACGAGGTCGTCAGGTTCGAGCGAGCCGTTGACGGCCAGGACGGGGACGTCGATCTTCGGGACGCGGGACCAGGTGTCGGTCATCGGCGTGTGCAGGTTCGGTTCGCCGGGGCTGTGCTTCGACAAGGTGTGCAGGGCCATCTCGCGCAGGCGGCGCAGGATGCCGGGGTCCATGTCCTCGACCCTGCGGTGTGCGCCGGGGACGACGCGCAGGAACGCGGCGAGCCAGCCCTCGATGTCACCGGCCGCCATGGTGCGCGCGTACTCGGCGAGGATCTCCTGGTACCAGGGGTCGGTGTACTGGAACTCGCTGGTCGCCGCGCCGCAGGCGACCACGGCGCGGACCAGGTCCGGGTGTTCGAGGACGGTGTCGGTGGCGATCGCGCCGCCCATCGAGAGTCCGACGAGGACGGCGGGGCCCGCGTCGAGGTGGCGCAGCAGCGCGGCGAGGTCGTCGGCCCAGCGGAACGGCTCGGTCGCGTTGGCCGAGAAACCGTGGCCTCGTACGTCCGGGGCGATCACCCGGTGACGGGCTGCCAGGGCGGGGATCTGCGCGTCGAAGAGGCGGTGGTCGACGAAGCCGGCGTGGAGCAGCACCACCAGGTCCCCGGCTCCCGCGTCGAGATAGGCGAGGTCTCCGTCCGTCGAACCGAAGAAGCGCAGACGGCCCGAGTCGCGTTCCGAATCAGGGGTCGTGGGGCGACCCGAAGCATGTTCTGCGGCACGATCTGAAGCGGCATTCATGACAACCAAGGTGTCATCTTGAAGTCCACTTGGCAACCCAGGTGTCATGATGTGCGGGTGACCGCTTCCGGAGCCCCGCTCCCTCCCGACGCTCTCGGCCGCCGCCTCACCGAGGTCTACGACCTGGTGGGCCCGCTGTACCGACGCGCCCAGCGCAGCGTCGAACACGGCCTGACACGCGACGGCCTGAGCGTCGGCGTACGCGCCGTGCTCACGCTGCTGCGGCGCAACGGGCCGATGACCGTGCCGCAGATGGGCCGGGCCCAGGAGATCAGCCGGCAGTTCGTGCAGCGCATGGTGAACGAGGCGGCGGACGCGGGTCTCGTCGAGAGCATCGCGAACCCGGCGCACCGGCGCTCGTCGCTGATCCGGCTCACGGCGGCGGGCGAGGATCGCATCGACGCCGTACTGGACCGCGAACACGCGCTGCTCCGTCAGGTCGGCGGCGATCTGACGGAGGCGGAGGTCGCCACGTGCCTGCGGGTGCTCGGCGCGATGCTGCACTCGCTCGACCACGTGGACGCCGACTGACCTCGCACACCCTGGGCCGCCCGGGCGGAACCGACGGCTCCGGCGCGGTCACGGACGATTCCCTGTGATGCCCCTGTCAGGCGCATCTTCCTGCCGTTAGCATGTTCGAACTCATGACGATCACGCCGATCGCATGCCCTTCACCGGAAATTCATGCCATACCGAGCCGACAGATGACCAAGCGCCCCGAACCCACCGATGAGTCAGGTAAGTGAACACCACACCACCACGAATACCTTCACAGCGCCGCGACGAGCCCCTCGTCCCCCGGCGGCGGACACGCACCCTGTTCTGGTCGGCGGCGGGCGTGGTGACGCTCGTCTTCTTCGTCGCGCTGGAGATCGTGGCGCGCCGGTACGGCCAGCTCGGTCCGCTCACCGTCCAGGCTCGGGAGGTCGTCCTCGTGCCGCGCTCGGGGCCCCTGCTCTATGCCGGTCTGGCCCTGACGATGGTGGTGCTCACCTGGCGGCAGCGGGCCGTGGCGCTGGCCTGCGCGATCGGCATCGACCTGGTGTTCCTGCTGGTGCGCCTCGTGGTGGGCGGCAGTCTCCAGTTCGGCAACGGCGCCCTGTGGGTGACCCTCGGGCTCGCCGTATTGGCCGTCGTGCGCCGCACCGGCGCGGAGCGGCTCCTGCTCCTCAAGGGCGTCGGCCTCGGCATGCTGCTGGTGCTCGGTCACAAGACGGGTGACACCTGGCTGCTCATCACGTCCAAGACCCGCCCGGACGTCCTCGACCCCTACGTGGCCACCGCCGACCACGCGCTCGCCAACCCGTCGTGGCTGGTCGGCCAGGTCGTCGAGGCCACGAACCCGTTCAGCGGCCACTTCCTGCACCTGGTCTACGGCCAACTGCCGCTCGCCGCGGCCCTCGTGGGCCTGTACCAGCTGCGCAACGTGGCGGCCGAGCGGCGCTTCCCGGCCCATCACCTCGTGCGCACGTTCCTCGCCATAGGCCTGCTGGGTCCCGCGATCTACATGATCTTCCCGGTCGTCGGCCCGATCTACGCGTACGGCGCCGAGGGCGGCCAGTGGGCGGCGGCCAACGTGTGGCCCGACGCGCTGCCGGCCATCGGCGTCCCGCACCCGATCCCGTTCGACGAGATCACGCCGCGCAACTGTATGCCGAGCCTGCACACCGCGTGGGCGACCAGCCTGTTCATCCACACCCGCAAGGGCTCGCGAGGCATGCGCTGGGCGGGCACGTTCTGGCTCGTCGCCACGCTCACCGCGACCCTCGGCTTCGGCTACCACTACGGTGTCGACCTCGTCGCCGGTGTGGTGTTCGCCCTCACGATCGAGGCGGCCATGCGGGCGTTCGCGCACGGGTGGGACGTCTCGGCGACGCGGCTCGTCTCCTACGGCACCGTCGTCTTCACCGCGCTGCTGATCGCGTACCGCTGGCTGCCGACCGAGATGGCCGCCTACCCGTGGGCCTTCGGCCCGCTCCTGCTCGCGCTGCTCGGTTCGGTGATCGCCCTGTACGCGCGGACGACCGCGCTCTGGGACCAGGCGGAAACGGTGCCGGTGTCCAAGCCGGCACCCCGGCCCGCGGACGCTCAGCCGGAACTCGCCTAGCGCGCACCCCCTCCGGAACAGCGCAGCGGCCGGTGGTTCGTGACGTCACGAACGACCGGCCGCTGTGCTGTTCCTGGGCGCGGGTCGGTCAGCTCCCGTAGCCGGGCTGTCCGGGCTCCTCGCAGGTGCAGTCGTCCTCGGCCGGCGCGACCGTGAAGTCGACACCGGTCGCGTCGCCGTGCGCGGCGTCGGCCTTCTCGGTGTCCGAGCCCTTCACGTCGTGGCCGGGCGGCGGGGTGACGTGGACGGTGTAGCCGCCGGCGGCCACGTCGGAGAACGTGTAGTCGCCGTCCGCGTCGGGCGTGGTGCTGACGGGCTCGTTGCTGTCGTCCAGGACGGGCGTGCCGTCGGGCCGGCGCAGTTCGAGGACCGTGCCCTCCGGGAGCGGGTCGCCGCTCTCCGTCGCGACGTTGCCGCTGACGTTCGCCGTCTGCGCGGCGAACCACACCTGATAGGCGGGGATGCCGGTCTTCACGGAGAAGGTCAGGGTGAGGGTGCGGATCTCGGCGGTGGGGCGCAGCCAGGCGGAGGCGCCGGACGTGTCGGTGCCGCTGCCGTGCAGGGTCTGCGTCGCCGCGTCCCAGGTGGGCTCGTCGGTGTACGTGCCGCCCGTGCAGGTGGAGGGGCGGGGGCTGGCGTCGCAGTAGTTGAACGACTCCTGGAAGCCGAGCTGCCGCGCGGTCAGCGCCTGCCCGTCCGGGCCGGTGGCGCTGATCTTCACGTCGTCGGCGTCGATGTCGCCGAGCGTGATGCCCCAGCCGCCGGGCGTCGGGACCTGGTCGAACGTGAAGCTGGTGGTCGACGGGGTGCGGCCGGACGCCGTGGCGAGGTTCAGATAGGGCATGCCCTGCGAGGATCCGTAGACCTGGCCGAACGGGGTCTGTTCGCCGAGGAAGGCCGAGCCGCCGGCCGAGACGCCCGGCCGGGTGCTGTTCGTCGTGAACGTCCCCTGCGGTCCGCCGGTCGCGGCGGTGGTCACCGTTCCGGTGGAGGCCGGCGGCGCCGCGTCCAGGGTGTACCGGGCGTACTCGGCGCCGTCTGCGGCGGCCGGTGCGGCGGTGAGGCCGACGGCGACGAACGCGGCGGCGGTCACGGGCACCCAGCGGGAGGATCTGCGGAAGCGCATGAAGTGGCTTTCTGGTCGACTGCGGTGTCGACGGACAGAATCCATGATCTCCATACAAAACGGCCGCAAGGGGGCGGCGCGTCACACCGATTGCACCCCGCCGCCGCAGGCGTCGGACATCAGTCGAGGTCGAGGTCGCGTCCGTCCCGTCGATCCGTGTCGCCGCCCAGGAAGGGCAGGACCGCGGCGAGGAACTCCTGGGGGCGTGCGTGGTGGACGAGGTGACCGGCCGGGATCGTGACGAGGCGTGCGTCGGGGACGCGCCGGACGAGTTCGGCGATGTCCTCCTGCGGTACGTGGCTCGCGGGGCCGCCGGCGACGGCGAGCGTCGGGGCGGTGATGTTCCGCAGCCCTTGCGCCCAGGCGGGGTCGGGGTGGTCGAGCTGGGCCCGGACGGCGGCCACGACGGCCCAGTCGAACGAGAGCTCACCGTCCGGCCGGGTCGCGGGCTTCGGCTCGCGCGGCCGCAGCAGCGGTACGTCTTCGAGGACGAGCCGACGGACGCGAGCGGGCCGGTGCATCGCGAGCAGGGCGGCCACGACGCCGCCCATCGAGTGTCCGACGACGTCGACCCGGTCGAGCCCCAGGGCGTCGAGGTGTCCGAGGACGTCGTCGCGCATGGCTTCGACGCTGTACGTGCCGGGCCACTCGGTGCGGCCGTGCCCGCGCAGATCGAGGGCGTGGACCCGGTGCGTGCGGGCGAGGGCCGGCGCGACGCCGGCCCAGTCGCGGCTGTCCTCCCCCAGGGCGTGCAGCAGGAGGAGGGGCGGCCCGGTGTCAGGCCCGCTGATCCGGCAGGCCGACCGGAGAGATCCCGCCCGCACGATACGGAGTTCGTCGCTCATGGCCCCGACCCTGCCTTGCCCTTCGGTTCATTCGCCAGTGATCGACGGGGCGGGCCGGGCCTGTTCACCGACCGCTGAAGCCCGCCTCGGCGTCGCGTCCGGGACGGAGCTCGAGATGCGCCGGGGCGGTCCCGCGAGGGCCGCCGTGGCGACGGCGGCGAGGAGCAGCGCGGCCAGAGGGCACCAGATCGCCAGGGTGAAGCCCTCCAGCACCGAGGCCCGGGCGCCTCCCACCGCCGCCGCGGCGACGCTCGCGGCGACGGTGTTGAAGACCGCCGAGCCGATCGAACCGCCCACCTGCTGCGCCGAGTTCACGGCGGCGGACGCGATGCCGGAGTCCTGCTCGGGGACGTCGGAGGTGACGCCGGTCATGATGGCGAGGAAGCTGCCGCCGTTGCCGACGCTGAAGGTGACGAGCGCGGGCAGCACGTTCCCGGCGTAAGTGGAGTCCGGGGTGAGGAGCGTGAGCTGGAAGAGGCCGCACGCGGAGATGAACAGGCCGGCGGTCATCATGACGCGGGGCCCGAAGCGGGGCAGCAGACGGGTGCCGAGCTGGGTGGCGGTGCCCGTGGTCACGAGGCTGATCGGCAGGAAACCGAGGCCGCTGGCGACGGCGGACCAGTCCAGGACGGTCTGCAGGTAGTAGGTGAGGTAGAGCGCGACCGACAGCTGACCGGCCATGAGGGCGGCGCCCGCGAGCAGGGAGGCGACGCGGCGGCGGTCCTTCATCAGGCGCGGCGGCAGCAGCGGGGTCGACGCGCGGGTCTGCCACCAGGCGAAGACGCCGAGCATGACCGTGCCGCCGATGAGGGAGCCGAGCACGGTCGGGCCGGTCCAGCCATGTGCCTCGGCCTGGCTGCAGCCGTGGACGAGAGCGGTCAGGCCGCCGCAGCCGAGCACGGCGCCGGCGATGTCGATGCGGCCGGTGAGGCGGCGGGTGAGGTCCGGCGGGGTCCAGCAGGTGCCGAGCAGGGCGGCGAGGGCGATGGGCACGTTGACCAGGAGGCACCAGCGCCAGCCGAACCACTGGGTGAGGAAGCCGCCGAGGACGACGCCGAGGGAGGCGCCTGCGCCGCCGAGCGCGCCGAAGAGGGCGATGGCGCGGCGCCGTTCGCGCGGGTCGGTGAAGGTGGTCGCGACGAGCGCCAGCGCGGAGGCGGCGAGGAGCGCCGCGAACGCGCCCTGCACCGCGCGGGCCGCGAACAGCGTCTGGGCGGTGGGCGCGAGGCCGGCCGCGGCGGACGCGAGCGCGAAGCCGCCGAGACCGATCGCGAACACCCGCTTGCGGCCCACGTGGTCGGCGATCCGGCCGGCGAGCAGGAGGAGGCCGCCGAAGGCGACGGTGTAGGACGTGACCACCCAGGGGCGGTCGCCGTCGCTCATGCCGAGTTCGGTCTGCAGGGACGGCAGGGCCACGTTCACGATCGTGCTGTCGAGCAGGATCATCAGCTGGGCCAGCCCGAGGACGCTCAGCGCCCACCAGCGGCGCGGGTGCGGGGTCGGGGCGATCGGGGCGGGGGCTGAGGACGACGGCACAGGCATGCCACTTTTTGTATACCAAATTCGACCCTCGGGGCAAAAATGGGATCCCATGTCGGCCGACGCGTGGGCGGAATCAGGACAATCAACACCCCTGGGGCGCACCGGAGGGGTAGCTTCGGTATACGGAAATCCGGGGGCCCGTCAGGCGGGGGCGTACCCCCGCTCCCGAACGAGCTCGTCCGCGAGGGCGGTGAACGCGCGGGCGGCCGCGCTGCGGTAGCCGCTCTCGCGGTGCAGGAGCGCGACGCGACGGGCGGGCAGCGGCGGGTCGAGCGCGACGGGAACGAGGTGCGGGTGGTCGTCCGTGACGGCGTCGGGCAGCACGGTGGCGAGCCCCGGGACGCGCTGCACGATCTCGGTGATCGCCTGGACGGAGTTGGCCTCGACGACGACGGGCGGTGTGACGCGGTGTTCGGCGAGGTAGCCGTCGACGTGTTCGCGGGTCACGAAGTCGCTGCTCAGCAGGGCGAGTTGCCGCTCGGCGAGGCGGCGCACCGGCAGCGCGGCGCGGTCCGCCCCCGGATCGGCGGTCGCGGCGACGACCAGGCTCAGGGTCTCGGTGAACAGGGCGCGGGCGCCGATGCCGGGCAGATGCGGGCCCGCGAAGGCGATGCCGAGGTCGATCTCGTCGGCCAGCAGGCTCGTCTCCATCCGGTCCTTGGCCATCTCGCGCACGTCGAGCGTGATGCCGGGGTGCTTCTCGTGCATCGCGCGCACGAGCGGGCCGATCAGGTACGCGGTGAAGGTCGGCGTCATCGCGAGGCGCAGATGGCCGCGCGAGAGGTCGGCGACGTCGAGCACGGCGCGGTCGGCGGCGGCCAGGTCGCGCAGCGCGCGGCGCGCGTAGTGGACGTAGGCCTCGCCGGCGTCGGTGAGGCGTACGCCGCGTCCGCCGCGGTCGAGGAGCTGGGCGCCGACCACCCGCTCCAGCTGCTTGATCTGCTGGGACAGCGTGGGCTGCGAGATGCGCAGCTCCTCCGCGGCCCGCGTGAAGTTCCCGTTCTCCGCCACGGCGATGAGGTAGCGGAGATGTCGCAGCTCAGGACCCATGTGAGCACTATAGGGCGCCCATCCATAGATGACATCGATAGGAGTCATGGATATCAAGTCTTGGACACTATAGGACCAGGTCGTGCAGGGTTGTTCCTGCCGGCCCACCCAGGAGGTCCGGCAGGACCCGAAGGGAGAGACGGATGGACAAGCTTTTCGACGGTGTCGCGCATTTCCGCCGCGACGTCTTCCCCGGCAAGCGAGACCTGTTCGCCCAGCTCGCGTCGGAGCACCGGCCGGAGACGCTGTTCATCGGCTGTTCCGACGCCCGGGTGCCGCCGGAGCTGATCACGCAGAGCGAGCCGGGCCGGCTGTTCGTCATCCGCACCGCGGGCAATCTGGTCCCGGCGTACGCGCCCGGTTCGGACGGCGTCGCTGCGAGCGTCGAGTATGCCGTCTCCGTGCTCGGCGTCCAGGACATCGTCGTCTGCGGGCACTCGTCCTGCGGCGCGATGACCGCCCTGGCCGAGGAGCACGACCTGTCGGCGGCGCCGGTGATCGCGGACTGGCTGCGGCACGCGGACGGGGCCCGCGCCAGGGCCCGTACGGTGTCCGCTCCCGCCGGTGAGCCGGCCTCCTCCCGGGTGGCCACCCTGGTCCGCGCCAACGTGGTCGCCCAGTTGCAGAACCTCGGCACCCACCCCTCCGTCGTCCGTGCCCTCGCCGAGCAGCGGCTCACGCTGCACGGCTGGGTGTTCGACATCGCCTCCGGCTCCGTGGAGGTGCTCGAGACGGGCACCCGCACCCCGGTGCCGGCCGCCTGACCCGCGGGGCGAGCTCCCCCACCCCACCACCCCACACCTCCCGGGGGCCGGGACCCCGCTCCCGGCCCCGCACGAAAGGAACTCCTCATGATCCACGCCCAGTTCTCCCCCGAGGCCCGCGACGCCGTCGCCACCGCCGCCGTCGCCGCCAAGACGCGCCGCGACCTGTCGTGGCAGCAGATCGCCGACGCGGCCGGTCTGTCCCCGGCGTTCGTGACGGCGGCCGTCCTCGGCCAGCACGCCCTGCCCGAGGCCTCCGCCCAGGCCGTCGGCGAGCTGCTCGGCCTCGACGAGGAGGCGATCCTCCTCCTCCAGACCATCCCGACCCGCGGCTCCATCCCGGGCGGCATCCCCACCGACCCGACGATCTACCGCTTCTACGAGATGCTCCAGGTCTACGGCACCACCCTGAAGGCCCTGGTCCACGAGCAGTTCGGCGACGGCATCATCTCCGCGATCAACTTCAAGCTGGACGTGAAGAAGGTCGCCGACCCCGAGGGCGGCGAGCGCGCGGTCATCACGCTGGACGGCAAGTACCTGCCGACCAAGCCTTTCTGACCCTCACGCCGACGACGACTCGTCCATAGAGCCCCACCCCCGGTACGAGCGGCGGTGGCGGGCGGCTCCGGCCGTCCGTCACCGCCCGTTCGCACATCACCGGAGCGCACCCCGCTCCACCCGCGCCGAGAAGGGAAGAACCATGGCCGCCTCCCCCCGCCGCCACACTCTCGTGTTTCTCGCCATCACCGGTCTGCTCGTCCTCGCGAGCGCGTGCACGGCCGAGTCCCGGGGAGCCGGGTCCGGCCGCTCCAGCTCCTCCGCCGCCGGGGACTCGGGCGCGAACCGCTCCGCGAGCGCCGACCTGCTCCGTGCCGCCGGCTCGGGCGACGCCGACGCCGTCCGTACGGCCATCGAGCGCGGCGCCGACCTGGAGACCCGCGACGGCGACGAGCGCACCCCGCTGCTCCTCGCCGCCTCCGGCGACCACGTGGACGCCGCGAAGGCCCTCGTCGACGCGGGCGCCGACCCCGACGCCCTCGACGCCCGGCACGACACACCCTGGCTGGTGACCGGGGTGACCGGCAGCGCCGCGATGGCCCGCACCCTCGCGCAGGCCGACCCCGACTACACGATCGTGAACCGCTACGGCGGCACGTCCCTGATCCCGGCCGGTGAGCACGGGCACGTCGACTACATCCGCGAGGTCACCACCAACCCGGACATCGACGTCGACGTGAACCACGTCAACGACCTCGGCTGGACCGCCCTGCTGGAGGCCGTCATCCTCGGCGACGGCGGAGCGGACCACCAGGAGAGCGTGCGGCTGCTGCTGGCGGCCGGTGCCGACCGCTCCGTCGAGGACAAGGACGGCACGACGGCCCTGGAGCACGCCGAACTGCGCGGCCAGCGCGAGGTCGCCCGGCTGTTGCGCGCCTGAGCGGGGATACTTGCCGTCGATCACCGAAGGCAAGGACGAGGGGCAGGGGTCCAGTGACCGTCGATCACCGGGTGGGACCGCCGAGTTTCGGCGACGAACGGGAGACGCTGCGGGCGTTTCTCGACTATCAGCGCGCGACGCTCGCCATGAAGTGCGAGGGGCTCGGCGACGAGGAGCTGAAGGAGCGGTCGATGCCGCCGTCCACGCTCACGCTGCTGGGACTGGTGCGGCACATGGCGGAGGTCGAACGCGCCTGGTTCCGCCGGGTGTTCGAGGACCACGACGTGCCGATGGTCTGGTCCGACGAGATCGACTTCCAGGCCGCGTACGACGCGGGCGGATCGAGCCGCGCCGAGGCGTTCGGCGCGTGGGAGGCCGAGGTGGAGCACTCCCGGCGCATCGAGCGCGCGGCCGCGTCACTGGACGTGGCCGGGTACCAGCCGCGCTGGGAGGAGCAGGTGTCGCTGCGGATGGTGATGGTCCACGTGCTCCTGGAGTACGGCCGCCACAACGGCCACGCGGACTTCCTCCGGGAGGGCGTGGACGGCACGGTGGGCGCCTGAGGGCGGACGGGTTCAGCGCCGATGGCCCGGCTGCCCCTCGGGTGGGCCGGCCAGGTGGGCCAGCAGCAGTGCGGCCAGCCGGGCCGGCACCCGGAGCGGCAGATAGTGGTCGGCGGCGCGCAGGGTCTCGCCGTGCGCGTCCCGGATGCCCTTGGTCAGGCGGTCGGCGATGACCGCGATCTCCGGGTGGTCGTGGGTGCCGTGCAGCACCAGGGCCGGGGCGTCGATCTCCGCGAGGCGGGACGCGGCGTCGTGGCCTGGGGTGCCCGTCAGCCAGGCCTCGCTGACGAGCCGTCGCTCCGCGTTCTCCGTCACCATCCGCTCGATGAGCGCTCCCCCGGGCGCCTCCCGTCCCAGCGCCGCCCACACCGAGAGTTCCAGCGCGGCCAGTTCGGCCGCGTCGCCCGAGCGCCGGGCCGCGCCGTAGGCGGCCGTGTCCGGGGTGTCGGGCCAGATGTGGCCGCCGAGCGAGGACGCGACCAGGGCCAGGGACGTGACCCGGTCGGGGTGGGTGAGGGTGAAGTCCAGGGCGGTCTCGCCGCCCATGCTCAGGCCGACCAGCGCCGCGCGTTCGACGCCGCAGTGGTCGAGCACGGCGCTCAGGTCCGTGACGTCGCTGAACCAGGTCGTCGGCGGTGTGGAGCGGCCCAGGCCGCGCGCGTCGTAGCGGATGACGTGGTGGTGCCGGGCCAGTTCAGGGGCGACGGCGTCCCACAGCCGCGCGTCCATTCCGGCGCCGTGGAGCAGCACCACCGGCGAGCCGGTGCCGGCCCGCAGGAGGTGGAGGCTGCCCTCGCCCGGTGCCGGTATCTCTTCCCCGTACGCGTTCGTCATGGGCCGATCCTGTCCGATCCGGCGGCCCCGCACCACCAACGGCCCTTGCCCCACCGGAAGGCGGGACAAGGACCTCGGCGATCGGGCGGTGTCAGTCGCGTTCCACGTCGACCGTGGTCAGGGACGCGTACCGCTCGGGGTCGCGGCGGCGGATACGGAAGGCCACGGCCAGGCCCGCGGCGAGGACCAGCGGGAGCGGCACGAGCAGCAGCGTGTTCGTGAGGCCGGTGCGGCCGGTGAGGAGGTCGAAGTGGATCACCGCGAGGACGGTGAGCACGGCCAGGCCGGCGCAGGACACGAGGGGCGCCCAGACCACGCGGAAGGCCGACAGGCCCTTGCGGTCGTGACGGAAGTACGCCCACACGGCGAGGGCGGCCAGCGCCTGCATGCCCATGATGCCGAGGACACCGACGCTGTTCGTCCAGAGGAAGACCTCCCCGTACGGGTCGGCGGCGAGCAGGGCGCCGCCGCCGATGAGGGCGAGGTTGAACAGGGTCTGCGCGACGACGGCGCCGCTGGGCGATCCGTGCCGGCGGGACACCGCGCCGAGCCGCCGGGGCAGCAGGCCCTCGCGGCCGAGGGCGTAGAGGTAACGGGCGGCGGCGTTGTGGAAGGCGAGTGTCGCGGCGAAGGCACTGACGACGATGAGGCCGTGCATGGCGTCCGCGAGCCACGGCCCCGCGTACGTCTCGGCCGCGGTGAAGGTGAGATCGGGTCCGGCGGCCGCCCGGGCCAGTTCCACGGCGCGCTCGGTGCCGAACGCGCCCATGACGAGCCAGCACCCGGCCGCGTAGAACACGGCGAGGAAGCCGATCGCGATGAACGTGGCGCGGGGCACCGTGCGCTGCGGGTCGCGGACCTCCTCGGCGAAGATCGCGGTGGACTCGAATCCGGTGAACGCGCCGATGACCAGGACGAACATGCCGGCCGCGCCGCCGACGGCGAGGGTCGACGGGTCGAAGGAGGCGGGATCGAGCGCGGCGGCGCCGCGGTCACCGAGGATGCCGCCGTCCATGACGAGCAGGGAGAGCACCTCGAGGACGAGCGCGACGCCGAGGACCTTGGCGCTCAGCGTGACGCGCAGCCAGCCGAGCACGCCGACGGCGGCCACGCACACGCCGGAGAGCAGCCACCACGGCACGTCGGCGCCGGTGGCGTCCCGGACCGAGCCGGTGGCGAAGTAGCCGAAGGCGGCCGCGACTCCGGGGGTGACGAGGTTGTAGGAGACGACGGCGACGTACGCGGTGCCGACGCCGAGCGCGCGGCCGAGGCCTCGGGCGACGTAGGCGTAGAAGGCGCCGGCGTTGCGGACGTAGCGGCTCATCGCGGTGAAGCCCGCGGCGAAGAGGGCCAGCAGCGCGCCCGAGATCAGGTAGGCGAGGGGTGCGCCGGCGCCGCCGATGCCGATGGCGAAGGGGGCGACGCCGGCGAGGACGGTGAGCGGCGCGGCGGCGGCCACGACGAAGAAGACGAGGTCGAAGGTGCCGATGCGGCCCGCGGCGAGCCGCCCTGAGCCCTGCTCCTCGGCGCCCGGCGCGGAGTCCGAGCGGGCCGGGCTGTCGGTGGTGGTCGTCATCTGGTGTCTCCCGCCGGGGCGTTCGGGGCGGTGGTCGCGGGCGGCGCGTAGCGCGGGTAGGAGTCGGTCGGCTCGGGTCCGACGACACGTCCGGCGTGCAGGACGGCGACGCGGCGCGGGTGCGAGGCGACGGCCTCGGGGACGGAACCGGCGGCGACGGCGACGAGGTCGGCGCGGCTGCCGGGGGTGAGCCCGTAGTCGGCGAGGCCGAGCGCGGCGGCTGCCTCGTCGGTGACGAGGGCAGCGGCGTGGTGGAGTTCGGCGTCGGTCATGAGGCCGGAGCGCAGGCCGATGACGGTGGCGCGCTCGAGCATGTCGCCGGTGCCGTACGGCCACCAGGTGTCGCGGATGTTGTCGGAGCCGCCGAAGACGCGGACGCCGTGCTCGCGCAGGCGCAGGACGGGCGGCAGGGGACCGCGCGGTCCGTTGGTCATGATCGAGACGCCGGCGGCGGCGAGCGCCTTGGCGGTGCGGTCGAGTTCGGTGTCGTCGACGTCACCGAGGGCGTAGGCGTGGGAGACGGCGACGTGGCCGCCCAGGCCGAGGGCGGCGGTGCGGGCCGCGATGTCGCGCAGCTGCGCGGTGCCGGACTCGCCTCCGTCGTGGAGGTGGATGTCGAGGCCCTTGCCGTGGCGTTCGGCGAGGCCGAAGACGATGTCGAGCTGGCCGGCCGCGTCCTGGTCGAAGCCGGCCGGGTCGAGGCCGCCGATCAGGTCGGCGCCTTCGGCGAGCGCGGCGTCGAGGAGGTCGGCGACGCCCGGCGCGGCGACGACGCCGCTCTGCGGGAAGGCGACGATCTGGATGCCGAGCCGGTCCCGGAACTCTTCCCGGACCGTCTGCACGGCGTGGAGGTGGTCGAGTCCGGTCTCGAGGTCGATGTCGACGTGGCTGCGGACGTGCCCGGTGCCGTGCGCGACCATGCGGCGGGCGAGGGCGGCGGCCCGCTCCACGACCGGCACGGGCGAGCCGGTGCGGGCGGCGCGCTCGGAGGCGATCTGTTCCTGGAGGGTGGCGGTCTCGCGGTGCGGCTGCCAGGGCCCGCCGAGGAAGGTCTTGTCGAGGTGGGCGTGGCCGTCCACGAAGGCGGGCAGCAGCAGCGCCCCGTGCAGGGGCAGCTCGTCCGGTGCCGGGGTCCGGCCGGGGACGTGTTCCTCGACGGCGTGCACGCGGCCGCCGCGCAGGCGGACGTCGACGGTGCGGCCGTCGGGGAGCGTCGCTCCGAGCAGGGCGGCGGGTTCGGGCGGGGCGGCAGCCTCGCGCATGTCATCTCCTTCAGTCGTACAGCTCGGCCCAGCCTCTGGGAAAGTGGCTGGTGAGCGCGGTGCGACGTCAACGTAACTGGTATACCGAATACCAGACAATGCTTCTCGGGAACGGATTTTCGTGCCGGGTCACCGGGTCTGCGAAGATCGGCTCTGCACCACCCGTCTCAGCACCGCCTGGAGCCCTCGTCATGCCGACGCCCCGTACGACCGCCGACACCGCCATCGGGGACACCCACCGGTCCCTGCGCGAGCGGGTGTACGTGGAGCTGCGCGAGCGGATCATCGAGGGGCAGTACCCGGCGGGGATGCGTCTGGTCGAGCGGGAGATCGCCGACGAGCTGCGGGTGTCGCGGGTGCCGGTGCGCGAGGCGATGCAGCGGCTCGCCTCCGAGGGTTTCCTCACGGTGCAGCCCCGGCGGGGTTCGGTGGTGGCCGGGTTCGGGCCCGAGGACGCGGCGCACCTGTTCGACATCCGGGAGAACCTGGAGGGCCTCGCGGCGCGGCTGGTCGCGCGCGGGGCCACGCCCGCGGAGCTGAAGGACCTGGAGAAGCTGCTCGCGCGGGCCCGCAAGGCGGCCGAGGCGGGCCGGCTGCGCGCGGCGGTGTCGCTCAACGCGGACTTCCACCGGCGCATCGTGGAACTGTCGGGCAACCCGCTGCTCGTCGACGTGATGGCGCCGCTGGACTCGCGACTGCGCCGGCTGTTCCGGCTCACGTCGGGCCAGGCGGACGGCGAGCCGATGTGCGGGGCGCACGAGCGGCTCTTCGAGGCGATCCGGGACGGTGACGAGGCACGGGCCGAGGAGCTGGCGCGGGCCCACGTGGCGGACACCCGGGACTCGGCGCTGCACCTGCTCGCGGAGCAGCCGGAGCGGGAGAACTCCGCGCAGGGCTAGGGCCTGTCTGACCGTTCCCTTCTGCTTCCTTCGGACGACGAAGGGAATGGTCGGACAGGCCCTGGGGAGTTCGGGGAGAGGGTGGGCCGCCGCGCCCGCCGGGGGGATTAACGGAACGCGGCGGCAGCCACGACTTCACCGTGCCATCGCCGGAGGCCGCCCGCCCCCGGGGCGCGGCAGTCGGGTGAGCGGCGCCGGGCGGGCCGTGCCGCACGAACGGAGGCTCCGAATCCGGTGGCGCCGGTGATCACCGGCTGCGTAGCGTGCGACGGCCGGGCGTTCGTCCGGCGGACGACGGCAGCGGCGACAGAGAGCGAGCTCACCTGATGCAACCGACCTTCGTACTGGTCCACGGCGCGTTCGCGAACTCCTTCTCGTTCGCGCCGCTCCAGGCCGAACTCGGGCTGCTGGGGCACCGGTCGGTCGCGGTGGACCTGCCCGGGCACGGCTTCGCGGCGACCTACACGTACGCGTACCAGGCTCCGCAGGACACGGCGGCGCTGGCCGAGGCGCCGGGCGCCATCAAGGGCGTCACGCTCGCCGACAACGCGGCGCATCTGATCGGGGTGCTGGAGCGGGCGAAGCGGAACGGGCCGGTGATCCTGGTCTCGCACAGCCGCGGCGGGATCACGGCGACGGCCGCGGCCAACGCCCGGCCCGATCTCATCGACCGGCTCGTGTACGTCTCGGCGTGGTGCCCGGTCGACCTGGACGTGAACGACTACTACGCACAGCCGGAGATGGCCGACGTGGACGCGGGGTCGCTGGGGCTCGCGGTGGCCGGGAACCCGGCCGAACTGGGCCTGGTCCGGGTCAACTTCCGCACCGCGGACCCGGCGGCGCTCGCCGCGCTCCGCGCTGCGTTCGCGGCGGACGTGACGGACGAGCAGTTCCTGACGTTCCTCAACACGTTCCAGCCGGACGAGAACCTGGACGTGGGCGGCACGGCCGACCGGGCGCGGGCCGCGACGTGGGGCACGATCCCGAAGACGTACGTCCGCCTGGCCGACGACACGAGCATGCCGCTCGCGCTGCAGGACCGGCTGATCAGGGAGGGCGACGCGCTGACCCCGGACAATCCGTACGACGTACGCACGCTGGCGAGCAGCCACCTGAGGTGGCTGGTCGACCCGGCTCCGGCGGCCCGGGTCCTGGCGGACGTCGCCGCGCTCACCACGTACGGATGAGCTGAGCCGGAGGTTCTCGAACGAAACGGGCACGCCCGGGGGCCCGCCCGTGTCACACTCGGCACACGCTGACGCCGCTCCCCCCGTGGCGGCGTCAGCGTTCCCCGGCCTTGTGCGTCCGGCGGGTCAGCGCTTGCGCGTGAACCAGAGGTAGACGCCGCCCACGACGCCCAGCGCGATGACACCGAGCGCGAACAGCATCTGCGGCAGCTCCCCGGCCGGGTCGACGGTGGCCATCACGAAGGAGACGACGACGGGGCCGACGACGCCGAGCACGGTGCCGACCGTCTTGTGCGCGACCGTCCAGCGCGCGGACATCCACAGCAGGACGAGGCCCGCGATCCAGCAGCCGAGCTGCAGGAACGACCACACGAGGGCGGCCGGCGAGGCGAGCGCCAGGAGCAGCACGGGGGCCACCGGGTGCACGCCGCGCTTGGCGGGCGCGGCGACGCCGGCCTCGGCCAGCGCGGTCGCGGCGATGGCGCGCGGGTCCCCCAGCTCGCGCAGCACCTCGGCCTCGGCGTCGGGGCGCTCCGCGAGGGCCACCGCTATGTGTTCGGCCAGGTCCGCGATCAGTTCCTGCCTGCGCTCGGCGGGCAGCCCCGCGGCCTCGCGCTCCACCGACGCGAGGTAGTCCTGGATCCGGGCCGACGGCTCGGCGGTCTTCATGGGGTGTCTCCTGATCGGTGGTCGCCCTGCCGTGACGGGGCGAGAAAGTGGTCCACGGCATCCCGGAACGCAGGCCAGACGTGGGTAAACTCGGCGAGCGCGGCATGACCCGCCGCCGTGAGTTCGTAGTAGCGCCTCGGTGGTCCGGACGCCGACTCCTGCCAGGTCGTCTCGACGAGCTCGTCCCGCCTGAGGCGGGACAGCAGCGGGTACACGGTGCCTTGGCTCGTGGCCAGCGCCCCGCTCTCCTCCAGCCTGCGCAGCAGCTCCACTCCGTACAGCGGGCCGTCACGCATCAGCGCCAGGACGCAGTACTCGAGCACGCCCTTGCGGAGCTGGCTCGCGGCCTTCCCCGCGTCGCGCTTACTCGCCTTGCCTGGTTCCATGCAATGCATAGTACCTTGCCGCCATGACCACGTCACCCCTCCCCTTGAGGGGACGCTTCGGGTCAGCCTCCACTTGAGGGAGTGCTCCGGATGAGCTTGTACGCGAGGGGGAACGCTCGGGCTCAGCCGCGGCCGAACAGGTCCGCCGGTTCCCCGCGCCGGGTCCCGGTCGCGTCGGGCCGGCCGGGCACCTCACGGCCAAGCGCCTGCCAGTGCGCCACGAGCGCGTCGTAGATCGGCGTCGCGGAATGCGTCGCCGCCCGCGTCCTCACGTCGTCCTGTCCTGACTCCCCGCGCTGGTCGCGCGGTGCAGGAACGGTTTTCCCCGTGTCAACCACGGACTGCCCAACGAGCGGACGGGTCCGGGGCCACGGCCTGCCGCGCCAAGAGGCCCTAACGTGCTCCCATGACCTCCGACGACACCCCGCCCGGCGCCTTCCCGCCGCGCCCACTGCGGGACCTGCGGGTGGTGTACGCGCGCCAGGCCGGCTGCCCCGCCGACTTCGCGGAGATCGTCGTGGACTTCGAGCCCTGGGAGCCGGGCTTCGTCTTCGAGGTGCACGCCGACCTGGAGCGGCGCCGCCCGGTCCCGGCGAGTGAACTGGCCGTGTACGCCGCCGCCGTGGAGGAGGGGCTCCGCGCGGAACTGGCGACGCTCGCCCCGGAGTTCCCGGCGGCCGTGGCCGTCGTGCTGCGTGCCGTGCGGGTGCACGAGGTCGACTCGCACGCGGGCGCGTTCCGCACGGCGGGCCGGCTGGCGGTACGGCGGGCGCTCGCCGAGGTGCACGGACCGCCGCGCCGGCCCAAGCGTTCCGGGCCGGCACAGCGCTGAAGCGGCACGGGCCGCGCGCCCGGACCGCTTCAGGACGGTTCGTCAGTCCCCGGCGACCAGCAGCACGTCCTGCTGCCCCGTCGCGTGGAAGCGCGGCACCGGCAGACCGCCCTCCGGGGCCAGTTCGAGAACCGTCGCCTCGACCTCGGCCTCGCCCGGCTCGACGGCGCCCTCGGGCACCTGGCCCGTGTTGTGCCAGGTGTGCTCGACGCCGTCGCACACGGCGCGGGTGCCGCCGATGCCCCGGCGCAGGCCCGGGTTCTCGGTGTCGCGCACGGAGGACGAGACGAAGACGGGGCCCTCGGCACCGGAGCAGCGGTAGGTGCCGGACAGGGACACCGTGCCGTCGGCCGAGACATGGCCGACGCGGTCGACCGTCACCGAGCCTCCGGGCGCGGCGGCCTGGGCCACGGGGGCGGCGGCCAGCAGGGCGAGGGCTCCGGCGGCAGCGCTCAACACCAGACGAAGAGACATCGGACAAGCTCCTCTTGTGGGGGGATTTTTCACGTACAGGGGGTCATTCGGGGTTCATTCATATCCGTCCGTCCTGGTCACGCACCGGCCATCACTCCATCGGGGGCGCGTCCCCACCAGGCCGGATGGCAAAGTGGGCAGCGTCGATCCACGAGCCCGAAGGCGGCCCACCCATGCGTCTGTTGCTCATCCGGCACGGTCAGACCCCGTCGAACCTGAAGCGCCTCCTGGACACGGCGGAGCCCGGCCCGGGGCTGACGCCGCTCGGGCAGCGGCAGGCGGCGGCACTGCCCGGGGCGCTCGCGGAGGAGCGGATCGACGCCCTGTACGCGTCGACGCTGCTGCGCACCCAGTTGACGGCGACGCCGCTGGCGCGGGCGCGCGGGCTCGACATCGTGGTGCGGCCCGGCATCCGGGAGATCGAGGCCGGCGAACTGGAGATGCGGGGCGACGAGGCGGCCATCACGACCTATCTGACGACGGCGCTCGCCTGGGCCGCCGGAGACCTGGACCGGCGGATGCCGGGCGGTGAGAGTGGACTCGCGGCGCTCTCCCGGTTCGACGAGGTCGTCGCCGAGGCCGCCGCGGGCGGCGCCGAGAGCGTGGCCATGGTCAGTCACGGCGCCGCGATCCGGATGTGGGCCGCGGCGCGCGCGGGGCGCCTCGATCCTCTCGAAGCGGCCGATCAGCACCTCGACAACACGGGGATGGTCGTGGTGACCGGCTCCCCCGCCGACGGCTGGCGGCTCGAACGCTGGGACAGCAGACCGGCGGGCCCGCGCGATCCCGCGCCGCACCACGAGGGCCCGGCGGGCGAACCGCTCGGCGACGCCTGAGGCGCCGCCGGGCGGCGGCTCAGGCCACGCGGGACGCGATGACGCGGGCGCACTCCATCGGCCCGGTGCCGGTGGTGTCGACCTCCAGGTCGTAGACCACGCCCTCGTGGACGGTCTTCGCCTGGGCTGCCGCCATGCCCCGCGCCCGGTCGCCGCGCGCCACCTCGCGTTCGGCGGCGACCTCGGGCTCGCAGCGCACGCCCACCCACAGCACGTCCAGGTCGCCGAGGGCCCGCAGCCAGCGCTGCTGGGAGGCCGCGCCGCCCAGGAAGATCTCGTCGATCACGATGCGGGCGCCGGCCCGCGCCATCGTGACGACGCCCTCGGTCCAGGCGGTCTCCAGCGTGCGGAAGACCTCGCCGACCTGCACCGTGCCGTCCGGCGCGATGTCGATGCCCTCCTCGCCCGACCGCATGCGGGCGGGCAGCGCGTCGACGAACGAGTCGGCTCCGAACGCCAGCCAGGGCTCGGGGAGCAGCTCCTGCAGGCACCGTACGATGCCTGATTTCCCGGCGCTGGAACCGCCGTTGAGGATGATCATTCGGGTCGTCATCGCGCCAGCGTACGGCGTGCCCGGCGAGCGCGGGGCGGCTCCGAGTTGCACGAACGGAGTAATGACCCGAGGCTGTATGTGACTCTCCCGACACCCCCACTCACCCTGAGTGAACGCCGGGTGAGCCCCCAGAGACAGAAAGGGTGAACGGCATGGATCCGCGTTACGTCCACATCGACGCGGGGGTCACCACGCAGGACATCGCGCTCGTGGACCGCGATGTGACCGCACGGCTGCTGAACTGGGGGCTCGGCGCGTATGTGCGGCCGGTCGGCGCTTGCGTCGACATCCTGCTGCGTCTGGCCGGCGAGACCCGGGCCGGCGGGGCGCACGCCGTCGAGATGTGGTGGAACGGGCGCCACCTGATCACCGCCGTGTCCGGCACGGCACCGGGTGTCCTGCGGGACACCACCGGGCTGCATCCGGGACTCGTCCGGGTGGCGGCGCTCAGCGACGGCTGGGGCGTGTGTGCGGGCAGGTCCGGCACGCTCACCTGGTTCTCGCACCGGACCCACGAACATCAGCCGGCCCTGCGGGTGCCGCGGCCGCCCACGCCCGTGCTGCACACGGCGCGTGTCCCGGAGGCCGAGGCGTTCAGCCCTGCGGTTCCGAGATGTTGACCATCCAGGCGATCCCGAAGCGGTCGGTGCACATGCCGAAGACGTCGCCCCACATCTGCTTCTCCAGGGGCACGCCGACGACACCGCCTTCGGACAGCTTCGCCCAGTAGCCGCGCAGCTCGTCGGCGTCGTCACCGCTGAGCGAGAGCGAGATGTTGCGGCCCGGCCGGTACTCCATGCCGGGCGGCGTGTCGGAGGCCATCAGGGTGTAGCCGGACGGGGTGTCGAGCATGGCGTGCATGATCTTGTCCGCCACCTGCTCGACACCCGGGGCGCCCGTCTCGCCGAAGGTGTTGAGGGCCAACTCCCCTCCGAACACCTGCTGGTAGAACTCCATGGCCGGGCGGGCGTCGCCGTCGAACTGGATGTAGGGGTTGAGTCGAGAAGCCACTGCCTGTTCCCTTCGATGCGGGTGCGGTTGCCCGCATTATGGGACGGCTTCCCGCTCTCCGCCCGGCGACGGGTGACGGCCCTCCCGGCATGTCCCGTCCGGCGCCTGTCCCCCGCCTGCACCCGGGCGCCCCGGCATACCCACCCGATCCACCGACCCCACCCGCAACACCGACACAAGTCCCTCTGGCAGAGGTCGAGTTGAGGCCTGACAATGAGGAGGTCGCGTTCTGCGCGGCCCGGCTCCGCCGTCTCATCCCCGTGTCGGCGGAGCCGGTCACGCCTGTGCTCAGGAGACCCCCACGGGGTCGAAGTCGATCTTCTCGCGGACCCCGCAGTCGGGGCAGCACCAGTCGTCGGGGACCTCCTCCCACGGGGTTCCGGCCGGGAAGCCCTCGCGGGGGTGGCCCGCGTCCTCGTCGTAGACGTAGTCGCAGGACGGACAGCGGTACCGGCTCATGCGGCGACGCCCGGGGTTCCCTCGGGGCGCTCTCCCGCGCCGTACCGGGCGAGCAGGGCGCCGCGCCGCGCGGGCTGGAGGTTGGCGCGCCGGACGTCGCCTCCGTAGTGGGCGAGCACCCGGTGGTCCATGACGCGGCGCCACAGCGGCGGGAAGTACGCGAGCACGATCATGCCCGCGTATCCGGTGGGCAGTTCGGGGGCGTCCTCGAAGTGACGCAGGGCCTGGTAGCGGCGGGTGGGGTTGGCGTGGTGGTCGCTGTGCCGCTGGAGGTGGTAGAGGAAGACATTGGAGGCGACGTTGTCGCTGTTCCAGCTGTGCTTGGGGGCGCAGCGTTCGAACCGGCCGCTCTCGGTGCGCTCGCGCAGCAGGCCGTAGTGCTCGGTGTAGTTGATGACCTCGAGCAGGCAGAAGCCGAAGACGGCCTGGCCGACGAGGTACGGCAGGACTTCCGGCCCGAACGCGATCGCGAGTGCGGCGAAGAGGGCCGCGGACATGGCCCAGGCGCTCAGGATGTCGTTGCGCGGGGTCCACGGGGAGCCGCCGCGGCGGGTCAGGCGGCGCTTCTCCAGGCGCCACGCGGAGGCGAGGCTGCCGATGACGGTGCGCGGCAGGAAGCGCCAGAAGCTCTCGCCGAGCCGTGCGCTCGCCGGGTCGTCGGGGGTGGCCACCCGGACGTGGTGACCGCGGTTGTGCTCGATGTAGAAGTGGCCGTAGAAGGTCTGCGCGAGCGCGACGCGGGAGAGCCACCGCTCGGTCGACTCCTTCTTGTGGCCCAGTTCGTGGGCGGTGTTGATGCCGATGCCGGCGACGCCGCCGAGGGTGACGGTCAGGCCGATCCGGGAGACGAGCGAGAGGTCGCCCCCGGTGAGCAGGGCGCAGCCGGCGACGAGGCCCGCGTACTGGAGCGGCAGGTACATGTAGGTGCACCAGCGGTAGTAGCGGTCGGCCTCCAGGCGGGCGAGGGCGCTGTCGGGCGGGTTCGCGGAGTCCTTGCCGATGAGCTGGTCGATGACCGGGAAGAGGACGTAGAGCAGGATCACCCCGCTCCACCAGAAGACGTCGAGGCCGGTGAGTTCCACCAAGCCCCAGGCGATGAAGGGGAAGCACGGCACGATCAGGCCCATCAGCCACAGGTAGCGCTTCGGGTCCCGCCAGGGCGGTGCCTCGTGCGGGGGTTCGGTCTCGCGGTGCAAGGGCACGGCCGGTCTCCTCACGGATCACATCATTGGACACTTGAGGCACGTACTGTCCGGCAAAGTGACACCAGTCCGGGCGGGCGTCAATGGCCCGCGCAGGGATCGGTGCAATCGAGGCGTGAAGAAGCGGGCACAGTGGGGACGCGAGGCGTTGCTCCGGTGAAGGTCCGTGCCGCGTACGGAGGTTGACGTCTTGTCAGGACTCGTCGGCGGCGGGCGCGGGGTAGGCGATCCGTGTGGTGATCGCGGCGATCCTGCGGGCCGATTCCTCGGGTGAGGCGGCGGGCTGCACGATGTGGCTGACCGTGAGCCGGACGATCGCCTCCACGGCGAGGCTGCGGGAGAGGTCGTCGACCTCGGGCCAGGCGTCGGCCGCGTAGGCGTCGAGCATGACGGTCGCGGTGTCGAAGACCGGCTCGGGGCGGGTCGTCAGGTAGGCGAGCAGATCGTCGCCCTCGCCACCCCGGGCCGCGGTGAGCACGGACTTGATGAGCGGGTTGTCGGCGGCCTGGCCGAGGACGAAGCCGACGCCCGCACGGGCCGCCGCGTCGAGGGAGTCGCGGTGCGCGTCGAGCTCGCGCTGGATCCCGAGCAGGAACCGCTCGGCCTCGCGCTCCACGAGGGCCAGGCCGATCGCGTCCTTCGAGTTCGAGCCGAACTCGTTGTAGACCGTCTGCCGGCTCACCCCCGCGGCCCGCGCCACGGCCGCGACCCGGAGCCGCCCCCAGCCCTCCGTCGTCACCAGCTCGTATGCGGCGTCCAGCACCCGCTCGCGGAGCAGGTCGCGGACGGCCTCTCGGAAGCGCGTCATGATCAGCCCACTCTAGACGGAGGACGGCGGCCGGGAAGGGGCGGGATCCCCGGTCCGCGGCCCGCCCGCTCGGCCGCGCGGCGGCGTACCGCGAGCCCGAAGGCGAAGGCGGCGAGCAGCGCGGGGACGGCCAGTTCGACGACGACCGACACGAGCCAGTCCGGGTTGATCCCTCTCGTCTCCCCGCTGACGAACCGGCAGGTCGCCTGGGGCGGGAAGAGGCTCGCGTCGAGGGTCTGCGGCGCGCCGGCGCTCCAGCCGTCGCCGTCGGAACAGGCCGTCGAAGGGCTGGGCAGGAGCCTCCACGCGGCGAGGAGGTAGGCCATGACGAAGACGGAGCCGAGCACGAAGAAGGCCGTCCCGGTCCTGCGCACCTTCTCGGTACGGGACATGGGGCGCACCAGATCGCCGCCGGGCCGCGGGTCGAGGCACTCGGCGACCAGGGCCCCGAGCAGGGCGACGACCATGACGACGAGCCCGGCCCACAGCAGGAAGCCCAGGGGCGCCCGGCCGCCGACGGACGCGACCTCGCCCTGGGCGAACTCGCAGACGGTCGCGGGCGGGAACGCCTGGTCGCGTACGCGGATCAGCCGGCCGGGCCCCTCGGTCAGGCCCTGCGTGCAGCGTTCGCCGAACTCCAGCATGCCGAGGAGGGCGACCCCGCAGCCGGCGAGCAGCGCGGCGAACGCGATCGCGGAGGCGGCCCACAGGCCGTCGGTCCGGTAGCCGCTCGGCGTTCCCTCGGGTGGCATTCCCGCACTGTAGTCGTGGAGGCCCGGTGGTCAAACCATGGGGAGGAAGTGACGGGGGTGAAGTGGCCGGAATCGAGGCGCGGTTCGGATGGGGCCGCTGTGACGAGCGTCGTCGGGATCCGGCTCCGGCCCCCGACTCGGCCTGATCCCGGCGGTGTTCGCGCCCCGTGTGAGCCGTGCGCACACCCCGGTCACTCACGCACCCTCGCCGTGGCCGGAATTGCGCGGTCCACTGAGCTCATGCACCGCGCCACACGGCCTCGTGGATGCGGTGCCGGGCCGCTGTCCTCCCCTCTCGCCCGGCGGCCCCCAGCGCGCCCCGGGGCACTGCGCGGGCTTCGGTTCCCAGCCGCCGGAGTCCGTCGGTCCATCCGGCCCCGGGCGCGCGCCGTGCGGGGCGAAGCATCACCTCCCAGGACAAACCGGCGTTCGCGCTGTCCGACCGCAGGGGTGTGACGTACGGTCAACTCATGGACGGGGCCCAGTGGTTAGCCGCCTGTCACGCGCAGCCTGAAAAGGCCTTCGCGCAGTGGGAGCAGGCACCTTTTCTCGCCCGGCTGCCGGCCGGTCGCCGCTTCGACGCGCTGCGGGTGCACCAGCCGCTCGGGCTGACCGTCCTGTGGGAGCTCGGCGACGACGCAGGCAAGGTGCCGGTCCTGGAGGAGCACGCGCCACCGCGTCCGGTGTTCTACATCCTGACCCGGCCCGGCAGCACGGACGACTGGCCGCCGGCCCAGGACGACGCTGTGCTGCTGGGCGCCGGCACCGAGCTGTCCGTGCCCTCTCCGCACGCCGACGGCATCACCGGGGTGCAGCAGCACACGTACATGTGGCGGGTACCGCCGGACGGCAGCGGCCGGCTCGCCGACCCCGACGTGCTGCGGGCGGCACTGGACCTCGCCCGCGACACCGACCGTCAGGCGGCCAGGATCCGCGCGGCCCGTTCGGTGTTCTACGGCGCCAAGCACGCCCGGCAGAAATAGGAACGCGTGAGCCCGCGGCCGGACGAGGGGTCCGGCCGCGGGCTCACGTCCTCGCGGGCTCCGCTCAGTGCGCGCGGCGCTTCGAGGGGCGGGTGATGCGCAGGCAGACGGCACCGGCGGCCACGCAGGCGGCCGCGATCCCGGCGAGCACGTACAGCCCCTTCTCGCTACCGGACTCGGCGAGCTCCGGCGGCTTCGGGTGGTCCGTCGGCGGGGTCGTCGTCCCGGGCGGCGTCGTGACCGGCGGGTGCGTCACGGGCGGCGTCGTGACGGGAGGCGTCGTGACGGGCGGGTGCGTCACCGGAGGCGTCGTCACGGGCGGGGTGGTGACCGGCGGATGCGTCACCGGAGGCGTCGTCACCGGAGGCGTCGTCACCGGAGGCGTGGTGACGGGCGGGTGCGTCACCGGAGGCGTCGTGACCGGCGGGGTGGTGACGGGCGGAGTCGTGACGGGCGGAGTCGTGACCGGCGGGTGAGTCACGGGGGGCGAGGTCGGCGGGGTCTCCTCGCCGTAGCCCGAAGGCCCCTCGTCCTCGCCACCCTTGGGCCCCTGCTCGTCGCCGCCCTTGGGCCCGTGCTCGTCATGACCCTTGGGGCCCTGCTCGTCGCCGCCCTTCGGGCCGTGCTCGTCCTCGCCACCCTTCGGACCGTGCTCGTCATGGCCCTTGGGCCCCTCCGGCGCGCCGTAGCCCGCAGGCCCTTCCTGCGCGTCGTCGTCATCCCCGTATCCCGGGACGTCCAGCCCCGGACCGGCCGCACCCTGCACACCGAACGGCACCTGCGCCTGCCCGGACGTCGCCGGATGCGGCGCGTCCGAGTCGGCCACGGCGGTGGCCGTCCAGCACCCCAGCGCCAGCAGGGGTCCCGCCCCAGCCACGATGATTCCTCGAGCGGTCGGCTTCATCCGCACCACCTCCATGTCTGATGGTTCTTCACATGGAAGGATGAACAGACAAATCGACCGTTGAGGTGTGACGCGCCGCCGGATCCACCCGCTGTCACTCACTTGGCCTCCATGATCTTCACGAGACCCACACGATGGCCTCACTCGTCGCGCAGGCTCACCACCAGGTCGCGGGGAAGGCCGTGCGTGTCGTGGAGGTACCGGAAGTCCTCGTCGTCCAGCGGCCCCTGGAATCGAGGGCGGGCCAGGACGCGCCGCCCGCGCTCGAGCAGCCCCCGGAAGCGCCGCTCCTCCTCGACCAGCAGCCGCCGTACGGCGTCGGGCTCCGGGCCGCCGTCCTGGCGGAAGTGGTCCTGGGTGTGCCGGACCAGCTCGGCGGGCAGGTCACCGAGAGTTCGCGAAGGGTCGTCGCGCCACAGGACGGTGAGCGTGCGGCGCAGCAGCCGGCGCAGCACGTAGCCGCGGCCGGTGTGGGAGGGGCGGACGCCGTCACCGAGGATGACGACGGCGGAGCGCAGGTGGTCGCAGACGAGCCGCAGGGCCGGCTCGTCCAGCGGCCACAGTGTCGGGACCAGCCCGCGCCACGGGTCGAAGACGTCACAATCGAACACCGAGGTCCGGCCCTGCAGCAGGGTCGTGAGGCGTTCCAGGCCGAGGCCGGTGTCGACGTTGCGCTGCGGCAGGGGGACGAGGGAGCCGTCGTCGAGGCGGCGGTGCCGCATCATCACGTGGTTCCAGATCTCGACCCAGCGGTCGTCCTGCGTGGGAGTGGAGCGGGGCGGCGTGTCGCCGGTCCACAGGAAGATCTCGGAGTCGGGACCGCACGGGCCGGCGGGGCCGTTGGACCACCAGTTGTCGTCGACGGTGAGCTCCACGGGCACGCCGCGTTCCTGCCACATTTCGAGCGAGTCCGTGTCGGGACCGACCTGTTCGTCGCCGCCGAAGACGGTGGCGTGGAGCCGGCCGGGGTCGACGCCGAAGCCCTCGGTGAGCAGGTCGTAGCCCCATTCGAGGCTCTGCCGGCCCTCGTAGTCGCCGAGCGACCAGCTGCCGAGCATCTCGAAGACGGTGAGGTGGGTGCGGTCGCCGACCTCGTCGAGGTCGGTGGTGCGCAGACAGCGCTGGACGTTGACCAGGCGCCGGCCGAGGGGATGCGGGCGCCCCTCCAGGTACGGGGTGAGCGGATGCATGCCCGAGGTGGTGAACAGCACCGGGTCGCCGGGCGGGGGCAGCAGGGTCGAGCCGGTGACACGGCGGTGTCCGCGGTCCTCGAAGTACTCGACGAAGGTCCGTACGACCGTGTCCGTGTCGAAGTTCTCGTTCATGGGGTGTCTCCTGTGCGTCCGCGCGCCCGGGGGCTGCGCGTAGGGGGCGGAGGCACCGGACGGCGGGCCGCTCGGTCGTCACAGGGTGGGAGCACCACACAGAGAAACACCGGCGGACCGTGTCCGGTCGCCGGTGGAAGGTGGAACGTCAGGCGGCGGCAACCGGCGAGCTGGTCGCTCGCGCGGTCGCGGTGATGCTGCGGTGGATGACGTTCATGAGTCGACGGTAACGCGCCCCGCCGGCCGGGTCACCCGAATTTCTCTCAGGCCTGCGCGCGCCGGGGCAGCTTCCAGTTCGGGCGCGGGAAGTGGCAGGTGTACCCGTCGGGGTAACGCTCCAGGTAGTCCTGGTGCTCGGGCTCGGCCTCCCAGAAGTCGCCGAGCGGCTCGACCTCGGTGACGACCTTGCCGGGCCACAGGCCGCTGGCGTCCACGTCGGCGATGGTGTCGACGGCGGTGGCGCGCTGCGCGTCGTCCGCGAAGTAGATCGCGGAGCGGTAGCTGCGGCCCAGGTCGTTGCCCTGGCGGTCGCGGGTGCTCGGGTCGTGGATCTGGAAGAAGAACTCCAGCAGGTCGCGGTAGCTGGTGGCCGACGGGTCGTAGACGATCTCGATGGCCTCGGCGTGGTCGCCGTGGTTGCGGTACGTCGCGTTCGGAGTGTCACCGCCGGTGTAGCCGACGCGGGTGGACAGCACTCCGGGCAGCTTCCGGATCAGGTCCTGCATTCCCCAGAAGCAGCCGCCCGCCAGTACGGCCTTCTCGGTTTCCTTGGTCATGCGACGCTCCCTGTACTACGTGGCACGGCTGACCTTCAGCCCCGCCCGGTGGTGTGCAACAGCGGCACCGTACGGTCTATGCCCGAAGCCCGCAGGCACCCAAGCCAGGCTATGGCATCTCATAACCTTCCCTTATGACCCCATAGAACGGACCCGCCTGCCAACTAAGGCTTGCCTTACTTTAAGATCTCTTCGAGTACCCCCTGGACCACTCGAAGGGAACCTGAACATGCCCCGCCCCCTGAGGGTCGCCATCGTCGGAGCCGGCCCCGCCGGCATCTACGCCGCAGACGCGCTGCTCAAGTCCGCCGCGGCCGCCGAGCCGGGGGTGTCCATCGACCTCTTCGAGCGCATGCCGGCCCCCTTCGGCCTGATCCGCTACGGCGTCGCCCCCGACCACCCCCGCATCAAGGGCATCGTCACCGCCCTGCACCAGGTCCTCGACAAGCCGCAGGTCCGCCTCTTCGGCAACGTGAACTACGGCACCGACATCCACCTGGACGATCTGCGGTCCTTCTACGACGCCGTCGTCTTCTCCACCGGCGCCATGTTCGACCGCGAGCTGAAGATCCCCGGCGTCGGCCTGGACGGCTCCTTCGGCGCCGCCGACTTCGCCTCCTGGTACGACGGCCACCCGGACGTTCCGCGCACCTGGGACCTGTCGGCCGAGAAGGTCGCCGTCCTCGGCGTCGGCAACGTCGCCCTCGACGTCGCCCGCATCCTCGCGAAGACCGCCGAGGAGCTGCTGCCGACGGAGATCCCGGCCAACGTCCACGACGGGCTCAAGGCCAACAAGGCCGTCGAGATCCACGTCTTCGGCCGCCGCGGGCCGGCCCAGGCCAAGTTCAGCCCCATGGAGCTGCGCGAGCTGGACCACTCCCCCACCATCGAGGTCATCGTCAACCCCGAGGACATCGACTACGACGAGGGCTCGATCGCGGAGCGCCGCAAGAACAAGCAGACCGACATGGTCGCCAAGACGCTGGAGAACTGGGCGATCCGCGACGTCGGCGAGCGCCCGCACAAGCTCTTCCTGCACTTCTTCGAGTCGCCGGTCGAGATCCTCGGCGAGGACGGCAAGGTCGTCGGCCTGCGCACCGAGCGCACGGAGCTGGACGGCACGGGCAACGTCAAGGGCACCGGCCGCACGACCGACTGGGACGTCACGTCCGTCTACCGCGCCGTCGGCTACCTCTCCGACGAGCTGCCCAAGCTGCCCTGGGACGTCACCACCGGCACCGTTCCCGACGAGGGCGGCCGCGTGATCGAGGAGAGCGGCGCGCACCTGTCGTCGACGTACGTCACCGGCTGGATCCGGCGCGGTCCCGTGGGCCTGATCGGGCACACCAAGGGGGACGCCAACGAGACGATCGCCAACCTGCTCGAGGACCACGCCGAGGGCCGGCTGCAGACGCCGTCCACCCCGGCCCCCGAGGCCGTAGAGACCTTCCTCGGCGAGCGCGGCGTGCGCTACACGACGTGGGAGGGCTGGTACAAGCTCGACGCCGCCGAGAAGGCACTCGGCGAGCCGCAGGGCCGCGAGCGCGTGAAGATCGTGGAGCGCGACGAGATGCTGGACGCCAGCGGCGCCTGATCCGCCACCGCCAGTACGTACGGTGCGAGCCGCCGGCCCGGGACGACGTCCGGGGCCGGCGGCTCGTCCGCGTTCCGCCTCGCCACCGCGCAGGTGACACGGGGCGCACCACCCGACTTCAGCAGGACCGCCGGCCCGCCCCCCGGCAGACGAGGCACACGTTGTCGCCGCGGCAGTCCGGGCAACCGGAGCGGTAGCCGGTGTAGGAGCCGCTGCGCAGGAAGACGATGCGGCCCTCGCAGGTGGGGCACCAGCCGAGCCCGTCGCACTCGGGGCACAGTTCGTACCCCGGGCCCACGGTCTCCGCGGTGACGACGGGTTCCGGGCTCTCCCACGCGTACAGCCGGGTCACCGGGGTGCGGCCGTAGAACTCCACGGCCCGGGCCGAGAGCCGGAACTGGACCTCGAACCCGTCCCGGGTGCCATAGACGATCGCCTCGTACCGCTTCCGGACGCTCTCGGGCTCCCCCTCCCCGGTGCCGGTCGTCCACCCGGCGGCCGCGAGGACGGCGGCGGCCCGTTCCCGCAGCTCCGCGACGGAGCCGGCGACGGCGGGGCGGGGAAGGCGCCCCGACAGGACCTGGTAGCGGCCGTCCGGGGTCCAGGGATCGGCGGTCCACAGCTCGTCGAACCCGCTGAAGCTCGGCGCGGGACCGGGGACCAGCCCGGCCGCGAACCGCTCCAGATGCCGGGCCAACTCCTCCACCGAGCGCCGCAGTTCCTGCCGCGCCCCGGCGATCTCCCGCTCCGGCATCCGTCCCGCCCTCCCTGTACGTCGTCTGCACTCCGACGCGATTCTGCCCCGGACAGCGCAGGGGGTTAAGGTGACAGACGCTGTAGTTGCATTCTGAACTTATTTTTCCGCTCCGCGCACCTGCCCTGGAGGCGCCGTGCCTCACGTCACCGTCGACTACTCGCCCGGGCTCGCCGGCACCTTCGACCGGCACGCCTTCGCCGCCGCGCTGCACACGCTGGTGGTGGAGGCCGCGGGCTCCCAGGGGACGTGCAAGGTCTTCTTCCGCGCGGCCACGGAGACGTACGTGATGGGGAGCGAGGACGAGGGCACTCCGGTCGCGCACGTGGAGGTGGCGCTGCTGCCCGGCCGCAGCGAGGGGACGCTCGCGCGGCTGTCGGCGAAGGTGCTGGAACTGCTGCGCACCCATCTGGGGCCAGGGGCGGGCGGGGACGGGATCGGCTGCGGAGTCGTGTGCTCGGTGGAGGTCAGGCCGCTCGCCGCGTACAGCCTGTATCCGACCCGGCTGACGGCGCGGGCCGGGGCGGCGCTCAGGTCGTGGACCCGCAGCGGCCGCAGGTCCCGAGCCAGCGGCGCAGCGCGTGGTGCACGCTGTCGGGCAGGGCGCTGAGCCGTTCGATCGCCTCGGTGTCGCCGGGCGAGGGGGCGACGCCCGCCGCGGTGAGCAGGGCGTGCAGGTCGAGGCGGCGCAGGTCGCGCGGGTCGACGTGGCAGGGCAGCCGGTCGGCCGGGTTCGGCGGGGGCAGCAGCCAGTCGCCGGCCGTCGGGGCGTCGTACGTCAGCAGGTCGTCGGGGTGCGTCGTGATCGTCTGCATGCCGCTCTCCTCGGTGGGGTGAGCCGTTCCTGTCCCTTGCCGAGAGGCGCTCGGGGCGCCGCGCGGTTGCGGCGCCGTCCGAGGTTCACACGATGGACGCAATCCACGGATAGTCGGACGACTCGGGCGGCGCCGGGGCCGGTGCTCCCGCTCAGGGCAGGATCAACAGGGCGTCTCCCACCGGGCGTTCACCGGTCGCGTCGGACGGTGCGTTGATCACGGCGTCGTCCACGACCATGGTGGTCGAGCCGCCTCCGTCGAGGTTCATGGCATCGCGCAGGCCGAGGCTTCGCGCCACGGCCGCGCTCTCGGGGATCGACAGTCCGAGCGCGTCGGTCGACCGGCCGTCGGCGGTGACGAGGACGGTGCGTCCCGCGGCGTCGATCCCGGCGAGGGTGCGCGGGTTCCGCTTGTGGACCCATCCGTAGTAGAAGCTCGGACTGCCGGGCTGGACCATGCCGTCGGCGGCGGGGGTGACGTGCGGGCGTCCGTCCCGCACGAGTTCGGGTCCACCGTTGAGCACGCTCGTGCCCGGGGTGGGCGTGACCTTCCGGCCGCCCTCGTCGCGCAGGTCGCCGCGCACGTCGAGGCGCCGCCCCACTGTCGCCAGTTCTTCCAGGTCGTCCACAAGGTCTCCGGTCGCCTGGACCGAGCTGCCGCCGGCCGGGAGGGGACCGCCGCGCGGCGTCCGCACCTCGACGACCTTTCCCGTCGCGTCGAGGACCGCCTCGGCTCCGTCGCCCGCGGGGGTGCGGGCGCCGAACTCGGTGGTGAACGCGATCAGTTCGTCCGGGTCGGCGCAGGTGACGTCGTGCAGTGGGAGCGCGGTGGGAGTGTCGTCGGCGGTGCCGCCGCAGTTGCGGATCAGACCGGGGACCCGGTCGACGCCGTCGAGCGGGAGCGAACCGTGCGGGCCGGCCACCCGGCCCTGCCAGGACAGGCGGCTGATCTCGCCCCGCCGGGCGTCCTCGCGGAACACGAACCCGGGCCGTCCGCGCACCGGTTCGCTCAGCAGGCGTCCGTCGTAGACGCCGACGCCGGCGGGGTCGCCGGGTGCGCCCGCGCGCGGGTCCAGCACGAAGAAGCCCGCGTTCACGGCCGCGGTGGCGCCGGCGTCGGCGGCCAGTCGGCTGGTCGTCTCCCGCTGCTCCAGGTCGGGTCCGTACGAGGCTTTCAACGTGCCCCGGAAACGGTGCGGGTCGATGGTGAGGACGTCGACGCGCCAGGGCCCCCGGTCGCCCGCGTCCCCGTCCCAGCCGGTGTAGACGGCGGAGCCCGCGTACCCGGCGGCCCGCAGGCGGGTGCGTACGGCGTCGGCGTCGGTCCGGGCGTCGAAGGTCCCGACGCGGACCCGCCAGCCGAGGCTTCCGCCCGCGTAGTCGGCGACCGCCTCGGTGACGACCTGCTCGGTGCGCGCCTCGAAGCCGTCCGCGCGCAGCGCCTCCACCAACCGGTCCGCGCTGGCACGGTCGTTGAGCGCGCTGGGCGGGGCGTCGGGGTCGGGTGAGCCGGGTCCGCCGGGGATGGAGACCTCCACGGTCCACGGCAGGGCCGGGGCGTCGGCGCCGCGCACGATGCGGGTGAGGGTGACACCGGGCTGGAGCGTCCGGGTGGTCCGGGTCTCGGTCAGGCCGGGCGCGCCGAGCGGCAGGCCCCGCTCGCCGTCGGCGCGGGGCGCGGACGCGGCGGGTGCGACCAGGCCTCCGACCACCGCCAGCGCCGACATCACCGTGCACGCACCGAGCAGTCGTCTGTTCACGTCTCCCCCTCAACCGGAACGCGGCCCCAGGAAACGGTGCGGGGCCGGGCCGTCTCCCGTCAAGGCGTGCGCGCCTGAGCCCCCGTCACGGCGTGAGGACCATGAGGCCGTCCGGATCGGGGTACGGGACGAACCCGGCCCGGGCGTAGACCGCGTGGGCGTCCCGCGTGCTGAGCAGCACGCGGGTGAGACCGCACGGTTCGAGGTGGGCGCGCACCGCCTGGGCGAGCCAGGTGCCGAGGCCGACGCCGCGGTGCGCGGGGCTGACGTAGACGTCGCAGAGCCAGGCGAAGGTCGCGTGGTCGGTGACGACCCGGGCGTACGCGACCTGGGCTCCGGCGGCGTCGTGGACGGTGAGGTTCAGCGAGTTCCGTGCCGCCGTCTCGACCTTCTCCCGGCTGCGGCCGAGGGCCCAGAAGGCGTCCGTGGAGAGCCAGTGGTGCACGAGGTCGAGGTCGACCCGCGCCGGGTCGGTGGAGAGCGTGTAGCCGTCTTCCCTGCTGCTGATCATGGACGCGCAGCGTAGTACGGCGTCTCGGACGACCCGGGCGATGATGCGGGGGAGCCGAGTCCGGGGGCCCGCGCGGTCAGTTCGGGACGTCCGGCGGGGTGAGGCGGCGGTAGGCGGCGCGGGCGTGGAGGACGCGGGCCGTGGCCGTGCCGAGGATCGTGGCGGTCAGGAGGCAGGCCATCCACCCCGGGTCCCGGTGGCCGGCCCAGGACAGTTCGCCCGCGGGTTCGGTGCCCAGGACGTTGAGGCAGACCCAGCACAGCAGGGCCGTGCCCGGGGCCGCGGCGAAGCGGCCCCGGCTGCCCAGCAGCGCGGCGAGCAGAGACACGGTGACGAGTGCGATGCCCGTGCGGTCGAGCATCCCGCACACGTCGAGCAGGACGACCAGCGCGAACGCGCCCGCGTAGGCGACGGTCCAGATCAGCGGGGTCGCCCAGGGATCGGGAACCTGCCGGGCGCCTCGGCTCATCCATCGCCACTCCACCATCACCGGCTCCCTCCCGCGCACCCGCCTCGTTCAGGGCGCGGCACGGCCGGCGCCCCGCCGGAACGCTACTCCTCGACGCCACGGGCCCCTGCGCCGGGCCCGGCCGCGAGCAGGGCGTTCAGCTCGCCGAAGTCGAGCGCGCCGGCGAGCGGTCCGTAGCCGCCGGTGCCGAGCAGTTCGACCGTGGCGCGGTGGGCCGCCGTGTACGCGGCCTGCGCGACGCCCGCGCCGAGGCTGACCCTGGCGACACCGGCCCGGCCCAGTACGGGTACGGCGGGGGCGCCCGGTCCGGCCATGGCGTTGAGGGGCACCGGGATCTTCGCCGCGAGGGCGGCGAGGACGTCGAGGTCGGTGACGCCGGGGACGAAGACGCCGTCGGCGCCCGCGTCCACGTACTGCCGGGCCCGGTCCAGGGTGTCGGCGAGCCGGTCCGCCTCCGGACCGAGCCCGAAGAGGTACGTGTCGACGCGGGCGTTGACGAACAGGTCGAGGCCCTCCGCGTCGGCGGCGGCCCGCGCCGCGCGGATCCGTGCGGCGAGTTCGGCGGGCGGGCGCGTGCCGTCTTCGAGGTTGATGCCGACGGCTCCGGCCTCGAGCACCTGCCGCACGGTCTCGCCCGCCTCGGTGGTGTCGGCTCCGTACCCGCTCTCGATGTCCACGGTGACCGGGACGGTGACGGCGGCGGCGATGCGGCGGATCGCGCCGAGGGCCTCCTCGCGGCTCAGGGCGTCCCCGTCCGGGCGGCCCAGCGACCAGGCGACCCCGGCGCTCGTGGTGGCGATCGCGGGCGCGCCGGCCGCCTCGACGACGCGGGCGGAGGCTACGTCCCAGGCGTTGGCGAGGGCGAGCGGGCGGGTGGCGGTGTGCAGGGCACGGAAGCGGCGGGCGAGTGCGTCGTGCGCGGTGGTGGTCATGCGGGGAGTGAAGCACCGGGACGGGCCACGGTTCTGGCAGGAATCCGACATCGACGTGAAACGAGGGCGACGAGGGACAAGCGGGGGCCGAAGCGCTCCCGCACCCTTCGGGCCCCTCCCCCGTCCCCCTTCCATACCGGCGAGTACGATCGCGCTCGACCCCGTAGAACCGCGCCCGAACCCGAACCGTGGAGTGTGCCGTGCCCACAGCCAACCGGATCCAAGTCGGCTCCGTCGTCCCGGACTTCGAGCTGCCCGACGCGACGGGGACGCCGACGTCGCTGTCCTCGCTGCTGGCGGACGGCCCGGTCGTGCTGTTCTTCTACCCCGCCGCACTGACCCCCGGCTGCACGGCCGAGGCCTGCCACTTCCGTGATCTGGCGGCCGAGTTCGCCGAGGCGGGCGCCCGCCCGGTCGGGATCAGCTCCGACGCGGTCGAGCGGCAGGCCGAGTTCGCGGGGCGCCACACCCTGGGCTTCCCGCTGCTCTCCGACCCGGAGGGCGTGGTGCGCGGCCAGTTCGGCGTGGCGCGCGGCTTCGGCCCGCTCCCCACGAAGCGGGCGACGTTCGTGATCGGCACGGACCGCCGCGTCCTGGAGGTCGTCCGCAGCGAGTTCCGGATGAGCGCCCACGCGGACCGGGCGCTGGAAGTCCTGCGCTCGGCCCGCTAGCGGACTCCGGTCAGTCCGCTACCCGAACTCCTGCCCAGTGCTCCACCCTTCAGGGTGGAGGTGAGGGGCATCCTCGCTCTGGCGGTCCGGAGAGCCGCAGAGGTACCGCGCAGCGGTACGGACCGGAATCGTCTGGCCTCGGGCAGGCGAGGGCGTCAACTCCTGTTCCGCACCAGCAGATACAGGAAGTACGGCGTGCCGATCGCCGCCGTCATCAGGCCCGCGCCGAGCTGCGCCGGGGCGATGACGGTGCGGCCCAGCAGGTCCGCGCAGGTCACGAGGGTGGCCCCGAGCAGCATCGCGACGGGCACGACGCGCACATGGCGGCGGCCGACGAGGGCACGCGCCGCGTGCGGGGCGACCAGGCCGACGAAGCCGATGGTGCCGGCGGCGGCGACGGCCGTGGCGCTCAGCAGCACGGCGAGGACGAGGAATCCGAGCCGGCCCCGGCCGAGGTCCAGGCCGAGCAGCCGGGGCGTGTCCTCGTCGAGCGAGACGAGGTCGAGTTCCCGGCGCCGGGTGAGGGCGACGGCGGCGCCGACGAGGAGGACGACGGCGACCGGTGCGACGTCGCCGGCGGTGCGGCCGTACGTGGAACCGGACAGCCAGATCAGTGCCTTGGTCGCGCTGAAGCGGTCGGTGAGCACGATGAGCAGGCTGATCAGGGCGGCCGTGGCGGTGGAGACGCCGATGCCGACGAGGACGAGCCGGCTCTGCGGGAAGCCGCCGCGGGCCGCGAGGCCGAAGACGAGCGCGGAGGTGATCCCGGCGCCGGCGAACGCGGCGGCGGCGATGGTCCAGGAGCCCGCGCCGGGCGCCGTGGTGACGAGCAGTACGGCGCCGAGCGCGGCGCCGCCGGAGACGCCGAGGACGCCGGGTTCGGCGAGCGGGTTGCGGGTCACGGACTGCACGAGGGTGCCGGACAGGGCGAGCGCCGCGCCCGCACACAGGGCGGCGAGGACCCGGGGCACCCGGGTGTCGAGGACGAAGGTGATGGCCTGACCGGACCGGCCGCGCGCCCAGTTGGCCACGTCGCCGAGCAGCAGGGTGCTGTCACCGATCAGCACACCGGCGATCGTCACGCCGACCAGCACGGCCGTGATCACCAGGAGGGTGACGGTGAACGCGGCCCGGCTCGGGATGCGGAGCCGGTCCGGGACGGCCGCGGCGTCCCCGTCGCGTGCGCGCAGGGCCATGACGACGAGGAAGACGGCGCCGACGAGGCTGGTGACGACGCCGGTCGGGACGGTGACGGCGGTCTCCGCGGCGGTCACGGCGCGCAGGGCCACGTCGGAGCCGAGGACGAGCGCGGCGCCCGTCAGCCCGGCGACGGGTACGCGGTACCGGTGCCTGACGAGCGGGCGGATCCGGCGGGAGAGCAGCCGGGCGAGTGCGGGGGCGCACAGCCCGACGAAGCCGATGGGTCCGGCCAGGGTGACGGCGGCGGCGGAGAGCAGCGCGGCGAGGACGACGGCGGTGGCGCGGGTGGCGCGCACGGGGATGCCGAGTCCGCGCGCGGCGTCGTCGCCGAGGGCGAGGCCGTCGATGCGGCGGGCGAGGAACAGGAGTCCGAGGACTCCGGCGAGGACGACGGGTGCCATGGCGGCGACGCCGTCGAAGCCGTTCTGGGCGATGCTGCCCTGGCCCCACCGGTAGAGGCCGTCGGTCTCTTCGGGGAAGAGGAGTTGGAGGGTCTCGGTGAGGGCGTTGAGGCCGAGCATGAGGGCGCTGCCGGCGAGGACGAGGCGCACGCTGCCGGTGCCGCGTCCGGCGAGGCCGAGCACGACGGCGGCCGCGGCGAGTCCGCCGGCGAAGGCGGCGCCGGACGAGGCGAGCAGCGGCAGACTGACGCCGGTGACGGTGACGAGGCCGACGGCCAGGTAGGAACCGGCGTTCACGGCAAGGGTGTCGGGGGCGGCGAGGACGTTGCGGCTGACTGCCTGGAGGGCGGCGCCGGCCGCGCCGAGGGCGAGGCCGACGAGGATCCCGGCGGCGGCGCGTGGCAGCCGGGAGGCGACGACGACGGATGCGTCGCCCTCCTCGGCGCGGCCGGTGAGGGCGTGCCAGACCTGGGCCGGGCCGACGGACGCGGTGCCTTGCGTGATGTCGACGACGGCGAGGGCCGCGACGAGGAGGACGAGTCCGGCCGTCACCGCGACCGCGCCCGTCGGGGACGCGGCAGGACGCGGGGGCGCGGCGGTGGGGGCGGGAGGTGCGGTGACGGCCACGGGGCTACTTCGTGAGGGCGGCGACGACGCCGTCGACGTACCGCTCCATGGACTTGGGTCCGCCGAACATCCAGATGCCGTCGTCGAGCCGGTGCACCTCGCCGGCCTTCACGAAGGGCAGCGACTTCCAGACGGAGTTGCCGGCGAGTTCGCCGGTGAACACGTTGGCGCTCTTGTCGGCCTTGTTGCCGATGTAGGCGAAGCGCACGTCGTCGCCGAGTCCGGTGAGGCCCTCGACGTCGGTGGTGGCGAGGCCGTAGTCCTTGTCGCCCTTCTGCTTCCAGGCGTTCTTCAGGCCGAGGTCCTCGTTGACGGCGCCGATGAGGGAGCCTCTGGTGAAGGCGCGGACGGAGACCTGCTGGGAGGCGGCGTAGCCGTCGGCGAAGGCGATCGGGGAGCCGTCCTCGCCGGCGTCGGCGAGGGCCTTCTTCCCTTCGGCGACCTTGGCCTCGTAGGACTTCCTGACGGTCTTCGCCTCGTCCACGGTGCCGGTGGCCCGCGCGATGGCGTCGAGGTTGTCCATCATCTGCTCGACGGGGCGGGTGGCGTCGGCCGGGCGGAGCTGGAGGACCGGGGCGATCTTCTTCATCTGCTTGACGGCGGACGCCGACAGGTCGGTGGTGGTGACGATGAGGTCGGGGGTGAGTCCGGCGAGGGTGTCCATGCTGGGCTCGCCGCGGGTGCCGATGTCCTTCGGCCGGTCGGTGAGCGGGGCGGCCTTGTCCCAGGTCGTGTAGCCCTTGACGTCGGCGACGCCGACGGGGTCGACGCCGAGGGTGACGAGCGACTCGACGACGTTCCACTCCGTGCCGACGACCTTGGTGGCGGGGCGGTCGAGGGTGACCTTCGCACCGGTGGCGTCGGTGAGCGTGATCTTCCGCGCCTTGGCGTCGGCGGAGTCCTTCGCGGGCTCGGAGGAGCCGCAGGCGGACAGGACGAGGGCCGCGGCCGTGGCGGCGGCCGCGGTGACGAGGGTGCGCTTCATGAGGAGGTGGAGAGCCTTTCGCTTCTGCTGTGGTGCCGGCCGACGGCGCGCGTGCGCAGCCGGCCGGTCAGGGGGTCGGTGTCGACGTCGATGCGGATGCCGTACGTCTCGGTGAGCAGTGCGGGCCGCAGCACGTCGGCGGGGTCGCCCTCGGCGACGACGCGCCCGGCGTGCAGCAGGGCGATGCGGTCGGCGACGGCGGCGGCCTGGTCGAGGTCGTGCAGGACGACGCCGACGGCGATGCCCGCGTCGTCGGCCAGGTCGCGCACGAGGTCGAGGAGTTCGACCTGGTAGCGCAGGTCGAGGTAGGTGGTCGGCTCGTCGAGGAGCAGGACGCCGGTCTCCTGGGCGAGGCAGCTCGCGAGCCAGACGCGCTGGAGCTGGCCGCCGGAGAGCTGGTCGACGCCGCGTGCGGCGAGGGTGTCGACTCCGGTCAGGGCGAGCACCCGGTCGACGACGGCGGTCCCGTCGGGGTCGGACCGGCCCCAGCGGCCGCGGTACGGGTAGCGGCCGAACTCGACGACGTCCCGCACGGTCAGTCCGCCCGGTGTGGGCCGGGACTGGGTCAGCAGTGCCACGCGGCGGGCGAACTGGCGGGACGTGAGGTCGAAGCCGTCCGCGGCGTCCGTGGTGCCGGCGTCGAGGGTCAGCGTGCCCTGCCGGGCGTGCTGCAGCCGGGCGACGGCGCGCAGCAGTGTCGACTTGCCGCTGCCGTTGGGCCCGACGAGGGCGGTCACCTCGCCGGGGCGGAGGACGAGTTCCGCGTCGTGGACGACGTCGACGCCGTCGTACGACACGGTCATGTGCGCGGCCGACAGTTCGTGACCGCGCGGACGTGGGGCGCTGCCTGCGCGTTCACCAGATCTCACGCAACGCAGGTTAGCCTAACCTTACTTTGCCGCGGAATGGGGGGTGCCGGCCGGAGGCGGCGACCAGGGGAGGGTGATCACTATGTGGATACTTGAACCCTCATTCAACGTTTTGTTTATGATCGCGGGACCCCAGCCGTCCGACCGGAGTCCCGCATGCCCACGCCGCCCCTGCCCGCCGCGCCTCGACCGCACCCGCTGCACGTGCTGCGGACCACCGCCTTCGCGATCGGCGCCCTGCTCGTGCTCGTCGGGGTCGGGGTCCTGCTCCACCAGCCGCTGCTGATCCCGCCACTGGCGGCGAGCGCCGCGCTGGTGCACGGCGCGCCGGGTCTGCCGATCTCGCAGCCGCGCAACATCATCTGCGGCCAGCTGCTCTCCGCCGCCATAGGCTTCGGGACACTCGCCGTGATGGGGAGCAACGGCTGGGCGGCCGCGGTCGCCGCGGGCCTCTCGCTCGGCGCGATGATGCTCACCCACACCTCGCACTCCCCCGCCGTGGCGACCACGGTGATCGTGGTGCTCCAGGCGCCGCACCCGCTGCCCTTCCTCCCCCTGCTGGCGCTCGGCACCGCTCTGCTCGTCGCGATCGGCCTGCTCCCGGGCCGCATCGGAGCGCACCCGGTGCGCTACCCGCTGACCTGGTGAACCGTGGTCAGCCCAGCAGCCTGAGCCGGTCCGCGCACCGGCCCACCCGGACCGTCTGACCCCAGGTGAGGCCGAGTGCGTCGCTCTCCACGCCGTCGCCGAAAGCGATGAGCCGCTCGGACTCGACGGTCAGGCTCAGCCGGGCGGCGGCCCGCAGTTCACCCCCGCTCAGGCTCGTGCCGGTAGCCGGCGAGGGCCAGGCCTCACGGACGTACCACAGGAGGCGGTCGTCGGTCGGCGCCGGCAGCGCGAGGCCGCCGCCGCGCTCCTGCCACACCGAGCGGATCCAGCCCGTGGCCCCCGTGCCGGTGCCGACCAGCACACCGGAGGAGGCCTGGGCCTCGACGACACCCCCGTCGCCCTCGAGGCCCAGGCGGTAGCGGGCGGTCTGATGACCGGCGGAGCCCACGTAGATCTCGTTGAGCGCGACCAGGCGCTGGCCGTCGTCCGTGACGGCCTCGACCATGGTCAGTTCGTCCACCGCGGCGCCGGGCGCGAGCGCGGCGGGCAGCAGCCGGGACACGTCGGCGGGACGGTGCCGGACCAGTACGCCCGGATTGCGGCCCGGTTCGGCGTCCACGCCGACCACGGGCCGCCCGGCCACGTACTTCGCCGCGTTGGCGACGAGCCCGTCCTGGCCGACGACCACCACGACGTCCTCCGGGGCGAACAGGAACCGGTCCAGGTCGGCCCGTTCCACGCGCGCCTGGCGCCAGTTCAGCGGCACGGCGGCGGCCACCTCGGCGAGCGCCTGGTGCGCCCGGTGATGCCGCTCGGCGATCTCCTCGATAGCCCGCCCCCGGCTGCTCAGGAAGAACGCGGCCTGGCCGTGTGTGCCGTGGTGGGCGATCAGTTCCTCGTACTCGGTGGTGCGGTGGACGAGGACGGCGCGCGGGGCAAGGCTCATGCCGGCCGGCCGCCGTCCGCGCCCTGTCCGGTGCCGAGCTTGGCCAGCAGCCCGGTCAGCACGTCCGGGGACACGGTGAGGCTGTCGATGCGCGGCAGGTTCTCGGCGAGCCGGGTGCCGGTGAGCGCGTGCAGGGTGGCCGCGTCGGTGTCGGCGTGCACCCGCAGCCAGGCCGCCTGCGCCTGGGCGCGGGCCTCGCCGATCTCCCGGGCGCCCTCGGCCTCTGCGCGAGCCAGCCGGACGGAGCGCTCGGCCTCCGCCGTGGCGCGCACGGCGTCGGCGGCGGCCTGCTCCTCGGCCTCGCGGCGGGCGTTGGTGCCACGCTGCTCGACCAACTGCTCCTCCCTGCGCGCGAGTTCGATCCGGCTCGCCAGTTCGTTCTCGGCGATGGTCCGCTCGCGCTCGACGGCCACGGCGCGGCGTTCGTACGTGGCCCGGTCGGCCTCCTGCTGGATCCGCTCCCGGGCCGGGGTGCGCAGCGCGCGCTCGACCTCGGGCTCGGGGCGCAGCGCCATCACGCGGACGGAGACCACCTCGATGCCGGAGGCGGGCAGCCGGGGCTCGGCGGCGAGTCCGGCGGCGACCCGCTCCCGTACGGCCGTGACGCCGTCGGTCATGGCGGACTCCAGCGGGGTGCGCGCGAGGACGTCGAGCGCGTGCTGCTGAGCGGTCTCGGTCAGGAGGGTGGAGAGCTGCTCCAGCGGGGCGCCGCGCCAGACACCGGTGTCCGGGTCGACGGAGAAGTCGAGGTGCTCGGCGGCGACGGCCGGGTCGGCGATCCGGTAGGTGAGCGTGGCCTGGACGGCGATGTCCTGGAAGTCGGCGGTGCGGCCGTGGAAGGTCATCGCCAGCTCCCGGTCGTCGACCGGCACTTCGGAGAGTGCGGCGACGAGCGGGCGGAACCAGAAGCTCACGCCCGCGCCGTCGTGCGCGAGCCGGCCACCGCGGTGGTGACGGATGTGGGCGGTCGGCGTGCCCCGCAGATGGCGCCAGCCGAAGCGCTTGGTGATGTCGGCCATGACGAAAGGCTCCCCTCGTTCGAGTCAGCATGACTCTAAATCGGGGAGTCTTTTTCGTCAAGGCGACCAAAAAGGAGAGCGGGGTCAGTCCCGGGCGCCGTCGACGACGGCCGCGACGGCCTCCACCTCCACCAACTGGTCGTGGTAGCCCAGCACCGTGACGCCCATCAGCGTGCTGGGCACGTCGTGCGCGCCGAAGGCGTCCCGTACGACCTGCCACGCGGTGACGAGGTCCTCCTGACGGGTCGTGGCGACCAGGACACGGGTGCTGATGACGTCCTCCAAGGTCGCGTCCGCGGCGGCGAGCGCGGTCCGCAGGTTCGCGACGCAGCGCGCCGCCTGGCCCGCGTAGTCACCGACGGACACGGTCGCGCCGTCGTCGTCCAGCGGGCAGGACCCGGCGAGGAACACGAGCCGCGCCTCGGCCGGAGCCGTCGCTGCGTAGGCGTACTCGGCGACGTCCGACAGGGCGTCGGAACGGATGAGTGTGACGGAACGGGCCACGACGGCAGGTCCCTTCGATCGGCGGAACGGGGCGGCAAACCCGGTCATGCTGACACAGCACCCGCCCCAAACTCCGCCGATTTTCCGGGCGTCAGGGCTTCCAGGCCAGCGTCGAGCAGTTCGTCGCAGCCGGCTTTCCGGCGAGCCGGTCGGTGAGCCAGTCGACCGCGGGACCCTGGTCGGTCAGGAGCGGTGCGAAGTGGTTGATCAGCGCCCGGCCGACGTCCGGCAGCACCACCGGCTTGTACGTGACCTGGGCACCGCGCCCGCACCAGTCGACGGCCAACTGCCGCGCCTGACCGTGCGGGACCAGATCGTCGCTCACCCCGGTCGCGACCCGCACCGGGCTCGCGGGCCGCAGCCTGCCGATGCGCTGCTCGGCCAGGAAGGCCTGGAGCCGCGGTTCGGCCTCGATGATCTGCGCCAGGGACTTCCCGTCGTTCGTCCACGAGGAGCTGCGCTGCGACGAGTAGGAGAAGATCGCGTCGCCGACACACATGGTCGCCAGGTCCTTCAGGGCGGCCGCGCCCTTGGCGCCGAGGTGGGCCTCGGCGATCGGCCGCAGTTCCGGATCGGACTGGAGGAAGCCGTTGAGCGACCAGCCGAGCGCGCCGACGAGGTCGGTGCCGTCGATGGCCTTCGTCGTCTCGGTGAGGTCGGCGGGCGGGGCGCCCGCGTAGGTGCCGGCGAGGCGGACGTCCGGGGCGTACGCGGGCTGGAGTTCGGCGGCGGCCGCGGTCGCGCCGCCGCCCTGGCTGTAGCCGAACAGGCCCACGGGCGAGTCCCCGGTGACGGTGGCCTGCTTCAGGGAGCGGGCGGCGCGCACGGCGTCCAGCACGGCGTGCGCCTCGTCGAGCCGGTTGACATAGGTGTGCAGCCGGTCGGTGGCGCCCAGGCCGATGTAGTCGGTGACGACGACAGCCACGCCCTTGGCGAGCAGCCGGTAGATCGCGAGGTCCTCGTAACCGACGGACACGGTCTGCCCGTTGAGCCGCAGCGGGTGCTCCAGGCCCATCGAGGCCGCGCACTGGTCGCCCTGGCCCATGGTTCCGGGGGCGAGCGCGACGAGCGGGCGGGGGCCGGTGCCGCGCCGGCGGGCGGTGGGCTCGATGTAGGCGCCGGTGACCGCGGCGGGCTTCCCGGAGGCGTCGGTGGTCTTGTACATGAGCCGGGTCGCGGTCCCGGGCAGCGGGCCGTGGAGGGTCGGCAGGCTGAGGGCGAGCGGCAGCGGCTCGGTGCGGATCACGGCGCCGTCGGCGGCCGGGAGTTCGGCGGGCGGGTCGTAGAACGCGGGGATCGGGACCCCGCGCGAGACCTCCCCGGCGGTGCCGGTCGCGGCCGCGGCGGGCAGGGCCTGGGCGCCGAGGCAGGCGGCGGCGGTGACGGCCGCGGCCAGCAGACGGGTGGGGGCGGGCATGGCGGACCTCCTGGGTACGGGCCGGAAGGCGGGCAGGCCGACAGGGCGCGGGAAGCCGGTGACACAGGCTCCCCACGCGTCGCCGGACGCTATCGACCCAGGGGTTACCGCCGGTAGCGGTGCGGTGGTTACGGTTGAGTAACTTGCGAGTGGCGGGCGCGGCCGTCCTAGATAGCGGACATGACCGAGGGGACGGCGCCTCAGATCGCGGCGCAGGAGCGGGCCGACGTACTGCGCGAGCGGCTCAAGGAGCGCATCTACGCATCGCTGACCCTGCTCGCCGTGCTGGTGGGGCTCGCCCAGAACGGGCACGCGTCCCACCTCGGCGCGGCGGCCTCGGTCGCCGTCACCGCACTCGGCCTGTGGCTCGCCACGCTGGTCGCCGACATGCAGGCCCATCCGGTGGCGCACGGCCGGATGCCCCGGCTCGCGGAGATCCGGCACACGCTCTTCGTCTCCAGCCCCCTGCTGACCAGCGCCGCCGGTCCGCTGCTCCTGATCGGGCTGTCCGCCCTGGGCGCGCTGCACCTGACGACGGCGCTGTGGATCGCGGTCGGCAGCGAGGTGGCGTCCCTGGCGGCGTGGGGCTGCGCGGGTGGTCTGCGCACGGGCGCGGGGCCGCTGGGCGCTCTGGTCGTGGGCGCGCTCAACGCGGTGATCGGGATGGGCGTGGTCGCGGTGAAGCTGCTCGCGGGCCACTGACCCGGACCGCTCGCCGCCACCCCCGAGAGACCGGCCGCGCTCAGAGCACCCGGTGCATCACGTGCAGCCCGACCCGGCCGTGGCGCGGGTGGTCGAAGGCGTCCGGGACGGTGCCGAGGACCGTGAAGCCGAGCGAGGTCCACAGTCGTACGGCCGGGTTCGTCTCGACGACCGCGTTGAAGACCATCGCCCGGAAGCCGTCGGCCTTCGCCTCGGCCAGGACGTGCTCCCCGAGCGCCCGCCCGTAGCCGTGGCCGGACCGGGCGGGGTCCACCATGAATCCGGCGTTCGCGACGTCCGCGGCGGGGCCGCCGTAGTTGGCCTTCACATACGCGGAGGCGACGACCGCGCCGGCGTCGTCCTCCACCACGAACACCCGCCGGCCCGGCCCGGTCCACAGCGCGCGGGCCTCGGCCTCGCCGGTGCCGCGGTCCCAGGTGTACGTCTCACCGGCGGCGACGATCTTCCGCCAGAAGGGCCAGATCCGTTCCCAGTCGTCCGCGCGGGCATCCCTGATCAGCATGTTCCGAGTCTCCCACGGCTTCCTGGACAACTCGTCAGTAATGGACCCCCGCTCGCGCGCGGGCCCGCGCGCCCGCATAAGGTCCCTGTCTGTCCCCGTCTCGTCCCCCGCCCCAGGGGACCTGAAGATCCACACCAACAGGAGTTCACACCGTGCCCGCACCCTCCAGCTCCCCTGCCCCCATCTACGACCAGCTCGTGGACGAGCAGGGCGACGTGCTCGCCGACGTCCGTTCGGCGGCCCGGGAGACCGAGCGCACCGCCGAGAACGTCCTCGACTTCACCCGCCCCGCGCCGGGAGAGCACGTGCGCTGAGCTGCCGCGCCGCACACGGGCGGGCGGGGTCCCATCGACCCCGCCCGCCCGTTTGTCATGTCCGTGCACGCCTATTGACTCGTTTTCGAACTCGTCGGTAGCTTCAACTGTCAGCGCGCTGTAACCCCCTGTTCTCACACGGAACTTGGCCTGTGGGCCGAGCCGCATTCGAAGGAGTTCAGATGGCGTTCCGCGCGTTCGGCGGCCGTGTCGCGGCCGTGGCGGCCACGGCCGGCGCAGCCCTCGTCACCCTCGGCGGGCCGGCCCATGCCACCGGGCAGCCCCTCCCCTACGTCGCCCTCGGCGACAGCTACAGCGCCGCGTCCGGGGTGCTGCCCCTGGACCCCACGGCGAGCCTCCTGTGCGCCCGGTCCACGGCGAACTACCCGCACGTGATCGCCGAGCGCACCGGCGCCGAGCTCAAGGACGTGACCTGCGGCGGCGCGCAGACCAAGGACTTCGCCGGGTCCCAGTACCCGGGTGTGGCCCCGCAGCTGGACGCGCTGTCGGACGACACCCGGCTGGTGACGCTGACCATCGGCGGCAACGACAACAACACGTTCATCAACACGATCCTGGCCTGCGCCTCCGCCGGGATCGCCACGGCCGGGCAGGGCGACCCGTGCCGCACGCTGTACGGCGACAGCTTCGCCAAGGACATCGACGGCAAGACGTACCCGGCGGTGAAGGCCGCGCTGGAGGCGGTGCGCAACAAGGCGCCGAAGGCGCGCGTCGCGGTGCTCGGCTACCCGTGGATCATGCCGGCGAAGGCCCAGGCGGGCTGCTTCCTGAAGATGCCGATCGCCTCGGGCGACGTCCCGTACGTGCGGGACATCCAGACACACCTCAACGACGCGGTGCGCCGCGCGGCCGCCGAGACCGGGTCCACCTACGTCGACCTGGGCACCGCGTCCGAGGGGCACGACGCGTGCCAGACCGCCGGCACCCGCTGGGTGGAGCCCGCGCTGTTCGGCACGAACTTCGTGCCCGTGCACCCCAACGCGCAGGGCGAGGCCGCGATGGCCGACCTGACCCTCGGCGCGCTGGGCCTGCGCTGACCTGAACGGCGCAGTCCGACAGGGACACGCCCCGGGGGCCTGCCTACGGTGGGGGCCCAGGGGCGTCCTGCCGATCTTCGTGGATCAGCCTGGGGCGTCCGGTGCGTGCTCTCGGCGTGCCGGGCGGAGGCCCTCGTAGCGGAGCTGCTCGGGTCTTCGGTCGGCACGGCGAGAGTCCCCTGCGGGACGTCACGCGCCCACGAAGACCGGCAGGACGCCCTCTGGGGGCGTGGAACGACGAGGTCGGAGGGTCCGTGGGCGGCGAGCGGCACACCAGGCGCAGGAAGACATGGCTCGCGGGAGCGGCGGCGCTCGCCCTCGCCGGGGCCGGCACGGCGGCCTGGGCGGTGGTGACGCCCGGCGAGGAGGCGCCCCGCACCGGTCCGCTGTCCGCCGCCGAGGTCCGCTCGGCCGCGACCGGGTTCCTGGACGCGTGGGCCGACGGGGACGCGGGGCGCGCCGCGTCCCGCACCGACGACGAGAAGGCCGCGAAGGCCGCGCTGCGCGAGTACCTCGACTCGGCCCGCCTCTCCCCGGTGACGATCCGCCCCGGTGCACCGCGCGGCACCCGGGTCCCCTACGCGGTGCGCGCGGAGTTCCGCTACGACGGGGCGCGGGCGCCGCTCACGTACGAGGACGCGCTGACCGTGGTGCGGCGGGCCGGGGACGGGAAGGCGGTCGTGCGTTGGGCGCCGTCGGTGCTGCATCCCCGGCTGGACGCGGGCGAGCGGCTCTCGGTGCGGGACACCGGACCCGCCCCGGTACGGGCGACGGACCGCGACGGCAGGACGCTGGACACCGGGGACTTCCCCTCGCTCGCGCCGGTGGTCGCCGGGCTCGGCCGCGCCTACGGCAAGGCCGCGGGCGGGCGGCCCGGTCTCGCACTGCGGGTGGTGCCTGAGGGCGGCGCGGGCGGGGACGCCGAGCCACCGGCCGGCGAGACGCTGCTCGAGGTCGCCGAGGGACGGCCCGGGAAGGTGCGGACCACGATCGATCCCACCGTGCAGAAGGCGGCCGAGGAGGAGGTCGCCAAGCGCTCCGACGCCTCGATCGTCGTCCTGAAACCGTCGACCGGCGAGGTCCTCGCGGTCGCCAACTCCCGTACCGACGGGCCGAACACCGCGCTGGAGGGGCGGCTCGCGCCCGGCTCCACGATGAAGATGATCACGGCGTCGCTGCTCCTGGAGAAGAAGCTGGCGACGCCGGACGCCCCGCACCCGTGCCCGAAGAACGCCTCGTACGGCGGCTGGACCTTCCACAACGTGGACGACTTCGAGATCCCCGGCGGCACCTTCCGGGCCGACTTCGCGGCGTCGTGCAACACCGCCTTCATCACGCAGGCCGGCAAGCTCGCGGACGACGATCTGCCGCGCCAGGCCCGTGAGGTGTTCGGCATCGGCACCCGCTGGTCGGTCGGGGTGGACGCGTTCGACGGGTCGGTGCCGGTGCAGCACGCCGCGTCGAAGGCCGCCGCGCTGATCGGCCAGGGCGAGGTGCGGATGAACCCGCTGACGATGGCGTCGGTGATCTCCACGGCGCGCACCGGCACGTTCCGCCAGCCGTACCTCGTGGCGCCGTCCGTCGACCACCGCGAACTCGCGAAGGCCGCCCGCACCCTCGACCCCACCGCGCACCGCAGGCTGCGGGACCTGCTGCACACGACGGCGACCTCCGGCTCGGCGTCCGGCGCCATGGCCGGGCTGTCCGGGGACGTCGGCGCGAAGACCGGCTCGGCGGAGGTCGTCGGGCAGGAGGACCCCAACGGCTGGTTCGCCGCCTGGCACGGCGACCTCGCCGCGGCCGCCGTGATGCAGCGCGGCGGCCGGGGCGGCGAGTCCTCGGGACCGCTCGTGGCGGCCGTCCTGAAGGCGGTCGACAAGGGCGACGAGGGCGACGACTAGGGGTCTCCCGTCCGATCCGAACGCCGCCCCTAGTGCGGGACCGCGAAGAAGAGCACGGCGGCGAGGCCGAGCGCGCCGCACAGCGAGGCGGCCAGCGCGATGCTGACGCCCTTGGCCACGACCGCGGTCGTGTCACCCCCTTCCTGAACGCTGCGCCGCATCGCCCACACCGCCTCGGCGAGCAGGGCGACTCCCACGACTCCACTGAGCATCACCACTACATCGATCATGTGCTGATCGTCCGATGCGACCGCGCCGGTCGGCCGCAACCGGCGGGCGCGCCCCGTCCGGTTCCGACCGAACGGCCGCACGTCGGGGCCGCTTCCGTGTGCTCGTATGCTCGGAGGCGGCACGACGGATCGATCTTGGAGTGACACGGTGGCGCGACGGCCGACCCTCAAGGGGACCTGGGACCGCTTCGTGGCGTCCGACCCCGGCCTGCTGCGGCTGATGGCGGGACTGCGGACCGTCGCGGCGATCGGCCTCGCGCTCGCCGTGCTCGCGATCATCGGCATGAGTGTGACGCAGATGGTCGTGGGCGCCATGACCGCGATGGTGAGCACGTTCGCGATCCGCGAGAAGACCGTCCGCGGCCAGGCCGTCACGCTCGCGCTCGGCCTGCCGGTCGCGCTCGTGGCGATATCCCTGGGCGCGGTCCTCAACCACCGGGTCGTCGCGGGCGACCTCTTCTTCGTCGCGCTGATCTTCGGCGCGGTCTACTCCCGGCGCTTCGGCGACCGGGGCACCGCGCTCGGCCTGATCGGCTTCCAGGTGTACTTCGTGTCCCTGTTCGTCGGCGCGGGCACCGGCCAACTGCCGCCCCTGTACGGGGTCCTGGCCATCGCCTTCGCGTGCAGCGCGGCGGCCCGCTTCGCGCTGGTGCCGGAGACCCCGCAGCGGGTGCTCGGCCGGCTGCGCGAGGCGTTCCGGGCCCGGCTCGGCCAGCTGGTCACGGCGCAGACGCGGCTGCTGGACGCGCCTCCGGAGGAGCTCGACGACGTCCTGGACGACCTGCGCCGGCACACGGCCCGGCTCCACGAGTCGGCCCTGATGATCCAGGGCCGACTGGAGGACGGCACGCGCGACGAGGCGGCGGCCGCGCTCGTCCAGCGCCGTGTCGCGGACGCGGAGGTCGCGGCCGAGCGCCTCGGAATGCTGCTCCTGAACGCCCGCAGCGCGGACCGTGCCGACACCCTGACCCTGCATCTGCCGGGCGCGCCCGTACCGGCCACCGGTCGGCTGCTGCGCCGCGAGGACGAGGCGACGGCGACGCTGCGCCGCGATCTGGGCGCCCTGCACCTCATGGTGATCCGCCCCACGGAGTCCAACCGGGGCACGGCCGTCGCCCAGATCCGCAACCGCCTGCTCGGCTACCGCGACGAGGAGCGCATCCCGCCGGGCGCCACGCTCGCCGTGCAGGACGTGTTCCGCGGCATCGGTGAGGCGGCCCGCGCCGTGCTCGGTCTGCGGCTCGCGCTCGACGGGCCGCAGGACGAGTCGGACGACTCCCCCGCGACGACGCGTTCGCGCGAGGAGTTCGACGCGGAGGACGTGTCGATCTCGGTGGAGAAGGAGGTCGCCGAGGAGGCGGAGGAGGAGCCGTCGGGGCTGCGCCGCCCGACGACCCGCGCCGCGTTCCAGGTCGCGGTGGGCTCCTCGCTCGCCATCGTCGGCGGCGAGTTCCTGTCCACGCAGCGCTGGTACTGGGCGGTGCTCACCTGCTGGGTCGTGTTCCTCAACACGGCGTCCACCGGCGAGATCGTGGTCAAGGGCTACCGGCGGCTGCTCGGCACGGTGCTCGGTGTCGTCGCCGGTGTGGGGCTCGCGGGCGCGGTCGGCAACCACACGTGGATCGCGTTCGGCCTCGTCCTGCTCTGCGTGTTCGCCATGTTCTTCACCGCCCCGCTGTCGTACGCGCTGATGTCGTTCTTCGTCACGGCGATGCTCGGCCTGCTCTACACCCTGCTCAACACGTACAGCGTCGACGTGCTCGTACTGCGGATCGAGGAGACGGCGCTCGGCGCGGCCTGTGGCATCATCGCCGCGATGCTGGTGCTTCCGGTGCGCACCGACAGCCGTACGGACGAGCAGCTGGCGACGGTCCTGGAGCGGCTCGGCGACGTGGTGGCGGGAGCGGTGGAGCAGCTCAGCGGCGGCCCCGCGGCCGATCTGCTCGACAAGGCGCGGGACCTGGACACGGCGCTCGACGACCTGCGGGCGTCCACCCAGCCGCTGACGCATCCGATCACCCCGTTGCGCGAGCGCCGCCAGACGGCCCGCTATCTGGTGGCCCTCCTTGAGACGTCGGCGTACCACGCGCGTTCCCTCGCGGCGACGGCCGAGCTCGTGCCGTACAGCAAGCGGGTGGGGGCCGATCCCCGGCTCGGGCGGGCGGCCCGGCGCATCGCGCACAACATCGACGTACTCGTCGCGCACGTCACCGAGGCCGACAGGAGCGGCCGCGTGGAGTCGGGCGCGAGCATCGCGGCGATGCTGGAGACGGACGGTCTCGGCGTGCCCGCGGCGAACACCGTGACGTTCCGCGTGCTGCGGCACCTGCAGCGTCTCGACGAGGGCATCACGGGTCTGGCCAGGCCCCTCGACGTTCCCGTGGGCCCGCGTGCGTGACGGGAGTTGATGATTGACTGGCCCGAACACCCGTGCTTGAGGAGGCACTTCATGTCGGACCAGGGTTCCGGATACGCCGCCGCGTCTGAGCTGCGCAGCCGCATCGACACCACGACGCCGCACTCGGCCCGCTTCTGGAACTACTTCGTGGGCGGCAAGGACCACTACGAGGTGGACCGGGAGGTCGGCGACCAGATCAAGGAGATATTCCCCGGGCTCGTCGACGTGGCGCGCACCAGCCGGCACTTCCTGGGCCGCATCGTGCGGCATCTGGCGGTCGAGCAGGGGGTGCGGCAGTTCCTGGACATCGGCACGGGGCTGCCGACCGGGGACAACACGCACCAGGTCGCCCAGAGCGTGGCCCCCGACGCCCGCATCGTGTACGTGGACAACGACCCGCTGGTCCTGACCCACGCGCGGGCGCTGCTGACCAGCACGCCCGAGGGTGCCACGGCGTACCTCGACGCGGACCTCTACGACCCGGCGACGATCCTCGAGGCGGCCGCGGGCACGCTCGACCTGTCGCGGCCGGTCGCGCTGATGATCCTCAACACGCTGGGCCACGTCGACCCGGTCGAGCGGGCGCAGGGACTGATCAAGGAGCTCATGGCCGGGCTCGCGCCGGGCAGTTTCCTGGCGGTCAGCGACGGCACGGCCACGAGCCCGGGCATGATCGCCGCGTCCGAGGCGTACAAGGACAGCGGCGCGGTGCCGTACCACGTGCGCTCGGTCGCGGAGCTCACCTCGCTGTTCGACGGTCTCGAACTGCTGGAGCCCGGCGTCGTGCGGGTCACGGACTGGCGGCCGGAGCCCGGCGCCGCGCCGGCCGCGGGACCGGCGGTCGACGCGTACGGCGGCGTGGCCCGCAAGGCCTGACGCCGGGCTCCGGCGACGGGGCTACTTCCCGGCCCACCGGCGGATCGTCGCGGTGGCGGCGTCCCGCTGGTCGGCCGGAAGGGCGGAGATCCGCGCGCCGTGGTTCGAGCCGGGCACGACGTACTTGTACGAGTCGTGGGCGCTCGGGGTGAACTGCTCGGCGCTCCACGGGTCGTTCTGCCCGTACACGAAGAGCATGCGCCGCGAGTCGTTGCGCACCCACTTGTCGACGCCCTTGATCACGGTGCCGTCGTAGGTGGTGCGCATGCCCTCGGGCAGGACCGAGTTCGGCTGGTAGATGTCCGGGTAGTGGCGCACACCCTGGAGGTTCTTGAACTTGAGGCCGGCCCAGCCGAGCTGGGCGGCGGCCTGCCGGTAGTAGGGGCCGCTGCCGTTGGCGCCGAGGGTCGAGTCCTCGTAGACGGACAGGCCGTGGCCGAGGGACCACTGGTAGAGCTCGTCGTCGGAGACGGTCTTCGCGTCGGGAACGGTGGGGCAGTCGGCGGCGGTGCCGGACTGCCAGAAGTTCCACACCTGGTCCAGGACGGCGAACTCGTAGGCGCGGTCGGTCGTGCCGAGCGTCTCGGTGAAGGTGTAGCCCTCGTCCTTCGCGGTCTGCTCGAACTTGGGGAGCAGCGTGTCGCGGCGGGCGAGCATCTCTCTCTGCACGGCGGCGAGCGCGTCGCGGCACTGCTGGGTGCCGACGGACGTGAAGAAGCGCTCGTACGTGCTGTCGTCGTCGTTGTTCGCGTCGTTCGGGGCGACGTAGGCGACGACGCCGTCGTAGTCGCGCGGGTAGAAGCGGTAGTGGTAGGTCGCCGTCATGCCGCCCTTGGAGCCGCCGGTCGCGAGCCACTTGGAGGTCTTCTCGTACAGCGGCCGCACGGCCTGGACGACGGCGTGCTCGTCGGCGGCCTCCTGCTGGACGGTCATCTTGTTCCAGGGCGTGGCACCGGCGGGGACGGACGGCCCGAAGAAGCGGTGCTCCATGCTCAGCTGGTTGGCGTCGAGGAGCGCGGTGGGTTCGCGGGTCGACGAGGAGAGCCCGTAGCCACCGGTGTAGAAGACGACGGGCCGGTCGGCGGACTTGTGCCAGAGGGTGAAGCGCTGCTGGAAGGTGCCGGCCGCCGGGTCGTCGTGGTCGACGGGCTGGGTGATCGACAGGGAGTAGAGCGGGAAGCCCTCCTTGTCCGTCACGCCGGTGACGGACACGCCGGGTATCGCGCGCAGCCGGTCCTCGAAGGACCCGTCCGCGGCGGAGGCCGGTGCGGCGGTCGCGGCGAGGGCGCCGGCGGTCAGAGCGGCGGACAACAGCAGCGTGGGTACGGTGCGCAGGCGCACGGATGCCTCCCGGGTTGTGGGCACGACGAGTTGGATCACGATCGGTGAGCGTGACCTTAACGCGCCCGGGGCCGCCGGGAGTTGAGTGCGGGAAGTTACTGCTCGTTACTGTCCCGGCCCGGGGTGCGGGCGGGGCCGGGAACGCGCGGAGGCCGGGCCCCGCCGTGTGGCGGGACCCGGCCTCCGCGAGTGACTCGGAACCGGTGGCTCAGGTCCGGCGGATCAGAGCCGGTGGTTCAGAGCCGTTGGTTCGGATCGGATCCGGTGGATCAGAGCTGGCCGGACTCGGAGATCGTGATCTTGGCGGCGGTGGCACCGCTGCGCGAGCCGAGGGACTCGATCTTCTTCACGAGCTCCATGCCGTCCTCGACCTCGCCGAAGACGACGTGCTTGCCGTCCAGCCACTCGGTGACGATCGTGGTGATGAAGAACTGCGAGCCGTTGGTGTTCGGGCCCGCGTTGGCCATGGAGAGCAGGCCCGGCTTGGTGTGCTTGAGCTCGAAGTTCTCGTCGGCGAACTTCTCGCCGTAGATGCTCTTGCCGCCGGTGCCGTTGCCGGCGGTGAAGTCGCCGCCCTGGAGCATGAAGGCCGGGATGACGCGGTGGAAGGAGGAGCCGGCGTAGCCGAAGCCCTTCTCACCGGTGCACAGCGCGCGGAAGTTCTCCGCGGTCTTCGGGACGACGTCGTCGAAGAGGTTGAACGTGATCCGCCCGGCGGGCTCGTCGTTGATCGTGATGTCGAAGTAGGTCTTGATTGCCATGGCGCAATCTTTTCATCACGACGGGCGGATTGCCGATTCGGCCCGCCCGGACGACCGCGCCGCGACACCCGGTAGTCACGGCGTGGCCGTACGTGACCGTTTCAGGCCGACAGGCGGTCGCGGGCCTGCACGCCGTCCTTGAGCGGCCGCATTCCGTGGGCCTTGGCGAGCCCGTACGGCGGCATGTCGCCGTAGATGGTCTCGTACGAGCCGGCCGGGACGACGTAGGTCTCGTGCCAGAGGCCGACATGACCGCCGCTGTTGCGCAGGAGCTTGTTGATCCGGCCCCACCACGGGCGGTGCCGCTTGTCGGGCAGGGCCGCATAGGTGAGCAGCTTGTCCTTGGACTCCCAGTACTGGATGACGAAGTACGAGCGCGGGCTCGCGGTGCCCAGGATGTGGTCGAGAAGTCCCAGACCTCGGTCCTTCTTCAGCTCCCTGAGCATCATGGGCATCGCGAAGAACACCGGAATCCAGCGGTGCACCGCCCAGAAGTGATTGATCCGCATGCCGATGAGGAAGACGACGACGTCCTCATCGACGGCAGCGGTCGAGCGTCCCAGTTGCGTGCGTGCGGACACGACTCCCCCGATCCGTCGGACTACGAATGTGAGACTGCAGGCCATGAGCGTGCTGCGGCTGCGGCGATCACCGGAGCCGTGGTTGGATAGTGGCACTTTCCAAGAAGGGGCACAAGAGATGCGGCTTGCGGAGCTGAGCGAGCGCAGCGGGGTGCCGGTGGGCACCATCAAGTACTACCTGCGCGAAGGCCTGCTCCCGCCGGGGCGGCGGATCAGCGCGACCCAGGCGGAGTACGAGGAGGCGCACGTGCGCCGGCTCGCGCTGATCCGGGCGCTGGTCCAGGTCGGCCGGGTGCCGGTGGCCACGGCCCGCGAGGTGATCGCGGCGGTCGACGACGAGTCGCTCTCCACGACGTTCCGGGTGGGCGCCGCGATGTGGGCGCTGCCCCAGCCGCCGGACCCGGACCCGCAGGACCCGCACATCGTGCGGGCGACGGCGCTGGTCGAGTCGCTGCTCGACGAGCTGGGCTGGACGCACGCGCGGGAGATCGGCGCGCTGTCCCCCAGCTACCGCGCCCTGATCAGCTCACTGGCGACCCTGCCCCGGGTCGGCTACGAGTTCCCGCCCGAGCAGCTGACCCCCTACGGCCGCGCCGTGGAGGAGATCGCGACGGTGGACCTCGACCACCTGGACCGGTACGACGACACCACCGAGAAGGCGGAGATCGTGGTCGGCGCCGCCGTGCTCTTCGAACCGGTGCTGCTCGCGCTGCGCCGGCTCGCCCAGGAGGAGCTGACGACCAGGCGTTACGGCTTGTGAGGACCGGGCCGGGGCTGCCTACGATGGCGGCAGGCCCCGGGATCCCGGTGGCGGGTCGGCAATCGGGAGGGGCGTCATGATCATCTTCGGCACGCGGGGCTATGCGTACCAGCTCGCCATGCTCACGCTGGTGTGCGGCAACTGCGGCAATCCGGCCGCGCACGCGCTGCGCAAGTACGTCACGAAGTTCACGCTGTTCTTCGTTCCCCTGTTCCCGATCTCGACCAAGTACCGCACCCAGTGCACGTTCTGCGGGCTCGAGCAGCAGCTGCCCAGGGAGCAGGCCGAGGGGATGCTCGCACAGGCCTCGCCGGCGGCGGGCGGCAGCGCGCACCAGCAGCACGTCCAGGGCTGAGCGCCGGCCCGGCCCGGAGCCGGCCCCGCACGGGACCGGTGTCCGCCTGACGTTGGCCGAAAATATCCGCCCGGCGCCTTGCCCCGGGCCGCCTAGGGCCTTTCTTTCGGATCAGGCTGGATCAGGGAGCGGGGCGTGGTGCGTGCAGCTGCAAGGCGGAGGAGGGCGACAACGCGGAGCGTTGGCAACCGACGACAACGCCGCAGATGCGCGTGCCACGCCCCGCGAGCCCAGCCTGATCCGAAAGAAAGGCCCTAGATGCCTCCAGCAGCCGCACGCCGGAGGCATCCGCCGTTCCCGGGCCCCGCACGGAGGCCGTTTCCGTCCCCTCCGGGACCGGCTTCCGCCTCCCCTTCCGGTTCCTCACGCCGTATCACGCCCCCTGTCACGGAAGGCGAGTTCGCGACGAAGTCACCGCCAGGGCGTACTACCCGGATTGTCCGGTCTGCTCGGCCCGCGGCATGACTAGCATGAGCGCTCGTACGGTCCGGAAGATCGGCGTCCCATTCGGCGTCCGCCTGGTGGACCGAGCCGTCGACGTGACCGGTCGGCGCATCACCCCCGCACTCAAGGACCGAGGACCGCGGAATGTCAGTGCCTGCTCCTCCCCGCCCGCGCGCGACCGCGAAGGCCCGGCGCACCTCGCTCGGCAGACCGCTCGCCGTGCTCGTGGCGGCGGCCGCGGCGGCCGGTGCCGCCGCCGCTCTCGCCCCCTCCGGCGCCACCGGCTGGGCGGTCGTCACGGTCGTGGTCGCCTGGGCGGCTCTGGCCGTCGCCGTCCTGCTGGGCCACACGGCCGGTGACCGGGCCCGGCGCGACGCCCGGCGGGCCCGAGAGGAACTCGCCCTGACGCAGGGCCGCCTGACGCAGCAGACCGCCGAGACGGCCCAGCTCGTGAACCTCGCGCTGCCCGCCGTGCTGCGGCGCGTCGAGGAAGGTGCCGAGGCGGCGCCGGGCGCGCAGGCCCCCTCCGACCCGCAACTGCGCAGGATCCTGGACGAGTTCACCGCGGCCCTCGAGACGGTGGACCACCGCGCCCGGCAGGCCGCCGCCGAACGGGACGCGGCCCGCGCCGAACTGGACCGGGGCACCGCCGAGTTGGCCCGTATGACCCAGGAGACGTTCCCCACCGCTGTGGCCCGGCTGCACGACGGGGTGTCCGCCGACGCGGTCCTCGCGGAGCTCGACTGGCCCGCCACCCCGGTGCTCCGCGTGCCCGCCGAGGCGTTCCTGCGCGAGCTCGCGCTGAGCGAGCGCCGCGCCGCCGCCGCGCAGGCCGCCTCCGCGAAGGCCCTCAGCCGTGTGCAGGCCAAGTCGGTGAGCATGCTGGCCGACCTGCGCAGCATGCAGGAACGTCACGGCGAGGAGGTCTTCGGCGATCTGCTCCGCCTGGACCACTCCACCTCCCAGCTCGGCCTGATGACGGACCGTCTGGCCCTGCTCATGGGCGGCCGCTCCAGCCGCGCCTGGAACAAGCCCATCGTCATGGAGAGCGTGCTGCGCGGCGCCGTCGGCCGCATCGCCGCCTACCAGCGGGTGCGTCTGCACTGCGCCACGAACGCGGCGATCGCCGGGTTCGCAGCCGAAGGCGTGATGCACCTGCTCGCCGAACTGATGGACAACGCGGCCAACTTCTCGCCGCCCATCGACGAGGTGCACGTCTACGTGGAGGAACGGTCCGCCGGGATCGTCGTCACCATCGAGGACAGCGGCCTGAAGATGGCCGACGCGGCGATGCGCCGGGCGGAGGAGGCGGTGTCCGGCCAGGTCACCGACCTGGCCTCGCTCCAGGGCACCCGGCTCGGTCTCGCGGTCGTGGGCCGGCTCGCGCTGAAGTACCGGATCGACGTCAACTTCAGGCCGTCCTCGCGCGGCGGCACCGGCGTCGTCGTCCTGCTGCCCCCGCAACTGCTCGCCCAGCAGCGCGAGGCTGTGCGGCCCACCGCCATGGCTCCGGCCGCTCCGGCCGACTCCTCCCCCACCGCGGCACCCGGCCCTGAGCCCCTGCCCGCGTCCGCACCCGCCGCCGCCCCGGAGGAGACGCACGAGCGGGCCGAGGTGCCCGCGCCGCGTCCCGCGCCCGCGACCGGCGCGACGCCGGGCGGCCTGCCGGTGCGCGCCCCGGGCCGCACCATGGCCGCCGCCGAGCAGGAGCGTTCCCGCCCCGCGCCCTCCCCCGGGCGCGTCACGGACCCCGCCCGGAACGCGGGGGCCCGCTTCGGCGCCTTCCACCGGGGCCGCAAGGCCGCGGAGAACGGCCTCGACGACCGCGCCCCGTCCGCGCCGGACACCCCCGCCCGGCGCCCCGACGGACCCGCGGACGACGCGGACCGCCCCGCGTAGCCGCCGCGCCCGAGACCCACTCACCCCCCGCTCGACACCTGAGATTGGAGGCACGGGCGGCACCCCGGCTCCCCCGCCGGGCCGGCCCGCCCGACCCGCCATGCAGACCACTGACACCAGCCTGACCTGGCTCCTCGAGAACCTCCTGGAGCGCACCCCCGGCACCCGGCACGCCCTGGTCCTGTCCCGGGACGGCCTGAAGCTGTGCTGGAGCGAGCACCTCACGCTCGACCAGGCCGACCAGCTCGCGGCGATCTGTTCCGGCATCCAGGCCCTCGCGCAGGGCGCGTCCGTCGAGTTCGGCGACGGCACCGGCGGCGTCCGGCACTCGATGACGGAGTTCCACGGCGGGCTGCTGTTCATCGTGGACGCGGGCGAGGGCGCCCATCTCGCGGTGCTGGCGGACGAGGACGCCGACCCGGGCGTCGTCGGGCACCAGATGACGGAGCTGGTGGAGCAGATCGGCGAGCATCTGCGGGCCGCGCCGCGCGAGCCCGTCGTGGGGAGCGGCGCCTCGTGACCCGGCGGCCGGTGGACACCGGCGACCCGGACCGGCTCTACACCGTCACCGGGGGCCGCTCGCGCGTCGACGACACCTCGTTCGACCTGGTCACGCTGGTGGTCAGCGAGTGCGCCCCGACCGCGGGGATGCAGTCCGAGCATGTCCGGATCCTGGAGCTGTGCCGGCATCCGACGGCCGTGGTGGAGATCGCCGCGGAGTTGCGGCTGCCGATCACGGTGATCCGCATCCTGCTCGGCGACCTGCTGGCCGGCGGGAAGGTCACCGCCCGTCATCCGCGCGCGGCCCCCGGGGTCGCCGCGCTCCCCGATTCCGACCTTCTCAAGGAGGTGCTCCATGGGCTCCGCAACCTCTGAACTGTCCGCGACCTCGGAGCTTTCCGCACGCACCCCACTCGGCGACACCGCGGACACCGGCCTGAAGATCGTCGTGGTGGGCGGCTTCGGCGTCGGCAAGACCACGCTGGTGCGCTCGGTCAGCGAGATCCGCCCGCTGAACACCGAGGAGGTCATGACGCAGGCCGGAGTGGGCGTCGACTCGACGGCGGGCGTCGCCTCGAAGACGACCACCACCGTGGCCTTCGACTTCGGCCGCATCAGCCTCAACGACCGCATGGTCCTCTACTTGTTCGGCGCCCCGGGCCAGGAGCGGTTCTGGTTCCTGTGGGACCGGCTGTTCTCGGGGACGCTGGGCGCGGTCGTCCTCGTCGACACCCGGCGCATGGACGACTCCTGGTACGCCATCGACCGGCTGGAGCACCACGGCACGCCGTTCGTGGTGGCGGTCAACCGGTTCGACGACGAGCCGGTGCGGCACTCCCTCGACGAGATACGCCAGGCGCTCGCGCTGCCCGCCCACGTGCCGATGGTGGACTGCGACGCCCGGGTCAGATCCTCGGGCAAGGACGTGCTGATCACCCTCGTCGACCACCTCTACGAACTGGCCATGGCCCAGGAGACGACACCGTGACCGACCAGAGCCCCACCGCCCCCGCAGGCTGCCCGGCGCACGCGGGCGCGGTCCCGCTGAGCGGCCTGGAGTACCAGCAGACGCCGTCCCAGCTGTACCGCTCGCTGCGCCGCGAGCACGGCCCGGTCGCCCCCGTGCTGCTCGACGGAGGCGTGCCGGCGTGGCTGGTGCTCGGCTACTCCGAGGTCAGCTACGTGACCGCGCACGACGAGTTGTTCGCCCGTGACTCGCGCCGCTGGAACCAGTGGGAGAACATCCCCGCGGACTGGCCGCTGATGCCGTTCGTCGGATACCAGCCCTCGGTGCTGTTCACGGAGGGCGCGGAGCACCAGCGGCGGGCCGGGGTGATCACGCACGCCCTGGAGCAGGTCGACCAGTTCGAACTGGCCCGGGACTGCGGGCAGATCGCCGACGCGCTGATCTCCCGGTTCGCGGGCAGCGGCCAGGCCGAGCTGATGGCGGCGTACGCGCACGCGCTGCCGATGCGGGCCGCGGTGCAGATGTGCGGGATGCCGCAGCTCGGCACGGACACACAGGATCTGGTGGACGATCTGCGGATCTCGCTGGACGCGGCCGAGGGCGACGATCCGGTCGCGGCGTACGTGCGGGTGGGCGAGCGGATCGCGGCGCTGGTCAAGGAGAAGCGGGAGCGGCCCGGCGCGGACGTCACCTCGCGGATGATCCTGGACCCGGCGGGGCTGACCGACGAGGAGATCGTGCAGGACCTGATCTCGGTGATCGCCGCGGCCCAGCAGCCGACGGCGAACTGGATCTGCAACACGCTGCGTCTGCTGCTGACCGACGAGCGGTTCGCGCTGAACGTCTCGGGCGGCCGGGTGAGCGTCGGCGAGGCGCTCAACGAGGTACTGTGGCTGGACACCCCAACGCAGAACTTCATCGGCCGCTGGGCGGTGCGCGACACCCAGCTGGGCGGCCGTCTGATCCGTGCCGGCGACTGTGTGGTGCTGGGGCTCGCGGCGGCGAACACGGACCCGCAGATCTGGCCCGAGTCGCACGTGGGCGCGGAGAACGCGGCGCACCTGTCGTTCAGCAACGGCGAGCACCGCTGCCCCTACCCGGCGCCGCTCCTCGCCGACGTCATCGCGCGCACGGCGGTGGAGACGCTCCTGGACCGGCTGCCGGACCTGGTGCTCGCGGTGGAGCCGGCGGAACTGACCTGGCGTCCGTCGATCTGGATGCGGGGTCTGACCTCGCTGCCGGTGCGGTTCACCCCGGTCGTGCACTGAGCGGCCCGAGCACCGGGCAGCCGAACAGTTCGGCCAGCAGGGCCCGTTGACGGTCCGTCACCGGTGTGACGAACACGGCGGCGTCCGCTCCGGTCCGCGCGCAGAGGGCCGCCGCCTCCTGCGCCTTGCCGGAGCTGAGGACCGTACGGGCGGAGTGCGGCTGGTCCATCTTGGCGGCCCCGCCCGCCGACACCCCGCGCCGCTGCACGATCCGCCCGACGACGCGGGCGCCTGCGGCGGTCAGTTCGGCCTCGGCGGCGTCCATGCGAGCCGTGTGATCCTTGTGGCGCGCGCTGAAGTGCCCTACGAGGATGATGTCCGCACCGGCCACAGGCGGGGCCTGCACCGGTGCCGGGCCCGGCACCGGCCGCCGCCCCGGTCGCCGGTCACGCCTCACATTCTGCTGCATGCCGGCCAGCGTAAGCCCTTCAGTAGGCGGCGCCCATGGACTCCCGCACCTCCCGGAGGGTCCGCTCCGCGATCTCGTTGGCGCGGGCGTTGCCGGACCGGAGTACGTCCCTGACCAACGCCCGGTCCGCGGCGAACTCGGCGCGACGCGCGCGGATCGGGGCGAGGCGGGTGTTGACGGCCTCGGTGACACGGCGTTTGAGCGCGGCGCCGCCCCCGTCACCGATCTCCTCGGCGACCTGAAGCGGGTCGGTCTCCTCGCAGAGCGCGGCGAGGAGCACGAGGGAGGACACCTCGGGCCGGTGCGCGGGATCGTACGTGATGCGCCGGTCGGCGTCGGTCTTGGCGCCGCGCAGGAGGCGGGCGGTCTCGTCGGCGTCGGCGGACAGGGAGATCGCGTTGCCGCGGCTCTTGCTCATCTTGCCGCCGTCGGTGCCGAGCAGCAGCGGCGCGGTGGAGAGCAGCGCCTCGGGCTCGGGGAAGACGGGACGGTCCTTGGCGTAGCGCTCGTTGAAGCGGCGGGCGACGGTGCGGGTGATCTCCAGGTGGGGCAGCTGATCCTGGCCGACGGGGACGAGGTCGGCCTTGCAGAAGAGGATGTCGGCGGCCTGGTGGACGGGGTAGGTGAACATGAGGCCGCTGACGGAGGCCTGCCGCGAGTGCGCGATCTCGTCCTTGACGGTGGGGTTGCGGTTGAGTTCGGAGACGGAGACCAGGCTGAGGAACGGCAGCAGGAGCTGGTTGAGGGCGGGCACGGCGCTGTGGGTGAAGATCGTGGAGCGCTCGGGGTCGATGCCGATGGCGAGGTAGTCGAGGACGAGCTCCTCGACGTACTCCTTCAGGTTCTCGGCGATGTCGCGGTCGGTGAGGACCTGGTAGTCGGCGACGAGGACGAGGGTCTCGACGCCGAGGTCCTGGAGTCTGACGCGGTTGTGCAGGGTGCCGAAGTAGTGGCCGAGATGGAGGCGTCCGGTGGGGCGGTCGCCGGTCAGGACGCGGAACCGCGAGGGGTCCTTGCGGATCAGCTGCTCGAGCTCGGCGCTGCGGGCCTGCGCGGTACTGGTGCCGAGGGCGTCGGTGCTGGTGCTGGTGCTCATGGTGTCTGTCTCCCGGGGTCGTGGTCGCCCTCGGGACGGCACCGCTTCCGGGAGACTTCCGGGGAAGCAGAAAGGGCCGTCCGGGGACGGCCCTTGTACGTGCGTGAGTGGGTGGCCGCCTCTAAGTGAGGCGCCACCAGCTCAGACACGAAGAACGATGCATACGGCCATGCTACACGGGACCTCGGCGGAGGTCAGGCCTCCACCGGGGTGAAGAGCACCGGCAGGGACTGCGGGCCACGGGTGAACACGCCCTGCTCGACCGGGTCGAAGCCGTCGGCGAGCCGCAGGTCGGGCATCGCGTCGAGGAGCTGGTTCACGCCGGTCTCGACCTCGGCCTTGGCGAGCAGCGCGCCGACGCAGAAGTGCCGGCCGAGCGCGAAGGCGAGGTGGTCGGCGGCGGCCGAGAAGGCGGTCGTGGTGGTCAGGTCCTCGCGGAAGATGTCGAAGCGGTCGGGGTCCTTGTAGCGGTTCTCGTCGCGGTTGGCGGAGCCGATGAGGCAGGTGACGGTGGCTCCGGCGGGGACGGTGCCGCCGCTGAGCTCCACGTCGACGGCGGACTGCCGCATGATCATGTGGACGGGCGGGGTGAAGCGCAGCGTCTCGGCGAAGGCGCGGGCGATCAGGGAGCGGTCCTCGCGGACGGCGGCCAGCTGCTCGGGGTGGGTGAGCAGGTTGGCGAAGATGCTGGCGATGGCCTTGTCGGTGGTCTCGCCGCCGGCGGCGAGGAGCAGGCTGCAGAAGGCCTTGATGTCCTCGTCGTTCATGCGGACGCCGTCGACCTCGGCGGCGCAGAGCGCGGAGAGCAGGTCGTCGCCGAGGTTCTCGCGGCGGGCCTGGATGATCGGGATCATGTACTCGGCGAACTCGACGCGGGTGCGCTCGCCCGCGGCGGCGACGTCGGGGTCGCCGGCGAGGTTGCCGAGGAAGGCGATGACGGTCGTGTACCAGCCGTGGAAGCGGGCGTGGTCGGCCTTGTCGAGGCCGAGCATGTCGGCGATGACGTTGACCGGGAAGCGGGTGGCGTAGTCCGTGACGAGGTCGGCGGAGCCGGTGGCGCGGAAGGTGTCTATGAGCTCACGGGAGTTGGCCTCGATGACGGGCAGGAACTTCTCCTGGAGGTCGCTGCCGCGGAAGGCCGGGGCGACGAGCGCCCGGCGCACCGCGTGCTCGCGCCCGCTGAGCTGGAGGATCGTCTTGCCGTGCACCGGCTCGATCTGCCAGTCGTAGTTGTCGGTGGTGAACTGCGCCTCCTTGTCCTTGAAGACGCGCTCGACGTCGGCGTACCGCGAGACGATCCAGCTCTGCGTCGGCTCGTGCCAGATGAGCGGCGCGGACTCCCGCATGGCGCGGTAGGCGGGGTAGGGGTTCTGGGCGAACTCCGGCGACAGGATGTCGGGGATCTGCGCGGTGGACATGGAGCTCCCTGAGTGGGGTGACGGACGGTCCACCTCAGGTTATTGATCACCCGTCACCCGGAACAGGCTGCTCCACGCCGACAGTTGAGCGCTGCACGATCCTCGTGGCCGAAAACCGACGCCACCCGGCCGGTCTCAGCCGTTGGGGAGGATGACGGCCCGGCCGTTGATCTTGCCGTCGTGCAGGCGCGCGTAGGCCTCGGGCGCGTCGCCGAGCGAGTACGTCTCGGTGTGCACGGAGACGTCGCCGGCCCGCGCCAGGTCGAGCACCTCGATGAGTTCGGCGCGGCTGCCCCAGTACGGGGCGGTGACGCTGACCTCGTAGTTCTGCCGGCCGAAGCCGACGGGCAGGGCGCCGCCGCCGATGCCGACGAGGGTGACGTCACCCTCGGTCGCGGCGATGGCGCCGGCGGTGTCGACGGTGGGCTGGATGCCGACGAAGTCGAAGACGGCCTCGGCGCCGCGCCCGCCGGTGAGCTCGCGGACCTTCGCGGCGGCGCCGGCGTCGGAGAGGATCGCCTGGTGGGCGCCGACGGTGCGGGCGAGCGAGAGCTTGTCCTCCGAGACGTCGAGGGCGACGACGCGGGCGGCGGTCATGGCGCGCAGCAGCTGGATGGCGACGTGGCCGAGGCCGCCGGTGCCGATGACGACGGCGGTGGAGCCGGGTACGAGCTTGGGCAGCGAGCGCTTGACGGCGTGGTACGGGGTGAGGCCGGCGTCGGTGAGCGGCACGGCGGCGACGGGGTCGAGGCCGCCGAGGGGCACGAGGTGGCGCGGGTCGTCGACGAGCATGTACTCGGCCATGGAGCCGGGGGCGCCGAGGCCGGGCGGACGGATGCCGAGCTCGGCGGCGCGCAGGCAGTAGTTCTCCTTGCCCTCCGCGCACTTGATGCAGGCGCCGCAGCCCCAGGGGCCGTAGACGGCGACGGAGTCGCCCTCGCGCACGCCGGTCACGCCCGCGCCGAGGGCGGCGACGGTGCCGACGCCCTCGTGGCCGAGGGTGAGGGGCAGCGGGAAGGAGAGCTCCTCGGCGGACCAGCTCATGACGGCGATGTCGGAGTGACAGACACCGGCCGCGGTGACCTTCAGGAGGACCTGCCCGGGGCCCGGCTCGGGATCGGGGACGGTGACGACCTCGGGGGCTGCTCCGACGGTCCGGTACTGAAGCGCCTTCATGACTCGACTCCTTCGTCGCTCTCGCGTGCCCCCGCCCCTCCACCGTACTCCCGCTCGCGTCCCATCGGGACACATGTCCCCATGGGACATGCATCACGGCAAAAAAGGACCCCGACCGTACGGGGGAGAACGGTCGGGGCCTGATTCAAAGTTTAACATCGAACCAACCTGTTCCGTGCCGCCACCGCGCCGCACGGGGGTGAGGTCGGACACATCGATTCATCAGACGCACATGCCGCGTTCCACCACTGCCCATAAGGTGTCAAAGGCCAGCATTCGCCGCCACCTGTGCAGGGAGAGCTCGTGGTTCAACCGCAGGACGTCCTCACCGCACCCGTCAAAGCCTCGGTCTTCCTCGTCGTCACCGTCGCGCCCGGCGGGGAGGAGACCGTACGGGACACCCTGGAGGACCTGTCGGGGCTGCGCAGATCCGTCGCCTTCCGCGCCCCCGAGGACACCCTCACCTGCATCACCGGCATCGGCTCGACCGCCTGGGACCGGCTCTTCGCCGGCCCCCGCCCGCGCGAACTGCACCCCTTCCAGGCCCTGGCCGGACCGCGCCACCTCGCCCCGGCCACCCCCGGCGATCTCCTCTTCCACATCCGCGCCCGCCGCATGGACCTCTGCTTCGAACTGGCCCGGCTGCTGATCGAGCGGCTCGGCCGCGCGGTGACCGTCGTGGACGAGGTGCACGGGTTCAAGTACTTCGACGAGCGCGACCTGCTGGGCTTCGTCGACGGCAGCGAGAACCCGACGGGGAACGCCGCACCGGCCGCCGTCCTCATCGGCGACGAGGACCCGGACTTCCGCGGCGGCAGCTACGTCATCGTGCAGAAGTACGTGCACGACATGGCGGCCTGGGAAGCCCTGCCGACCTCCGAGCAGGAGAAGGTCATCGGCCGCGCCAAACTCACCAACGTGGAGATGCCCGACGACGTGAAGCCGTCGAACTCGCACGTCGCGCTCAACACGATCGTCGACGAGGACGGCACGCAGCGCCAGATCGTGCGCGAGAACATGCCGTTCGGCACGATCGGCGCCGGCGAGTTCGGCACCTACTTCATCGGCTACGCGCGCACGCCGGACGTGACCGAGCGGATGCTGCGCAACATGTTCCTCGGCGATCCGCCCGGCAACCACGACCGCATCCTCGACTTCTCCACGGCGGTCACCGGCTGCCTCTTCCACGTGCCGACCGCCGACTTCCTCGACGACCTGCCCGCGCCGCCCGCCCGGACCGCCGACCCCGTCGGCGGCACCCTCGGCATCGGCAGCCTCAAAGGAGCCTGAGCACCATGAGTACGAACCTGCACCGGGAACTCGCGCCGATCACCCCCGCCGCATGGGCCGAGATCGAGGAGGAGGCGCGGCGCACCTTCCAGCGCCATGTGGCGGGCCGCCGCGTCGTGGACGTCACCGGTCCCGACGGCCCCGAGCTCGCCGCGGTCGGCACCGGCCATCTCAGCGACATCAGTCCGCCGGCGCCGGGCGTCCTGGCCAGGCTGCGCGGGGTGCAGCAGCTGGTCGACCTGCGGGTGCCGTTCACCGTGAGCCGGGACGCCGTCGACGACGTGGAGCGGGGCGCGCAGGACTCCGACTGGCAGCCGGTGAAGGACGCGGCCCGCGCCATGGCCTTCGCCGAGGACCAGGCGATCTTCGACGGGTACGCGGCGGCGGGCATCCCGGGGCTGCGCGAGCGCACCTCGAACCCGGTGCTCAGCCTGCCGGCCGAGCCGCGCGACTATCCGGACACGATCAGCCGGGCGCTGACCGCGCTGCGCCTCGCCGGTGTCGACGGCCCGTACGCGCTGCTGCTCGGCGCGGACGCCTACACGGCGGTCAGCGAGACCTCCGACCACGGCTATCCGATCGCCAACCACCTGGGCCGCCTTCTGAACGGTGAGCTGATCTGGGCGCCCGCGCTCAACGGCGCTTTCGTGCTGTCCACGCGGGGCGGCGACTTCGAGCTGCGGCTCGGCGAGGACCTGGCGATCGGCTACACGACGCACGACGCGCACGGCATCGAGCTGTACTTCCAGCAGACGCTGACCTTCCTGCCCTACACCGACGAGGCCGTCGTCGCGCTCAACGCCTGAGTAGGCGCGCCCCGGCGGTTGAGTACCCGCACCGGTGCGCCGGTGCGGGCCCGGCGCGTTCGATGGCGCCATGGAACCTCTCCCCACCGGGCCCTTCGACGCGCCGCAGCGACCGCGCTTCTGGTCCGCCGTGGCCGCCGTGCTGTTCCTGCCCGCGGCCCTCGGCGCGGCCGTGCTCACCCTGATGTCCGAACGGGCGGGCCGCTGTCTCACGTACGGGGAGCGGTGCGGCTCCTCGCTCCCGAACCAGGTGTTCGCCGGGGCGCTGGTGCTGGGGCTCGCCGCGCTGGTGGTGGTGCAGGCCGCGCCCGGCGTGCGGGTGCGCCGTTGGGCACTCGCCGCGCAGCTCGTGTTCGAGGGCACGGCACTGGTGACGATCCTCAGCCACGCATGAGGCGTTCGACCGCCTTCACCGCGGCTGTGGCGCCGTCCTCGGTGGCCATCCGGGCGGCGACACCGGCTGCGCCGGTCGCTTCCGGCAGGGCGCGCAGGGCTGCGGTGAGGCGGGCGGCGGTGAGCTGCCCGAACGGGATCGGGGTGACGGCGGCGCCCGCGCGGTGCAGCCGGCCGGCCCAGAACGGCTGGTCCGCGGTGACCGGCACCGGCACCGAGGGCACGCCCGCGCGGGCGGCGGCGGCCGAGGTGCCCGCGCCGCAGTGGTGCACGACGCCGGCGGTGCGGGGCAGCAGGAGTTCGTGGGGCAGGTCGCCGACGGTGAGGATGCCGTCGGTGTCGGCGGCGAGCCCCGCGGCGCCCGACTGGAGGATGCCGCGCAGCCCCGCGCCCCGCAGCGCCTCGACGGCGAGCGCGCTCAGCCGCTCCCCCTCCCCCGACGCCATGCTCCCGAAGGACACGAGGACGGGCGGGGGCCCGGCGGCGAGGAAGTCCTCGACCTCCGGCGGCAGTTCACGCGTGGCGAGATACGGCCACCAGGTACCGACGACCTCCAGCCCGGGCCGCCAGTCGGCGGGGCGCGGCACGAGTGCCTCGCTGAATCCGTGCAGCACCGGACGGTGGGCCCTCTCCTCGCGGCGGCGGACCTCGGGGCCGTGCGCGGGTGGCAGGTCGAGGCGGGCCCGCAGGTCCCGTACGGCGGGGGCGTAGACGCGGTCGACCATGCGCAGGGCGAAGCGGCCCGCGAGGCGGTTGCCGAACCGTCCGAGCGAGCGGGTCCCGGCGACGACGGGCGGGAAGGCGCCCGTGGGGGCGTTGGGCTGGAGGTGGGCGCCGGCCGCGGGGATGCCGGTGGCCTCGGTGAGGTGCGGGCCGAACGGGGCCGTGGTGGCGGACAGGAGCATCAGATCGGTGCCGGCCTCCAGGAGGTCCTCGAAGCCGCGCCCCAGGTCGGCGGCGAACGCGGAGGCGCTCCCCATCAGCGTCCGCCCCTGCCCCGGAGCCCGGCGCGGCCCGGCGGACAGCGCCCGGAACCCTAGCCCGGCGGCCCGCACCATCGGGGCGAACTCCTCCTGCGCGGCCACCCGCACGTCGTGCCCGGCGGCGAGCAGCCCGGCGCCGAGCCCGGTGTAGGGCGCGATGTCACCACGGGAGCCCGCGGTGGCGATGAGAATCTTCATGACGGCTCCTGGGAGGGTGGGTGTCGGTGGTCGGGCCCTTCCTCACCGGTCCGGGGAGCCCTCGGAGGTCTCCGGGGCGGCGTCGAGGCGGGCCGCGTTCGCGTGGACCGCGGTCCTGAGATACGCGGCCAGGCCGGGGCGCTGCTGGGGTGGCGGGACGACGAGGGCGAAGGCGCGGGGGTCGGCGGCGAAGTCGTCGGCGATGCGGCGGTGGGTTCCCGGCGGGCAGGGGGTGAACCAGCGGGCGGTGTGGCGGCGTTGTTCCTCCGCCAGAGCCATGGCCTCGGGTCCGTCGGCGGGAAGGCCGTCGTCGTACGCGGCGAGGAGGTCGCGGCGCCACGCGGCGGCCTCGCGCATCAGGGTGCGCCAGTCCTCCTTGGAGTGGGCGGCGGCGCGGGCCATCGCGGTGCGGTGGCCCGCCGAGTCCCGCCCTCGGACGTCGGCCTCGGTCGCGTAGCTGAGGTCGAAGGCGATGTCGCCGAAGACGTCGAGGCGTTCCTCGGGGGTGAGGCGCACGCCGGTCCTCTGCACCTCGATGGCCCGGTCGGTGAGTGCGGCCAGGTGGGTGAGGCGTTCCAGCTGCTCGGTGAGCTGGCGGCGGCGGGCCCGCAGATGGTCCAGCACACCGGCGTCCGGGTCGGCGAGGATCGCGGCGATCTCGTCGAGGGGGAAGCCGAGTTCGCGGTAGAAGAGGATCTGCCGCAGGCGGGCCAGGTCGGCGTCGTCGTAGCGGCGGTAGCCGGCCGGGGTGCGGGTGCTCGGCGAGAGCAGCCCGGTGCGGTCGTAGTGGTGCAGGGTGCGCACCGTCACCCCGGCGGCCTCGGAGAGCTGCCCGATCGAGTACTGCATGCCCGTGCCCTTTCGTCGGCCTCGAGCATGCAGCCTGACGTAAGGGGAGGCTCAAGCCGGGCCTCGGCGAAGGCGCCGGGGCCCGGCTCGTGGGGTCAGTCGCGGTGCGGGACCACGGCCACCGGGCACGGCGCGTGGTGCAGGACCGCGTGCGCGACGGAGCCGATGCGGGCACCGACGGCGGTGCGCCGGGCGCGCCGCCCGACGACGAGGAGCTGGGCGTCGGCGGCGACCGACAGGAGGACCTGTCCTGCGCTGCCGATCTCGGTGTGCTCGACGACCGGCACGTCGGGGTACCGCTCGCGGAGCGGGGCGAGGGCGTCGCCGAGGGCCTTCTTCTCGTACGGTTCGAGGCCGCCGGACTCGTCGAGGAGTTCGAGCGAGGCCGGGCTGTAGGCGAAGACGGGCGGGAGGCTCCAGGCGCGCACCGCACGCACGCGTGCGCCGCGGGCGGCGGCGGTGCGGAAGGCGAACTCCAGGGCGTCCGCGCTGTCCTGGGGATCGCCCTCCTGTCCGACGACGACATCGCGCCCGGCGGCCTCGCCGGGGGCCTCGTCGCCGGAGCGGACCAGGACGACGGGGCGCTCGGCGCCCGCGATGACCTGCTGCCCGACGGAGCCGAGCAGGAAGCCGACGAGCGGGCCGTGGCCGCGCGAGCCGAGCGCGAGCAGTTCCGCGCCGGCCGCGGCGGCGATCAGGGACTCGCCGGCGCCGTCGTCCTCCAGGACGTCGGTGGTGACGGCGAGTCCCGGGTGGCGCTCGGCGAGTTCCCGCCGGGTCTCCGCGAGCAGGTCGTGCGCCCACTGGATCTGCGCGGCCTCGTCGGCGGCGAGGACCAGCGTCTCGGGCAGGAGCTGTCCGACGTGCACGAGCCGCAGCGGCAGGTCGCGGCGCACCGCCTCGCGGGCCGCCCACGCGGCGGCGGCCGCACTCTCGGGTGATCCGTCCACTCCCGCGGTGATCGGCCTGTTCATCCGGCTCTCCTCCTTGTGCGGCGTACGTGTGTCTCCTCCCGATCCTGCCTCACTACGCGCGGTGACCGGCGGCGCCCTCGGCCGGCTTGCCCGCCGTCCCGGTCTTCTCGGGGCGCAGGAAGGTGTTCCAGCCGCCCGAGGGCCGCTCTCCCACCTGGAGCGAGCGCAGCCGGTCGAGGACGGCCGGGTCCTGGGCGTCCAGCCAGTCGACGAACTGGCGGAAGGACACGAGCCGTACGTCCTTCTTGTCGGAGATCTGCTTGAGGGTGGCCTCGACGGCGTCCATGTAGATGCCGCCGTTCCACTCCTCGAAGTGGTTGCCGATGAAGAAGGGGGCGCGGTTGGTCTCGTAGGCTCGGTGGAATCCGGCGAGGTAGGACTCGGTGGCCTGGGTGCGCCAGCCCGGGTAGTTGTAGGACGGGGCGCGGGTGGAGTTCTTGGACTGGTTGGCGAGGATGTTGTAGTCCATCGACAGGACCTCGAAGCGGTGGCCGGGGAACGGGATGCCCTGCAGGGGCAGGTCCCAGATGCCCTGCTTCTTGTCGGGCCAGCGCTGGAGTCCGCCGGGCGAGGAGGCGTCGTAGCGCCAGCCGAGCTCGCGGGCGACGGGCAGCAGGTTCTCCTGGCCGAGCAGGCAGGGGGTGCGGCCGCCGATGAGTTCCTTGTCGTAGTCGAAGGGCAGCGACGGGTGGTCGTGCCAACCGGTGTGGGTGCGCCAGGACTTGACAAAGGTGCGGGCCTGCTCGATCTCGCTGCGCCACTGGGCGGCGTTCCAGTTGGCGACCGAGCCGGAGCCGCCGCAGAAGTGCCCGTTGAAGTGGGTGCCGATCTCGTGGCCGTCCATCCAGGCCTGGTGGACGTTCTTGAGGGTCTCCCGGACGTGTCCGTCGGTGAGGTAGCCGATGTCGGAGGCGCCGACCGGGTTGTTGGGCGGGTTGTAGAGCCGCTTCCTGGACTCCGGCAGGAGGTAGAGCCCGGAGAGGAAGAAGGTCATGTGGGCGTTGTGCTCACGGGCCAGGTCGAGGAAGCGCGGGAAGAGCCCGTTGCCGACCTCGCCCGCGCCGTCCCAGGAGAAGATCACGAACTGCGGCGGGGTCTGGCCCGGCTCCAGCGGCGCGGCCGCGGCCGGCTGGTTCGGCTGGGCGCCGGTGTAGGAGGTGGAGCCGTCGCCGATCAGGCGCGGGGCCTTCTTCTTGGGGGCGGCGGGGCGGTCGGGGCGACGGCCCGGACCGGCCTGGGGAGCGGGCTGTTCCGCCTCGCCGGCGCATCCGCTGAGCGTCGCCGCGGCGGCGGCACCGAGACCGACCCCGAGACCCAGGCGCCCCATCTCCCTGCGGCTCATTGCCTTGCTGGAACTCATGGACATCCCAACCCGCGCCGCGCGAGGGCGCGTTGTACGTCCCCCCGCACGGACACCGACCCCCGCACCGTAGAACCGATAAACGGACAAAAGGTTCATTTCAGGCGGCGCGGCGCGCAAAAGGGCCCTTAAGCCGGGCAAAGGGAGGGTCGGGGGCGGGTCGAACCGGAGCGGTCAGGCCGGGAGCGTCAGGACGGCGCTGACCCGCTTGCCGACCGGTACGCGCTCCACGCGGAGCTCGGCGAGCGCGCCCACGATCTCGAGTCCGTGTCCGCCGACCCGGGCGGGATCGCGCGGCCGGCGGTACGGGACGGCGGCCCCGCTGTCGTAGACGGTGACGGTGACCTGGCGGGGCGTCCCCTCGAGTTCGAGGACACAGGGGCCCGGGCTGTGCCGGTCCGCGTTGGTGATCAGCTCGCTGACGACGAGCAGGACGTCGCCCGCGGTCACCCGGTCCAGGGCGACGCTCCAGGTCTGCCGCAGCCGGGCCAGGAAGGCCTCGGCGAAAGCGCGCGCCTGCGCGCTGCACCCCGTGCCGCCGGAGTAGTGGGTCGCCCGCCACAGGGGTTCCATGGTCGCCGCGCCGCATCTCGGCGCCGGCACCTCGTCGAATCGTTCCGTCATTCCGCGTCTCTCTCACACCGGGAGGACCTCCGTCGGGGAGGCTTCCGCAGCGTGCTGCTACCCCGGGACGGGCAGGGCAGTCCTGCCGGGGGATGTGACGCGCAGCGCTGTCCTCGCCATCCGCAGTGCGTCCACGGACTCGGCCAGGAGTTCGTACTCGGTGGTGTCGTCCTGGGCGGTGATCCGCACCAGCCGCCCGTCCGCCAGTTCCTCGGCGGCGTGGTCCTGCTGTCCGTCGTCGGCGCACCAGGCGCGCAGCCGGGCCGGCACATCGGGGGCGTCCTCGGCGACCGGCACGAGGGCCCCTTCGGGTAAGTGCGGAAGTCCGGGGCGGGGGTCGAGGCGCTCGGCGATCCAGGACGCCCGGTCCCGTAACCACCACAGGGCGAGCGGCAGGGTCGGGGCGCGGTAGGTGCCGAGCGGGACCCCCACGCGCCGTCCGCCGGAGATTCCGTACGCGGTGACATGGCACAGGAATTCGTCGTGCACGATCTCCCCCATTGCCTGACGTCATTGATCAGTACTTGGTGAGCAATTGACCAGTGATCGAGCGCGGCGGCGGGAACGGCCGGCGATGCGGTTCTCGACGTGCCGTGCCCCGTTGTCGCGGAACGGATTTCAACCATCCCACCTGTTGAGTATCGGCACTCGGGACCCACTGTCACCACAGCTTTCGCGCCAGTCTCCTGCCGAAGTCCGGCCCAGAATTGGCCGAAACCGGCACGGTGGACGACACTGCTCCTCATGCGCTCACACGAGGTTCTCATCGACGGTTACGGAAGAATTCGCGAGGAAGTGCACGCCGTACTGGACGGCATTTCCGTGTCCGATCTTCATGCCCGCCCGACGGCCGAGGCGAATTCCGTCGCCTGGCTGATCTGGCATCTCACCCGGGTGCAGGACGACCACTTGGCGGACGCGGCGGACCGCGACCAGGTGTGGCGGTCGCAGGGCTGGGCCGAGCGCTTCGACCTGCCGCTGCCCGAGGCGGACACGGGGTACGGGCATTCGCCGAAGCAGGTCGGCGAGGTGCGGGTGGAGTCGGCCGACGTGCTGCGCGAGTACTACGACGCGGTGCACGAGCAGACCATGGCCTTCCTGGCCGGACTCGACGACGCGGCGCTCGACCGCATCGTCGACACGCGCTGGGACCCGCCGGTGTCGCTGGCCGTCCGGCTGATCAGCGTGCTGTCGGACGACCTCCAGCACGCCGGGCAGGCGGCCTACGTACGCGGCCTGCTCTGAGTCACCGAGGCGGGCGCCGCACCGCAGGCGCCCGCTCCGGGCCTTCGGGCCCGCTCAGCCGAGCCGCTCCTCCAGCCGGACCGTGACAACGTCGCCCGCCTCCTTGCCGATCGCCCGGCGCAGCTCGGCCTTCACCGGCAGCTTGTGGCGGCCGTCGCCGAGGGCCATGAAGGAGCTGGTGAAGGCGCGGCCGTCGACGGTGCCGCGGACCTTGACCAGGCCCCGGGTACCGAAGAAGGCGGCCGATTCCGGCCACACCACATAAGTCCATCCGCCCGGTTCCGGGCTCTTCTCCAGGACGGCGCTGAACTCCTTGTCCAGCGCCGTTTCGGCGTTCGCGTGCGCGCTCATCGCGGCCTCCGGTGATCGTCTGGGGCCGGTCCGGTGCGGCCCGCCCACCTGTGATGACCGTGCCCCGCCGGAGAACTCATCGCATCCGGCCGGAACGTGAACCCTTGACAACTCGATTGGTCTGGACCAACTTTGGCGCACAGCAGCGGTGGCCACCGTTCACTCCCGTTCCTCACCTCTCCCCCCGGAGGCACCCGTGGACCGTGTACGTCATCGCAGAACCGGCACCCGCCGGAGGCTCGGCGCTCTGCTCGCCGTCACCTCGGCCGCCGCGCTCGGCGTCACGGCGCTCGCCGCGCCGGCCCAGGCCGCCGACGTGAACGTGGCCAAGAACGCCGGCTTCGAGGCCGACCTGAGCGGCTGGACGTGCAGCGCGAACAGCGGCACCGCCGTCACCTCGCCCGTGCACGGCGGCGCCAAGGCCCTCAAGGCGACCCCCTCGGGCCAGGACACCGCCGAGTGCAGCCAGACCGTCGCGGTCAAGCCCAACTCGACGTACCAGATGAGCAGTTGGGTGCAGGGCAGCTATGTGTACCTGGGCGCCCGGGGCACCGGCACCACCGACGTCTCGACCTGGACCCCCGGCGGATCGTCCTGGCAGCAGCTGACGACGGGCTTCACGACCGGCCCGAACACGACCTCGGTCACGATCTACACCCACGGCTGGTACGGGCAGAGCGCCTACTACGCGGACGACATCGACGTGCGCGGCCCGGACGGGGGCGGCGGCACCGACCCCGTCGTGATCCCGGCGGTGCCGGCCGGGCTCACCGCCGGCACGGTGACCGCCTCGTCCGTCGACCTGTCGTGGACGCCGGTCAGCGGCGCCACCAACTACACGGTCTACCGGGACGGCACGAAGGTCGCCTCCGTCGCGGGCGCCGCCACGACCGTCACGGGGCTCGCGGCCGACACCGCGTACAGCTTCCAGGTCAGCGCGTCGAACGCGGCGGGCGAGTCCGCCCGGTCCACGGCGGTGAGCGCGCGCACGGCGAAGTCCGGGGGCGGCGGGGGCGGTGGCGGCACGGTGCCCGCGCACGCGCTGACCGGCTACTGGCAGAACTTCGACAACGGCGCGACGGTGCAGAAGCTCCGTGACGTCTCCGCGCAGTACGACATCATCGCCGTGTCCTTCGCCGACGCGACGACCACGCCGGGGCAGATCACCTTCAACCTGGACCCGGCGGTCGGCTACGCCTCCACAGCGGACTTCAAGGCGGACATCGCGGCGAAGCAGGCCGCGGGCAAGTCCGTGATCCTCTCGGTCGGCGGCGAGAAGGGCAGCATCTCCGTCAACAGCGACGCGTCCGCGACCGCCTTCGCCGACAGCGCGTACGCGCTGATGTCGGAGTACGGCTTCGACGGCGTCGACATCGACCTGGAGAACGGGCTGAACTCGACGTACATGACCAAGGCGCTGCGTCAGCTCGCCGCCAAGGCGGGGTCGAAGTTCGTGCTGACGATGGCGCCGCAGACGATCGACATGCAGTCGACGGCCGGCGAGTACTTCAAGACCGCGCTGAACGTGAAGGACATCCTCACGGTCGTCAACATGCAGTACTACAACAGCGGTTCGATGCTGGGCTGTGACGGCAAGGTCTACAGCCAGGGCACCGTCGACTTCCTCACGGCGCTCGCCTGCATCCAGCTGGAGGGCGGCCTCGACGCCTCGCAGGTCGGGCTCGGCGTCCCGGCGTCCACGCGCGGCGCGGGCAGCGGCTACGTCGCCCCGTCGGTGGTCAACGCGGCCCTCGACTGCCTGGCGCGCGGCACCGGCTGCGGCACGTTCAAGCCGTCGAAGACGTACCCGGGGCTGCGCGGCGCGATGACCTGGTCGACGAACTGGGACGCGACGGCGGGCGGCGCCTGGTCGAGCGCGGTCGGACCGAAGGTGCACGCCCTGCCGTAGTGCGGGCGGGCCGGTCCGCGGTCAGCCGCCCATGAAGAGCATCGTCCCGTCGGGGCCCAGGGCCTCGACGCGGGCGCCGTGCTCGACGGTGCGACTGACCGTGCAGTACTTCTCGTGGGTGAGCCGGATGCCGCGCTCCAGCGCCTCGGCGGCACCGGGCTCGCCCTCGGGCAGCTCGATCTCGTACGAGACGCGGACGGCACCGATCCGGCCGTCGTCCTCGGGGCGGGACACGGACTCGACGACGATGCGCAGCGCGTCGTGCTCGACCGTGCGGGCGGTGCGGTCCACGACCAGGCCGCCGCAGCCGCCGAGGGCGGCGAGCAGCAGTTCGACGGGGGTGAAGGAGGGCTGGGCGCCGGCGGAGTCGGCGGGGGCGATTCGGACCTCGGCGCCCCGGTCGTTGCGGGCGGTCCAGTCGCGTTCGCCGTTGCGGAGGGTCTCGATGCGGTAGTCGGCCATGGCGGAACGGTATCGACGCGGGCCGCCCGGCGCCCCCGGAGCGGAGGCCCGGGAGCGGTCCCGCGGGGTCGGGGAGCCCGCGCGCCCCACACGCGCGGGCTCCCCGGTGGTGCTTCCCCACTCCGCGGCGGCCGGAGCGGGAGCCGGTGTCCGCCGCGGGCCAGAGTCTGCCGCGCGCCGGGCGCGATCACATCCCGGACCCCCGGCTTTCGGCAACCGTCCGTGTTGAATCAGTGGCCGGAAGTGACGTACTCCGGACGCCGGAGGCCGTACGCATGGCGGACATCGAAGTTCGAAATGCGACCACTGGCGCGATCTTGTCGACGCAAGTACGGCCGGATGACGGTGACCCGGCAGCCACGGCGAGATCGCTACGCCTGATCCTCCGTGCTCGGCAGGCGCTCGCCGCAGCGGGAGCAGTACCGCGCCGCCGCGTCGTCGGCCGCGCGGCCGCACTCCGCGCAGACCCGGGGCAGCAGGCACGGCGCCTCGCCACCCTCCGCGGTCACGGCGCCCGGGGCGCGGCGGATCGTCATGCCGGGGCGGCGGCGGTGGGCGGTGAGGTAGACGAGGCCGTCGGGGCCCGCGCTCACGGCTCGCTGTTCGCCGCGCGGGACGAAGGCGAGGACGCCGGGGGCCAACTCCTCGTCGGCGCCCGCCCGGTGGAGCGTTCCGCCTCCGGCGACGACGACGAGGAGTACGTCCAGGTCCGCCTCGACGTGGGCGGTGCCCCGCGCGTCCGGGCGCAGCCGGATCATGTTCGCGTCCAGTTGGCGGGCCGCGCCCTCCAGGCGCCACAGGGCACCGGTCGCGTCCGGGGCGGCGGTGGCCAGTACGTCGGTGAGGGTGACGTGGGCGGCGGGCATTGTTCTCATTCCTCCCGGAGGGTTGACCGGTCGGCAGCCTACGCGGGGGGGCGGGTCCGGTTCCGCGCCGTGACTCCGCGCCGACGTCGCCACCCGACGGCCGGTGGGGCTTCTCGCGCAGTTCCCCGCGCCCCTGAAATGCAGACCCTTCGGGTCACATTTCCCCGATGAAGGCTGAACGGCGAAGCCGTTCACCTTTCGGCACCACCCTCCCCGAGCGACAGGGGTGTCAACTGAAGGTTGACACCCCTGCACTGTCAACCTAAGGTTGCCTCCATGACGAATCCGGTCGGCATGAATCAGCCCGTACGCCTCGACGACCTGATCGAGGCCATCAAGAACGTCCACACCGACGCCCTCGAACAACTCCAGGACGCGGTGCTCGCCGCGGACCACCTCGGTGACATCGCGGACCACCTCATCGGCCACTTCGTCGACCAGGCCCGCCGCTCCGGCGCCTCCTGGACGGAGATCGGCAAGAGCATGGGGGTCACCCGCCAGGCCGCGCAGAAGCGCTTCGTGGCCAAGGGCCCCGAGGGCGATCTCGACCCGCAGCAGGGCTTCAACCGCTACACCCCGCGGGCGCGCAACGTCGTCGTCGCCTCGCAGAACGAGGCGAAGGCCGGCGGCCACGGCTCCATCGGCACGGCCCACCTGCTGCTCGGGCTGCTGCACGAGCCGGACGGGCTCGGCGCCAAGGCGATCCGCGCGCAGGGCGTCCTGCTCGACACCGTGCGGCAGGCGGCGACGGCGTCGCTGCCCGAGGGCGACGGCGACGTCCCCGCGCTCATCCCCTTCGACGCGGACGCCAAGAAGGCGCTGGAGCTGACGTTCCGTGAGGCGCTGCGCCTCGGGCACAACTACGTCGGAACGGAGCACATCCTGCTCGCTCTGCTGGAGCAGGCGAACGGCACGGGCGTGCTCGCCGAACTCGGCATCACCAAGGAGGCGTCCGAGGCCGACATCGCCCAGGCCCTGGAGCAGTACAAGCAGGACGCTCAGGACGCTCAGGAAGGGGCGCAGGGCTGACGGTCCGTCCGGTCCGGCGGCGGCGCCACCGGACCGGACACATCGCCGGGCGTCCGGCTCCCGCCTTCGCCGCGGATGGGAGACTGCTCCCATGACTGACCGCTCTGGAACCCCCGCCCGGCCGGACGACCTCGTGGACCTCGACGAGCTGATCGACGCCTATTACACGAGGGAGCCCGACGTCACGCGCCCCGAGCAGCGTGTCGTCTTCGGCACGAGTGGCCATCGCGGCTCCAGCCTCGACGGCGCCTTCAACGAGAAGCACATCGCCGCGATCACCCAGGCCATCGTCGAGCACCGCACGGCCGAGGGCATCACGGGCCCCCTGTTCATCGGCCCGGACACGCACGCCCTGTCCCGGCCCGCGCTCAAGACCGCCCTCGGCGTGCTGAGCGCGCACGGGGTACGAATCCTGGCGGACGCCCACGACGGCTTCGTGCCGACGCCCGCGCTGAGCCACGCGATCCTGCGCTGGAACGCGACGGGGCCGGCCGACCGCGCCGACGGCATCGTGATCACGCCGAGCCACAACCCGCCGCGCGACGGCGGCTTCAAGTACAACCCCCCGAACGGCGGTCCGGCCGACTCGACGACCACCTCGTGGATCGCGAACCGCGCCAACGAGCTGCTGGAGGACCCCGCGTGGTCCCCGCGCTCGGACGCCGAGCCCGCCTGGGAGCCGTACGACTTCCGTGAGCACTACGTCGCGGACCTGAAGAACATCGTGGACGTGGAGGCGATCCGGGCGGCCCGGGTGCGCGTGGGCGCCGATCCGCTGGGCGGGGCGAGCGTCGACTACTGGGCGCGGATCGCCGAGATGTACGGGCTCGACCTCACGGTGGTGAACCCGGAGGTCGATCCGACGTGGCGGTTCATGACGCTGGACTGGGACGGCAAGATCCGGATGGACCCGTCCTCCGCGCCCGCGATGGCCTCGGTCCTCGCGCGGCGGGACGACTACGACCTGCTGACCGGCAACGACGCGGACGCCGACCGGCACGGCATCGTCACCCCGGACGCGGGTCTGATGAACCCGAACCACTATCTGGCCGTAGCCATCCACTACCTGTTCACGCACCGGCCCGACTGGTCGGCGTCGGCGGCCGTCGGCAAGACGCTGGTCTCCAGCGCCGTCATCGACCGGATCGCCGCCTCGCTGGGGCGTGAACTGGTGGAGGTGCCGGTCGGGTTCAAGTGGTTCGTGCCCGGACTGGTCGACGGGTCGGTCGCGTTCGGCGGCGAGGAGAGCGCGGGCGCGAGCTTCGTGCGTACGGACGGCACCGTCTGGACCACCGACAAGGACGGCATCCTGCTGGCCCTGCTCGCCGCCGAGATCACCGCCGTCACCGGCAGGACTCCGTCGGTGTACTACGCGGAACTCGCCGCCGAGCACGGGGCGTCCGGCGCCGCGTACGCCCGGATCGACGCCAAGGCGACCAAGGAGCAGAAGGCCCGCCTGGCGAAGCTCACGGGGGACGCGATCACCGCGGACACCCTCGCGGGCGAGCCGATCACGGCCCGGCTGTCCGAGGCGCCGGGCAACGGCGCGGCGATCGGCGGCGTGAAGGTGACCACGGAGAACGCGTGGTTCGCGGCCCGGCCCAGCGGCACGGAGGACGTGTACAAGATCTACGCCGAGTCCTTCCGCGGGGCCGAGCACCTCGCCCAGGTGCAGGCCGAGGCGCAGGCCATCGTGGACGCGGCGCTGGCGTAGGTCAGGCGCGGGCGGTCTCCGGCAGGCCGGGGACGTCCGCGACGCTGTCCAGGACGTGGGAGTGCGGGTGGGCCTCGAGCTGCTCACGGGTCAGCTGACCGGTGAGCACGCCCACCACGACCCCGGCGCCCGCGTTCGTCCCCGCCTCCAGGTCGACCGCGGTGTCCCCGGCGACGAGCACCCGGCGCACGTCGACGACGCCGGTCTTCTCCATGGCGCGGTGGATCATGTACGGGGCCGGACGGCCGCGGACCACCTCGTCGGAGGTCACGACGGCGTCGAGGTTGCCGCCCTCGCCGGTGGCCCAGCCGAGCGACTCCAGCAGCGGCAGGGCCACGTCGTCGCTGAAGCCCGTGGTGAGCGCGACCTTGACGCCGCGGGCGCGCAGTTCGGCGAGCGCCTTGTCGGCCTGGGCGATCGGCTCCGGCGGCGTCTTCGCGTAGGCCTCGCGCAGGCAGGCGCGGAACACCTCGTACTGGCGCTCCACGAGCGCGGCGTCGGGCGTGCCGCCGCCGATGCGGACGAGCGCGGCGATGGCCTCGCGCTTGTCGGTGCCCATCCAGGTCTGCAGGTCGCTCGCGGCGACGGACGCTCCGGTCGTCTCGACGGCGTGGCGCAGCGCCTCGTACACGGCGCCGTGCTCCTCGACGGTGGTGCCGGCCATGTCGAAGACGGCGAGCTCGATCGCGGGGGCGGGGGTCTGGGCGGTCACTCGTTTTCCTCACTCGTGGTTCGGTGCGGTGCGGTGTCGGAGGGGTCGCGTCCGGCGACGGTGCGGCCCCCGACGGTGTTCTCGACGGTGAAGGTGGCCATGGCGGGCAGGTAGCGGTCGTCGGCGTACTCGACCGGTGTGCCGTCGCGGGTGTGGGCGAGCCGGCGGACGCGCAGCAGTGGCTGTCCGGCCTCGACGCCGAGGAGTTCGGCGTCCTCGGGTCCGGCCGCGATGGCGTCGATGGTGTGCCGGGCGTGGTGCAGGTCGACACCGCGCGAGGTCAGGGCCTCGTAGACGGATCCGGCGTCCGGGTCGACGGCGAACAGGTGCAGTCCGGCGTCGAGGACGAACGTGGAGCGCTCGATCATGGCGGGCACGCCGTCGAGGTGCCGGACCCGGACCAGGTCGACGACGGGCGCGCCCTCGTCGAGACCGAGCCGGCCCGCGACGTCGGGCAGGGCGCGGCGGCGGGCCACCTCGACGGTGTACTGCCCGGGGGTGCGCCCGATGGAGTGCGCCCACTGCGTGAACGACATGAGGGACGCGAACGGCTGCGAGGGCGCGATCCTGCGGGCCACCGGCGGGCGGCCGCGGCCGCCCACGAGATGGCCCTCCCCGCGCAGCTGCGCCAGCGCCTGGCGGACCGGTCCGCGCGAGGTGCCGAACTCCTCACAGAGCTGCGCCTCGGTGGGCACGGGCTGTCCCTCGGGCCACTCCCCCGACGCGATCCGCCGCCGGAACTCGGCCCCGAGCCGCTGGTGCAGCGGCCCGTCATCACTTGTCTTCACAACTCGAAGTCTGGCAGCCCGGCGGCCGGCGAATCAAGGTGGGTCCTGGCAGCCTTCCGGTAAACAGTCGGGAAACTTGTATAGACAACACTTGCCCGGGGTGCCGATCGGTCCGCAGGGTGGTCGGCATGAGCATCGCAACCGCACCCACACCCGCCCGCTCCTCCCTGCCGGGCACCCGCGCCGATCTCGTGGTCGTCGGCGCGGGCATCGTCGGTCTCGCCCACGCCGTCGAAGCGGTCCGGCGCGGACTGAGCGTCACGATCGTCGAGCGGGACCTGCGGCCGGTCGGCGCGTCCGTCCGCAACTTCGGGCACTGCTGCGTCACGGCCCAGCGCGGCGAGCTGCTCGACCTGGCACGGCGCTCGCGGACCGGATGGCTGGACGCCGCCGCGAAGGCGGGACTCTGGGCCCCGGAGGCGGGCGCGCTCGTCGTGGCCAGGTCGGCCACCGAGCTGGCCGTGCTGGAGGAACTGCGCGACGAGCGGGGCACGGACGCGGTCCGCATGCGCACCCGCGACGAGGTGGCGGACACGCTCGGCCGCGCCGCGGACGGGCGCGACGACCTGGCCGGCGGCGCCATGCTCCCCGCCGACCTGCGGGTCAACCCGCGGGAGGCGGCGCCGAAGCTCGCCGCGTGGCTCGCCGCGCAGCCCGGGGTGCACCTGGCCTGGGGCACGAACGTCGTCGGCGTCGAGAGCGGCACCGTCCACACCAGCCGGGGCCCGGTGCACGGCGACCAGATCCTGCTCTGCGTCGGCCACGACCTGGACCGGCTGCGCCCGGCCGAGGCGGAGGCCCACGGCATCCAGCGCTGCCGCCTGTCGATGGCCCGCATCGCCGCGCCGGCCGGCTTCCGCAGCGACGCGGCGGTGCTCACCGCGACCTCGATGCTGCGCTACGACGGCTTCACCGCGATGCCGTCCGCGGCCGCGCTGCGGGAGGAAGTGAGCGGGCACAGCGCGGAGTTGCTGGGCATCGGCGCCAACGTGATGTTCACGCGGCTGCCCGACGGCACGGTCCTGGTCGGCGACTCGCACGCGTACGACACGACGGAGATCCCCTTCCAGGAGGAGGCCACGAGCCGTCTGCTGCTGCGCGAGGCGGCCCGGGTCCTCGGCGTCGGTCCCGGCGAGGTGCGGGTGACCGAGCGCTGGCAGGGCGTCTACGCGAGCAGTCCGCGCGGTCCGCTGCTGGTCCGCGATCTCGCCCCGGGCGTAAGGGCGCTGACGGTGACGTCCGGGATCGGCATGACGCTGTCGTTCGGCCTCGCGGCGGCGACCTTCGACGGGGCACTGCGAACAACTGTGTGACCGGCGTGACGGGCGGGTTAGGATCGACACAGCATCGCGTGCCGGTCACCGTCCGGGTGAGGCATGGAGGTGCCGGAGTTGCCTTCTGGAGGCAATCCATCGTGGCAGTTCAGCTCAATCACACCATCGTCCACTCCCGGGACAACCGGGAGTCCGCCGAGTTCCTGGCGGGCATTCTCGGGCTCACCGCCGGGGACACATGGGGGCCCTTCGTCCCGCTCGAACTGAGCAACGGCGTGACCCTCGACTTCGCGACGATCCCGGCCGACTCGATCGTCGCCCAGCACTACGCCTTCCTCGTCACCGAGGAGGAGTTCGACGCGATCTTCGGGCGGATCCGGGAGGCCGGGCTCACGTACTACGCCGATCCGCGTCTGAAGCGGCCCGGCGAGATCAACCACAACGACGGGGGCCGCGGGCTCTACTTCCTGGACCCGGCCGGCCACGGCATGGAAGTCATCACGCGCCCCTACGGCGGGTTCTGAGCGAAGGCCGGGCCGCACCCCTCGGGGTGCGGCCCGTGCCGTGCGCGGGTCAGTCCTGGAGCACGCCGAACACGTTCCCGTCCGCGTCCTTGAGCTTCGCCACCCGCCGGGTGCCGCCCACCTCGGTGACGTCCTGGACGACCTCCGCGCCCCGGGCGACCAGGGACTCCACCGCCTTGGTGATGTCGTCCACGGTCCAGAAGCCGACCGGTGCGGTCATGCCGCTCTTGTGCCCGTTGGGGTCGAGTCCGAAATGCTGTCCGGCGACCTCGAAGCCCACGTAGTACGGCTCGTCGACGGCGGGCTGCACACCGAGGAGTTCCGTGTAGAGGGCCTTGGCCGCGTCGAGATCCCGTACGGGCGTGATGACGGTCTTCTGACCGGTGGTCATGGAACGCTCCTTCGTGCCGTGCTGTCAGCTGAAGTCCGTCATGTGGAGCACGAGGAACACCGTGCCCACGACCAGTGAGGCCGCACCCAGCAACCCCAGCGCCAGTGCCGTACGGCGTGCCGGGCGGCAGGCCAGTTCGGCGTCCTCCTGGCGGACCGAGGCCGAACAGGGCAGCACCGCGAGACCGTAGGTCACCAGTCCGGCCGTGCCGACCGTGAGGCCGAGTCCGAGCCATGTCACACCTGCGGACATAAGGGACATGTCTAAGATTCTGGGCCCGCCTCGGCGATCTCGCACTTCCGCCACATGCGTTACCCGGGCACCACCGGTACAACGGGAGGGACAGCACCGTCCCGCGGCCGGAGGAGGTCCATGCCGCTCACCCGGGAACAGCGCGAGGAGTTCCTCGCCGGGACGCACCCCGCGTGCCTCGCGGTCGACGCCCGCGACGGACGCGGACCGCTCAACGTCCCGATCTGGTACGCCTACCGGCCGGGCGGCGGCCCGTTCACCGCCGTCACCGCCAGCGACAGCCGCAAGGCACGCCTGCTGGCCGCCGCGGGCCGCGCGACCCTGCTCGTGCAGCGCGTCGAGCCCACGTTCCGTTACGTGTCGGCCGAGGGCCCGGTGCGACTGCGTACGGCGAGCGCCGAGGACATCGCGGCGGTCGTGGGCCGCTATCTGGCCCCGGACGTGGTGGCGACGTACACCGACAACGCGCTGCGCCGCTCCGGGCCCGAGGGTGTGGCTCTGGTGGAACTGCTGCCGGAGCACTGGCTGAGCGCGGACATCGGGGCGAGCCCCACCCATCCGCCCTCCTGATCCAGGCGAAAGACCCTGGGCCCCGGGCCGGCCTCTCCACGCCCCGGTTCCCGGTCTCGATAGGCTCGCTCTCCACGTCCTTCCTGGTCACGGAGCCGCCATGTCCCGCCCCCACGTGCTGCTGTCCGCCGCCGTCTCGCTCGACGGCTGTCTCGACGACACCGGCCCGGAGCGGCTGCTGCTGTCCGGACCCGAGGACTTCGACCGGGTCGACGCCCTGCGCGCGGCGAGCGACGCGGTGCTCGTCGGGGCGGGCACCCTGCGCGCCGACCGGCCCCGACTGCTCGTCAACTCGGAGCTGCGGCGCGCCCGGCGGGTCGAGGAGGGTCGCCCCGCATTCCCCCTCAAGGTGACGGTGAGCGCGTCGGGCGCGTTCGACCCGGCGGACCCCTTCTGGACGACGGGCGGCGACCGGCTCGTCTACACGACGGACAAGGGCGCCGGGCCGGCGCGGGACCGGCTCGGGGCCGCCGCCGAGGTCGTGGCGCTCGGCCCGGCCGTCGACTGGGCGGCGCTCCTCGACGACCTGGGCGGGCGGGGGGTGCGGCGGCTCATGGTCGAGGGCGGGGCGCGGGTGCACACACAGCTGCTGCGGCTCGGCCTCGCGGACGAGCTGCGGCTGGCCGTGGCGCCGACCGTCGTGGGCGAGCCGGACGCGCCGCGCCTGTTCGGGCCCGGCGCCTACCCGGGCGGGCCGCGCAGCCGGATGCGGGTGCTCGGCACCGAGCAGGTCGGGGACGTGATCGTGACCCGGTACGCGCCGACGGTCCCCGGGACGGCGGCGCGGGCGACCCCGGCGGACCGGCACTGGCTGCGGATCGCCTGCGACCTGGCGACGCTGTGCCCGCCGTCCCGGACGGCCTTCAGCGTGGGCGCGGTGGTCGTGGCGGCGGACGGCACCGAGCTGGCCCGCGGCTACTCGCGCGAGGGCGGCGATCCGACCGTGCACGCGGAGGAGGCGGCGCTCGCCAAGCTGGGCTCCGACGAGCCGCGCCTGGCCGGGGCCACCGTGTACAGCAGCCTGGAACCCTGCGCCCGGCGGGCCTCACGGCCCAAGCCCTGCGCCCGGTTGATCGTGGAGGCCGGTGCGGGCCGGGTGGTGACGGCGTGGCGCGAGCCGGACACGTTCGTGCCGGGCGCGGACGGCATCGGGGTGCTCGCCGCCGCCGGCATCGCGGTCGCGGAGGTGCCCGAGCTCGCCGAGGCCGCCATGATCCCCAACAATCACCTGGTCAACCCGGGTACACATAAGTAACAAATAAGTGCAGAATGGATATGCGCGGCTCTGCCGTCCCGATGGTCGGCCCCACCGCGCGACGCGGTCGGACTCGGTGAAAGAGGAGTCGATTTCCATGGCCGACGTTTCCCATCACAGGGGCGATCTCTCGAGTCACCCCGACGTACACGAAATGCGGGACCGGTACGCACGCATGCTCGGTGGCCGCCAAAGCGCGCTCGTGGACGGGCCGGTGTTCCTGCTCGGCCTCTACTGCGCCATCTCCCCCTGGGTCGTGCACTTCACCGCCAACCAGCCCGTCCTCGCCTCGCACAACCTCGTCATGGGGATCGCGATCGCGCTGCTGGGCCTCGGCTTCACGGTCGCACCTGCCCGGATGTCCGGCCTCAGCGCGGCCATCTGCGCGATGGGCGTCTGGATGATCATCTCTCCCTGGGTCGTGGGTGACAGCCCCGACCGCGGCGTGATCATCAACAACGTCATCATCGGCGGCCTCGCGGTGCTGCTGGGCCTGGCGTGTGTCGGCGTCGCGATGAAGAGCGGTCGCGACACCACGGCGTAGGCCCGCGGGCGGGCGAACCAGGACACGTACCCGGTCGACACCCACGCATCCATCCCCACACTGATCCGTCCCCCACGGATCACACCCACAGATCACAGTCGGTGACCACAACCGGTGATCGCAGCGAATGATCACAGCCGGTGGTCCCCGCTGGTGATCACCCGCACGGATCTCTCTCACGGATCCCTTTCACGGACGGAGAACCCGCGGCGGAGGCCCGGAGGGCACGACCCTCCGGGCCTCCGCCGTACTCGCCCCACGGCCCCGCACCCCGCTCTAGGCTGACCGCATGGTGACCGAGGACCCCCACAAAACCTGGGAGGCGGACGCTCCCGGCGTGCTGCGGCTGCCGTCCGGGCGGCTCGTGCGCGGACGCGGCCTGCGCCACGCACTCCCCGCGGGCCCCCTGCCCGCGTACGGCGTCTATCTGCTCGGCGCGCCGCCCGAGCCCGTGGACTGGGCGTCCGACTGGCTGCGGTGGCCCGACTTCCGCCTCCCCGCCGATCCGGCCCGCACCCGCACCGTGCTCACCGACGTGCTGCGCCGCTGCTCCGGAGAGCGCGTCGAGCTCGCCTGCCTGGGCGGGCGCGGCAGGACCGGCACGGCGCTCGCCTGTCTGGCGGTCCTGGACGGCGTGCCCGCGGACGAGGCCGTCGCGTACGTGCGCCGGCACTACGACCCCCGGGCGGTGGAGACGCCCTGGCAGAAGCGGTACGTACGGAAGTTCGGCACCGCGCGAAAATGACTTGCGCCCCTCCCCCGCCCTTCGGGCACCATGGGCCGGTCACCGACCCCGCATGATCTGGAGCACCCGAATGCGCCGATTCCTCGAAGCAGTTCAGCGCCCCCGCCGGACGAACACTTTCGAGGACTCGACCTTCCATGCAGCCCCAGCAACTCCGCTCCACCCTGAACATCGGGATCGTCGCCCACGTCGACGCCGGTAAGACCAGCCTCACCGAGCGGCTCCTGTTCGACACGGGCACCATCGACCGGCTCGGCAGCGTCGACGCCGGGGACACCCGCACCGACACCGGCGCCATCGAGCGGCAGCGCGGCATCACGATCCGCTCCGCCGTCGCGTCGTTCACCGTCGGCGACACCCGGATCAATCTCATCGACACCCCGGGACACAGCGACTTCATCGCCGAGGTCGAGCGCGCGCTCGACGTGCTCGACGGGGCCGTCCTGCTCGTCTCCGCCGTGGAGGGCGTGCAGTCCCAGACCCGCCTGCTCCTCAGGACTCTGCGGCGGCTCGGCCTGCCCACGCTGATCTTCGTCAACAAGGTCGACCGGGCCGGGGCGCGGATCGCCCCGCTGCTCGACGACATCCGGCGCCGTCTCACGCCGCACGTGGTGCCGCTGGCGGACGTGCGCGCGGAGGGGACGCCGGGCGCCCGCGTCGTGCCGCGCCCGCTCGACGACCCTGCGGTGCGGGAGGCCGCCGCGCTGACGCTCGCCGAGGTCGACGACGCCCTGCTCGCCGCACTCGTCGACGGACCCGCGCCGAGCACCGGGACGGTCCGCCGGACCCTCGTGAGGCGCACGGCGCAGGGTCTGGTCCATCCCCTCCTCCTCGGCTCCGCGCTCGGCGGGCAGGGTGTCGGTCAACTGCTCGACGCGGTACGGGAGTTCCTTCCGCCCGCGCCGGTCGCGGAACCCTGCGACGGCCCCTCGGGCACCGTGTTCGCCGTGCACCGGGGGTCCGCCGGCGAGCGGATCGCGCATCTGCGGATGTACGAGGGCGAGGTGCGGGCCCGCCAGGACGTGACGCTGCTGCGCAGCGACGCCGACGGGGGTACCGAGCGCCGGCCGGGACGGATCACCGGACTGCGGGTCGTCGGGGCGCCCTCCGGTGACGGCGTCGAAGTGGCCGGGCCGGGGCAGATCGCCGAGGTGCGCGGGCTGCACAGGGTCCGGGTCGGGGACCGGCTCGGGGCGCCGCGGGCCGGGCGGGTGCGCTTCGCTCCGCCGACGCTCGAATCGGTCGTGCGGGCGGTCCGGCCCGGTCAGGGCGCGGCACTGCGGGCCGCACTGCTCGATCTGGCCGACCAGGATCCGCTGATCCACGCGCGGGCCGCCGAGGACGGCGCGACCGCGCTGCTCCTGTACGGGGAGGTGCAGAAGGAGGTCCTCGCGGCCACCCTGGCGCAGGAGTTCGGCATCGAGACGGTCTTCGAACCCAGCCGGATCCGCTGCGTGGAGCGGCCCCTCGGGGTCGGTACGGCCGTCGAGGAGATGGGCCCGCACAGCGCGACGAGGCTGCCCGCGACGGTCGGGCTGCGGGTCTCGCCGGGGCCGCGGGGCTCCGGGCGCGTCTTCTCGTACGACACGGAACTGGGCGCGCTCCCCCGCGCCTTCCATCAGGCGATCGCCGACACGGTGGAGAGCGTGCTGGCGGAGCGGGGCGGGCCGCACGGCTGGCCGGTGACGGACTGCCGGGTCACCTTGACGCACTCGGGCTTCAACTCGGTGCAGAGTGTCGCCGGGGACTTCCGGGTGGTCACGGAGCTGGTGGTGCGGCGGGCTTTGGAGCGGGCCGGGGCCGGGGTCTTCGAGCCGGTGCACACCTTCGAGGTGGAGGTGCCGCTGGACGCGCTGGCCCCGGTGACCGGAGTACTGGCCGCAGCCGGAGCCTCGTTCCGGGAGACCGTCGGAGGGCAGGAGTCCTGGGTCGTCCGGGGCGAGATCGTGGCTCGGCACGTACGGGAGGTCGAGGTGGCCCTGCCCGGGCTGACGCGGGGCGAGGGCGTGTGGTGGTCCCGCGTCTCGGGAGACCGTGCCGTCGAGGCCCACATCGCGGGCGCGGGCCCCGGCCTCCCGGCCCGGACACCGGCGGCGCCGTGACGGGTCGGCGGGGTGGGGAGGCGCGGTGCGCTCGCCTCTGAGGGGTCCCGGGCATCGGAGCCCTCGGAGGCGAGCGTGCGGACTCCGGCCTCCCCGCCCGAGGGCCCGCCACACGGTGACCGGCGGGGTGGCGCCGTGCCCTGGTCGCGCCGCTTAGGTGGACCAGGGCATGGACACCCGCATCGCGGTGGCGGACCCCGGCCACCCGGCCAGAACTTCGGGCGCGCCCTGCCCCCAGAGGTGACAGGGTCCGGTGGCCCCGCCCATGGTTGGGACCACCAGGCATCGGCGTCCGCGTGCCCGGTGCCGGCCGGCCAGAACATCGGCCGTGCCACGCGGTGCGGTGGAACCACCAGATGACTTCGGCGTCCGCGGCGCCGGTGCCAGACGCCCAGAACGCCGGCCGTGCCAGCGGTGCGCCTGGCCCGGACTGCCGGCCGAAGGGCGGCCGCACCTTGGCCGACGAGGTGACGGCGGCCGGCGGCCCCGTACCCCTGGGAACCCGGGCCCCCGGCCCGCCGGGCCTGGCATCCCGCCGCACCCGCGCCCCGCAGGGCCCCGGAAAGCCCCCGCCACTCGGTCATGGTTGACCTTGACACGGTGGCAAGGTCTTCACTGCGTGCCGAGGAGGTGGTCCCATGACCACGGCACGGCAGGACACGGCAGCGCTGCGCGCGCTCCGGGCGCTGGAGGACGGGCGGTCGTCCGTACGGTTGCGGGCGGCTCTCGCGATCGGGTCGGCGCCCGATCCGATCTTCGTCGCCCCGCTCGTCGAACGGTGCGCGATCGAGCCCGAGTTCTTCGTCCGCGACATGCTGACCTGGGCGCTCACCCGCCACCCGGTGGATCTGACGTTCCCCGGGCTGCTGGCGGAACTCCGCTCGGCGGGGGCGCAGGCGCGCAGCCAGGCGCTGCATTCGCTGTCCAAGATCGGGGACCCGCGGGCCTGGCCGGCGATCACCCGGGCTCTGCTGACCGACGCCGACGACGACGTCGCGCGCAGCGCCTGGCGGGCCGCCGTCGTCCTCGTGCCCGAAGACGAGGGGCCCGGCCTGGCCGCGGTTCTGGCGACCCAGCTCGGACGCGGCACGCGGGAGACCCAGCTGAGTCTGAGCCAGGCGCTGGTCGCGCTGGGCGAGGTGATCGAGCCGCTGCTGCGGGACGCGGCTGGGGCGGAGGATCCGGACGTGCGTGCGCACGCGCTCGCCACCCGGCAGCTGCTGCGCGATCCGGACGCCGGATTCGAGTCGGCGATCCAGGAGGCCCGGCGGATCGTGGCGCTCGCCGGCGCCCCCGGGACGGACAATGGGGCCTGTGCTGATCGGTGAGGTGGCGAGAAGGTCCGGCGTCAGTGCCCGCATGCTGCGGCACTACGAGTCCCTCGGGCTCGTGCGGCCTTCGGGCCGTACGGGTTCGGGCTACCGGGAGTACGGCGCGCAGGACATCCGGCGGATCTTCCACATCGAGAGCCTGCGGTCCCTGGGCCTGTCGTTGCGGGAGATCGGGCGCGCGCTCGACGACCCCGGTTTCACTCCCTCGGCGCTCGTCGGCGATCTCGTGCGGCAGACCCGGGAGCGCATCGCGGCCGAGACCGAACTGCTCACGCGGCTGCGGCGGATCGATGCCGCTGACCCCACCGGCTGGGAGGACGTCCTCCAGGTCGTGGCGCTTCTCCAGGCCCTGGGGTCGCACAGCGCCGACGCCCGTCAGCGCACGGCCCTGTCCTCGGCAGGCGGGGTTCCAGTGCCGGTGGAAGCGCTGGCGGAGGCGGCGCTGAGCGAGACGGATCCGCACGTCGCCGGGGCCCTCCGGTGGGCGCTGTCGCGTTCGGGCGACGGCGCCGCCGCGCTCCTCGCGGAGGGCCTCGCCGCTCCCGCCGCCGCGGTGCGTGTACGGGCCGTCCGGGCGCTCGCCGAGCTGTCCGGGGACGCACCGGTCGCGCATCTGCGGGAGGCTCTCGCGGACCGGGACCCGGAGGTCAGCGGGTGCGCGGCGCTGGCGCTCGGGACGCGTGGGGCGGCCGAGGCGGTCCCGACCCTCGTCGAGATGGTCGTGGCGGGCCGGAACGACACCGACGCGGCCGACGCGCTGAGCGCGCTGGCGAGCGACACGGTGACGGCCGATCACATCGCGGCACGGATCGTCGACCGGCTCGGGGACGAGGCCACGGGAGCGCCCGCGCGCGGCCGGCTGACCCAGGCGCTCGCGGGCCTCACCGGGGAGACGGCGTCGCGGGCTCTCGGGGAACTGGCCCGGGACGAGGATCCCGCGGTCGCCCTGACCGCCACCTATCTCCTGCGGCTGCGCGCCGCGCCGTGACGGCGCGTTCGTCAGGTCACAGCGGGTCCCCGAGCGGCCCGTGCTCCTCTTCCAGGGCGTCGGCCCAGTGCGCGGGCCAGTCCGGTTGCGTACCGTCGGCGTCGGTGAACCCGTACTCCTTGTACAGGCCCCATGTGGCCAGGGCCTGCCCGGTCCTGGCCATGACGTCGGGGTCGGCGGCCAGTGCCGCGACCGCGCGTCCCAGGTAGGCCGGGGTCTCGGAGGCGGCGAAGTTCGGGTCCTTGGCCGCGCCGTCCCGCCAGTTGGCCTCGGTGACGCCGAAGCCCTCCAGCATGGCCTCGGAACGCAGGAAGCCGGGTGTGACGGCCACGGCCGCGACGCCGTGCTCCTCGAGTTCGGCGGCCTGGGCCACCGCGAGCCGGATGACGGCCGACTTGGCGAGGTCGTAGAAGAACGAGCCCCGGTAGCGGGCGGTGTTGCCGTCGGTGACCTCCACCACCAGGCCACTGCGGCGGGCGACCATCAGCGGGAGGGCGAACCGGCTGGTGATCACGTGGGTCTCGACCGCCTGCCGCAGCAACCGGAGTCCGGTGTCGAGGTCCTGCTCCCACAGCGGATGCGTCCAGTCGGTCAAGGGGTCCCCGCCCCATACGGAGTTGACGAGGACGTCGAGCCGCCCGTCCTGTTCGGCCGCGATGCGCTCGACCAGGGCGCGGACCTCGTCCGGGCGGCTGTGGTCGGTGCGGACGGGGACGCCGAGGCCGCCGGCGGCGGTGACCATGGCCGCGGTCTCCTCGATGGTCTCGGGGCGGTTCAGGTCCGAGCGTCCGGCGGCGCTGCTGCGGCCGGTGACGTACACCGTCGCACCGGCGGCCCCGAGTTCGACGGCGATGCCCCGGCCGCCGCCTCGGGTGCCGCCGGCGACCAGGGCGACCTTGCCGGTCAGCGGCCGTGCGTTCCTCGTCATGGTTCCTCCGGGTCGTGGTCGTCGCGGGGTGGGCGATGAGGGTCCAGCACGTGGGCGAGCTCCTGCCGGAGGCGCTGTCCGAGGGTGCCTCGGCGGTCGAGTGCCCAGTTCAGGCCCGCGCCGGAGACGATCGCCTGGACGGTGCCGGCGAGGGCGGTGACGTCCGTCCCGGCCCGGAGTTCGCCGCTCGCGAGGGCCTCGGTGAGCAGTTCCCCGACGGCGCGGCCCCGGGCGACGTGGATGGTCAAGGCGTGCGCGCGGAACTCCGGGTCGGTGAGGTCGATGCACAGGAACGCGAGGTGGTTGGCGTAGGTCTCGGGTGTGGCCATCGCGGCCATCGGCTCCACGACCAGCGCCGTGAGCGCCTCCAGCGCCGACGCGTGCGTGGCGCGTACGTGCGCGGGCAGCGCGTCGGCGTCCTGCGCGGACTGCTCGGCGAGCGCGAGGAGCAGTCCGCGCTTGGAGCCGAAGCGCTGCACGAGGGTGCCGGGGACCAGTCCCACCTCGCGCGCCACGGCGGCCAGCGTCAGCCCCACCGGGCCGACCCGGCCGATCACGTCGGCGGCCGCCCGGAGGATCACCGCGTCGTCGACCCCGCGAGGACGTCCCGCCATCACCACTCCCTCAATTAATAAATGCTCGTTCATTCATTAAAGGGTGCGAGCGGCCGCACGGCAAGACCGTGCGGCCGCTGAGAAGGATCCGCCCGCCGCTGTCAGCGCGCGGTGGCGATGATCACGGTGGCGGCGAGGTCCTCGTCCTCGGCGAGGGTGGGGTGGAGACCCGCGTCCGTGACCGCCCGCAGCGCCGCGTCGGACTGGCGGGCGCTGGTCTCCATGAACGCCCAGCCTCCGGGGGCCAGCCAGGTGCGGGCCTCCACGGCGACGCGGCGGAGGATGTCGAGACCGTCGGTGCCGCCGTCCAGGGCCATGCGACGCTCGTGGTCGCGGGCCTCCGGCGGGAGCAGGGGGATGTCTTCGGTGGGGACGTAGGGGCCGTTGGCGATGAGGATGTCGACGCGGCCGGCGAGGGAACGGGGCAGCGGGTCGTACAGGTCGCCCTCGTGGACCTCGCCGCCGAGCGGGGCGAGGTTGCGGCGGGCGCAGCGCACGGCCGCCGGGTCCAGGTCCGCCGCGACGAGCCGCGCGGGGCTGCGCCCGGCGAGGAACGCGGCGACGGCGCCCGTGCCGCAGCACAGGTCGACGACCACGGCCCCGGCCGCCGTGCGGGCCGCGGCCTGACGGGCCAGGAACTCGGTGCGGCGGCGCGGCACGAAGACGCCGGGGTCGACCTCGACGCGCAGACCGCAGAACTCGGCCCAGCCGACGACGTGCTCCAGCGGGAGCCCGGCGGCCCGGCGTTCCACCATGGCGGCCAGTTCGGCGTCGTCGCGGGCGGTGGACAACAGGATGCGTGCTTCGTCCTCGGCGAAGACGCAGCCGGCGGCGCGGAGCGCGGACACCACCCGGTCGGCGCCGGGCAGCAGGAGGAGCGGATCAGACATGGAAAAGCGTGACCTCTCGGGAAGCCGATGGGGCTCCCGGCCGCCGCAGCGCCGTCGGACCGCTCAGTGGGAGCGGACGCGGCGCACGGCAGGAGGCGGGAGCTCCCGACCTGACACTGCGGTGATCGGACCCACCTCCTCGTTCTCTCGTTCACGGCCTGTACGGCCCGGTCACATTACCCCACCGCTCGCCCGTCGGCGGGGGACGCACCGCCCGCACGACCCTCGCCCCGCCGGCCCTGCCGGGCATATCGTTGACTGAGGGGACCTTTCGGACGCCTGGGGGTGTCATGGTCCAGGAACTCGTCGTGGCGGGTGCGGCCGCGGTGTCCGCCTGCATGGTGTACGTGGCGGCCGCGGCCCGCGTGGTGAAGCAGTACGAGCGCGGTGTCGTGTTCCGGCTCGGCAGACTGTCCGGCGGGGTCCGGGAGCCCGGGTTCACGATGGTCGTGCCCGGCGTCGACCGGCTGCGCAAGGTGAACATGCAGATCGTCACGATGCCGGTGCCGGCCCAGGAAGGAATCACGCGGGACAACGTGACGGTGCGCGTCGACGCCGTCGTCTACTTCAAGGTCGTGGACGCGGCGAACGCGGTGATCGAGGTCGAGGACTACCGGTTCGCGGTCTCGCAGATGGCGCAGACCTCGCTGCGGTCCATCATCGGCAAGAGCGACCTCGACGACCTCCTGTCGAACCGGGAGAAGCTGAACCAGGGCCTGGAGCTGATGATCGACAGTCCGGCGATCGGGTGGGGCGTGCAGATCGACCGGGTGGAGATCAAGGACGTGTCGCTGCCCGACACCATGAAGCGGTCGATGGCCCGGCAGGCCGAGGCCGACCGGGAGCGCCGGGCACGAGTCATCAACGCGGACGCGGAGCTCCAGGCGTCGAAGAAGCTGGCCGAGGCCGCCAAGGAGATGGCGGAGCAGCCCGCCGCGCTCCAGCTCAGGCTGCTGCAGACCGTGGTCGCCGTCGCGGCCGAGAAGAACTCGACTCTGGTGCTGCCGTTCCCGGTGGAGCTGCTGCGGTTCCTGGAGCGGGCGGCTCAGCAGCAACCCGCTCTGTCCGAGCCGCAGTCGCCGCCTCCCGCACAGCCGTCTCCGCCGCCCGAGGTCGAACCGTAGGGCTGCGGGCGCTACTTGCCCGTGAGCCGTTCCATCAGGGAGATCGCCTCGGCGAGGGTGCGGCGCTCGTCCGCGTCGAGGGCCGCGTCCACCGCTCCGGCCAGCCAGCCGTGCTTGGCGGCGCGGACCTCGTCGAGGACGGCGCGGCCCTCTTCGGTCACCGACACGACCGACTGCCGTCCGTCGTCCGGATCGGGCGCGCGCGACACGAGGCCGCGCTCCTCCAGCGCTCCGACGGTGAGCCGCATGGACTGGGGGCGTACGTACTCGGCGCGGGCGAGCGCGGCGGTCGTCGCCGGGCCTTCCATGGCGAGCCGGGCCATGACGGTGCGCTGGGTCGGGGTGAGGAGGCTGTCGGGCGACGCGGTGCGCAGGCGGCGGGCCAGCCGGCCCACGGCGGTCGCGAGGTCGGCGGCGATCCGCTCGGTGGGCGGGTCCTCGGCCGTGCGGCCCTGCGTTCCTGGCATGCGCCCACGGTACGAGGCGGACGTGAGGCCTCACAAGCCGCGTCGACTGCGCCTCGGCGGGCCGGGTCAGCCGGCGGCGATGGCCCCGAGCAGGGTCCGCGCGCACAGGTCGCGCACCTGGGCGCGGGGCAGGCCGGGCCGGTCGAGCCAGTCCAGGCAGACGGCGACGAGGAACGCGAGCCAGCCGCGGACGGCGATGCCGAGCGTGTCGGGTGCGGGCAGCCGGCCGGCGAGCTGCGGGTCGGCGGCGAGGGCTGCCCTGATCTGCGCCTCGTGCGCGGCGAGGCCTTCCCGGTAGACGGCCCGCACGGTCGGGTCGCCCGCCGCCTCGGCGCGGTGGAAGGCACGGAATCCCTCGGCGTGGGTGGCGACGTAGTCGAGGAAGGTGTCGAGACCGGTGCCCAGCTGATCGAGGACGGGGACGCCGGGGACGGCGGCGGTCAGCCGCAGCATGCGCTCGCTCTCGCGCCGGACGACGGCCGCGAAGAAGTCCCGTTTCGTCGGGAAGTAGTGGTAGAGCAGCCCGCGCGAGACGCCGGCGATCTCGGCGACCTGCTCGATCCACACGTCGTCGTACGGGTGCTGGGCGAACAGCCGCGCCCCGACGCCGAGCAGTTGCTCGCGCCGCTCCTCGGTGCTGAGCCGGCGGCGCGCCGTGCGCTCCCCCGACGTGCCCGTTCCCCCTCGGTCCGTCGCCATGAGGGGCACTCTACTGCGGCGGCGCCCGGCTACTTGACGTGAGTTCAACAACAGGCCCAGACTGTGGCGCATTATTGAATCCACGTCTAACAAGGTGCTCGGGTCCGTTCAACGGGCGGCCGGCGCAAGGGAGATGGGCACGATGGCGCAGGTGACTCAGGCGCCCGGCGGTGTGCTGCCGCGGGGTTTTCGCAGTGCCGAGCAGGGCTGGCCGCGCCTGGACCGCATCCCGCACCCCTCGCGCCGGGTGCCGCTGATCGGTGACGTGGTGGGGGCGAACGTCCGCACGCCGATCCAGGACTCGATGCGGATCGCGGCCGAGCTGGGACCCATCTTCCGGCGCAAGGGCTTCGGCAAGGAGATCGTCTTCGTCTGGGGCGCCGGTCTCGCGGCGGAGCTGGCCGACGAGTCCCGGTTCGCCAAGCACGTCGGGCTGGGGGTCGCCAATCTGCGTCCGCTGGCGGGCGACGGCCTGTTCACGGCGTACAACCACGAGCCGAACTGGCAGCTGGCGCACGACGTCCTGGCCCCCGGCTTCAGCCGGGACGCGATGGCCGGGTACCACCCGCTGATGCTCGACGTGGCGGGTCAGCTGATGAGCGCGTGGGACGCGAGCGAGGCGGCGGGCCGCAGCGTGGACGTGCCGGTCGACATGACGAAGCTGACGCTGGAGACGATCGCGCGGACCGGGTTCGGGTACGACTTCGGCTCGTTCGAGCGGGACTTCGACCAGGAGGGCCCGCATCCGTTCATCTCGGCGATGGTGGGCGCCCTGTCGTTCGCCCAGCGGCGCAATGTGGTGCCGCCGCTCCTCTCGGTGCTGCTGCGGGGCGCGGAGCGGCGCAACGCGGCGGACCGCGCCTATCTGAACCGCACGGTCGACGAGGTGATCGCCGCACGCCGCGCGGCCGGCGACGGTCCGGGCGATCTCCTGGACCGGATGCTGGAGGTGGCGCATCCGGAGACCGGTGAGCGGCTCACGCCCGAGAACATCCGCCGGCAGGTGATCACGTTCCTGGTCGCCGGGCACGAGACGACGTCGGGCGCGCTGTCGTTCGCGCTGCACTATCTCGCGCAGCACCCGGACGTCCTCGCGAAGGCGCGGGACGAGGTCGACCGGGTGTGGGGCGACGTGGACGTGCCGGCGTACGAGCAGGTGGCGAAACTGCGGTATCTGCGGCGGGTGCTCGACGAGTCGCTGCGACTGTGGCCCACGGCGCCCGCGTTCGCGCGCGAGGCGGTCACGGACACGACGCTCGGCGGGGTGCACCCGATGCGGCGCGGGGCGTGGGCGCTGGTCCTGACGACGATGCTGCACCGCGATCCGGCGGCGTGGGGCGAGAATCCGGAGGTCTTCGATCCGGAGCGGTTCGCGCCGCAGGCGGTGCGGGCGCGTCCGGGGCACGTGTTCAAGCCGTTCGGCACGGGGGCGCGGGCCTGTATCGGCCGTCAGTTCGCGCTGCACGAGGCGACGTTGGTGCTCGGGCTGCTGCTGCGCCGCTACGACCTGGCGCCCGAGCCGGGCTACCGGCTGCGCATCGCGGAGCGACTGACGCTGATGCCGCAGGACCTGCGCCTGCACCTCACGCGCCGCTGACCTGCGCCGGGGCGGGATTGTCAGTGCCGTGCGCAAGAGTGGGGGCATGAACGGGACGACGAACCTCGGGCAGCGGACGACACATCACGAGCGGGCGGCCGCACAGGCGTTACTGCGCCTCACGCACACGGCGCGGGCCGCGCTGTGCGGCACGGAGCCACCGGACACGGCGTCGGTGCTCACCGTGCCGATCGCGGAGGCCGACGAGGCGCTGCGGCGCGCGGGCCTCGCGGGCAACGAGGCGTGGCTGCTGGAGCGGATCTACGGGCTGGACGCGGCACCGGGGTCCGCGTAGTGCGGGCGGCGTCGGTCTCCCCCGATGTGCGGAAGGTCGGTGACACTGGCCGTATGGAAGATCAGCTGGCTCCGGGCCGTGCCGACGCCTATCTGCGCCGCATCGGGGCCGAGCGCCCCGCCGCGCCCACCGCGCAGGCCCTGCGCGCGCTGCAGTACGCGCATCTGCGCACGGTGCCGTTCGAGAACCTGTCGGTGCATCTGGGCGAGGACGTGTCGCTCGATCCCGGGGCCCTGTTCGCCAAGGTCGTCGACCGGCGGCGCGGCGGCTTCTGCTACGAACTGAACGGGGCGTTCGCGACGCTGCTCGACGCGCTCGGCTTCGAGGTGGCGCTGCTGCAGGCACGGGTGGCGCGCGAGAGCGGGGGCTTCGGCATCCCCTACGACCACCTCGCGTTGCGGGTGCGGACCGCCGAGGGGACGGACTGGCTGGCCGACGTCGGGTTCGGCGCGCTCAGCCATTTCCCGCTGCGTTTCGACGAGCGCGGGGACCAGCCGGACCCGGGCGGGGTCTTCCGTGTCGAGGAGGCCGCCGGGGGCGATCTGCTGCTGCGCTGCGACGGGGTGGCGCAGTATCTGCTCGACCTGCGGCCCCGGGCGCTGGCGGACTTCGAGGTGGGGGCCTGGTACCACCGGACCTCGCCCGCCTCGCGGTTCACCCGCTCCCTGGTCTGCTCGCTGCTCACCGAGGAGGGCCGCATCACGCTCACCGGCCGCACGCTCAAGACCACTTCGGGCGAGGGCCGCAGCGAGGAGGTGCTGCCGTCCGACGCCGCGGTGCTCGACGCGTACGCCCGGCACTTCGGTATCGCGCTCGACCGGGTCCCGCCCGAACCGGTGCCGTCGGGGGACTGACCTGCGGCGCCGCCGCCTGGTTATGCTGCGCGCCGGAGCTCTGCGGCACCGCGGGTGAGCGTCCCGTCTGTACCGTCTCCGTGATTGCGTACGGCGCGAGAGTTCCTTCCGTACGACGCGAGAGGCCGGCGTTCCCCGTATGACGATCCCGTTCGAACTGCCGCAGGAGGACCGGAAGCTGAGCCCGGTCACGGGCTACACCCGGGCGCACTGGGAGGCCGTCGCCGACGGGCTGCTCGGCGCGGCATGGCGCTGGGCGACACCGCGCGGCGCACTGCTCGACCTGCCGGGGGCGCCGTCCGTGTCCGGGGTCCGTTCCGACGGCCTCGAAGGGTACGCGCGCACGTTGCTCGCGGCCGCGTTCCGGGTCGCGGGCGCCGACGGCAAGGATCCGCACGGCTGGCTCGACCGGTACGCGGAAGGGCTCGCCGCCGGCACGGCCACGCCGGGGCGGGACGACGCCGAGTCGTGGCCGCTGATCCTGGACCATCATGTGCAGGGCCAGCCGATGGTGGAGTCGGCGTCGGTCGCGCTCGGTCTGACGCTGACCCGGCGCTGGCTGTGGGACCGGCTCGACGACGGGGTGCGGGAGCGGACCGAGTCCTGGCTGCGCGGGGCGCTCACGCACACGCCCGCGCCGAACAACTGGTACCTCTTCCCGTTCACGGTCGCCTCGTTCCTGGAGGCGGTGGGCCGCGGCGACGCGGCGACGGCCCGGGCGAGGGAGCGCGCGCTCGGCCTGATGGAGACCTGGTACCGGGGTGACGGCTGGTACGCGGACGGGGACGGGCGGTCCTTCGACCACTACAACGGGTGGGCGCTGCACCTGTATCCGATGCTGCACGCCCATCTGTCGGGCGACGCGGAGCTCCTCGCCCGGTTCGGGCCGCGGCTGCGCGAGCACCTGGAGGGCTTCTCGCTGCTGTTCGCGGGCGACGGGGCGCCGGTGCACTTCGGGCGGTCGCTGACGTACCGGTTCGCGGCGACGGCGGCGGTCGGCGTGGGCGCGCTGACGGGGCACACGCCGCTCTCCCCCGGTGCGTCGCGGCGCCTGGCGAGCGGGAGCCTGCGGTACTTCCTCGACCGCGGTGCCGTCACCGACCAGGGCCTGCTGAGCCTCGGCTGGCACGGTCCGCACGCCGCCACGCTGCAGAACTACTCGGGGCCCGCGTCCCCGTACTGGGCGTCGAAGGGGTTCGTGGCGCTCCTCGCGCCCGAGGACCACCCGCTGTGGACGGCGACGGAGGAGGCGGCGCCGAGCGAGGGCCCCGACCGGGTGCTCGCTCTGCCGGCGCCGGGTCTGCTCGTGCAGTCGACCGGGGCCGACGGGATCGTGCGGCTGCACAACCACGGCAGCGACCAGATCCCGCCGCACGCGGGCGAGGCGGCGTCCCAGGAGGACGCCCACTACAGCCGGCACGCGTACTCCACGCACACCGGCCCCACCTCCCTCACGAACGTCCCCGACAACCACCTGGCGGTGGAGGTCGGCGGGGCCCGCAGTGTCCGCCGCCGCATCCTGCCGCTCGGCGCGGGCCACGGGGACGGCTGGGGCTGGGCCGCGTCCTGGCACCGCCCCGTGTTCCCGTCCGGCGCCCCGATGGTGCCCGGGCTGCGCGTGGAGAGCGTGACCGTGGCCCGGGGCCGGCACGAGCTGCGCGTGCACCGGGTCGTGGGCGCGCCGCCCGGCGCGCACGTCTCGCTGACCGGCTGGGCCACCGACGCGCTCGCCTCGGAATTGACCGGCCTGCACGGCTGGGCGGAGCGCGACGCGGTACGGGCTCCCCAGGGCACGGCGTACGAGCCGTGGGTACGGGTGCCACGCCTCACGGCGCCGGTCGAGGGCACCGGGGTCTTCGCGGCGCTCGCCACCCTGGGCGGGACGGCCGCCGAGGCCGCGCCAGCGGACGCCGTGACCGAGGTGACGTACGCGGACGGCGAGCTGCGCGTCACCTGGACGGACGGCCCGACAACCGTGATCACCTTCACGCCCGTGAGCGTGCGCTGCGAGTGAGTTCGGGGCCGGCGGCCGACGTTCGGCGGTCGGCGGTCCGCGGTCCGTAGCCAGCGATCGCCGGTCGCCGGTCAACGATCGGCGATCGGCGAGCCGATTCGCTCCGGTCCGCGAGTTCGTGGACCGGGATCGTGGGGGACGGTCGGGTCACTCCGTCAAGGGCAGGCATTCGGTGAGCAGGTCGACGACGTCCCGCCAGGCCCGTCGCGCGTGCCGCGGGTGGTAGCCGACGCCGGGGCGCACGGTGTGGTCGACCGTCGGGTGGTGGAAGGCGTGCAGGGCGCCGCCGTAGACGACGAGCCGCCAGTCGACGCCCGCGGCCCGCATCTCGGCGGTGAACGCGTCCCGTTGTGCCTGCGGCATGATCGGGTCCTCCGACCCGACCCCCGCCCACACCGGGCAGCGAATGCGCGCCGCCTCACCCGGCCGGCCCGTGGTCAGCGCGTTGACCGTCGCGATAGCGCGCAGGTCGACACCGTCGCGCCCGAGTTCCAGCGCGACGGCGCCCCCGGTTCCGTAGCCGACGGCCGCGATCCGGTCCGGGTCGGTCCGCGGCTCGGCGCGCAGCACGTCGAGCGCCGCGTGGCCGATGGCCCGCATCCGGTCGGGGTCTGCGAGCAGCGGCATGCAGCGGGCCAGCATCTCCTCGGGGTCGCCCAGATAGCGCCCGCCGTGGAGGTCGAAGGCCAGCGCCACGTATCCCAGTTCGGCGAGCGCATCGGCCCGGCGGCGCTCGACATCGCTGAGCCCCACCCCCTCGGGCCCGACCAGGACCCCGGGCCGGCGGCCGGCTCCGGCAGGGAGCGCGAGATGCCCGGTCATCGTCAGGCCGTCCGCCGTGTATGCGATCGTGCGCGTCGTCACCGTCGTCATGGGCCCGGACTGTAGTGACCGCCGGGCCCGGTCCGGCCGTGGTTCTGCCGCGGGCAGATCCGGCCGCCGGTCCTCGGTCAGTCGATGCCTTCGACGATGCGGAAGTCTCGCTCGACTCCGTCGGCGAGGACGGCCAGCGCCTCCTGGTAGGCCGCGCTCTCGCGCGCCGCGACAGCCTGCTCGAAGCTGTCGAACTCGATCAGAATGGCGCGCTCGGCGATTCCGGCGTCGTGCGTCACGACCCGGCCGCCACGGGTGAGAACCCGGCCTCCCCCGGCCCGGACGGCCGGGGCAGCGAGCTTGTCGTAGGCGGCCAGCTTCTCCGGGTCCGCGATGGTGCGGTAGACGCTGACCCAGTAGCCCTTGGGCATGGAACCTCCAGTGTCGGAACGGGTGTGCATGGCCATGATCCGCCTAGGGCGTGTCCAACTGCCCCTGGACGGCGGGGCCGTAGCGGGTGACGACGTCCTCGAGGTCCACCGCGCGCACGTGCGGGCCGCGGGCCAGGCCGTAGACGACGCCGAGGCCGAGCAGCGCGGCGACGGCCAGCTCGGCGCGCAGGCCCGCGTCGGGACCGGTCAGGCGGGTGGCGAGGCGTTCGGTGACCTGGGCGCGGAAGTTGGCGCGCAGGATCTCGCCCTGGGCGCCGTGGAGCGGGGCGAACGCGATGCGCAGGATGGGGTCGGTGCCGTTCCCGGCCTGGCTGGTGAGCACCGAGCGGACCATGTGCCGGCCGAGGTCCTGGAGCGGCGCGTCGAGAAGGGCGTCGACGTCGGACTCGAAGTCCATGGTGTGGGCGAGCAACGCGTCCTTGTTGCCGAAGTACTTGAGGATCAGCGGCGGGCTGACCCCGGCCCGGTCGGCGATCGCCTTCAGGGTGATGTCGCTCTGCGCGTGCCGGGCGAGCAGGTAGCGGGTGGCGCGCACGATCTCCGCCTTGCTGGCCTCGGCGTCCCGGCGGGCCGGTGCGGGCCGTGCTCCGCCCGGGTGCGCCGTGTCCGTGCCGTCCATCTCCTCATGCTCCTTTCGCGGTCGCGGCGCGGGCCGCCACGGGGGTGCCGGCCGTCCCCGCCGCGCGGTCGTCGGGGACGGCCAGGGCGATGGCGGTGGCCACCAGGGCGACGCTACCGGCCATGGCGAAGGCCAGTTGGTAGCCGTGCAGGGTCGGGACCGGGAGGCCGCCCACGTCGGTGGTGTGGTGGACGAGGACGGCGGCGACGGCCGCGCTGGAGACTGCCTGTCCGATGGTGCGCATCAGGACGTTGACGCCGTTCGCGGAGGCGGTCGCCGCGGCGGGGACGGCGCGCAGGATGAGGGTGGGCAGGGCGGAGTAGGCGAGCGTCGTGCCGGTGGAGACGACGGCCGCCCCGACGAGGATCACCCACAGGTCGGTGCTGTCGACGATGCGGATCCCGTAGCCGAGCGCGAGGACGACGCCGCCGGCGGCGAGGGTGACGCGGGGGCCCCACCGGGTGGAGATCCGGGCGGACACGGGCGAGAAGAGGAGCATGATGACGCCGCTGGGCAGCATGCACACGCCGGTCGCGACGATGGACAGGCCGAGTCCGTAGCCGGTGGCGACGGGTGCCTGCACGAGCTGCGCGGTCACCAGCGAGTTGGCGTAGAAGGCGAAGCCGGTGAACAGGGCCGCCAGGTGCGGGAGTCCGACGCGGCGGCCGGCCGCGAGCCGCAGGTCGACCAGCGGCTGAGCGGTGCGCAGCTGCCACAGGGCCCACAGCGCGAGGATCACGACGGCGCCCGCGAACAGGCTGAGGACCGTCGCGCTGCCCCAGCCCCACTGGCCGCCCTGCGAGACGCCGAGCAGCAGGCAGACGAGTCCGGCGGCGAGCCCGGTCGTGCCGAGCGCGTCGAAGCGTCCGGGCGAGCGGACCGGAGACTCCCGTACCGCCCACCACGCGGCGCCGAGGCCGAGGGCGCCGAGCGCGGCGGTCGCCCAGAACATGACGTGCCAGTTCGCGTACTGGACGACGAGCGCGGCGAGCGGCAGTCCGAGTCCGGCGCCGATGCCGACGGTGGAGCTCATCAGGGCGACGGCGGAGCCGGTGCGGTGGGGCGGCAGTTCGTCGCGCAGGATGCTGATCGAGAGGGGCACCACGGCCGCGGCGGCTCCCTGGAGTGCGCGCGCGGCGATGAGGACGCGGATGTCGGAGGTCAGCGCGCAGAGCACGGAGCCCGCGGTCATGAGGGCGAGCGCGCCGAGCAGGACGCGCCGCTTGCCGTACATGTCGCCGGCCCGGCCGAGCACCGGGGTGAGCACGGCGCCGGCCAGGAGTGTCGCGGTGACCATCCAGGACACGGCGGCCGGGGAGGCGCCGGTGAGCCGGGGCAGGTCGGGCAGCAGGGGCACGACGACGGTCTGCATGACCGCCATGAGGATGCCGCCGAAGGCGAGGACGGGGACGGTGAACCGCTCGCGCGGGCGCGGCATCGCGGGTATCGGCACGTGGTCCATGGGTCTCCTGCTCAGGGCGTCGGGCGCGGGCCGGTGCGCTCCGGTGGGCGCCCGCGTGGGGTGAATGGCCATTCACCCGGTGGTGAATCAGTATTCACCACCGGGCGCCCGGCTGTCTGCGCCTGTCTCACGCCTGTCCTGCCACCTGCGTCACACCGACCGGCCCCCGCCCCACGGCCCACCGCGCCGGGCCTGTGCGGGCCCGCGCGTCCGGGCGATACTGCGGGCCATGACGCTCACCACGGACACCCCGCGCTTCGGACTCGTCGGTACCGGCCCCTGGGCACGGCGCACCTACGCACCCGTTCTTCAGGCCCATGCCGGAGTGCGGTTCGCCGGGGTCTGGGGCCGGCGCCCCGAGGCGGCCGCGGAGCTGGCCGCCGGGCACGGGACGACGGCGTACGCGGACGTGGACGCGCTGTTCGCGGACTGCGACGCGGTCGCGTTCGCGGTGCCGCCGGACGTGCAGGCGCCCCTGGCGGAGCGGGCCGCCGCGGCGGGCTGTCACCTGCTCCTGGACAAGCCGCTCGCGACGGATCCGGCGGCGGCCCGTGCCGTGGTCGAGGCGGCGGACGCGGCGGGCGTCGCCACGGCGGTGTTCTGCACGATGCGCTACGCGCCGGACGTCGCGGCCTGGCTGGCGGAGCAGTCCGCGACGGAGGGCTGGTTCACGGGGCGGGCCGACTGGTACGGCGCGCTGTTCTCCGCGGAGGACGCCGACGCCGTACGGGCCGCGACACCGTGGCGGGCCGACCGGGGCGCGCTGTGGGACGTCGGCCCGCACGCCCTGTCGATGCTGCTGCCGGTGCTGGGCGACGTGGTCGGGGTGACGGCGGGGCGCGGGCCGGGCGACACCGTGCACCTGCTGCTGCGGCACGCGTCGGGGGCGTCGAGCACGGCGGCGCTGAGCCTGACGGCGCCGCGCGCGGCGGCCGGTGCGGCCGTCGAGTTCCGCGGCGCGGCGGGGGTGACGGTGATGCCGGAGGCGGGCCCGCACCAGGACGCGCCGGCCGCCGCCGTCGACGTACTGCTCCACTCGGCGCGCACGGGCGCGCCGCACGCGTGCGACGCGCGTTTCGGCCTGCGGCTGACGGAGATCCTCGCGGAGGCGGAACGGTCCTTGCCCGAGCACTGAACCGCCCCTTCCAGGGCGCTCGTCCGGCCGCCCTGCCTACGCTGTGCGCATGCCGCTCGAGATCAGCGCCACCAACCCGGAGCACCCGGTGCTTCTGCTCGCCCTCCCCTGGCACATACCGCTCGAGGAGTGGCCCGAGGAGCACCTCGTGCCCCTGCCGCGCGGTATCTCCCGGCACGTGGTGCGCTACGCGCGCGCCGGTGACGAGGTCGTGGCCGTGAAGGAGCTCGCGGAGCGGCCGGCGCTGCGCGAGTACGAGATGCTGCGCACCCTCGACCGGACGGGGATACCGGCGGTGGATCCGCTGGCCGTGGTCACGGGCCGCACGACGGCGGACGGCTCCCCGCTCGAACCGGTCCTGATCACCCGGCACCTCGGCGGTTCCCAGCCGTACCGCTCGATGTTCGAGACGACCTTGCGTCCGTCCACGGTGCACCGGCTGATGGACGCGCTGGCGGTGCTGCTCGTGCGGCTGCACCTCGCGGGCTTCGCGTGGGGCGACTGTTCGCTGTCCAACACGCTGTTCCGCCGGGACGCCGGCGCGTACGCCGCGTATCTGGTGGACGCCGAGACCGGGGAGATCCATCCGCGGCTCAGCGACGGGCAGCGGGAGTACGACATCGATCTGGCCCGGGTGAACATCAGCGGCGAGATGCTCGACCTGGAGGCCTCGGGCGCGCTGCATCCGTCCATCGACCCGATCGAGTTCGGTACGGAGATCGGGCAGCGGTACGCGAACCTGTGGAGCGAGCTGACCCGCACGTCCGTGTATCCACCGGGCAAGCACCACTACATGGAGCGGCGGATCCGGCGGCTGAACGAGCTGGGCTTCGACGTCGCCGAGATGCAGATCTCGCGCTCGCCTCAGGGCGACACGGTGACGTTCGTGCCGAAGGTCGTCGACGCCGGGCATCACCAGCGCCAGCTCCTGCGGCTCACCGGCCTGGACGCGGAGGAGAACCAGGCGCGGCGGCTGCTGAACGATCTGGAGAGCTGGATGGCGACGCAGGACGACGCGCGGGACGCCCGGCCGGAGGTGCTCGCGCACCGCTGGGTCCGTGACGTGTTCCGGCCGACGGTCCGCGCGGTCCGCGACCGCCTCCCCTCCCCCGTGGACCCGGCGGAGCTGTACCACGAGCTGCTGGAGCACCGCTGGTACCTGTCCGAGCGCGACGGGCACGACATCGGGCTGGAGGCGGCGGCCGAGGACTACGTGGCGCACGTGGCCCGGAGGCCTGTCTGAGCGGCGGCCGAACCGGGCCCTAGTGGCCGCCTTCGGGCTTCACGCAGCCCGTGCCCTCCATGTACACGCCGTGGGTCTCGACCCGGAGGAGGTCGCCGACGGAGCCCTCCACGCACACGGGCGTGAGGTCGACGACATAGGTGACCAGGGAACCGGATCCGGCCACCGTGATCCCGGAGGGCCGGTAACCGAGCTTCTCCAGAGCCGATCTGACCTTGTCGGCGCCGAGGTCCCGGCGTCCGGCGAACCGGGCGAGCGCGCCCCGGACCCGTTCCTCTTCGCGGGCCGCCGTGCACAAGGAGGCGCCCTTCAGCGCGATGGGCTGCTGGAAGGCGTGGTTCTCGGCGTACTTGGAGTTGGCGTCCCCGCCCGCCTCGGGCCGGCCGGTCGCCGGGGCCCCGGTCGTCGCGGTCGCCTCGGGACAGTCGGCGGCGGGGGTGGCCGAGGCTGCGGGGGTGGCCGAGGCCGAACGGGTCGGCGGGGCCACGGCGCCGGCCGTGTCGTCGCCCGCCTTCTCCTGGCCGCAGCCGGCGAGCAGCAGGGCGGCGGCCCCGATCGCCGCGCCTGCGGTGGCTCCGCGTCTTCGGATCGCCTTGGGGCGCCTGGCCGTTCCCGTGGTCTTCATGGGCCGAGTATGCCCCGCGGGTGCGGGGCGGACCGGGCGCGACCGGTGCCGTGGCCGCTACGTAATGGCGAGTGACGGCACCGACCGCAGCCAGATACCCCGCCGGGGCGTCGGGGGCGAGTGCGGGACGTGCGTTGTGCAACGCATTTTCCGGCCACATCGAACGAATTGGTGGCCCGGTCCCACTCTCTTCCTCGAACAGCCCCAGGAGGCTCGCGGGTTACCCGTCGCCAGGAAATTTCGGCCATTTTCGAGCGGCCCGGCACAGGTGCCACATCACTGTGTCTACGTACGCACAGACGATGAAACCGGCAGGTGGGCAACCCCGCACGACTCATCATGACGGACCGACTGATCGTTTTCTTCGGGCAATGTTTATTACCAAAGCCGTTGGGAGTATTTAGACTGCCGGTGCTCAACTCGGCGTGTACGAATGGGGATTACCCACCATGAACAAGAAGGCGCTCCGCGCCCTGCTCCGTGAACGGCGCGCCCTGATAGCCCCCGAGTCCCACGGCTTCACGCGTCCGACGGGACAGGGCAGACGGGCGCCGGGCCTTTCGCAGCATCAGGTGGACCAACTGCTGCACCGGACGCTGGGCACGTATCACCGGCTGGAGTCGGGCAACTATCCCAATCCGCCCAGTTCCCTGTTGCGCGACATCGCCCTCCTGTTCGGGCTGGACGAGCAGGAGTGGAGTTCACTGTGCCGGTTCGCTCTGCACCAGGACCCGCCCGGCCCGCTGCACGCCTCCTCCGGCAAGGAGATCCCGGGTATCTGGCAGGAGGCCGTCGACGGTATCGAGCACATCGCCTACGTGACCGACGCCTCCTGGGACCTGCTGACGTACAACTCCGCGTTCGCCGAACTGTTCCCGGACGGCCGCGTACCCACCAACACGATGCGCTGGATGCTCCTGGAACCCGAGGCGCGCGGCACGCTGTTGCAGTGGAGCACCGCGTGGGTGCCCTGGATCGTCCCCCAGTTGAGGGCGGCGATCACGGCGCGCCCGGAGGACGCGACGCTGGCGCAGATCGAGCGGGAGATCCTGGACGACCCCGAAATCTCCCCTTTCTACGAGGAGGGCGGCGCCCTGGTCCATCCCGACGGGCACGAACGCCCGCTGCGGCACGCGCTCAAGGGCGCCGGCTGGGTGTCGATCTGTGCGGCGCAGCCCATGACGGCACCCGGGTCCCGCATGTTCATCCTCTTGTTCCGCCCGGGCCCGGAACGCACCGCCCCCACGCCACCCAACCTGCGCGCCGACCGCACCCGGGCCTGGAGCGACTGAGGTTCCTGTGAAGTACGTTGAGCAGCACCCCCCACTCCCTACTCACCCCTGTGGGAGCTGCCATGCCCGCGTACGTCTCACCGCCCCGGACCGTCCTCGGCACCCATAAGGTCACCACCGAGGAGATATCCGACGACATACGACTGCACCATCCGGACCATCCGCGACTGCGGGCCGTCCTGCGGGTCGTCGACAACTGCGGGGTGCGCACCCGCCACTTCACCCGGCCGCTCGACGCGGCCACGATCTCGGGCACCGCGGGCGTGGACGAGCGCACACGGCTCGCGTTCGAGGACGCGCTGGATCTGGCCGAGCGGGCCTCGATGTCCGCTCTGGAGACCGCCGGCCTGACGGTGGACGACATCGATGCCATCGTGACGACGCACGCGACCGGCTGGGCCGTGCCGAACCTGGACATCCACCTCATCCACCGCCTCGGGCTGCGGCCGACGACCCGGCGTATCGCCATGACGACGGCCGCCTGCGGGGGTGGCGCCCAGGCCCTCATCCGCGCCTCGGACCTCGTCGCCGCGCGCCCCGGCAGCGCCGTCCTCGTGGTGGCCTCCGAGGTGCTGTCCGCTACGTACAACCACGCGGCGTCGTCGATCGAGTCGATGATCTACAAGGCGCTCTTCGGCGACGCGGCCGCGGCCACCGTGGTCACGAGCGAGCCGCTCGGCCCGGGGCTCGCCGTCGACGACACCTTCGAGTACACGCTCCCGGACAGCGTCACCCGCTACAGAGGCAGGCTCGACGACAAGGGAATGCACTTCGAGTCGACGAAACTCGCCCCCACCACCGCAGCCGAGACACTGACCGTCGTCAAGGACTGGTACGGGGCACAGGTCCCGGACTTCACCGTGATCCACCCCGGCGGCCTGAGCATCATCGGCGACACCGCCGAGGCCTTCGGGATCGATCCCGAACTCACCCGTCACTCCACCGAGTCCCTCGCCGACGAGGGCAACCTGGGCGGCGTCAGCCTCCTGCGCGTCCTGGAGCGCACCTGCGCCGCACCGCCGGCGGCGGACGCCCGCGGGCTCGCCGTCGCCTACGGCCCGGGTTTCTTCAGCGCGGCCCTGAAGTGTCACTGGCACGCCTGACCCGCCCCCGCCTGCACATCCACCCCGTGAAAGATGTCCCGCCGGGACTCATGTCCCCTCGGGACATGAAGGTGTACTCTGGGGGCATGAAGGCGAACGAGGGTGTGGGGACCCAAGGGGTCGACCGGCGGCAGCTGAAGGCGCTCAGGACGCGTGAGGCGCTGGCCGAGGCGGCCGTCGAGCTCGTGCTCGAGAAGGGACTCGCGGCCGTCACCGTCGAGGCGATCGCCGAGCGCGCGGACGTCACCCGCCGCACCTTCAGCCGGCACTTCACCGGCAAGGAGGACGCGGCGCTCGACTTCACGCGGGCCGACGGCGCGGGGATCAACGCCGCGCTGCGCGAGCGCCCCGCCGACGAGCCCCCGCTCCTCGCGTACCGCCGGGCCGTCGCGGACTGGCTGACCGACCGGGACACCCCCGGCTGGCACCACCGCCCGCGGTTGCGCGAGCTGTACGCGGTCGTGGACGAGGAGCCCGCCCTGTTCGCCGCGTACGAGCGCATCCGGGTCGACGCCCAGGAGGAGTCCGTACGCATCATCGCCGACCGGCTCGGCACCGACCCGGCCCGGGACCCGCTTCCCGGGATCGTCGTCGGCGCCGCCGCCGGTGTGCTGACCGCCGCGCTGCGCACCTGGGCGCGCGGCGCCGGCTCGGACGCCGAAGACCTCGCCGATCTGGTGGCGCGGGCCTACGACGCCCTCTTCGAGGAGGCCGCCCGCGCGGCGGCCGCCGACCACGCGACCAGAGAGTGAACCGCACCATGAGCACCACCCCTTCCGCCATCACCCCCGACTACGCCACCGAGTTCGCCGGGAAGACCGCCCTCGTCACCGGCGCCGCCTCCGGCATCGGCCTGGCCACCGCCCGCCGGCTCGGCCTCGGCGGCGCGCGGGTCGTCGTCGCGGACTTCAACGAGCAGGGCGCCCGGGACGCCGTGAAGGCGCTGCGCGAGGAGGGCGTCGAGGCGGCGGCCGTGGCACTCGACGTGACCGACCCGGAGTCGGTGCGCGCGGCCGTGCAGTTCACGGTCGACACGTTCGGCGGGCTCGACCTGGCCGTCAACAACGCGGGCATCGGCGGCGCGAGCGCCCCGACCGGCGAGTACGACATCGATGTCTACCACCGGGTCGTCCGGACCAACCTGGACGGCGTGTTCTTCAGCATGCGGCACGAGATCCCGGCCATGCAGGCCTCGGGCCAGGGCGGCGCGATCGTCAACGTCGCGTCGATCCTCGGCTCGGTCGGCTTCGCCGGCTCCCCGGCGTACGTGGCGGCCAAGCACGGCGTCGTGGGTCTGACCAAGACGGCCGCCGCCGAGTACGCGGCGAAGGGCATCCGGGTCAACGCGGTGGGCCCGGGCTTCATCGACACCCCGCTGCTCAAGGAGATGGACAGGGCCGCCTACGACGGTCTGGTCGCCCTGCACCCGGCGGGCCGGCTCGGCCGCTCGGAGGAGGTCGCGGAGCTGATCGTGTTCCTGCTCTCGGACCGCGCCTCGTTCGTGGCGGGCAGCTACCACCTGGTGGACGGCGGCTACACGGCCGTGTGACACGCCCGGGCGCCGCTCACTTCAGGGCTCCCGGCGGCGAGTTCCGACTCGCCGCCGGGGGCCCTTGTCCCGTTTCGGGGTGCCATGGAACGGTCGAGGGCGGGAAGACGGGAGGCCTGTACTCACCCGACGGGCGACACGCACGACGAGGGGCACCGCGACGCGATGGCACAACGGACGACGGCACGGACACCGACGCAGACACCACCCGAGGTGCGGGCACAGCCGCGGGTGCGGGAGCCGGTGGCGGCTCCCGAGCAGGGCAGACCGGCCGCCCGGGAGTCGTACTTCGACAACGTGAAGTACCTGACGATCGTGCTGGTCGCGTGCGGGCACGCCTGGGAGCCGCTGACGTACGGCAGCCGGGCCGTGCACGCGGTGTACCTGTTCGTCTACGCCTTCCACATGCCGGCGTTCGCGCTCGTGTCCGGGTATTTCTCGCGGAGCTTCGACATGGCGCCGGGCCGGCTGCGGCGGCTGATCACCGGGGTCGTCGTGCCGTACGTCGTCTTCGAGGTGGCGTACACGCTGTTCTACCGCTGGGCTCAGGACGATCCGGGGTATCCGGTCAGCCTGCTGGATCCCTGGTATCTGATGTGGTTCCTGGTCGCGCTGTTCGTGTGGCGGATGTCGACGCCGCTGTGGCTGCAGCTGCGGCATCCGGTGCCGGTGGCGCTGGCGATCGGCACGGCGATGTCGATGTGGCCGGGCGCGGGCGGGGATCTGGCGTTGCAGCGGGTGCTGCAGTTCCTGCCGTTCTTCGTGGTGGGGCTCGTGCTGCGGCCGGAGCACTTCGCGCGGCTGCGGACCTGGCGGATGCGCCGCGTGGCGCTGGCGGTCCTCGCGGCGGCGGTCGTGGCGGCGTACGCCGTGGAGCCGAGGCTGGACGCGGGCTGGTTCTATCACCGTGCCAGCGTGGCGGAGCAGGGCGTGCCGGCCTGGACGGGGCTGATCGTCACGCCCGCGCTCTTCGTGCTGGCGCTGGTGCTGACCGCCTGCTTCCTGGCGTGGGTGCCGGGCCGCAGGCTGTGGTGCACGGCGCTGGGCACGGGGACGCTGTACGCGTATCTGCTGCACGGGTTCGTCATCAAGGCGGCCCGGTTCGGCGACTGGTACGCGCATCCGTGGCTGCACACGCCGCTGGGCGAACTGGCGGTGACGGGCCTGGCGGCCGGCGGGATCACGCTGCTGTGCACGGGGCCGGTGCGCCGGGTGTTCCGGCCGGTGGTGGAGCCGGCCATGGAGTGGGCGTTCCGGCCGACGCGGCGCGAGCGCCGGGCGGCGGCCCGGGAGTGGGAGCGGGAGCCGGCGCGGGTCACATCCGGCGGTGGGTGACGGCCTGCGCCGAGGCGAGCAGGCACTGCATGCGTTCGGTGAGCGAGGCCAGGTCGTCGGCGGGGCTGTGGAACGGGATGCGGACGTCGGCCTGTCCGCGGGCGCGTTCCAGACGGAGTGTCAGTCCGTGCCGGTCGACGGCGAGCGGCTGGACGCGGGTGACGCCGTGCAGGCTGTCGGGGCAGATGAGCCGGGTGAGCTGCTCGACGGCCTCGGGGTGGACGTCGGCGAGGTGGGTGAGGAGCCGGGGTTCGGCGCGGGCCAGCGGGTCGGCGCCGGTGGCGGCGAGTTCGTCGAGGTCGATGCCGGTGCGGCCGGTGCGGGTCTGCAGGACGGCGCGTTCGGTGCGCAGCACCAGTTCGTCGCCGTCCGGGACGAGTTCGCCGGAGAGCCAGAGCCGGGCGCGGATCCGGTCCCGTACGGGGACGGGCGCGGTGTCGGCGAACTCCACGAGGGTCGTGGGGCGGCCGTGCGGGGCGCAGAGCGCGGCGGCGGCGAGGACGCTGTCGGGCGGCGGCGCGATGCGCAGGGTGCCGTCCTCGTCGACGCGGTGGGCGCCGACGAGGTCGTCCCGTCCCACGTCGGTGGTGATGCCGCAGCTGAATGCGGTGGCGAGCACGGAGCGTGCGTGGGCCGCCGTGGTGGGCACGGCGGCAGCGATCGATCGGACACCCATCCCGGAACCTCCATTAGGTAAGGCTTGCCTAACTTATCCGAGACCTCGGTGAGGGTCCAGCCCCGGGGCCCGCCCTCCGGTCCACCCCACGGCCCTGTGTCGTCCCCGTCCGAGCGCGCCGCCGTGCGCTTGACTCGGAAGATGCACCGATTCCTCCTGCTCGTCCTCGTCGTCGCCGCGGCGGCCGCGACGACGGCCCTGTCGCTGCTCGTGTCGCCCTGGTGGTGGTGCGCCGCCGGTCCCCTGCTCGCCCTGGCCGCGCTCGGCGTCGCCGATCTGACGCAGACCCGCCACTCGGTGCTGCGCAACTACCCGCTCGTCGGCCATCTGCGCTTCGTGATGGAGTCGCTGCGCCCCGAGATGCAGCAGTACTTCATCGAGCGCAACTACGACGGCCGGCCCTACGACCGCGATGTGCGCAGCATCGTCTACGAGCGGGCCAAGGACACCGAGGCGGCGGAGCCCTTCGGCACCGAGCAGGACGTGTACGCGTCCGGACACGAGTTCCTGGTCCCGTCCATGCGGCCGGTGGACGCGCCCGAGAAGGCGCCGACGGTACGGATCGGCGGGCCCGACTGCTCACACCCGTACGACATGTCCCTGCTGAACGTCTCCGGGATGAGCTTCGGCGCGCTGTCCTCGCACGCCATCCGGGCGCTCAACGCGGGCGCGGCACGCGGCGGCTTCGCCCACGACACCGGGGAGGGCGGCCTATCGGACCACCATCTGGCGCCGGGCGGCGACCTGGTCTGGGAGATCGGCACCGGCTACTTCGGCTGCCGCACGAAGGACGGGGGCATGGACCGCGCCGAGTTCGCGGACAAGGTGGCCGACTCCCGGGTCAAATGTGTGTCGCTGAAGCTGTCGCAGGGGGCGAAGCCCGGGATCGGCGGGGTGCTGCCGGGCGGCAAGGTGGACGCCGAGATCGCCCGGGTGCGGGACGTGCCGGTGGGCGAGACGGTCATCTCTCCGCCCTATCACCGGGAGTTCTCGACGCCGCGCGAGATGGTGCTGTTCCTCGCGGAGCTGCGGGAGCTTGCGGGCGGCAAACCCGTCGGGTTCAAGCTGTGCGTCGGTTCACGCGTCCAGTTCCTCGCGGTCTGCAAGGCGATGCTGGCCGAGGGCGTCAGCCCGGACTTCGTCATCGTGGACGGCTCCGAGGGCGGCACCGGCGCGGCCCCGCTGGAGTTCGCCGACCATCTCGGCACCCCGCTCACCGAGGGCCTGATCACCGTGCACAACGCGCTGGTCGGGGCCGGGCTGCGGGACCGGATCCGGATCGGCGCGAGCGGCAAGGTCGCCACCGGCGCCGACATCGTCAAGCGGCTCGTCCAGGGCGCGGACTTCACGAACGCGGCGCGCGCCATGATGTTCGCGGTCGGCTGCATCCAGGCCCAGCGCTGCCACACCAACACCTGCCCGGTCGGGGTCACGACCCAGGATCCGCGCCGGGTGCGCGCCCTGGACATCAACGACAAGGCCGCCCGCGTGTACCACTACCAGCGGGCGACGGTGCGCAGCGCCGCCCAGATCATGGCGGCGATGGGCGTCCGCGACCCGCGTGACCTGGGGCCTCACCAACTGGTCCGCCGCATCGCACCCCACGAACTGGTCTCCTACGCGCGGCTCTACGCGTGGCTGGAGCCGGGCCGGCTGACCTCGGAGCCCCCCGAGGGCTGGGCCCAGGACTGGGCGGCCGCGGACCCCGACCGCTTCTGAACGCCACCCGCTCACCCCAACTCCACGCGAACGGGGGGTGAATATGCCATCCGCCCACGCGCTCGGCGTCGCGAGCGGCATCATGCCCGCCATGGACGGTACTGCACTGCTCCGAGAGCTCTTCACGGCCGACGAGTACGAGGCGGTCCGCAGGCACGCGGACCATCTGGGAGTGACCGTGAGCGAGTACGTGGCCCGCTCCGCCGCCGAGCGGGCGCTGGAACGCCTGCATCTGACCGAGGCGCTGGAGGCCCGGGCCCCGCACCTGGGCAAACTGTCGATACCGCATCTGGAGCGGACCGGATGCGGAAGCGGCGCCTCGTCCCCGGCGCTCGACCGCTTCCTCGACACGCTGGCCCATCCGGCCGGTCCGGCGGCGGCCGCCGACCCGGCCTGAGCCGGGCAGGGCGCGCACACGGCCCGCCCGTGATCTGCTTGTCGATCAGGTTCCCGGGGAAGATGGCTCGTTACGAGGGGGTTCCGCCCCCGACGCGAACGAGAGGGAGTGATCGTCATGCGTGCGTCCATGGGCGCCGACCGGCGTACCGCGCGCGTGGAGTTCCTGATGCCGCAGGGCTCGGGAGCGGCGCGATGGGCCCGTCGCATGACCCGGTCGTTCCTCGCCGGGCAGATGGAGTGCGCGGCGGGCGACGCCGAGCTGGTGGTCTCCGAACTGGTCACGAACGCGACCCGGGCGTCCCGCGGGCGCAGCGTCCGGATGAGCCTGCGCCTCGACGCGGGCGAACTGACGGTGGCCGTGCACGACGACGCGCCGGGGCTTCCCCGGATGCGGCCGGCGTCCACGAGCGCCGAGTCGGGACGCGGGATCGCCCTGGTGCACGCGCTGGCCGACCGCTGGAGCGTGGAGCGGCATCCGTACGGCGGCAAGACGGTGCGGGCGGTCCTCGGCCCCTGCTGAACGCGCGGGACGCGACGCCGGCCCTCGGGCCGCCGCCGCGTCCTGGTGGAACGCGGGGCTCAGTGGCCCCGCGCGATCCACTCCTCCAACTGCGGTGCCTCGGCGCCGATCGTCGTCGCGTCGCCGTGACCGGTGCGGACCACGGTGTCCTCCGGCAGCGTCAGGAGCTTCCCGCGGATCGACTCGATGATCGTCGGGAAGTCGCTGAAGGTGCGGCCGGTGGCGCCCGGGCCGCCCTGGAACAGGGTGTCGCCGGTGAAGACGGTGCCGAGTGCCGGGGCGTACAGGCTGACGGCGCCGTGGCAGTGGCCGGGCGTGTGCAGCACCGTCAGCTCGACCCCGGCGACGGACAGCCGCTGTCCGTCGGCCAGTTCACCGTCGGGCGCGCGGTCCGGGTGGGTCCGCTTCCACAGTTCGGTGTCGGCCGGGTGCAGCAGGATCGGTGCCCCGGTGCGCTCGGCGAGCGCGGGGGCCGCGTCGATGTGGTCGTCGTGCGCGTGGGTGCACACGATGGCGACGAGCCGGCGCTCCCCGACGGCCTCGGCGATGGCGTCGGCGTCGTGGGCGGCGTCGATGACGACCACCTCGCGGTCGTCGCCGACGAGCCACACGTTGTTGTCGACGTCCCAGGTGCCGCCGTCGAGCGAGAACGTGCCGGACGTGACGAGGTGTTCGACGCGCGCGGGGCCCGCGGCTGCTTCGGTGGCGGCCATCAGAAGACCACCACCGAACGCAGGACGTCGCCCTGGTGCATCCGCTCGAAGGCCTTCTCGACGTCCGCGAGCGCGATGGTCTCGGTCACGAACGCATCGAGGTCGAGGCGGCCCTGGAGGTACAGGTCGATGAGCATCGGGAAGTCGCGGGAGGGCAGGCAGTCGCCGTACCAGGACGACTTGAGCGAGCCGCCGCGGCCGAAGACGTCGAGCAGCGGCAGGTCGAGGCGCATCTCCGGGGTGGGCACGCCGACGAGGACGACGGTGCCGGCGAGGTCGCGGGCGTAGAAGGCCTGCTCGTACGTCTCCGGGCGGCCGACCGCGTCGATGACGACGTCGGCGCCGAAGCCGCCGGTCAGCTCGCGCACGGCCTCGACAGCGTCGGTGGAGCGGGAGTTGACGGTGTGGGTGGCGCCCAGCGAGCGGGCGGTCTCCAGCTTCTTGTCGTCGATGTCCACGGCGATGATCTTCGCGGCTCCGGCGAGGCGGGCGCCCACGACCGCCGCGTTGCCCACGCCGCCGCAGCCGATGACGGCCACGGAGTCGCCGCGGCCGACCTCACCGGTGTTGATGGCGGCGCCGAGGCCCGCCATGACGCCGCAGCCGAGCAGGCCCGCGGCGGCGGGCGAGGCGGACGGATCGACCTTGGTGCACTGGCCGGCGGCGACGAGGGTCTTCTCGGCGAACGCGCCGATGCCGAGCGCCGGGGACAGCTCCGTGCCGTCCGTCAGCGTCATCTTCTGCTTCGCGTTGTGGGTGTTGAAGCAGTACTGGGGGCGACCGCGCAGACACGCGCGGCACTGGCCGCACACCGCGCGCCAGTTGAGGATCACATAGTCGCCGGGGGCGACCTCGGTGACGCCCTCGCCGACCGACTCGACGACGCCGGCGGCCTCGTGACCGAGCAGGAACGGGAACTCGTCGTTGATCCCGCCCTCCCGGTAGTGCAGATCGGTGTGGCAGACCCCGCACGCCTGGACCTTCACGACGGCCTCGCCCGGTCCGGGGTCCGGCACGATGATCGTCTCGATGGTCACCGGTGCGCCCTTGGCCCGTGCGATCACGCCCTGAACCTGCTGTGCCATGACGGTCAGCCCTCTTTCTCTACGCGTTCGTTCACGCTTGTTGCCCGCCCATCGTCGCTCACGCCGGGGGTGCGGCGCAGCAGGGGTGCGCAGGTCGGGGCGTTCTAGGCTGCGTACGTGCGTGAGACAAGCTTGGCGGCGTCGACGCTGCTGCCGGTCGACGGGTCGCTCGCGGCGGCGCTGATCGTGCTGCTGGTCCTCGCGGCCACGGTCGCGGCGGTGTTCCGGCTCGCGCCGGACGGGTCGTGGCGGCGTGCGCGGGACATCGTGCTCGCGGGGGTGCGGGCCGCGGTGCAGCTCGCGGTCGTGGCGCTGGTGATCGGCTGGGTGGTGCGGCACGGGGCGGCGCTGCTCGGCTTCCTGCTGGTGATGGGCACCGTGGCCGCGGTGACGGCCGGGCGGCGCGTGACGCGGGCCCGCGGGTGGGGCTTGGCCTGGGCGGCGGTGCCGATCGCGCTGCCCGTCGCGCCGATCGTCGGAGCGCTCGTCCTGTCCGGGCTGCTGCCGATGCGCGGGATCGCGCTGATCCCGGTGACCGGCATCCTGATCGGCGGGGCGATGACGGCGACGGTCCTCGCGGGGCGGCGCGCCCTGGACGAGCTGACCCTGCGCAAGGGCGAGGTCGAGGCCTGCCTCTCGCTCGGGCTGCTCCCCCGCGAGGCCCGCCTGGAGATCGCCCGCCCCGCCGCGTCCGAGGCCCTCCTCCCCGGCCTGGACCAGACCCGCACGGTCGGCCTGGTGACGCTGCCCGGCGCCTTCGTCGGCATGCTCCTGGGCGGCGCGTCCCCGGTGTCGGCGGGCGCGGTCCAGCTGTTCGTCCTCGTGGCGCTGATGGCGGTCCAGGCGATCGCGGTGGCGGCAACGGTGGAACTGGTGGCCCGGGGCCGTCTGCACCGCCCGGGGCCGTGAGCCCGGGCAGCGGCCCTCGGGTCTCGCGTGCAGGCCCGTGCGCCCGGATCGGCTCCTCGCGGCTCTCGTCTGCCCGATGCGGTGTCGTCGCCGAGTGCGGCCCGGTGGGGGCTGGTCGCGCCCCGCGGCGGAGCCGCTGATGTACGGCCCCGCGCCCCTGAAGGCCTGCGGCTTCGCCCCGCCTTCCCCTGGAAGCCTGCGCTGCGCGCAGCTGCCCCGATGGGGGGGCGCGCACGAAGTGCGCACCCCCAGGGGCGCGGGGAACTGCGCGATCAGCCCCCACCGGGCCGCAGCGGTCGCGTCAGCGTGAGGAGGGTGGCGCCGCGCAGGACATGCGGTGAGCCAGGGGCCCGTAGGACCATGGACGGATGTTGCTGGCACGGCTCGCTCAGGTGTCTCAGGAGGTTGCCGCCGCCTCGGCGCGGTCCCGGAAGATCGAGCTGCTCGCGGAGCTGTTCCGGGACACGCATCCGGACGACGTGGCGATCGTCATCCCGTACCTGGCGGGGCGGCTGCCCCAGGGGAGGCTCGGGATCGGGTGGCGGGTGCTGAGCCGGCGGGTGGAGCCCGCGGCCGAGCCCCGGCTCACGGTCCAGGACGTGGACGCCGCGCTCACCGTCATCGGCGACGTCTCGGGCGCCGGTTCGCAGGCGGAGCGGACGCGACTGGTCGGGGAGCTGCTCGGCGCGGCGACGGAGCCGGAGCAGCGGTTCCTGTTCGGGCTCGTGACGGGCGAGGTGCGTCAGGGCGCGCTGGACGCGGTGGCGATCGACGGGCTGGCGAAGGCCACGGACGCGGCGCCCGCCGAGGTGCGCCGCGCGGTGATGCTGGCCGGCGGGGTGCAGCCGGTGGCGCAGGCGCTGCTGGCGCGGGGCCCGGCCGCGCTGGAGGACTTCCGCCTGACGGTGGGCCGGCCCGTGCTGCCGATGCTGGCGCACACCGCGGGGTCGGTCGGCGAGGGCCTGGACAAGCTCGGGGCGTGCGCGGTGGAGGAGAAGCTCGACGGCATCCGCGTGCAGGTGCACCGTTCCGGCGACGAGGTGGGGATCTTCACGCGCACCCTGGACGACATCACGGACCGGCTGCCCGAAGTGACCGCGGCGGCGCGCGCGTTGTACGGGACGTCGTTCGTGCTGGACGGGGAGGTCATCGCGTTCGACACGGCGGGGCGGCCGCGCCCGTTCCAGGAGATCGCGGGCCGGGTCGGCTCCCGGGTCGACGTGGCGCGGGCGGCCGCGGCCGTGCCGGTCTCCCCCGTCTTCTTCGACGTCCTGTCCGTGGACGGCGAGGACCTGCTGGATCTGCCGTTCGCGCGGCGGCACGAGCGGCTGGCCGGTCTGGTTCCGGAGCCGATGCGGGTGCGCCGCCTCGTGGTGGAGGACGAGTCGGACGCCGAACAGCGGTCCGCGGCCGACGCGTTCTTCGCGGCGACGCTGGAGCGCGGCCACGAGGGCGTCGTCCTGAAGGGACTCGAGGCGCCGTACAGCGCGGGCCGCCGGGGCGCGTCCTGGCTGAAGGTGAAGCCCGTGCACACGCTCGACCTGGTGGTGCTCGCGGCGGAGTGGGGGCACGGGCGACGCACCGGCCGGCTGTCCAACCTCCACCTGGGGGCACGGCGCGCCGACGGCTCGTACGCGATGCTCGGCAAGACGTTCAAGGGGCTGACGGACGCGCTCCTCAACTGGCAGACCGAGCGGCTGCGCGCGCTCGCCCTGTCCGACGACGGGCACGTGGTGACGGTGCGTCCGGAACTGGTCGTCGAGATCGCGTACGACGGACTCCAGCGGTCCACGCGCTACCCGGAGGGCGTCACGCTGCGCTTCGCGCGGGTGGTGCGGTACCGGGAGGACAAGGCGCCCGAGCAGGCGGACACCGTGGAGACCGTCCTCACCCAGCGGGACCGACCCCCCGACGCCTGACCGTTTCTTTGCCAAAACATGGCACGTATAAGGTGTCCCGAGCGCCGAACAAGGTGCATTCGACATCCATTCGCAGGGGGAGACGTGCCCGCTTCACGCCTGAGCAGGACACCATTGCCAGGGATCGGCATCCGCTACGACCTGACGACGCGCGAGCAGCGGCTGCTGTCGGTCGTCGCCCACCGGGACGGCGGCCGCACCCTCAGCGCGTACCAGGCCGACGACCCGGACGCCTGCTCCCTGTCGCTGAAGCTGACGTCGGGTGAGGCCGAGGCGCTCATCGACGCGTTGATGCCCTCGCACCACAGCCCGAACCTGCTGCACACCACGGACCTGGGCCTGGTCGCCGAGCGCATCGAGGTGGCGGCGACCTCGTACTGGAACGGGCGGCTGCTCGGCGAGACGCAGATGCGCACGGAGACCGGGGCGTCCATCGTGGCCGTGCTGCGCCGCGCGGACGCGATCCCGTCCCCCGCGCCGGACTTCCGGCTCGCGGGCGGGGACACCGTCATCGTCATCGGCACCCGCGAGGGCGTCGAGGCGGCGGCCACGATCCTGGGTCGGGAGTGATCGGATGCATTCCGCTGTCTTCCTGATCGAGTTCGGGGCGATCATCCTGGCGCTCGGCCTCCTCGGCCGGATCGCGGGGCGGCTGCGCTTCTCCCCCATCCCGCTGTATCTGCTGGCCGGTCTCGCGTTCGGCGAGGGCGGGCTGCTGCCGCTCGGCGCGAGCGAGGAGTTCGTCGCGATCGGCGCCGAGATAGGCGTGATCCTGCTGCTGCTGATGCTGGGGCTCGAGTACACGGCGAGCGACCTCGTCACGAACCTCAAGACGCAGTACCCGGCCGGCCTCGTCGACATGACGTTCAACGCGCTGCCGGGCGCCGCCGCCGCGCTGCTGATGGGCTGGGGTCCGGTCGCCGCCGTGGTGCTCGCGGGCGTCACGTGGATCTCGTCCTCGGGCGTCATCGCGAAGGTGCTCAACGACCTTGGTCGCGTCGGCAATCGCGAGACGCCGGTGATCCTCAGCATCCTCGTCCTCGAGGACCTCGCCATGGCGGTGTACCTGCCGATCATCACGGCGCTGCTGGCGGGGGTCGGCTGGGCGGCGGGCGGGATGACGCTCGCGATCGCGCTGGGCGCGGCCGGGCTCGTCCTGTTCGTCGCCGTCCGCTACGGGCGGCACATCTCGCGCTTCGTCTCCAGCGACGACCCGGAGAAGCTGCTCCTGGTGGTCCTCGGTCTGACGATCCTGGTCGCGGGGATCGCCCAGCAGCTCCAGGTGTCGGCCGCCGTCGGCGCGTTCCTCGTGGGCATCGCGCTGTCCGGCGAGGTCGCCGAGGGCACGCACACGCTGCTCTCCCCGCTGCGGGACCTGTTCGCCGCCGTGTTCTTCGTGTTCTTCGGGCTGCACACCGACCCGGCGAGCATCCCTCCGGTGCTGCTGCCCGCGCTGCTCCTGGCCGTCGTCACGGCCTGCACGAAGATCGCCACGGGGTACTGGGCGGCGCGCCGCGCCGGGATCTCCGTCAAGGGCCGCTGGCGGGCGGGCGGCGCGCTCGTGGCGCGCGGCGAGTTCTCGATCGTCATCGCGGGTCTCGCCGTCACGTCGGGGATCGAGCCGCGGCTCGGCCCGCTGGCGACCGCGTACGTGCTGATCCTGGTGATCGTGGGACCGCTGACCGCGCGGTTCACCGAGCCGCTCGCGCAGCGTCTGTTCAAGCAGCGCGCCCCGCGGGCCGTGCCCGTGCCGGCCCCCGCCGTGCCGGAGCCACGCCCCTCGAAGGAACCGGCCGCGGAGAAGCTCGCGGAGGAGCCCGCTGCGGAGGAACCGGCCGCGGTGGACGCCTCGGACGGGGCGACCCGCGCCTGAACCCCGGGGCCGGTCCGGCCCCACGCCTCTCGCCCGACGGCGACCGCGAGGAGAACGCACGCGTTCTCTCCCCGGTCGCCGTCCCTCGTTCGGGCGCATAGCGTGGTGGGCGATGTTGATCGGGGGGGTGCACCTGGGTGTCTGGAGGCCTCCATGGATCGCTCGCCCGATTCCGCAGCAACCGCCGGATCCGTACCCGCCTCCGCCCCACCGGGCACGAGCACCGCGTACCCCGGCGGCGGCCGGCACGAGCACCGCTGGCTGATCCTCGCCGTCATCGGCATCGCCCAGCTCATGGTCGTGCTCGACGCGACGATCGTGAACATCGCGCTGCCGTCGGCCCAGCGGGATCTGGGTTTCACCGACGGCAACCGGCAGTGGGTCGTCACCGCGTACGCGCTCGCGTTCGGCAGTCTGCTGCTGCTCGGCGGACGCATCGCCGACCTGGTGGGCCGCAAGGCGGTGTTCCTCGCGGGCCTGGTGGGCTTCGCCGCGGCCTCCGCGTTCGGCGGCGCCGCCACCACGTTCGGCATGCTGGTCGCGGCCCGCGCCCTGCAGGGCATGTTCGGCGCGCTGCTCGCGCCGGCCGCGCTGTCCCTGCTCACGACGACGTTCACGGACCCCCGCGAGCGCGCGAAGGCCTTCGGCATCTACGGCGCCATCGCGGGCGCGGGCGGCGCGGTCGGTCTGCTGCTCGGCGGCGTGCTCACCGAGTACCTGGACTGGCGCTGGTGCCTGTACGTGAACCTGCTGTTCGCGGTGGTCGCGATCCTCGGCGGGGCGCGGCTGCTGCACGGTGGCCGGCCCGCCGACCGGCCCAAGCTGGACGTGCCGGGCACGATCCTGGTGTCCGTCGGCCTGTTCTGCATCGTGTACGGATTCTCGAACGCCGAGTCGCACGCCTGGGGCGACGCGCAGACCTGGGGTTTCCTGGTGGCCGGCGCGGTGCTGCTCGTCGTGTTCGCCTGGTGGGAGACGCGGGCGGCGCATCCGCTGCTGCCGGTGCGGGTGGTCACGGACCGGGACCGCGGGGCCTCGTACCTGGCGATGTTCATCTCCGGCGCCGGCCTGTTCGGCGTGTTCCTCTTCCTGACCTACTACCTCCAGCAGGTCCTCGCGTACTCGCCGGTGATCACAGGTGTGGCGTTCCTGCCGATGGTGGCGTGCATGATCTTCTCGTCGGTCGTGGCGACCAACTCGCTGCTCCCCCGGCTCGGCCCGAAACCCCTGGTCCCGCTGGGCATGGCGCTCGCGGCCGCCGGTATGGCGTGGCTGACCGCGCTGGACACGAACAGCTCGTACGCGGCCCATGTCATGCCCCCGTTGCTGGTCTCCGGCATCGGCCTCGGCCTGGTCTTCGCGACCGCGATGAACCTGGCCACGGCGGGTGTGGCCGCGCACGACGCGGGTGTGGCCTCCGCCATGGTGAACACGAGCCAGCAGGTGGGCGGTTCGATCGGCACGGCGCTGCTCAACTCGCTGGCGACGAGCGCCGCCGCGAACTACATGGCGGGCAAGCCGCCGACCCCGCAGGTCAGGACGCAGGCCGCGCTGGAGAGCTACTCGACGGCGTACTGGTGGTCGGCGCTGTTCTTCGCGGTCGGGTTCGTCGTGACGCTGGTCCTGTACCGGCCGGGCCCGCCCCGGTCGCTGACCGGCGAAGCCGTCCACATGTGAGCCTGAGGGCATGAGCGACCAAGCCGGGAAGAGACCGCGGCGCAGCGCGGGCCTGCTGCTGTTCCGCCGCACCGACGCCGGGCCCGAGGTGCTGCTCGGGCACATGGGCGGCCCGTTCTGGGCGCGCAAGGACGCGGGCGCGTGGACGGTGCCGAAGGGCGAGTACGAGGAGGACGAGACGGCGTGGGACGCGGCCCGCCGGGAGTTCCGCGAGGAGCTGGGGCTACCGGCGCCGGACGGGCCCGCGCTGCCGCTCGGCGATGTCGTGCAGTCGGGCGGCAAGCACGTCACGGTGTGGGCGGTGGAGGGCGATCTGGATCCGGCGGACGTGGTGCCGGGCACGTTCACGATGGAGTGGCCGCCGCGCTCGGGCCGCCGTGCCGAGTTCCCCGAGCTGGACCGGGTGGCGTGGTTCGGCCTGGACGCGGCGCGGGCGGTGACGGTGAAGGCTCAGGCGGTGTTCCTGGACCGGCTCGCCGAGCGGCTCTGAGCCGGGGCGCGAGCGGCGTGCTCGCGTTGCGCGGCCCCGCGCGGCGCGGGAAGGTCGAAGGAACCGCGCTCAGGAGGTCGCCCCATGCCCATCGCGACGGTCAACCCCGCGAACGGCGAGACGCTGGAAACGTACGAAGCCCTCTCCCCCGACGCCCTGGAGGAGAAGCTGGCCCTGGCCGCCCGCACCTTCGCCGCGTACCGCACGACGGTGTTCGAGGAGCGGGCCAGGATGATGCGGCACGCCGCCGATCTGCTGGACGCGGACACGCCGGAGATCGCCCGGACCATGACGCTCGAGATGGGCAAGCCGATCAAGGCGGCCCGCGCGGAGGCGGCCAAGTGCGCGCGCACCATGCGCTGGTACGCGGACCACGCGCAGGAGCTGCTCGCGCCGGAGCGTCCGGCCGAGTCCGACGTGAAGGACTCCGGCGCGGCCCGCGCCGAGGTGCGCTACCGGCCGCTGGGCCCGGTGCTCGCGGTGATGCCGTGGAACTTCCCGCTGTGGCAGGTGGTCCGGTTCGCGGCGCCGGCACTGATGGCGGGCAACGTGGGGCTCCTCAAGCACGCCTCGAACGTGCCGCAGACCGCGCTGTACCTGGAGGACCTGTTCCTGCGCGCGGGCTTCCCCGAGGGCTGTTTCCAGACGCTGCTCATCGGGTCGGGCGCGGTGGAGGGCGTGCTGCGGGACGAACGGGTGGTGGCGGCGACGCTCACCGGGAGCGAGCCCGCGGGCCGTTCGGTCGCGTCGGTCGCGGGCGACGAGGTGAAGAAGACGGTCCTCGAGCTGGGCGGCAGCGACCCGTACGTGGTCATGCCGTCGGCGGACGTCGCGAAGGCGGCGAAGACCGCGGTGACGGCGCGGACGCAGAACAACGGGCAGTCGTGCATCGCCGCGAAGCGGTTCATCGTGCACGAGGACGTGTTCGAGGAGTTCAGGGAGGCGTTCGTGGAGGGGATGCGGGCGCTGAAGGTCGGCGACCCGCTCGACGAGGAGACCGACATCGGCCCGCTGGCCAGTGAGCAGGGCCGCAAGGACCTGGAGGAGCTGGTCGACGAGGCGGTGGAGAGCGGGGCGACCGTCCTGTGCGGCGGGCGGCGGCCGAAGGACTTCGACCGGCACGGCTGGTTCTACGAGCCGACGGTGCTGGCCGACATCACCCCGGAGATGCGGATCCACCGCGAGGAGACGTTCGGGCCCGTCGCGACGCTGTACCGGGTCACGGGTCTGGACGCGGCGATCGAGCTCGCCAACGACACTCCGTTCGGGCTGAGTTCGAACCTGTGGACCGGCGACGCGGAGGAGATCGAGCGCTTCGCCCGGGACAGCCAGGCGGGCGGTGTCTTCGTGAACGGGATGACCGCCTCGCATCCCGCGCTGCCGTTCGGCGGGAACAAGCGCTCCGGGTACGGGCGGGAGCTCTCGGGGCACGGGATCAAGGAGTTCTGCGACATCACGACGGTGTGGATCGGGGCCTGATCCCGTACGGGGCCGGTCCTGAGCCGGCCCCGGCAGGGCCACTGGCTCCGACCCTCCGGGGTCGGAGCCGAGAACGATCGAAACGATCAATTCGGCCGGTTCTCTTGAGCGTTTGAATCACCGGGTGCTAGAAACCGCTTACTCCCAGCGGACCCTCCAGCCTCCCGGAGCCCTTCATGACGCCCCAGCAGCCGTCCCCCGTTCCGCCCTCCGCCCTGTCCTCCGAGGTGCCCTCACCTCGCTCGCCGTGGTCCCGCCGCGGTTTCCTCGCCACGACCGCCGCAGCCGGCGCCGCGCTCGCCGCCGGGATACCGCAGCAGGCGTCGGCGGCCGCCACCGTCACCTCAGAGACATCGGAAGCCGCCGTGGACGAGTTCGCCGAACTGCGCGCCAAGTGGCGCTCGCTGTACCTCGGCGAGGGCTTCAGCCCGACCGCCGAGCCGTTCCGCTCGAAGCTGGCCGCGCTGGGCACGCAGGCGCGGGCCTGGCAGACGGCGATGGCTCCGGCGGCCGGATCGCTGTGGCCGGACGCCGTGTTCGGGGACCCCGAGCCCGACACGGACTCCGAGTCGTACGGCTACTCCGAGAAGATCCAGACGAGCTACGAGCGCGTGCGCGTGATGGCCGAGGCGTTCTGCCAGCCCGGCACGGGACTGACCGGCGACGCCGCCCTCAAGGCCGACGTGCTCACCGCGATCGACCACCTGAGCACGCAGGTCTACAACAAGTCCCAGACCCAGTACGGCAACTGGTACAACTTCCAGATCGGCGCCCCGCAGCGGCTGCTCGACATCGCGATCCTCATGTACGAGCACCTGAGCGCGGAGCAGATCACGGCCGCGGTCGAGGCGATCGACCACTTCGTGCCGGACTCGCTCGTCGATCACTACACGGGCACCAGCACCGGTGCGAACCGTATCGACCTGTGCCGGGTCCTCGCCCTGCGCGGCGTCCTCGGCGGCACCGCCGCGAAGCTCGCCCTCGCCCGCGACGCCGTCTCACCGGTCTTCCCCTACGTCACCTCGGGCGACGGCCTGTACGCCGACGGATCCCTGATCCAGCACACGTACGTGCCGTACACCGGGTCGTACGGGGCGGTCCTCATCGACGGCCTGAGCAAGCTGTTCGCGCTGCTCGGCGGCTCGACGTGGGCGATCACGGACAGCGGACGGCAGATCTTCCTGGACTCGGTCGAGGGCGCGTACGCGCCGTTCCTGCACGACGGGCTCATCGTGGACAACGTGTCGGGGCGGGCGATCAGCCGCGGCCTCGTCGCGGGCGACACGCTGAAGGTGCAGCAGGACGACCACACGCGCGGCCACGCGATCATCGCGTCGATCCTGCTGCTCGGGCAGGGGGCGAGCGCGGAGGAGAACGCGCGCTGGCAGGGCCTGGCCAAGGGCTGGTTCACGCGCGACCGCTACAAGGACGTGACGACGGGCCGCACGCTCGGGGTCGCCGCGCTGTCGCGGGTGACCGCGCTGCTCGCCGACGGAGCGGTGAAGGCGGCGCCCGAGCCGGCCGGGCACCAGGTGTTCCCGGCGATGGCCCGCGCGGCGCATCGCTCGGCCGCGTTCACCGCGTCCGTGTCGATGGCGTCGAAGGCGATCACGTTCTACGAGAACGGCAACGGCGAGAACGTCCGCGGCTGGCACACCGGTTCGGGGATGCTCTACTGGTGGGCCGCCGGGGACAGCGCGGGCGGCGGGCAGTACAGCGACGGCTTCTGGCCGACGGTCGACCCGTACCGGCTGCCCGGCACGACGGTCTCGCGCAAGCCGCTCGCGGACGCGGCGGGTGGGGCGTGGGGCGCGGCGCGTCCCGACACGACGTGGGTCGGCGGCGCGACGGACGGCAGGTACGGGGTCGCCGCGCAGGACGTGCGGGGACTGTCCTCCACGCTGCGGGGCCGCAAGGCGTGGTTCTTCGTGGACGACGCGGTGGTGTGCCTCGGCGCGGGCATCTCGGCGGCGGACGGGGCGGGCGTCGAGTCGGTCGTCGACACCCGCAACCTCGGCTCGGCGGGGACGGCGCGCCTCACGGTGGACGGCACGGCACAGCCCTCGGACCTGCCGTGGAACGGGAGCTTCCCGAAGGCCCGTTGGGCGCATGTCGCCGGCCACGGCGGCTACGTCTTCCCCGGCGGGGCGGCGATCGACGCACGGCGGGAGGAACGCACGGGGACCTGGAAGGCGATCAACGGCGGCGGCTCGACGGACCCCGTGACGCGGCGCTACGTCACGCTGCTCGCCGACCACGGCACGGATCCGTCGGACGCGGCGTACGCGTACGTCCTGATGCCGGGGGCGAGCGAGCAGCGTACGGCGGAGCGGGCGGCGGACCCGGCCTGGCTGGAGCTGACCTCCAACTCCGGTGCCGCCCAGGGCGTCCGGGTCCCGTCCCTCGGCCTCACGGGGGCGGTGTTCTGGGAGCCGGGCACGATCGGCAAGGTGAGCGCGGACGCGCCGCTGATCGTCCAGATCCACGAACGCCGCGACGGCACGGCGACGGTGTCCGTCAGCGACCCGAACCGCGCGGTGCGGGGCGCGACGCTGGTCTGGCGCCGCCCGGTCCGCTCGGTGACGTCGAAGCCGGCGTCGGTGACCGGGGTGTCGACGGGCCGCGAACTGAAGCTGACGTTCGGAGACCTCACGGGCGCGGGCGGGGTCACGCAGAAGGTGATGGTTCGGCTGTCGTAGGGGGTGTGCTCCACTCCCGCCGGGCCGCTTCGGCAGACTGGGCACCGCACGACCTGCGGATTCTCAACTGCGGGAGGATGTCGAGGTGTTGGGCCGGTTCCGGTGGGGTGCCCGGGGTGAGGCGGGTCAGGAGGAGGGTGGCGGCTCGGTGGCCCACCGTGCGCTTCGCGGGGGCCACCGCCGTGAGGGGCAGGTCGGCGAGCGCGGCGACCTCGTCGTCGTACGTGATGACGGCCAGGTCCTCGGGGACGCGGATGCCGTGGGCGCGGAGCCTGGGCACGAGCACGATGGCGTCGGCGTCGCTGTGCAGGATCGCCGCCGTCACCCCGTGGTCCTCCACCGCCTCGCGGAGATGGGCGAAGGTCCGCTCGAAGCGGTCGGCCTCGGTCGTGCCGGCGGGGTGCGGGGACGGTTCGGGAGCCGGGTCGAGACCGAGCGCCTCCACCGCCGCCTCGTGCCCGCGCCGCAACTGCGCACTGGTCGGCGAGTCCTGCGCGGCGAGCGCGACCCCGCGGTGGCCGAGCCCGGCGAGGTGGCGGACGGCGACGGCCGCGCCGTGGGCGTGGTCGGAGCGGACGCGGTCGAGCGCGGCGGCGGGATGGCCGTGCGGGGCCGAGCGCTCCACGAGCACGGTCGGCACGGCGCGCTCGGCGATGCGCAGCCCCTCACCGGGCCCGGGCACCCCGGTCTCCCAGCTCGGTGTGAGGAGCAGCCCGTCGACCCCGCCCGCGAGCAGCCGCTCGACCTGCGCGGTGTCCTCGCCGGGCAGATAGCGGGACAGGGCGACGACGAGCCGGGCGCCGGCCGCCTCTACGGCCTCGCGGGCCCCGCGCACCACTTCCGCGTAGTAGTACTCGGTGGTGGGCACGACCATGCCCACGACGAGACCCGACGGGGCCCGGCCCACCTCGGCGGCGAGTTCACCCCGTTCGGGCGGGCCCGCGACGGTGTCGCCGGGCCACACGACGGCCCCGTGCAGCCGTAGCAGACGCCCCTGCGAGGCCAGCGCCTCCACGTCCCGGCGCAGTGTCACCGGGGAGACCCCGAGTTCGCGGGCCAGGTCGGCGACGCGGATCGTGCCCCGTTCCCGGAGCAGTTCGAGCACCCGCGCATGGCGCCGGTCGACGTGCAGCCGCATGAGGTCGGCTCCTCCCCCGCTCCGGTCCGTCCCTCGGACCGTGGTGCATCGTATCGATCGGGTCCGCTCGATACGGTCACGAGGCGCGGTCCCTGGCCGGGCTGCTCCCGCCGGTCCGGGCCGCTCCCGCGGCGACGGGAACCGCGCCCTCCGCTCGTTCGCCCGTATTCACCCTGCGGTCACCGGCCGTTCGATCCCGGGGCCGACCGTGTGCCCAGTCCGAGCGAAGCACCGCGTCCAGGAGGCCCCATGTCCCCGCTCGTCCCCGGCAAGCGCCGCGTCCGCCGCACCCTCGCCGTCGGGGTGCCGCTCGCCGCGCTCGCGGCCGTCGTCGTGGCCGGCACCGCGACGGGCGCCCCGGCCGGGCCGGCCGCGGCTGAGGTCACGGGTGGCGCGACCCTCCCCGACCTGCCGCTCGGCACGTTCAGCAACCACCTCCTGCCGGGCACCGTCGCCGACGACCGCGGCGTCGACCTGGGCGGCATCGGCTCGGACCTCTACCCGGCGGGCCGCGAGGGCGAGTACTGGACGGTGACCGACCGCGGCCCGAACGGTCAGATCAAGGTCGACGGCAAGAAGCGCCGCACGTTCCCGGTGCCCGGCTTCGACCCGGCGATCGTGAAGATCAAGGTGCACGGTGACACGGTCGAGGTGATCGACGCGATCCCGCTGACGACCGCTTCGGGCAAGCCGGTCACGGGCCTGCCGAACCAGGAGAGCCGCGACGAGAAGCCGTACGCGTACGACGCGCGCACGCCGCTGGCCTTCGACCCGAACGGGCTCGACACGGAGGGGATCGTGCGGGCCGCCGACGGCAGCTTCTGGCTGGTCGACGAGTACGGTCCCTCCCTCGTGCACGTCTCCGCGCACGGTCGCGTGCTCGCCCGCCACGTGCCGAAGGGCCTCGCCCTGAAGGGCGCCGACTACCCGGTCGTCGAGTCGCTGCCGTCGATCCTGCTGCACCGCAAGGTCAACCGTGGTTTCGAGGGCCTCGCCCAGCTCCCGAACGGCGATCTGGTCCTGGCCGTGCAGAGCCCGCTGTCCGTTCCGGACCAGGACGCCGGCGAGGCCTCGCGCACCGCGCGACTGCTGCGTTTCTCCCCGAAGAAGGCCGCGGTGACGGCCGAGTACGCGTACCGCTTCGACGCGGTGGACGTCGTCGACCCGGGCGAGGACGACACCTCGGAGCTGAAGATCTCGTCGGTCGTGGCGCTCGGCGGCGACCGGCTGCTCGTCGAGGAGCGCACCGACAAAGCCGCCCGCCTCCAGGAGGTGCGGCTCACGCGCGGCACGAACATCCTGGGTGGCCGCTGGGACGACGACCGTACGTCGCCGTCGCTGGAGCAGCTCGACGACCCGGCGGGGTCGGGCGTGCCGGTGCTGCGCAAGCGTCTGGTCGTGGACCTGAACACGGTCGACGGGGTGCCGGACAAGATCGAGGGTGTGGCGCTCGCCGGGCGCGGGACGCTCGCCCTCATCAACGACAACGACTTCGGGATGACGGACGGGGCGGAGGCGTTCGACACGAACGGGCGGCTCGTCGACAGCGGTGTCGAGACGCGGGTCACGTACGTGCGGCTGCCCAAGGGCGCGCTCTGAGCGACGATCCGGTGTGACTTCGGGGCCCGCGCCCGCCACTCCTGTGAGAGCGGAGGGCGCGGGCCTTTTCCGTGGGGCGGCTTGCTTCGGAGGTCAGGGCAGGAGGCTCACGTCGCTGGGGAGCAGGCCGCTCGGGAGTTCGCTGGGCAGACCGCTCGGCAGCTTCGAGGGCAGCCCAGTGGGCAGCTCGCTCGGCAGGGAACTGGGGAGGGAACTGGGGAGGGAGCTCGGCAACTCGCTGGGCAGGCTGGGCAGTTCGCTCGGGAGGCCGCGCGAGGGCGACGACGTGGCGGAGGCGCTGTCCGCCGGGGACGGCTTTCCGTCACCCGCGCCGTCGCCTCCGTCGTCGCGCGTCATCACGAAGGCCACGGCGGCGCCGATCACGAGCAGCGCGGCGACGACGGCGAGGACCAGGAAGCGGCGGCCGCCGCCGTCCTGCCGGGGTGGTGGCGTGGCGGGCGGGCCGCCGAAACCTCCGCCGCCGGGCGGGGGCGCGTCGCTCGGCGGCGGGGGCGGCTGCGGTGACATCGGAGGTGTGGCCATGCCTCCAGGGTGTCCGGCAAAGGGGCCGCCGCGCGACCCCTCCTCGCCGTCCGGTGTCAGCCGCGCACGCCGAGCAGGTGGTCCATGGCGAGCTGGTCGAGCCGCTCGAAGGCCATGCCGCGCTCGGCGGCCGCGGTCACGTCGAACTCCTCGAACGCACCCTTGTCGGCAAGCAGTTCGGCAAGTCCGTCCTCGGCCGTGGGGCGGGCGAGCTCGTCGAGGCGCGACGCGCGCAGCGCCTCCTGGACCTCGGGGTCGGCGCGGAAGGCGGCCGCGCGCTCCTTGAGGATCAGGTAGTTGCGCATGCAGCCGGCGGCCGAGGCCCACACCCCGTCGAGGTCCTCGGTGCGCGGCGGCTTGAAGTCGAAGTGGCGCGGGCCTTCGTAGCCCGCGGTCTCCAGCAGGTCGACGAGCCAGAACGCGGAACGCAGGTCGCCGGCGCCGAAGCGCAGGTCCTGGTCGTACTTGATGCCGGACTGGCCGTTGAGGTCGATGTGGAAAAGCTTGCCCGCCCACAGGGCCTGAGCGATGCCGTGGGGGAAGTTGAGCCCGGCCATCTGCTCGTGTCCGACCTCGGGGTTGACGCCGTACAGCTCGGGGCGTTCCAGGCGCTCGATGAAGGCGAGGGCGTGGCCGACGGTGGGCAGGAGGATGTCGCCACGCGGCTCGTTGGGCTTGGGCTCGATCGCGAAGCGCAGGTCGTAGCCCTGCTCGGTGACGTACTGGCCGAGCAGGTCGAAGGCCTCCTTCATGCGGTCGAGCGCGTCGCGGACGTCCTTCGCGCCGCCGGACTCGGCGCCTTCGCGGCCGCCCCACGCGACATAGGTGTGCGCGCCCAGTTCGGCGGCGAGGTCGATGTTGCGGATGACCTTGCGCAGGGCGTAGCGGCGGACGTCGCGGTCGTTGGCGGTGAAGCCGCCGTCCTTGAAGACGGGGTGGGTGAACAGGTTCGTGGTCGCCATCGGCACGACCAGGCCGGTCGCGTCGAGCGCCTGCCGGAACCGCTTGACGTGCGACTCGCGCTCGGTCTCGGAGGCGCCGAACGGGATGAGGTCGTCGTCGTGGAAGGTCACGCCGTAGGCGCCGAGCTCGGCGAGCCTGCGCACGGAGTCGACGGGGTCGAGCGCGGGGCGCGTCGCGTCGCCGAACGGGTCGCGGCCCTGCCAGCCGACGGTCCACAGGCCGAAGCTGAACTTGTCCTCGGGGGTGGGCTGGTACGTCATCGTGCGGCTCCCTCAGCTTCACGCGGGCGGCGGGTCCGTGCTGCCACCGACTGCCGTCCGCCCATTTCGTCATCGCACTTTACAAATTAGTATGCGGGCACGTCTCTGGGAAGAGCCGCCCCGGGACCGACCGAGTCAGGAGAGCCGTATGCCAGCTGCCGAGGGCCCCCTCGTCGTCGGGGTCGACAGTTCGACACAGTCCACGAAGGCCCTGGTGGTCGACGTCGCCACGGGGGCGGTGGTGGCGAGCGGGCAGGCGCCGCACACGGTGACATCGGGCGCGGGGCGCGAGAGCGATCCCGAGGAGTGGTACGGGGCGCTGCGATCGGCGCTCGCGCAGTGCGGGGACGCGGCGCGGCGGGCGGCGGCGGTCTCGGTGGGCGGGCAGCAGCACGGGCTCGTGACGCTCGACGCACGGGGGCGGCCGGTGCGTCCGGCCCTGCTGTGGAACGACGTGCGTTCGGCGCCCCAGGCACGGCGGCTGGTAGCGGAGCTGGGCGGCCCCGAGGAGTGGGCGGAGCGGTTCGGGAGCGTGCCGGGGGCCTCGTTCACCGTGGCGAAGTGGGCGTGGCTGGCGGAGCACGAGCCGGACGCCGTGCGGGCCACGGCGGCGGTCCGCCTCCCCCACGACTATCTGACCGGTCGCCTTGCCGGTGGTCCGGGCACGACGGATCGCGGTGACGCGTCCGGTACGGGGTGGTGGGCGTCGCGCACGGAGTCGTACGACGAGGAGGTGCTGGGCCGGGTCGGGCTGGATCCCGCGCTGCTGCCCCGCGTGGTGGCGCCCGGCGAGACGGCGGGCGCCGTCCCCGGGAACGATCCTGAACTCCCCCTGCCCGAGGGCGTTCTGGTGGCCGCCGGCACCGGGGACAACGCGGCGGCCGCGCTCGGGCTCGGCCTGCTGCCCGGCACACCGGTGCTCAGCCTCGGCACGTCCGGGACGGTGTACGCGGTGTCGCGGCACCGGCCCGCGGATCCGAGCGGAGTCGTCGCCGGGTTCGCGGACGCGCGCGGCGACTGGCTGCCGCTGGCCTGCACCCTGAACTGCACGCTCGCCGTGGACCGGATCGCCGCGCTGCTGGGCCTGGACCGGGAGGCGGTCGAACCGGGCGGCACCGCGACGCTCCTGCCCTACCTGGACGGCGAGCGCACGCCCGATCTGCCGAACGCGTCGGGGGTGCTCACCGGGCTGCGGCACGACACGACGGGCGGGCAGGTGCTGCAAGCCGCGTACGACGGGGCGGTGCACGCGCTGCTCGGGGCGCTCGACCACGTCCTGGACGCCGACGCCGACCCCACGGAGCCGCTCCTTCTCATCGGCGGCGGCGCACGCGGCTCCGCCTGGCAGCAGACGGTCCGGCGCCTGTCCGGGCGCGCGGTGCGGGTGCCGCGGGCGCGCGAGCTGGTGGCACTGGGCGCGGCGGCACAGGCGGCGGGCCTGCTGACGGGGGAGGATCCGGCGGCGGTGGCCCGGCGCTGGGGGACGACCGAGGGGCCCGTACTGGAGGCGGTGGAGCGGGACGAGGCAGCGCTGGAGCGGATCTCGGGGGTGCGGGAGGGGGCGGGGCGGTTGCTGGAGGGGGCTTGAGCTTGAAGTGTGTCGGGGCTGCGGGCGCGGGGCGGTTGCAGGTAGAGAGCTCGCGATGCGCCGGCGGCTGCGGGCGCGGGACGACTGCACGACGAGGGCTCCAGATGCGCCGGCGGCTGCGAGCCCGGGCGACTCCAGCGAGGGCCCATCGCATCGGGGAAATGCCGCCCGAAGGGCGTGCATTTCAGGGGCGCGGGGAACTGCGCGACCAGCCACACCGACGGGAAGGCCGCCACGGAACGGCACCCGGCACACGAAACGGCGAGCCCCACCACCCGAGGGCCCGCCCCGACGCCACCTGGAGCGACTGGGATCATGAGGACATGACCGCACCACTGCACCGGCCCCGCCCCGGAACCCCCGACACCCAGCAGGGCATGCGCCGGCGCAACCTCTCCCGCGTGCTCCACGCGGTCGCCGCCGAGGGCCCCCTGTCCCGCGCGGCGGTCGCGCAGCACATCGGGCTGACCCGGGCCGCCGTGTCCACGCTCGTCGACGAGCTGATCCGGGCCGGGCTCCTGGAGGAGCTGGGGCCGCAGCGCCCCGGCGGGGTGGGCCGGCCCGGTTCCGCACTGATGGTCAGCGACCGCGGCCCGGCCGGGTTCGGCGCCGAGGTGGGAGTCGACCACCTCGCGGTGTGCGCGGTCGACCTGCGCGGCACGGTGCGGGCCCGCGCCGAGCGCCGGGTGAGCAACCGGGGGCGCGCTCCGGGACCGGTGCTGCGCGACCTCGCCGCGCTGATCAACCAGGTGAACGGGGAGGCGGCCGCCGAGGGACTGCGGCCCGCCGGGCTCGCGGTGGCCGTGCCGGGCCTCGTCGCGCGCGGCTCGCACACGGTCGTCCGCGCCCCGAACCTGGACTGGCACGACACGGACCTCGGCGCCCTGCTCCCCGCACATCTGCCCTGGGGCGACGACGTGCCGCTGACCGTCGACAACGAGGCCAACTTCGGTGCCCTCGCCGAGCTCTGGCTCACCGCCGACCGCCCCGCCGACTTCCTGCACGTCTCCGCGGAGATCGGAATCGGCGCCGCGCTCGTCGTGGAAGGGGAACTCCTGCGCGGGGCACGGGGGTTCGCGGGCGAACTGGGCCATGTACCGGTGCGCCCGGAGGGGCCCGCGTGCCCGTGCGGGTCGCGCGGCTGCCTGGAGCAGTACGCGGGCGAGGAGGCGGTGCTGCGCGCGGCGGGCCTGGCTCCGGGCGCGGACCGGACGGCGCTGCTGGCCGAACGGGCGGACGCGGGCGACGCGGCCACCCGCCGGGCCCTGCGCGGCGCCGGCTCCGCCCTCGGTATCGCGCTGACCGGCGCGGTGAATCTCCTGGACCCCCGCGCGGTGGTCCTCGGCGGCGCCCTTTCCCGCCTGGCTCCCTGGCTTCTCCCGTCCCTGGAGCGGGAGTTGACGCGCCGGGCGACGACCCCGGCCGACGGAGTCCTGATCTCCCAGCTGGGCTCGGAGGGCCCGCTGCTCGGGGCGGCCCACTCGGCGAGGCGCACCGTGCTGGACGACCCGATGGGTTCCGTACGGGCCTGACGCGGGCCCGGCATCCGGCTGCGGTGCGCGGCCGGCCAAGGTCAGGGTGAACGTCAAGGTCAACAGTCCCCCGCCAGAGCCCCGCACCGCCAATGGTCCCCACCTCTGACGTGCGAAGTTCCCTCGATCGGACCCCGTCGCGCCCTCTTCCGCCCCAACCTCCGGGCCCCGTAACGTAATTGACGCGCAGGCACCTTCGGCGCACCCCGGCTCACCTGTCCGACGCGCGACACCGACCGCCGTACGTGCCCAAGATCCGCAACGACAGGCCGCGCGCACGGGAGACTCACCGCGGGCCGCACCCCCGCATGCCCGCCCGTCCACCCGTCCGCCCGTCCACCCGTCCACCCGTCCACCCACCGTCCGAGACCGTGACGCCCCACGCCGCTGTCCCGGGCACTGAACGTCGAACGTCGGCGCCCTTCTCCCCCACCGACCGAGCCCGCCCGGGCCCGTCCGAGAGGCAGGATCGACATGGACCGAGCTGAATCCGTCAGCGGCCGACCCGAGCCCGCGCACCCCTCCCGCCTGGCCCGCCGGCGCCTCCTCCAGGCGGGCGCGCTCGCCGCGGTCCCGGGGCTGTGGCTGCCGGCCGGCCGCGCCGCCGCCGTCCAGGCGGTGGACTACCCGCCGGCCGAGTCCGTCCCGGCCAGCACCTCCAACTACACGAAGTCCAGCCGCCCTTCGACCTACAAGATCGACCGTGTGATCATCCACGTCACGCAGGAGACCTACGCCGACACCCTGGCCATCTTCCAGAACCCGGCGAAGCAGGTCAGCGCGCACTATGTGGTCCGGTCGGCCGACGGTCACGTCGCGCAGTGCGTGCGCGAGAAGGACGTCGCGTGGCACGCGGGGAACTGGACCTACAACACGCGCAGCATCGGCATCGAGCACGAGGGCTGGGTGGACCGGCCCGAGTACTTCACGGACGCGATGTACGAGGGCTCCGCCGCGCTGACGGCGTCGATCTGCGCCCGCTACGGCATCCCGCGGGACCGGGAGCACATCCTCGGCCACGTCGAGGTGCCGGGCACGGACCACACGGACCCGGGTCCGTACTGGGACTGGACCCGCTACATCCGGATGGTCAACTTCGCCTGATACCCCCGATCCGGCCGCATTTTCCGCGAGGGCTCCCTTTTCCGTGTCCGCCGCCTTGTCGCCCCGCGCGCCCGGGGCGACGATGGCCCCACGCCGCGTGTGCCAGGAGCCAGTGTCCGGGAGGCCGAATTGACCGATCCGTGGGTCGCGCTCGAGCCGGGCACCGATCCGTCCGAACGGGTGCGGGCGCTGCGGCGCGCGCACGAGCGGTTCACGGCGGCGGGCACGGTCGTCCGGCCCGTGCGTCCGGTGGTGGCCGCGTCCTGGCGCCGTTCGGCGGGCGCCCGGGTCAGCCCGGACGGCTCGGCGTCGGTGGAGCTGGCCGACGGCGATCTCGGGGCCTATCGCGCGGAGCATCCGCTGGCCCGGGTGATGCCGCTGTTCCGCGAGCTGATGGGCACGTTCGCGTCGGACGGGGAGCATCTCCTGGCGGTGTGCGACGCGCACGGGCGGCTGCTGTGGGTGGAGGGGCACGCGGCGACCCGGCGGCAGGCGGGCCGGATGAACTTCGTGCCGGGCGCCCGCTGGTCGGAGTCGGCGATGGGGACGAACGCGCCCGGCACCGCGGTCGCGGTGGACCGGCCGGTGCAGGTGTTCGCCGCCGAGCACTTCATCCGCGAGGTCCAGCCGTGGACGTGCGCGGCGGCCCCCGTGCACGACCCGCATTCGGGGCGGCTGCTCGGCGCCGTCGACATCACCGGCGGCGACGGACTCGCGCATCCCCACAGCCTGGCGTTCGTCCAGGCGGTGGCACGCGCCGCCGAGTCCCAGCTGGCCCTGCTCGCCCCGCCGCCCGCCGAGGAGACGGGCCTGCGGCTGAGCGTCCTCGGCCGCGACGAGGCCCTCCTGCTGACCCCGGCCGGCCACAAGATCCGCCTCGGCCGCCGCCACAGCGAGCTCCTCGTCCTCCTCTCCCGCCACCCCGAAGGCCTGACCGGCGACGAACTGCTGTGCTGCCTCTACGAGGACGAGTCGGTGACCCCGGTGACGCTGCGGGCCGAACTCGCCCGCCTGCGCCGGGTGGTGGGGCCGGGTGTGCTGGAGTCCCGCCCGTACCGGCTGGCCGTCCCGGTCGAGTCGGACCTCGCCGTGGTGGAGCGCCGTCTCGGTTCCGGCGCGGTGACGGCCGCCGCGTCCGCGTACACGGGCCCGCTGCTCCCGCAGTCGCAGGCGCCCGCCGTGGCCCGGATCCGCCGCCGCCTGTCCGACGGGCTGCGGGCGGCACTGATCGCGCGCGGCGACCCGGACCTGCTCGCCGACTGGGCGCACGCGCCGTGGGGCGAGGACGACCTCGACGTGTGGCGCGCCCTCGCGGCCGCCCGGCCCGCGCCCGCGGTCCTGTCCCGCCTCGCCGCGCTCGACGCCGAGCAGGGCGCGGGCTCGTACGCAACGTAGCTGCAACGTCCGCGTCCCTAGCGTCCGGTGCGGAAGCTGCCCAACGGCGGGCAGCAGCGCGCACAGGAGGCCTCCCCCGATGACCCGATACGCAGCGCCCGGCACGCAGGGCTCCGTCGTCTCGTACCAGGCCCGCTACGACCACTGGATCGGCGGCGCGTACGTCCCGCCCGCCCGCGGCCAGTACTTCGAGAACCCGAGCCCGGTCAACGGGCAGCCGTTCACCGAGGTGGCCCGGGGCACGGCCGAGGACGTGGAGCGCGCGCTCGACGCGGCGCACGCGGCGGCGCCTGCCTGGGGCCGCACCGCGCCCGGGGCCCGCGGCGACATCCTCCTCAAGATCGCCGACCGGATGGAACAGAACCTCGAACTGCTCGCCGTCGCCGAGAGCTGGGAGAACGGCAAGCCGGTCCGCGAGACCCTCGCGGCCGACATCCCGCTCGCCATCGACCACTTCCGCTACTTCGCGGGCGCGGTCCGCGCGCAGGAGGGCTCGCTCTCCGAGATCGACGACGACACCGTCGCGTACCACTTCCACGAACCGCTGGGCGTGGTCGCGCAGATCATCCCGTGGAACTTCCCGATCCTGATGGCGACCTGGAAGCTCGCGCCCGCGCTGGCGGCCGGCAACGCGGTGGTCATCAAGCCGGCCGAGCAGACCCCGGCCTCGATCCACGTCTGGATGTCCCTGATCGCGGACCTGCTGCCGCCGGGCGTGGTCAACATCGTGAACGGTTTCGGCGTGGAGGCGGGCAAGCCGCTGGCGTCGAGCCCGCGCGTCGCGAAGGTCGCGTTCACGGGCGAGACCACGACGGGCCGGCTGATCATGCAGTACGCCTCGGAGAACATCAAGCCGGTCACGCTGGAGCTGGGCGGCAAGTCGCCGAACATCTTCTTCGACGACGTCTGGGCGCGGGACGACGACTTCCGCGACAAGGCGCTCGAAGGCTTCACCATGTTCGCCCTGAACCAGGGCGAGGTCTGCACCTGCCCCTCGCGGGCGCTGGTCCAGGAGGGCCACTACAGCGAGTTCATCGACGCGGCGATCGCCCGCACCGAGGCCATCACGCCCGGCCACCCCCTGGACACCGACACGATGATCGGCGCCCAGGCCTCCAACGACCAGCTCCAGAAGATCCTCTCCTACCTGGACATCGGCCAGCAGGAGGGCGCGAAGGTCCTGACGGGCGGTCAGCGCATCGAGTACGACGGCGAGCTGGCGGGCGGCTACTACGTCCAGCCCACCATCTTCCAGGGCAACAACCGCATGCGCGTCTTCCAGGAGGAGATCTTCGGCCCGGTCGTCTCGGTGGCCTCGTTCGCCGACTTCGACGACGCCATCAAGATCGCGAACGACACGCTGTACGGCCTGGGCGCGGGCGTGTGGACCCGCGACATGAACACGGCGTACCGCGCGGGCCGCGCCATCCAGGCCGGCCGCGTCTGGACGAACTGCTACCACGCGTACCCGGCGCACGCGGCGTTCGGCGGCTACAAGCAGTCCGGGATCGGCCGCGAGACGCACAAGATGATGCTGGACCACTACCAGCAGACGAAGAACCTTCTGGTTTCCTACAGCCCGAAGAGGCTCGGGTTCTTCTAGAGCGTTCCACAGGTGAAAGCCGGCTGCCTGGAGTCGCCTTTGCGCTCCAGGCAGCCGATGCCCTGCGGGCCGGGAATTGCTATTCCTGGGCCTGCCTCGGGTCGATCGGGATCTCCAGTTCCGGGTTCTCGGCGCGTTCCTCGGCGGTCGACTGGCGCCACACGGTCCCACAGCAGCGTGCGTACTGGTTCTGCCAGTCCGTCATGAACGCGTCGTAGCTGGTCCGGCCGGTCAGTTTCAGGTCCGACTCGTCGTTGTGCCAGACGCCGTTGCTCGTCCAGTTCGAGGAGCCGGCGAAGACGATTCTGGAATTGGCGTTACCCGCGTAACCGCCGCTGACCATCATGTACTTGTCGTGCGTGTAGTGCAGCGCGTTGCCGTTGGCGTCGATGCCGCGGGTGGTGTCGTGGACGTCGATGTTCGGCCGGTCCTTCAGGTAGGTCTGCACGCTGCTGTCCACCTGGCCGGCGGTGAAGAGTATGCGTATCTTCACTCCGCTCTGCGCCAGTCTCACCAGCTTCTTCGGCAGTTCCAGATAGTTCCGGTCGCCCGGCTTCCCGTGGGAGGTCCACTGGAACATGGCGATGTTGATCGTGGCCGGCGCCTTGACGTTGTTCAGGAAGTCGACCCAGGTGTCGCTCTTGGACCGCGCCTTGGGCCACTGGTAGGAGGGCGGGGACAGTGTCCTGGCGGCCTGGCCGCCGGCGGAGCTGTAGTAGTCGGGCACCAGTGGGCCGGGGCCGCCCCGCGCCCCCTTGGCCATGGCGGTGAAGTAGCGGGCGTAGGAGTTGTACAGGTCGACGTTGCCCTTGACGGTGAAGGCGCTGTTCCACGCGGTCCTGGCCTGGGCGGACGTGGGGTTGGCGCTGCTGACGGTCACCGTCCTGTTCGCGTCGCTCCCGCCGCTGAGCATGTAGTACTTCGCGTGCAGGGCGGAGCCGGAGTAGTGGGTCAGGCAGCCGCCCGGACACAGCGCGGCGAAGCTGGAGGCTCGCGGGTCGTTGCCCAGTTCGTCGACCATCGACTGCCAGATCGCGTTGTCGCTGTGATAGTCCATCAGCGCCTTGACGATGACGCCACGCTGGTGTGCGGCGATCAGGGCGTCGGCGAATTCCGGGCCGGGCTGCGTGCTGCCTATCGAGTACATGGCGACGCGTATGGTCTGCCCGCAACCGGCGCTGTTGATCGATTCGATGATCGGGCCCATGACGTTCATCTGGGCGTCGGGGTTCTCCGGGTCGTTGAAGCTCGGGCCCGGTCTCGAGGTGAAGGTGCGGGTTTCGCAACTGAGCGCAGGCTTGGCCTTCTTGACCGCCGCGTGGGCCGTGGTCGGTGACAGCGCGGTGACGGCCAGCGCGGTGAGGAACGTGAGTGTGCGCTTCATGGCGGGCCTTTCGCTGGGCTGTTGACGCTGACGAGTCTGAGCGTTGCCGTGCGGTTCGATCAACAGTGCGTCGATGCGGTGCCGTCCGTCGGCGTTTGCCCGAAGTCGTTCCAGATGTGACCCACTGCTCGGCACACAGGGGACTCACGAAGGCGGCCTGAAGTTGCGGCAGAGCGAGCACGGGCTCACGTTCCGAGCGAGCGCGCCCCGCACCTTCACAGGTGCGGGGCGCGCAACACGGTCCGCGGGCGTATGAGGTAGGAAGGCATCCGTGACCGAAGCACCGCAGACCGCCGCCCAGCACGCGTTCATCGCCCTCGCGCCACCCGACGACGCGAAGAACGAGCTGGCCCGCGCCCTGGGGCCGGCCTACGCGGCCTGTCCCGACCTGCGCTGGAACCGCATCGAGGACTGGCACATCACCCTGGCCTTTCTGGGCGAGTTGCCGGTGCGGGTCGTTCAGCGGCTTCGCGGGCCCCTCGCCGACCTGGCGGCTGCGCGGCCCGCTCTCGAACTGTCGCTGGTCGGCGGCGGGCACTTCGACGAGCGGGTGCTGTGGAGCGGCATCGCGGGCGATCTCGGCCCGCTGCACGAGCTGGCCGAGGCGGTGCGGGCGCGGGTCCGGCACTGCGGAGTCTCCTTCGTGGAGCGTCCGCTGCGCCCCCACCTCACCCTGGCCCGCGCCCGGCGCTCCGACACCACGTCCGTCACGGCGGCGGCCGCCTCCCTCGACGGTTTCGCCGGACGCCCTTGGCGGACCGAACGCCTCCATCTGGTCGGGAGCACGGTGCGAGGCCACGCGGGCCCGCGGCGTTATCAGGACATCGACGCCTGGCCTCTCGTCGTCGGTCAGGCGTTCCTGGCCTGAGGCCTGATCGGCCGGACACGACCTGAACCGGGCAGACCGCCGCCCGGGTGTCGCCCGCCGACAGCGCGGTCACTGCAGTCCGAGGCGCCCCGCGATCTCCTCGGTGTGCCGCAGGCGTTCGGGGGCGGCGTCGCCGAGTGCCGTGACCACTCCGGCGACGACGGTCTCGACCACGGCGAGGGTCGGTACGAGGCTGTCGTACGGGGACGGTGTCGTGACCAGACTGGGCAGTACGACCTCGGCGTGCGCGGAGACCGGGGAGAGCCAGCGGTCGGTGAACAGGATGACCTTCGCACCCTGTTCGAGGGCGATTTCGGCCATGGTGACCTTGTCCTGCTCGTAGCGGCGGTAGTCGAACACGACCAGGACGTCCCGGCGGGTGAGAGCGCCGAGTGTCGCGGTCCGTTCGACGTCGCCCTCGGGCAGGAGCCGGATGTCGCCGCGCAACTGCATGAGGTGCAGTCCGAGGTACTGGGCGAGGAGATGGGTGAAGCGGCCGCCGGCCAGGGTGATGCGGCGTTTGCCGTCGGCCAGGAGTGAGACGGCCTGTTCCAGGTCGTGCGGCGGGAGTTCGGTGAGAGTCTGCGCGACGGCGGAGCTGAACAGGGTGCTGCCCTGTGCGAGCAGGGACGCCTCGCCGCCCGGCGCCGCGTCGGCGCGCGTGTGGTCGGCGGACTCGCACAGGGACAGTGGCGAGGCGTTGCGTTCGTCGAGTTCCTCGCGCAGGGCGGTCTGGAAGTCGGGGAAGCCTCGGTAGCCGAGACGGTTGGCGAAGCGGATGACGGTGGGGGCGCTGACGCCCGCCCGGTCGGCGAGGACGGCGACGGTCTCGAAGCCGGCCGACGGATAGTTGACCAGGAGGACCCGGGCGACCTTGCGCTCGGCCGGGCTGAGGTCGCCCAGCTTGTGCCGGATCACGTCGGCGAGTGCGCCAGGGGCCATCGCGGGTTCCTCTCTCGGTCGTCGGCGGGCGGGCGGCCCACGTGCCGAGCCTAATGCCGATCACCGCCGCCGCGGTCCCGGCCGCCGCGTCCGGGGACGCCGGGGTGCTCCCGCACCGGGCGACGGCGCGGTGAACCGGTGCGGGAGCGCAGGGGGCCGGGTCAGAGCACGCGGCCGTCACCCAGGGCGGCGACGAGGGAGGCGAGCAGGGCGACCCTGGCCGGGACCGAGCTGACGTCGAGCCATTCCTCCGGGGTGTGGTCGGCGCCGCCGACCGGTCCCAGACCGTCGAGTGTCGGGACCCCGGTGCCGGCGAGGGTGTTGGCGTCCCCGACACCGCCCGTCGCCGTGGCACCGAAGGTCAGGCCCAGGCGTCCGCCGATGTCCTGGGCCGTGTCGAGCATCCGGCGGGAGGCGGGCATGTCCTCCATCGGCGGGCAGGACATGAGTTCCTCGACGCCGACGTGGGTGCCGGGGACGACGGGCCGCGCGGCGGCCCGCCTCAAGGCGCCGGTGGCGGCGCGCATGCCGCTCTCGGTGGCCGAACGGATCTCTACGAGGAGTTCCGCCTCGGGACACACGATGTTGAAGCGGCTGCCCGCGCGCACGACGCCCACGTTGAGGGTGACGCCCTCCCACACGCCGTTCAGCGCCTGGATCGCGATGACGAGATGGGCGGCGGCCAGGGCCGCGTTCGCTCCGCGTTCGGGTTCGATGCCCGCGTGTGCGGCGCGTCCGGTGACGGTGAGCCGGAAGTCGGCGACCCCCTTGCGCGCGATGACCAGATCGCCGTTCTCCCGGGCGCATTCGAGGGCCAGGGCGAAGTGGACCCCTTCGGCCGCCCGCCGGATGAACGGTCTGCTGGCGGGTGAGCCGATCTCCTCGTCGGGTGTGGCGAGGAAGACGAGTTCGTCGTAGTCCTCGATGCCTGCCCGGGCGAGGATCTCAAGAGCTGCGAGGCCCGCGACCAGACCTCCCTTGTCGTCGCTGACTCCTGGCCCGTGAGCGAGGGATCCGTCGAGGGAGAAGGGGCGTTCGGCGGCGGCTCCGTCGTCGAAGACGGTGTCCATGTGCGCGGCGAGCAGGAGTCGGCGTCCTCCGTCCGCGACCGGGAGGCGGCCTTCCTTGCGGCCGATGAGCAGATCGCCGGTGCGGTGTCCTCGGTGCGGTGGCAGCGCGACACGTTCCACGGCGAAGTCCAGTCGCTCGAGGTGGGCGCGGACCAGGTCCGCCACCCGGTTGACGCCGTCGGCACTGTACGAGCCGGAGTCGATCGCGACGAGTTCGGCCAGGTCCTCGAGGTAACGGGCCTGGTGCGCGCGGGACAGCGACAGCAGCACCTCGTCGAGGGGCTGCTGCCGGGGCGGGGCGCTCACAGGACCTTCGACAGGAAGGCGCGGGTGCGCTCCTGTTCCGGTTCGGCCAGCACCTGCCGGGGGTCACCGGATTCGACGACGACGCCTTCGTCCATGAAGACGGCCAGGTCGCCGACTTCGCGGGCGAAGCCGATCTCGTGCGTGACGACGACCATGGTCATGCCGTCCTCCGCGAGCCTGCGCATGACGTCGAGGACGTCGCCGACGAGTTCAGGGTCGAGCGCCGATGTCGGTTCGTCGAACAGCATCAGTTTCGGTTTCATGGCGAGGGCGCGGGCGATGGCGACGCGCTGCTGCTGGCCGCCCGAGAGCTCGGCCGGGTAGTGGCCCTCCCGGTCGGCGAGCCCGACCTGGTCGAGGAGAGCCCTCGCCTCGTCGCGAGCCTGGCCCCTGGTGACGCCGGCGACCCTGACGGGGGCCTCCATGACGTTCTCCAGAGCGGTCATGTGCGGGAAGAGGTTGAACCGCTGGAAGACCATGCCGATGTCCCGCCTCCGGGCGGCGACCTCGCGCTCCCGCAGTTCGTGGAGTCGGGCACCCTGCGGCCGGTGGCCGACCGGGTCGCCGTCGACGGAGAGCCGGCCACCGTCGATCCTCTCCAGATGGTTGATGCATCGCAGGAACGTGGACTTGCCGGACCCGGAGGGCCCCAACAGGCAGCACACCTGGCCGCGTTCGACCGTCAGGTCGATGCCCCGGAGAACCTGGAGAGTCCCGAAGTGTTTGCGCACGCCTTCGGCGTGCACCATGGGCGCGGTCACAGGCCCGCCTCCTTCTGTGTACGGCCGCGCAGAGCGGTGAGGGGTCCGGCGCACAGGCGCCGCAGGGGCGATACCTCGGCGCCTCGGGCCGTGCCGCGTCCGTAGCGGCGTTCGAGCCACGCCTGCGGGACGCTCAGGACGCTGACCAGGGCCAGGTACCAGAGCGACGCCACGACGAGCATCGGGATGACCTGGTAGTTCTGCCCGTACACGTCCTGGATGTTGGACATCAGGTCGTGCGCCGCGATCACCGACACGAGAGCGGTCATCTTGAGCATGTTGATCGTCTCGTTGCCCAGCGGCGGAATGATCACGCGCATCGCCTGGGGCAGCACGATCCGCCGCATGGTGAGTGCGGGGCGCATGCCGAGCGAGTGGGCGGCCTCGGTCTGCCCCGGGTCGACGGACCGGATCCCGGCCCGGACGATCTCGGAGGCGTACGCGGCCTCGTTCAGGCCGAGCGCGAGCAGGGCCGCGACGGAAGGGGTGAGCAGGGTGTTGGTGTCGGCCTGGAAGAAGGTGACGCCGGTGAACGGGATGCCGATCATCACGTGCTGGTAGAGGGCTCCGGCATAGCCCCAGAAGATGATCTGCACGAGCAGCGGTGTGCCGCGGAAGACCCAGACGAACAGCGACGAGAGGCCGTACAGGACCGGGTTGTCGGAGAGCCGCATGACGGCCACGAGTGTGCCGAGGACGAGGCCGAGGGTCATCGCGGCAGCGGTCAGCCACAGCGTGGTGGCCAGACCGTCGAAGATGAGGCCGGCGAACAGGTATCGGCCGACGACGTCCCAGTGCAGGTTCCCGTTCTTCGCGAGCGAGCCGATGAGGCCGGCCAGCGCGGCGACGGCGGCCACCGCGGAGAGCGCACGCCCCCAGTGGCGGACGGGAACGATCTCGAAGGTGTCGGGTGCGGGGGTCTTCCTGGTGTGGGGTGTGCCCGCGTGGGTGGTGGTGGTCATCTCTAGTCCACCGCCGCGTTCTTGGTGGCTTCCTTCACGGCGATGGAGGCGACGCCGTACTTGTCGCAGATCCTGCTGAGGGTGCCGTCGTCAATGAGGGCCTGGAGCGCGCGCTGGATCACGTCCGTCAATTGCGGGAGCCGTCTGCTGACGGCGATACCGTTGGGCGAGGCGTGGTAGCCGGCCGGCGCATCAGGGTCCTCGGCCAGATCGAAGGCCTTGCCGCCGTCGGCGGTCTTCGCCGCCCAGCCGGCAGCGGGTTTGGTGACGACCTCGGCGATCACCTTGCCGGAGCGCAGGGCGAGTTGGGCGTCGGAGTCCTTGGGGAAGGTCTGGATGTCGGCTGCCCTCAGTCCGGCGGACCGGCACCTGGCCTGGTGGGCCTCGAGCAGCTTGTGCTGGTTGGTCGCGGCCTGGACACCGACCTTCCGGCCGCAGAGGTCGTCCAACGTGCTGATCTTCGCCGGGTTGCCCTCGGCGACGAGGATGCCCGATCCGGAGCGCGAGTAGTCGACGAAGTCGACGACCTTCTGCCGCTCCTTGTTGTCGGTCAGCGCGGACATAGCCACGTCGAACTTGCCGGCCTGTAGGGCGGGCACGATGCCGTCGAACTTGGTCGGGGTGAAGGCGAACCTGACGCCGAGCTTGGCTCCCAGGGCTTGGCCGAGGTCGTAGTCCAGGCCGGTCAGTTCGCTCTTTCCCTCGCTGACGAACATGGCGAACGGGGCGTACGGGACGTCCGTGGCCACGCGTACGGTGCCCGCCTTCTTGATCTGCTGGGGGAGCGCTTCGTGCAGGGCCGGGTCCCGCGCGACCGTGACCCCGGCGACCTTGTCCCCGGTGTCGGGCTCGCCACCGCCCGTGTCGCTCGCTCCACAGCCGGAGACCACCGCCAGAGCCGTGCAGACCAGCACGGCAGTCGCCCCACCGCGGGGCGCAGAGATGTACATCAACGTCGTTCCCTCTCGGACGTCCGAAGCGAGCGGAATCCGCTCCACCGACGTTCCAGAAGTTACACACCAACACTTCAGATGGCTAGATGTAATAGCCGTTACAAACCAAACAGGGGTGTGCCCTGGCCGGCTCCGGGCGAACCGCCTCACATCGGCATCATCGAGCTCTGCAGACCGGGCAACAGCCAGTCCTGGAAGGGGGCGAGCACGGCCAGCACCAGGAACGCGACGCCTGAGACACGGGCGAGCTGCGGCCCCCGGGACCAGAGCTTCTCCAGGAAGATCAGGGCCGCGACGGCCGCCATCGCCGCGATGTTCATGACGCCGAGCGGGATCAGGACGACCATCAGGGCCCAGCAGCAGCCGAGGCAGTACGCGCCGTGGTGCAGCCCCACCCGCAGGTCACGCAGGCGCGGCCGGTACGAGGCGTACCGCATCAGTTGGGTCATCGGGCTGCGGCAGTGGCGCAGGCAGATGTTCTTGAGCGGGCCCCACTGGTACAGCCCGGCGAGCGCGAAGGCGGCGGCCCCGATCCACCGCGCGGCGTCCGGGTCCCGGTCGACCAGGTCGCCGGTGAGCGCGAGGCCTCCGTAGGCGAGGAGGCCGAACGCCGTCCAGACCAGCAGGTAGCCGCAGAGGAACTCGGTGGTGCGCAGCGCCCGTACGGCGCCCCCGGACTGGCGGCCGATGCCCTTGGCCCAGGTCAGTGCGACCGGAGCGACGGAGGGCAGCATCATCGCGGCCATCATGGCCAGCCACAGCAGCAGGAACAGCGGCAGCGCCATCCCCATCGTGCCGGGCTCGATCCCCATGTCCGTGGCCTGGCCCACCGTGAGCACCCAGGCCAGAGCGGCGATGAGGACGATCAGTGTCCAGGCCACGGCGAGGTCCCGGACCGGCAGCAGCACTCCGGACCGCAACGGATCGTCCTTCGTGTCCAGTCGCTGAAAGGCATGCATGACGCACTCCTCTCGGACCCTTCCAGCACAGCACGGATTCCGGGGAAGGCAAGCCGCCGCGAGCACTGGAAGCCCCGGCCGCGGAGGCGCACGATGGAGGGGAGGAAAGGAATCGAATCGACCCGTTCCGGCCGCCGGGGGCCGGACGAACACGGATCATGACCGGGTCCGACGCTCCGCTCCCACGCCCCGCGGCCACGGCTGTATGAGGTGAGAGCGATGACCCCGGCGACAGAGACGGTGCCGGCGTGGCGCCTGGCGGGCGACTGGTTCGACGTGTGCAAGTGCAGCATTCCGTGCCCGTGCTCGTTCGCCCAGCCGCCGACCAGCGGCGACTGCGAAGGCATCCTGGTGTGGCACATCCGCGAGGGTGCCTACGGTGACGTCCGGCTGGACGGCCTGAACATGGTGATGCTCGGTTCCTTCGTCGGCAATGTGTGGGCGGAGCACTCGGACTCGTACGCCGCGTTCATCTTCGACGAGCGGGCCGACGACGGGCAGCGGCAGGCCCTGCAGATGATCTTCAGTGGGCAGGCGGGCAGCTGGCCCGAGCAGCTGGTGACCATGGGCGCGTTCGAGGTGCGGGGCATGGACTTCGCGCAGATCGACGTGGAGATCGACGAGGATCTCGGCACCTGGCGGGCCGCCGTCCCCGGGAAACTCGAAGCCCGCGCCGAGGCGCTCACGGGGCCGACCACTCCGGAAGGCGCCCGCGTGCAGTCGACGAACCTCCCCGGCTGCGAGACCGGCCCCGGCCAGCTCGCCACCTGGGGCCGCGCCGTGACCGACCGGGCCGACGCGTTCGGCTTCTCCTGGGACCGTTCCGGCAAGTCCAGCAAGACGATCACCTTCGACTGGTCGGGCCCCACCTGAGCGCACTGGCGTAGCGTGACCCCGAAGACTTCCCGCGCAGACTGCCGAGGCCACGATGAGCGAACCGACCAAGCCCCAGGTCACCGTTCCGGAGGGCGACGCCCCCACCGAGCTGACCATGCGGGACCTGGTCGTCGGGGACGGCCCCGAGGTGAAGCCGGGCATGGTGGTCCGCGTCCACTACGTCGGGGTCACCTTCGCCACGGGCAAGGAGTTCGACGCCTCCTGGGACCGGGGCGAGCCCTTCAAGTTCGCCCTGGGCAGTGGCCGGGTCATCAAGGGCTGGGACCGCGGCGTGAAGGGCATGAGGCTCGGCGGCCGCCGCGAGATCATCGTCCCCCCACGCCTCGGCTACGGCAAGCAGTCCCCCTCTCCCCTGATCCCGCCGGGCTCGACCCTGGTGTTCGTGGTGGACCTGGTCGATGTGTACTCGGGAACGGCGGGGTGGAGCAGAACGACGTGACACCGGTGGCCGCACCGGGCCGCGCCCCGCCTCAAAGGTCCCTCTCGGGACCGACGTTGCGCAGGACGGTCTCGTACTCGCCGGAGGCCACCAGCCCGTCGATCACGGCCGCCATCGACGCCAGTCCTGGCTCCCGGACGATCAGCCCGTCCCAGCACCACCAGTAGTCACCCTCAGGATCGCCGGCCTCGCGCAGGTGATCCAGGATCCGGCGCACCTCGTCGAGGGTCACCACGGTCCCGGACCAGCGCTCGCCGTCGTCACGGACGACCCACATGTCGACGTTGCAGACCTCGTCGAGGTTCTCTCCCGCGCCCGGGACGAAGCAGATCTCGTACCCCTCGCGCCTGATCCGATAGAAGGGTCCGTCCCACATGCTCGCTCCGTGACGTCCGGCAGGAATGTCAGTGCCCTCCCGTAGTCTTCCCGGCACCGCTCACCGACCGGGAGGATCAAGAGAGTTGTCCGGCCAGTCCGCTTTTCCGTTGCCTTTTCAGACGTCCCGTTCCCTACCCTTCGCGGCACCGCGCACGCTGCGTGAGCTGGAGATGATGCGGTGCAGTGCGCACATCCGGGCGAAGGCGCGGTGGTTCGAGAAGATGCGGGACGGTGAGATCGTCGCCCGCTGGACCCGGGAGGCGCACGCGCAGGGGCTCACCGAGGCGCAGGTCCGTCACGTGCTCGCGGAGCTCGCGCACTACGCCGCGCTGAGGGACGAGCGGACCGGGATCGAGGTGTCCGGCGTCGACGGCGTGTGGCAGTCGGACACGCTGGTCGACGACGCGTTGAGGTCGCGGCTGCGCGAGGCCGTACGGGTTCTGGAGGAGGTGCCGGACGCGGAGAAGGACTGGCATCCCGGGTCCGGCGGGCAGGTGCTGGATCTGGTGCATCCGTCGCTGTTCTGCCTCGTGCGCGACGTGAGCGGCGCGCCCGAGCGGGCCTGGGACCGTCGGGCCGACCGGTACACGAAGTACGAGTTCTCGGAGAAGTTCCAGTGGCTGCCGACGGACGTCGATGTCGCGGAGGACGGCAGCGCCGCATTCCGCTCGTACGTCAACAACGTCCACCCCGAGCGGCATCGTGAACTGGCTGCCGTTCTGCCGGAGTTGTTCGCGCGGATGCTGCCGCTCTGGGAGAACGTGCTCACCGATCTGCGGCATCCGCGGCCGCCGCGCATCGAGGCCGATCCCTTCGGGTGGTACGACTCGGAGCCGGAGTGTCCGGACAAGGCTTCGTACGGCGACGACGAGGAGGCGTACCAGGAAGCCGTGCGGGCCTGGGAGGTGGCCCAGGAGGACTGGTGGCGGAACCGCCGCCCGGTCGTTCCCGACGCCCCGGTCTTCACGCCGCCCGAACTGCCGGACGGGTCCGCCCGGGTCAGCCTGCGCGGGCGCCGGCTTCAGGTCATCGTCAAGCTCGCCACCATCCACCTGACCCCGGACAGCCCCGAGTACGCGGGGGGTTCCTGGCACGTCGAGGGGATGCTGAACGAACGGATCGTCTCGACCGGCATCTACTACTGGGACAGCGAGAACATCACGGAGAGCCGGCTGGGGTTCCGGGCGGCGCTCGACGACCCGGACTACGAGCAGAACGACGACAACGGGGTGCGGGACGTCTACGGCCTGGAGAACGAGGACGCGCTGAGCCAGGTGCTCGGCTCGGCGTCGACCCCGGCGGGCCGCTGCCTGGCGTTCCCGAACGTCCTGCAGCACCGGGTCGACGCGTTCCGCCTCGAGGACCCCTCCCGCCCGGGGTACCGCAAGATTCTGGCGTTCTTCCTCGTCGACCCGTCGGAGACGATCGTGTCGACCTCCGACGTGCCGCCGCAGCAGCCGTGGGCCGAGACGTCGACGATGACGCCGGCCCAGGCGAAGGAGTACCGCGAAGAGCTCATGCGGGAGCGGAAGTTCTTCGTCACCGAGCACAACGAGCAGCTCTACGAACGGGAGTTCTCGCTCTGCGAGCACTGAGCGTGACCGCCGGGCGCTGACCCCCGGCGGTCCCCGGCGCGGCGGGCTCAGCCGCCGCGCCGGACCCGGGCCGCCTTGCGGGCCTCGGCGAGCTTGCGGGCCTCGCTGCTCTTGCGGGACGGCTTGGCACCGGAGGCGCTCTTGGTGTCCTTGCTGGTGCCGATGCCTCGGAACGGGGCGTTCTGGTTCTTGGGGCGCGTCGACGGCCCGCCGTCGAGAGGCGTTCCGGAGGGGACCCGGGCGCCGGTGATCCGGCTCAGCTCCGCCTCGCCGGACCGCACCTTGGTGACCTTGGCAGTGACGTCGGCGTCCGCCATGACCTGGCTCGTCTCGCGGCGCTGCCCGGAGAGGGCGAGCGTCACGACGGTGCCGGTGCGGCCGGCCCGGGCGGTGCGGCCCGCGCGGTGCAGGTAGTCCTTGGGATCGGTGGCCGGGTCGACGTTGACCACGAGGTCCAGGTCGTCCACGTGCAGGCCGCGCGCGGCGACGTTCGTCGCCACCAGCGCGGTGACCTGCCCGTTCTTGAACCGGGCCAGGGTCGCGCTGCGCTGCGGCTGGGACTTCCCGCTGTGCAGGGCGGCGGCGGGCACGCCGCTGGCCCGCAGATGCCGGGTGAGCTGGTCGACGCCGTGCTTGGTGTCCAGGAACAGCAGGACGCGGCCGTCGCGGGCGGCGATCTCCGTGGCGACGGACCAGCGGTCCGGGCCGTGCACGACGAAGACGTGGTGCGCGATCCCGGAGACCGCGTTCGACGAGGGGTCCACGGAGTGCACGGCGGGGTCGCGCAGATAGCCGCGCACCAGCTGGTCGACGTCACCGTCGAGGGTGGCCGAGAACAGCATCCGCTGCCCGTCGCGCCGCACCTGGTCGAGGATCTCGGTGACCTGCGGCAGGAATCCCATGTCGCACATCTGGTCGGCCTCGTCCAGGACCGTGATGCGGACGCGGCCGAGACGGCAGCCCTTGCGCTCGATCAGGTCGTGCAGACGCCCCGGGGTGGCGACGACGATCTCGGCGCCGTCCCGCAGCGCGGCGGCCTGCCGGCCGACGGACACGCCGCCCACCACGGTGGCGAGCCGCAGCTTCAGGGCGTCCGCGTAGGGGGTGAGCACCTCGCCGACCTGCTGCGCGAGCTCCCTGGTGGGCACGAGGACGAGCGCGAGGGGTTCCTTCGGCTGGGCGCGCCGGCCGGCCGTGCGGGCCAGCAGACCGAGGCCGAAGGCGAGCGTCTTGCCGGAGCCCGTGCGGCCCCGGCCGAGGACGTCCCGTCCCGCGAGGGCGTTGGGCAGCGTCGCCGCCTGGATGGGGAAGGGCACCTTGACGTCGTGCTCGTCGAGCGTCCGCAGCAGCGCGGCCGGGAGCCCCAGGTCACTGAAGGACGCGGCGGACTCGTCGTCCTGCCGCCGGGCGTCGGCGCGTGCTGATTCGCTCACTGAGAGCCTTCCTCCGAAGGGGACCGTACCGACGTACCGGGGAAGGCGCGGCGGGGACGCGGCCGCCGGCCGGAGCCCCCGTACGGAGCGGCGGCGCGGCGAGGCCACAAACGCACAAGGCTAGCACGGGAGGTCGGTCCGGCCCTCGGTGATCAGTGCCCACGGGTGCGGGGGCGATCACGCGCCACCCCCTCACCACGCCACCCCCTCACCACGCCGACCCCGCACCACGCCGACCCCGCACACCTCGCCGTCCGCTCAGGCGGGCTCGTGCGCGTGCACCGTGCGGACGGCGTCGACGACGGCCCCGCGGTGCACGAGGTCGATGGCCGCGCGGACCCTCGGGTACATGACGACGTCCTGCGTGAGGTGGTCGACGGGCCGGCCGTCGGCGGAGCGGGTCGAGCGCAGCATGCCGAGGACCGCCCGGCTCGCGGAGGACAGCACCGACGGGTCGGCGTCCTGCTCGGCGAGGCGCAGTTCGAGCGCCTGCGCGGCCATGAGGAGCTCGATGCCGATGACGGCCTCGATGTTGGCGACGACCTGCCGGGCGTGCCGGCCGGCGTTGTTCGCCATCGAGACGTGGTCCTCCTGGTTCGCGCAGGTCGGGATGGAGTCGACGCTGTCGGGGTGGGCCAGCGTCTTGCAGTCCGACACCAGGGCCGCCGCGAGGTACTGCGGCAGCATGTAGCCGCAGTCCATGCCGACCTTCTCGCTGGCGACGAGCATGTCCGGAAGCCCCCGGTTGAGCGAGCCGTCGTCGAGGCGGAACAGCCGGCGCTCGGCGATGCTGCCGATCTCGGTGACGGCGATGGAGAGGAAGTCCGCCGCGAAGGCCAGGTACTCGGCGTGGAAGTTGCCGCCGGAGACGGCCTTCAGGGAGCGGCCGGCGGGCAGGTCCGGGAAGACCAGCGGGTTGTCGGTGGCCGCGTTGATCTCGGTCTCGACGATGCCGTGCACGAAGCGCAGGGTGTCGCGGACGGGGCCGAGGACCTGCGGGGTGCAGCGCAGCGAGTAGGCGTCCTGGGGCGGCCTGCGGGTCGGGTCGCAGTCCACGTCGCCGTCGATCAGGCCGCTGTCGCCGAGCAGCTGCCGGATGCGGGCGGCGGACTCGATCTGCCCCTGGTGGCCGCGGGCCTCGTGGATCTGCGGGAGGAACGCGTCGCCGAAGCCCATCAGGGCCTCGATGGACATCGCGGCGGTGATCTCGGCGGTGGCGAGCAGGTTCTCCGCGTCGGCGACGGCGAGGGCGACCTGCGCGGTGGAGAAGGACGTGCCGTTGGTGAGGGCGAGACCCTCCTTGGCGCGCAGGGTGATCCGCTCGATCCCGGCGTGCTTCATGGCGGCGACCCCGCTCATGAGTTCGCCGTCCCAGAACGCCTCGCCACTGTCGATCTCTGCGTCCTCGCCGGCCGGGCGGGACAGCACGATCGCCAGGTGGGCCAGCGGGATGAGGTCGCCGCTGGCGCCGAGCGAGCCGTACTCGGGGACGGCCGGGTGGACGCCCGCGGAGAGCATCCGGGCGAGGGTCTCGGGCAGTTCGGAGCGGACGGCCGAGTAGCCGCGGGTGAGGCTCGCGGCGCGGATCAGCATGGCGGCGCGGACGACCTCGTGGTCGAGGTGGCGGCCCACGCCGCTGGCGTTGGAGACGATCAGGCGGCGGGACAGTTCGGCGGCGTCCTCGACGGTGTCGAAGGCCTGGCGTCCCGCGAGGGAGCCGAAGCCGGTGTTGATGCTGTAGATGGGCTCGACGGGCTTTCCGGCGCGCATGTCCTCGATGATCGAGCCGACCCACCGTTCGCCGGCGCGCATCGCCTCGACGGCCGCGTCGCCGACGACGACCTCCCGGCCGCCGCGGGCGACGGCGACGAGGTCGTCGAGCGAGACGGGCGCCTCGCCCAGGGTCACGGGCTCGGTCATGGGTTTCCTCCTGATGTCGGTTCCGTACCTCGTCGCACGCGACGGTGTCGCGGCACTTCTCATGATGGGCAGCCGCGACGGCGGCGGCCCGCGGCCCTCACACGTCCAGGACCAGGCGCTCGCCGCGGCAGCGCGAGACGCAGATCATCATCGTGTCGCCCGCGGCGCGTTCGTCCTCGGAGAGCACGCGGTCGCGGTGGTCCGGTTCGCCCTCGAGGACGCCGGTCTCGCAGGTCCCGCACACGCCTTCGCGGCAGGAGCTGAGCGACCGCACCCCGGCGGCGGACAGGGCGTCGAGGATCGACTCGTCCGCGCCCACGGTGATGTCGCGGCCGTCGCGGGTGACCACGGTGAACGCGTGGTCGTCCTCGCGTCCCGCGGCGTCGGGGGCGGCGGTGAAGTGCTCCAGGACGAGCCGGCTGCCGGGGCGGCTCCCGGCGTAGCCCTCGACGGCGGCGAGCAGACCGGCCGGTCCGCACGCGTACAGGTCGGCGTGCCCGGCTCCCAGCCGGTCGAGTGCGGCGGCGACGTCGATGACGCCGGACTCGTCGTCACGGTGGAGGACGACCTTGTCGCCGTACTTGCCCAGCTCGTCCGCGAAGGCCATGGAGGTCGCCGAGCGCCCCAGGTAGAGCAGGGTCCACCGCTTACCCGCGGCCTCCAGCGCGGCGGCCATCGGCAGGAGCGGCGTGATCCCGATGCCGCCGGCGACGAGGACGTGCCGCTCGGCCGCGAGGTCCAGCGGGAAGGTGTTGCGGGGCGTGCTCACCAGCAGGTGGTCCCCCACCTTGACCCGGTCGTGGAGGTGGGCGGAACCGCCGCGTCCGTCGGGTTCGCGCAGCACCGCGATCCGCCAGCGCGCCTCGTCGGGGCCGGACGAGAGGGAGTACTGCCGGACGAGATCGCGGGAGAGCACGACGTCGATGTGGGACCCCGGGGTCCACGCCGGGAGGGCCCGGCCGTCGCGCGACGCCAGGACGAAGGAAACGACTCCCGCCGCCTCCCGCGTCACCTCCTCGACCTTGACGGTCACGAACTGCTGCGCCGGCATGGCTCCTCCGTCTCCGCACTCGCCGTCCGCGGGGCGCGTCGTGCGGCGCCCCGATCACCCGCATCGTGCTGACGTCGGCCGGGGTGCGGCAACGGTGGTTCTCAGCAGGTGATAACGGCCGTGTCCCGGGTGTCCGCCGCGCGCCTACGGTTCGGCACGTCCACCCGTACCGACCCGAAGGAGGCCCGATGACCGGGACCGCCGGCCACGTCGTCACGTCCGTCCTGGACGACCCGTACGACGACGCCAACCTGACCGATCCGTATCCGCTGTTCGCCCGCCTGCGCGACGCCGGGCCCACGGTGTGGCTGGAGAAGTACGGGGTGCACGCCTTCACGCGGTTCGAGGAGTGCCGGCGGATCCTGGCCGACCACGAGACGTTCATCTCCGGGGCCGGGGTCGGACCGCGCAACTATCACCGGCAGCCGCCGTGGCGCCCCGCCGGGATCCTGGACTCGGACCCGCCGCTGCACACCCCGCTGCGCACGGCGATGGCCGGGGTGATCTCGCCGCGCAACGTGCGGGCGCTGCGGGCCGCGTTCCAGGAGTTCGCGGTGCGGCTCGTGGACCGGATCCTGGACGAGCGGGAGTTCGACGCGATCACGGACATGGCCGAACTGTTCCCGATCGAGGTGTTCGGCAACGCGGTCGGCATCCCCCGCGAGGGCCGCGCCGAGAACCTGCTGCCGCACGGCGCGATGAACTTCTCCGCGTTCGGCCCCGAGGACGCCCGCTACGACGCCTACTTCGCCGCCGGCGAGGGGACCGTGGAGTGGGTGATGAACAACTGCGCCCGCGAGAACCTGTCTCCGGACGGCCTCGGCGCCAAGATCTGGGAGTACGCCGACCAGGGCGTGATCAGCCCGGACGAGGCCACGCGCCTGGTGCGTGCCCTGCTGTCGGCGGGCCTGGACACGACGGTGCTGTCCATCGGCAACACCATGAAGTGCCTGGTCACCAACCCCTCCGAGTGGGCGGCGCTGCACGCGAACCCGTCCCTCGCGCGGTTCGCGATCGACGAGGCGCTGCGCTTCGAGTCCCCGTTCCAGTCGTTCTTCCGTACGACCGCCCGCGAGACGACGGTCGACGGCGTGCGCCTGGAGGAGGACGCGAAGGTCGCGCTGTTCATGGGCGCCGCCAACCGGGACCCGCGCCGGTTCGGCGAGGACGCCGACGCGTACCGGATCGAGCGGGACGCGTCCGGGCACCTGGCGTTCGGCATCGGCATCCACCAGTGCGTGGGGCAGCCGATCTCCCGCCTGGAGATGGACGTGCTGTTCAGCGAGCTGGCGCGGCGGGTCCGCACGGTGGAGCTCACGGGTGAGCCGGTGCCGTTCCTGCACAACACGCTGCGGGGCTGGAAGAGCCTGCCGGTGCGGATCACCCCGGCCTGAGGCCGCGCGGCCGCCGTTCAGCCGGTGGGCGGCGGCCCGGCGCGGTGCTCCAGGATCTCGCCGAGCCGCAGCCCGGCCGCCTGGAGCCGGCCGCGGGCGTGCCGGCGCCAGTCCGAGCCGCACCGGTTCTCCGGTCCGGCCACGGTCAGCGCGCACAGCACCTCTCCCCCGGCGACGACCGGGACCGCCACCGCGACGGCGCCCTCGTTGAGTTCGCCGCGGGTGACGAGGAAGCCGCGCCGGCGGATCTGCTCGATCTCGCCGGCGAGCTGGGCGCGTCCCAGGGTGCGGGGCGTGATGCTGCGCAGCGGCTGCTGGAGGACGTGGTCGATGACGGTGCGCGGGGCGTGGGCGAGGAGGACGCGCTGGCCGGCTCCCGCGTAGAGCGGCAGGAGTTGGTTGATGCGGAAGGCCATGCGCAGCGGCTGGGCGGACTGGGTCTGGCGCAGGCACATGGCCTGGGTGCCGACCCGGACGGTGAGGACGGCGGTCTCGCCGGTGGTCTCCGTGAGTTCCTCGAGCACGCCCTGGCCCAGTTCGACGAGGCGGGTGTGGGTGAGGTGCTGGCCGGAGATCTCCAGGAGGCGCCAGCCGGGAGCGTAGGTGCCGCCGCGCTCCTCCACGAGTTCCATGTCGCGCAGGGTGCGCAGGTACCGGTAGACGGTGCTGACGGGGATGCCGACGTCGGCGGCGATCTTCTCCACCCGGGCCTCGCCCGACTCGGCGACGGTGATCAGTACGTTGAGTCCGCGCTGGAAGGAGCCCGCCGACGACGTGCCGGTACGCCCCTCGCGCTCGGGGACGGATGGTGCCACGGAGCCTCCCTCGGCCTGGGACCACGACCGTGCCGCACGGCAGGGCTCCGCGCACACCCCCTTCTCACACTCTGAGAATCACCCTCTCAGGGCTCGGCTCCCGGCCCTCGGCGCTCTTGGTGCGGTGGCCCGGCGACCGTAGGCCGCCGGCGGGGTGGCGGGGAGCGCTTGTTCCGGTGACCGGGACGGGGACCGGGCGCGGGGGCGGGTTCCGCTGCGAGCATCACGCCTCACGCGGCAGACGGCCGTCGAAGGGTACGGAGGGCACGGGATGAGCGCACGGGCGGACGGCAAGGTGGTCGTGGTGACGGGCGGCGCGCGCGGCATGGGCGCGGCGTTCGCGCGGCGCCTGGTCGCGGAGGGCGCCAAGGTGGTGGTCGGCGACGTCCTGGTGAAGGAGGGCGAGGCCCTCGCGGCGGAACTGGGCGCCGGGAGCGCCCTGTTCACCGAGCTGGACGTGACGAGCGAGGCTTCGTGGAACGCGGCGGTGGGCCGCGCGGAGGAGGCGTTCGGCGGGGTGACGGGGCTGGTGAACAACGCGGGCGTCGTGCACCGCTGCCCCATGGAGGAGCTGTCCGAGGCGGACTACCGGCGGGTGATCGACGTCAACGAGGTCGGTGTCTTCCTCGGCATGAAGGCGGTCCTGCCGTCGATGAGGGCGGCCGGCGGCGGCTCGATCGTCAACATCTCCTCGCTGGGCGGCGTCATCGGCTTCCCGTACATCATCAGTTACGTGGCCTCGAAGTGGGCCGTGCGCGGGATGACGAAGGCGGCGGCGCAGGAGTTCGCGCCGTACGGAATCCGCGTCAACTCGGTGCATCCCGGCATGGTGGCGACGGAGATGACGGCGCACTCGGAGCGCTCGCACGAGTCGGTGAAGCACCAGCCGATCCAGCGCCTGGCCGCGCCGGAGGAGGTCGCCGGCATGGTGCTCTACCTGCTGTCGGACGAGGCGAGTTACTCGACGGGCGCGGAGTTCCTCGTGGACGGCGGATACGCCAGCCAGTGAGCGGCCGTGCCCCTACGCGGTGTGGAGGCCTCCGTGCAGGACCAGGAGGAACTGCACCGCGACCGCCTCGTGCTTGTACTTGCCGCGCGGGCGGTACCAGCGGACGGTGGACCAGATCGCGTCGCGGATGAAGCGGTAGGTGAGGTGGACGTCGACGTCGGGGCGGAACACCCCTGACTTCTGGCCCGCCTTGAGCACCGTGAGCCAGATCTTCTCGATCTTCTTGCCGGTCCGGCCGACGTACTCGAACCCGGGCTGACGGCTGAACATGGTGAGTTCGTTCTGGTAGAGCGCCACGGCGACGGGCGAGGCGTGGATGGCCGCGAAGGAGTGGCGGACGAGCTCGTCGAGGACCTGCTCCGGGTTCTCCCCCTGCTTCTCGATCGCGGTGAAGCGTTCGAGGAGCGGGTCGAGGAACTCGCGCAGGATCTCGTCGAGCATCTCCTCCTTGGAGCTGAAGTGGTGGTAGAGGCTGCCCGACAGGATGCCGGCCTCGTCGGCGATGTCCCGGACGGTCGTCTGGGCGTAGCCGCGCGTGGCGAACAGTTCCGCGGCGATGCCGAGGAGTTCGCTCCGCCGCTGTGAGCCGCTGTGGCCGCCGGCCCTGGATCCGCGCCGTGTGGTCGCCGGCTGCCCGGACCGCCCTGCCGCCATGTCGTCCGTCCCTCCTGGCAGGAGAGGGTCCCCCACCAAGCAATTGCTCGATCTGTCACTACTACCCCCGGTAAGCGCAGCTTGCCACACCGGGGCGCGGGCATGCCCCGGCCCCCGCCGACGGTGCTCGGCGGGGGCCGGGACGGGGCGGCGCGGGCCGCGGTCTCAGGAGCCCGGAGCGGGTGCTCTCGGTGCCGGGGTCCGGCCGAAGTAGGCGTCCTGGAGGTCGTCCACCTCATCGGCGGGCGCGGACAGGACGACGCGGCCCATGTCGAGGACGGCCACGTGGTCGGCGACGGCGACGGACGCCTCCACGGCCTGTTCGACGAGCAGGATGCCGATGCCGGTCTCCTTCAGCCGGCCGACGCGTTCCATGACCTCGTTGACGATCACGGGGGCCAGGCCGCCGGAGGGCTCGTCGAGCATCAGGAGCTCGGGCCCGGCCATGAGGGCCTGCGCGATGGCGAGCATCTGCTGCTGGCCGCCGGACATGGTGCCGGCGAGCAGCGCCCGCTTGTCGCCGAGGACGGGGAAGAGCTCGTACATCCGCTCCGCCTCCTCGCGCAGGGCGGGCCGTTTGAGGCGGCGGGTGTAGCCGCCGAGCAGCAGGTTCTGCTCGACGGTGAGGCCGTGGAAGACGCGCTTGCCCTCCTGGACGTAGGCCATGCCCCGTTTCACGCGGGTGTGCGCGGCGGCCTTCGTGATGTCCCGGCCGGCGAGTTCCACGCGGCCGGCGGACGCCTTGTTGAGGCCGGAGACAGCGCGGAGCGTGGTGGTCTTGCCCGCGCCGTTGCGTCCGAGCAGGACGGTGAGCTGTCCCGGCCAGACGTCGAAGGAGACGTCCCAGACGACGCGCAGGTCGCCGTAGCCGGTGCCGAGTCCGCGCACCCGCAGGATCGGTTCGCCGGGCTGTTGTGCCGTCATGAGGTCTCCCCCGAGGTGGTGGCGGGTTCCACTCCGAGGTACTCGCTGAGGACGCGCGGGTCGCGCTCGATCTCCTCCGGCGGGCCGGTGGTGATGAGCTGTCCGTGGGCGAGGACGGCGATGTCGTCGGCGAGGGAGAGGACCAGCCGGAAGTTGTGTTCGACGAGGACGACGGTGCCGCCCGCGTCCCGGATCTGCCGGATCAGCGAGGCGAGCCGCTCGACCTCGTGCTCGTCGAGGCCGGACGCCGCCTCGTCGAGGAGGAGCACGCCCGGCGCGTCGATCAGGGCGCGGGCCACCTCGAGGAGCCGGCGCATGCCCAGGGGCAGCGAGACGGCCTCGGTGTCGCGCAGATGGCCGAGGCCCACCAGCGCGAGCATCCGCTCCGCCTCCTCCAGGTCCCCGCGGCGCACCCGGCGGAACCGGGGAGTGCGCAGCACGGCCGCGAGGACGGAGGCACGGTGTCCCGTGTAGCGGCCCGACGCGACGGCTTCGAGGACGGTGACGCCGGCGGGGATGTTCGGCGTCTGGAAGGTGCGGGCGACTCCGGCGCGCGCGACCCCGTCGGGCGGGAGCCCGTGCAGGGCGGTGCCGTCGAGGGTGATCTCGCCCGCGTCGGTGCGGTAGAAGCCGCACACCATGTTCAGGAGCGTGGTCTTGCCGGAGCCGTTGGGTCCGATGAGCGCGGTCACGGTGCCGGGGCGTGCGTCGAGCGAGACGTCCTTCAGGGCCTGGTTGCCGCCGAACGCCTTGGAGACGTTGCGGATCGTGAGGGTCGCGCCCTGGAACGGGGGGATCCGCGGTGCGGGTCCCTCCTCCGTCGTGACGGCGCTGTCGGCCGGTGTCGCCTTCCGGTCGAGGCGGGCGACGAGGACGCGGAAGACGCGGGCGAGGCCGCCGGTGAGGAGGACGCCGCCGATGACCAGGAAGGCGCCGGTGAAGACGAGGGCGTACTGCTGGAAGCCCGAGGACTGGTTGGGCCCGAACTGCATGACGGCGGCGCCGACCAGAGCTCCGTACACGCTGGCGGAGCCGCCGAGGATGGAGGCGGAAAGGACGGTGGTGGCGAAGGCGAAGGAGAACGCCTCCGGGGACACGTACAGGTCGAGGTTGGCGAAGAGCGCACCGGCGAGGCCCGCCGGGATGGCGCCGAGCGCGTACGCGAGGAGCTTCATCCGGAAGACCGAGATGCCGGTGGAGGCGGCGAGGACGGGGCTCTGTCTGAGGACGCGCAGGGCGATGCCGTGCCGGGAGGTCACGATGTTGCGCAGCACGGCGAACCAGAGGATCGCGACCACGGCGATGACGAGGTAGAAGCCCGTCCCGTCGAGCAGGGAGCCGAACAGGGTGGGGCTCTGGATGCCGCTCAGGCCGTTCCGGCCGCCGGTCGCGCCGGGGAAGATCGCGAGCACGTCGGGGACGAGCAGGACGAGGAAGAACGAGGTCATCGCGAGGGACCAACTCCCCAGCCGGAGGCCGGGGATGCCGGTGACGACGCCGACCGCGAGCGCGCCGAGGCCGGCGAGCAGCAGCTGGAGCAGGATGTCGGTGTGGCCCGCTTTGGAGAGCAGGCCGGCGACGTAGGCGCCGGAGGCGTACATCGCGGCCTGTCCCAGGGCGAGTTCACCGGCGTACCCGAGGCTGAGGTTGAGGCCGCTCACCACGAGGGCGAGGATGAGGGTGAGCTGGACCTGGCGGGTCGTGGAGAAGTCCAGGCCCGCCCAGGGGAGGACGAGGACCATCAGTCCGAGCGTCAGGGCCGGTACCCAGCCCGGCACCGCGCGAACGGTTCGCCACAGGGCCATGGTCACACCGTCCTTTCCTGGACCCGTACGAAGAGGCCCGCCGGTCGCACCAGCAAGATGGTGACGAGGATGACGAAGACAGTGATGTTGGCGTAGGCGCCGCCCAGGTAGCGGGCGGCGAGGGCCTCGGCGAGGCCCACGACCAGGCCGCCGACGAGCGTGCCCTGCATGGAGCCGAACCCGCCGATGGCCAGGACGACGAAGCCCTTGAGGGCGAGGGAGGCGCCCAGCGTGGCCACCGCGAAGGTCTTCGGGCCGACGAACATGCCGAGTACGCCGGCGACGGCGCCGGAGAACGCGAAGGCGCCGAAGGCGAGCCGGCGGACGTCCACGCCGCGGAGCATCGCCGCCTCGCGGTCTTCCGACATGCCGAGCAGCGCGAGGCCCACGAGGAAGCGGCGGCTGAGCCGGGTGAGCGCCCACACGAGGAGGACGGCCACGACGACGAGCGCGATCTCCACCGGGTAGGTCTGGCCGCCGAGCAGCCGCATGACCTCGTTGCCCCCGAAGAACGGGACGTTCAACGGCTGGGTCCCCCACACCAGTTGGGTGACTCCGTTGAGGAGGATGGAGACGCCGAGGGTGGTGACAAGGATGTTGTGCGGGTCCTTGACCGGGCGCACCGCGAGGCGTTCCTCGACCGCCGCCAGGGCGAGGACCGAGGCGACGGCGAGCAGCAGGACGACCGGGACGGACAGCTTCCAGGTGACCAGGCCGGTGTACGTGACGAACGCGCCGACCATGATGAGCTGGGCCTGGGCGAAGTTGAAGGTCTTCGAGGAGATGAAGACGATGTTGTAGCAGACGGCGACCAGCGCGTAGACCGCTCCGAGGGCCAGTCCGCCCCAGATCAGCGTCACTGGAACTGCCCGTCCTTGATCTCGGACGGGGCGATGAAGAGGAACACCCCCGCGTCGGCGTTCGGCCGGTGCGCCGTGGCGCTGAAGTGGTAGTCGTTCAGGATCGCCGTCTTGGCCTTCTTCTGCACGCTCTGCTCCTCGAGCGCTCGGGCGAGTGCCTTCGGGTCGTCGAGCGAGCCGGCCTTCTCGGCGGCCGCCGCGATGAGGGGCAGCGCGTCGTAGTTGTAGCCGAGGATCAGCGTGGAGCGGATCTTGCCGAGTGACTTCATCGCCGCGACCGCCTCGTTCATGGCCTTGTCCCCGGCGTCGTACTTGGTGCTCGTGTACACCTGCATCACCAGGTTCTTCACCTGGTCGGTGCCGAGGACCCCGGCGGGTGGCGGCGTGGAGATCAGGCCGGTCGCGGAGACCGAGGTGTTGGCGACGACCGGGACGTTCCAGCCGAGCTTCTTCATGCTCTTCAGCAGGTAGCCGACGGGGGCGCCGTAGCCGTCCATGATCAGGGCGTCGGGGCCGGCGGCGCGGACCGCCTGGAGCTGCGGGGTCATGTCGAGCGCGGCGACGTCGTACTCCTCGCTCTTGACGACCTCGATCCCGGCGTCGTCGAAGGCCTTCGTCATCTCGGCGTCGAAGGTCTCCCCGTAGGAGCTGCTGCCGTGGATGATGCCGACCCTCTTGTACCCCTTGTCCTTGAGGTGGGGGATGAAGCCCTTGGCGTAGTCGGAAGGGCCGGGCGACAGGTCGAAGTTGAGCGGGAAGGCCTTGGGGTCCGAGGAGTCTGCGGTGGGGCCGACGTTCATGGACAGGATGTTGTTCTGCTTCAGGATCGGCAGGACGGCGGCCGTGACGGTGGACGGGCCGGAGTCGAGGAACAGGTCCGGCTTCTTGTCGGAGTTGATCGCCTCACGGAGCTTGGTGACGGCGGTCGTCGGGTCGCCCGCGTCGTCGACGACGGTGACCTCGACCTTGCGGCCGAGTATCCCGCCCGCCGCGTTGACCACCTTGGCGCCGGCCTTGGCCGAGAGCACCGAGGTCGTCGAGTTGTCCGCGAGGACGCCCTGGGCGCTCAGGCCGCCGGTGACCAAAACGCGATAGGGCTCGTCGGCGCTCTTTCCTTCCGTGGCGGAACCGGCCCCGCACCCGGTGAGGGTGAAGGCGACACCCGTGGCCGACGCGATCACCGCAACGATTCGTCTGTTCATTTTCAACCCTTATGGAGAGCCGATGGAGAGCCGAGGACACACCGAGACCGAACCAAGCGCTTGTTAGTGCCGCGAAACGTAGCACGGCGAATCTCGCACCGGTCAAGCATTTGTTTGGTGTTGATTCCGGCCCCTTGACCGGGCTCTCGACGCGCACCTACCGTGATGCACGACCAAGCGTCTGCTTGTTCTGGGGGCGGCGCTCCGAGCACGAGAGGTGGGCGCGATGCGCGACTTCGGGAACAGGGCGGGCGTGGCCGTCGTGTCCGGCGGCTCCGGAGGGATCGGGGCCGCCGTCTGCCGCGGCCTGGCGGCCGCCGGTTCGGCCGTGGCCCTGACGTACCGGCGCAACAAGGAGCAGGCGGAGGCGGTCGCCGCCGAGCTGGCCTCCGCCCACGGGGTCCCCGTCACGACGGACCCGCTGGACCTCTCGGACGCGACCGCCACCCGCGACCATCTGGCCTCGGTGGTCTCCCGCTTCGGGGCGGTCCACACCGTGGTGCACTGCGCGGGCCCGCACGTCCCGATGACACACCTGTCCCGCGTCTCGCCGGAGCGCTGGCGCGAGCAGCTCGACGCGGACGCGTCCGCCTTCTTCAACCTTCTGCACGCCGCGCTGCCGGCCCTCCGCGAGAGCCGGGGCTCGGTGGTCGCGGTCACGACGGCGGCGACCCGCCGCTATCCGGTGCGTGACGGCCTGTCAGCGGGGCCGAAGGCGGCGGTGGAGGCGCTGGCCCGCGCGTTCGCCGCCGAGGAGGGCCGGTTCGGGGTGCGGGTGAACTGCGTGGGGCCCGGGATGCTCACCGACGGGATGGCCGCGCGGCTGATGGACTCCGGCGATCTCGACCAGCGGGCCCTCGACGCCGCGATGGCCAACATCCCGCTGCGCACCTTCGGCACCGCCGAGGACATCGCCGAGGCCGTGTGCTTCCTGGCCTCCGACCGTGCGCGCTTCATCACCGGTCAGAAGCTGGACGTCGACGGCGGCTACGGAGTCTGAGCGGGCCCCGGCTCAGGCCCGGGCCCGGACGATCCGTCCCTCGGCCGTGCCGATCAGCAGCTCGCCGTCCGGGCCGGCGCTCAGACAGGTCGGCGTGTAGACGTGCGCGCCGAGCGCGAGCGGCTGCCGGCGCAGCACCGCGCCGTCCGTCCCGCGCAGGGTGAGCAGTTCGCAGGCCGGGCCGGCCGTCACGGCGTGGACGAGTCCGTCGTGCGCGTCGACCCCGGTGATCCCCGTGTCGAAGCGGTGCGCCCAGACCACGGCGCCGTCCGGGTAGGAGCGGCGTACGAGGTACGAGCCGTCGCGGCCCGTGCAGCCGTGGACGAGTCCGGCGCCGAGGGCGTCGTCCACGTACACGGCCGGGCCGCCGTGGTGAACCCCGAGGGAGTCGTCCCAGGACAGGGGGAACAGCCGCTCGATCCCCTCGGGGCCCGCCCGCACGACCCACTTCTCCAGCAGTGGGGGCTGCACGCCGGCGGGGCCGTCGCCGTACAGGAACAGCAGGTGCGGCGAGCGGCGGACCGGAAGGTCGAACGAGGTGTGGCACTCCCCCAGTTCGAGGGTGCCCAACTGCCGTCCCGTGGGGGTCAGGACGACGCTCGGGCCGGGCGGCCAGTGCGCCCACGGGAAGAGGTCGCGCGAGTCCCTGGCCACCCAGGCGCCGTCCGTGCGGGCGGCGATGACGACCGGGAAGTCGAGGGCGAGTTCGGCGAGCGGGGCGCCGTCGGCCAGGGCGAACCGGCACAGCCGGGTGCGGCGGTTGTCGCTGGTGCCGACCAGGACCGTGATCCAGACGCTCTCCTCGTCCGGGGTGACGTGGAGCCGGCAGCCGCTGCGTTCGAAGGTGTCCTCGGGCTCCGGCAGCGACCACAGCAGGGTGCCGTCCTGCGCCCAGCACTCCAGGAGCGTCCCGGTGGGCCGCGCGACGAGCACTCGGCCGTCGCTCAGCGCCTCCACCGCGGCGGGCCCGCTGCGTCTGCTCCAGGAGGTGCCGTGCTCCGCGGCGACAGCGGCCAGGTACCGCTGCGGGGCGTCCACCCCCGGGCCCTTCGCCGCGGCCCAGTCGACCTGCGCCGGTGCCTGCGGCCAGGCGATCCGCGCGGCGAGCACGTCCGCCGTCACCCGGCTCCAGTCGTCGCGCTCGGCGACGGCGCGGGTGTACGCGACGTTCCCGAGGTCCTCGTAGTCGACGATCGGCGCGCTGAACGTCACCTCCAGGCGTCGCGCGTCGCGCCAGCTCAGCGCGACGACCTCGGCTCCGGCGACCTCCACGTCGACGCGCCGGCGGGTCTCGGGCTCGTACAGGTGAAGTCCGCCCTGCGCCTCGAACTCGTCGCCCTCGCCCGTGCCCACGGCGAGCAGGGAAAGCACCGGGTGGAAGGCGAGCGTCTCGACGGACCGTCCGAGCACCAGCTGGTCCCACAGGGCGAGATCGCTCGTCCGGTAGACGGCGATGCGCCCGCGGCCGTCACGGCCGTTCGCGTAGCAACTCACGGCGATCCAACGGCCGTCCGCGCTCACGTCAGTCGTGAAGGGGTGGCCGATCTCGGGGAACGGGTCGTCGGGTATCAGACGCATACGCATCACGGGAGCCTATCCGGACCTGCCTACAGGACGGTGAAGGCTCCCGCTTCGGCCGCCAGCACCGCCGCCCGCGCGTCCCTTTCCGGCTGGTCCGGGTCGGGTTCGGCGCGCAGCAGCAGGAGCCGGTGGTAGAGCGGTGCGGTCGCAGCGATCAGCAGGGCCCGTGCGTCGGTGTGCGGGGAGGGGAGTTCGCCGCGCTCGACGGCTCGTTCGACCAGGACCGCGCACTGCGCGTACCGGTCCGCCCACAGCCGCGTCTGGGCCTGCGCCGCCTGTTCGGAGTGGAACGAGGCGGACATCAGGGCGACGGCGAGCGAGGGCCGCACCGCCAGGGACTCCTGGATCTCCCGGTTCAGGGCCGTCAGATCGCCGAGCAGCGAACCCGTGTCCGGGGGCCGCCAGTCGGTCTCGCCCGCTGCGTCGATGACGTCGACGAGCAGTCCGCCGACGTCGCGCCAGCGCCGGTAGACGGTGGCGCGGTGCACGCCGGCGCGCGTCGCGACGCCCTCGATCGTGAGCGACTCGTGCCCGCCCTCGGCGAGTTCGGCGCGGACCGCGTCGAGGACCTGGGCTCGGATGCGGGCGGTGCGGCCGCCGGGGCGGCGGTCGGGCGCGGGGGCCATGGGTTCTGACATCGGGAATCCAGTATCCGGTTGATCCACGTCCGTGGGCTGTGACAGCATCTTAACGCAACAGTTGTCGCAGTAACGCTCCGCGCTTCCGCCACCCGCGTACGCACCACCTGCCGAGAGGTACCGCCTTCACGATGCCGCCCGTTCCCGCCGTGCCCGCCGATCCCACCGTGCTCCACCCGATGCCCGAGCACCCGCGCGTCGTCCTGCTCAAGCCGCTGGTGAAGTCGCCGCTGATCGAGGTCGGCGACTTCTCCTACTACGACGATCCGGACGACCCCACCGCGTTCGAGACGCGCAACGTCCTGTACCACTACGGGCCCGAGCGCCTGGTGATCGGCAAGTACTGCGCGCTGGGCACCGGCACGCGGTTCATCATGAACGGCGCCAACCACCGCATGGACGGCCCGTCGACGTTCCCCTTTCCCACCATGGGCGGCTCCTGGGCCGAGCACTTCGACCTGATCACAGGCCTGCCGGGGCGCGGAGACACGGTCGTCGGCAACGACGTGTGGTTCGGCCACGGCGCCATGGTCATGCCCGGGGTGCGGATCGGCCACGGCGCGATCATCGCCTCCGGCGCCGTGGTCACCGGCGACGTGCCCGACTACGGCATCGTGGGCGGCAACCCGTCTCAGCTCATCCGGACCCGCTACGAGCCGGCGGACGTCGCCCGGCTGCTCGCGGTCGCCTGGTGGGACTGGCCCGTCGAGCACATCACCGCGCACGTACGGACCATCATGTCGGGATCGATCGACGAACTGGAGGCGGCCGCCGCGCTGCTCCCCCGGCCCTGACCCCGTCCCCCCACCCGGAAACGAGTGATCGAGCATGTCCCGCAGCCGCGCCCACATCGCGATGGTCGGCGTCCCCCTCGTCAGCCACGTCCTGCCCGGCCTCGCGGTGATCCGTGAACTGGTGGCCCGCGGTCACCGGGTCACGTACGCCGACGACCAGGTGATGGCCGAGCGGATCGAGGCCACCGGCGCCGAACTCGTCACGTGCTCCTCCACGCTGCCCTTCGCCGACAACAAGTGGCCGGACGACCCCATCGCGGCCGCGTCCCTCTTCCTCGACGACGCGATCCAGGCGCTCCCGCAGTTGCGCGCCGCGTACGACGACGACCCGGCCGACCTGTACCTCTACGACATCGGGGCCTACGCGGCGCGCGCCCTGGCCGAGACGCAGGGCCGCCCGCTCGCGCAGCTGTCCCCGACCTTCGTCGCCTGGGACGGCTACGAGGAGGAAGTCGCTGTGCATCTGCGGCAGTTGCCCGGTGCCGACGCGTACCGGGACAGGTTCGCGCGCTGGCTCACCGAGGCCGGGGCCGTCACCACGGACGTGGACGCGTTCTCCGGGCCGCCCGGCCGCTCCCTCGCCCTGATCCCGCGCGCGATGCAGCCGCACGCCGACCGGGTCGACACGGACGTCGTCACGTTCGTCGGGCCGTGCTTCGACACCCGTGCGGGAGACGAGGGCTGGACGCGTCCGGCGGGCGCCGAGAAGGTGCTGCTGGTCTCGCTCGGGTCCGCGTACACGCGGCAGCCGGAGTTCTACCGCCAGTGCGTCGCCGCCTTCGGTGACCTGCCCGGATGGCACGTCGTGCTCCAGATCGGGCGCTACACCGACCCCGCCGAGCTGGGTGACGTACCGGCCGGCGTCGAGGTGCGCTCCTGGGTGCCGCAGCGGGCGATCCTGGAACAGGCGGACGCCTTCGTCACACACGCCGGGATGGGCGGCTGCGGCGAGGGCCTCCTCGCGGGCGTCCCGATGATCGCGGTGCCGCAGGGCGCCGAGCAGTTCATGAACGCCGACCGCCTGGTCGAACTCGGGGTGGCCCGCCGCGTCGACACCGCCGACGCCACCGCCGGGACACTGCGCACGGCGCTGACCGAGCTGCTCGACGATCCCGGACGTCGCGCGCACAGCCGCCGGTTGCAGACGGAGGCCCGGGCCGAGGGCGGCACCCGACGCGCCGCGGACCTCATCGAGGCGATGCTGCCGCACTGAGCACAGCCGGATCACCCCCGCCCGTACACCCTCTGCAGCGCGACTGGAGACGTAGGACATGACGACGATAGGCATCATCCTCGGCACGACCCGTCCCGGCCGGGTCGGGCCCCAGATCGCGAGCTGGGTCGAGAAGACGGCCGGGGCCCGGGACGACGCCGCGTTCGAGGTCGTCGACATCGCCGACCACGACCTGCCGCTGTTCGACGAGCCGCGCTCGCCGCGCCTGGGCGACTACGAGCACGCGCACACCCGCGCGTGGGCGGCCACGATCGACGCGCTCGACGGATTCGTGTTCGTCACGCCCGAGTACAACCGGTCCATCCCGGCCGCGCTCAAGAACGCCATCGACTTCGTCTACCACGAGTGGAACCACAAGGCGGCCGGGTTCGTCGGCTACGGCAGCAACGTCGGCGGGGCCCGCGCCCTCGATCATCTGCGGCACATCGCCGGGGCGGTTCAGCTGACGGCCGTGCACACGCAGGTGCACCTGTCGTTGCAGAGCGACTTCGAGGCGTACACGACGTTCGCGCCCGCCGAGCGCCACGAGCGGGCCCTTGGGCAGTTGCTCGACGAGGTCGTCACGCTGACCTCGGCCCTCGCCCCGATGCGCCGGCGCGGCTGACGCCACTCCGCGCCGCGTTCACGCGTTCAGCCGTGCAGGGCCGGGCGGTAGACGAGCTCCTGGGTGCGGCCGTCGAGGGTGCGCGTCTCGATCAGGTCGAGGTCGAAGTCCTCCGCCCCGGCGAAGATCGGGTCCAGGCCGGTGCGGCCCGTGATGACGGGGAAGACCGTGATCTGGACGCGGTCGACGAGTCCGGCCGCCATCAGGGCCCGGTTCATGGACAGGCTGCCGTGCGAGCGCAGCGGGACGTCGGACTCCTTCTTCAGACGGGCCACGACGTCGACCGCGTCGCCGCTCACGACCGTGGCGTCCGGCCAGTCCAGGGGTTCCCGGAGCGTCGTCGACACGACCGTGAGCGGCAGGTTCCGCATCCGGGTGACCCACGGGTCGCGCACGCCCGGTTCGGTGTCCTCGGCCAGCATGCCGGCGAACGCCCGGTAGGTGTTCGCGCCGAGCACCATCCGCTGGTCCCGGTCGTACTGGCGGAGCCGGTGTTCGAGCAGTTCGGGGCCCTGTTTGCCCCAGTAGCCGGTCCAGTCGCCGCTCGCGGCGCCGAAGCCGTCGAGGCTGCTGAAGATGTCGAACGTGTACGTGGCGGTCATGACGTGCTCCCGTGCGTGTGGCTGCCGGTGGGTGAGGAGAGGAGGATCGAAGACCTGTCGGTGGGTAGGACCGTCGGGGCCGGCGGAACTCATCGGCCGGCGGGCGGCGCGCGGGCGCCGCGGAGGCAAAGGGGTCCACTCTGCGCCATTGGCGGCCCCTTCGGCTCGATGATCCATGTCACTGTCGCCGAACCTTCAGTACGCGCCCACGCTGCCCTTAGCGTTGCCGAAACGAGCCGGGCACGATCCACGGTGCTCGTCACCGGCCAGGTGAAGGGGTCAGGATGTTCCGCAAGGTGTTGGTGGCCAACCGCGGGGAGATCGCGATTCGCGCGTTCCGCGCCGGCTACGAACTGGGGGCGCGCACCGTCGCCGTGTTCCCGCACGAGGACCGCAATTCGCTGCACCGGCTGAAGGCCGACGAGGCGTACGAGATCGGCGAGGCCGGCCATCCGGTGCGGGCCTATCTGTCGGTGGAGGAGATCATCCGCGCGGCCCGGCTCGCGGGGGCCGACGCCGTGTACCCGGGCTACGGATTCCTCTCCGAGAACCCCGAACTCGCGCGCGCCTGCGAGGAGGCGGGCATCACGTTCGTCGGCCCGTCCGTGCAGACGCTGGAGCTGACGGGCAACAAGGCGCGGGCCGTGGCCGCCGCGCGCGAGGCCGGAGTGCCGGTGCTCGGCTCCTCGGCGCCGTCCACCGACGTGGACGAACTGGTGGCGGCCGCCGAGGACATCGGCTTCCCCGTGTTCGTGAAGGCCGTCGCCGGCGGTGGCGGGCGCGGCATGCGGCGCGTCGACGACCCGGCGCTGCTGCGCGAGTCGATCGAGGCGGCGGCCCGCGAGGCCGAGTCGGCCTTCGGCGACGCGACGGTCTTCCTGGAGAAGGCCGTCGTCGACCCCCGCCACATCGAGGTGCAGATCCTCGCCGACGGCGAGGGCAACGTCATCCACCTGTTCGAGCGCGACTGCTCGGTGCAGCGCCGCCACCAGAAGGTCATCGAGCTGGCGCCCGCGCCGAACCTCGACCCCGGGATCCGCGAGCGGATCTGCGCCGACGCGGTGAAGTTCGCCCGCCGGATCGGCTACCGCAACGCGGGCACCGTGGAGTTCCTCCTCGACCGCGAGGGCAAGCACGTCTTCATCGAGATGAACCCGCGCATCCAGGTCGAGCACACGGTGACCGAGGAGGTCACCGACGTCGACCTGGTGCAGGCGCAGCTGCGCATCGCGTCCGGCGCGACCCTCGCGGACCTGGGCCTGTCGCAGGAGTCGGTCGTGCTGCACGGCGCCGCGCTCCAGTGCCGCATCACGACCGAGGACCCGGCGAACGGGTTCCGGCCCGACACCGGCATGATCAGCGCCTACCGCTCCCCCGGCGGTTCGGGCATCCGGCTCGACGGCGGTACGACGCACGCGGGCACCGAGGTCAGCGCCCACTTCGACTCCATGCTGGTGAAGCTGACCTGCCGGGGCCGGGACTTCCGTACGGCCGTGGACCGGGCGCGGCGGGCCGTCGCCGAGTTCCGCATCCGTGGTGTGTCGACGAACATCCCGTTCCTGCAGGCCGTGCTCGACGACGCGGACTTCCAGGCGGGGCGCGTCACCACCTCGTTCATCGAGGAGCGGCCGCACCTGCTGACGGCCCGTCACTCGGCGGACCGGGGCACGAAGCTGTTGACGTACCTCGCGGACGTGACGGTGAACAAGCCGCACGGTCCGCGCCCCGAGCTGATCTCGCCCGCCTCCAAGCTGGCGCCGCTGCCCGCGGGCGAGCCGCCGGCCGGGTCGCGGCAGCGGCTCGCGGAGCTCGGGCCCGAGGGCTTCGCCCGGAGTCTGCGGGACGCGCCGACGCTCGGCGTCACCGACACCACGTTCCGCGACGCCCACCAGTCGCTGCTCGCCACCCGGGTGCGCACCAAGGACCTGCTGGCCGTCGCCCCGACGGTGGCGCACACGCTGCCGCAGCTGCTCTCCCTCGAATGCTGGGGCGGCGCCACGTACGACGTCGCGCTGCGCTTCCTCGCCGAGGACCCGTGGGAGCGGCTCGCAGCCCTGCGCGAGGCCGTGCCGAACATCTGTCTGCAGATGCTGCTGCGCGGTCGCAACACCGTGGGGTACACGCCGTACCCGACCGAGGTGACCGACGCGTTCGTGCAGGAGGCGGCCGCCACCGGCATCGACATCTTCCGCATCTTCGACGCGCTCAACGACGTCGACCAGATGCGGCCCGCGATCGAGGCCGTACGGGAGACCGGCACCGCCGTCGCGGAGGTCGCGCTCTGCTACACGTCCGACCTGTCGGACCCGGCGGAGAAGCTGTACACGCTGGACTATTACCTGCGGCTCGCCGAGAAGATCGTCGACGCGGGCGCGCACGTCCTCGCGGTCAAGGACATGGCCGGTCTGCTGCGCGCCCCGGCCGCGGCCACGCTCGTCTCGGCGCTGCGCCGCGAGTTCGACCTGCCGGTGCACCTGCACACGCACGACACGGCGGGCGGGCAGCTCGCGACGTACCTCGCGGCGATCCAGGCCGGGGCGGACGCGGTGGACGGCGCGGTGGCCTCCATGGCCGGGACCACCTCGCAGCCGTCGCTGTCGGCGATCGTCGCGGCGACCGACCACTCGGCGCGCCCCACGGGCCTGGACCTCCAGGCGGTCGGTGACCTGGAGCCGTACTGGGAGAGCGTGCGCAAGATCTACGCCCCGTTCGAGGCGGGTCTGGACGCGCCGACCGGGCGGGTCTACCACCACGAGATCCCCGGCGGACAGCTGTCCAACCTGCGCACGCAGGCCGTCGCACTCGGCCTCGGCGACCGCTTCGAGGACGTCGAGTCGACGTACGCGGCGGCCGACCGGATGCTGGGCCGGCTGGTGAAGGTGACGCCGTCGTCGAAGGTCGTGGGCGACCTCGCGCTGCATCTGGTGGGCGCGGGCGTGGAGCCCGCCGAGTTCGAGGCGACGCCGAACCGGTTCGACATCCCGGACTCGGTGATCGGCTTCCTGCACGGCGAGCTGGGCACGCCTCCCGGCGGCTGGCCCGAGCCGTTCCGCAGCAAGGCCCTGGAAGGCCGGGCCGGCCCCAAGCCGGTCCAGGACCTGAGCGCCGAGGACCGCGACGGCCTCGCCAAGGACCGCCGCGCGACCCTCAACCGGCTGCTGTTCCCGGGTCCGACGAAGGCCTTCGAGACGCATCGCGAGGCCTACGGCGACACCAGCGTGCTCGACAGCAAGGACTTCTTCTACGGGCTGCGCCCGGGCAAGGAGTACAGCGTCGACTTCGGACCCGGTGTGCGGCTGCTGATCGAGCTGGAGGCGGTCGGCGAGGCCGACGAGCGAGGGATGCGCACGGTGCTGTCCACGCTCAACGGACAGCTGCGGCCGATCCAGGTGCGGGACAACGCGGCCGCGGCCGATCTGCCCGTGACCGAGAAGGCCGACAAGGGCGACCCGGGTCACGTCGCGGCGCCGTTCGCCGGTGTGGTCACGCTGTCGGTCGCCGAGGGCGACCAGGTCGAGGCCGGTGCGACGGTGGCGACGATCGAGGCGATGAAGATGGAGGCCTCGATCACGGCGCCGCGCGGCGGGCGTGTCTCGCGTCTCGCGATCTCCAGGATCCAGCAGGTGGAGGGCGGCGACCTGCTCGTCGAGATCCGGTGAACTGAGGGCCTGTGGTGAAGTGAGCGGCCGGGGCGGCGTGGTCCGTCCCGGCCGCCGCCGTGTGCTCACGGCTCCTCCGGGCCGTCCTCGTCGAGCTCGAACCAGACCGTCTTGCCCTCGGGCTCGGGCCGGATGTTCCACCGGTGGGCCAGCAGGTCGAGCAGGACGAGGCCGCGGCCGGAGGAGGAGAGCTCGCCGGGGGCGCGGCGGTGCGGGACCTCGTCGCTGCGGTCGGAGACCTCGACGCGGAGCCGGCGCCGGCCGTGCGTGCCGTGGATGTCGGCGCGCAGCGCGGCGGCCTGCTCGGTGTGGACGAGGACGTTGCCGAGAAGCTCGGAGACGAGCAGGAGGACGGTGTCGACCTGTTCGGGGCGGGCCCAGTCGTGGAGCAGGCCCTGGAATTCGATGCGGGCGTCGGCGAGGCCCTGGGCCTGGTCCTGTTCGAGGGTGAAGCGCAGGTTCCGGCCGGTGCCGTCGACGGGGACGGCGGACGGGTCGCGGCGCAGGAGCAGCAGCGCGATGTCGTCCTCGGTGAAGGCGGCGGCGGGCTGCTCGCCCTTCCGTGCCTCCGTCGGTGCGACGACGGCGTTCATGAGCCGGTCGGCGAGTCCGCCGAGGTCGCCTGCGCTGCCGGGTTCGAGCGCGTCGCGCACGCGCAGCCATCCGGTGTACATGTCGTGGCCGCCGGACTCGATCAGTCCGTCGGTGCACAGCATCATGATCTCGTTCTCGCGCAGGGTGACGACGCTGACCGGATAGTCGTCCTCGTCGAGGTCGAGGCCGAGGGGCAGGCCGCCCCGCACGTGCTTGAGCACGCAGGTGCCGTCGGGGAGGCGCAGGACGGGGTGCGGGTGGCCGGCGCGGGCGATGCGGAGGGTGCCGGTGGCGGGGTCGGCCTCCAGGTAGATGCAGGTGGCGAAGCGGTCCTCGCCCAGGGAGGCGAGGAAGTGCGAGGCGCGCACCAGGACGGCGTCGGGGCCGTGGCCCTCGGCGGCATAGGCGTGGATGGCGGTGCGCAGCCGGGACATGAGTCCCGCGGCCTGCAGGTCGTGGCCCTGGACGTCGCCGATGACGAGGCCGAGGCGGCCGCCGGGCAGGGTGATGCTGTCGAACCAGTCGCCGCCGACCATGAGGCCGCCGCCGGTGGGGACGTAGCGGGCGGCGACGCTGAGCCCGTCGACGCCGGAGCCGACCCCGCCGAGGCTGTTGCGCAGGGTCTGTGACAGGGCGCGGTCGGCCTGGCCGTCGTAGGTCTGCTCGATGCTCTGGCCGAGGAGCCGGGCGACGGTCATGAGGAAGACGCCCAGGCCGTCGGTGATCGTGACGGGGGCGTCGAAGGCGGCCATCCACACGCCGGTGAGCTGGCCGTACGTGGTCAGGGGCAGGAAGGCCCAGGCCTGGTGCCCGGCGTGGGCGGACAGGGAGTGGCCCTCGGGGAAGCGCTCGCGGAACTCCTCCGGGGAGGCGAGGAAGACAGGCCGTCCGGTCCGGGCGACCTGGGCTGCGGGGTGCACGGTGTCCAGCGGCATGCGGTACGCGTCCCGCCCGTCGTCGCGCAGCCCCAACTGGCCGACGCAGTGCAGCGTTTCCCGGTCCGCGCGGAACACGGCCTGGCTGCACAGGGGCAGTGAGGGGTCGGTCAGTCCGGAGATCAGGGTGAGGGCCTCGCCCAGTGAGGCGACGCGGGCCAGGGCGTGGCCGGTGACGAGGAGGTCGGCGCCGCGGTGGCGCAGGTCGTCCGGCGGCCGGCCCGAACCGCCGGTGGCCGGTCCCGCCAGTCGGTTGAGGGCGTCGACCTGGCGCATCTCGGCGTCGTACTCCTCGGTGTTGCCGTGTTCGCGCCCGCCACCCACGTGCGGCACTCCCGTCTGCTCGGCGCCCTGTGATCTCTCCCGCTTTCTCCATGTTCCGTCGATCGGCCCGCCCTCGCCTGCTCACGGGCACCGGGGACGGCCATCCGTGACGAGTCGGCGCCGCGGCATTGACGGATGCATGCCCAGGAGAGAAAGATCGACGGGCACCCCCTTTGACAACGTTGTCGCACGAGAGGATCGCGATGCGAGCGTTTAGACGCGCGTTCACCGCAGCCTTGATCGCCACCACTCTGGCCGCCGCCTCCGTCACCGCCACGGGCGCCGCGAGCGCCCGTGAGCAGGGGCCGGAGTTCGCCGCAGACCCCACCACGCTGGTCGACACCTCGATCGGCAACAACGGCGACGGGACCACCTTCCCGGGCGCGTCCACGCCCTTCGGCATGGTGCAGCTGAGCCCCGACACCCAGCTGAACAAGTACGCCTCCTACGACTACGCGCAGGACAGCATCCTCGGCTTCAGCCACACGCACCTCTCGGGCGTCGGCTGCCAGACGATGGGCAACATCCGGTTCATGCCGACGACCGGAGACGTCACGTCCTCGGACCCCGCGCAGTACCGGGCCAGGTTCAGCCATGACAACGAGACCCGCTCGCCCGGCTACTACGGCGTGAAGTTCGACAACGGCATCGAGGCCGAGCTGTCGGCGACGCAGCGGACGGGTCAGCACCGGTACACGTTCCCGAGCGGGTCCGGCGCGCAGAACGTGCTGATCGAGGCCGGTGAGAGCAACGGCGGCACGTTCGCCGGCGGCCTCAAGGTGGTCGGCGACGACACCGTGGAGGGCTGGGTCCAGGGCGGCAACTTCTGCTGGGAGACCGTCAAGGAGCGCTACCGGGTCTACTTCAGCGCCAAGTTCGACCGCAGGTTCTCGACGTTCGGCACGTGGACGGACGGCACGCTCACGCCGGGCAAGCGCGAGGCGCAGCGCGGCACGAAGCGGGCGGGCGCCTGGCTGTCCTTCGACCGGGACAAGGGCGACCGGGTGGGCGCCTCGGTGGGCCTGTCCTACACGTCGGTCGACGGGGCACGCCTGAACCGGCGGGCGGAGCAGCCGGAGTCCTTCGACAAGGTCCGCTCGGCCGCGCACGACACGTGGCGGGACGAGCTGAACCGGATGCGGGTGGCCGGCGGCAGCAAGGCCGACCAGCGCACCTACTACAGCGCGCTCTACCACTCGCTGCTGCACCCGTCGGTCGGCTCCGACGTCGACGGCCGTTACCGGGGCTTCGACGACCAGGTGCACCGCTCGGACTCGCCCTACTACCAGATGTTCTCCCTGTGGGACACGTACCGTTCGCAGAACCAGCTGGTGACGCTGCTGAACCCGGACAAGGCCACGGACATGGCCAAGTCGCTGCTGCGGGTCTACGAGGACGGCGGCTGGCTGCCGCGCTGGGGGCTCGGCAACGGCGAGACGAACGTGATGAGCGGTGACCCCGTCACCCCGTGGATCGTCGACCTCTACAACCGCGGTCTGCTCGACGACCGCACCGCGCGCGGCCTGTTCGACGCGCTGTGGAAGAACGTCAACGAGGTCCCCCAGGACCAGTCCGTCTTCCGCGGCCGCGACGGCAATCCGACGTACGTGAAGAACGGCTTCATCGGCTACCAGGACCTGCCGGGCTACCAGTTCGGTGACACACGGCAGGCGGGCTCGGCGACGCTGGAGTACGCGCTCGGCGACTGCGCGCTGTCCACGATGGCCCGCGGGCTCGGCCACGAGGACAAGGCGGACCTGCTGGCGGGACGCTGCGACAACTTCACCAAGCTGTGGGACTCCGGCATCTCGTCGAAGGGCTTCACCGGCTTCCCCGTGGCGAAGAAGGCGGACGGCACGCCGGCCGGCGACACGGACCCGACCCAGTCGGGCGCCTTCCACGAGGGCACGGCCTGGCAGTACCAGTGGCTGGCCCAGCAGGACCCGCAGACCCTGTACGGGCTGATGGGCGGGGCGGGCGCGGCCGAGCAGCGGCTCGACACGTTCTTCGACATGCCGACGGTGCTCACCGACCCGGCGAAGGCCGCCTCGGAGTCCTGGGTGAACGGCGCGTACGACTACCACAACAACTTCGCGTTCAATCCGAACAACGAGCCGGACTTCCACGCGCCGTGGATGTACACGTGGACGAACGCGCCGTGGAAGACGTCGGCGGTGCTGCGCGCGATGCGGACGCTGTTCACGGACGACGCGTACGGGATGCCCGGCAACGACGACCTCGGGGCGACCTCGTCGCTGCTGGTCTTCGCGATGGCCGGGATCTTCGAGGCGCAGCCCGGGTCGGCGAACTACATCGTCACGGCCCCGATGTTCGACAAGGTCGAGATCCGGCCCGCGCACGGCAAGCCGATCGCGATCGAGGCGCCGGGCGCCGACGCGTCGAAGATGCAGTACGTGTCCTCGGTGCGGACGGACGCGGGGCCGCTCCAGCGGAGCTGGCTGTCGCACCGGGAGCTGCTGGACGCCGGGTCGATCGACGTCACGCTCTCCGGGCAGCCGACGCGCTGGGGTGTCGACGCGGCGCCGCCGGCGGTGGCGCAGGACTGAGCGGTCGCCTGATGTGAACGGGTGCGGGGCTGGGTGCCTTCGGGACGCCTCGCCCCGCACCCTTTTCACGCGGTCGCCAGGTGGGGCTCGGCCCGCGCGGTGAGGCGGCCGGTGCGGGCGAGCGCGGCGACGGAGGCGGCGCAGCCCAGGCCGGTGAGGGTGAGCGCACTCCAGGTCAGCCAGAGGGCGTCGTGCCGTTCGGCGAAGTCCCACAGGGCGCCGGTCGCCAGGTTGCCGAGGGTGATGCCGAGGCCCGAGACGGTGTTGTAGAGCCCGTAGTGCGTGGCGACCAGGCGGTTGCCGGACAGGGTGACGACGGTGTCCATCTCGAAGGGGTAGGCGACGGCGCCGCCCAGGGCGAGCAGGGTCACCGTCAGGACGAGCGCGCCGAGTACGAGCCAGGCCGCGTCGGACGGGACCAGGGCGAGCGGCAGGAAAGCGAGCCCCATGACGGTCAGTCCGCGCACCAGCGCCCGCGACGGGCTCCACCTCGCCTTCGCCCAGCCGGTGAGGCGCAGTTGGCCCACCACAGCGACGGCGGCCGACACCACGAACAGGAGGCTGGTCGCCCAGGTGCCGCGCTCCCCCAGCGCGCTCCGCGCCGCGAGCGGGAGGGCCAGGTAGACCTGGAAGGTCAGTACGTACGAGCCGATCATGGCGAGGGCGAACAGCAGGAAGGGCCGGTTGGCGACGACCGTGCGCCACTGGGCGAGCACGCTCTCGTCGGCGGCGTCCTCCTGCCGGGGGCGGTCGTGTGCCGTGCCGCGGCGGGCGGGCAGGGCGCGCGCCTGGAGGACCGTGAGGCCGGCGAAGACGGCGGCCGCGGTGGTGCACACGAGCCGGAAGTCGGCGGCCAGCAGGGCGAGTCCGACGAGCGGGCCGAGGAGCATGCCGGCCTGGTAATAGACGTTGAAGGTGGCGAAGGCGTCGACGCGCCGCTCCCCCGCCTCGGCGGCCAGGTAGGCGCGCACGGCCGGGTTGAACAGGGCGCCCGCGAATCCGGTGGCGGCGGAGGCCGCGATCAGCGTGGGCAGGTTGTCCACCCAGCCGAGCAGGGCGAACCCGATGGTGCGCAGCAGGCAGCCGGCCATGATGGGGGCTTTGTAGCCGAGGCGGTCGGCGAGGGTGCCGCCGATGAGGAACATGCCCTGCTGCGAGAAGTTCCGTACGCCCAGGACGAGTCCGACGGCCCAGGCCGCGAGGCCGAGCGAGCCGGAGAGATGGGCGGCGAGGTAGGGCATGAGCATGTAGAAGGCGAGGTTGATGGCGAACTGATTGGCCATCAACAGTCGCACGGGGGCCGGGAAGGAGCGGGTCTGCCGCCACAGGCCGGTCATCGCCGGGCCCCGGTGGCCGTCCCGGCGGTGCGGTGCGGCAGCGCCGCGTCGGGGCCGAGGGGGTCGGTGACGTGGGTGCAGCGGGTCCAGCGGGTGACGACGCGGTCGGCGGGATGCGCGATCTCGTCGGGGTCGTCGGCCGGCGGCCGGTCGAGCAGCCCGTGCTCATGGCCGTAGGCGTCGTCGAAGACGGTGCCGATGTAGCGCTGCGGGCCGTCGGGGAACACGGTGACGATGCGCTCCTCCGCGGGGCGGGTGCGGGCCAGCCACCGGGACACGAGGGCGACCGCGCCGACGCTCCAGCCGCCGGTGGCGTAGTGCTGTCGCGCCAGGTTCCGTGCCGCCCAGACTGATTCGGGGGCGGCCACCCAGTGCACCTCGTCGAAGAGGTCGTAGGCGACGTTGCGCGGATAGATGCTGCTGCCCAGGCCCCGCATCAGGCGGGTGGCGGCGGGCTGGCCGAAGATCGTCGACCCGGTGGTGTCCACGCCGACGACACGCAGGCGCGGGAAGTAGCCGCGCAGGACGGACGCGATGCCCGCCGAGTGCCCGCCCGTGCCGACGGACACGACCAGGGTGTCGATGCGGCCGAGCTGCGCGACGAGTTCGTGAGCGAGCGGGGCGTAGGCGGTCACGTTGTCGGGGTTGTGGTACTGGTCGGGGCACCAGGCCGTCGGGTCCTCGGCGAGCAGTCGCGCGACGCGCAGACGCCGGGCCTCCTGCCAGCCGCCCTCCGGGTGCGGGTCCTCCACGAGGTCGACCTCCGCGCCGTAGGCGGTGAGCAGGCCGGTCATGAGCGGCTCCATGCCGGGGTCGGTGACGACGGTGACGGGGTGTCCGAACGTGGCGCCGGCCAGGGCGAGTCCGAGGCCGAGGGTGCCGGAGGTGGACTCGACGATCCGCGCCCCGGGCAGGAGCCGGCCGCGCTCGCGGGCGGCGCGCACCATGTGGAGGGCGGTGCGGTCCTTGATGCCGCCGGGGTTGTGGCCTTCGAGCTTGGCCCAGAAGCCGCGGCCCTCGGCGGTGAACGGGGCGCCGATCCACAGGACGGGCGTGTCGCCGACGAGTCCGCCGGGGGTGTGCTGGGGGCGCTTGGTGTCGGCGAGGAGCCGGGCGGGGGCGTCCAGGGGTGTCGGGGTGTGGGAGGGGGTGTGGGGCGTGGTGTGTGCCGTGGTGGGGGTCATCGCGTGAGTCATGGCGTGCTTCTCCTGCGGCGTCGTCGGCAGGGGTGGTCGGAGACCTGAGGGTTCCGGGGCCGTGCCGGTTCGGGGCCGCTTGCTGGGCGGAGTCTGGTGGGCCGGGGCGTCGTCCTGGCGGGGGCGCGGTGGGTGCCGCGGAGGACCGGCGGGACGGCGCGGGGCCGGTCAGGTCCGCCAGATGCCCAGGTGGGCCCTCTGCTGTCCGGCGGGGGCGGCGAGGCGGGGGCCGCTGTCCCCGAACGGTCTGCGTGGGGTGGGCTCGGCCGCCGGGTCGAGGTCCGCGCCGGGGAGGGTGACGGGGGTGAGGTCGGCGGCCGGCTGGAGGCCGCGCGGGGCCTGCACGCTCGGCTCGTCGGTCCCCGAGCACTGTGCGCCGTCCTGGTGACCGTCGTGGCGGGCGTCGTCGCCGAAGTGCGCGTGGGGTCCGGCGGGTTGGCCGCACGGGGCGGGCGCGACGGCTGTGATCGTGTCGGCGCGGCCGGCGGCGGAGGCGACGGGGCCGTGGGCGCAGCACAGGAGATGGACGAGGGCGGCCAGCAGCACGGCGAGGATCGCGCCGGTGCGGTGACCGGGGCGGCTCCTGTCGTGACGTGCGGGCGAGATCCTCATGACGACAGAGAGTAATCGGGTGAGCGCATAAAGTGCGCGTGAAGATCGGTCGGGGCGGGTCGCCCGGCGGCGGGGCCGGGATCGGTCGGACCTCAACGGTGCCAAGGGTGCGGTCGTCCCGGAAGGGGCTCTTCCCGGACGCGCGAGCGCCGCCGGGCCGGTCGGCCATGATCGCCGGATCGGGTGAACCCGGTCCCGCACGGGAACTCGGATCGGCCTCTACGGCGGCTGTGCGCTGGGTGAAGCCTGATGAATCGCGCACCCGGCGCCGGGGGTGCCGCCTTGCCCACCCGTGCCGCCCCAGGCGGCAGACTGCCCAAGGCCAGGTCGACGCAACCGGGTACGCACCCGGTGCCGGGGTGCTGTCCAAGGCCGGGCCCCGGCCTGACGCGGCTCCGTCGCTCGGGCGAGTCCCACCACGGCGGCGGCACACCCGGCACCTCCGCCCGGCCCCTGCCGCGGCACCGCAGGAGCCGACCCGGCGGCAACGGCCACCCGTACGCGTACCTCACCGCCCCACCCTCCACCTCCCCGTCCCCACCACGACCGGCGCCAGCGCCCCCGTGCACAACGCCAGTACCCCGAACCCCCAGCCCAGCGAGGCCCCCGCGGCGATGGACGCCACCAGCAACGGGCCGCCCGCGTCGCCGAGTTCCCGTCCCAGTTCCGCCGCGCCCATCGTCTGGCCGATCCGTTCCTCGGGAGTCGCCGCGGCCAGTGCCGCGAAGCCGATGGGTGTGATCAGCCCGGTCCCGGCCCCGATCAGCACCGCCGCCCCCACGAGCGCCGCGATCCCGGGCAGTGCGGCCACCGCCAGCCCGCCCGCCGTCACCGCGAGCCCCGCGCTCAGTCCGCCCCGCGGGCTCAGGCGCCCCGCGTCCAGCGCCCGTCCTGCCCACGGCTGCACGACCGCGGCGCAGGCCGCGAGGACCGAGACGACCGCGCCCGTGGCGACGGGTGACAGACCGTCGGCCCGGCCGGACAGCGGGAGGAAGCCGACGCCGACCGACATGGCGGCGGTCGCCGCGGCCAGCGCGGCGACGGGCCGCAGGAACACCCCATCGGTGAGCCGCCGGACCAGATCCGCGAGGGTCTGCCGGCGCTTGGGCAGCGGCGGCACGACGGGCACCGCGAGCAGTGCCCAGCCCGTGACCACGACCGCGAGCACCGTCAGCACGGCGAACAGGAGGGTCAGCCCGCCGAGCCACACGAGCACGCCGCCGATCAGGGGGCCCGCCGTGTATCCGAGGCTCTTCCAGAAGCCGTACGAGCCGAAGGCACGCCCGTGTGCGGCCTGCGGGTTGAGCCGGGCGACCAGTGCGGACGCGGCCGGCGAGAACGCGGAGGCCGCCGCGCCCTGGCCCAGGCGGGCCGCCCACAGCCGGCCCGGGTCGCGCACGGCCACGTAGAGCGCGGAGGCGAGGGCGAAGGCGATGAGGCCGCCCAGGAGGACGCGCCGGGGGCCGACGCGGTCGGCGAGGGTGCCGAAGACCGGCTTGAGGACGACCTCCGCGCCGTCGTAGAGGGCGAGGAGCACACCGAGGTACAGGACGGAGGACGCCAGGTCCGTGTCCCCGGCGCCGAGGCTGGCGGCGATGCCGTGCGCCCCGAACGCGGTGATGAAGCCCGCGGCGTACAGCGGCCCCGTCCGGCGCCGCCCCGCCCCCGCACCCTTCGTTTCACTCACCGGATCTCCGATCCGCCGACGCCGGGACGAACGACCCACGAGGCGGTGCCCGGCGCACCCGGCGCCTCGCGGCCCCCGGACACCACACCGCACCCGATACATCGGCAGCGTAGGGAGCCGTGTCACACCCGGAGGACTCCGCGTGCCGCGCGCCCCCGGAATCCACCCCTCACCACCCCCCACGCACCGCATCGGGCCCACCCGTCCCAGCGTTCCCAGAGCCGCCCCACACCCACGGATCCGCGCTTTAAATAGCGCCCTCACGGTTCCTTGACCGCGGGTGCCGATGCTCTGGGAGGGCGAGAGTTGAAGAGATTCTTCGGGAAGGTCCGGCCGGCCGAGCCGCGGGTGTCGGAGGCCGAACGGGAGCTGTTCGGCGGACCGTTGCGCTACGACATGGGCTGGTCCCGGCACGAGAACGCGACCCTGGACCTGACGATGCGCTCCGCGTTACGCCAGATGCCGGGGCTGGTCGGGGCCGCCCTGCGCATGGCGTGGAACGCGGACCGGCGGGCCCTGTTCGTCGTCGCGCTGAGCGAGATCGGGCAGGGTGTGGCCGCGGCCGTCGGGCTGCTCGCGGTCAACGCCGTGATGCACGCGCTGCTGGGCGACGGCACGGCCACCGAGCGGCTGCACGCGCTGCTGCCGGGTCTGCTCGCCGCCGCGGCGGTCGCCGTCGTCAACTCCGCGCTGGCCGGCTGGTCCACCGCGCAGGCCGGCCGGCTCGAACCGCTGGTCGAGCGGATCGCGACGACGCAGTACCTGGCGGCGGCGACGGCGGTCGAGCTGGAGGCGATCGACGACCCGGAGTTCCGCCGCCTGATCGACATCGCGCAGTACGGGGCGGCCTCCGCGCGCCGCATGATCAGCTGCTGCGTGTCGGCGCTGAACAGCACGATCTCCCTGATCGCCACGGCCGGTGTGCTCACCGTGCTGCATCCGGCGCTGCTGCCGATGCTCCTGGTCATCGCGGCGCCGCGCGGCTGGGGCGCGATGCGGGTCGCGCAGGAGCGGTACGTGTCGATGATGAGCTGGATCGAGCACGTCCGGGCCAGCCGGCTGATCGGCAACCTGCTCACGGAGCGGACGGCGGCGCAGGAGGTCCGCATCCACGCCGTGGGTCCGTTCCTGCTCGACCGCTACCGGGGCATGGCCCGCAGCGCGGAGGCGGAGCAGGAGCGTCTCGCGACGAGCAAGGCCGTCACGGAATGGGTCGCGTCGGCGCTGTCGGGCCTGGCGACGGCCGCCACGTACGGGGCGATGATCTGGCTCATCATGAGCGGGCGCATGGGCCTGGCGGTGGCGGGCACGGCGGTGATCGCGGTCCGTTCGGGTTCGGCCAGTCTCGGCGCGCTCGTCATGAACGTGAACCAGCTCCACGAGGAGTCCCTCTACGTGCGCGACCACTCCCGCTTCCTGACGGAGGCGGCGCAGCGTGCCATCCCGACCGGTGGGGCGCCGCTGCCCGAGCGGGTCGCGGAGATCGCGCTCGACGCGGTCACCTACCGCTATCCGGACCGCGACGCCCCTGCCCTGGACAAGGTGTCGCTCACGCTTCCCATGGGGTCGGTGACGGCGGTCGTCGGGGAGAACGGCTCCGGCAAGAGCACCCTGATGAAGATCCTCTCCGGGCTGCTGCTGCCGCAGGAGGGGACCGTGCGCTGGGGCGACGCGCACGTACGGGATCTGGACCGCGCGGAGGTCTACGGCCGGGTCTCGCTGCTGACGCAGGACTTCCAGCGCTGGCCCGTGACGGCGGCGATGAACGTCCGGATCGGCCGCCCCGAGCACCGGGCGGAGCCGGAGGACCTGCGCCCGTCGCTCGACTACGCGGGCGCGGGCCCGATCGTGGCGAAGCTCCCCGACGGCCTCCAGAGCCTGCTGGCCCGGATGTTCCGCGGCGCCATCGAGCTGTCGGGTGGCGAGTGGCAGAAGATGGGCCTGGCCCGTACGCACTGGCGCAGCGCGACGTCGACCGCCGACAGCATCCTCGTCGTCGACGAGCCGACCTCGGCGCTCGACCCCGAGGCCGAGATCGAGGCGTTCGACCGCATCCGCCGTCTGGCCGCCCCGCACCGGGCCGTCGTCCTGGTCACCCACCGCATGTCCGGCGTCCGCCACGCCGACCGCATCTTCGTCCTCGACCAGGGCCGCCTGACCGAGCAGGGCACCCACGCGGAGCTCCTCGCCGCGCGGGGCCGCTACGCCGCGATGTTCACGGCCCAGGCCGACCAGTACGCGCCCGTCCCGCCCGCCGTGCCGCACCCCGCGTCACCGCCGGCCCCGGCCGTCACCGACCCCGCATGACCGCGCCCTCAGGAGGTTCCGTGTCCCCGCACTCCCCGCAGTCTCCGAACGCCGATGCCTGGACCGCGTACGGACGTCACCAGATCGGCCGGAAGTACATGCCGCCGGTGCCGGAGCGGATGCGCTGGGGGTTCTGGGACGGGGTGGGTCCCGGCGACGAGGTCCTCGGGCCGCTCGCCGGGCGCCGCTTCGTCGACATCGGCTCCGGGGCCGGGCACTACGCCGTGCACCTGGCACGGACCCACGGCGCTCTGATCGACGCCGTGGAACTGTCGCCGACCCAGCACGAGCGGGCGGTCACGCACTTCGGCGAGGTCCCCGGCGTGTCCTTCGTCCACGGCGACGTCGTCGAGCACCTGCGCCGCGCCGAGCGGCCGTACGACGGGGCGTACGCGGTCTGCACGCTCGCCGGGATCGATCCGCACCGGGTGCTGCCCGCGCTGCGCGACGCGCTCGCGCCGGGCGCCCCCTTCGTCTTCTCCGTCCTGCACACCAATGTCCACGGCGTGGGCCCGTCGGCGACCGTGGCCCCGCGCGAGGAGATGCTCGGGGTGGTCGGCATGACGCCGTTGCCGCTGGACTCCTGGGTGCTGACGGGTGAGGCATGGGCGAGCCTGCTGTCCGCGTACGGGTTCGTCGTCGAGGAGACCGGTCTTCTGAGCTCGCCCGATCCGGACCATGCCGTCGTCTGCACGCTCGTCCGGGCCCGCCGCCTGCCCGCCGGGGAGGTGCGGATCTCCAGCCGTCCGCGCAGCCGCCGCGCGCCCGTGCCGCACGCGGCGATCGGGGTGGGCACGATCGTGCTCGGCGAGGCGGGGCTGCTGCTCGGCCGGCACCGCCGCGGCACGCTCGAACTGCCCGGCGGAACCGTCGAGCCGGGCGAGTCCTTCGCCGAGACGGCGGTGCGGGAGCTGCGTGAGGAGACCGGGCTCATGGCCGAGCCGGGGGACGTCGACCTGCTGGGCACCCTCGTCGACCGGGTCGAGGACGTCGTACGGGTCACGGTCGGCGCGGTCGTGACGTCCTGGCGGGGCTCCCCGCGGACGCGACCGGGCGAGAGCGTCGGCGACTGGTCCTGGTGGCCGCTCGACGCGCTGCCGCACGGCCTGTTCGAGTGCTCGGCGCAGATCCTCACCGCGTGGCGCCCCGACCTGCCCCTGGACCATCCGCCGGCCCACTTCACAGCCTTCGCGGGAGGGGGCCGGAACGGCAGGTGACGGGGCGCTTACCAGCAGAGAGGGCGGGAATGTGAGGCACACGACGTCTCTCCGAGGGATCTTGACGCTTCCCTGACGCCGGGAGCGGGGACGGACCGGTCGGGGCTGCTTACGCTGACTCGACCGTCGGTGCGGGTGTGCGCGCTGCGGTCCGTCCCCCCTTTTCCCGCAGCCCCAGGAGCATCCATGTCCACGACCGACTCCGCGCGCGGCGGGCGCCTGCGCGCTTGGATGCTGGAGGGCCTGTCGGACATGGGCAAGGGCCGCCCGTCCGTCCCCAAGCCCGACACCGGCACCGAACACCAGGGCCAGCCCTGGTACCGCGTCATGTGCCTGACCGGCGTCGACTACTTCTCCACCCTCGGCTACCAGCCCGGCATCGCCGCGCTCGCCGCCGGACTCCTCTCCCCCGTCGCCACCATCGTCCTCGTCATCGTCACCCTCGCCGGCGCCCTGCCCGTCTACCGCCGCGTCGCCGAGGAGAGCCCCCACGGCGAGGGCTCGATCGCGATGCTGTCGCGACTGCTCTCCTTCTGGAAGGGCAAACTCTTCGTCCTCACCCTCCTCGGCTTCGCCGCCACCGACTTCCTCATCACCATCACCCTCTCCGCCGCCGACGCCTCCACCCACCTCGTCGAGAACCCCCACCTCGAATCAGCCCTGCACGACAAGCAGGTCCTGATCACGATGATCCTCATCGCGCTCCTCGGCGCGGTCTTCCTCAAGGGCTTCCTCGAAGCGATCGGCGTCGCCGCCGCCCTCGTCGGCATCTACCTCGCGCTCAACGTCGTCGTGGTCGTCACCGGCCTGTGGCACGTCGTCACCGCGGAACACGTCGTCACCGACTGGACCAGCGCCCTCACCCAGGAACACGGCAACGTCTTCGTCATGATCGGCGTCGCCCTCGTCGTCTTCCCCAAACTCGCCCTCGGCCTGTCCGGCTTCGAGACCGGCGTCGCCGTCATGCCCCACGTCAAGGGCGACGCGAGCGACACCGAGGCGAACCCCGCCGGCCGGATCCGGGACACGAAGAAGCTGCTGACCACGGCCGCGCTCATCATGAGCGTCTTCCTCATCTGCACGAGCTTCATCACGACGGTCCTGATCCCGCAGAACGAGTTCGAGGCGGGCGGCAAGGCCAACGGCCGCGCCCTCGCCTACCTCGCCCACGAGTACCTCGGCAACTCCTTCGGCACCGTCTACGACATCTCGACGATCCTCATTTTGTGGTTCGCCGGCGCCTCCGCCATGGCAGGCCTGCTCAACCTCATGCCCCGCTACCTGCCCAAGTACGGCATGGCCCCGCACTGGGCCCGCGCGGTGCGCCCCATGGTCATCGTCTTCATCCTCGTCGCGTTCCTCGTCACCTGGCTCTTCGACGCCAACGTCGACGCCCAGGGCGGCGCCTACGCCACCGGCGTCCTCGTCCTCATCTGCTCAGCCGCCATCGCCGTCACCATCGCCGCGAACAAAGCCGGCCAACGCGGCTGGACCATCGGCTTCGGCATCATCGCCGCCGTCTTCCTCTACACCACCGTCGTCAACATCATCGAACGCCCCGACGGCGTGAAGATCGGCGCCTGCTTCATCGCCGGCATCATGCTCATCTCGCTCCTGTCCCGCCTCGGCCGCGCCTTCGAACTCCGCGTCACCCACGTCGAACTCGACGACATGGCCGAACGCTTCATCCGCGACATCTGCAAGCGCACCCCGCGCTTCATCGCCAACGAACCCGACAACCGCGACGCCGACGAATACCGCGCGAAGAAGGACCAGATCCGCGCCGACAACGACATCCCCGGCACCGAGGACTTCGTCTTCGTCGAGGTCACCATCACCGACCCCTCCGAGTTCGAAGCCGGCCTCACCGTCCGCGGCGAAGTCCTCCACGACCGCTTCCGCGTCCTCACCGTCGAAGCCTCCTCCGTCCCCAACGGCCTCGCCGCACTCCTCCTCCACGCCCGCGACCTCACCGGCGTCCGCCCCCACATCTACTTCGAATGGACCGAAGGCAACCCCTTCGCCAACTTCCTCCGCTTCTTCCTCTTCGGCCAGGGCGAAATCGCCCCCGTCACCCGCGAGGTGCTGCGCGAGGCGGAGCCGGACCGCGAACTGCGCCCGCGCGTCCACGTCGGCTGAGTGGAAGCGGAGTTGTCGCCGGCCGTCCGACCGGCCGGCGACAACTCTGCGCAAGGGCCTGGCCAATGACATAATCGCCGGGTCCTTCACCGTCCGAGTACACGCTGGAGTCCGACATGACGGCACCGTCTTCGCCGAGCCGTATCGACACGAGCAAGCCCCACCCGGCCCGTGTCTACGACTGGCTCCTGGGCGGCAAGGACAACTACCCGGTCGACCAGGAAGTGGCGGAGAAGCTGCCCGCCGAGGCGCGGAACAACGCGATGCGCAACCGCGCCTTCATGCACCGCGCCGCCGCGTGGCTCGCGCAGAGCGGCATCGACCAGTTCCTCGACATCGGCACCGGCATCCCGACGAAGCCGAACCTGCACCAGATCGTGCAGAAGATCGTGCCGTCGGCCCGGGTCGCGTACACGGACAACGACCCGATCGTGCTGCGGCACGCGGAGGCGCTCCTCGTGAGCAGCGCGGAGGGGGCCACGGACTACATCGAGGCCGACGTCCGTGACCCGCGGGGCATCCTCGACCACGCCCGTACTTTCCTCGACTTCGAGCGGCCGATCGCCCTGTCGATGATCGCGCTGATGCACTTCATCACGGACGACGAGGACCCGTACGGCCTGACGCGCACGCTCGTCGACGCCCTCCCCTCCGGCAGCTACCTGGTCCTCTCCCACGGCACCACCGACGAGCACCCGCACCTGGCGAGTTCGGTGAAGAACACGTACCGCAAGGGCGAGATCCCACTGCGGATGCGCACCCGCGCCGAGGTCGAGCCGTTCTTCGAGGGCCTGGAGCTGGTCGAGCCCGGACTGGTGACCGCGACGAAGTGGTACCGGTCCGAGCCCGCGCCGGCCGAGGAGCTGAGCGGTTTCTACGTGGGCGTGGCGCGCGTTCCGTAGCCGGACCTCGCGGCGAACTCCGCGAACCAGGGCAGCAGGTCGGGGCGGGTCACCGTACCCTCGGCGACGACGTCGGCGGCGCGGGCGCCCTGGAGGATGCGTTTGACGGGCACCTCCAGTTTCTTGCCGGTGAGGGTGCGGGGCACGGCCTCGACGGGGACGATCACGTCGGGGACGTGCCGCGGTGAGAGGTGTCGGCGGATCGCGGCGACGATCTCGTCGCGGAGGTCGTCGTCGAAGGACTCGCCGGGCGCGGGCACGACGAACAGGGGCATCGCGTAGCCCCCGCCCGGGAGTTCGGCGCCGATGACGAGGCTGTCGGCGACGCGCGGCAGCCGTTCGACGACGGCGTACAGGTCGGCGGAGCCCATGCGCACGCCCATGCGGTTGAGGGTGGCGTCGGAGCGTCCGGCGACCTCGACGGACAGGTCGGGGTGCAGGGTGATCCAGTCGCCGTGCCGCCAGACGCCCGGGTACACGTCGAAGTACCCGGCCCGGTAGCGGCGGTGGTCGGTGTCGCCGAGGAAGTGGAGCGGCATCGAGGGCAGCGGGGCGGTGACGACGAGTTCGCCCTGCTCCCCCACGACCGGCCTGCCGTCCGGGTCCCAGGCGTCGAGGGCGACGCCGAGGGCCGGTCCGGAGAGCCGCCCGGTGTGTTCGGGCAGCAGGGCCGAGTCGCCGGCGAGGACGGAGCAGATGTCGGTGCCGCCGCAGATCGACTGGAGCCGGGCGCCGGGCGCGAGCCTGTCGCGGACCCAGTGCCAGGTGCTGTCGGGCATGGCCGAGCCGGTCTGCAGGACGGTGCGCAGGGCGCCGAGGCCGAGGTCGCAGGCCGGGTGGGCGCCCGCCTTCTCGCCCGCGGTGAGATAGGCGGCCCCGACGCCGACGACGGTGGCGCCGGTGCGTTCGGCGATGCGCCAGACCCCGTCGACGTCGGGGTGGGTGGGGCTGCCGTCGTAGAGGACGATCGTGCTGCCGTGGAGGAGTCCGGCGACCATGAAGTTCCAGACCATCCAGCTGGTGGAGGTGTGGAAGAGGTAGCGGTCGTCGGGGCGCAGGCCGACGCCGAGGCCGAGCGCCTTGAGCAGTTCGACGACGATGCCGCCGTGGCCGTGGACGATGCCTTTGGGGACGCCGGTGGTGCCGGAGGACCACAGGATCCACAGCGGGTGGTCGAAGGGGACGTCGGCGAAGACGAGCGGGGCGTCGCGGCCGGCGAGGGCGGGCCAGGGGTGCTGGGTCACGTCCTTCCGGTCCGACCAGGCCGGTCCGGCCGCGGACCTGTGGAGGCGGTCGACGGCGACCAGATGGCGGACCGTGGGCAGTCCCGCGAGGAGTTCGGCGGTCTGGGGCCGCCGGTCGTACTCCTTGCCGCCGTGGCGGTAGCCGTCGGCGGAGAACAGCACCTTCGGTGCGGCCTGGCGCAATCGGTCGAGGACGCCTGCGGTGCCGAAGTCCGGGGAGCAGACGGTCCAGGTGGCGCCGACGGCGGCGGTGGCGAGGAGCGCGACGACGGCGTGCGGCACGTTCGGCAGGTAGCCGGCGACGCAATCGCCGGGTCCGACGCCGAGGTCGCGCAGTCCGGCGGCGACGCCCGCGACCTCGGCGCGCAGCCGCTCCCAGGAGAGGTGTTCGGGCGCGCCGGTCTCGGAGACGGCGATGACGGCGGGCCGGGTGGCGTCGGAGCGGGTCAGGCACTGCCGGGCGAAGTTGAGGTGGGCGCCGGTGAACCAGGACGCGCCGGGCATCGTCGCGTCCGCGAGCACCTCCTCGTAGGGGCTGACGCGGTCCAGGCCGTAGTACTCCCACACGGCGGACCAGAAGGCGGGCAGGTCGTCGGTGCTCCAGCGCCACAGGGCGGCGTAGTCGGCGTGGGCGAGCCCGCGTTCGCGGCGCAGCCAGGCCTGGAAGTCGGCGATGTTGGAGTCCGCCGCGGTCACTTCACCGCCTCCCGTCCGGTGGGGACGGGACAGCCGAGCTCTTCGAGGAGCCGCGCGGCCTGCGGCCATTCTCCGTGGCCCGAGGCGGGGTTGAGGTGGCCGACGGGGCCGATGCCGACGAGGCGGCCGCCCCAGTCGGCGGCCAGGGCGGCGACCTTCTCGGGGCGGGCCAGGGGGTCGTTCGTGCTGGCGGCGACGATGACGGGGAAGGGCAGCCGGGCGCGGGCGACGGGCAGCCAGCCGTGGGCGCGCAGGGTCTCCGGGTCGGGGTGGCCTTCGGGCAGCGGGGTGTCGAAGTCGGGCGGGGTGGCGAGCAGGGCGCCGAGGACCGGGCGGTCGTCGTGGGTGAGGGCCCAGTGGACGGTGGTGTGGACGCCGGCGCTGTGGGCCACGAGGACGACGGGCCCGGCGACCGAGGTCACCGCCGCGTCGAGGGCGGCGACCTGGGCGGCGCGGCTGAGCCGTGCCTCGGTGAGCGGCGGGACGGTCACCGATCCGGGGATGCGGGCGGCGAGGCGGGTCTGCCAGTGGTCGGGGACGTGGTCGCGCAGTCCGGGGACGAACACGACCGTGGGAGCGGTTGTCGGATCGGGGGTCATGTGGGGAGCTCCGTCTTCGTACGGGGTGCGGCCGGGGCGGCCGGGAGGAGGTCCGCGGCGTAGTGGCGGCGGCCGAGGGCGAAGGCCAGGGCGGCGCCCAGGGAGACGAACGGGATGACGCCGAGTGCGGCGTGCAGTCCGATGTGGTCGGCGAGCATGCCGGTGACGGCGGGTCCGGGCGCGAGGCCGATCAGGCTGTTGGCCAGGGTGAGGGTCGCCATCGAGGTGGCGACGACGGCCGGCGGGGTCAGGCTCACCACCATGGCGGCGGCGGGTCCGGCGGTGGCGTTGGAGAGCAGGGTCCCGCCGCCGATGAGCAGCAACTGGCCGATCCCTGTGGGGAGTTGGAAGCCGATCCCGAGCAGGACGAGGGATCCGGTGCTGCACAGGACCGCGAGGGTCCACTTGTGCCGGCCGCCCCGGCGGCCGAGCCGGTCGCTGACCAGGCCGCCGCCGATCATGCCGATCCCGGTGATGAGGGCGAAGATTCCGGCGACGAGTCCGGCCTTGTCGGTGGACAGGCCGTAGGAGCGGTCGAGGTAGCTGGGCATCCAGGCGAGCAGGGACATGGCCAGGAACATCTGCAGTCCGCTGCCGATGTAGGCGCAGCGTACGGACACGGAGGAGAAGAGGCGGGGCAGGAGGGACCGGACGGGGCCCTGCGCGCCCGGCGGGTTGCCCTGTTCGCGGCAGGCGCGGGCGAGTCGGCGTTCGGTGACGACCACGCTGTAGACGGCGGCGAGCACGAGGCCGAACAGACCCATGATCGCGAACGTCCAGCGCCAGCCGAGGTGTTGGGCGATGACGCCGCCGATGGAGACGCCGAGGACGGAGCCGAAGGCGCCGCCGGCGATGAAGGCGCCGGACAGCGTGGCCCGCAGGGTCGCGGGGAACACGCTGATCACGACGGCGACACCGACGCTGCCGTAGGCGGCCTCGCCGACGCCGACCATGAACCGGCCGAGGAACATCTGGCCGTAGCTCGCGGCGACGGCGCAGCCCAGGGTCGCGAGGCTCCACACGACGGCGGCGAGGACGAGGCTGCGGACGCGGCCCCAGCGGTCGGCGAGCAGGGACAGGGGGAAGGTGAGCACGCCGACCATGAGGGCGACGATCCCGCTCAGCGAGCCCAGTTGGGCGTCGGAGAGCATCCACTCGGCCTTCAGCAGCGGGAACACCGCGTTGAGGACCTGCCGCGACATGTAGTCGGAGAGCAGCAGGCCGAAACTGAGGCCGAACACGACCCACGCGTAGCCGCGGGTCCTCCGCTCACTCGGGCCGGTCACCGGCGATCCCGGCGCGCTCCATCTTGCGGACGGCGGGCCAGTAGTCCTGGACCGCGTAGTGCTGGGTGGAGCGGTTGTCCCAGATGGCGACACTGTCGGGCGTCCAGCGCCAGCGGACCTGGTACTCGGGGACGGCGGCCTGGCTGATCAGGTAGTTCATCAGGAGGTTGGCGCCGGGGGCGTGGTCCTGGCCGAAGCGCACGTTCTCGGGCGTGTGGTGGTTGACGAAGTGGGTGGTGAAGGCGTTGACGAAGAGGATCTTCTCGCCGGTCTCGGGGTGGGTGCGCACCACCGGGTGTTCGGGGTCCGGATAGCGTTCCTTGAGCCGGTGGCGTTCCTCCGGCGGCATCACGGCGCCGAAGCTGGCCTCGATGCTGTGGCGGGCGCGCAGGCCGGCGATCTGGGTGCGGATGTGCTCGGGGAGTCGGCGGTAGGCCTCGGCCATGTCGACCCAGATGGTGTCGCCGCCGACCTCGGGGGTCTCGACGCAGCGCAGGACGGCGCCCATGGGCGGGCGTTCGCGCCAGGTGGCGTCGCAGTGCAGGGCGTTCTCGTAGTGCTCGGGCTTGCTGTCGAGGTCCTTGTAGATGCGGACGAGTCCCGGGTGGTCGGGGTCGCTGCCGAGGACGGGGTGGTCCTCCAGCGGGCCGAGACGGGAGGCGAAGGCGACGTGGTCGGCGCGGCTGAGGTTCTGGTCGCGCAGGAAGAGCACCTTGTGGCGGAGCAGGAGCTGCCTGATCTCGGCGAACAGGGCGTCGTCGTGGACGGCGTCGGCGAGCTGGACGCCGTGCAGTTGGGCGCCGAGGGTGCAGGTCAGGGGCTCCGCGTCGATCCGGGTGCGGACGGCGGTGGGCGTCTGCGTCATGTGCGCGCTCCTCAGGGGATCAGGACGGAGGAGCCGGTGGTGAGACCGGACTCCAGGGCGCGGTGGGCGGCCACCGCGTCCGTCAGTGCGTAGCGCTGGTCGATGCGGATACGAATACGGCCTTCGGTGACGTGGTCGAAGAGTTCACCGGCGAGCGCGTCGCGTTCGGCGGGGTCCGCGATGTAGTCGGCGAGGGCCGGGCGGGTCACGAACAGGGAGCCGTGGACGGCGAGTTTCATCGCGTCGAGGGGCGGGACGCCGGAGGCGGTGCCGAAGCAGACGAGGAGTCCGCGGCGGCGCAGCGAGGCCATCGATCCCTCGACGGTGTCCTTGCCGATGCTGTCGAGGACGAGCGTGACGCCCTCGCCGCCGGTGATCTCCCGCACGCGTTCGGCGACGTCCTCCTTGCGGTACAGGACGGTGTGGTCGCAGCCGTGGGCGCGGGCGAGGGCGGCCTTCTCCTCGGTGGAGACGGTGCCGATGACGGTGAGGCCGAGGAGCTTGGCCCACTGGCAGACGATGAGGCCGACGCCGCCGGCCGCGGCGTGCAGCAGGATCGTGTCGCCGGGCTTCAGGGGGTGGATGCGGCGCAGCAGGTAGGAGGCGGTGAGGCCGCGCATCGTCATCGCGGCGGCGGTCTCGCAGTCGATGCCGTCGGGCAGCTTGATCAGGGGTCCGGCGTCCATGACGCGGGCGGTGCTGTAGGCGCCGAGCGGGCTGCCGGTGTAGGTGACGCGGTCGCCGGGGCCGAGGTGGGTGACGCCGGGTCCGACGGCTTCTACGACGCCGGCGGCCTCGACGCCGAGGCCCGCGGGGAGCGGGGCCGGGTACAGGCCCGTACGGAAGTAGGTGTCGGCGAAGTTGAGGCCGACGGCCTCGTGCCGGACGCGGACCTGGCCGGGGCCGGGGTCGCCGACGGTGACGCTCTCGAGGCGCAGGACCTCGGGGCCGCCGGTCTCGTGGAAGCGGATGGCGTGGGCCATGAGGGTTCTCCCTGGGTCCGGCGGGTCAGCGGGGGGTGTCGCGGAGCATGAAGCCGCGCTGCCCGGGGCGCCGGTTGGGGACCATGCCGAGCCGGGCGAGGGTCTCGTCGGTGTCCGTGTAGTACTCGCCGATGTGGTAGATCTCCTTGGCCTCGGCGCCGGTGGCGACGTCGCGGCCGAGGGTGTGCGCGATCTGTGTCATCTGCTCGACCTGGCGCACGGAGCTCATCCGCTCGCCCTTGCGGGCCCACAGGTTGTCCTCGTTGCCGACGCGGACGTGGACGCCGAGGGCGATCGCGATGGCGTTCATGGGGGCGACGGCGCGCATGGAGGACTCGATGGTGAGGACGGCGCCGTCGGGGACGCGGCGCACGAACTCGATGAGGTCGGCGGGGTGGCGGCCGGCGAAACCGCCGCCGATCGCCACGTAGTTGAGGACGAGCGGGCCGGTGTACTCGCCGCAGCGGATGAGGCGCTCCACGGTCTCCAGCTGGGCCAGGGTGGCGAGTTGGAAGTGCGGCTGAATGCCATTGCCCCGCAGCCGCCGCAGGTGTTCGAGGTAGAAGTCGGGGCCCGCCTCGACCACCATGTCGCGGTAGGCCTTGTAGTAGTCGGGCTTGGCGATGGAGGTGCCGGCCAGGTCGTCGTCGGTCATGATCTCGACGATGTTCATCTGACTGGTGTTGATGGCGATGGTCACCTGGTCGGGGCGCGGGTCGAGATCGGCGAGCAGGTGGCGGGTGTCGTAGCTGAGCCACTTGGCCTCGGAGCCCTCGTCCTCGGGGGCGAAGGAGATGGATCCGCCGATCTGCAGGACCATGTCGGGCACGGCCTCGCGCAGCCGGCCGATGAGCTCGTTGAACTTGGACATGCGCTTGGAGCCGTGTCCGTCGAGTTCGCGGACGTGGATGTGGAGCACGGTGGCGCCCGCGTTGTAGCAGTCGACGGCGGCCTGGACGTGCTCGTCCATGGTCAGGGGCAGGTCGTCGGCGTCGCCGGGCAGCCACTCGGGGCCGTAGGGAGCGGCCTGGATGACCAGCTTCTCCTGGTTCTCGGGCAGCAGGGAGTCGTCGAGGAAGTGCATGGCTGTCTCCTGGAACGGGGCGGCGGGCGGTGGCGCCGGAAACGGTCGCGGCCGGGCCCGACGCGTGGTGGAGGCGGGGACACCGGGTGGTGACTGCTTCGGTGTCGCTCGCGGTACCGCCACGTTAAGAGCGGGTTACCGGCCGCGCTTCACCCATGGAGACACAAGACTTGCCCGTTCGGGACAGGTCAGGGAGAGGCTCAGTCGGCGGACGGGTCGGCGCCGGCCGCGTGCCGGGCGCGCCAGTCCCGGGCGCTGGTGCCGAACTGCTCGCGGAACCAGCGGGAGAAGGCGCTCGGCGCGGAGAAGCCGAGGAGGCCGGAGATCTCGGTGAGCGAGCGGCTCGGGTTGGCGACGAGCTGCTCGGCGAGCTGGGTGCGGGTGGCGTTGACGAGTCCGGAGAAGGTCTCGCCGGTCGTGGCGAGGTGCCGGTGGACGGTCCTGCGGTCGACGCCGAGGCTGCCCGCCACCTGCTCGACGGAGCAGCGCCCGGTGGGCAGCAGCACCTCGATGAGTTCACGGACCCGGTCCAGTTCCGTCGTGTCCGTGGTGACGGCGAGGGACTCGAAGTACTGGCGGGCGTAGTCGCGCAGGAGCGGGTCGGAGAGCTTGTTCGGGGTGTCGAGCTCGGAGGCGTAGAGGACGATGCCGGTGAACTCCCGGTCGAACTCGACCACGGGGCCCAGGAGTCGGCGATGGGTGGTGAGGTCCCGGGGTGCGGCGTGGGTGAAGCACACGGAGACGGGCTGCCAGCGCGGGCCGAGGAACTCGCGCAGGAAACCGATGAACGTGCCGACGGCCAGCTCGACGGCCTGGCGCGACTCGTGGAACTCGCCGAGTTCGAGACCGACCCGCACCGTGGCGAGACCGGCGGCCTCGGTGAGGCGGCTGCGGAGCATCTCGTTGTACATGCGCTCGTGGCGCACCAGGAGGGCGAGGGCGCTGCGCACGTCGGGTTCCTCGCGCAGAACCAGGCTGATGGGGCCGAGGTTGGCGAAGCGGCGCCGCTCGGCGAGGAGCAGCCCGAAGTCCTCGCGGCGGGCGGTGGCGGCGGCGAGTTCGAGGAGTCGGGTGACGGCGTCGCCCGACACCCAGCGGTCCTGGGCGGCGAGGCCCACGGGGTCGAGGCCCACTCTTTTCATGAGGGCGCGCGGGTCGATGCCGACGGACTGGCCGAGCTCGACGTAGCTGCTCAGCGCGGCGTTGCGGACCAGGGGCTTCATCGGGCGCTCCGGGGCTCGGTCCTGGATCTCGGTCCTGCCGCACGGAGCGGACGCTCCGTGCGGGACCTGTCCCCAACTGATAAGTCATCTGCCCCGTGAGGTCAAGCGATGCGACAGACCGTGACCTAGCGTGGCACCACCCCGACGCCCCTCGAAAGGAGCCGGCCGTGGGCCCCTCGTCAGCCGCCGCCCGCGCACTTCCCTGCCACGGCCCCGCAGTGTGGACAGGGTCGGATCTCGCCGCATCCGGAGCCTGGCTGCGCCGCCCGACCCCCGGGCAGCTCGCCGAGCTCGCCACCGCCGTGCGCACGGTCCGCACCCGGGGCACACCGATGCTCCGGGTGACCGCCGCACAGTTCCCTGCACCTGCCTGGCACACCGAACTCCAGGCGACAGCCCATGAGTTGACACACAGGTGCGGGGTGGCGGTCGTACGGCGCATCCCCGTGGAGGGCTTCCGTCCGGCCGAGCGGGAGCAGCTGCTGTGGGGGCTCGGCCGGCATCTCGGCACACCGGTCTCGCAGGACGTGACGGGCCACATGCTGGGCCGCCTGCCCGCGGCCGGTCCGCCCGCCGCCTCCCCCGGAGCGTTCCGCACCGACGACGCGGACACGACGGCCCTGCTGTGCCTGCGTCCCGCGCGGGCGTCCCTGGTCAGCTCGGCGGCGCTGCACAACGCCGTGCTCGACCGCGGGCCCGAACTGCTCGACCGTCTCTACCGCACCCATCACCTGGATCGCGGCCCGCGGCTGCCCGCCCTGGCCACGCCCCTCGCCCACCGCACGGAGCGGCACTTCAGCCTCCGCTACGACCGTCACCGGATCGAGGCGGCGCAGGCCCGGCCCGATGTGCCGCGCCTGACCCACGAGGACATCGCGCTGTTCGACCTCCTCGACGCGGCCGCCGCGTCCCCGGTCCTCCGCCTGGACCTCGACCTCTCCCCCGGCGACCTCCTCCTGCTCGACAACCACGCGGTGCTGCACACGCTCGCCTTCACGCCACCCCGCGCGACCGCGCCCGAGGCCACCGCCGACGCCCTGCGCCTGTGGCTGACGCCACATCAGCCCCGGGACCTGCCCGCAGAGTTCTGGGGCGACACGGCCCGGGGCCCGCACGGGACGCGCGGCGGCGTCCCGCCCCGTGACGTGATCACCCACCGCTCCCCCTTCCACGCAAAGGAACCCGCATGACCGCCCCTGGCCCCTCCGTGCCGAAGCCTCCGAACGTGTCCGCCCTGCCCGCGCTGCTCACCCGGTCCGCCCGCGCGCACGGCGACCGTACGGCGGTCCGCGAAGGCACGGCCTCGCTCACGTACGCGCAGCTCGACGACCGGGCGGCACGGTTCGCGGCGCTGCTGCGGTCGCGCGGGCTGCGCCCCGGCGACCGGGTGGCGGTGGCGCTGCCGAACGTCCTGCGCTTCCCGGTCGTCTACTACGGCACCCTGTACGCCGGGGCCGTGGTGGTGCCGCTGAACCCGCTGCTCAAGGCGGGCGAGCTGGAGTTCGCGCTGCGGGACAGCGGGGCGCGGCTCCTGGTGGCCGCGCCGGCCGGAGCGGACGAGGCCTCCGCCGCGGCCGCACGGACCGGCGCCGAGTGCCTGGTCGCGCATCCGCCCGCCTGGGACGGACTGCTGCGCGCGCAGGACCCGTCGGCAGGCGCTGCGGCGGGCGCGGCCGCCGACGACACCGCGGTCATCCTCTACACCTCGGGCACCACGGGCACCCCCAAGGGCGCCGAACTGACCCACCGCAATCTGGTCACCAACGCCCTGACGACCGCCCGCACCCTGCTCCGGCTCACCCCGGACGACGTCCTCTTCGGCGGTCTGCCCCTCTTCCACGCGTTCGGCCAGACCTGCGCCCTGAACGCGGCGACCGCGGCGGGGGCCGCGCTCTCCCTGCTCCCCCGCTTCCAGCCGGACCGGGCCCTGGAGACGCTGCGGCGCGACGACGTCACCGTCTTCCTCGGCGTCCCCACCATGTACACGGCGCTGCTGCGCGCGGGGGTCGGCCCGGCCCTGCCCCGGCTGCGGCTCGGCGTCTCGGGCGGCGCCTCGCTCCCCGTGGAGCTGCTGCACGCCGCCGAGCGCGAGCTCGGGGTCACGGTCCTGGAGGGCTACGGACTGTCGGAGACGTCGCCGGTGGCCTGCTTCAACCCGCCGGACCGGCCGCGCAAGCCGGGTTCGATCGGCCTGCCGGTCGAGGGCGTCGAGCTGTGTCTGTTCGGCCCCGACGGGCGGCCGACCGGGCCGGGTGAAGTCGGTGAGCTGGCGGTCCGGGGCGAGAACGTCATGAAGGGGTACTGGCGGCGCCCGGATGCGACCGCCGCCGCGTTCCGGGACGGCTGGTTCCTCACCGGCGACCTGGCCCGCGTCGACGAGGACGGCTACCACTTCGTCGTGGACCGCAAGAAGGACCTGATCATCCGCGGCGGCTACAACGTCTACCCGCGCGAGATCGAGGAGGTCCTGTACACCCATCCCGAGGTGGTGGAGGCCGCTGTCGTGGGGGTGCCGCATCCGGAGCTGGGCGAGGAGGTCGCGGCCGTGGTGACCCTGCGGACGGACTCGGGCCCGGCACCCGAGGCGCTCGTCTCCTACGTGAAGGAACGGGTCGCCGCGTACAAGTACCCGCGGATCGTGCGCATCGCCGCGACCCTTCCGAAGGGACCGACGGGCAAGATCCTCCGGCGGGAGATCGTCGTACAGGACGACGTCTCCCGGACCGGCGCGCCGGTCACCACCCCGTCAGGAGCAGGTGGTTGACGAGCAGCGGCAGGGTCACCTGGGCGGCGAGCCAGGCGCGCGGGCGCGGGAGCAGGGCGCAGGCGGGGAGCAGCCAGAGGGAGAACGGGAGCCAGATGCGTTCCGTCTCCGCCTTGCTCATGCCGGACAGGTCGGCGATCAGCAGGGCCAGCAGCCCGGCCGAGGCGAGCAGGGCCAGACGGCGGGTCGCCGGTGGTCCGGTGCGGTCGGTCAGCGCGGTCACGGCGCGGCGCAGGCCCGCGACCGCGGCCAGGCCGACGATGAGGACCGTGCAGGCGAGGTTGGCCCACACCCAGTAGCCGTACGGGCGGATGCCGCCCGCGCCCTGGTAGTAGCGGGTCACGAGCAGCCGGTACGCCTCCCACCAGTCGAAGCCGGCGAGGGTGAACGCCAGCGGCACGACCGCGCATCCGGCGAGCAGCAGGAGGAGCAGCGCGGGGCGCCGTCGGATCTCGTGGCGGCCGAGCACCAGGACGGCCGCGCCGATGACGGCGACGAGGGTGAGTCCGTAGGAGAGGTAGCAGGTGAGGCCGTAGAGGAGACCGGCGCCGGCGGCCCAGGCGATGCCGCGGCCGGTGACCGCGAGGGCGAGGAGGGCGACGGACCAGGCGGCGACGGCCGCGAAGTACGCGTCGGCGGACGCGCCCATCCACACGGCGCCGGGGGCGGCGACGAGGAACGGGGCCGCGCGGCGGGCCAGGGCCTCTCCGGCCAGGGCGCGGACCGCGACGAGGACGGCGACGCAGGCGGTGGCGCCGACGACGACGCACCACAGGCCGGCCCAGCCGCCGCCGCGCAGTCCGATCCGGTCGAGCAGCACGAACGTGAGCGTGGCGCCCGGCGGGTGGCCCGCGGTGTGGGCGGGCCAGTGGTCGGGCGAGTCGAGCAGGATGTGGTGCGTGAAGTCCCGCAGGGTGGCCGGGATGTCGTGGAAGCGGTCGATGGACTGGAGATATTCGTACCGAGTGGTGAGCCGTACGGCGATGCCGCGGTGCCGGCCGTCGACGAGGGCGAGGGACAGGATCCAGGCGGTGGCCGCCGCCCACGCGCCGGGCAGCAGGATCCGCCAGGGCAGGCGGGCGGCGACGGCGGGGCCGTAGGCCACGAGGAGGCCCGCGAGCACCAGGGCGGGGACGGTTCCGGGGCCGGTGTGGGGCAGCCAGTTCGCGTACAGCGGCGGCCAGCCGACGTGCAGCGTGCCGTACGTCCCCTCGATGTGCCGGCCCACGAGCACGGCCGCGACCACGAGCAGGGCCGCGGCCGTCGCGGCGGCGAGGTCGAGCAGGTCGCGGCGGGGGTCGGTGGCGAACTCGGTACGGGAGCCGGAGGGTTCGGTGCGGGTCACACCGGCACGCTAGGCCGTGCGGCGGTGCGCCGGACGTCTCCCGGGCCGGACGTCAGCGTTTCGTCATGGGTCGCAGCCGCCTCAGGGGGTGGGTCCCGGCCTACGGTCGGGGCATGCGCGACAGTTCTCCCTCGTCCCCCGCGTTCTGGCGCAGCCCCCTGCGCGGCCCCCGGTTCACCTCGGTGCTCGGTCTCGTCCTGCTCCTCGGCGTGACCGTGCTGTTCGTGACCGGGCTCGTGTCGTACGCGGCGTACAACCCGGACCTGGCTCCGGTGAACGACAAGACCCCCGACAAGGGGATCCTCGGCTTCTACCTGTTCGACTGGCCGACCGACCCGCACTGGCTGTACCGGCTGACGCAGGGCGTGCACGTCACGCTCGGCGTCACGCTGATCCCCGTCCTGCTGGCGAAGCTGTGGTCGGTGGTGCCGCGGCTCTTCACGCTGCCTCCCGTCCGGTCCGTCACGCACGGCCTCGAGCGGCTGTCGCTGCTGCTCCTGGTCGGCGGCGGGCTGTTCGAGTTCGCGACGGGTGTCCTGAACGTGCAGCTCGACTACGCGTTCCCCGGCTCGTTCTATCCGCTGCACTTCTACGGGGCCTGGGTGTTCTTCTCCGCCTTCGTGGTGCACGCCGTGCTGAAGGTGCCGGCGGCCGTGCGGAACGTACGGCGGATGCGGGCCGGAGAGGAGACGGTCGAGGATCCTGCCGGGCTCGTGGCGCCGTCGCCGGACGCGCCGACGATGTCCCGGCGCGGGGCGCTCTGGTTCGTCGGGGGCGGCTCGGCGCTGCTCTTCGGCACGACCGTCGGACAGAACTTCGACGGGCCGCTGCGCCGCGCGGCGCTGCTCGCCCCGCACGGGGGCGCCGATCCCGGGACGGGGCCGAACGGGTTCCAGATCAACAAGACGGCCGCACTCGCCGGGATCGACGCGGTGGAGGCGGGCGATCCGGCGTGGCGGCTCACGGTGGTCGGGCGGGGCGGCACCGTGCGGCTCGACCGGGCGGCGCTCGCCCGGCTCGCGCAGCACAGTGCCGCGCTGCCCATCGCGTGCGTGGAGGGCTGGTCGACGTCCGATCAGTGGTGGCGGGGTGTCCGGCTGCGGGACCTCGCGGCGCTCGTCGGCCACGAGGACGATCCGCCGGGTGTCTTCGTCGAATCGCTCCAGCGCCACGGGGCGTTCCGGCACGCCGCGTTGAGCGCCTCCCAGGTCGCCGACCCGCGCTCGCTGCTCGCGCTCCAGGTGAACGGCGAGCCGCTGTCCGCCGACCACGGCGCTCCGGCCCGGGTCATCGTTCCCGCCGCGCCCGGTGTGCTCAACACCAAATGGGTGGCCCGGCTGACCTTCGGAAGGCTGTGACGCCCGATGACCGCGAGGAAATGGATCCCGGCTCGGCGGATCCCGCTGGGCAGCCCGCTCACCCTGCTGCTCCTGCTGTGTTCGTTCGCGCTGGCCGGATACGCCGGGGTGCGGCTGTTCGCCGGCGACTGGTTCGGCGTCGCCCTGTGGATCGTGGGCGCGGCCCTGCTGCACGATCTCGTGCTGCTTCCGCTGTACGCGGGCGCCGACCGGGCGCTCGTCCGGGCCTTCGGTGCGGCGGGCCGGCGCACGTGGGTCGGCTATGTGCGGGTGCCGGCCGCGCTGTCGTGCCTGCTGCTGCTCGTGTGGTTCCCGCTCGTCACCGGGATGACGGCCCGGCGTTACGCGCTGACGACGGGCCGCTCGGCGGACGTGTTCCTGGGCCGCTGGCTGCTGATCACCGCGGCACTGTTCGCGGCGTCCGCGCTGGTGTGGGCGGTCCGCACGCGCAGGGCGACGAAACTGCGGCCGCCCGCCTCCCACTGAGCGGTGGAGCGCAGACCCGCCTCTTTCGCGTGACGCAGCAGGGCGGGGGTGCCGAGGCGCGCCCAGGGGAAGGGGCGGCCCGAGGCACGGACGGGCGTGTCGGTGACCTCGACCTCGGCACGTTCGTCCACGTCCACGGGTGCCGTCTCGGCGATCAGCAGGCCGTCCGGGGCGAGGAGTCGGGCCGTGCGGCGCAGCAGGGCGTGCGGGTCGCCGCCGATGCCGACGTTGCCGTCCATCAGGAGGACCGTGCGCCAGCGGCCCTCGCCGGGCAGCGGGTCGAAAACGGAGCGGTGCAGGGCGGGGCCGCCGAGCCGTGTCGTGCGTTCGACGGCGGTGGCGCTCACGTCGATACCGAGGACGGTGCGGCCGCGCGCGGCGAGTTCGGCGACGAGCCGGCCGGGGCCGCAGCCCACGTCGAGGACGGGGCCCTCGCAGCGGTCCAGGACGTCCCGGTCGACGGCGTCGGCGCGGGCGCACCAGCGTTCGACGTCGAGGGGCAGCAGCCAGCCGTCGGTACGGCGCAGGAACAGCGGGCCCGTGCCGGTGCGCAGCGCGGCGGTGTAGGGGTCGGCCGCGGCCCAGGGTGCCGCGTCGGCGGGCGGGGCGCTCATCCGCGGGCCCGCGTCGTGCACCGGGCGAGACAGGCGGCGAACCGGCTGTCGGGGGCGAGGGCGGCCACCGCGGCGGCGTCGGCGGCGGTGTCGACGTCGCGCAGGGTCGGCAGGTCGCGGACGCGGAGTCCGGCGGCGTGCAGCCTTTCGCGCTGCACGGCTCCCGTACGGGCCGTGGACATGGGCACGCCGCGCAGGAGCCCGGGGTCGGGGGCGGCGAGGCCGAGGGCCCAGAATCCGCCGTCGAGCGCGGGGCCGAACCAGGCGTCGCAGTCCGTGAAGTCGACGGTGAGCTGGGCGGGACTGAGCTGCGGGGTGTCCATGCCGACGAGCAGGGCGGGCCCCTCGCACCCGGCGAAGGCGTCGGCCAGACGTTCGTCGAGGCCGCCGCCGCTCTGCGGCACGACGTCGAACCCGGCGGGCAGCCAGGGCCCCGGTTCCCCGTCGAGCACGAGGACGCGCCGCTCGGCGGGCGCGGCGGCCACCGCGTGCAGGGTGTCGCACAGGGCGGCCTCGGCGAGGGCGGCCGCGTCCTCGGGCGTGAACGGCGGCGTGAGCCGCGTCTTGACCCGGCCGGGGCGGGGTTCCTTGGCGATGACGAGAAGGGTGGTCACGGGGTACGGCCTTCCGGGGCGGGGGTGGTGGTCGGGGCGGGGACGGGGTGCTCGGCCCGGCCGGCCTCGCACGCGGGGCCGCGCGGGGCCGGGGGCGGGTACTCGGCCGGGAAGACGGGGCCGCGCAGGCTGAGGCGCGGCTGCTGGGCCGGGAAAGCGGGGCCGCTCGGGCCGAGGCGCGGCTGCTGGGCCGGGAAAGCGGGGCCGCTCGGGCCGAGGCGCGGCTGCTGGGCCAGGGCCACCCCTGAGCCTGCGCGGCCAGGGGCTCCCGTCACCGGGTCCCGCTGCGGCAGGGCGGCGGCGCCGGGGGTCACCGGGAGCGCCCTTCCGCAGCGGGCGGTGCCGTCTCCGCGAGGACGCGGCTCATGTCGCGGACCGCCTGCCACGTGCCCCGCCAGGTGCCCGTCACCTTGGAGGCGCCGCTGCGGGGGCGGTACGGCACGTCGTGCTCCGTGACGCGCCAGCCCGCGTCGGCGGCGCGGACGACCATCTGGAGCGGGTAGCCGCTGCGCCGGTCGGTGAGGTCGAGGGCCAGGAGCTCGGTGCGGCGGGCGGCGCGCAGGGGGCCGAGGTCGTGCAGGCGCAGGCCGGTGCGACGGCGCAGGAGGCGGGCGAGGGCGAGGTTGCCGGCGCGGGCGTGCGGGGGCCAGGCGCCCCGGCGCGTGGGGCGGCGCCGGCCGAGGACGAGGTCGGCGCGTCCGGTGCTCACCTCGTCGACGAACGGCACGAGCAGCCCGGGGTCGAGGGAGGCGTCGCAGTCGCAGAAGCAGACGATGTCGGCGTCGGCGGCGAGCAGCCCGGCGTGGCAGGCCGCGCCGAAGCCCCGTACCGGTTCGGGCACGACGGTCGCGCCGAGGGAGCGGGCGAGGTCCGCGGAGCCGTCGGTGGAGCCGTTGTCGACGACGAGGGCGCGCCAGCCGGGCGGGATGCGTTCGAGCACCCAGGGCAGCGCCTCGGCCTCGTCCAGGCAGGGCAGGACCACGTCGACGGACGGGGAGGGGTGGGGTGGGGTCGTCACGGATTTCACCCTACGAGCGCGATCCGGGCATTTCGGATGCGCGCTCCTTACGAAACACGGACGTCCGCCGGTGCGGGCCCGTCCGGGGTCGTCGTGCGCGCGGGCGCGGTGCGAGGCTGGCCCCATGCAGCAGTCACACGAGCTCACGGGCCACGCGGCGCCCACCGACCCGGCGCGGGTCCTGGTCGTCGACGACGATCCGACGGTCGCCGAGGTGGTGGCCGGATACCTGGACCGCGCGGGTTTCCTGGTGGAGCGCGCCGCCGACGGTCCGACGGCGCTGGCCCGGGCCACGGCCCGGCGCCCGGATCTGGTCGTGCTCGATCTGATGCTGCCGGGCATGGACGGCCTGGAGGTCTGCCGGCGGATCCGGGAGAGCGGGCCCGTGCCGGTGGTGATGCTCACGGCGCGCGGTGACGAGGACGACCGCATCCTGGGCCTGGAGATCGGCGCCGACGACTACGTGACCAAGCCGTTCAGCCCGCGCGAACTGGTGCTGCGCGTCGAGTCGGTGCTGCGCCGGGCCCGCCCGCGCACGGGGCTGCGGCCGCTGCGGGCGGCGGGTCTCGCGGTGGATCCGGCGGCCCGCCGCGCCACCCGGGACGGCGCCGAACTGGCCCTGACCCTGCGCGAGTTCGACCTCCTCGCCTTCTTCCTGCGGCATCCGGGGCGGGCGTTCAGCCGGGAGGACCTGATGCGTGAGGTGTGGGGCTGGGAGTTCGGCGACCTGTCGACGGTGACCGTGCACATCCGGCGCCTGCGCGGCAAGGTCGAGGACGATCCGGCCCGCCCGCGCCTCATCCAGACGGTGTGGGGCGTCGGCTACCGCTTCGAGCCGGACGGCACGCCCGGCTCCCAGGAGGCCTGAGCGATGCGCGACCTCCTTCTCATCGCGCTGTACGCCTTCGCGGGCGCGGCGGCGACCGGTCTGGCCGGCGCAGCGCTGCTGCGGTGGACCCGGCGCCGGTCGCTGACCGCGTCGCTGGCCGTGGTCGCGGCCGTCGGGGTGGTCGCGATGCTGGCGGGCACGCTGGCCGTGGCGTGGGCGATGTTCCTGTCGCCGCACGACCTCACCGTCGTGACGACGGTGGTGGCGATGGCAGCCGTCGTGTCGCTCGCGACGGCGCTGCTGCTCGGCCGCTGGGTCGTCGCCCGCAGCCGTGAACTGGCCGTCGCCGCCCGCTCGTTCGGCGACGGCGGGGACTTCGCCGCCCCGGACCATCCGGCGACGGCCGAACTGGAGGCGGTGAGCCGGGAGCTGGCGGCGACCAGTGCGCGGCTCGCGGCGTCGCGGGAGCGCGAGCGTGCCCTGGAGACGTCGCGGCGCGAACTGGTGGCGTGGATCTCGCACGATCTGCGCACCCCGCTGGCCGGCCTTCGGGCCATGTCAGAGGCGCTGGAGGACGGCGTCGCGGAGGACCCGGACCGCTATCTGCGGCAGATGCGCGCCGAGGTGGAGCGGCTCAACGACATGGTCGGCGACCTCTTCGAGCTGTCCCGCATCCACGCCGGCGCCCTGCCGCTCGCCCCGGCCCGCATGTCGCTGTACGACCTGGTGGGCGACGCGCTCGCCGGCGCGGATCCGCTCGCTCGGGAGCACGGGGTGCGGCTGGTCGGCGACGGGGTCGAGGCGGTGCCGGTGGAGGTCGACGGCAAGGAGATGAGCCGGGTGCTCGGCAATCTCCTGGTGAACGCGATCCGCCGCACCCCGGCGGACGGCACCGTCGCGGTCGCCACGGAGCGCTCCGCGGAGGGGGTCGTGCTCTCGGTCACGGACGGGTGCGGCGGCATTCCCGAGGACGACCTCGACCGCGTCTTCGACACCGGCTGGCGCGGCACCCACGCCCGGACGCCCCCCGCGGGCGCGGGCCTCGGCCTCGCGATCGTGCGCGGCATCGTGGAGGCCCACCGCGGCCGGGCCACGGTCCGCAACATCCCGGGCGGCTGCTGCTTCGAGGTGACCCTGCCGACGGCGTCGTAGGCGCTGCGGTCAGGGGGCGCGCAGCTCGTCCCGGGCGAAGGAGCGCATGCCCGCCTCGAAGTCGACCGTCGGCTTCCAGCCCAGGTCGGCGCGGAGTCGCGCCGAGTCGGCGGTGATGTGGCGGACGTCGCCGAGCCGGTACTCCCCCGTGACGACGGGCTCAGGGCCACCGTGCGCGGCGGCCAGCGCCCGCGCCATCTCGCCGACGGTGTGCGGGTCGCCGCTGCCGGTGTTGTACGCGGTCAGGGCGCCCGGGGCGGTGTCGGCCTCCAGGGCGGCCAGGTTGGCGGCGGCGACATCGCGGACGTGGACGAAGTCGCGGCGCTGCCGGCCGTCCTCGTAGACCCGCGGGGCCTCGCCGCGCGCGAGCGCCGAGCGGAAGAAGGAGGCGACGCCCGCGTACGGGGTGTCGCGGGGCATCCGGGGGCCGTAGACGTTGTGGTAGCGCAGGGAGACGGCCGTGCCGCCGGTGGAGCGGGCCCAGGCGGCGGCGAGGTGCTCCTGGGCGAGCTTGGTGGTGGCGTAGACGTTGCGCGGGTCGGCGGGGGCGTCCTCGCCGATCAGGGCCGGTTCGAGGGCGGCGGCGCAGTGCGGGCAGCGGGGTTCGAAGCGGCCCGCGTCGAGGTCGGCGACGGTGCGGGGGCCGGGGCGGACGTCGCCGTGGCGCGGGCATGTGTAGCGGCCTTCCCCGTACACGACCATCGACCCGGCGAGGACGAGGTGCCGGATTCCGTGGTCGGCCATGGCGGCGAGGAGGACGGCGGTGCCGAGGTCGTTGCGGGACACGTACGCGGCCGCGTCCCGGACGCCGTCGCCGAGCCCGACCTTCGCCGCCTGGTGGCAGACGGCGTCGACGCCGGTCAGGGCGCGGGCCACCGCGTCGGGGTCGCGCACGTCGGCGCCGGGGTCGTCCCGCACGTCGTACACGAGCGGTTCGTGGCCGTGCGCGGCGAGCGCCTCGACGACATGGGACCCGATGAACCCGGCACCGCCGGTGACCAGTACACGCATGGCGCCACGCTAGGCGCGGGGGCGGCGCGGGGCACGGGACGCGGCCCGCACGTCACGACTCCGTAAGACTCATCCGGTCACGAGGGAGACCTCGGTCGACTTCATCAGGGCGACGACGGGCGTGCCGGTGGTGAGGGCGAGGTCGGTGACGGCGTCGGAGGTCACGGCGGCGGTCAGCTCGACGGACCCGGCGGCGATCTTGACGGTGGCCATGGCCGGTCCCAGGGTGACGGCGCTGACGGTTCCGGCGAGCCGGTTGCGGATGGAGAGTCCTTCGACGGGGCCGATGGCGAGGGCGACCTCGGTGGACTTCACGAGCGCGGTGATCCGGGAGCCGGCGGCGATGCCCAGCTCGGCGACGGCCTCGGCGGTGACGGCCGAGGTCAGCTCCTGCCCGCCGTCGAGCCGGATCCGGACGGTGGCCATGGCGGCGCCGGAGGTGACGGCGGCGACGGTGCCGGGCAGCTGGTTGCGGATGCTCGTGCTCAGGGTCATGACGGCGCGCCTCACGGGTGACGGGGTGTCGGACCTGGCCAAGGTAGCCGCGCGGCGGGACATAGCCGGTCAAGCGGGACAGACGTGTGTCGACGCCGCACCACGTCACCGGACGCTGTGGTCCGCCGGCCCCGGGCACGCCTCTCGCCGGACCCGCCCGGCCGGGCAGCCCGAACCGGCGAAGTCCAGCACGCGTGTGCCGCGTCAGCGCACCGGACGCTGCACCCCCGACCAGGCACGCGTCACGCCGTCACCGCCTGGCCAGTCGACACCCTGACCGGGCCCACCCGCCACGCACGGGGCCCAGCCGCCCGCCGCCCCGCCGCCTCGGTCACATCGGCGCTGCCCGGCCGGGCAGCCCGAACCGTCGAAGCCCGGCGCGCACGTGCCCCGTCAGCGCACCGGATGCCGCGCGGCGCACCGGCCGCCGCAGCGCCGCCCCGCCACATCGGCCGAAACGCCCCGGGACCGCAGCCCCCGCCCCCCGTCACGCCGGATACGCATGCGTCTGTGTGGCCTTCACCGTCGCCCAGGCCGTCGCCCCGGGGTGCAGTCCCAGTTCCGCCGCGGCCACCGTCGTGAGGTCGGCGGCCAGGGACAGGCCGCCGGTGAGGGCGACGCGGATCTGGTCGGCGTGCGTCTCCATGCCGGTGACCTCGCACTCCCACAGGTTGCGGGCGCTGGAGCCGCTGGGGCGTTCGCGGTGGAGGGTGACCGCGCCGGGCGGGAAGGCGACGAAGACGGGGCCGTGCAGATCCTCGGTCGTGGTGATCTCCTGGCCTTCGTCGAGCCGGACCGCGTGTCCGTCCGCCTGTCCCCGGTAGAGGTTGAGGCCGACGAGCTGGGCGATGTAGTCGGTGCGGGGGCGGCGCGCGACGGCCGACGGGGTGCCCTCCTGGACGACGCGGCCGTGCTCGACGACGACGAGCCGGTCGGCGAGCACCATCGCGTCGAGCGGGTCGTGCGTGACGAGCACGGCGACGGCCTCGAACTCGGCGAGGTGGCGGCGCAGCTGGGCGCGTACGTCGAGCCGGGTGCGGGCGTCGAGCGCGGCGAGCGGTTCGTCGAGGAGCAGCAGCCGGGGCCGGGTGGCGAGCGCGCGGGCGAGGGCGACGCGCTGGGCCTGGCCGCCGGAGAGGCGGCGGGGCTTGGCGCCGGCGTGGTCGGCGAGGCCCATCCGGTCGAGCCAGGCGTGGGCCTGCGCGCGGGCCTCGGCCTTGCTCACGCCCTGGCAGCGCGGCCCGAACGCGACGTTGTCGAGCGCGCTGAGGTGCGGGAAGAGCAGGTAGTCCTGGAAGACGACGCCGACGGGGCGGGACTCGGGCGGGGTGGCGTCGAGCGGGACGCCGTCGAGCCGGAGGTGGCCGGCGTCGAGCGGGGCGAGGCCGGCGAGGGCGCGCAGGGCGGTGCTCTTGCCGGCGCCGTTCGGGCCGAGGAGGGCGACGACGTCGCCGGGCGCGGCGCTGAGGGCGACGTCGAGGTGGAAGTCGCCGCGGTCGACGACGAGCCGGGCGTCGAGCCCCTCGCTCCCGGTCTCTTCCTTGAGCGCGAGGGTCTCGGCGGCGCCGGGGGATTTCTCGGTGCGGGTCATGAGGCGGTCATCCAGCGGTCGCGCAGGCCCGCGAGGACCGCGATGGACACGGCGAGCAGGACCAGGCTGAGGGCGATCGCCGCGGCCGGGTCGCTCTGCAGGGCGAGGTAGACGGCGAGCGGCATGGTCTGGGTGCGGCCGGGGAAGTTGCCGGCGAAGGTGATCGTGGCGCCGAACTCGCCGAGCGCGCGGGCCCAGGCGAGGACGGATCCGGCGGCGATGCCGGGGGCGATGAGCGGCAGCGTGACGCGCCGGAACGCGGTGAACCGGGAGGCGCCGAGCGTCGTGGCGGCTTCTTCGTAGCGGGGGTCGGCGGCGCGCAGGGTGCCCTCGACGCTGATGACGAGGAAGGGCATCGCGACGAAGGCCTCGGCGACGATCACGCCGGTGGTGGTGAAGGGCAGGGTGACGCCGAACCAGGAGTCGAGGTACTGCCCGACGAGTCCGTTGCGCCCGAGCGCGGACAGCAGGGCGACACCGCCGACGACGGGCGGCAGCACGAGCGGCAGCGTGACGAGGGCCCGGACGAGGCCGCGTCCGGGGAACTCGGTGCGGGCGAGCAGCCAGGCCAGCGGCACGCCGAGCACGAGGCTGACGAGCGTCGCGGCGGTCGCGCAGACGAGGGACAGTTGGAGGGCCTGCCAGACCTCGGGGCTGGTGAGCTGGTCCGGCAGATCGCGCCAGGGTGCCCGGACGAGGAGGGCGACGAGCGGCACGATCAGGAAGGCGAGGCCGACGAGCGCGGGCAGCAGGAGGGGCAGGGGCGCGGTGCGGGTACGACGGCGGCGCCGCGGGCCGCCCCGGGTGAGGGTGTCGGCCGCGGCGCCGGGCGTGCGGGGCTCGGTCACGGTGCGAGGAATCCGGCGGAGGTCAGCACCTTCTGCCCCCGGGAAGACCGCACGAGGTCGATGAAGGCCTGGGCGGCCTTGGCGTTGGGCGCCTTCTCGAGGAGGGCGATCGGGTAGTCGTTGACGGCGTCGGCCGACTCGGGGAACTCCACGCCTTCCACCTTGTCACCCGCGGCCTTGACGTCGGTCTTGTAGACGACGGCCGCGTCGGCCTCCTTGAGCTCGACCTTGGTGAGGGCGCTCTTGACGTCCTGCTCGTAGGAGACGGGGGTGAGCTTCAGCTTGCTCGCGTCGAGGGCCTTCTGCGCGGCGGCGCCGCAGGGCACGGCCTTGTCGCACAGGACGACCTTCAGGCCGTCGCCGGTGAGGTCCTTGAGGGAGGACACCTTGTGGGGGTTGCCCGGCAGGGTGGCGATCTCCAGCTGGTTGCGCACGAAAGTCTCGGGGGCGGCCGCGGTCCCCTCGGCATCCGTGACGATCTTCATCGTCTTGGGGCTGGCGGCGGCGAACACGTCGGCCGGCGCTCCGCTGTTGATGCCCGCGGCGAGGCTGTCGCTGCCGCCGAAGTTGAAGGTGACGTGGGTGCCGGGGTGCTCCTTCTCGAACTGCTTGCCGAGCGTCGTGAAGCTCTCCTTGAGGGAGGCGGCGGCGAACACGTTCACGGTGCCGGACACCTTGCCCCCGGACGACGCGGAGGCGTTGCCCTCGTCCGACGCTCCGGACGGTTCGGCGGAGCCGCACGCGCTGAGCGTCAGCAGTGCGGCGGCGCCGAGGCCGGCGAGGGTCAGCGTGCGACGGGTCCGGCGCGCGGAACGAGCTATCACAGGTCCACTCCCTTGGTTCCTGGCTTGCGGGGATCATACTGCCGCAGGTGCAAGGGGGAAGTCTGCTGTGGCATCGCATGAGCTGGCCTGCAGATCGGACCAGCCATGCATGTGCGTTTATACGGAGCGGGCGCCACCCGAGGGGATCAGGTCCGGTCGATATGGACATTCGTCGACTTGACCCGGGCCGTGGCCTCCATGCCGACCTCCAGCCCGAGCTCCTCGACGGCCTCGCGGGTGAGCAGGGAGACGAGCCGGTGCGGTCCGGCCTGGATCTCGACCTGGGCGGCGATGTCGCCGAGCTTGACCGCGGTGACGATGCCGGGGAACGCGTTGCGGACCGAGGTGGAGGAGATCTCGTCCTCGCCGGAGCCGCCGCTCCTGGCGAGTTCCACGGAGAACGCGGCGAGATCCCTGCCGTCGACGAGCCGCCGTCCGGCCTCGTCGCGATGGGTGGCGACGCGGCCGGCGTCGGCCCAGCGGCGTGCGGTGTCGGGGCTGACGCCGAGCAGCCGAGCTGCCTGGCCGATGGTGTAGGACTGCATGGCCCTCAACATAGCGACCGCGCCCGGACGCGCGGCGCGGTGTGGATCATCGCGACCCTGCCGCATCCACCCGTACCACTTAGGCTACGAATATCCGGTTTCATCCAGTTCTCCCGGTCCGAGGAGTCGGCATGTCGAGCCAGCCCGAACCGATCAGCGCCACCGGCCGCGAGGCCCTCGAGCGTCAGCGCGCCGATCTCGCCGCCGAGCGCGCGACGGTGGCCGCCACCCTGAGCGATCCCGACCAGGTGGGCGACATGGCCGACTCGGCCGACGAGATCCAGCGCGCCGAGGAGCTGCGGCGCCTCGACGCCCGGATCGAGGAGGTCGAGCTGCGGCTGCGCGAAGGCGCGGCGGAGGGAGCGCCCGACACCGCGGAGGTCGGCGTGGGCAGCACGGTCACCGTGCGCTTCGACGACGGCACCGAGCAGACCGTGGAGATCAGCGAACTGCCCGACGCGTCGACGCCTTCGCTGGTCACGTCCGACAGTCCGCTGGGGCTCGCCCTGATGGGCCGGCGCCCCGGGGACACGGTCGATTACCGCACGCCCGCTGGGCCGACGTCGGCCCGCATCGTCTCGCTCGGCTGACGACGCCGGGCCCGTGGCGGGGGACGCGATTGGCGCTTCGTGCGCTGCTCGGGTAGACCCGTCACGTGCTGTTCCGTCAACTCGAGTACCTGGTCGCGCTCGCCCGTGAGCGCCATTTCGCCCGCGCCGCACAGAGCTGCCACGTCTCCCAGCCGGCGCTGTCCGAGGCGATCCGCAAGCTGGAGGACGAGCTGGACGTGCCGCTGGTGCGGCGCGGCCGCAAGTACGAGGGGCTCACCCCGGAGGGCGAGCGCATCGTCGTGTGGGCGCAGCGCATCATCGCGGACCGGGACGCGCTCCGGGACGAGGTCGGCGCGCTGCGCAGCGGCCTGAACGGGCGGCTGCGGATCGGCTCGATCCCGACGGCCTCCGGCGCGGTGTCCCTGCTGACGGGCCCGTTCTGCACCGCGCACCCGCTCGTCACCGTGGACGTCCTGACGGACCTTCAGTCGGTGGACGTCTTCCGGCTGCTGCAGAACTTCGAGATCGACGCCGGCATCACGTATCTGCACAAGGAACTGCCCGAGGGCGTCCAGACTCTCCCCCTGTACGAGGAGCGGTACGTGCTCCTGACGACGGTGGCCGAAGGCCTGACGCACCGGCGCTCGGCCACCTGGGCCGATGCGAGCCGGTTGCCGCTGTGTCTGCTGACCGGGTCGATGCAGGGCCGCCGGGTCCTCGACGAGGTGTTCGCGTCGGTGGGTCTCACGCCGTCGCCCCGGATCGAGACGGACTCGGTGGGCGCGCTGTTCGCGCACGTCAGGACGGGCCAGTGGGCGAGTGTCGTGCCGCAGGCCTGGCTCCACGTGTTCGGCGTGCCGCACGGGATGCAGGCGCTGCCGCTGGTCGACCCGAGCGCGGCGGTCCCGGTCGGTCTGGTCTGGTCCGCGAGGGAGCCCGGCTCGGTGATGGCGCGCGCCCTGGTCGAGGTGGCGCGGCACGAGGACCTGGCGACGACGCTCGACCGGCTGCCGGACGCCCGCTGAGCGGACGCCCGGCCCGCGGGCTCGGTCAGCCGGCCGGGACGGCGGCCAGCCGCTCGGCGCCCGTGTAGACGTTCATCGACGTGCCGCGCAGGAAGCCGACCAGGGTCAGCCCGGTCTCGTCGGCCAGGTCGACGGCGAGCGAGGACGGCGCGGACACGGCCGCGAGCACCGGGATGCCCGCCATGACCGCCTTCTGCACGAGCTCGAAGGAGGCGCGGCCGCTCACCATGAGGACCGTGCCGCGCAGCGGCAGCAGGCCCTCGCGCAGGGCGTGCCCGACGACCTTGTCGACCGCGTTGTGCCGGCCGACGTCCTCGCGCAGGCAGAGCATCTCGCCGTCGGCGGAGAACAGTCCGGCGGCGTGCAGTCCCCCGGTGCTGTCGAACACCTTCTGCGCCGCGCGCAGCCGGTCCGGGAACTCGGTGAGCCGCTCGATGCCGAGCCGCACCAGGTCGTCCTCGACCGTCCAGGCGGCCGTGGTCCGCACGGCGTCGAGGCTCGCCTTGCCGCACAGGCCGCACGAGGAGGTGGTGTAGAAGTTCCGCTCCAGGGAGGCGTCGGGCGGGGTGACGCCGGCGCCCAGGACGACGTCCACCACGTTGTACGTGTTCCCGCCGTCGGACGTGGCGCCCGCGCAGTAGCGGATCCCGGCGACGTCGGCGGCCCGGTGGACGACGCCCTCGCTGACCAGGAACCCGGCCGCGAGGTCGAAGTCGTCGCCCGGGGTGCGCATCGTGACGGTCAGCGGGCGCCCGTCGACCCGTATCTCCATCGGCTCCTCGGCCGCGAGGGTGTCCGGCCGGTGGGAGACCACCCCGTCGCGGACCCGCATCACGCGCCTGCGCGCGGTCACTCGCCCCATGTCGATCCTCCTCCGTTCACAGTGCCACGCCGTCGGCGGGCGCACCGCCGGAGGCGGCCGGTTCGAGCCGGACCAGGACGCTCTTCGACGTCGGCGTGTTGCTGATGTCGGCGACGCTGTCGAGCGGGATGAGGACGTTGGTCTCCGGGTAGTAGGAGGCGGCCGAGCCCTCGCTGGTCGGGTAGGAGACGACGCGGAAGCCGGGGGCGCGGCGCTCGGTGCCGTCGTGCCAGACGGAGACGAGGTCGACGAGGTCGCGGTCGGCGAGGCCGAGGGCCTCGATGTCGGCGGGGTTGACCATCACGACCCGGCGGGCGTTGTGGATGCCCCGGTAGCGGTCGTTCATGGCGTAGGGGATGGTGTTCCACTGGTCGTGCGAGCGCAGGGTCTGCAGCAGCAGGTGGCCGGCGGGGACCTCGGGCATCGTGAACGCGTTGACCGTGAAGACGGCCTTGCCGCTGGGGGTGCGGAAGACGCCCTGGTTGACGGGGTTGGGCAGACGGAAGCCGCCGGGGGCCGCGACCCGCTCGTTGAAGTCCTCGAAACCGGGCACGACGCGGGAGATGCGGTCGCGGACGGTGCCGTAATCCGCCTCGAAGTCCTCCCAGGGGATGGCGGGACTGTCGCCGAGGACCTTGCGGGCGAGGCGGGAGATGATCGCGATCTCGCTGAGCAGGTGCGGGGAGGCCGGGGCGAGGCGGCCGCGCGAGGCGTGCACCTCGCTCATGGAGTCCTCGACGGTGTAGAACTGCTCGCCGCCCGCCTGGACGTCGCGGTCGCTGCGGCCGAGCGTCGGCAGGATGAGGGCCGTGTCGCCGCAGACCGTGTGGGACCGGTTGAGCTTGGTCGAGATGTGGACGGTGAGCCGGCAGCCGCGCATCGCCTCTTCGGTGACGTCGCTGTCGGGGGTGGCGCGGACGAAGTTGCCCGCGACGCCGACGAAGACCTTGGCCTTCCCGTCGCGCATGGCGCGGATGCCGTCGACGGAGTCGAGGCCGTGCTTCTCGGGCGGCGTGAAGTCGAACTCGCGGCCGAGCGCGTCCATGAACGCCTGCGGCATCCGCTCCCAGACACCCATGGTCCGGTCGCCCTGGACGTTGCTGTGGCCGCGGACGGGGCAGACGCCGGCGCCGTGCCTGCCGATGTTGCCGCGCAGCATCAGGAAGTTGACGATCTCGCGGATGGTGGGCACGCCGTGCTTGTGCTGGGTGACGCCCATGGCCCAGCAGACGATGACGCTGCGGCTCTTGAGGACCTGCTCGTGGACCTGCTCGATCTCGGCGCGGGAGAGCCCGGTGGCCATGAGCACGTCGTCCCAGGACGTCTTGCGGGCGTGCTCGGCGAACTCCTCGTAGCCGGTGCTGTGGGTCGTGATCCAGTCGTGGTCGACGACGGTGCCGGGGGCCTTCTCCTCGGCCTCCAGGAGCATCAGGTTGAGGGCCTGGAAGAGGGCGAGGTCGCCGCCGGCCCGGATGTGCAGGAACTGGTCGGCGATCTGCGTGCCGCGGCCGATGACGCCGCGGGCCTTCTGCGGGTGCTTGAAGCGCAGCAGTCCGGCCTCGGGCAGCGTGTTCACGGCGATGACGCGGCCGCCGTTGCGCTTGGTCTCCTCCAGCGCGGTCAGCATGCGCGGGTGGTTGGTGCCCGGGTTCTGGCCGACGACGAAGACGAGGTCGGACTCGTGGATGTCGTCGAGGGTGACGCTGCCCTTGCCGATGCCGAGGGTCTCGGTGAGGGCGGAGCCGCTGGACTCGTGGCACAGGTTGGAGCAGTCGGGCAGGTTGTTGGTGCCGTAGGCGCGGGCGAACAGCTGGAGCAGGAACGCGGCCTCGTTGTTGAGGCGGCCCGAGGTGTAGAAGAGGGCCTCGTCCGGGGAGTCGAGGGCGCGCAGCTCCTGGGCGACGAGGTCGAGGGCCGCGTCCCAGCCGATGGGCTCGTAGTGCTCGGCGCCGGGGCGCTTGACCATGGGCTCGGTGAGCCGGCCCTGCTGGTTGAGCCAGTAGTCGGACTTCTGGTCGAGCTCGGCGACGGTGTGGTCGCGGAAGAAGTCGGCGGTGACGCGGCGCGAGGTGGCCTCGTCGGCGATGTGCTTCGCGCCGTTCTCGCAGTACTCGTTCTTGTGACGCTTGCCCGGCTTGGGCTCGGGCCAGGCGCAGCCGGGGCAGTCGAAGCCCTTGACCTGGTTGATGTTGAGCAGGGTGAGGGCGGTGCGGCGTACGGAGGTCTGGCCCAGGGAGTACTCGAGGGCGTGCGTCACGGCGGGTACGCCGGTCGCCCACTCCTTCGGCGGGGTGACGGAGAGATCGTCGACCGGGTCCTGGATGTCCGCCATGTTCCGTTCTGCCTCTTTCCTCGTCCTCATTCGGTTTCCCCGGCATCGCCGGGCGCCCAGCGAATTCACTTTCCGGTACACCGGGGAATTCGTCAAAGAGGCGGTGCCGATCACGTGATAGGCGGCGCCGATCACGCCTTCATAAGCGCGGGCTATCAGCCGATCGAAAATACCAGTTTGACCGCACGAGAAGAGCCGTCGGAAAATTGACCGGGCGGTCAGCCCGTGACGATTCCGGTGACGAGGTTGATGGCCGTGGCGAGAATGCTGGTGCCGAAGACGTACGACAGGAGGCAATGCCGCAGAACGATCGCGCGCACCGTCGGACTGGACACGTTCGTGTCGGACACCTGATACGTCATGCCGAGGTTGTAACTGAAATAGAAGAAATCCCGGTAGGCGGGTTTTTCTTTTCCGTTGAAATCGATTCCGCCGCCCGCCGTGTGATAGACGAACGCATATCGGGTCGCGTACATCAGATGCAGGGCGGCCCAGGCCATGAACACTCCGCCGAGCGCGGTCGCCGCGGCGGCCTGCGCATGCTCCGACCTGCCGCGCAGGAGCAGCAGCACGATGGCGACGAGCCCGCACAGGGAAACGCCCACCACGGCGAGCTCCTCGGTGACGGGGCGGAAATCCTCCCGGCGGACGTTGCGGTGGGTGGCCTCGGCGTCGAGCGGCCACAGCACCAGCCAGCCGGACAGCACGAACAGCCCCTCCGTGGCCGCGATGCCGGCGAGCACACCGAGTCCGGCGTCCACGGTCAGGGCGACGGCCACTCCGATCAGCGCGCCGAGCACGACGGCGCCGACGAGCCGGGGAACGGCCGAGAGCGGCCTTCGGGTGTTCATGAGCGACCACGCTAGCCGCGCCCGCGCGGGGCGGCCCGCCGAATTCCGTTCTCGCGGGGAGCCCCGGCTCCGGGCAGACTTGAAACGCAGACCTGACAAGGGGAACACACCGCACATGCCGAACTTCCGGCGTTTCGCTCCGCCCGAGCCGCGGCACGGGTGGCGGCATTCGGCCCGGGGCGCCGGGCGTGCCCTCTCCCCGCGCGGGGCGTTCGCCCTGCACGAGGTCGACGGGGCGGTCGTGTTCGCCCTGCGGGCCGCGCTCGCGACGGGGGTCGTGGCGGTGCCGCTGAGCGTGGCCGGCCGGCCCGACCTCGCGGTGTACGCGACGCTCGGCTCGCTCACCACGACGTTCGGACGCAATCTGCCCTACGCGCGCCGCGTCCGGGTCCTCTCGGTGGCCGCGCTCGCGATGACCGCCGCCGTGGCCACGGGGTCGGCGCTCGCCGTCGCGGCGGATCCGCACGCGGGCGGGGCGGGGGCGCTGGCGGTGGTCGCGGCGACGGCCGTGGTGGCCGGGATCGCGAAGTTCGTCTGCGACGTCACGCGGGTCGGCGGACTCGGCGCGGTCCTGCTGCTCTTCGCTTTCGCGGTCGCGGCGAACGGGGCACCGGCCGCCGGCGACGTCCTCCCCCGCACCGGGCTCGCGGCGGCCGGCGCGGGCTGCGCCTGGCTGCTCGGGGTCGCGGGCGTGCTCCTGCACCCGGACCGGCCGCAGCGGCTCGCGGTGGCCATGGCGCTGCGCCGCGTGGCGGACCTGCTGGACGTCACCGGGGGCGCGGCCGGCCCGGCGACCCGGTCCGTACGGCATCGCGCGACGGTCGCCGTGCTGCACGCCTACCACTGCCTCGGCGTCCCTCCGCCGACGCGCACCCCCCGCGCCGTGCCCGGCGGTCAGGCCGATTTCGTCCGGCTCACCGATCTGGCCTGGTCCCTGCTGACCGGCCCCGGAGGCGCACCGGCAGCGGCGGCGGGCCCGGTCGCACGCGGGCTGCGCGCCCAGGCCCGGCTGCTCACGGGCCGCAGGCGCCGGGTGCCGCCGATCGTGGATCCCCTGCGGTCCCGGTCGGGCGCGCCGGAGCCGCATCCGCCGGAGGACCCGGGCGCGATGCGCGCCACCGAGCTGCTGCTGGGGCGCCCCGGCGGGCGGGAGCGGCTCGCGGCGGCGGCCGTTCCGGCATGGCGGATGGCGATCGGCACGGGCGCGGCGGGCGCGGTCGCCGCGCTGCTCGGTCTGGAGCACGGCTACTGGGCGGCGATCTCGGCGGCCGCCGTGCTGCACTCGGTGAACGTCCGCACCACCGCCCAGCGCGCCGTCCAGCGGACCCTGGGCACCGGGGTCGGTCTGCTCCTCGCGCTCGCCGTACTCGGCCTGCACCTGGCGCCGGTGACGCTGACCGTGGTGATCGTGGTGCTGGAGTTCCTGCTGGAGTACGTCGCGGCCCGCAACTACGCGCTGGCCGTCGTCTTCCTCACCCCGATCGCCCTGCTCCTCACGGAGCTGGCGGTCCCGGCCCCCGCGGGCGAACTGGTCCTGGACCGCGTCCTCGGCAGTGTCGTGGGCATCGCGGTGGGCCTGCTGTGCGCCCTGCTGATCGTCCACGACCGCGCCGCCGTACGGGTCGAGCGGGCGCTGGCGGAGTGCCGGAGCGTGGCGGCGGACGCGGAGCAGGCCCTGACCGGCCCGCCGAGTCCCCTGCTTCCCGTCGTCCAGGTCCGCCTCGCGCTGGCCGTCGTGGAACTGCGGGAGGCCGACGACACGGCGGCCGGCGAACTGTGGCCGGCCGGCATCGACCCCACGGAGCTGGCCGCGGCCGAGGGCCGCGCGTACGCGTTGCTCGGCCGCCTGCGCCGTCCCTGACGGTCGGCCCCCCGCTCAGTAGCGCTGCGCCTTGGCGATCTTCGCGGTGAGGTGCGGCTCGGGCGGCTTGGTGCTGATGGCCAGAGGCTGCGCGCGCTCGCCCGGGTCCAGGTCCCGGGCCCCGACGACGGTGGATTCCACGACCTTGCCGTCGGCGTCGCTGAAGTCGACCTGGACCGCGTACGAAGCCTTCTGGTCCGTGCTGTTGGTGATGTGGACGACGAGGGCGCGGACGTTGTCCGTCTGGGCGAGCGGCTTGCCGGTGAGGGAGACGTCCTTCATCGCGTTGCCCTGGCCGTCCGCGGAGTCGAGCGCCTTGCGGTACTCCTGGCGGTTGCGTTCGACGTCGGCGGAGACGGAGGCCTCGAAGTCGTGGGCGCGCCGGGAGGCCGACGCCTCGGCGGACGCGGCGGCCTCCGATGCCGCGGACTCGGCCTCCGAGGCCTTCGAGGCGAGCGGGGACGGCGGTTCGCCCGAGAAGTTGGAGCGTTCGGGGGCGGTGGGACGCGGGCTGGCGCTCGGGCCTGACTCGTCCCCGCCGTCGTCACCGCACGCGGTGAGTCCCGCGGCCCCGGCGAGCACGGTGCAGACGGCCAGGGCGACCGGCCCGCGCAGGGTCCGGCGGGAGCGTCCGCGCGGCAGGTCTGACCTCATCAGCGATCCTCTTTCGGTTTCACGGGGGCGGCGTCCGTTCGCGGGCCGTCAGAAGCGCAGGGCCGCGGCGATGTGCCCGGCCTCCGCGAGCGTGCCGTCGGCCACGAACACGACCTGGGCACCGGTCTCCAGGGCGGACTCCACGATCTCGTCGACGATGTCGTGCACGGCGTCGAGGTCGCCGTCGGCCGCCGGGGCGAGATGGCCCTCGCCCGCACGCACCGTGACCCGGAAGTTCTCCTCCACGACGAGCCGCCGGATGCGCCCGTCGGCCGCCTCCTGCCACACCTCGTCGACGCCTGCGGCGTAGGTGTTGGCGCCGCGGGCCCGGTCGAGGTCGGCGAGCGCCTCGGCCGTCTCGCGCTCGGCGTCGGCCGTGCGCGCGGGTGCGACGGCCCGGGCGACCGCGTCGGCCCTGCCGTGGGAGAGGCCGCCGAAGGGCACCTGGGCCGAGCCGTGGGCGGCGGTGCCGCTCTCGGTGAGCAGGGACAGTGCGGCGGGTTCGCCCGTCACGTAGAGGGGGCGCGGCTCGGCGCGCAGCAGTTCGGCGAGGATGCCGTCCGCCTCGCGGAAGAACTGCCGTGTGGCCTCGTCGCGGTAGGTGCTCGGCACGTCGCCGACACGCTCCTTGCGTTCGACGTCGTCGTCCTCGAGGCTCCGGCTCCGCGGGAAGCCGTGCCCGGTGTCCTCCACGACGCGGTTGCCCCGCCCGTCCCAGAGCGTGATGCGGTCGGCGGCGACGGAGAGCACCCAGTACGGATGGGCCGCGGCGTCGGCCGCGACCAGGTTGCGGGTCAGGAACGTGTCGGCGACGACGACCCGGGCGGGCACCTCCCGGTCGATGGCCCAGACCTGGTGCTCGCCGGGGGCGGCGAACAGGACGAGCCCGTCCTTGGCGTGCACGAGGTCGGCCTCCTGCACGGCCGCGCGCAGATGCTTCAGGACGTCCTCGCGCCGCTCCTTGGTGACGCCGGGGTCGGCGTCCAACTGCCGGACCGCGTCGTCGACGAGGTTGCCCAGCCGGACGGGGTCCTGGGCGTCGTCCGGCGGGCGCCGGTGGGTGGTCATCGCCAGCGAGACGGCGGGGTACGAGCGCGGCCGGCGCAGCTCGCGGAGGATCTCCGGGTTGAGCGAGGAGTACATGCCTGGATGCCCCTTCCAAAGGCCAGATCACCCCATCCTGCCTATACAACGAAGATCCGGCAAAAGGTGCATAACGACACGAAACGGTACAAGAATGTGACCGAGCATCACCCGGCGAGGAGAGGCACGGCATGGAGCAGGCTTCCTCCGGCAGCACCGAGCAGGCCTCCCCCGGCAACGCGGGCACGTCGTCCCCGCCCGCCGCCCGGCTGACGCTCTTCACCCTCACCACCCTGGTCATCGGCTCCATGGTCGGCGCCGGCGTCTTCTCGCTGCCGAGCCGCTTCGCCGAGGAGACCGGGGTCGCCGGCGCGCTCATCGCGTGGGCGATCGCCGGCACCGGCATGCTCATGCTCGCCTTCGTCTTCCAGTCGCTCGCCGTACGCAGACCCGACCTCGACGCGGGCGTCTACGCCTACGCCAAGGCGGGGTTCGGCGAGTACGTGGGCTTCTTCTCCGCGTTCGGCTACTGGGCGAGCTCCTGCGTCGGCAACGTGACGTACTGGGTCCTGATCATGTCGACGGTCGGCGCGATCTGGCCCGCGCTCGGCGACGGCGACACCGCTCTCGCCGTGGTGCTGTCCTCCGCCGGCCTGTGGGCGTTCTTCCTGATGATCCGGCGCGGCGTGAAGGAGGCCACGGCCATCAACCGGATCGTCACGGTCGCCAAGGTCGTGCCCATCCTCGTCTTCGTCGTCCTCGCCCTGGTCTACTTCGACCCGGGCGTCTTCGCCGACAACTGGGGCGGCGCCGACTACGCCGGTTCCCTCTTCAGCCAGGTTCGCGGCACCATGCTCGCCACCGTCTTCGTGTTCCTCGGCGTCGAGGGCGCCAGCGTCTACTCCCGGCACGCGAAACGCCGCGAGGACGTCGGCCGGGCGACCCTGCTGGGCTTCGTCAGCGTCTTCGCGATCTTCGCGTCCGTGGTCATCGTCTCGTACGGGATCCTGCCGATGGACCGGATCGCCGGGCTGCGCCAGCCGTCCATGGCCGGGGTCCTGGAGGAGGCGGTCGGCACCTGGGGCAAGGTCTTCATCAGCGTCGGGCTGATCGTGTCCGTGCTCGGCGCCTACCTGGCCTGGACGCTGATGGCGGCCGAGGTGCTGTTCGTCGCCGCCAAGGACGACGACATGCCCCGCTTCCTGCGCCGCGCCAACCGAGCCGACGTCCCCGTCCCCGCGCTGCTCCTGACGACGCTCCTCACCCAGGTGGTGCTCGTCGTCACCGCGTTCTCCAGCGACGCCTTCAACTTCGCGCTCGACCTGACCAGTGCGCTGTCCCTCATCCCGTACCTGCTCGCCGCCGCCTTCGCCGCGAAGACCGGACTGCGCCCCGACCCCCGTACGACCGGCGGCCGGACCTCGGGGCGCGAGACGACCATCGCGCTCGTGGCGACGCTCTACACCGCATTCCTGCTCTACGCGGCCGGGCTGAGATTCGTCCTCATCTCGTTCGTCCTCTACGCACCGGCCACGATCCTGTTCGTGATGGCGCGGCGGGAACAGGGCAGGCGCCTGTTCTCCCCGCGCGAGCTCCTCGTCCTCGCGGTCTCCGTGGCCGGCGCCGTCCTCGGCGTCGTGGCCCTGGCCGCCGGCTGGATCAGCCTCTGACCCCCGGGAAGGCACACCGTGAACGACCGCTCCCCCCTGCCCTCCGCCGCGTACGGCGTCCACTCCGAGGTCGGCCGGCTGCGCAAGGTCCTGGTCTGCGCCCCGGGACTCGCCCACCGCAGACTCACCCCGACCAACTCGGACGACCTCCTCTTCGACGACGTCATGTGGGTGGAGAACGCCCAGCGCGACCACGCCGCCTTCGTGGCCGAGCTGCGCGGGCGCGGCGTCGACGTCGTGGAGCTGCACGAGGTGCTGGCCCGCACCATGGCGATCCCCGAGGCCAGGTCCTGGCTGCTCGACCGGAAGATCACCGCGAACCAGGTCGGGATCGGACTCATCGACGACACCCGCGCGTTCCTCGACACTCTGGAGCCGCACCTGCTCGCCGAGTACCTGATCGGCGGCCTCGCCACGGCCGACCTCCCCGACGCCTACCGTTCGCCGTACGTCGGCCTGGCGCGCGAGTCCACGGGCGCGCGCGAGTACCTGATGCCGCCGTTGCCCAACACCCTCTACACCCGCGACACCACGTGCTGGCTGTACGGCGGCCTCACGCTCAACCCCCTCTACTGGCCGGCCCGGCACGACGAGACGCTGCTCATGAAGGCCGTCTACCTCTTCCACCCCGACTTCACCGGCTCACGGGTGTGGTGGGGAGATCCCGAACGCGACTGGGGTCAGGCCACGTTCGAGGGCGGCGACATCATGCCCGTCGGCAACGGTGTCGTCCTGATGGGCATGAGCGAACGCACGTCACGACAGGCCGTCACCCAGGTCGCACGGGCCCTGTTCGAGAACGGCGCCGCCGAGCAGGTGATCGTCGCGGGCATGCCCAGGCTGCGCTCGGCGATGCACCTGGACACCGTCTTCACGTTCGCGGACCGCGACATCGTCACCCTCTACCCGCGGATCATGGAGTCGGTGCACACGTTCACGCTGCGCCCCAGCGACCGGGCCCCGGGTCTCGACCTCACCGACGAGGGCTCGACCCCGTTCGTCGATGTCGTCGCGAAGGCGCTCGGCCTGCCCGGCCTGCAGGTCATCGAGACCGGCGGCGACGTGTACGCGTCCGAGCGCCAGCAGTGGGACAGCGGCAACAACGCCGTGGCCCTCGAACCCGGCGTCGTCTTCACGTACGACCGCAACACCCAGACGAACGCCCTGCTGCGCAAGGCCGGCGTCGAGGTCATCACCATCGTCGGGGCCGAGCTGGGCCGGGGCCGCGGCGGCGGGCACTGCATGACGTGCCCGATCGTCCGCGACCCGGTCGACTACTGACGCCTCTGCGTTCAGCGGGGACCGCCGGCACCGCGCGCGAGCGCCAGCACGCTCAGCCCGAACATGAGCACGCCCAGCGGCAGATGGACCGACGGCACGTGCGCGACACCGAGCACGACCTGCGCCGAGGCCAGCAGCAGGAAGCCGGTGGCGTGCCACACGGGCCGGACCGGACCGCCGCCCGGCTTCCACGCCAGCACGGCCGCGAGCAGGTACAGCATCGACGCCGCGTACATCACGCGGGCCCCGGCGCTGTGCAGCGCCTCCCCGTAGGAGGCGGTGAGCAGCAGTCCCGCCGAGACGGCCTGGAGGAAGATCGTCGCGGTCTGCACCGCGATCGCGACGCGCAGGAACGAGACGGTGCGCCGGGTGGTCGTCACGTGGGTGGTCATGGCCTGGTCCTCTTTCCCGCCCGGGGGCAGTCGGTCGATAAGGTCTCGACAGGCCGACGACGCAGGCCGGCGAAAGGTAAGGCGAGGGGGCGGTCGGTGTGGGGACGGCGGGAGCGGACACGGACGCGGTCGCGGGTGAGCGGCGCCAACTGCTCAATGTGGCCTACCGGTTGCTCGGTTCGCTGGCCGAGGCGGAGGACGCGGTGCAGGAGGCGTACGCCCGCTGGTACGCGCTGCCCGGGGACCGCAGGGACGCGATCGCGGCGCCGGGCGCCTGGCTGACGACGGTGACCGGCCGGATCTGCCTGGACGTGCTCGGCTCGGCGCGCGCCCGGCGCGAGCGTTACGTCGGCGCGTGGCTGCCGGAGCCGCTCCCGGACCGGTCCGAGTGGGCGCACGGCCAGGGCGGCGACCCCGCCGAGCAGATGGTTCTCGACGAGTCCGTGAGCATGGCGTTCCTCGTCGTCCTGGAGTCGATGACGCCGGCGGAGCGGGTGGCGTTCGTACTGCACGACGTGTTCCGGTATCCGTTCGCGGAGATCGCGGAGGTCCTCGGCCGGTCGCCGGCGGCCTGCAAGCAGCTGGCCGCCTCGGCGCGGCGCCGGGCGGGCGCCGCGCGCTCCGAGGGCGTCGCCGCCGGGCAGGCGGACGCGGTGCGGCAGGTCAGGCGGGCCTGGGAGGCGAAGGACATCGCCGCGCTCGTCGGTCTGCTCGCCCCGTCCGCCGTGATGACCGCGGACGGCGGCGGTCTGGCGGGGGCCGCGCTGCGCCCGGTCGAGGGGGCGGCGCGCATCGCCTCGTACATGGTGGCGATCGCCGACAAGGCGCCGGGCCTGGAACTCCTGGAGCGCACGGTCAACGGCGCGCCGGGCCTCGTCGCGCTCCGGGACGGCGTGGTGCTGACGGTGGCCGCGTTCGATCTCGCCGGGGGACGGGTCGCGCGGATCTGGGTGGTGCGCAATCCGGAGAAGCTGCGGGCCTGGTCGGGCGAGGACCGAGGCGCTCTGCCGGGGTGGTGACGCCCTGTGATAGCTTCCCCAAGCCAGTCGTACCTTTGTGCGTACTTGTACGTACTCGGGTCAGGGAATCCGGTGCAAGACCGGAACTGACGCGCAGCGGTGAGGGCGACGGGCGGGGCAACTGCCACTGGGCCGGGGGGGAACCGGGCCCGGGAAGGCGCTCCGTCCGGACGACCCCGAGTCCGAAGACCTGCTGGCGGCCCCGCCCGTCCACCGGCCGGGGCGGACCGTTGGCCGGCTCCGCGTTTGAGCCCTGGACGCTAAAGGATCTCCCGTGCCCTTCGCACGTCTCGCCCGCTTCTGTGCCCTCGTGCCGATCACCGCGCTGCTGCTCACGGCGTGCGGCTCCGGCGCCCCGTCGGACCGCGCCGGCGACGCGGCCGGAGCCGGTGTCACGCTCACCAACTGCGGGCAGCGCGTGCACGTCCCGCACCCGCCGCGCCGCGCCGTCGCCCTCGACCAGGGTTCCGCCGAGATCATGCTGTCCCTCGGCCTCGCCGACCGGATGGCGGGCACCGGCACCTGGACCGACCCGGTGCGCCCGAACCTTGCGAAGGCGAACGCGAAGGTGCCGCGCCTCGCGGAGCGCTACCCGTCGTTCGAGAAGGTCCTCGACACGGAACCCGACTTCGCCGCCGCCTCGTTCGGCTACACCCTCGGCAAGGGCGGCGTGGCACCGCGCGCCTCGTTCGAGAAGCTCGGCGTGCCGACGTACCTCTCCCCCACCGACTGCGCGGACAAGGACAACAGCGGTGACGGCGACGGCGTCCGCACCGAGGCGCTGACGATGGACACGGTCTACGGCGAGATCCGGGACCTGGCGCGGATCTTCGACGTGCGCGAGCGCGGCGAGAAGCTGGTGGCGCGGCTCAAGTCGCGGGTGCGGAAGGCCGCTTCGGGCGCGGACGCCGAGGGCGTGAGCGTCCTGTACTGGTTCTCCGACTCCAAGTCGCCGTACATGGCGGGCTGTTGCGGCGCGCCCGGCGTCATCACGAACGCGCTCGGGGTGCGCAACGTCTTCGACGACACCCACGAGGAGTGGCCGCAGATCAACTGGGAGACGGTCGTGGACCGCGATCCGGACGTCCTGGTGATCGGCGATCTGACCCGGCGCTCGCAGTCGGCCGAGTCGGCGGCGCAGAAGATCAGGTTCCTGGAGTCCGACCCCGCGACCCGGAACATGAAGGCGGTCCGCGAGAAGCGGTACGTGCTGCTCAAGGGGCAGGACCTCAACCCGACGATCCGCACCGTGGACGGCGTGGAGAAGGTGGCGGCGGCGCTGCGCGCGTTCGGCCTCACCAAGTGACCCGTCCGCGCGCGGCGTCGTACGCGGCGGCGGGCCTCGCCGCCCTGTGCGTCTCGGTCGCCGTGGCCATCACGATCGGGCCCGCGCACATCGGGGTCGGCGACGTGTGGGCTTCGGTGGCGGCCCGGCTCGGCTGGGGCAGCTCGGACCTGTCGCCGATCCGCGACGGGATCGTGTGGAACCTGCGGCTGCCGCGCACCCTGCTGGCCGCCGTGTGCGGGGCGGGCCTCGCGGTCTGCGGCACGGTCCTGCAGGCCCTGCTGCGCAATCCGCTCGCCGACCCGTTCGTGCTCGGCGTCTCCTCCGGGGCCTCGACCGGCGCGGTCCTGGTCGTCGTGCTGGGGATCGGCGGGGGCGCCCTGTCGGTGTCCGGCGGCGCGTTCCTGGGCGCCGTCTGTTCGTTCGGCCTGGTGCTGGTGCTCAGTCACGCGCTGGGCGGAACCACGGACCGGGTGGTGCTGTGCGGCGTCGCGGCGATGCAGCTCTTCTCGGCGCTGACCTCGTTCGTCGTCCTGACGGCGGCCGACGCGGAGACCACGCGCGGCGTCCTGTTCTGGCTGCTCGGCTCGCTCGGCGGCGTCGGCTGGACCGAGGTGTGGCTGTGTCTGGCGGTCCTCGTGGTCACGCTCGCGGTGTGTCTCGGACACGGGCGGACCCTCGACGCGTTCGCGTTCGGCCCCGAGGCGGCGGCCGCGCTCGGCGTGCGGGTGGCCCGCACCCGGCTCGTCCTGCTGTGCGTGACGGCGCTCCTGACGGCGGCGCTGGTCAGCGCGGCGGGCGCGATCGGCTTCGTCGGACTGGTGCTGCCGCACGCGGCCCGCGCCCTGGTGGGTCCCGGACACACCCGGCTGCTCCCGGCCACCGCGCTCACCGGTGCCGTGTTCCTGGTGTGGGTCGACACGCTCGCCCGCACCGTCCTCGAACCGCAGGAGGTCCCCGTGGGGGTGGTGACGTCACTGATCGGCGTGCCCGCGTTCGTGTACGTGCTGTGGCGCGGCCGGAGCACCCGATGACGGCGGGGCTCGGCGCCGAGCGCGTGGCCCGCACGGCGGGCGGGACGCTGATCCTGGACGGGGTCTGTCTCGCGCCGAAGCCCGGATCGGTGACGGGGGTGCTGGGGCCGAACGGGTCGGGCAAGTCGACGCTGTTGCGGCTGCTCGCCGGGGTGCTCGCGCCGACGGCCGGTGTCGTCACGCTCGACGGCGAGCCGCTCGCCGGGGTGGGGCGCAGAGAGGCGGCGCGCCGGATCGCGCTGGTGCAGCAGCAGTCCGACACACAAGTGGAGCTGACGGTCGCCGACGTGGTGCGGCTCGGCCGGATCCCGCACCGCAGGGCGTGGTCGCCGGCCTCGGCCGCCGACGAGCGGGCGGTGCGCTCCGCGCTGGAGCGCAGCGGCCTCGCCGACCGCGCGGACCGGCCGTGGCACACCCTGTCGGGCGGTGAGCGGCAGCGGGTGCAGATCGCGCGGGCGCTGGCCCAGGAGCCGCGCGAGCTGCTCCTGGACGAGCCGACCAACCACCTCGACATCCAGCACCAGCTGGAGCTCCTCGACCTGGTCCGCTCCCTCGACCTGACGTGTGTGGTCGCCCTGCACGACCTGAACCTCGCGGCCACGTACTGCGACGAGGTCGTCGTGCTGCGCGCGGGCCGGGTCGTGACCGCCGGCACCCCGGGCGCGGTGCTGACGGAGGAACTGGTCGCCGACGTCTACGGCGTACGGGCCCGGATCACGCACCCGGACCCGGACTGCGGACCGCACATCCGTTTCCTGGGTACGGTCTGAGCCCGCGGGGCTCCGCGGTCACTCGAAGCGGTCGGTGTCGCCCGCGCCGTACCGGACGATCTCGGCCTCGCCGTCGGAGAAGTCGATGACGGTGGTCGGCTCGGTGCCGCAGTCGCCGGAGTCGAGCACCGCGTCGACGGAGTGGTCGAGCCGTTCCTTGATCTCCCAGCCCTGGGTGAGCGGTTCGTCCTCGCCGGGCAGCAGCAGCGTGCTCGACAGGAGCGGTTCGCCGAGCTCGGCGAGCAGGGCCTGGGTGACGACGTGGTCGGGGATGCGGACGCCGACGGTCTTCTTCTTCGGGTGCTGGAGCTGGCGCGGCACCTCGCGGCTCGCCGGCAGGATGAAGGTGTACTTGCCGGGCGTGGCCGCCTTGATGGCGCGGAACACGTCGTTGTCGATGTGCACGAACCGGCCGAGCTGCGCGAAGTCCTGGCACACCAGCGTGAAGTGGTGCTTGTCGTCGAGCTGGCGGATCGCGCGGATCCGGTCGACGCCCTCGCGGTTGCCGAGCCGCGCGCCCAGCGCGTAGCAGGAGTCCGTCGGATAGGCGACGAGCGCCCCGTCGCGGATGCTGTCGGCGACGGCCGTGATCAGGCGCGCCTGCGGGTTCTCGGGATGCACGTCGAAGTACCTGGCCATGCGGCGAGCGTACGGGATCGGGCGGGCGCCTCCGGGGTACACGGCCGGGAATCGCGGGCACGTGCGACAATCCCGGCGCGACAATCCCGACACCCGCACCCCCTGGTCCCCCGCGCGCACAGGTCGACGGACCATACTGGTCGGGCCCCGTCCGCTCACAGATCGACTCCATGGCCAAGAAGAAACCTTCCTCGAACCCCGCCCCCTCGACCGTCTGGCCGGCCCGCGGCCGCCACACCGGTCCCGAGCCCGAGCAGGACGTCCGGCGCAACCTGATCGCTCTCGAGGCGGCCGGGGTGCTGGACGGCTTCGTCGACCTCGATCCGGCCGACGCCGCGCGCTCCACGGCCCTGCACCCCCGCGACGAGGACGCCGACCCGGGCCCCGGTGCCCGGCGCGTCTTCGAGGCCCGCTGGCGGGTGGACGGCGACGTCACCGTGCGGGCGCAGCTGACGACGTACGAGCCGGAGGCCCGGCGCCGTGAGACCGACGGCGGCGTGCCCTGGGTCCTGGCGGCGGAGGCCGAGGCCGAGTGGCGGCCGCACTGGCCCTCGCCCGCGACGATGTTCTGGCCGGACAGCGAGCGGGTGCCGTGGGACCACGAGACGGTGGCCGGGCTGCGCATCCGCGCGACGAACCCGCTGCCCAAGGACGACGACGAGGTGCGCCGCCTGCTGCGCGAGTGCTCGCGCGACAGCTGGTACACGCACGTCGTGGTGCACGAGGCGATGACCCCGGACCTGCGCGGGCAGCTCCCGGTCGTCTCCGCGCTGCCGCCGAGCCTGCGCCACCGGGTGATCGAGCACCGGGCGGCGCCCGAACTGGCGCAGATCGTGGACTTCGCGCTGCGCAAGGAGCTGGACGTGCGGCTGCCGCGCGGCGGCGCCGTCGTGCTGCCCGCGACGCCGCGCGAGCCGGGGTACGAGCCGGAGGCCTTCACGGTCCGCAGCGTGTTCCTGGACGGGTCGGAGCAGCCGGAGCTGCTGGACCGGATCGTGGCCGCGACGGCGCTGCCGAGGCCGCTGTCCGCCGAGGCGGAGCGGGTGGTGAACCGGCTGCGCAAGGGCTGGCACCTGCTGACGCCCGAGGAGGAGCTGGCGCACGCGCAGGACATGGTCGGCCGGTACGCGGAGGCGCTGGACGCCATGACCAAGTCCCGTGACCTGTACAAGGAGGCGGCCGAGGCGGCGCAGGCCGCGCTGGCGGAGGCCGGCTCGGCGGCGCCGCGTCCGGCCGCGCCCGTGGCCCGGCCGGACGGTTCACCGCTCGGCGCCCTGTCGAAGGCGTTCGGCCGCTTCCGGGATCCGAACCGCTAGCGGGTCCGGTGCTTGCGGCCTCAGTCCGCGTCGGGCGTGTCCGGGCTCTCCGGTGAGTCCGGCGCGGACATCCGCAGGGCGATCTCCTGAAGCAGTTCGGTGGAGCTGACGTCTCTGCGGCCCTCGTCGTGCACCAGGGCGAGCTGGGTGAACAGGAAGGCGAAGGCCTCCACGAGCGAGACGCTGGCCGGCATCAGCGCGGAGATGGTGATCTCGGCCGCCTGCTCGGCGGTCGCGCCCGCCGGGATCTCGACGGTGGGGAACACCTCCGAGACCAGCCGCCCCAGTTGGGTGACGTCGGTGTCGAGCTGCTCGCCGTCGGTGAGTCTGCGCACCATCTCCTGCGTCTCGGTCAGCACGCCGATCGCCCGCAGGATGATCTCCCTCTGTTCCATGGTCCGAGCCTATGCGGCGCGGGGCTCCGGACGTGCAACGTGCTCGCAACGTCCTCGTGGCTTGACTGACCCGTCATGAGCGACGAACCCCGCGTGGAGCTGACTCCCGAGGCCGCCGCGCTGCTGCGGCGGCTGCGGGAGTCCCACGGCCCGCTGATGTTCCACCAGTCCGGCGGCTGCTGCGACGGCAGCGCCCCGATGTGCTACCCGGACGGCGAGTTCCGCACCGGCGCGGCGGACGTCCTGCTGGCCGAGCTGGCGGTGCCGGGGGTGGCCGAGCCGGTGCCGTTCTGGATGTCGCGGAGCCAGTACGAGGTGTGGAGCCACACCCGGCTCATCGTGGACGTGGTCGAGGGGCGCGGCAGCGGCTTCTCGCTGGAGGCCCCCGAGGGAGTCCGCTTCCTGATCCGGTCCCGGCTGCTCGGCACCTGACCGCGCCGCGTCACTCGTCGCGCACGGCCGTGAGCCCGTTGAAGACACCGACGTATGCCGTGCCGTCGGGTCCGAGGGTGACCGGCGCCCAGTTGTTGTCGTAGGCGATCCCGGTGCCCACGAGCCGCTTCCACCGCGTCTGGCCGGTGTGGAAGTCGACGGCGGTCAGGTACCAGGCGTCGATGCCGAGCTTGTCGGGCCTCTTCGTGTACAGGTACAGCAGTCCGTCCGCGGTGGACAGCTTCGGCACGGTGGACGGGGAGCGTTCCTGGCTCTCCCAGACGGTGTCGCAGCCGCTGCCGTCGGGGCGTACGTCGATGCGGGTGACGCCGCCGACGACGCTGCGGCCGAAGGTGAGCGAGGTGATGTTCTCGTAGCCGTAGTTGTTCTCGACGACGAGGCTGTTCCCGTACGAGATGAGGGAGTTGTCGGTGGTGGAGGCGCCGGAGCCGAAGACGGGGATCTTGCAGACGAGGCGCTGTGCGTCGGGGACGTCGGCGTCGCGGCGGTAGACGAGGACGTTCATGCGGTCGTCGGCGTTGTCGGTGATCGCGACGTAGTTCTCGTGTTCGCCGAAGAGGTCGGGGGTGGTGCCGGAACCCTGGTTCACGGAGCCCGGTTTGGTGCCGGTGCCCCGGTCGTAGGTCTGGCGCCAGACGACGTCGGGGGTGCCGTCGGCGGTGGCCTCGAAGCTGTAGAGGGCGTGGTCGGTGACGATGGAGACGCCGTCGCGGGCCACGGAGAAGGAGTTCTGGATCTCCTCGCCGTCCAGCCGGATCGAGCGGATCCCGCCGGTGCCGGGGTCCACGGTGCCGACGCGGCCCTGCCGGGTCACCCACCAGATGCGGCCGTCCCAGTCGGGCATGACGGAGGTGACGGGGTCGCACGTGCCGCTGGGGTAGAGGTTGGTCCAGCTGACGCAGTCGTGCGGGACCTGTCCGGTGAGATCCCAGTCGTCGGTCACGCGGAAGCTCCAGGTGCCGTCCGCGGCCTGTTCGTGGGCGAGGCGGACGATGTGCTGGCGGGAGTCGGCGAGGACGAGCCGGTCCTGCTCGTCGAGGTAGGAGTAGGCGCCGCCGGACGTGTCCTTGAAGATCTTCGAGAAGTCGAGGCGGGTGATGGCCTCGACGGTGGAGGGCCGCTGCGGCAGCTGGTACTCGGCGAGCGTCGCGAGGCTCTTCGGGTCGAGGAGCTTGACGAGGAAGCCGGTGAAGGTGCCGCAGACGGTGACGATGCGGCCGGCCCGGTCGAAGGTGACGGTGGCGCACTCGCCGCCGAGCGCGGCCATCTTCTCGCTGCTCGCACTCGGGCTCACGCCGCGCGGTCCGCTCCACGGGTAGGTGCCGCTGCCCCAGGCGTCGGCGTGCATCCCGCTGCGTCCGTTGGCGGCGAGGTGGGGGTGCTGGTCGGGGGCCCGGCCCGTGACGGGGCGCGGGTCGGCGGGCGCGCCCTCGTACTGCGGGACGAGTCGGTGGCCCGGCGCCTTGGGGATGTCGTCGGCCGAGGCCACGGTCGGGCCGACGACTCCTGCGCCCGCGACGACGAGGGTCAGGGCGAGGGCACGGGCGAGGCTTCTTCGCTGCGGCATGCGCCGAAGCTAGGCCGACCGCCTTGAAGTGTCCATGTACGTACGGGAGTTGTTCACGAACCCGAAACGATCACCGGGGCCGTCCGGGGTCACGGGTTGAGGCCGCTGACCAGGCTCGCGGTGGCGTTGATGCCGTCGTGGATGGTCGGGGCGGCGCTGGTGCCGGCGAGCAGGAAGCCGAGCAGCACGCACACGAGGGCGTGCGAGAGCTTGAGCGCCCCGTTGCGCAGGAAGATCACCGCGACGATCAGGAGCAGCAGCACGATGGAAATGGACAGAGACATCGCCGAACCTCCTCCGCCACGCCCACGCCGTGGCTGTCGGCCGCAAGTGTGGCGCAGCGGAGGGTCCGTTCCGGGGCACGACCTGTCCCCCGAAAGAGTGTTAACGGGCGGTCACCGGTCGTACGTCTCCAGGAAGGCCTGGAGTCCGGCGAGGTCGTCGGTGTTCAGGTGGTCGACGTCGGCGGCGGTCAACTCGGCCCAGACAGCGTCCCGTTGGGGCCCCGCGAGGTCCGGGGTGGCCCAGAACCTGACCCGCTGCCCGGCCGCGTGCGCGGCGCCGACGATCTGGCGCAGCTTGTCGCGTTCGGCGGCGGGCATCGGGCCGACGCCCTGCCAGGTGAAGTTGTTCGCCCAGTTGTCGCTGATCAGCGGGACGAAGGAGGCGGGTGCGGTGGTGCCGAGATCGGCGAGCCGGCCGTCGTAGAAGGCGCTGCGCGCGGTCTGGGACTCCATGGGGACTCGGGCGGCCCGGTCGCCGGAGACGACCGCGGTGACGGGTCCGGGGTGTACGCGGCCGTGGGCGTAGGTGGTGAACAGGTGGCGGTGCCGGCTCAGTTGGCGGTCGAGTTCGAGGTAGGTGGCCGCTCCGTCGGTCTTGATGTCGACGAGCAGCTGGAGCGGGACGCGGCGTCCTCGGTACACCGACCCGTGGTTGGCCCGGACGCGGGCGGCGAGCGGGGCGAGGTAGAGGGATTCGAGGGTGCGGCTCGGGTCGAGGTCGACGGGGTCGTGGGCGACGAGGAGTTCTCCGTCGACGAGGTAGATGTCGGCCTCGACGCTGTTGAAGCGGTGGTCCAGCGCGTCGAAGAGGGGCCGGGGGTGCTCGTAGTCGTTGTGGGCGTGGGCGCGAAGCAGGGGCCGGGGCCCGTGCCGCCCTTGTCCGTCCGCCCGGGCGAGCTGGGGCGCGGCGAGTCCGGTGGCCAGGGCGGCGGCGAAAGCGCCGAGGGCTCTGCGGCGGGTGGTCGGGGCCATGGTGCCTCCCGTGGTGGGCCGTTGGGAACACCGGTGAGTATGCGCGGCGCGGAGCGGCAAAGGGCAGGCCCGGGACGGGAGTTGGCCGGACCGTCACCGCTGGTTCAACCGCGTCCCGCTCCCGCCTCCCACTCCACGATCCGGTCGCACCAGCGCTCCAGGAGGACCCGGTCGTGCCCGACGGCGAGCAGGCCCGCACCGGTCTCGGCGCGGTAGGCCTCCACCGCGGCGACCAGCGCCGCCGTCGTGGACGCGTCGAGCATCGCCGTCATCTCGTCGCAGATCAGCCATCGGGGGCGCAGGGTCAGGGCGCGGGCGAGGCAGGCGCGCTGGAGCTGGCCGTCGCTGACCTCGTGCGGGCGGCGGGCGAGCAGGTCCTGGCCGAGGCCGACCCGTTCGGCGAGTTCCGCGACCCGGGCGGCGTGGTCGAGCCCGTTGGCGCGCAGGGGTTCCGCGACGAGGTCGGCGAGACGGAGGCGCGGGTCGGCCGAGAGGCGGGGCTGCTGGAAGACGACGCCGAACGCGGTGCGCTGTGCGCGGGGCGCCCGGTGCCGCCAGCCGCGGACGGGCTCGCCGTCGAGGACCACCTCACCGGCGTACGGCTCGTGCAGCAGGGCCGCTACCCGGGCGAGGGTGGACTTGCCGCAGCCGCTGGGGCCGAGCAGGCCGACGCTCTCGCCGGGTTCGAGGGTGAGGGTGAGGTCCCGCAGGACGGGCTCGCGGGGGTCGTAGCCCGCGGTGACGCGGCGCAGCTCAAGCATGGACGGACTCCCGTACGGGGTGGTGGCAGGCCGTGCCGTCGAGCAGGGCGGGCAGCCGGTCGCAGGCGGCGTCGGCGCGGTCGCAGCGCTCGGCGAAGGCGCAGCCCGGGGGCAGGGCGCCGAGTTCGGGCGGCATGCCGGGGATCGGGGTGAAGTCCCGGTCGGGGAGGGCGTTCAGGAGGCCGCGGGCGTACGGGTGCCGGGGGCCCGGGGCGCCGAAGAACGTGGCGGCGTCGGTGAGTTCGACGATGCGGCTCGCGTACATCACGGCGACCCGGTCGGCGATGCGTTCGGCGGCGGCGAGGTCGTGGGTGATGAGCAACAGGGCACGCTCGTCGCCGATGTGGCGGCGCAGTTCGTCGACGGTGCGGTCGACGAGGTCGCGGTCGAGTCCGGTCGTGGGTTCGTCGGCGAGCAGCAGCGGGGCGTCGCCGACGAGGGCGAGCGCGGTGGCGGCGCGCTGGGCGAGGCCGCCGGAGAGTTCGTGGGGGTAGTGGTCGAGGCGGTCGGCGGGGAAGGCGGCGCGGGCGGCGGCCGCCTCGACGGCGGCGCCGAGCTTCGGGTCGCGGCGCCGCAGGCCGGTCAGTTCCCGTACGGTCTCGGCGAGTTGGGCGCGGACGGTGCGGACGGGAGTGAGGTGGGCGGCTGGGCTCTGCGGGACGAGGCCGACGCGCCGGCCGCGCACGGTGCGGGCGAGGGTCGCCTCGTCGGTGCCGAGCAGGTCGAGGCCGTCGACGTGTGCGGTGCCGGCGGTCTCGGCGTTGGCGGGGAGGAGGCCGAGCAGGGCGGAGGCGAGCACGGACTTGCCGCAGCCGCTCTCGCCGACGAGGGCCAGGCACTCCCCCGCCGCGAGGTCGAAGGAGGCGTCGCTGACGGCGTGCACGTACGCACCGTCGCGCATCCGGAAGCGGACGGAGAGGCCGTCCACCGAGAGCACCGGGGTGGTCACAGGGTCAGCTCCGATCGGCGGCGCGGGTTGAGGCGTTCGCGCCAGGCTCCGGCGAGGCCCGCGATGGCGAGGGTCGGCACGATGATGAACAGTCCGGGGAAGAGGGTGGGCCACCAGTCGCCGGCCAGCAGCGAGCCGCGCGCCGACTGCACGAGGGTGCCGAGGCTCGCCTGGTGGGCGGGGAGTCCGAGGCCGAGGAAGGACAGGGCGGACTCGTGCCAGACGGCGTGCGGCACCATGAGGACGGCGGCGAGCGCGGCCTGGGGCAGTACGCCGGGCAGCAGGTGCCGGAGGGTGACCCGCCATCGGGAGGCACCGCCGGAGATCGCCGCGTCGATGTACGGGCGCGAGCGCAGGGAGAGCACTTCGGCGCGCACGATCCGGGCCGTGGACAGCCAGTGGGTGAGGCCCACGGAGACGACCACGGGCCAGACGCCGGGCCGGAACATGGCGACGATGAAGATGCCGAGCAGCAGGTGCGGCACGGAGGAGAAGGCGTCGACGACGCGCATCAGGGCCCGGTCGGTCCAGCCGCCGAGGGCGCCGGCGAGCGCGCCGACGGCCGTTCCGACGACGGTCGCGACGACGGCGGCGACGACCCCGACGAGCAGGGAGACGCGCAGCCCGTAGACGCAGCGCAGCAGCAGGTCGCGGCCGACGTCGTCGGTGCCGAACGGGTGGGCCCAGGTGGGCGGTCGCAGTTTCGCGGCGAGGTCGACGGCCTGCTGGTCGAGCTGGGTCAGGGGCGGGACGAGCAGCACGGCGAGCAGGACGGCGGCCACGATCACGGCGGAGGAGCGCACCCGCCACGCGCGCGTGGAGCGGCGCCGGGTGCCGTGCGTGCGCCAGGCGAGGGTCTGGTCAGCCATCGAAGCCCACCCTCGGGTCGGCGAGGCCGTACAGCAGGTCGGCGGCCCAGTTCCCGGCGAGGACGGCGCACGTGGCGAGGACCGTGAGCGCGGCGAGCAGGGAGAAGTCGACGGAGGTGGCGGCCTGGACGGTCGCGGCGGCGATGCCGGGCCAGCTGAAGACGGTCTCCACGAGGAGGGCTCCGGTGATGAGTTCGGGCACGCGCGAGCCGATCAGGGTGAGGACGGGCAGGGTGCCGGAGCGCAGGGCGTGGCCGAACAGGACGGTGCGCTGGGCGAGTCCACGGGCCTTGGCGCCGCGTACGGGGTCCTCGTCGAGGGCTTCGCCGACGCCTTGCCGCACATAGAGGACGAACCAGGGAAGTTGCGAGACGGCGAGGACGCCGGCGGGCAGGACGAGGTGGGACAGGACCTGGCCCGCGCCGACCGTGGTGGAGCCGGTGTCGGTGAGGCCGCCGGCGGGCAGCACGCCGAGTTTGAGGGCGAACAGCCAGACGGCGAGGAGCCCTAGCCAGAACGGCGGGGCGGCTTCCAGGGTGTACGCGAGGGAGGTGACGGCGCGGTCGAGCGGGCTGCCTCGGCGGCGCGCGGCGAGCACGCCGAGGAGGGTGCCGACGACGATCGCGGCGAGGAACGCGGTGGCGGCGAGCAGCACGGACCAGCCGAGGCGTTCGCCGATGACCTGGGCGACAGGCTGGCGCATGACGGCGGAGTCGCCGAGGTCGCCGTGGAGGGCGGAGGTGAGCCAGTCCCACCAGCGGCCGGTCAGCGGGCGGTCGACACCGAGGTTCTCGCGGAGCTGGTCGAGGTTCTCCTGGGACGCGGTGAGTCCGGCGGTGCCCGCGTAGGCCCTGACCGGGTCGAAGGGGGAGGCGGCGGCGACCGCGAAGACGCCGAAGGTGACGACGGCCAGGACGGGCACGGCGAAGAGGATCCGCCGGCCCGTCAGGCGTGCCATCGGCCCCCAGGGGAGCCGCCTGCTCATGCGCGCCAGTCCTCGACGTTCCACCAGGGGCCGGAGGCCAGGCCGTGGTCGTGCGGTTCGACCTGGGTGGTGAGGTCGCCGAAGCGCTCGTCGACGACGTAGAGGTGGTCGATGTGGGTGAGGAAGGTGTAGCCGGGGTCCTTCACCAGGGCGCGCTGGACGGTGTCGTACGCCTTCTGCCGCTCGGCGCGGTCGTCGGTCCTGCGGGCCGCTTCGAGGGCCCGGTCGACGCTCTTGTCGTCGTACCAGGCCATGTTGTTGAAGCCGTCACCCGCGAGCGTGGACCTGAGCAGACCGTACTGGTCGAAGTCGGGGTCGGCGGGGGCGCCGCCGCCGGCGAGGACGGCGTCCTCGGGCATGCGGGGCATGATGACCTCCCACGTGCCGGACTCGACCTTGATGTCGATGCCGAGCTTCTTGGCGTCGGAGGCGTAGGCGAGGGCGTGGTCCTGGCGGAGCTTGTCGCCGGTCAGGTACCAGAGCGGAAAGGCGGCGCGGACGCCGTCCCTGGTCCGGACGCCGTCGGCGCCCTTCTTCCAGCCGGCCTCGTCGAGCAGCTTGTTCGCCTGGTCGACGTCGTACGCGCGCTCGGTGCCCCGGGTGAACCAGGGGCTGTCGGTCGGGACGGGCCCGTAGGCCTCCTTGCCGGCGCCTTCGAGGATCCGGTCGACCATGGCCTTGCGGTCGACGCCGGTGTCGAGGGCGCGGCGGATCGCGGTGTCGCCGGTGACCTTGTTGCCGGTGGGCAGGGTGACGAGGCGGTAGTCGAAACTCTTGGCCGCGTACGTCTTCTTGCCGCCGTCCTTCGCGAAGGTCCTGGCGAGGTTCGGCGGGAGGATGGCGCCGTCGAGGTCGCCGGAGCGCAGCCGGGTGGCGCGCACGTCGTCGTCCTTGATGACGGCCATGGTGAAGTGCTCGATCTCCGGCTTGCCGCCCCAGTAGTCGGGGTTCGCCTTGAAGACGAGCTGCTCGCCCTTGGACCACTTGACGAGTTCGTAGGGGCCGGTGCCGACGGGCTTCGTGGTGAAGGTGCCGCTGTTGACGTCCTGCTTCGCCGCGATGTGCTCGGGGGCTATGGGCAGGACGGTGCGCTCGGCGAACGGCGCGTAGGGGTACTTGAGGTGGAAGACGACGGTGTCGTCGCCCTTCGCCTCGACGTCCTCGACGGCGTCCAGCTCGGTCTTCGAGGCGTTGTTCGTCTTCTTGTCGAGGATCGTCTCGTAGGTGAAGACGACGTCCTCGGACGTGAACGGCTCGCCGTCGCTGAACTTCACGCCCTCGCGCAGCTTGTACGTGTAGGTGCGGCCGTCGTCGGTGACCTTCGGCAGGGCGGCGGCGAGGGCGGGCTTCAGCTTCATGCCGGCGTCGTGGGTGAGCAGCCCGTCGAAGATCTTCGAGTTGCCGTCCTTGCCGTAGCCGAGCAGGGGGCTGAGGCTGTCGGGTTCGTAGGCGATGCCGACGACCGCGCTGTCGGAGCCGCCCTTGTCGCCGCCCGCGGTGCCGTCGTCCGGCGCCGCGCAGGCCGCGGCGGTCAGCGCGAGTGCGGTGACCGCCGCTCCTGATATGACGCTCCGTGCCGGACGTGCCACTCCACCCACCCCTGTTCAAGATCGACCGTTGTTGCATAAAGCTGTTGTTGCGAACAGCTCGCAATAATGCCATCTCGTCAAGGTTGGGCAAAGGCGGGGTCAAGCCAAGTGGCTCCCGGCGGGTTCGGTCAGGGCGCCCAGAGCTCCACCAGCTCGGCCAGCTCCTCGCGGTGCCGGCCCGCGGTGCCCAGTGCGATCGAGTCGGCCTTGGCCCGCTTCAGATAGAGGTGGATGGGGTGTTCCCAGGTCATGCCGATGCCGCCGTGCAGCTGGAGGGCCTCCTCTGCGGCGTGCACCGCGACCGGCGCCGCGTAGGCCTGGGCGACGGCCACCGCGATGTCGGCGTCTTCGCTGCCGGCGGCGAGTGCGTCCGCCGCGCCCCGCGCCGCGGCCTTCAGGTTGACCGTCTCCAGCCAGAGCTGGGCGAGGCGGTGCTTGAGCGCCTGGAAGGAGCCGACGGGGCGGTTGAACTGGTTCCGCTCGCGTGTGTAGCGCACGGTCTCGGTCAACAGCCATTCGGACAGGCCCAGTTGCTCGGACACGAGCAGGCCGGCTCCGGCGCGCAGGGCGCGGCGGACGGCGGGTGCGGCGGTGGGCGCGAGGAGGCGTCCGGCCGCGCCGTCGAACGCGACCGCGGCGAGCGGGCGGGTGCGGTCGAGGGAGGTCTGCGGGGTGACCGTGACCCCGGGGGCCCCGGCGTCGACCGCGAACAGGCCGTCGGCGGTGGGCACGAGGAACACGTCCGCGGCGGCCGCGTCCGCGACCCCGGTGACGGCGCCGGTCAGTGCCGCCGCGTCCGCGCGCACGCCCCACTCGTCGCGCGGCGCCCGGTCCGACAGCGGCACGGCGAGCGCGCCGACCGTGCGGCCGGAGGCGAGTGCGGCGAGCAGGGTCGCGGCCTCCTCACCCTCGCAGGCGAGCAGCGCCTCGGTCGCGACGACGGCGCTCGTCAGGTACGGGACGGGAGCGACGGCCCGGCCCAACTCCTCCAGCACGACGGCGGCTTCGCGGTGCGTGGCGCCCTGACCGCCCCGCTCCTCGGGCACGAGGAGTCCGGCCAGGCCCATGCTCTCCGCGAGGTTCTTCCACAGGGCGCGGTCGTGCGGCTCGTCCGATTCGGCGCGGGTCTGGACGGTCGCGGCGTCGCAGTGGTCGGCGAGCAGATCACGGACCGCCGAGCGCAGGGCTTCCTCTTCCTCCGTGTAGAGGAGGTCGGGCTGGTGGCTCATCGGGACAGGTCCTTCCAGGCGACGTCCTTGTCGGTGCGCGGCTCGGGCGGCAGGCCCAGGACGCGCTCGGCGACGATGTTCAGCAGGATCTCGCTCGTCCCGCCCTCGATGCTGTTGCCCTTGGCGCGCAGGTAGCGGTAACCGGCCTCGCGCCCCTCGAAGTCGACGAGCTCGGGGCGGCGCAGCGTCCAGTCGTCGTACAGCAGGCCTTCCTCGCCGAGGAGTTCGACCTCCAGTCCGCTGATCTCCTGGTTGAGCCGGGCGAAGCCGAGCTTCATGCCCGCGCCCTCGGGGCCGGGCTGTCCGGCGACGAGCTGCTGGCGCGTTCGCTCCCCGGTGAGCCGGGCGACCTCGGCCTCGACCCAGAGCTTGACCAGGCGCTGGTGCAGGTCCTGGGTGCGCAGCTCGGGACGCTCGCGCCAGGTCTTCGCGGCGAGACCGATGAGGCCGCCTTCACGGGGGATGCGGGCGCCGCCGATCGCGACGCGTTCGTTGTTGAGCGTGGTCTGGGCGACCTTCCAGCCGTCGCCGATCTCGCCGAGCCGGTGGGCGTCGGGGATCTTCACGCCGGTGAGGAACACCTCGTTGAACTCGGCCTCGCCGGTGATCTGGCGCAGCGGCCGCACGTCGACCCCGGGGTCGGTCATGTCACAGACGAAGTACGTGATGCCCTTGTGCTTGGGCACGTCCGGTTCGGTGCGGGCGATGAGGATGGCGAAGCGCGCGTTGTGCGCGCCGGACGTCCACACCTTCTGGCCGTCGACGGTCCAGGTGCCGCCGTCGAGGACGGCGCGGGTGCCGAGCGCGGCGAGGTCGGATCCGGCGCCGGGCTCGCTGAAGAGCTGGCACCACACCTCCTCGCCGGTCCACAGCGGCTTCAGGAAGCGCTTCTTCTGCTCCTCGGTGCCGTAGCGCAGGATGGTGGGGGCGGCCATGCCGAGCCCGATCCCGTTGCGCCGCGGGTCGTTGTCGGGGGCGCCCGCGGCCGTCAGCTCGGCGTCGACGACGGCCTGGAGAGAGCGCGGCGCGTCGAGACCGCCGAGGCCCTGCGGATAGTGCACCCAGGCGAGTCCGGCGTCGAAGCGGGCCCGCAGGAACTCCTCGCGGGGTGTGGAGGCGGGCGGGTGCGCGGCCAGGAACTCCTGGGTCAGCGCACGCAGTTCGGCGGCGTCGGCGCTCATGCGCGGGCTCCTTCCGTACGGGCGTCCAGGCCGGGCACGACGACGACGCGGCCCGTGGTGACGCCGTCGGCGACGCGCTGCACGGCGGCCGGCGCGTCCGCGAGGCCCACGCGCTCGCTGACGAGGGGCTTGATGGCGCCGCGCGCGGCGAGCTCGGTCAGCTTCTCGTGGCAGTGCGGGATGAGCTTCGGGTTCTTGCTCGCGTACAGGCCCCAGTGGAGGCCGAGGATCGAGTAGTTCTTGACCAGCGCGTGGTTGAGGGCGGGGCTCGGGATGGTGCCCGAGGCGAAGCCGACGACGACGATGCGGCCCTCGAAGGCGACGGTCTTGGCGGACTGGGTGTACGCCTCGCCGCCGACCGGGTCGTAGATCACGTCGGCGCCGCGGCCGCCGGTGGCCTCCTTGACGGCGGCGATGACGTCCTCGGAGCGGCGGTCGACGACGACGTCGCAGCCGAGCTCGGCGGCGACCTTCGCCTTCTCGGGGCCGCCGACGACGCCGATGACGCGGGCGCCGGCGGCCTTGCCGAGCTGGACGGCGGCGCTGCCGACGCCGCCCGCGGCGGCGTGCACGAGCAGCGTCTCGCCGTCCTGGAGGCGGGCGCGCTGGTGCAGGCCGAACCAGCCGGTCTGGTAGCCGATGTGCAGAGCGGCCGTCTCGGCGTCGTCGAGCGCGTCGGGCGCGGGCAGCAGGGCGCGCGCGTCGGCGACGGCGTACTCGGCGAAGCCGCCGTGGGGCAGCACGGGATTGGCGATGACGCGGCGGCCGTCCTCGGTCTCGCCGCAGATCTCGACGCCCGGGGTGAACGGGAGCGGGGGCCTGACCTGGTACTGGCCGCGGCAGAGCAGGGCGTCCGGGAAGTTGATGTTGGAGGCGCGCACCTTGAGCAGGACCTGCCCGTCGCCGGGCACGGGGCGCTCGACCTCTTCGAGGCGCATCACCTCGCTCGGCTCGCCGTTCTCGTGCACTTGCCATGCCTGCATGCGGGGCCTCCACGGGACTGCGTCGTCACACCGGGTTCCACGGCCGGTCGCTGACCGGCCCAGTCGCATACTAAGCGGTCGCTTGCCGTCCTGTGAATGCCTCTCGGCGAATGCGCCGCGAGGTCATTCCTGGGGGCCGCGCGCGGGTCTGGCCCGGACGTGCATCCGCTCGCCCTGCGGCCCGAAGAGACTCAGGAACTCGGCGGGCCCCTCCCCCGTCGATCCGAACCAGTGCGGCACGCGCGTGTCGAACTCGGCGGCCTCACCGGGGCCGAGCACCACATCGTGCTCGCCGAGCACGAGGCGCAGCTTGCCCGAGAGCATGTAGATCCACTCGTAGCCCTCGTGCGTCTGCGGGTCGGGCTCCTGCAGTCGCTGCGGCTCGATCACCTTGTACGCCTGCAGGCCGCCCGGTTGCCGGGTCAGCGGGAACATGGTGCGCCCGCCGTGCACGATCGGCTTGGCCCGCACGCGCGGATCGCCCACGGGCGGCGCGCCGACCAGTTCGTCGAGCGCGACCTGGTGGGCGCGGGCGATCGGGAGCAGCAGCTCCAGGCTGGGCTTGCGCAGGCCGGACTCCAGCCGGGACAGCGTGCTCACCGAGATGCCCGTGGCCTCCGAGAGCCCGGTCAGCGTGGCGCCGCGCTCCTTGCGCAGGGCGCGCAGGCGCGGGCCGACGCCCGTGAGCACGGCCTCCATGCTCTCGGCGGGCTGCTCGGCCACGGACTCGGCCGCGTGGGTGTGCGGGTGCGACTTCATGCTTCCATTGCAGTTTCGGCAAAGCGGTTTGTCAATACGCACGATCCGGTGCATCTTCGAGAACGGGAGACGGCAGGAGATTCCGCCGTTCCGGTGCAGCGAGGTGACCGTGATGAGCAACGCAGACTCCGAGCAGAGGGTGTACGACGTCGTGGTGATCGGCGGTGGCACGGCGGGCCTGTCGGCGGCCCTGATCCTCGGCCGCGCGCGCCGCTCCGTGCTCGTCGTCGACGCGGGCGAGCCGCGCAACGCCCCGGCCGCGCACATGCAGGGCTACCCGTCCCGCGACGGCATGCCGCCCGCCGAGTTCCTGGCCGTGGTCCGCGAGGAGGTGGCCGGGTACGGGGTCGAGCTCGTCCGGGACCGGGTGACGAAGGCGGTGCCGGACGGCTCCGGCGAGTTCGACGTGGTCCTCGCGGAGGGCGGCGGCGTCCACGGGCGCCGCCTGGTCGTCGCGACCGGCCTGACGGACGAGCTGCCGGACGTTCCCGGGGTCGCCGAGCGCTGGGGCCGCGACGTGATCCACTGCCCGTACTGCCACGGCTACGAGGTACGGGACGAGCCGGTCGGGGTGCTGTACGCGCCCGCCGCCGGCATCCATCAGGCCCTGCTGTTCAGCCAGTTGTCGCACGACGTGACCCTGTTCCTCGGCGCCCACGGCGAGGACGCGCTCACGGACGCCGAGTGGCGGCTGCTGGCGGCGGCCGAGGTCGCTGTGGTGACGGGTGAGGTGGCGGATCTGGTCGTGACGGACGACCGCCTCACCGGGGTCCGCCTCGCCGACGGCCGGGTGATCCCGCGCACGGTCACCGTGGTGGCGCCCCGCATGACCCCGAACGACTCCCTGCTGACCGGCCTCGGCGCCGACACCCGGGACACCCCGGCCGGCCGTTTCCCGGCCGTGGACCCCACGGGCCTGACGAGCGTCCCGGGTGTCTGGGCGGTCGGGAACGCGACGGGGCCGGCGGAGCAGGTGGTGAACGCGGCGAGCGGCGGCTACCGGGCGGGCACGGCGATCAACATGGACCTGCTCCTGACGGACCTGGAGGACCGGGCCGCGGCCGCCACGACCTGAGGCAGGCCCCGGGCCCACAGGGGCCCGGGGCACCGAGCCCGCACGGACGCGGGAAGGCCGCGCCCCGCACGGGCATGGAAAGGTCACGCCCCGCGCGGTATCCATGCGCGCATGGACTCCACGACGCCGCTGCCCGGACTCTCCGCCCCTCCCCCGCCCGGCGCCCACGCCCTGTCCCCGGGGTCCTATGACGGGCGGCTCGTGCTGGTGACGGGAGGCGGCACCGGCCTGGGCCGGGCGGTCGCCGCCGAGTTCGCCCGGCTCGGCGCGTCCCTGCTCCTCGTCAGCCGCCGCGAGGAGCATCTGGCGCCCGCCCGCGCCGAGTTGGCGAAGGTTCCCGGGGCGGGCCCGGTGACCTCGCAGCTGTGCGACATCCGCGACGCGGACCGCATCGCCGAGGTCTTCGACGCCGCCGTCGCCGCGCACGGCCGCCTCCCGGATGTCCTGGTCAACAACGCGGCGGCCAACTTCCCCGTCCCCTCGGAGGACATGACACCGAACGGCTGGCGCGCGGTCGTCGACATCACGCTCACCGGTACGTTCCTGATGACGCGCGAGTTCGGCCGCCGCCATCTCGCCGAGGGCACCCCGGGCTCGGTGATCGCGGTCGGCGCCTCGTATGCGTGGACGGGCGGACCCGGGTTCGCGCACAGCGCGGCGGCCAAGGCGGGCGTCAAGAGCCTGGTCGAGTCGCTGGCCGTGGAGTGGGGCCCGTACGGGATCCAGGTCAACGGCCTGGTGCCGGGGCTCATGCCGCACGAGGACATGACCGCCGACATCAGGACCGGACTCGACCGGGCCCCGGACCCGGACGCCCGCCAGCCCGCGCTGCGGGTGGGCGCGCCGAGGGAGCTCGGCTGGGCGGCCACCTTCCTCGCCTCGCCCTACGCCCGTTTCATCAGCGGGCACACGCTCGTGGTGGACGGGGCGAACTGGCAGCGGCGCGACCTGGTGAACGCTCCGGTGACGCCGGTGCGCGAGCAGCTGGACCGCGGCCCGTTCGCCCCCTAGGGCGTGTCCGCAAAGTCCCGTCGTCGCCCGAAGGGCGGCCGGGCGGCGTCTGGTGCGTGCTCTGGGGGTCCCGGCCGAAGGCTGAGGGAGTGCCGGGCGCAAGGCCTCGTACTGGACGTACTTGGCCTTGCGCCCGGTGCGGCGTGTGGGGGTACCTCCCACGCCATTGAGGCGGTGGGGAAGCGTGCCAGGCGTCGACCGGCTCGGGCACCTCCCAGCGTCAGCTGGGGGAGGGACTTTGCGGACACGGCCTGGGGCGTGTCCGCGCGGTCCGGGCTGCCGGGCGGCGCCCGGTACGCCCTGGGCTCGGTCAGCCGAGGCGCTGCCCGTAGACGTGGTCGACCTTCATCGTCATCAGTACGCGCCGGTCGGCGACCATGACCGTGCGGTACTCGTCCCAGTCGGGGTGCTCGCCCGCGGCCTTGCGGTAGTAGGCGACGAGGGTCTCGACCTCGGGCCCGTGCGGGTCGGTACCGGGGCCGACGAGTTCGACGGCGCCCTCGGCGGTGGCCCACTCGCGGCCGCCGGGTCCGGTGACCTCCAGGGCGGCGCGCGGGTCGCGGCGCAGGTTCGCGGTCTTGGCGCGGCCCTCCGTCATCGACACGTACAGCGTCTCGGTGTCGCGGTCGTAGAACGGCAGCACGGGCGACAGTTGGGGCCGCCCGTCGGACTTGAGGGTGGCGAGGACGCCGAGGCGGCTCTCGGCGAGCAGGGCGCGGGGGTCGAACGGTGCGGAGGTCATGGCTGCCTTCCGGACGGTGCGGTCTGTGGGCCTCGGCCTCCGCAAACCGCCCGCCGGCGTCCTTTCTTCCCGCACGGGCGCGGGATTCGCCCGGACGGCTCACGCCCCGCGGAATCGGGGCGGCCTGCGGCCCGCCTTCGCCGTGAAGCCTTCCGTGGCGTCCTGGGAGGTCAGGGTCAGCGCGGCGCTCATCGCGACGCGGTCGAGCGCGGCGTCGAGCCCGGCGTCGGCGTAGGCGTCGACGTCCCGTTTGACGGACTGCACGGCGAGCGGCGCGTTCGCGGCGATCTCCGCGGCGACGGCCCGCGCCTCCTTGTCCAACTCCTCCAGGGGGACGACCTGTTGGAGCAGATTCAGCCGGTGTGCCGTGCCGGCGTCGATGCGGCGCCCGGTCAGCGCGAGGTACTTCGCCCACCCCGCGCCCGCCTCACGCGCGATCCGCAGGTCGCCTCCCGCGTCGACGGCGACGCCCAACTGCGCCTCGGGCAGGGCGAACACGGCGTTCTCGGCCGCGATGCGCACGTCCGCCATCAGCGCCAGTTCGAAGCCGAACCCGAGGCAGTAGCCCTGCACGGCGGCGACGACCGGCTGCGGCAGCCGGGCGAACGCGGCGAACCTCTCGTGCGCCCAGCGGATCCCCTCGTAGTAGCCGCGTGCCCGCGCGGACCCGCTCTCGCCCTCGATGCCGCCACCGGGCGCGCCGACGTCGATCCCGGCGCAGAACGCCCGCCCCTCGGCCCGCAGCAGCACGACCCGGACGCGGTCGTCGAAGCGGATCCGGTCGGCCATCACCCCGAGCTGACGGCTGGCCTCCCAGCTCCAGGCGTTCAGCTTGGCCGGGCGGCACAGGGTGAGCACCCCGATCCCGTCCGGCTCCACGTCCAGCCGCATCCGCAGGTCGTCCCCGTCGGGCAGGCTCCCGTCGGTCGTGTCGATCATGCCGCCTCCAGCTCCGTCGGCACCGCGAGCGGCGCGCAGCGTAACGGCTCCGGGCGTGACCTTGAAGGGACGGCGCACCACACGTCTCCACTCCCGAGGTAGACAGTGTCTACACCGATCGGGTAGACACTGTCTATGAATGAATCGGCACCACCGGAGCATCAGGCGTCCGAGCCCGCCCGGAGCGGCGGCGCGAGCCTGCGCGAGAGGCTCGTGGACACGGGTGTGGCACTCGTCGACGCGGAGGGCGCGGCGGCCCTGTCGCTGCGGGAGATCGCCCGCCGGGCCGGCGTCTCGCACGGCGCCCCGCGCCGCTACTTCCCGACGCACCTGGAGCTCCTGTCGGCGATCGCGCGGCGCGGCTTCACGGATCTGGGGGCGCGCGTCGCCGGGACCCTGGCGCAGGCGGACGCGGATCCGCGCGCCCGGATCACCGCCCTCGCCCGCGTCTACCTGGACTTCGCGGCCCGCCATCGCGGCATGTACGAGCTGATGTTCCGTCACGATCTGTTGGAGAGCGACCGGTTCGGGCTGCGGGAGACGAGCCTTCCGCTCTTCGGCGTGCTCGTGGAGCTGATCGCAGCGGTCCGCCCGGAGGCCGAACCCGCCGTCGTGGCGGGTGCGTTGTGGGCGAACCTGCACGGGGTGGCCCAGCTGTGGGGCTGGGGCAGTCTGCAGCTCGCGACCGGATCCGAGGCGGTCGACCCGCTCCTCACCGCCGTCCTGGACGCCCATCTGGGCCCGGTGGCCCGATGAGCGGCACGGCGCACCGCAGGATCACCCTCGCGGGCAGCGTGATCGGCGCGGTGCTCGTCGCGCTCGACGGCACCGTCCTGACCGTCGCGCAGCCCGCGCTGGGCGACGACCTCGGGGCAGGTCTCGGCCAGGTCCAGTGGACCAGCACCGCGTATCTGATCACGGTGGCGAGCCTGCTCGTGTTCGCGGGCCGGCTGGGCGACCGGTACGGGCACCGGCGCTTGTTCGGGTACGGGATGCTCGGCTTCGCGGTGGCCTCGGCGGGTGTCGGTCTCGCCCCGGACATCGGCGTGCTGATCGGACTGCGGGTGGTGCAGGGCGTGTGCGGAGCGCTGTTGCAGCCGGCGACGCTCGGCATGCTGCGGGCGGCGTTCCCGGCGGACCGGCTGGGCCCGCCGATCGCCGCCCGTACCGCGGCGATCGGCCTCGCGGCCGCGGCGGGCCCGGTTGTCGGCGGCGTGCTCACGGCACACTTCGGCTGGCGCTCGGTGTTCTTCCTGGGTGTGCCGCCCGCGCTGGTGATCGCCGTGCTCGTGCTCCTCGTACGGGATCCGGAGGCGGCGGACGCCTCCCGTGAGCAGCCGGTGGGGCTCGATCCGCTGGGGGCGCTGCTCCTCGGCTGCGCGCTCGCGGGCCTGGTCACGGGACTCGTGTCCCTGCCCGACGCGACGGTCGCCGTCCCGGCCCTCGTCGGCGCGGTCGTCGCGGGGGCACTCCTCGTACGTCACGAGCGCCGCGCGCCGAGCCCGTTGCTCTCCCCCGCCGTGATCGCCGCACCGGTGACGGCGACCTCGCTCGCCATCCTGCTGACGGCGTCCGCGGCGCTCTTCGGCGCACTGTTCTCGGCGACGTACTTCCTCCAGGACGTGCAGCATCTGGACGCGCTGGCCACGGCGCTGCGGATGCTGCCGGCCGCGCTGTGCATGGTGCTGGCGGCGCCGCTGGGCGCGGTGCTCCTGCGGCGGCACGGGGCGCGGACGACGACGGCCGGCGGGCTCGCGCTGCTGGCCCTGGGCGTCCTGGCCTTCGGCCGGCTCACCACCGACGCGTCCGGACTGACCGTCGGTGCCTGCGCGTTGGCGATGGGCGCCGGGTTCGGCACCGTCATGGTGACCGCGACGGAGGTCCTGGTCCGCCGGGCGCCGCGCGCCCATGCCGGTGTGGCGGGAGGCCTTCAGCAGACGGCGATGAACATCGGCCCGACCCTCGGCGTGGCCGTGGCGACGATGCTCCTCGTCTCCCCGGCGGACGCCGCCTCCCCGGACACGTTCACCGCGTCCATGCGCACGACCCTGACGGTGCTGGCGCTGCTCACGGCGCTCGCGGCCGCCGCCGCGCTCCGCAGGCTGCCCGCCAGGGCCCCGCTCCGGGTGGAGGCGGACGTCAGCGGCTGAACAGTTCGAACGCCACGGCGGGCTTCCCACCGAAGCGCTCGGCCACGGCCTGCGCGTTCCCGGTGAGGAAGGTGCGGCAGTACGTCTCCGGGTCCTCGCTCGTCAACACCTCGATGTACGTGCGGTGTTCGAGCAGGGACCGCACGGAGCGCTCCAGGCCGGGCGTCGCGTCGACGGCGTGCGTGGGCTGCACCGAGCCCGCGACCGCCACCCACTTCACCCCGTTCCAGGGCTCGAGGCCCTGCTCGACGAGCTCGGGGAAGATCCAGCGGTTGCCCGCGTCGGACGCCGCGTCGAGGGTGGCCCGGCCGACGGCCACGTGGTCCGGCGTGTTCCAGTGGACGCCGCCCCAGGTGTCCCGGTGGTTGAGGGTGATGACGAGTTCGGGGCGGTGCCGGCGGATCGCGGCGGCGATGTCGCGGCGCAGCGCCGTGCCGTACTCGATGACCCCGTCCTTGTGGCCGAGGAACTCGACGGTGTCGACGCCGACGACGGCCGCGCTGGCCCGCTGCTCCTGTTCGCGCAGCGGGCCGCACTTCTCCGGCTCCAGGGTGTCGATTCCGGCCTCGCCGCGGGTGGCCAGCACGTAGGTGACCTCGCGGCCGGCGTCGGTCCACGCGGCGATCGCGGCGGCGCAGCCGTACTCCAGGTCGTCGGGGTGCGCCACGACGGCCAGAGCACGGCTCCAGTCCTCCGGCATCGGCTCCAGCGGTGTCTTCTTCGATTCGGGCGAGCTCATGGTTGGCAGCGTAGGCGCCTCTGCGGCGGGCGGCACGTGTTTCCCGGGCGACCGCGGGCCGGTGGGGCTTCTCGCGCCCGCGCGGCGGAGCCGCATGTCGAAGCGGCCCCGCGCGCCTGAAATACAGAGGCTTCGGGTCGCATTTCGCCGATGAAGGCTGAGCGGCGCAGCCGCAAGCCTTCAGGGGGGCGGGGAACTGCGCGAGAAGCCCCACCGGGCCGCACCCGGCAACGAAACTACGGCGCTACACCTCCCCGCGCACCATCCCCAGCAGCCGGTCGAGCACCCGGGGCCCACCCGCCCGGACCCCGTCGTGCTCGAACTCGTTCGTCACCCAGCTCCGGGCCCCCCGAATCCCCTCAGCGGTCCGCAGGGCCATCGCCGTGTCCACGTACATGTCGTCGTGGTAGACCGCCGCGGCGACAGGAACCTCGTTCGCCGCCAGCCGCACGGAGTCGTACAGCGGCGCCCAGTCCACCCGCCCGGCGACGAGCTCCGCCGCCTCCCGCAGCGGCCGCAGCGCGGGGTCGCAGTCGAACTGCCAGGGGTGCACGCTCTCCCCCGTGAAGAGCAGCGCGCCACCGTCGGCCAGCGCCTTCTCCCCGTCGAACTGCGGGAACTCCCCGCGAACGCGCTCGGCCGACCAGTCGGTGGCCCGCCCGCCCTGGGCGTAGATCGCCTCGTGCAGCACGGCGTACAGCGGATGGCTCACGTACGACAGGGCCGCGCCGATCTGTTCCTGGAACGCGTCGGACAGTTCGCGCCCGCCCGGGGTCCGTACGAACGCGTCCTCCAGCAGGTAGTGCAGCCGGTCGCTGCCGTCGCCCGCGCCGAGCCAGATGCCGAGGGACTGGAAGGCCTCCAGGGTGAGCCGGTAGCCGTTCGGCAGGACGGGCTCGTGCTCCAGGACGTACGCGCCGATCTCGCGGGCCCGCTCGACGTCCATCGGGTAGCGGGCGTAGTGCGCCCGGACCTTGCGCTCGACGCGCGGGTACGCGGCCCGGTACACGTCGTCCGCGTGCCCGTCGAGGGTCGGCAGTCCGCCGGTGATCAGCGCGGCGGCGAGACCCTCGGGCGCCGTCGACAGGTAGTTGACCGTGCAGAAGCCGCCGAAGCTCTGGCCGAGCACGGTCCAGGGCGCTCCCCCGGTGACCTCGCGGCGGACGAGCTCGCAGTCCCGCACGATCGAGTCGGCGCGGAAGAAGCCCAGGTACGCGGCCTGCTGCGGCGCGTCGCCGCGCAGCGGGAGCGTCTGCCGGCCGACGGGGGTGGACGCACCGGTTCCGCGCTGGTCGAGGAGGAGGACGCGGTGGTCCTTCAGGGCGCGGCCGAGCCAGGCCTGGGTGCCGGAGAAGCGGTTGGCGCCGAAGCCGGGGCCGCCCTGGAGGTAGAGCAGCCAGGGAAGGTCGGCGTCCTCGCGGCCCGGCGCGACGGCCTCGCGCGCGTACAGCTCGATCCGCTCGCCGTCGGGGGCGGAGTGGTCCAACGGGACGGAGAAGCGGCGGTCGGTGAGGACGACCCCGGCCTGCCGGTATCGCGCGGCGCTCAATTCGACTCCATGACGACTGATCGGATGACGGAACGAAGGCCCCGGATTCCGGACGACCGGGACGGGGCCAGTTCAGCACATGCCCTCGCGCCCGGAGCGGGCGGGACCCGGCCGGACGGGACCCCGGCCCGTGACGGACCGTCAGCCGTGTGCGCCCGCCCGCGCACACCCCGTGACCGACGGGCCACGACGACGTACGCTGCACCCATCCGATGATCGACCCGAGCGACCCGACGAAGGGGCCACGATGCGTGTCGCACTCTTCCTGACCTGTGTCAACGACACGCTCTATCCGGACACCGGCCGTGCCGTGGTGAAACTGCTGACCAGACTGGGCGTCGAGGTGGACTTCCCGGCCGCGCAGACCTGCTGCGGGCAGCCCCACTACAACACCGGCTACCGCCACGAGGCCGAACCGCTCGCCCGGCATTACTCCGATGTCTTCGGCCCCGGAGTCGCCTCGGGTGATTACGACGCAATCATCACGCCGTCGGGTTCGTGCGCCGCGATGGTGCGGGAGCTGTACCCGCGCATGGGCGAGCGGGCCCGCGCGGAGGGCCGCGGCGACCGGCTGGCGACCGCACTCGCGCCGGTGATCCCGAAGACGTACGAACTCACCGAGTTCCTCGTGGACGTGTTGGGAGTGACGGACGTCGGGGCCTTCTACCCCCACACCGTCACCTACCACCCCACCTGTCACGGCCTGCGCTCGCTCGGCCTCGGCGACCGCCCGACCCGGCTGCTCGCGGCGGTGAAGGGCCTTGAGCTGCGGGAGCTTCCGGGGGCGCAGGAGTGCTGCGGCTTCGGCGGCACCTTCGCCGTGAAGAACTCCGATGTCTCCGCGGCCATGGGCGCGGACAAGGTGCGCAACGCGGCGGCGACGGGCGCCGAGGTGCTGTGCGCGGCCGACAACTCCTGCCTGATGCACATCGGCGGCACGATGTCGCGCCTCCAGGTCGGCATGCGGCCGGTGCACATCGCGGAGATCCTGGCGAGCACGGAAGAGGAGCCCCTGGTATGAGCGGCACGTATCTCGGCATGCCCGCCTTCCCGGAGGCCGCGCACGACGCCGTACGGAACACGACGCTGCGCGCCAATCTGCGGCACGCGACCCACACGATCCGCGACAAGCGCGCCCGCGCGGTCGCCGAACTGGACGACTGGGCGCGGCTGCGCGAGGCCGGCAAGCAGATCAAGGACCACACGCTGCGCCACCTGGAGCACTATCTGGTCCAGTTGGAGGAGTCGGTGACGGCGGCCGGCGGCACCGTCCACTGGGCCGCCGACGCCGACGAGGCGAACCGGATCGTGACCCGGCTCGTCCTCGCGACCGGCGAGCGGGAGGTCGTCAAGGTCAAGTCGATGGCGACACAGGAGATCGGGCTCAACGAGGCGCTGGAGGCCGAGGGTGTCCGCGCCTACGAGACGGACCTCGCGGAGCTGATCGTGCAGCTCGGCGACGACCGCCCGTCCCACATCCTGGTGCCCGCGATCCACCGCAACCGCGGCGAGATCCGGGACATCTTCCGTGAGGAGATGGGGAGTTGGGGCCGCCCGGCCCCCGAGGGGCTCACCGACACCCCGGCCGAGCTGGCCGAGGCGGCCCGGCTGCACCTGCGCGAGAAGTTCCTGCGCGCCAAGGTGGGCGTCTCCGGCGCGAACTTCATGGTCGCCGAGACCGGCACCCTCGTGGTCGTCGAGTCCGAGGGCAACGGCCGGATGTGCCTGACCCTGCCCGAGACGCTGATCTCGGTGGTCGGCATCGAGAAGATCGTGCCGACCTGGCAGGACCTGGAAGTCTTCCTGCAGACCCTGCCGCGCTCCTCGACGGCCGAGCGCATGAACCCGTACACGTCGACGTGGACCGGCACCACCGAATCCGACGGCCCGCGGACCTTCCACCTCGTGCTGCTCGACAACGGTCGCACCGACACCCTCGCCGACGAGGTCGGCCGCCAGGCGCTGCGCTGCATCCGCTGCTCGGCGTGCCTGAACGTGTGCCCGGTCTACGAGCGGGCGGGCGGGCACGCGTACGGCTCCGTGTACCCGGGGCCGATCGGCGCGATCCTGAGCCCCCAACTGCGCGGCACGCAGAGCGAGATCGACGCCTCCCTGCCGTACGCGTCCTCGCTGTGCGGCGCCTGCTACGAGGTGTGCCCGGTCGCCATCGACATCCCCGAGGTCCTCGTCCATCTGCGGGAGCGGGTGGTGGAGGGCGGGCCGGTGACCCGGCGCGGCACGAAGGTCACCCTCAAACCGGCCAGGGGGCACGCCGCCGAGCGCGCCGCGATGCGCGCCGCCCGCTGGGCGTTCACCCATCCGGCGGCGCTCGCGGCCGGCCAGCGCCTGGCCGCCCGCACCCGCCGCTTCCATCCGCGGACGGTGCCGGGTCCGGGTCGGGCATGGACGGACACCCGGGATCTCCCGCAGGTGCCCGCGGAGTCCTTCCGCGACTGGTGGCAGCGGACAGACGGTGGCAAGGAGGCCGGCAAGTGAGCAGCAGGGACGTGATCCTGGGCCGGGTGCGGCGGGCGCTCGGCGGCCCGGCCGGGCCGCCGTCCTCGTACGGCGACGCGATCGACCGGAGCTATCTGCGCGAGCACGGCGGGCGGAGCGTCGAGGAGACGGTGGAGCTGCTGGCCGAGAACCTGGCGGACTACCGCGCGGTCGTGCACCGCTGTGGCGCCGCGGAGCTGCCCCTCCTGATCATGCGGCTGCTGGCCGAGCGGGGTCCGGAGTCGGTGCTGGTCCCGCCGGGGCTCCCGCCGGAGTGGATGTCGGCGGCCGACCCGCCGCGCGTCCACGACCGGGCCGTCAGCACCCCGGCGGAGCTGGACCGCGTGGAGAGCGTCGTGACGGGGTGCGCGGTCGCGATCGCCGAGACCGGCACGATCGTCCTGGACGGCTCCCCCGACCAGGGACGGCGCCGTATCACCCTGATCCCCGACCACCACATCTGCGTGGTCCGCGTCCCCGACCAGGTCGTGTCCTCGGTGCCGCGGGCACTGGAACGGCTCGATCCGGCGCGCCCGCTGACGTGGATCTCGGGCCCGTCCGCGACCAGCGACATCGAGCTCGACCGGGTCGAGGGGGTGCACGGTCCGCGCACCCTGGAGGTGGTGCTGGTGAGCGGGGAGTGAGGGTCCCGGTTAGCGTGAGTCCATGATCCGGTTCGATCAGGTCACCAAGCGGTACGCGGACGGCACGACGGCGGTGGACGACCTCTCCTTCGAGGTCGCCGAGGGCGAACTGGTCACGCTCGTGGGCCCGTCCGGCTGCGGCAAGACGACCACGATGATGATGGTCAACCGGCTCATCGAGCCCACGTCCGGCCGCATCTTCGTCGACGGCGAGGACATCGCGACGATCGACCCGGTACGGCTGCGCCGCCGCATCGGGTACGTCATCCAGCAGGTCGGCCTGTTTCCGCACCGCACGATCCTCGACAACACGGCGACCGTCCCGGCCCTGATCGGCTGGAAGAAGCCGAAGGCCCGGGCCCGCGCCGCCGAGCTGCTCGATCTGGTGGGCCTGGACCCGAAGACGTACGGCGGCCGGTACCCGGAGCAGTTGTCGGGCGGCCAGCGGCAGCGGGTCGGGGTGGCGCGGGCACTGGCCGCCGATCCGCCGGTGCTGCTGATGGACGAGCCGTTCGGCGCTGTGGACCCGGTGGTGCGCGAGCAGTTGCAGGACGAGTTCCTGCGGATGCAGGCGGCGGTGCGCAAGACGGTGCTGCTCGTCACGCACGACATCGAGGAGGCCGTGCGGCTCGGCGACCGGATCGCGGTGTACGGGCAGGGGCGCATCGAACAGTTCGACACGCCGGGTGCGGTGCTCGGGAAACCCGCGACGCCGTACGTCGCCGAGTTCGTCGGCGCGGACCGGGGGCTGAAGCGGCTGTCCGTGACCGCGGTCGAGGCGGCCGATCTGGAGCAGCCCGCGGTGGTCGGGATCGACGAGTCGGCGGCGCAGGCCGCCGCCCGGCTGCGGCAGGAGGGCGCGCGCTGGGCCGTGGTCCTGGACGGGCAGGGCGATCTGCACGGCTGGGTCGGCGTCGACGAGGTGGCCCTGGCGGGCGCGGGCGGCAGGGTGGGCGAGCTGGCGCACCGCATGAACGCGTGGGTTCCGGTCGGGGCGCCGCTCAAGCAGGCGTTCGGTGTGATGCTGCAGCACGACGCGGGCTGGGTCGCGGTCCTCGACGGCTCCCGCTTCCTCGGTGTGCTGACACCTGCGAAGCTGCACGAGGCGCTGCGGCGGTCGGTGGACGCGGACGCGCTGGGCGTGGGGCGCGACGAGGTCGACTTCGACTCGGTCGCGGACGCGTGAGACGGCCTGCGCGGCAGCCGGCACAACCCTGAAGTCTCACCCTAAAGTTCACCTTGAGGGTGAGCGGTCGGTGTGGGGCCTAGAGCAGCCCCTTGTCCTCCAGATACGTGCGGGCCACGTCCTCGGGGAGCCGGCGCCAGCTGTCGACCTGCTCGTTCAGGGACGCCAGGTCCTTGGTGGTGAGCACGGAGTTGAGCTTGCCGAGCGCCTGGGCGACCTTGGTGCTGCCCGCGCGGGAGCGGTTGACGACCGGCACGATGTAGTCGGCGTTCTGGAGGTTCTTGTCGTCGGCGAGCAGGACGAGGCCGAACTCTCCGAGCGTGGCGTCGGTCGTCGTGGTCAGCACCATCTGGTCCTGCCCGTTCTGCACGGCCTTCTTGGACTGCGTGGTGCCGACGCCCTTCGGGTCGACGCCGGTGACGTCGATCCCGTAGACCTTCTTGAGCCCCGGCGCGCAGTACGGCCGCTGGACGCACTCGTCCCCGGCGGCGAGCCGCACCTTCTGGCCGGATCCGCCGAGGTCGCTGAGGGTGCGCAGGCCGTGGGTGCGGGCGTACGCGGAGGTCACGGCGAAGGCGTTCTGGTCGACGGCCTTGCCGGGATCGAGGACGACGAGACCGCGCGGCCCGGCGAGCGAGCGCAGGGCGGACATGGTGGCGTCGAGGTCGGGCGATCCGGCCGGTGCGGCGTCGGCCCCGTTGGCCTTGGCGTTGAGCCAGTCGGCGAACGTGGCGGCGTACTCGGGGACGACGTCGATCTGCCCCGCCTCCAGGGCGGGTTCGTACAGCTCCCGGTTGGCGACGGACAGGATGCGGGTGCCGTATCCGGCGTCGTCGAGCAGGAGCGCGTACATGTTGGCGAGCAGGTCGCTCTCGGTGAAGCCGGCGGAGCCGATGACGAGGTGCTTGCTGTCGCCGGGCGGCGCGGTGACGGCGCCCTGGTCCTCGAGGGCGGGGCCGCCGGAGCAGCCGCCGGCGAGCAGTGCGGTCAGCGCCGCGAGCACGGCGAGGGTTCTCCTGGTCATCCGCTCCCCCGCGCCCAGGACGGTGCGAACCGTTCCGCGATCTCGAAGAGCCCCTCCACGAGGAGGGCGAAGACCGCGACGAGGAAGGCTCCCGCGACGACCTGCGGGGTGCTCGCGAGGTTGAACCCGGCGGTGATGATGCGGCCGAGTCCGCCGCCGCCGGCGAGGGCGGCGATGGTGGCGGTGGCGACGAGCTGCACGGCGGCGATCCGCACCCCGTTCATGATCATCGGGAGGGCGAGCGGCGCCTCGACGCGCAGCAGCATCTGCTTCCCCGTCATCCCCATGCCGCGGGCGGCCTGGACGACGCCTCGGTCGACGCCGCGCATGCCGACGTAGGCGTTGGTGAGCAGGGGCGGCACGGCGAACAGCACCAGTGCGACGACGGTCGGCCCCTCGCCGTACTGGCCGAGCGGGGTGAGCAGGAGCAGGACGAGGACGGCGAAGGTCGGTACGGCCCGCCCCACGTTGGAGATGTTCACGGCGAGCGCGCCGCCCTTGCCGAGGTGGCCGAGCACGAGGGCGATCGGGAGGGCGATGAGGCAGCTGACCACCAGGCACACGACGGTCAGGACGAGGTGCTGGGCGAGCCGGTGCCAGATACCGTCGTCGCCGGCCCAGTGCGAGGCGTCGGCGAGCCAGTCCCAGGCGTCGGCGATGGTCTTCACGACGGCCTCCCTGTGGTCACGCGGGGCTCCCTGTCGTCATGAACGGCTCGCTCTCGTCCAGGGGGTCAGGAGGCGGCCGACGCCGAGAAGCAGCACGTCGGCGACGACGGCGATCACGACGCACAGCGCGGAGGCGGTGAGCACCTGCGCCTTGAAGTACGTGTTCATGCCGGAGTAGATGAGGTTCCCCAGTCCCCCGTAGCCGACGATCGCCCCGACGGTGACGAGCGAGACCGCGGACACGGTGGCGATGCGCAGCCCGGCCATCGCGGCGGGCAGCGCGAGCGGCAGTTCGACGGTGAGCAGCAGCCGGATCGGCCCGTAGCCCATGCCCCGGGCGGCCTGCCGGGTCTCCTCGGGGACGGCGCGGAGTCCGGCGAGGATGTTGCGGACGAGCAGCGTCAGCGAGTACAGGACGAGGCCGGCGACGACGAGCGTGGCGGACAGCCCGTACGCGGGCAGGAGCAGCGAGAACATGGCGAGCGAGGGGATCGTGTAGAGCACGGTCGTGAGCGCGAGCACGGGTCCGGCGGCCCAGCCCCAGCGGCGGGCGACGACGGCCAGCGGCACCGCGATGACGAGGGCGATCGCGACGGCGATCGCGGTGATCTGCAGGTGCTGCACGACGGCGTCGACGAGGATGTGCCGGCGCGTGTCGAGGTAGGCGCCGCAGATCCAGTCGTTGCGGGCGAGACAGTCGTCCGGCGGCGCGGCGTCCACCGCCGGCGTCGCCAGGGTCGCCTGATGCGCCGGGGGCATCTGATTCCCCGGGGTCATCTGGTTCGCCGCGGTCACATGGGGCACTCGTCCATTCCAGTGGCTGGTGGTGCGGATGGCGCGCCGGGTGACCCGTACGGGCGGCGGACGCGCCGGTGCGCGCGCCGCCCGTCGGGGCGACTTCGGGCCGCGGGACTGACGGAGAGCCGCACAGGCCCTAGGTTGTCCGACATGAGCAATCTTGATCGTGAGGCGGTTCCCTCCGTGTGCGGCGGACGGGGTTTCGTCGTGGCGGAACCGGTGCGCGAGCTTCTCAGCCCGCGCCGCGTGAAGCTCGGCGAGTCCACCGAGGTCCGGCGCCTGCTGCCGAACCTGGGCCGCCGCATGGTGGGCGCCTGGGCCTTCGTCGACCACTACGGCCCCGACGACATCGCGGACGAGCCCGGAATGCAGGTGCCGCCCCACCCCCACATGGGCCTGCAGACGGTGAGCTGGCTGCACGAGGGCGAGGTGCTGCACCGCGACTCCACCGGCAGCCTGCAAACGATCCGCCCGCGCGAGCTGGGCCTGATGACGTCGGGCCGCGCCATCTCGCACTCGGAGGAGAGCCCGAAGACCCACGCGCGCTATCTGCACGGCGCCCAGCTGTGGGTCGCGCTCCCCGACACGCACCGCCACGTCGAGCCGCACTTCCAGCACCACGCGGACCTGCCGACGGTGACGGCCCCGGGTCTGACCGCAACGGTGATCCTGGGCTCGCTCGACGGCGCGACGTCACCGGGCTCGACGTACACGCCCATCGTGGGCGCGGACCTGACCCTCACCGCGGGCGCAGACGTCCGCGTCCCCCTGAACCCCGACTTCGAGTACGCGGTCCTGGCCATGTCCGGCGAGTCCCACGTGGACGACGTCCCGGTCCTCCCCGGCTCGATGCTCTACCTCGGCTGCGGCCGCACAGAACTCCCGGTACGGGCGGGCTCGGACACGGGCCTGATGCTCCTGGGCGGCGAACCGTTCGAGGAGGAGCTCGTCATGTGGTGGAACTTCATCGGCCGCTCCCAGGACGACATCACCCAGGCGCGGGAGGACTGGATGACGGGCTCCCGGTTCGGGGAGGTGAAGGGGTACGACGGGGATCGGCTGGATGCGCCGGAGCTGCCTTCCGTGCCGCTCAAAGCCCGAGGGCGAGTACGTTGACCAGCTAGTTCTCTGCGTCGGGCTCTGCGTCGGGCTCTGCGTCGGCCAGATCGCGTTGGCGTCGCAGATCTTCCGTAGCGGTCACGGTGGGAGCTCCTGCACGGACTCCGGACCACCTGGCCTCCGCGGCCCGATTCTGCCTGGAGGTGGCCCGCGGAAGTTTCCGTGGGCCACCCGCCGCGTTCCGCTGCGCTGAGCGACCCGCGCCTGAGGCGGTCCGGGAATCCCGCAGGATCAGCTGCCCGGCTGCCGATCACTGGTCGGCCGGGGCCTCCAGAACCGCCCCCGCAGTCGGCAACTCCGGTCGATCACAGGTTTCCTCCACTTTCATACACGGCCAGCTCTTCGGGCGTTCCGTGGAATGCGGGGCCGCAGTTGGAGGGCAGCCGCTCCACGACCATCGCGATCGCCTCCTGCGCCGTGTCAGCTCTGCCGATCTTCTGGGTCCGAGAAGGTCCCTCGACGTAGTACGGCCCGGCGTGGCCCGGTCCGGCTGCTGTCGGGCCGATGTAGGGCACGTCCCATGTCCAACGCTGCTCGGTGCAGCGGCTGAAGTGCAGCTCCCACATCCCCACCCAGGGGAAGAGCTGCCGCAGCCGAGGCTCGGCGTACGCCGCCACAACCAGTTCAGCGCTCACCCGGTCGGAGTCGAGCAGATCCTGCCATGCCGCTTCCACCTTGCCTGCGCCTGAAGCGTCCGTCGTCATGGCCGCATTCTCGCCGCGCCACCGTTCCGGCAGCCGGTCGCCATCATGGGAGTCGGCTGCTGCACGTTTCAGGACACATCACGAGTCAGTCACTTCTTCTCCATACTTTCTCCACGATCAGTGCGTGCGGAATAGCCTCGCCCCTCCATCTCCAAGGGGGACGCCTTGACTCATCCGTACATGCCTGGCCAACCGGTACCACCCGCAGGCGGGTTCCGTCCCGCGCCCAAGTGGGCTAGGAAGCGGTTCGTGCTTCCCGCCCTCGGGGTCGCCTTCCTCCTCGGTGGAGTCATCACCAGCGCCGGTGACACCACGACGCAGGCCGACGCCAAGCCGGCGGCGGCCGGCCCCGGTTCGAGCCCCAGGCCCACGGTCACCGTCACGGAGGCCGCCACCTCCAGCGCCGAACCGGCGCCGACCGTCACCAGGACCGTGAAGGCGACCACCACCGTGCGGGCCACCGTCACCGCCGCGGCGCAGGGTGGGGGCGCCGCGGCCGGCGACGACTCCTCCGACGGTGGCAGCGGCGGCGGCAGCGTCTACTACGCCAACTGCAGCGAGGCCCGTGCCGCCGGAGCGGCTCCGGTCCATCGCGGTGAGCCCGGGTACGCGAGTCACCTCGACCGCGACGGCGACGGGATCGGCTGCGACACCTGATCCGTCGCAGCCGCTCCTCCGGCCTCTGCTGCGGCCGTCAGATCACCTCTTGTGCTGCGGCGAGGGCCCGCTCCCGGATGTTGCCGAACAGCTGCATCGCGGTCGCGGACAGGACGTCCTCGCCGCCGACGGTCCGCCGGTCCCCGCTGCGCGTGGGCGGGTCGTGGGGGCCCTGGACGGACGGCGGTGGGGGCGTCTGGCCCGGCATCACCAGGATGACCTCGCCGAAGCGTTTCACCCCGCCCTCGCGGACGACCATGGCCGCGTCCCGGGCGAGGTCCATAAGGAACACGCTCGCGATCCCGTCGAGGTCGCGGACCAGCGCCGGGACGGCCGTCGCCCCCTGGCTTCGGAGCAGCCGCCTGACGCCGGCCTCGAACCTGTGGGCGCCGGCCGCGGCACTCGGTCTGCGCGATGCACTGCGCCGGGGAGTGGGCACGATGGCCCCCTCGGCGTCGTACCGGACACCCAACAGGCCTCGAAACGTCGGGCTGCGGACGTACCACTGGGTCCCGACCTCGAGTTCGACGTTCCGGTCGATCGCCGCGATGAGGTCTCTGGGGAGCAGTTTCGGCCGCGCCTCCTCCGCGGCCGCTCTCCGTGCACCGTCGATGATCTCCGTCAGCACGGTGCGCGTCACCGCCCCGGCGGCTCGCGCGGCCGCCCGGGAGACATGCATCGAGGTGACTCCCCTGAACACCGTCTTGACGAGCGCAGGCTTGAACGGCGGGGCGTCCGGGGCCGGGGCGGTCTTGGGGGCACCACTGTCCAGATGTACGGGCTGTACGGGCTGTGCGCTCATCGGGCGAAGTGCTCCCTGCCGTATCGGAGTTGCCGGAGGCTCACACTTCACCACGCGGGCCGTTCAGGCGGTGTGAGAGGGCCACGGGACGTCGGCTTCGACAGGGGCGGTGTAGTCGACGCCGGGGACGGAGAAGCCGTAGAGGCGGCGGACTTCGTCGCCGAACCAGTCGAGGTCGGCGAGGGCGGTGACGCTCTCGCTGGTCGCCGCGCTCCAGCGTTCCGCCACGGCGTCCTGGACGGCGGGGTCCAGTTCCCAGGTGTCCAGGCGGACCCTGCCTTCGTCGTCGAGGGCGAGGGGGCTGGCGCCGGTCAACTGGTCCCACAGCGATACGAGTTGACCGATCGGAGGCACCAGAGCGTCACCGAGGACGCCGCGCAGCAGGCCGACGTACAGGGCGATGCCGGGGATGGCGGTGGACGACTGGGTGACGGCGGCGGCGTTGACCGAGGTCACGGCGCGGCCGCCCACCGTCTTCGCGAGGCGCTCGTCCAAGGTGCGTGCGGTGGCTTCGAGATGGGACTTCGCGGCGCCGATGGTGCCCTGCCGGTAGATCGCCGCGGTGAGCGGTGAGCCGATGTACGAGAGCGCGGCGGTGGTGAAGCCGTCGGCGAGCAGGGAGCGGTCGGCCAGGAAGGTGATCCAGCGTTCCCAGTCGGTGCCGCCCATCACCGCCACGGTCTGCTCGACGTCGTCGCCCTCGGCGGGCGCCGTGGTGACCTCCTTGACCTCCGGGGCGCCGGACTCGTCGAAGACGAGGGTCTTGGTGGTGTGCGGCGCGCCGACCGGCTTGAGGACCGAGGCGTGCACCCGGCCGGTGTCCGGGTCGGTTCGGCGGGGCGCGGCCACCGAGTAGACGAGGTGGTCGAGCCGTCCCCCGAACCGCTCGGTGAGGAGGTCGGCGACCTGCTCCTTCATCGTGTCGCTGAACGCGTCGCCGTTGAGGAAGACCATGTCCTGCCCGTGGAGCCGGGCGAGGCGGGCGGTGGCGGCGGTGCGGTACCAGCCGGCCGTACCGGTACGGCGGCCCGGCGCCTTCTCGAAGCAGACGCCGATCCCGCGGATTCCGGCACGGGCCAGGCCCGCGATCGTCGCCGCCAGGCCGTATCCGGCGGACGAGCCGATGATCAGGGCCACCGGCCGGTCACCGTCGTCGGCGCGGTCCGGCGCGGGGACCGCGTGCCACATCTCGTCCACCAGCGCCGCGCAGCCGCCGGGGTGGGAGTCGAGGAACAGGAATCCCCGGCTCTTGGGCTCGATGACGCGTTCGCTCATGATGTGCTGTCCCAGGGTGTCGTGGCGGGCAGGGTGTGGGGCGGTCGGCTGGTCCGGCCACCCCGTCCCGCCAGTCTGTTGTGGCGCGCACGAGCGTGGTGATCTTGGTCGGCACAATGATGCCCGGCCGATCTTGGAGGGTTTGGCACTGTCTGCGCGCGGCCGTCGGCCATCATCCGTGAGCGCACCAGGTCAGGGGGAAGGGCCTCGAAGCGCAGTTCTCGGCGGAGTGCGGTTCCGAGGTGAGCGACTTGCTCGGCGCGGCCGAGCACCTCGGGTCTGGTCGGCACGTACGGGCCGTGGTCCGGTGGGTCGTGGGGCGCGAGCAGCTCGGTCTCGGCCGCGTCCGCGACATCCCGTTCGTCGACCACGGCCGTACGGGCGACATCCGCCCCTGAGACGATGTCACCTGTGCGCAACCGCCCTGACCAGCCACGGGCGTTGAAGGCCCGGGTGTGGCTGCGGAGCACCACGGGGCGGAGACCGGCGTCGTGGAGCAGGGTTTCCATGTCTCTGCCGGACCCCGTGAGCTCGGCCGCTCACTGCGGTGCGGTCGCCGCCGCGACGAACATCGGCAGGGCCAGGAAGAGGCGGTCGGCCTCGGCCCTGGCCCGTTGCTCGGCGATCCAGGCGTCCGCCTGCCCGCGCGTGACGGCACCGGCCGAACAGGCGCCCTCGGCCAGGCCGGTGAGCAGCGGCAGCATCGTCGGCCCCGTGAACACACCGGTGCGCACCTCTACCGTCACGTCCTCGAAGCCCGCGTCCAGGAGCAGGCCGCGGTACCGGCGGGCGGCTCGCGGCCCGGCGGTCAGATCGGCGCGGGCGTGCACGAGCCGACGAGTGAGGTCCGCGTCGTCGGAGTCGATGACGAACGTGTCCCAGTCCTGGCCGAGGAGCACGATCCGCCCGCCGGGCACCAGCACCCTGCGCGCTTCCCTCAACGCCCTTGCGGGGTAGCTCAGTTCGTGGAACACCTTGTCGGCGCGGTAGCCGTCCACGGACGCGTCCTCCAGCGGCAGCCCGTACGCGTCCGCGATCCGGAGGTCCGCCTCCGGCCACCGCTCCCGCGCCACGGCGACCATGCTCTCGTCCGGGTCCACCCCCAGGGCCCGCACGCCGCGTTCCGTCAGTTCGGACACGGCGCGTCCGGCGCCGCAGCCCACGTCGACCACGGCCTTCCCCTGCGTCGCGGCGAGCAAGTCGTAGGACAGGGCGCGCAGTTCCTGGGCGCCGGGCAGTCGGTCGGCGGCGTCGAGGAGTGCGATCAGGGCATGCGCGGGCTGCTGAGTCTGTGCGGTTTCCTTGGTCATGAAGCAAGGCTGCGACTTAATGTCGGCATGAAGTCAAACGATCCCGCGCCGCCCGACGACTCCGGCGCCGCACGCGCGTGGCTGAGCATCGGCTCCGTCGCCGAACGCTTCGGCCTGGCCCCGCACGTGCTGCGGCACTGGGAGGCGTCGGGCCTGCTCACCCCCGCCCGCGACCCGGCCGGACGGCGCCGCTACGGCACCGGCGACCTCGTCCGCGTAGCCGTGATCCTCCGCGCCAAGGAGGCCGGCCTCTCCCTGGACACCATCCGCTCGCTCGCGGCGAGTGCCGATCCCGCCGAGCGCAGGGAAACGCTGCGCGTGGAGGCCGACGCGCTCCGCTCGCGCATCGCGGCCGCGCAGGCATCCCTCGCGCTCATCGAGTGCGCCCTCGACTGCGACCACGAGGACTTCACCGCGTGCGCCCACTTCCGGCAGGTGCTGACCGAGCGCGCCGGCGCGGGCCCCCGCCTATCCTTTCCCTAGCCGCTCTTGCCCGGTCGTCGCATTCAGGGGGATTGCCATGGACTGGTTCTGGTGGGTGCTGATCGTCTTCTGGACAGGTGGGTTCGCCTGGCTCGCCGACACGGTCCGTACGGCGCTGCGCAGCAGACACGAACGGAAGCTGGAGCTCTTGGAGGCGGCCCAGCAGGAACGCCTCGCCCTGGAAGCCGCGCACAAACCGCCGGAGCCGATCTGCGGGTGCACCCACCACCTGGCCAAGCACGACAAGCAGGGCCGCTGTCACGAGCGGGTCGAGGTGCCGACCGCCTGGGACGAGAACAAGAAGCCGTTGCGCTTCGAGGCCGGGCAGTGCAACTGCCAGCGGTACGTGGGCCCGCAGCCGCTGTCGCAGGTGTACGCGGAGGAGCTGACGGACGGCATCTGAGCCGCTCCTGCCGGGCCAGGGCTCCGCGCCGGTCAGGCGGTCGTCCGCCCCGGTTCCGTACGGGACTGCGGCCCTTGCAGTTCGGCCAGGCCCTGCCGGGTGGCGGCCAGGACGACCCGGTCGGTGGGGCGCAGGACGTAGCCGGGGTGCAGGCGCCAGATGAGACCGGTGGCGGGGGCGGGGTTCTCCTCGTCGGGCGAGGCGGCGAGGTCGGGCCGGCGTTCGTCCGGGGCGGCGGAGTCGATGGCCAGCACCCGCCAGGCCCCGGGCCGGAACGACTCGGCGACGGTGCGCCCCTCCAACTGGGGGTGCCCGGCCACGTCGAGGGCGGCGAAGAGGAGCACCTTGCGCTCGACCGAGATGGCTCCCAGGACCTGGCGGCCCATCATGGCGCCCGCGAAGGCGGGCGCGGCGAGCGTGGTGACGCTGCGGCTGCGGGTCAGGGCCCGGGGGTGGGCGGCGCGCAGGGTGCGGTAGACGGCGGTGGCGAAGGCGTCGTCGTACAGGCGCAGGGAGACCCGCAGGTCGGGTTTGACCGAGCGGGCGTACAGGGCGGCTTCGAGGTTGGTCGTGTCGCGGCTGGTGAGAGCGAGCAGGGCGTGGGCCCGGTGGATCTTGGCGGCTTCGAGGACGCCCTCGTCGGTGACGTCACCGAGGATGGTGGGCACGCGCAGGCGGCGGGCGAGGGGGACGCCGCGGGCGTCCGGGTTCTCCTCCACGCAGACGACGGGGACGCCGAGTTCGTGGAGGCGGGCGAGGACGCGGGTGCCGATCTTGCCGAGGCCGAGCAGGACGACGTGGCCGGACAGTCCGCGCGGCGGCCGGCGCAGGGCGGAGGCGGTCCGGAACGTGCCGAGGGCTTCCAGGACGGCGGCGAGCAGGACGGGCAGCAGCAACAACCCGGCGAGCCCGGTGAGGAGTTGGAGGACCTGCCGGGTGACGGGTTCCCCGATCGCGGGGTCGTCGATGGCGAACAGGTCGAGCAGGGTGAGGTATCCGGCGCGCAGCGGGTGGGGTTCGGTGGTCGCCCAGGTGGCCAGAGCCAGGCCGAGGACGCAGGCGACGAGCCCGGCGAGCGACCAGCGCAGCCGGCGTGAGAAGAGCGAGCCGATCGGCAGGCCGCGACCGGACAGGCTCCGCCGGGCTCGCCCCGGGGGTGCGGGGGTCACGGCGTCGAGGACCACGGTGCCGCGTCCGGTGGTCGCGGCGACGGTGCGGTCGTCGGGCAGGAGCAGGGGCCCGTCCTGGCCCGAGGCGTCAGAACCCTCGGTCCCCGCAGGGTCGTTGGTGGTGGAGGACAGCAGGGCGAGCGTGCACATGCCCGGGTCGGCACTCTCGCCCCGGCCCGGCGGGCGGCGCTCGGCGGCACGCAGCAGCAGCCCGTCGGCCTGGATCACCTTGCTGGTGCCCGCGACGACGGTTCCGGCGAGCGCGGGCGCGGCGGTGTCGGCGTCGGACAGGACGGTCGTGGAGGTGTCGAGGGCGTCCGGATCGAGCCCCGGCTGTGCCAGAGCGGCGGCCTGGTCGAGGAGTTGGGCGAGGTGCTGGCCGAGCTTGCGGTCGTAGAGCCGGATCACCAGGCGCAGGCGCGGGTTGAGCCGTCGGGCGGCCAGCGCGGCGCGGATGTTGACCTCGTCGTCGTCATGGACCAGCGCGAGCGCGTCCGCCCGCCCGGCTCCCGCCTCGGTCAGCGTGTCCTCGTCGAGGACCGGCGCCTCCAGGACCCGCGGCGCCTGCCCGGCCAGGGAGTCCGTCGGGGCCGGAGCGGTCCGGTTCATCGCCGCCTGGAGCCGGCTGAGCAGCGCGGCCGCCCGCATCCGGCCCGCGCCGCCTCCGGGGTCCTGCTCCGGGGTGGTGCGGGCCGAGGGGACGACGACGGTGACCTGCGTGCGATACAGCTGGCGCAGCTCGGTGGCCAGCCGCTCGGCGAGCGCGTCGTCACCGCACACGATCATGTGCGCGGGCCGGGGCGGATGTGTGGACTGGTGGGGAAGCGACACTGGATCATGGTGCTCGCCCCGCCGGGCCGAAGTCCACCGGAGGCCCCTCTTCCGGCCCGACGGCCCTCGTGTCGCGCCCGGTCGCTCAGGTCGCGCGCAGCAGGACGAGCGAGCCGGTGTACCTCGCTGCGCCGCGCGCTCGGCTCCGGGGCGTGGGACGAGGATGTCGAACTCCTGGCGGGCGCCGTCGTCGATGAAGCTCCATGCGGAGCAGGCCTGCCGGGCGGCGGGGTCGAGGAGCATCTCGGGGCGCCCGTAGTACGCCGCGTTGAAGCCGTCGGCGCAGTCCAGCGGGATGGGGACGGGCTGCACGGAGACGGTGCCGCCGAGCGCGTCGGCCAGGGTGTCCAGGCGCGGGTGTCGCCGCGCTTCGGCGTCGAGCACGTCGGGGGCGTAGTCGTAGAGCCAGAAGTCGCGCACGCGCGCCGGGTCGCCGGTGGGGACGACGACGGGGCCGTTGGTGACCCGGCGCATCTCCCGCAGGCCCGCGACCGCGTCGGACACTTGGTGAACGATGAAAAGGGCCATGGAGGCGTCGAACTGTCCGTCCTCGAAGGGGAGGTCCTCGGCGACGGCGTCGATCGCGGTGGCGAGTTCGGCCGGGCGCCGGGCTCTCAGGGCGAGGGAAGGCTCGACCGCTGGGACGGTGTGCGCGTCGGTCTCGTAGGAGCCGGTGCCGGCACCGACGTTCAGAACGTCGTGCGCGTCCCCGAGGGCCCGGGCGACAGTGCGGGCGATACGTACGTCGGAACGGCGGCAAGGTGGTCGACCTCGCCCGCGCTTGCTGCCGTCGTAGGTGCGCATGACCATGAGTACCTCACCATGCAGACGCGAAGCGGTTGGGACGGTTGCATCCGCACCCTGGACAGCACATTCGCTCCCGCATCTGACTTCGAGGCAGTACGCGTCCGCGCTCCGGGAAACCTCAACTCCTGCCGATAGATTGACCCTTGACCGAGCATCGGCAAGATCCGGAGGACCGCGTGACCGACATATCCGCCGCGTCGATCGAGGCGCGCAAGCGCATCAGGACCGATCAGCCGCACACCGCCCGGATCTGGAACTACTGGCTGGGCGGCAAGGACAACTACGAGGTCGACCAGGCGGCCGGTGACCAGATCCGCGCACTGCACCCGGGGATCGGGGACTACGCCGTCGCCGACCGGCGGTTCCTCGGGCGCGCCGTGCGCCACCTCGCCGAGGAGTGCGGGATCCGGCAGTTCCTCGACGTCGGCACCGGGCTGCCGACCGCCGACAACACGCACGAGGTCGCGCAGCGCGTCGCGCCGGAGTCCCGCGTCGTCTACGTCGACAACGACCCCATCGTGCTGGCCCACGCCGAGGCGCTGCTGACCAGCACGCCGGAGGGTCGCACCGCGTACCTGGACCTGGATCTCCGCGACGTCGACGCCGTTCTGGAAGAGGCGGCGCGCGTCCTGGACCTCAGCGAGCCGGTGGCGCTGATCCTCCTCGGCGTCGTCATCTTCGTGGAGGAGGACGAGGAGGCGTACGGGGTCGTGCGGCGGCTGATGGACGCCCTGCCCCCGGGCAGCCATCTCGTCCTCTCGCACACCATCACCCGGGCCGACATGCCGGACGTCGACGCGGCGGTGGCGTTCTGGAACGAGCACGGCACGCCCCGGCTGACGCAGCGGACGCCGGCCGCGGTCGCCGCCTTCTTCGACGGCCTCGACCTGCTCGAACCGGGCGTCGTCTCCTGCAACCACTGGCGTCCGGACGACGGCGGGGCGGAACTGCCCGCCGAGGTGGCGATGTTCGGCGGGGTCGGGCGCAAGTCCTGACGGACGCCCGGAGCCGAGGGGCCCCCGCGCGGCCGCACATCAGCCGATCGGATGATCCTTCACCACCGATCGGCGTGCGGAACGCAGCCGAGATTCCGAAGGAGTCGCCGGATACGCCGCGGAGACTGAGGGCAGAGCGGGACGGCTGGTTCCCGCACCACCCCGGCACTTTCTGAGGAGCCCTCGTTGAAGCACGCAATGAAGCCCCGTCGCAAGCGGGTACTGATGGGCGCGGGTGTCGCCGCCGTACTGGCCGCGGGTACCGCCGGGGTGCTCTCCGCCAACGCGTCGGAAACCACGCCCGCCGCCACGGTCTCGGAGGCCGCCGGTGACAACCTGCGCCAGACCACGCACCTGACCGTCGACGCCGCGTCGAAGGCCGCCCAGGCCGCGCTCGACGCCGCCGAGAAGGAGGGCCAGCGCGTCTCCGTGGCCGTCGTCGACCGCAACGGCAACACCATCCTGACCCTGCGCGGCGACGGTGCCGGCCCGCAGTCCTACGAGGCCGCCGAGAAGAAGGCGTTCACCGCCGTCTCCTGGAACGCCCCGACCTCCGAGCTGGTCAAGCGTCTCGAGAACGCCCCGACCCTGAAGGACATCCCGGGCACCCTCTTCCTCGGCGGCGGCGCTCCGGTCGCCACCGAGGGCGCCCCCATCGCGGGCATCGGTGTCGCGGGCGCGCCTTCGGGCGACCTGGACGAGAAGTTCGCGAAGGCGGGCGTCGCCGCGCTGGAGCAGTAGTCCGCACGCCCCGCGCACGGCAACACCGAAGCGGCACCCGAGTCCTGACTCGGGTGCCGCTTGCGCGTAGAGAAATGTGAGAACGGAGGGCGCCGGCTCGCGTCTACCCGAGCGCGAGCATCGCCTCGGCGACCTCCTCGACCGCCCCGGCGCCGATCGCGGTGCCGCACTCCTCCAGGACGAGCAGCCGCGCCCCGGGGATCTCCCGGGCGAGCGCCTCGCCGTTGCCCACGGGGAAGAACGGGTCGCGGCGGCCGTGGACGACGAGGGTGGGGCGCGCGAGACCGGGCAGCCGCTCGCGCCAACGGGGGCGGCAGTCGAGCCGGGAGAAGACCATGCCCAGTTGGTTGGCCGCGTGGACCTGGGGATCGTCGCCCGGGGTGCGGTCCCACACGCGCGCCGCGGTCTCCCGTGCGGCGCCGGGGTCGTTGCCGAGCACTTCGGCGCCGGCCGCGGCGAACTCCGCCACCTCGTCGCGGTCGCTCCAGTCGGGCTGCGGCCGCGAGAACAGCCGGCCGAGTGCCGCCTGGTCGTGGTCGGGGAGGTCGTCGTCGACCGGGCCCGGGGCGACCGGGCGGGTCCCGGCCAGGGTGAGCGCCGAGAACGCCTCCGGGTGATCGAGCACGGCCACCTGCGCGACCATGCCCGCGACGCCGATCCCCGCGAGATGCGCGGGGCCGCCGCCGAGCGTGCCGACCAGGGCCGCCGCGTCGGCCGCGAGGTCGCGGAGCGTGTACGCGGGCGCCTCGGGATCACCGGCCGTCGACGCGCCGCTGTCGCGCAGGTCGTAGCGCACCACGCGCCGGCCTCCCGCGGCCAGCCGCTCGCACAGCGCGTCGGGCCAGGACAGCATGGTCGTCCCGCCGGCGAGGAGGATCAGGGGCGCGTCGTGGTCGCCGAAGGACTCGATGCCCAGATCGACCCCGCGGACGTGGACGGTGGTGGTCATCGCACCACCGTATCCGCCGCGCCGCACCCAGGGACGGATTCACTTAATTCCCATTTATCCCTTTAGTCCCGTTTATCCACTTCTGTGACGGTGACCCGCCAAGAGGGGACCCAACGGGGACGTCACAGAAGCGAAAGAGGGTGCTGCGGAATGATCACCCAGGAGCAGATCCCGGCGGTACTGGAACACCCGGTCCACGACGCGGAAGGGAACAAGATCGGGAACGCGAAGCACATCTTCTACGACGACGCCACGGGCCGCCCGGAATGGGTCACCGTCAAGACGGGCCTGTTCGGCAGCCACGAGTCGTTCGCACCGATCCGCGACGCGGCCATGGTCGGGGAACACCTCGAACTCCCCTACCCCAAGGACAAGGTCAAGGACGCTCCCAACGTCGACGTGGACAACGGCGGCCACCTGTCCGTGGCAGAGGAACAGCGCCTCTACGACTACTACGGCATCGCCTGGGACGACGCCTGGCAACGGGCCAACGAGCCCGGTGAGGGTGGCTGGGCCCACGGCGGCCCCGCGGCGGGCGACGGCATGGCCGGCGCGGGCGGCGGCATGGCTGCCGCGGCGGGCGGCACGGGTACGGCCGCCGGCTTCAAGGGCCCCGACGAAGCCGCCGGAACCGAGGAGCAGCGGGCCGGCACGGCCGAGCGGGAGCGGACCGGCATGGCCTCCGGCGACGACGCGATGACGCGGTCCGAGGAGCGCATGCACGTCGGCACCGAGCGCTACGAGTCGGGCCGGGCACGGCTGCGCAAGTACGTCGTGACGGAAGAGGTCGAACAGACCGTCCCCGTCAGCCACGAGGAGGTCCGGCTGGTGCGTGAGCCCATCACGGAGGCCAACGTGGACGACTCCCTGCGCGGCCCGGAGATCAGCGAGGCCGAGCACGAGGTCACCCTGCACGCCGAACGCCCCGTGGTGGAGACCGAGGCCGTCCCGGTGGAGCGCGTCCGGCTGACCACCGAGGAGCGCACCGAGGAGCGCACGGTCACGGGCGAGGTCCGCAAGGAGGAGATCGCCCTCGAGGGCGTCGACGAGACCGGCGAGGAGCAGCGCCGGAGCATGTAGGCGCGCGAGCGCGGCGCGGACCGTAGCGTCCGTTCGAAGACGGCGGCCTTCCCGGCCGCCGTCGGCCTCCCCGGCAGGCCGTCGGACCGTCGCGGGCCGTTTCGACCGTGGGGATCCGGGCACTCGGCCCGCACATCCGCATTGATGCCTCTCACAGTCTTGGAGGGGGTTCTCCTCATGTCGACAGGGACACTGCTGGCGATCGTCATTCCCGTCGCCGTGGTCGTCGCCCTGCTGTTCGTGGCGGTCACGCTGTTCATGCGCCGCCGGAACCTGCGCGAGCGTTTCGGCCCGGAGTACGAGCGGACGGTGGACGACGCCGACAGCCGCAGGGAGGCCGAGCGCGAGCTCAAGGCGCGCGAGCGGCGCCACGACGCGCTGGACATCAAGCCGCTCGACCGTCAGGCCAAGGACCGCTACACCCGGGACTGGGCCACCGTGCAAGAGGACTTCGTGGACCACCCCGAGGGTGCCGTGCACGACGCCGACGACCTGGTGACCTCGCTGATGCACGAACGCGGCTATCCGACCGAGGACTTCGACCAGCGGCTCAAGGACCTCTCGGTGGAGCACGGGCGGACGCTGGAGCACTACCGGGCCGCCCACGAGGTGGACGAACTCACCGACCGGCACCAGGCGACGACGGAGCAGCTGCGCGGCGCCATGGTGCACTACCGCGCCCTCTTCGACGAACTGCTCTCCGACGGGGGCGGACCCCGCCACGCCCGCGCCTGAGCGGCCCCGGACACGTGGCCCTGAACAAGGAGGAGAGATGCAAAGGGACGAGACTCCCGGCCGCCCCGCCACGCAGGACGGTCCGCCCACCGACGCGGCGCAGGTACCGACCTTCCCCGGCGAGGCGACGACAGGGACGGGCGAGCCCGATACGGAGACGACGAGGCAGGGCAAGCCCCAGACGGAGACGACGGGGATGAGCCAGCCCGTCGACGACGAGCGGCCCGGTGAGGCCGCGGCCGCCACCGAGTCCGGGGAAGAGGACGTTCCGCAACTCCTCACCCCCGCCGACGAGGACAGGTTCCGCGCGCGCTGGCAGTCGGTGCAGAGCAAGTTCGTCGACGACCCGCGCGAGGCCGTCCGTACCGCCGACACCCTCGTCGCCGAGGTGATGCAGCAGCTCGCCGCCACCTTCGCCGACCACAAGCAGGACCTGGAAGGCCAGTGGAACAGGGGTGAGCAGGCGGACACCGAGGACCTGCGTCAGGCCCTGCGTCACTACCGTTCGTTCTTCAACCGACTGTTGGTCACCTGACCGTCTCTCCCCGGGAGATGATTCACATGCGGGCCCTGGGACTTCTTCTCCTCGCCGCCACCGGCGCCTTCACCGCTCTGGCGATCGCCGGCAATCTCGGAGGCGGCCCCGAGTACACCGTGTCCGTGCTCGACCACGACATCGCCACCATGAACACGCTGGCGATCTTCTGCTCCGGCCTGGCCCTCGCACTCGTCTTCTGCCTCGGACTGGCCATGGCCCTGCGCGGCACCTCCCACCACCACGCCAGGACCGCGCGGCCGCGCGAGACGGGCGGCGGGCGCACCCACCGCTGGATGCGGCGCGGCTCCGACGCCTCCGCGACCGGGCGCGGTCACGCCTCGCACCGGCGCAGCAGGCCGGCCTAGGCGTCCGGCCGGCCGAGGACGGCGACCGCCATGGCTCGAGCCGTATGGGGCGGGGCACTGACCTTCGGGCTGGTGTCCCTGCCGGTACGCCTGTTCACGGCGACGGACAGCCACGCCGTCCACTTCCATCAACTGGAGCGCGGCACCTCGGACCGCGTCCGCAACCGGCGGGTGAACGAACGCACCGGCGACGAGGTGCCGCTCGACGCGATCGTCAAGGGGTACGACGTCGGCGACGAGTACGTGCTCGTCGAACCCGGCGAACTCGACGACATCGCCCCGGGACGGTCGAAGTCCCTCGAGATCGACGGCTTCGTGGACCTCGACGACATCGCACCTGTCTTCTTCGACAAGACGTACTACCTCGCCCCGAAGGGCAAGGACTTCGGCAAGACGTACGCGCTGCTGGCGAAGGCGATGGAGCACCAGGACAAGGCGGCGATCGCCACGTTCGTCATGCGCAACCGTGAGTACCTGGTCGCTGTGAAGGCCGAGTCGGGACTGCTCACGCTGCACACCCTGCACTGGGCCGACGAGATCCGGGACCCGCGCAAGCTCGACTCGCTGCCCGGCCGGGTCAAGGTCTCCGACCGGGAGGTACGGATGGCCGAGCGGCTCATCGACGAGCTGAGCATGGAGTGGGACCCCGAGGAGTTCCACGACACCTACCAGGAGCGGGTGGCGCGGCTCGTCGAGGCCAAACGGACCGGCGAGCCGGTCGAACGGGCCGATCCCCCGGCGGAGTCGACCAACGTCGTCGACCTCATGGACGCCCTGCGCGCGAGCGTGGACCGGGCGAAGAAGCCCACGGATCTCGGCTCCCTGACCAAGAAGGAGCTCTACGAGAAGGCCGCCGAGGCCGGCGTCCCGGGCCGCTCCTCCATGAACCGCGACGAACTCGTCAAGGCACTGTCCGAGACATCCGGCCGGCGCAGGTCCGCCGCCTGACCCCCGCCGCAGAGAGAGAGCGGACGACATGACGCACCAGGCACCGGACGGGGAGGAGGGCGCGGCGCCCTACCTTCCCTCCCGCGGCGGACTGCCCACCCTGCGGCGCGCGGCGGCCGACTGCCGCGGCTGCCCCCTGTACAAGGACGCCACCCAGACGGTCTTCGGCTCCGGGACGCGGTCCGCGCGGCTGATGCTGATCGGGGAACAGCCGGGCGACCAGGAGGACGTGCGGGGTCTCCCCTTCGTCGGCCCGGCGGGCAAACTGCTGCGCAAGGCGCTGGGCGAGGCCGGCATCAGCGAGAAGGACGCCTATCTCACGAACGCGGTGAAGCACTTCAAGTTCGAGCGGCAGGGGTCGGGCAGACGCCGCATCCACAAGACCCCGGACCTCCATGAGCTGAAGGCGTGCCGGCCGTGGCTCGCCGCCGAACTGAAGGCGGTCGAACCTGAGTTGGTGGTCGCCCTGGGCGCCACCGCGGGCAAGGCGCTCCTCGGCAGCTCCTTCCGCGTCGGCGAACAGCGCGGGCTCCTGCTGCCTGCCCCGGACTGGGACGACCTGGGCCATGCGGCGGCGACGAGCGGTGCCGCGCCGGGGCACGGTCTCGTGTGCACGGTCCACCCGTCGGCGGTGCTGAGGGCGGACGACCGCGAGAGCGCGTACGAGGGGCTGCTCTCGGACCTCGGTGTGGCGGCCGAGGCTCTTGCCTCCGGCGGGCGTTGACGCTCACGGATCCACGCGGCGCAGGGCGAGGAGCGTGGCGTCGTCGTGGCGGTGCGGCCCGTCGAGGCGTTCGACGAGTCGCTCCGTGTAGTGGAGGAGCCCGAGGCGGCCGGGCGGGGGCGGATCCGAGGCGAAGCAGTCCTCGGCCTGTGCGAGGAAGCGGGCCGTGTCGCGGTCCGGGTCGCCGGGGCGCCGCTCCGTGAGCCCGTCCGAGTACATCAGGACGATGTCGTCGGCCCGCAGCCGCGTCTCGACGGCGCTGTACGAGATGCCCGGCAGCACGCCCAGCGAGAGTCCGGGGCCGCCTTCGGGCGAGGGCAGGACGGCGGCGCGGCCGTCGCGGATCAGGACCGGTCGCGGGTGACCGGCGCAGGTCCAGCGCAGTACGGAGCCCTCCGGGTGGTACCGGGCGACGATGGCGGTGGCCGTGGACTCGTCGCCGTCCGCGCACGCCGCCTCGTTCAGCCATCGCGTCAGCTGCTCGACGGGCTGCTCGGTGTACGTGAGCCCGGCGAGGGCGTAGCGGAGTTTGGCCATGAGGGTGACGGCCGCGAGCCCGTGCCCGCGTGCGTCGCCGAGGGCGATCAGCAGTCGGCCGTCGGGCACGCGCCGGGCCTTGTACCAGTCGCCGCCCACTCCGGCCTCGCGGGCGTCGGGCCGGTAGACGACCGCGGCCTGGAGCCCGTAGGTGGCCAGTTCGTCCTGGAAGTGGGGCAGGACGGCTTCGCGCAGGGCCTCCGCGACCTCGGCGAGGGTCTCGGCCCGCTGGCGCTGGAGGCGCGCCTCCCGTGCCGTGCGTTCGGCCGTCTCGCGTCGCCGTCGCTCGGCCGTCACGTCGCTGAGCACGGCGCGCACGGCCCAGACGAGGCCGCCCGGGGCGATGCGGACGGGCTCCGCGGTCATCCGGACGACCCGCCCGGTCTGGCCGCGGAGCCGGAGTTCGCAGGAGGCGGTGCGTTTGCGCAGGATGACGTCGTACAGCATCTGGTAGTAGCCGGGCAGTCCGTCGTTCGTCACGGCGGCCGCCAGGTCGCCGAGGGTGGGCAGGGCGCTGCCCGGGGGCAGGCCCATCACCTGGCGGAAGCCGCGGGAGGGTTCGATCCCGTCGTCGCCGAGATTCCACTCCGCCCAGCAGGTGCGGACCAGGTGCTGGGCGGCCGCCGCCATCCGCAGCCGGTTCCCGCGCTCCCAGGTCAGCAGCAGCTGGTCGCCGCACGGTGCGACCCGGACCTCGTCGTTGACGCGGACGGGGCCCTGGGTGCCGCCGCCCGCCATCCATTCGACGGTCGTGGGGCCCTGGGGCTCGCGCAGGCGGTGGGCGCGGGCGATCAGCTCGGGCAGCCGTGAGGCGCGCAGGGCGGGGAACCGCTCGTAGAGGGAGACGGGCCCGGACCCGGGCGGCACCGAGCCGCCGTGCATGCGTGCCACGGAGTAGGCCACGGCCTCGGTGTTCTGGGCCACGTGGAGGACATCGCTGATCGCGCCGTCGGCGCCGGTCACCGGCTGGAGCAGCAGGGCGGGCATCGGGAGGGCGTCCAGCACCTCCTGGCCGGACGGGTGGTGCGTCGTGACCGACGGCGGGTCAGTGCGGGGGCGGTCGGTGGCAGGAGGGTGAGCGCGCCGGTCGTGGTCGCGCGCGTAGGTGAGCACGCGCCGGCGCTGGGCGAGGAGCAGTTCCTTGATCGCGCCCAGTTCCAGCCGGGCGCGTGCGTCGGGCACCGAGGAGGGACGGTCCATGTGCGGCGTGAGCCTCCCGGGGTTCCGGTGCGCTGACGTCCAGCTTCGGCTGTCGCGGGCCGGTCAGCCACTCGGCAGGGTCCGGTGGCGCCCCGCTCGGGCGCTTCTACGCGGCTCCGCGTTCCCCGGCAGCAAACCGCAACCGCACTTCCACATGGAAGCCATGACCTCCGCGACCGGGCCGCCCTGCCCGTGTGCGTGGCCGGGGTCCGGCCCGAGGAGAACCACACCATCCGGGGCACCATGATCTCCTCGGAGGCGACCGGCCTGCTCCCTCCGCCGGGTGATCGGGGACTGGAGCGGCCGCGGCTTCGGAAACGGGCGGGATTCCGCCACTCATGACTGCCCTTCGGCCCCTTTCCGAATGGAAACGTCCAGTTAACCCGGCGCGCGACTTTGCATGGCTATGGTGTTTCTTGGCAGTTCGTTGACCAAGTCTTGGTGTGCGCCAGAGACGTGAACCGTCCGGAAGGAGAGGCATGTTCGGAGGTGGACCGGCCCGAACCACGGTGGTGTTCCCCGCCGTCCCTCCCCTCTGCCTTCCGGCGCACGGGGCGAACTGCCGCCGGGACAGCGACCGCGCCCGGCGGTCTTGCGTCCGACGGCACGTCAGACGTTCCGCCGCTCGGTGAGCGGGCCGACCCCACACCTGCCCTTGTCCGTCCGACGCGCCTTCGTGGCGCGCCAGGAGGAAACACCAGCCATGCATCCCCTCATCGACAATGCCCGCACGTTCGGACAGCGCCCTGAGGAGTTCGCCGGACTCGCCGAAGGCCAGTCACCCGAAGTTCTGTTCATCACCTGCGCCGACTCCCGCGTCGTCCCGGCGCTCATCACCGGCGCCCGCCCCGGCCAGCTCTTCGAGCTGCGCACGGCCGGGAACATCGTCCCGCCGTACGCCTCCGGGCACCCGACCGGAGAGGCGGCCACCATCGAGTACGCCGTGGAGGTCCTCGGCGTCGAACACATCGTGGTCTGCGGCCATTCGCACTGCGGCGCCGTGGGCGCCGTCGTGCGCGGGGACGACCTCGGTGCCGTGCCCGCCGTGCGGGACTGGCTCGCGCACGCCGCGGGGGAACCGGAGTGCGCGGATCCCTCGGATCCCACCGTCGCCGACGCGGTGCAGCACCACGTCCTGACCCAGCTGTTGCGCCTGCGCTCGTACCCGTGCGTGGAGAAGCAGGTGCGGGCGGGAAGGCTCCGGTTGCACGGGTGGTACTACGAGGTGCACACCGGAGGCGTGCGCGAACACCGCCCGGAGACCGACTCGTTCGAGGCGCTGTGAGGGGCACCATGACACTGAAGTCGAGGTTCCCCTTCCTGCGGCAGGACGTCGCCGCGTCCCTCGTCGTGTTTCTCGTGGCCCTGCCGCTGTGCGTCGGCGTGGCCGTCGCCTCCGGCGTCCCCGCCGAACTGGGCCTGGTCACCGGCATCGTGGGCGGGATCGTCACCGGCCTGCTCCCGGGCAGCAGCCTTCAGGTGTCGGGGCCCGCCGCGGGCATGACCGTGCTCGTCTACGAGGCGGTCAGCACGTACGGAGTGGCCGCGCTGGGCGTGATCGTCCTGATGGCCGGTCTGCTCCAGCTCGCCATGGGCTTCCTCGGGATAGGCCGCTGGTTCCGGGCCATCTCCGTGTCCGTGGTCGAGGGCATGCTGTGCGGCATCGGCCTCGTGATCATCGCCGGTCAGCTCTACGCGGCGGCGGGCCTCAAGGCCCCGGAGACGGGACTCGGGAAGCTCACGGGCCTGCCCGGCGCGTTCGCCGACGCCGTCGGCAGCCCGGAGGCCCTGATCTCGCTGGCGATCGGCGCCGGAACCGTCGCCGTCATCGTGCTGTGGAAGCGGCTGCCCGCCAAGGTACGCACGGTGCCCGGCGCCCTCGCGGCGGTGGTCCTTGCGACGCTGGCCTCGCTGGTCGGCGACCTGCCGGTCGCCACGGTCGAGGTGGAGGGCCTGCTCGGCGCGATCCAGCCGCCCGGGGCCGGCGCGCTCGGTGAGCTGGCCGACCCGGCGATCTGGGGCACCGTCCTCGCGTTCGCGCTGATCGCCTCCGCCGAATCGCTGTTCAGCGCGGCGGCCGTGGACCGCCTGCACACCGGTCCGCGCACCCGCTACAACAAGGAGATGATCGCCCAGGGCGCGGGGAACACGGTGTGCGGCCTGCTCGGCGCGCTGCCGATGACCGCGGTGATCGTGCGCAGTTCGGCGAACGTGCAGGCGGGCGCCAGGACGAAGGCGTCGCGCGTCCTGCACGGCGTGTGGCTCCTGCTGTTCGCGGCGGCGCTGCCGTCCACGCTGGCACTCATCCCGCTGCCCGCGCTGGCCGGCGTGCTCGTGCACGCGGGCTGGAAGCTGATCCCGTTCCGGCAGGTCGGCCTGCTGTGGCGCGGGCACAAGGGCGAGGCGCTCGTCCTGGTCGTCACCGCCGTGTCGATCGTCGCGATGAACATGCTCGAGGGCGTGCTCATCGGACTGGCCCTGGCCGTCGTCAAGACCGCCTGGGAGGCCTCGCACCTGAAGACGGAGGTCATAGACAAGGGCGCCGGTCCGATCCAGGTGCACCTGTCGGGCAACGCGACGTTCCTGCGGCTGCCGAAGATACTCGACAGCCTGGAGGCGCTTCCGCAGGACCGGCCGATCGAGGTGTACCTGTCCGGGCTGCACCATCTCGACCACGCCTGCCGCTCGGCGCTGGAGAGTTGGGCCGAGCAGCACAGTGCCGCCGGCACGGCTCCGGTGCGGGTCACGTCCGACGAACCGGCCAAGGCCGCCGCGTCGTAGGGTCCGTGGACCGTCGTAGGGCCCGTGGTTCGTCATAGGGGCGGGCCGTGATGCAAGGGGCGGGGCCCACGCACCGGTACGTCCGGGTGCGTGGGCCCCGCCTCCTCGGTGGGTGCCGCCGGGTCAGTCGTCGAGCGCGACGAGCACGGGCTTCAGGTCCACGAACTTGAAGTCCGTGGCGTCCCGGCCCGTCTCCCCCGGCTTGTCGTCGCCGTCCTGGACGACGAGGAGGCCGTGCGGGTACTTCGTTCCGAGCGGCTCGTTCAGGACGGCGGCGCCGTCGCTCTCCTCGGTGCCGTCGAGGGTGGCGGAGGCGGCCGTGATCCTGAACCCGCCCTCGTACTCGTTGTCCTCGTCGAGCTCGCGGTCGTAGGCGGCGAAGGTGTTGTCGCCCTGGCTGGAGGCGAGGAGATAGCCGTCGCCGTCCTTCTGGCGCAGCAGGGTGAGTCCCTCGACGTCGGCGCGCAGACGCGTGCCGCCGAAGCCGGGGTCCGCGCCCGGGACGCACTCCTCGGTCTCCGGGTCGTACGTGCCCGGCACGCCGTACTCGCGGACCTTGTCGACGAGTTCGGGGGTGCCGCCGAGGTCGGCGTCCATGCGCCAGATGCCGACGTCCTCCTGGCCCGCGTAGAGCGTGCCGGTCTCCGGGTCGACGACCATGCCCTCGACCTGCGGCAGTTCGTCCGGCTCGGCGCACGGGGACCAGGTCCGGCCGTTGGGCAGCTTGAAGGCCGAGGGCAGTGCGAGGGTACGGATCTTCCGGTACGAGACGGTGCCGTCGGAGCCCGCGGTCAGTTCCAGCAGGCTGAGTTCGGTCCGCTCCCGCCGGCTGACCACCGCGTACGAGCGGCCGCTGGACGGGTCGGTCCAGGTGGCGAGGCCGTAGGCGGTGCGCTGCTCGTTGATCTCCTCCTGGGAGCCGGAGAAGACCGCCGGGGCCGTGGGCGCGGTCACGTCGGTGAGCGGGGCGCCCGAACCGCTGCCGTCGATCCGGTAGATCCGCAGCCGGTCGCTGCCCCGGTCGCTGGTGACGGCCAGATCGGCCTTGCCGGAGCGGGTCTTCATGCCGGGCACGAGGTCGACGTTGTTGAACCGGCCGGGCGCGTCGTCCGGACCGGGGGCACGCGGCGCCGGGACGGACTGCACTTCGCGCGCGTCGAGGTCGTAGACGCGCAGGCCTCCCTCCTTCACCGTGGCGATGACGAGGCTGCGGTCCGGGTCCGCCGGGTTGCGCCAGATCGCGGGGTCGTCGGCGTCCGCGTTGCCGCCCGCCTCGTCGTCGTACACGGCCGGTGTCTCTGCGGTCGGCCGCACCGCGGGCAGATCGTCCGCCGCGACGGCGGATCCGGGTACGACGGTGGACAGTGCGGCGAGCGCGGTCAACAGCGCGAGCCGGCCTACGACTTGGCGGGTCCGGTGGGACGGAGCCATGAAGGGGGATCCTTTCCTTGTCACGATCATGACCAGCTCACGGTCGGGCGGCCCGGTGAAGGAATCCGGGGGGCGAGGTGATCAGGACGCGTCCCGAAGGTGAAGAACGTGAGGCATCATGTTCGTCGCCGTGACGTTCATCGGGGGGATCATCGTGCGGATCGCTGCTCTGTTTCTTGCGCTGGCCGTGTGGGTGGGTGTGCCCCTGTCGGCGGCCCCCGCGGCCTCGGCGGCGGCCTCGATCACCGCACCGTCGGTGCCCGAGGTGTCCGGGGTCGGCGCGGTGCGCACCGTCGCCGCGTCGCGGCCGCGCCCCAAGCGCAAGTCGGGCAGCCGCACCGGTACGGGTGCGAAGCGCCGGCACGGCGAACGCCCCGGCACGGGCGACTACGTGGCCGGTGCCGCGGTGTCCTGGTGGGTCTACGCCACGTACGGGCTCGGCGGTCTCGCGGTGCTGATCGTGGTCGGTCTGCTCGTGCTGTTCCTGCTGCGCCGCCGGCAGGCCCGCACGGACTGAGCACCCGGGCGGTACGGGTCCCCCGGCGACGCGCCGGTCACGGTACGGGGCTGCGGCACCGGACGCGCCAGAATCGGCCCGTGCTGCATGTACGACTCATCGCCCCGCCCGACCGCACCGACGCCGCCGTGCGCGTCGCCGCGGACAGCCCCGCCGCCGTGAACGTGGTCCTGCTGCGGGGCGCCGCGCACCAACCGCCGGGTGACGTCGTGGAGTTCGACGTCGCCCGCGAGGCCGCCGACACCGTGCTGCGTGAACTGCGCTCGCTCGGCCTGGAGGAGAGCGGCGGCATCACGGTGGAGCAGCTCGACCTGTCGCTGTCCCGCGCGGCGGACCGGGCCGAACGACTCGTTCCGGGTGACCCGGACGACGCGGTCGTCTGGGACGAGCTCGCGGCGCACACCGCCGCCGACTCGCGGCTCACCTGGGCGTTCCTGGCCTTCCTCACGCTGGCGACGCAGATCGCCGCCATCGGCGCGCTCCTCGACCAGCCGGTCCTCATCGTCGGCGCCATGGTGCTCGGCCCGGAGTTCGGCCCCGTCTCGGCCATCTGCTTCGGTCTGGTGCGCGGGGACGGGCGAGCCGTCGGCGGTGCGCTGCGCACGCTCGTGGTCGGCTTCGCGGTCGCCGTCGCGTTCACGATGGCGTGCGCGGCCGTGGGGCGGGGGCTCGGCTGGGTCACGCCGGACATGCTGGTCACCCGGCCGCTGACCGACTTCATCGTCCATCCGGACCGCTGGTCGTTCATCGTGGCGCTGCTCGCGGGTGTCGCCGGCGTCCTCTCCCTGACGGCCGGCAAGTCGGCCGTGCTCGTGGGTGTGTTCATCTCGGTCACGACGGTGCCCGCCGCCGGAAACCTCGCGCTCGCCGTGCCGCTCGCGCACTGGGACGAGGTGAGCGCTTCGCTGGTTCAGCTCGGCCTGAACCTCATGGGCATGCTGATCTCCGGCACCGCGACCCTGATCGTCATGAAGCAGCTCTGGGCCCGGTACGGCCTGCCGCTGAAGGCTCCCCGTGCCGCCCGTGAGACCGCCTGACGGGCCTCCGCCACCGGCCGCCTGACGGAGCGTTCAGGAAGCGGCCGACCGGACGTGGACCCGTCCCTCGTCGTCGACCTTCGTCTCCCAGCGCCGGGCGTCCGCCGCCGCCGGCCCGCGCACCGCGCTGCCGTCGGCGAGCCGGAACTCGCTGCCGTGCCACGGACACCGGACGCAGTCACCGTCGTCCAGCACCTCGCCCTGGTCCAGGGGGCCGCCCGCGTGCGTGCAGACGGCGGACAGCGCGTACACCGTCGGCCCGCGCCGGACGAGGACGACCGGCACCTCACCGGCCTTCACCCGCATGGGCTCGCCCTCGCTCAAGGCGTCCAGTGCGGCGACGTCCGTCCACTCGTCGACCTCCGGCTGGAACGCGGTGTGGCTCACACCCACGCCCCGTACCAGCGTCAGATGGCCACCGAGGTACGAGGCGCCCGCGGTGAACGCGAACCCGATGCCGCTGAGCACCGCACCGGTCCCCCGCCGCCCCCGGCCGCGCGCGACCCAGCTCGCCGTCTGCAGCACGGTCGCGGTCGCGTTGCAGATCCCGTGCACGGCGCCGATCCGCTGGTCGGGGCCGTACGAGTCGGACCAGTCGGAGGCTCCCGAGACCGCGGTCGGGACCGCGGCGAGCAGCCCCACCCCGACCAGCCGGCGCGCGGCACCGGCCCCGGCCGGGCCCGCCGTCGCGTCGAGCACCGAGGCCATCGCCCAGGCGCCGATGGGGACGTCGGTCAGCATCGGGTGCAGCTGATGGCCCAGCCAGGTGCCCGACAGGGCGTTCTTGACCGCTCGGCAGCGCGTGGCACGCCGCACCCGTCCGGCAGCGGAACGGCACAGGCCGTCCAGCGCCCCCAGGTCCTCGACCTGCTTGATCAGGTGCTGTGCCATGGTCGCTTCTCTCGTCGGGAGCGGATTCAGCGGGTACGGAAACCAGCGAGTCCCCCCACAACCTAAAACCACTCCCGCCGCCCCTGCATGTCGAGCCGCCGCCGTTCGACGCGGGCCGTGACGCGCCTTTCCCGGTTCAGCGGATGTCGTGGTCGGGGTGCGTCTCGTCGTACGCGTGGCGGGCCTCGGCGATGACGGTGCGGTGGGCGAGGGACCAGTCGGCGAGTGCCTTGACCAGGTGGGTCAGTCCGGCTCCGGTGTCGGTGAGCCGGTAGTCGACCTGGGCCGGGACGGTCGGATAGACGGTGCGCAGCACGAGGCCGTCGCGTTCGAGCCTGCGCACCGTGAGGGTGAGCATCCTCTGGGAGATGCCGTCGACGGCGCGCTGCAGCTCACGGAAGCGGCGCGGCCCGCCGGCCAGCTCGACGATCACGAGCACGGACCACTTGTCGCCGATGCGGTCCAGGACGTCGCGGATGCCGCAGTCGGGGTGGTCCTCGCGCCCGCACGGGTCGAGCTCGGCAGGGGTGGTTACCCCGGTGTGCGTGGGTGACATCAGAATGCCTTCTTGTCGCCGGTGGTCGTGCGCTCGAGGATCAAGCGTAGTTACTGATGAGAACCACCGAAGGAAGACTGCGCTGCGATGAACACGATCTTGGTGACGGGAGCCAACGGGAGCCTCGGCTCGGCGACCCTGGAGGCGCTGCGGGCGAGCGGTGCCCCGGCCACGGGCGGCAGCCGGACGCCCGGCGCGGGGATGCGGCGTCTCGACTTCGACGACCCCTCGAGCCTGGACCTCACAGAAGTGGCGACCCTGGTACTGGTCTCCGCCGGGTACGCCGAGGACGACCGGGTCGTCGCCCGGCACGCGGCGGTCCTGGACGCCGCAGTCCGCGACGGCGTCCGTCATGTCCTCTACACCAGCCTGACCACGGCCGGTGACCACCTCGGTTTCGCGCTGGCCCACCGCGCCACCGAACACCTCGTCCGCGCGAGCGGGCTTTCGTGGACGATCCTGCGCAACGGCCTGTACGCCGAACTCTTCGGCGGCCTGCTGATGTGGTCCGGCGAGGGTGTCGAGTCGGCTTTCGGGGACGGCGCCCTGGCGGCGGTGGCCCGCGAGGACCTCGCCGACGCTGCCGCGATCGTCGCGGCGGATCCCGCCCCGCACGCGGAGCGCGTCTACGACCTGGTCGGTACGCCGATCACAGCGCGGGAGGTCGCGGGCCGACTCGGTGTCCCCCATCGCACGATCGGCCTGGGCGAGTACCGGCGCAGGCTCCTCGACGAGACGCCCGGGCTCCTGCCGTTCCAGCCGCCCATGCTCGCCTCGATCGCCACCGGCGTCCGGCACGGTTTCCTGGCCGGCACGACCCCCGACCTCACGGCCCTGCTCGGCCGCCCGGCCCGCGACCCCTTGGCCACCGCCGCGTCAGCGTCCTCCACCGGTCGCCGGTCTGCTTAGGCCAGCAGCGACACGACCATGGCGACCAGGCCGATCGCCACCAGGAGTGTCACCACGGCGATCGCGATCAGGGGCATGGTGCCCCAGCCCTTGCGCAACAGCTCGGACTGCGGGTACGAGATGGCGGCGGACGTCCCTTCCTCGCCGGGTGGGGTCTCGCCGGGCGGCACTGCGCCACCGGCGGCAAGGCCTGGCGTTCGGCGCGGATCGGGGTCGGTCCCGTTCATGACACGCCTCCTCTCGGTGACGTCTGCGCCCGACGGGTACCCCCGCACCGGCGGGGGTACCGTCCCTTTCCGCATGGTTCGATCACTTCCGGGTACCGGAAAGCCATCGGACGAGCCGCTGGGGGAAGACCATGTGTGACGACACGATCCCCATGGAACTGTTCGCGGGCGCGGCCCAGGACGCCCTGCGCGACCTCCGCCGGTCCTCCGACGACGTGGCCGCGCTGGACACCCTCGCCGCCTGCGACATCCTCGTACCGGAGCCGGCCGGTTCCGACGCAGGGAACAGCCCGGAGTACGGCAGACTGACCCTGCCCGTGATCGACGAACCGCCGGGGCTGCACGCCGTGCCCGTCTTCACGTCACCGGAGCGCATGGGCCAGGCGCTCCCCGGCATCCGCAGGAGCCATCAGGTGCAGCTCGGCCTGCTGGCGGCCAATTGGCCCACCGACGAGGACCTGGCCCTCCTCATCGATCCGGGCCACCACGACGGCCTCATCCTGACCAGCCGGGGCGTGCGCTCCCTGCTCGCGGAGCGCGGGGACGGCGCCTAGGAAACAGCCTCTAGAGTCCCAGGTCGCGGCCGACGATCTCCTTCATGATCTCGGTGGTGCCGCCGTAGATCGTGCTGATGCGCGAGTCCAGGTAGTCGTGCGCGATGCGGTACTCGAGCATGTAGCCGTAGGCGCCGTGGAGTTGGAGGCAGCGGCCGACGGTGTTCACGTACGTCTCGGTGGCCCAGAACTTCGCGGCGGCCGCGTCGACCGCCGAGAGCTCGCCGCGGGAGTGCCGGGCGAGGAGGTCGTCGAGGTGACTGCGGCCGACGCGGGCGGTGGTGACCATCTCGGCGAGTTCGAAGCGGGTGTTCTGGAACGAGCCGATGGGCTTGCCGAACGCCGTGCGCTGCTTGACGTAGTCCAAGGTGCGTTCGAGAACGCCCTCCATGGACGCGATGGCGTTCGCGGCGATCGAGATGCGCTCCTGCGGCAGGTTGCGCATGAGGGAGGCGAAGCCCGTGCCCTCCTCGCCGAGCAGGTTGGCGGCCGGCACGCGCACGTCCTGGAAGACCAGCTCGCTGGTGTCCTGGGCGTGCAGGCCGACCTTCTCCAGGTTGCGGCCGCGTGAGAAGCCGGGCCGGTCGGCCTCGACGACGATCAGGCTGAGCCCGCCGTGCCGGTCCGGGCCGGTCCGTACGGCGGTGACGACGAGATCGGCGTTCTGGCCGTTGGAGATGAAGACCTTGCTGCCGTTGAGCACGAACATGTCGCCGTCGCGGACGGCGGTGGTGGCGATCCCGGCGAGGTCGCTGCCCGTGCCGGGTTCGGTCATCGCGACGGCCACGACGAGCCGGCCCGCCGCGATCCCGGGCAGCCAGCGGGCCTTCTGCTCGTCGTCGGTCAGATCGGTGAAGTAGGGCACGACGATGTCGCTCGACAGACCCACGCACGCGAGAGCGTCCGCCGCGGGATGACGGGAGAACTCCTCGCCGATCACCGCGTTGAAGCGGAAGTCGGTGATGCCTCCGCCCCCGTACTCCTCGGGGATGTTGAAGCCGAGGAGGCCCGCGCGGGCGGCCTCCTCGAAGAGCGCGCGGTCGACCTTCCCCTCGGCCCGCCACCGCTCCACGTGCGGTGCGGCGTGTTTGTCGGCGAACGCGCGGGCGGTGTCCCGCAGCAGCTCGTGCTCGTCGTCGTAGAGGGAGCGCTGGGCGGAGATCACACGGGTCATTCGGTCACCACTCCTGATGCGGACACTGACGCGTCGGCTCTTGCCGACCCCGGAACGCGTCGTTATGTTAATCAGAAATCACACCCATGGACATACCTGCCGGACCGTCAACTCTCCAGTCTCACAGGCGAGTACGGCCAGGATTCGACCTACGTGGAAGTAGGTAAGTGAATGGGAAATATCAGCAGACGACGTGTACTGTCGCTGGGCGCCGTGCTGGGCCTGGCGGGTGTGGCGTCCGCGCCCGAGGCGTGGGCCTGGTCGTCCCGCGGTTCGCTCGCCGGCACCGACGCGGTCACCGATCCGTTCCAGGTGTGGGATCCGGAGCCGGACGAGGTGGCCGCGCGGCTCCTGGCCGACGGTGTGATTCCGGCGGTCAACACCGCCTGGCGCTCCTGGGTCGACAACGCGGACCCGCTGCCGGCCGGCATGCCGGGCTATCTGACCAGCTACCTCCAGCAGGTCAACCGGCTGCCGTCCTGGGCGGACGCCACCGCGCTCGCCGCGTCCGAGCGCTACTACAAGCGACTCGCCTCGTACCTGTTCGTCTCCCAGAGCCTGGGCAGCGGCATCATGAGCACCGTCATCCCGCGCGAGGCCAGGGCCGTCTACTGGTCGGCGGGCGGCGCCGACATGAAGGAACGCGCGGCCAAGACGTTCACCTTCGGCTACGACCTCAACTCCGAGACCGCATGGCAGCCCACGGGACACTTCGTCGTCACGGCCAACAAGACCCGCCTGGTGCACTCGGTGGTGCGCAATCTGCTGCCGACGTCCCCGCGCTTCATGGAGACCTCGGACCAGCCGAAGCCGATCAGCAACGGCGACATCCTGCGCACCTTCCACTCGGTGGCGACGTACGCGCACAGCAATCTGCTCAAGTGGGGCATCCGCCTGTCCGCCGCGGAACAGGAGGCCGACCTGCACGCGTGGCAGGTCGCTCTCCATCTGCTGGGCGTGCGGCGGGAGTTCATCCCCGCCACGTGGGCCGACGCCCTGACGCAGGCGGAGCACATGCTGTGGCCGAACCTTGGCCCCACCACCGAGGGGACCAGCCTGGCCGAGACGCTGCTGGGCTACATCACGCAGCCCACGCTGGGTCTGGCCACGGGCTTCGTCCACGAGTTCGTGCGCTATCTGCTCGGCGACGAGATGTGCGACTGGCTCGGGCTGCGCCGCGACTGGGCCCAGGCCGCCCTCATCAAGGTGGAGTGGCCGCTGTACGTCGCCTTCCGCGAGGGGACCTCGGGCGTGTTCCCCGGCAGCGGCTACCTGTTCGACCAGGCCCTGCGCGGCATCGCGATGCTGTATCTCAACAACGGCACCTCCGCCACGCAGACCCCGGTGACGCTCCCGGCCGCGAACAGACCGGGCGCCTGAGCCGTGACCCCGCGGCGCCGCCCTCCCGGATGTCCCGGGGCGGCGCCGCGGGCACAGCCGGAGTCACAGACCGAGGGCCCGGACGACCAGGGTGGTGAGCCCGTCCCGGTTTTCGGGGCTGTCCTGCCATCGCAGCCGGCGACCGGCCTCGACGACCACGCCGAACCCGGCATGGACCAGGACCCGGGCCTGACGCGCGTCCAACTCCGGGCGCGCCAGCCGTAGTTGCCGCTCCCACACGGCGATGTGCTCGCGCTGCGCGAGGATCAGGGGCCGGCGCAGCTCGTCGGGCAGCCCGGCGACCTCGGCCTCCGCGACGCTGATGAGCCCGGTGTGCTCGAAGCTGTAGCCGACGTACGCCGACGCCAGCGCGACGACCGCGTCGCGCGGGTCGGTCACCTCGTCGAGGCTCTGCTCGACGGCCTGTGCGAGCAGCGCCGCCGCCTGCAGGCAGGCGGCCACCAGGATGTCCACCTTGGTGGCGTAGTGCCGGTAGAGCGCGGACGGGGCGAGGCCCACGGCCCGCGCGATCTGCCCGTTGGTGACCTTGGCGAATCCGTCGCGGGCGAACAGCGGGACCGCGGCGGCGAGGATCTCCGCCCGCCGCGTGCGCGGCACGGGCCGGGCGGGCGGTCCGATGGAGCGCGGGGGGCGTACGGCCTGGTCGGGTGTGGTCGCGGCGACGCGCAGGGCAGAGGCCAGCAGCTCCTCCTCCAGGCGCCGCCGGGCCAGGGAGTTGTGGTGCTGCGTGATGGACCCGATGGCGCCGAGCGCCGCCACGGCCCGCACCTGTGCGCCGGGCCGCGGGTGTGCGCGCCGTACGCCCTCGCAGACCCGGCCGACGACGCGCGCGAACTTCGCCTTGAGCAGACGCCGGTCCTCGGCTTCGAGGTAGCGCGCCTCCCACCGGTAGAGGCCTCCGGACTCGCGGTGCGCCACCGCGACCCGGGTGACGGCGCCGAGCACCTCCGCGAGGTCCGCCTCGGACGGCACCTCGTCGAGGGTCGCAACGAGCCGGTCCACCATGACGTTCGCGCACGCGGCGAACAGCGCGTACTTGTTGGGGAAATGCCGGTACAGGGCCGTGGCCGTGATGCCCACGGCGGCCGCGATCTCCTCCATGGACGCCGCGTGGTAGCCGCGCTCGCTGAACACCCGGCCGGCCGCCCCGACGATCAACTGCTTGCGATTGCGCGGGCGCGTGGCCGCGATCGGCTCGGCGGTCACCGGCAGCGAGAAGGTCGTGAAGAGTGGGCCATGCGCACCAGTCAATCACACGGACCGGCGTGGGCCGCGCCCGCTCCACACCTCGGCCCTCACGTGACGCGCCGTTCACATCCCATGTGATTTTCCATTAACAAAGGGCTTCTTGGGCGATGCCCGCGCGGGCATAATGGCCCTCGCTCGCGCCCCACCCCGTTCCGCCCCGCCCCGCCCGCCCGGAACCTGAGGAGTGGCATGTCCACCGATACGGCTCCCGCCTGGTCCTTCCGGCACCACTGGATGGCACAGACGGCCACTCACGCGGCCATGCGGCCCGACAAGCCCGCGCTGCGCCACCTCGGGGAGACCACGACGTGGGCCGAACTCTCGCGCCGGTCCCTGCGACTGGCCGCCGCGCTCTCCGACCGGGGCGTCGGCGAGGGCGACCGGGTGGCCCTGCTGACGCTCAATCACCCATGGTTCGTGGAGAGCGTGTTGGCGGCGAACAGCCTGGGCGCCATGGCCGTCCCGCTCAGTTTCCGGCTCGCCCCGCTCGAGCTGGGGTACATCCTGGCCGACTGCACCCCTTCCGCCCTGGTCGTCGACGCCCAGCTCCTGCCGCTGCTCCGCTCGGTCCCGGCCGCGGCGTCGATCGGCACCGTCGTCGTGATCGGAGAAGGCGGCGCGGGCGAGGGCGAGTTGGCGTACGAGGACCTTCTCGCCGCGCACGAGCCGATGGAACTGCCGGACGTCCCCGAGGACGCCACGGCGCTGATCATGTACACCTCGGGCACCACCGGCAGGCCGAAGGGTGTGCTGCTCTCGCACCGCAACATGCAGGTGCAGGCGATCACCTGCATCCGGGCGATGGAGATCTTCGACGACTCCGACGTCGGCTTCCTGACCGCGCCCTTCTTCCACATCGCGGGCCTCGGCTCGATCGTCGCGAACATCCTGGTCGGCGGTACCGTCGTCATCCACCCGCTCGGCGCCTTCGACCCGAAGGCCGTGCTCGACGCGTACGAACGCGAGGGCGCCACCGTGGTGTTCAACGTGCCGCAGCAGTGGGACCTGCTCTGCGCCCAGCCCGACATCGACAAACGGGACCTGAGGCTGCGGGTCATCAGCTGGGGCGCCGCGCCCGCGAGCGACGCGACCCTGCGCGCCATGGGCGAGGCGTTCCCCGACGCCCTGAACGTGGCCGTGTTCGGCCAGACCGAGACCTCGCCGATCACCTGCGTCCTGCGCGGCAGGGACTCGCTGCGCAAACTCGGCTCGGTCGGCCGCCCGATCCCGACCCTCCAGTACCGCATCGTCGACGAGGCGATGAACGACGTACCCGTCGGCGAGGTCGGCGAGATCGTCTACCGCGGTCCGACGGTGACGCGAGGGTACTGGCACAAGCCGCGGGAGACCGCGGAGGCCTTCGAGGGCGGCTGGTTCCACTCCGGCGACCTGGTCCGGATGGACGAGGAGGGCTTCGTCTGGGTGGTCGACCGCAAGAAGGACATGATCATCAGCGGCGGCGAGAACATCTACTGCGCCGAGCTGGAGAACGCCATCGCCGGGCATCCCTCGGTGCTGGAGGTCGCGGTGATCGGCCGGTCCGACGAGCGCTGGGGCCAGGTACCGGTCGCGTACGTCACCCTCGCTCCCCAAGCGTCGCTGTCCCTCGGGGAGTTGACCGAGTTTCTCGACGGACGGATCGCGTCGTTCAAGATGCCCAAGGACCTCGCCGTCGGTGACGGGCTGCCCCGCAACGCGGGCGGCAAGGTCGTCAAGCACGCGCTGCGCACCCAGGACGAGCAGCAGGCGCGACGGGCCTGAACGCCCGAGCCGAACCCACCTCGGAGGACGGTCCCATGCAGCTCGACTCCCGCCGGCGGGCGGCGCTCACCGCGATCTGCGACACCTTCGCCCCGGGGGACGGCGCGGCGATCCCGTCCGCCGGCGCGCTCGGCGCGGTGCCCGTCGCCGAGTCCCTCGTACGCGCCCTGCCGCGCGCCGCCGACCGCAAGCAGCTCACCACCTTGCTCGGCCTGTGGAACACGAGGGCGGCCGGACTGTTCCTGGGCACCGGCGGGCGCCGGTTCTCGGACCTGACGCCGGCCGCCCGCGAAGAACTGCTGCTCCGCCTGGGCGACGCACCGTCCGAGCGAAAGCGGGTGCTGTTCCAGGCCCTGCGTTCCCTGGCGACCTCGGCGTACCTCCTGGCGCCGGGCCCCACCGGCACCTCGCCGGTCTGGGAGGCCATCGGCTACCCCGGCCCCCTGGGCACGCGGCCGGACGCCCCGCTCCCCCGTCTCTCTCCCGTGTCGCCGACGGCCGACACGACGTTCGACTGCGATGTCGTCGTGGTCGGCTCCGGCGCCGGGGGCGGAACCGCGGCGGCCGTTCTCTCCGGTGCCGGGCTCGACGTGGTCGTGCTGGAGCGCGGCGGGTACTACGACGACGCCGACTTCGACGGCGGCGAACACTCGGGGCTCACCCGCCTCTACGCGGGCGGCCCGGCGGCCACCGCCGAGGGCCAGGTCTCCCTCGTCGCGGGTTCCTGCCTGGGGGGCGGGACAGTCGTCAACTGGACCACCTCCTTCCGAACGCCGGACGAGATCCGGACGGAGTGGGCGGGTCTGGGAGCCGCACAGTTCGCGGAGAAGGAGTACACGCAGGCGCTGGACGCGGTGACGGACCGGCTGTCCGTGAACGGCGACCACAGCGCCGCGTCCGCCCGCGACGCCGTGATGGAGCGCGGGCTGCGCGCCCTCGGCTGGCACGTCGACGCGATGCCCCGCAACGTCGTGGGCTGCGACACGGGCACCGACTGCGGGCGCTGCGGATACGGCTGCCGGCTCGGCGCCAAGCAGTCCGTCACGAAGACCTGGCTCGCCGACGCGGAGGCCGCGGGCGCGCGCCTGGTCGTCGACACCGCCGTCCGCACGATCGACGTGAAGCAGGGCCGCGCCGTCGGCGTCCGCGCCGTGACCTCCTCCGGGCACTCCGTGAGCGTGCGGGCCCGAGCCGTCGTCGTGGCGGCCGGCGCCGTCCAGACGCCCGCCCTGCTGCGCCGCTCCGGGTTCACCGACCCGAACATCGGGCGGTATCTGCGCCTGCATCCGGCCACGGCCGTGTGGGGCGTCTTCGACGAGGAGATCCGCCCCTGGGAGGGCGGGATGCAGACCCGGTACTCGCGCGAGCACAGCGACCTGGACGGCCGCGGCCACGGCGTCATCTACGAGACCGGGCCCGGCAACCCGGCCGCCCTCCAGGGCTTCATGAACTGGCGGGGCGCCGCCGCCCATCTCGACGCCCTGAAGGACCTCGGCCGCACCGCGGGCGTCGGCGTCATCACCCGCGACCGCGACAGCGGTGTCGTGAAGGTGGCGCGCGACGGCGAGCCCGTCCCGCACTACCGGCTCTCGGCGTACGACGCCGCGCATCTGCACGCCGGGATCGAGGGGGCCACCAAGATCCTGGCCGCCGCCGGAGCCCGCCGCGTCCGGTCCGCCCATCAGTCGGGCCCCGCCTACGAGCCCGGCCGCAGCGGCACGTACGAGGACTTCGTCGCCGCCTGCCGCACCGCCGGATACGGTCCGGGCCGTTGCGCGATCGCGGCGCTGCACATCATGGGCACGGCCCGCATGGGCGGTTCCCGGAACACGAGCGCCACCGACCCCGACGGCGCGACCTGGGAGGTTCCCAACGTCGTGGTCGCCGACGCGTCCTGCTTCCCCACCTCGTCGGGGGTGAACCCCATGATCTCCATCGAGGCGATCGCCCACATGAACGCCACGAGGCTGGCGGAGCGGCTCGGCCGGTAGCCGGCGCGGTACGGCTGCTTCGCGGTAATTCCCCTGCGGGACAGCCGTGTTGGCGGTCGGCGAGCGGGGCCGGATCTTCGGCCGAGACGCGACACCCGGGCGCAGCGGCCGGTGAAGCGCGACCGGTGGCCCGCGGTCTGGCCGGACGTGTGAATGCGCGGTGGGCCCGTCGGCGCGTCTTGGGCGTGTCGCGTCCGGCCGCGTCGAAGATGCCGGGATGAGCGATGCGACCAGAGCAGTTCTCGAAGGCGGGCCCGACGATCTCCCCGAGCGGATCGTCTCCGTGTCCACTCCCGGAGAAGACATCAAGATCGCCTTTCGCGGCGGGTACGAGCATTTCCGGCCCACGACGCGTGACCAGGACACCCCGGAGGGTGCGTTGCCGGTCTACGAGTGGTGGGAGCGCACGGAACTGCCCGGCTAGCGGCCCCTTCCCGTGACATCCGCCGCCTCCCGCGCGACGATGGAGGTGGAGTCCAGTGATGGCACGGATGTTCGTCGAGGGCGACGAGGTGGTCGTGCACCTGTCCTTGCGCGAGAGGGCGGCCGCACGCAGGGGCGACGTGCGCGCTCCGCTCGGCTCGGTGAGCCGGGTGACGGTGGAGCCCTCCTGGTGGCGCGCCCTGCGCGGGGTCCCGCACAAGGGCCGCTGGACCGCCGGGACGCGGTGCATCGGCACGCGCACGTACGAGGGTGGTTCGGACTTCGTCGCCATCCGGCACGGCCGGCCGGTCGTCTGTGTCGAGTTCCGGGACCCGGCACCCTTCCGCCTCCTGGCCACCTCCGTCGCCACGCTGGCCGAGGCCCGCGACCGAGCGCGGGCGATCAGCGATCGGGCCCCGGATCCGGACACGTCCACACCCTGCCGCCAGCCGCTGCCCGTGCCGGAGGAGGACGACGAGAACACGGCGCTCGACCAGCGCCGCTCGGAGACCGAGTGACGGACGCGCGGGGGCGCGGGCACGCGAGTTGATCGTCGTATAGTCGCGGTCGGCTCGTGTGCGGGGGAGGCAGGATGAGCAGTCAGGGTCCGGCGGGTGGCGGGGACATCGAGGACACGTGGCGCAAGCCGTGGTGGATCGTCGTCGGTGCGGCCGTCATGTTCGCCATCGCCTGGGCGACCGTGGACTCGTGGATCGATCCGTACGCCGTGGAACTCCCGGACGACTGCGTACGGGGACCGCGCGGCGGCTGCCTGGTCGACGCCCCCTACCACTGGGTGGCGTCGGTCACCTTCTTCGTCCTGGGGCTCCCTGCCGTGGTGGTCGCGATCATGGGCCTGGTGACCGACCGCTGGCCCCCGGCGCTCGGCCTGGCCCTGGGCTCGATCGCCGGAGGGATCTTCACTCTCACCCACGGAGACACGACGGCGCATGTGATCTGGGCGGTGGTGCTGTTCGCGCTCGCGGCCACGTCCCTCGCCCTGGTCACCGGCCGCAAGATCCGGCGGCCGCGCAGGCGGTCACGGGAGAGCTGGCTCAGCCCGTGACACCGCCGGCGAGTGTGGCGAGCGGATCGGACGTCAGCGGTGCGGGTCGCTGATCTCGCGCAGCGCCTCCAGGGCCTGGCGCAGTTGCCTGGTTCGCGTGGGGCCGAGGTGGGCGGTCCATCGGTCCTGGACGTCGCGGACGACCGGCAGGCTCAGTGCGACGAGTTCGTGGCCCCGGTCGGTGAGGCTGACGAGGCGGGCACGCGCGTCGCGCGGGTCGGGTGCGCGTCGGACGTACCCGGCGCGTTCGAGCTGGTCGACGATGGAACCGATGGTCTGCTTGCTGACCTGGGAGGCCTCGGCCAGTTCGGCGAGGCGCGAGCCGTCCGGGCCGATCCGCTGGAAGACGCGCGCCTGTGTGAGCGAGATGTCGTGCCCGGCCGATTTGAGGGCGTCCATCACCGCGGACTCCATGAAGCGGTACGGGATGAACATCAGGAGGCCCAGGTTGAGCTCGCCCTCGTCGCTGGCACCGACCTCGTCGTCCGTCATGCCGCCATCATTGCAGAAGGTCCGAATCTCGTACTAAAATAGTCCGAGGTTCGGACCTTTGGAGGCTGTCATGGACGACTCGGCCCCGTACTGGTCGGCGGTCCGCGCCACCCGACTGCGGATCGCGGACCTGCTGGAGGATCTGAGCCCCGCGGAATGGGAGCGGGAATCGCTGTGCCGGGGCTGGCGGGTGCGGGACGTCGCCGGGCACCTGGCCCTGGTCCCCACCATCACCACCTGGGACATGCTGGCGGCCGCCCCGCGCGCCCGCTTCGACCCCGACCGGATCAACACGGCGCTGGCCCGCCGGCACGGCCGTCGCGCACCGGCGGACCTGGTCGCCACGATCCGGGAACACGCGGGCACACGGCGGACGGCGAAGGTCCTGGACACACGCAACGCGCTGTTCGACGCGATCGTCCACGGCCAGGACATCGCCCTCCCGCTCGGCCGGTCCTTTCCCGTGCCCGCCGAGCACAGCCGCGAGGGCCTGCGCCGGGTCTGGGCGATGGGCTGGCCGTTCCACGCCGGGCGCCGCCTGGCCGGCTTCACGCTGCGGGCCACGGACACCGACTGGGAGACCGGCGACGGGCCTGAGATCGCGGGCCCCGCGCTGGCCCTGCTCCTCCTGTCGACCGGCCGCACCGTCTCCCTGCCCGCCTTGCGCGGCGAGGGCGCCGACCGTCTCCGGGCCTCGGATCCGCAGGCTTGAGGACCTCCTCGTACGGCGCGTACCACCTCGTCGCCCCGGCCACCGGCAACGGAGGTCCACGAGATCGTCCGCCACGTGCAGGCGCCGTCGGCTCGGGGCCTGCCACGATGAACGCATGAGCGATGAACCCCGCCGGAAGCTGCTCGCGGAGAAGACGCCCTTCCCGGACGGCCTGGACGAACGGCTGCGCGCCCAACTCACGTTCCTCGTCGAGGTGGACCGGCTCAAGACCGTGCTGCGGCAGTCTCCGCTCGCCGCGGCGGACCGCCGGGAGAACGACGCGGAGCATTCGTGGCACCTGGCGATGATGGTCGGCGTCCTCGCCGAACACTCCGACCGGCCCGTCGACGTGGGACACACCGTCCAGCTCGTCCTGGTGCACGACCTGGTCGAGATCTACGCGGGCGACACCCCGCTGTACGACAGTGCCGCCGGGGCCGACCAGGAGGAGCGGGAGGCCGCGGCGGCCGACGAACTCTTCGGTCTGCTCCCGGACGACCAGGCGCGGCGCATGCGGGCCCTCTGGGACGAGTTCGAGGAACGCCGCACGCCGGAGGCCCGGTTCGCCAAGGCGATGGACCGGCTGCAGCCCTTGCTCCTCAACTGGATGGCCCGCGGCGGCACATGGCGCACCCCGGGCGTCACCGCCGACGACGTCCGGGCCCGCAAAGCCGTGATCGGGGACGCCTCCGGTTCGCTGTGGGAGGCCGGGCGGCGCCTCATCGACGAGGGCGAGCAGCGCGGATGGGCGCGGACCTCGCCCGGGGAGTGACTGCCGCCGGCCGCGCGCGGCCCCACACCGCGCGCGGCCGGCGGCCGTTCAGTTCGCCTCGGCCGGGACCGGGGCGGCGGACCGGGAGCGCACCACCAGCTGGGCGACGGCCGTGACCGCCACGTTCAGGACGAGGGCGATGAGTCCCGTGTCGAAGGTGCCGACGTCCACTCCCCCGAAGGTGAGCCAGATCAGGAGGCCGACGCCGGTCAGGATGCCGAGCAGTGCGGGCACGGCGTCCAGGCGGACCTTCCTGGCCAGGCCCATGACGATCGCCGGGGCGAGCTGGGTGAGGCCGCCGTACGTGAGCAGGAGCAGGTCGGACAGGAGTCCGGGCCGGGTCAGGCCGAGGACGAGGGCGAGTCCGGCGGCGGCGATCACACAGAGGTGGTTGGTGCGCAGCTGCGCGCGCTCGTTGCCTGCGCTCAGGAGGTTGCGGGACAGCAGGCTGGAGATGCCCACGACGATGGCGGCGGACGGCACCATGGCGGCCGAGGCGGCGGCGACCGCGACGACACCGACGAGCCACCCGGGCAGGGTCTGGCCGGCGAGGGTCAGGGCGACCGCGTTGGGCGCCGAGCCCTGCTCGACGAGGAGGACCCCGGCGAAGCCGACGATGACGGGGATGCCGAGGGCGATCTGGTAGAGCGGCAGCCAGATCGCGTTCTTGCGCAGGGCACGTCCGCTCCCGGCGGCGAGGACCGGCGGCCACAGGTGGGCCATGGTGCCGAGGCCTCCGCCGAGCCCGGAGATGATGACGGCGGTCACGAAGAAGGTGGCGTCGTAGCCTTCCTGATGGAAGGTCAGGAGGTTCGGGTGGCTGTCCTGCACGGTCTCGAAGAGGCCGCCGATGCCGCCGTTCACGGACAGGGCCACGCCGGCGATCAGGACCACGAGCCCGATGATCATCAGGGCGTCCTTGAGGTAGGCGACGCGGGCGATGCCGCGGATGCCGGACCACAGGACGAAGGCGACGGTGAGCACGGTGGCGAGCACCATGCTGAGGTTGCCGCCGGTGCGGCTGCCGGTGGCGAGCTGCACGATGAGGCCGAGGCCGGTGATCTGGAGCTGGAGGTAGGGCAGCAGGAAGACGGCACCGACGACGGCGACGACCTTGCCGAGCAGGGGGCTGCGGAAGCGGTCGGTGAAGAAGTCGGCCTGCGTCAGATAGCCGCCCTTGCGGCCCAGTTCCCGCATGCGCGGCGCGGTGAAGTACTGGAGGACGAAGTTGATCGCGAGATAGCAGAGGGCGAAGGCCGCGGCGACGCCGCCGCCGAAGGCGATGCCCGCGAGGCCGAGGAAGCTGAAGGTGGTGAAGGACTCGCCCGCCTGGAGGAACCAGGTGGTGAAGGTGGAGAACTTGCGCTTCCCCACGGTCCATTCGCCGAACTCCCCGCGGCCGGGGCGGCGTCCGGTCATGCCGACGACCGCGATGGTGACGATGCCGACGAGGGTGATGGCCATGGTGGTGTTCACGCGACGGCCTCCTCATAACTGTCGTGCGCGGCGCGTCCGTTCGCGTCGGCGGGGTCGGCGTCCTCGTCGTCGTCCGTGTGCCGGGCGAAGTGTTCGACGAGCGCGAGGGACGCGGTGGTGCCGGCCGTCCAGAACAGGCACCAGGCGAGGACGGAGGGGATGCCCAGCCAGAGGTGCGGGCCGTTGACGAAGGGCAGGAAGGGGGTGCTGAGGAAAGCCACCACGGGCACCAGGGCCCAGAGCACGTGCGGTTTTCTCATCGGGGCTCCATACGGCTACGGGAGGGAGGGGCGACGGCGTCCGTGCCCGGTGGCCGCCTCGTAGGCGGCGCCGGTCTCGAGCACGGTCCTCTCGGCGCGGGGCGGACCCACGATCTGGAGGCCGACGGGAAGCCCGGCCTGGGTGAAGCCGGCGGGGACGGAGAGGGCGGGTGAGCCCAGGACGGTGACGAAGTACGCGGAGCGCATCCAGTCGAGGTAGGTGCGCTGCGGCTCTCCGTCGATGTCGGTGGGGTATTCCGACTCGACGGCGAACGGGGTGACCTGGCTGACCGGGGCGATCAGCACGTCGTACCGCTGGAAGAAGGCGGTGGCGGCGAGGTGGATGCGGGCGTGCCCGTTGCGGGCGCGGATCAGGTCGGCGCCGGTCAGGCGCCGGCCTTCCTCGATGTTCCAGACCAGGCTGGCCTTGAGGGAGTCGCGGTCGCTGTCGAGCAGCGCGCCGAGCCCGTGGTGGAACTCCTGGGCGCGCAGGGTGCGGAACACGTCCTCGGCGCCGTCCAGGTCGGGGCAGTCCTCGATGATGTCGCAGCCGAGGTCCTCGAAGACCCGCACCTGGCGTCCGACGACCTCGCGGACGTCGCGGTCGACGGGGACCCGGCCGCCGAGATCGGGGGCGTACGCGACGCGCAGGCCGGTGAGGTCGCGGTCGAGCGGGGCCCGGAAGCCGGCGCCCGGTTCCTCGAGGGAGATCGGGACGCGGGGGTCGGGGCCGGCCATGACGGACAGCAGGAGCGCGGTGTCGGCGACGGTGCGGCCCATGGGTCCGGCGACGCCCATGGTGTCCCAGAGGTTGCCGGTGGGGTGCGAGGGGACTCGGCCGGGGGTGGGGCGCAGGCCGACGACGTTGCAGAAGGAGGCCGGGTTGCGCAGCGAGCCGCCCATGTCGCTGCCGTCGGCGAGCGGCTGGAACCCGGCGGCGAGCGCGGCCGCGGCGCCGCCGCTGCTGCCGCCGGCGGAGCGCGTCAGGTCGTACGGGTTGCGGGTCGCGCCGAAGACGGGGTTGAAGGTGTGCGAACCGGCCGCGAACTCGGGGACGTTCGTCTTGCCGATGCGGATGGCGCCCGCGTCCTGGATGCGCCGGACGAGCAGCTCGTCCTCGAGCGGGACATGGTCGGCGAAGAGGGGCGAGCCGTGCGTGGTGCGCATGCCGCGGGTGCTGTGGGTGTCCTTGAAGGCGATGGGCAGACCGTGCAGCGGGCCCAGCTCCTCGCCGCGGGCCTGTCGTTCGTCGGCCGCGGCCGCGGCGGCCAGCGCGCCCTCCGCGTCGAGGGTGACGATCGCGTTGACCGCCGGGTTGTGGCGCTCGATGCGGTCGAGGTGCGCCTGGACGACCTCGCGGGCCGACAGTTCGCCGCGCCGGACCCGGGCCGCGAGGTCGACGGCGTCTAGTGCGCAGATCTCCTCGCCGGGGGAATCGGACACGGGCGAGCTGGGGGCGACAGGGCCGGGGGATACGGGCATGGCATTCCTTGGGCAGCAGGCACGAGGAGCGTCGTCGCCGCGGTGGCCGGACGGGGCCGCGGGCACGAAGCGTGTGGTGCACCACACTGGAGCCGATGACCGTTTCAGTCAATGGTTGATGACTGATGAATTTTTAAGACGCCACGCATTCACGACTGACGTTTTCAGTCACCGCGCCCGTCTTGGTGATCGACCCCGGGGAACTCGACACCACTGCGCTTGAACGACTCCACGACCAGATGGGACTGCACGGACTCCACGTGCCGCACCCACGGGGACTCGGTCAGGAACGCGTGCAGCGCGGTCTTCGACGGCTGCGTCACGTCGACCAGCAGCTGGTGCTCGCCCATCACGACGGCCGCGTACCGCACGAGCGGCGACGCGACGAGCAGCTCGCCGACCTTCTCGACCTCGTCCGGCCTGACCTTGATCCACAGCAGGGCCTCGACCGGCAGGCCGAGCAGCGCGGGCTCGACGGCGGCCCGGATGCTGACGACGCCCTCCCGCGTCAGCACCTCCACGCGCCGCCGCGCCGTGGCCACGGACACGCCCGCGACGGCGGCCAGGTCCTCGTACGTGCTGCGACCGTCCTCGGCGAGCGCCCCCAGGATCGCCAGCTCCTCGGGCCCGATCTCGATGCTTGGCGGCACCGGCTGCCCCACGTCCCTGGGCTGTCCGCCGAGCGCCTCCACCTCGTCCGCGTCCAGGATCCCCGGCGACCACTCGTGCACCGTGCGGAAATACCGCAGCACCGGGGACACGCTCTGCGAGACCAGCCCCGGCAGCTCCGGGACCTCGTCCAGCATCAGCGGCGCCAACCGGCCCGGCGGACACTGCAGTTCGGCCACGCAGTCGACCGGCCCGGCCAGCGCGTACGAGAAGATGCAGTCCGGACGCCGGGCGGCCGCCACCGCGGCGTCCCGCACCGTGCCCGGCCGGCACGTCATCCGCAGGATCACCGTCTCGCCCCGCATGACGAGCCCCCGCACGGCGACGTCCCCGCTCTCCAGCAGCCGCAGCCCGCGCCGCGCCACCTTCCGCTCGGGCTCCCCCAGCGCCGCCGCGATCCGCCGCCACGAGGCCCGCCCGTCGATCTGCAACGCGGCGACGATCCGCCGGTCCAGCCCCTCCAGCGGCCCGCCGGACCCACCGTCCGGCACGGCGGGATGGGTGGAGGGGCGCGCGGGCGAGGCGGCGGGGGCGGTCCTGGTGGCCGGTACGGGGTGCGTCACGGGAACGACCCTAGCGACCTGGTACGGATCCATGGTCCGGTGCCAGGACCAGATCGAAGGCCATGCTCGTCCAGGCGCCCCGGCGTCGTGATCCGTCCGGTGCCGTGCCGTCGTCGTGGTGGGCGGCCTCGACGACGAGGCTGTCCCTGACGCCGAACACGGCGTCCCGGGCCAGATGGGGGTCGCCGGCCACGAACAGGTGGGTGACCAGGGTGCGGAAGCCGGGGGCGGCGGCCTTGAAGTGCAGGTGGGCCGGGCGCATGGGGCCGCGGCCGCAGGCGGTCAGGAGGTCGCCGGCCGGGCCGTCGTGCGGGATCGGGTAGGGCGTCGGCAGCACGGTCCAGAACCGGTAGCCGCCGTCCGCGTCCGTGCGCAGCCGCCCGCGCCCCGCACAGCGCTCGCCGGGGTACTGGACGTCGTACAGGCCGTCCTCGTCGGCGCCCCAGACGTCCAGCAGCGCTCCGCCGACCGGGCTGCCGTCCGTGGAGCGGACCCGGCCCGACACATGGCACGGGGTGCCGGGAGCTCCCTGGGCGAGGTCGCCTCCGAGGGGGATCTCGGGGGCGCCGTCGACGAAGAACGGTCCGAGCACCGTCGCCTCGGTCGCTCCCGGGGCGTCCGGCGCGTCGAGGGCGGCGGTCAGCGTGGACAGGCCGAGGACGTCGGACAGGAGGACGAACTCCTGACGGCGGTCGTCGGTGAGGTGGCCGGCGCGGGTGAGGAAGTCGATCCCCGCCTCCCACTCCCCCTCGGTGAGCCGGACCTCGCGGGCGAAGGCGTGCAGGTGCCCGATCAGGCTCCGCACGATCGCGCGCAGCCGTGGGTCGGCGGTGGCGCTGAAGGCCGCGAGGACCTCGTCGGTGATCGCCTGCTCCCGTTCGGCCGCGTTCTCGTGCGCGCTGTTCATGCGTCGGTCCCCCTCGACGGTGCCGTTCCTGTCCATGCCGCGTGCAGGAGCCCGGCGAGGTTCTCCGCCGTGACCGTGCGCGGGTTGTCGGCGGGGGCGAGGGCGAGGATGTCGCCGAGGACGGTGTCCAGATCGCCTTCCGCGAGGCCGAGTTCGCGCAGTCCCGCGGGCACGCCGAGTTCCGTGGCGAGGTCGTGGAGTCCGGCCGCCGGGTCGGTCCTGCCGAGCGCGGCGGCGACGCGGGCCACGGCTTCGGGGGCGTCCGCGGCGTTGAAGGCCACCACGTGCGGGAGCACGATCGCGTGGGTCTGCGCGTGCGGCAGGTCGAAGGCGCCGCCGAGGACATGGCAGATCTTGTGGTGGAGGCCGGATCCGGCGCCGGCGAAGGCCGACCCGGCGAGGTAGGCGCCCAGCAGCAGGGACGTACGGGCGTCAGCGCCGGCGAGGTCGGCGGCGAGCCCGGGCAGTCCGGCCGCGAGGTGCCGGATGCCGTCCTCGGCGACGGCGCCGGACACCGGGTTGCGCCCGGGGGCCCAGAACGCCTCGACGCAGTGGGCCATGGCGTTGAGGCCGCTGGCCGCCGACAGCGCGGCCGGCAGGCCGAGGGTGAGCTCGGGGTCGTAGACGACGGTCCGGGGCAGCACGCGGCGGTCCGTGCCGGTGGTCTTGCGGGTGCCCTGGGTGAGGCCCCACACCGGGGTGACCTCGGAGCCCGCGTAGGTGGTGGGAACGGCCACGATCGGCAGCCCTGTGGTCAGGGCGACGGCCTTGGCGGTGCCCGTCGTGGATCCGCCGCCCACGCACAGCACCAGATCGGCGCCGGCGGCCGCCGAGCGGGCCCGCTCGGCGGTCTCGACGGGGACGTGCGGGCGGACCTCGGTGAACGCGGCCATGACCCGGTCGGCGAAGGGGGCGCACAGGTCACGCGCCGGTCCGGTCGCGGAACCTCCGGCGACGAGCAGGATCCGGCGCGCGCCGAAGGCGTCGACCTCGTCTCCCAGGCTCCGGCGGGCGGCGCCCGGGCCGAACACGATCCGCCCGGGCAGGGCGTCGTAGGTGAACGTGTGCATCACGCCTCCTGGGCACGGCGATGGACCTGCGGGCGGCCGGCGCCGCGGGGGGCACCGCCGCCCTCCCATACTCTCCACCGTCCCGCCCGCGCCGCCCCACGACGCGCGCGGCCCCGACAACTCGTCGCGCCCTGTGGGGGATTGCACGACGCCCTGTCCGTTGTGACCCGGCTCACCACACCGCCACACTGACGCATCCGCAAGCGCACCACGTTCTCACCTACGGATTTCGCAGTGGCAGCCCCCAGAGAGGGATGAAAATGCCCGAAACAGCGGCGAACGGCGCACACCAGAATCCTCCGGTCCAACGGCTGAAAGCCAACTCGGTCGGGCTCGTCGGGGTGGTCTTCATGGCCGTCGCCACGGCTGCCCCGATCACCGCGATGACCGGCAACCTTCCCATCGCCGTCGGCTTCGGCAACGGCACGGGAGCGCCCGCCGGCTATCTCTTCGCGACGCTCGTCCTGACGGTGTTCTCCGTCGGCTACGTCGCCATGGCCAAGCGCATCACCGCCGCGGGCGCCTTCTACGGGTACATCTCGCACGGCCTGGGCCGGATCGCCGGGATGGCGTCCGGGATGCTCGCCGTGCTGGCGTACGTCGTGTTCGAGGCGTCGATCGTCGGCGTCTTCTCCTACTTCGCGCAGACGACGGTCCACGACCAGCTCGGCTGGGACGTCCCCTGGATCGTCTACGCCGCGGCCATGCTGCTGGTCACCGCGGCCCTGTCGTACTTCGACATCAACCTCACGGCCAAGGCGCTCGGCGTCATGCTCATCGCCGAGATCGCGGTGCTGTTCGCGGTCGCCACGGCGGTTCTCGTCCAGGGCGGCGGTCCCGACGGCATCCCGGTCGAGCCCATCAATCCCAAGAACGCCTTCACGGGCACCTCCGCGGGTCTCGGACTGTTCTTCGCCTTCTGGTCGTGGGTCGGCTTCGAGTCGACGGCGATGTACGGCGAGGAGTCCCGCGACCCCAAGCGCGTCGTGCCGCGCGCCACCCTCGTCTCGGTGGTCGGCGTCGGCATCTTCTACATCTACGTGTCCTGGATGACGATCGCCGGCAACGGCCTGTCGGGGGCGGTGAAGGTGTCCTCGAGCACGAGCCCGCTGGATCTCTTCTTCAACCCCGCGCACAGCTTCATCGGGGCGTGGGCCGTCGACGCGTTCCAATGGCTGCTGATCACCGGGTCGTTCGCGTGCGGCATGGCCTTCCACCAGTGCGCCTCGCGGTATCTCTACGCGATCGGCCGCGAGGGCTTCCTGCATCCCGCCCTGGGCCGCACCCACCACCGGCACGGCTCCCCGTACCTCGCCTCGTTCACGCAGTCGGTCATCGCGGTGGCGATCGTCGCCGCGTTCTGGCTCACCGGCCAGGACCCGTATCTGCACCTCTACACGCTGCTCGCCATCCTCGGCACGATGGCCATCCTCATCGTGCAGACGCTCTGCTCGTTCGCCGTGATCGGCTACTTCCGGCGCAACCACCCCGAGGACCGGCACTGGTTCCGCACGTTCCTGGCCCCGCTCCTCGGCGGCGTCGGCATGATCGCGGTCGTGGTGCTGCTCGTCCTGAACATGGAGACGGCCGCGGGCTCGGCGGCCGACTCACTGTTCTTCAAGGCGATCCCGTGGATCGTCGGCCTCGTCTTCTGCGGCGGCCTGGGCCTCGGCCTCTACCTCAGGTCCCGGCGTCCGGACCGCTACGAGGTGATCGGCCGCATCGTGCTCGAGGACGCCAAGGAGCGGGAGGAGGACGTGCGGACGACCGCGATCGTGTGAGCGACGCGGACCCAGCCGGCACCGCCAGTCGAGAGGGAGTACGCACCATGGCCCGTACGCATCTGATGCACGCCCTGCGCCACCTCACCGCCGAGCACCACGCCGCCGCGCAACTGGGTGTCCCTGTGGCCGAGTTCCGCGAGCGGAACGCGACCCGCCGTACCGTCCTGAAGGCCGCCGCGGCCACCGGCGTGGCCGCGGCCGCGCTGCCCGCCCCGAGAGCGAGAGCGGCCACGTCCGCCGCCGCTCCACGGATCGCCGTCGTCGGCGCGGGCATCGCGGGCCTGACCGCCGCCCTCACCCTCCAGGACGCGGGCCTGGGCTGCACCGTGTACGAGGCGCACCCGGACCGGGTCGGGGGCCGGATGTACTCGCAGCGCGCGCACTGGGCGTACGGGCAGACGTCCGAGATCGGCGGCGAGCTGATCGACACCAGCCACAAGAAGATGCAGGAACTGTGCCGCCGCTTCAACCTGCCCCTGGAGGACTTCCTCGGCGGCGGGCCGAACGGCGCCGAGGAGATCCTCTGGTTCAACGGCGCCTACTACCCCCGGGCGCAGGCCGATGAGGACTTCAAGGCGGTGTACCAGGCCCTGCACCAGGACCTGCAGAACTCGGGCGAGGTCTACTGGAACCAGACCACGCCCACCGGGACGGCCCTGGACAACATGTCGCTGTACGAGTGGATCGACTCCCGGGTGCCCGGCGGTCACGCGTCGCCGCTCGGCCGGTGGTTCGACGTCGCGTACAACGTCGAGTACGGCGCCGACACCACCAACCAATCAGCCCTGGCTCTGGTCCTCCTGATGGGCTATCAGACCAATCCCGGCAACTTCAACATCTGGGGCCTGTCCAACGAGCGCTACCACGTCGTCGGCGGCAACGACCAGTTGCCGCGCGCCGTCGCCGCCGCGCTGCCCGCCGGGACGGTCCGGCACGGCTGGTCCCTGACCGCGGTCGCGGCGAACACGAACGGCACGCAGACCCTCACCTTCACCGATTCCGGCACCACGCGCACGGTCACCGCAGACCACACGATCCTGTGCGTGCCCCTGCCCGTGCTCCAGCGGCTCGACCTGTCCCGGGCCGGCTTCGACAGCCGGATGACGAGCCTGCTGCGCGACGCCCGCATGGGCCACTGCAGCAAGCTCAACCTCCAGTTCGGCAGCCGCCCCTGGCGGGGCACCGGCGCCTGGCCGGGCGTCTCGGCCGGGGACTGCTTCACGGACGCCGACTTCCAGCAGACCTGGGACACCACCAAGGTCCAGCCGGGCACGGGCGGCATCCTCATCCAGTACGGCGGAGGTTCCCTGGCCGCGTCCCTCGATCCGGCCACCCCGTTCGCCTTCGAGGACGACCCGTACGTCCGCGACCTGGCGGCCCGTCATCTGACCCAGATCGACAAGGTCTTCCCCGGCACCCGGGCGGCCTGGACGGGCCGGGCCCAGCTCTCCGCCTGGCACAAGAACCCGTACGCCCTGGGCGCCTACTCGTACTGGCCCGTCGGCTACCTCCACCGCTACGCGGGCTACGAGGCAGTGGCCCAGGGCCGCGTCCACATCGGGGGCGAGCACTGTTCGTACGACTTCCAGGGCTTCATGGAGGGCGGCGCGACCGAGGGGGCGCGGGCGGCCGGGGAGGTGATCACGGCGGTGCGCTGACGTCACCGCGACCGGTGCTCCCGCCCCGGACCCGCCAGGCGGCCTGGCCGATCGCCAGGATGCCGCGGGCCGGGAGGGGGACGTCGCCGATGCGGGGGTTGTGGTCCAGGCGGGCCGGGCGGCCCAGGTCCGTGCCGTCGAGGACGGCGCGGGCCTCGTCGACGTAATACATGCGCCCCGGCATGAGGGTGCCGACGTGCCCGCTCGGCATCGTCCCCCGCATCTGCAACCGGCCGAGCCCGAGGGCCAGGGCCAGCTGTTCCCGGCAGCGCACCAGGGCTCGCGGGCGCCAGCTCGCCGGAGGCAGGGCCGCCCCGACGGCGTTCAGCGCGGTGAGCACCGGGGTGGAGCGGGCGGTGAGGGTCCACTCCAGGGCGGGCGCGTCCATCGTGACGTGCAGCGAGGCCGGGCCCGTCCAGGCGATGCGGATGGCGGCCCTGCCGGTGTGCTCGCAGGCCGGGCCGTAGTACCTCGGGCAGGCGGTGTCGAGACGCGGTCCGTCGACGTAGATGGACCACCGGCCGTCGGGGGTGCCGTGCCACACGGTCCGGTACGGGCCGAACGAGCTCTCCGGGAAGACGCGCAGCGCGAGGACGTGCCCGGAGTCGAAGGGCAGCCCGAACACACCCCACCCTTTGGCGTACTCGTGCCCCGGCCAGGGCGGCACCCCCTGGGACACCTGCGGACCGGACAGCCGCGCCGCCAGATCGATCATGCCGCCCACCTCACTCGGGACGGTGCGCATTCATACGTCCAGGATGCCACCGCCAGGTGCGGGTCACGGGCACCCCGGTCGGCCTCACCCGGCGCCGACGACGGCGCCGACCAGCCACGACGTGCTGCGCAGCCGGACCGTGCCGTCCTTCGTCTCGTGGGCGCGCAGATGGTTCGTGAGGGTGTGCCGCGCGGCCTCCTGGGCGGCGGGGGCGGCCTGCTGCATGAGGTGGCGGCCGGGGCCCGTGCCGAGCAGGAAGTCCGCCGCGTCCTCGGCTCCGTGGCCCCAGATTCCGTACGCCTCCGTCCTGGTGAGGGTGATTCCGGTGAGGCCGGCGGAGGCGAGGAGGTCGCGGACGCGGTCGGGGTCGGCGAGGGAGAACATGCCGGGTTCGCCCGGGCGGCCGAAGTCGCCGACGGGCAGGAGGTCGCGCAGGGTCGCCATCGCGGTCACCCACTCGTTGAGCGCGGCGTCGGCGGGGCAGACGAAGGCGAGGCGTCCGCCGGGGCGCAGCGCCCGGGCCACGTTGGCGAAGGCGGCCACCGGGTCGGCGAAGAACATCACGCCGTAGCGGCTGATCGCGCTGTCGAAGGAGCCCGGTTCGAAGGGGTGGGTCTGCGCGTCGCCCTGCGCGAAGCGGACGTTGGTGACGCCTTCCCGTTCGGCGCTCGCGCGGGCCTCGGCCAGCATCGGCCCGGAGAGGTCGAGGCCGAGCGCGTGCCCCTGGGGTGCCCGGAGCGCGGCGAGGCGTGTGGTGCGGCCGCCGCCGCAGCCGATGTCGAGGGTGCGGCCGTCGGTGGCGATCTCGGCGGCGTCGAGGAGTGGCTCGTCGAAGCCTCCGTTCACTGCGTTCCAGCGGTCCTGGTGCCGGGCCCAGTGGACGCCTTCCGGGCCGTTCCATGCCTGTGCCTGCTCGGTGTTGACGATGTCGCGCACGGGTGCCTCCTGTGGTGAGCCACGAAGAATGGGCGTGTGCCCAAACAGTATGGGCAGATGCCCAAACTGACAATCACGGCTACGCTCGGAGGTCGGGACGCCCCGCGCCGACAGCGAGGGGCGGCAGGGGCGGAGCGGAAGAGAGGGCCATGTCACCGCGCGGAGTGGCGACACCGGACGTGCGCGAGCGGCTGTTCGCGGCGGCGGAGTGCGTCGTGGAGAGTCAGGGGCCGGGGGCGCTCACCAGCCGGGCCGTCACGACGGAGGCGGGGTGCGCGAAGGGCCTGCTGCACGCGCACTTCGCGGGGTTCGACGCGTTCGTGGCCGAGCTGTGCCTCGACCGGTTCGCGCGGACGGCGGCGCGGGCGCGGGAACTGCCGGAGTCCGTCGGCCGGGGTACGCCGGCCGGGAACCTGGAGGCCGTCACCCTGGCGCTGTTCGACGCCGGCGGTCCCGGCATCTCGGGCCTGGTCATGACCCGGCCCGCCGCCGCGCTCCTGGTCCGCGAGGCGCTCGAGGCCGGGGCGCCCGGCTACGCGACGATGCAGCAGGCCGTCACCGCGTACCTGAAGGCCGAGCAGGGCGCAGGGCGGGTCGCGGGCACCGTCGACGCGGACTCCGTGGCCCTCGCGATCGTCGGTACGGCCCACCATCTGCTGATGACGAGCTGGCCCGGTTCGCCCGACCCGCGGCCCGCCGTGCAGCGCCTCGTCCGGGCGCTGGTGGGAGGCTAGCCGGGAAGGACCGGAACACGGAGCGGAGGCGCGGGATGCACGAGCGGAGGTCCGACCGATGAGGAGCCTGGCCTATCTGCCCGATTCCGGTGCGGTGCCTCCATGGCTGCGTGTCCTGTTCGGCGTGGTCGTCCTCGGTCTTCTGGCGGCCCGGCTCTGGCTGTTCTGGCGCCGCAGGAAGTGACCGGGCCCGCGGGCAGCCTCAGATCAGCGCCCGGATGGCCCGCTCGAAGTTGTCGACGTGCTCGGCCGCGAGGGCGGACGCCTTCGCCGCGTCCCCCTCGATGACCGCCTGGAGCATCTGCTCGTGCTCGTGCACATGCTGGTCGAGGCCTTCGAGGCGGTCGATGAACAGGCACCAGATGCGGGTGGCGAGGTTGTCGTAGCCGATGAGCGTGGCCTCGAGGTACGGGTTGTGGGTGACCGCGTAGACGGCACGGTGCACGGCCATGTCGAGGCGCAGCAGCTCGGTCTCGGCGCCGGGCTCCCCCGACGCGGATTCGAGGCGGGTGAGGTACGCGGCGAGCCGTTCGCGGTCGGTGGCGGTGGCGCGGCGTGCGGCCATCGACGCGGCCAGCGGTTCGAGCTGCTGGCGCACCTCGGAGATGTGGCTCAGGTCGGCGATCTGGACCTCGGTGGCGAAGGTGCCGCGGCGCGGGTACGAGACGATGAGCCGCTCGGTCTCCAGTCGCTTCAGGGCCTCGCGCACGGGGGTCCGGCCGAGGCCCAGCTCCTCGGCGAGGCGGCCGTCGTGGACCGGCGCGCCGGGTCGGATCCGCAGGGTGACCAGGCGGTCGGTGATGGTCCGGTACGCCTGCTCGGCGAGTGTCGGACCGTGCGGCTGCTCCTGCGTCACGGCTCCGGAGGCCATGCGAATCTCCTTCGGTGTGCCCCGCTTCCGGGGGGACGACTGTAGCGCAGAACCGTCTTGATATATCAGTCCGCGGACAGCTGCTCCCGCACCATTGACGGCCCGCACCGGCGCTGGTTAGCGTTCTCGCGTCTCTGATATATCAGTGTGTCGCATGCTGGCTTTCAAGGAGTCCTCATGACCCCCGGCGACGTCCTGCCCGACCACCCCGAATTCCTGTGGCGCAACGCCGACCCGAAGCCCTCGTACGACGTGGTGATCGTCGGCGGCGGCGGGCACGGCCTGGCCACCGCCTACTACCTCGCCAAGAACCACGGCATCACGAACATCGCGGTCCTGGAGAAGGGGTGGCTGGCCGGCGGGAACATGGCCCGCAACACCACGATCATCCGCTCCAACTACCTGTGGGACGAGAGCTCCGGCATCTACGAGCACTCGCTCAAGCTGTGGGAGACGCTGGAGGAGGATCTCGACTACCCGATCCTGTTCAGCCAGCGCGGCGTCCTCAATCTCGCGCACAACCTCCAGGACGTGCGCGACAGCAAGCGGCGCGTGTACGCGAACCAGCTCAACGGCATCGATGCCGAGTGGCTGGAGCCGAACGAGGTCGCGAAGGTCTGCCCGATCGTCAACATCAGCCCCGACGTGCGCTATCCCGTGCACGGCGCGACCTACCAGCCGCGCGCGGGCATCGCCAAGCACGACTACGTGGCCTGGGGGTTCGCCCGGCGCGCGGACGCGTACGGCATCGACCTCATCCAGAACTGCGAGGTCACCGGCATCGAGGTGAGCGGCGGCCGGGTCACCGGGGTGAACACGACGCGCGGCCGGATCGCCGCCGGGAAGGTCGCGCTCGCCGCCGCGGGGCACACCTCGGTGCTCGCCGCCATGGTCGGCCTGCGCCTCCCCCTGCAGAGCCACCCGCTCCAGGCCCTCGTCTCCGAGCTCCTGGAACCCGTGCACCCCACCGTCGTGATGTCCAACGCGGTGCACGTGTACGTCTCGCAGGCGCACAAGGGCGAGCTGGTGATGGGCGCCGGCATCGACAGCTACAACGGGTACGGGCAGCGCGGCGCCTTCCACATCATCGAGCGGCAGATGGCGGCCGCCCTGGAGCTGTTCCCCGTCTTCGCGCGCGCCCACATGCTGCGCACCTGGGGCGGCATCGTCGACACCACGCCCGACGCCTCCCCCATCGTCGGCCTCACCCCCGTCGAGGACCTGTACCTCAACTGCGGCTGGGGAACGGGCGGTTTCAAGGCGACGACCGGTGTCGGCTGGGCCTACGCCCACACGATCGCCACCGGGGAGCCGCACCCCACGAACGCGCCTTTCACGCTCGACCGGTTCACGACCGGCGCCCTCGTCGACGAGCACGGCGCCGCCGCCGTCGCGCACTGAGACCCTCCCGAGGAGACAGCCATGCAGCTCATCCCCTGTCCCTGGTGCGGACCGCGCGAGGAGACCGAGTTCCACTACGGCGGCCAGGCCCATGTCGCCCACCCCGAGGACCCCTTCGCGCTCGACGACGAGGAGTGGGCCGGGTACGTCTTCTTCCGCGACAACCCGAAGGGCCCCTTCGCGGAGCGCTGGGCGCACACCGCCGGGTGCCGCCGCTGGTTCAACGCTGTGCGCGACACGGTGAGTTACGAGTTCCTGAACGTGTACGCCACCGGCTCCCCGAGCCCGCTCGCCGCGACGCCGCGCGAGGACCAGGAGGCCACCGCATGAGCACCGAGTTCCGGACCGGGTCCGCGTACGGCCGCGTCGACCGCTCCACCACCCTCCGTTTCACGTTCGACGGCAAGGCCTGCACCGGGCACCCGGGCGACACGCTCGCCTCCGCGCTCCTGGCCAACGGCGTCCACCACGTGGCGACCAGCATCAAGTACGGCCGCCCGCGCGGCATCATGGCCGCCGGCGTCGAGGAGCCCAACGCGCTGGTGCAGATCGAGGCGCCGTTCCCCGAGCCCATGCTCACCGCCACCACCGTCGAGCTGTACGAGGGACTGGCCGCCCGGGGTCTCGGCGGCCAGGGCCGGCTCGCCGCCACGCCCGACCCGGCCCGCTACGACACCAAGCACCTGCACGCGGAGCTGCTGATCGTGGGCGCCGGACCGGCCGGGCTCGCCGCCGCGCTCGCCGCGACCGGCACCGGCGTCCGGGTCGTCCTCCTGGACAGCGCCCCCGAGTTCGGCGGCAGCCTGCTCGGCACCCGGGAGACGATCGACGGCCGACCGGCCCAGGAGTGGGTGGACGCCGCGACCGCGCGCCTGGCCGCCGACCCGGACGTGACGCTCCTGACCCGCACCACCGCGATCGGCCATTACGACGACAACCTCGTGCTGGCCCTGGAGAAGCGCACCGACCACCTGGGTGCGGCCGCCCCGGCCGGCAAGGCCCGCCAGCGCGTGTGGCGGATCCGCGCCCGGCAGGTCGTACACGCGACCGGCGCCACCGAGCGCCCCGTCGCCTTCGACGACAACGACCGTCCCGGCATCATGCTGGCCTCCGCGGCCCGCACCTACCTGCACCGGTACGGCGTCCTCCCCGGCCGCCGGGTCACCGTGTTCACCACCAACGACAGCGCCTACGACGCCGCGCTCGACCTGTCCGACGCGGGCGTCGAGGTGGCGGCCGTGATCGACGCGCGCCCGGCCGTGCCCGAGCGGCTCGCGGCCGCCTGCGCCGAGCGCGGCGTCCCCGTGCACGCCGGGCACGTCGTGACCGGGACCAGCGGTATCGCGCGGATCTCGCGCGTCCACGTGGCCGAACGGGACGGGGCGGTCGCGCGCCGGCGCGGCATCGACTGCGACGTACTGCTCGTCTCCGGCGGCTGGAACCCGTCGGTGGCGCTGTTCAGCCAGGCACGCGGGAAGCTCCGCTACGACACGGCGCTCTCCACGTTCGTGCCCGCCGCCGCCCTGTCCACCGTGCGGACCGCGGGGGCGGCGGACGGTCTGCGGACGCTCGGCGAGTGCCTGGCCGGCGGGATCTCCGCGACGGCCGCGGCCCTGGACGCGCTCGGCGTCGCCGTCCCGCCCGTCGGAGTACCCGCGGCGGCGGCCGAACTGCCGCACCCCGCACTGGAGTTGTGGCGGGTGCCGAGCCCGCAGGAAGGCGCGGACGGCTCCGCGCAGTTCGTCGACCTCCAGCGGGACGCGCTCGTCAGCGACGTGTTCCGGGCGACGGGCGCGGGCCTGCGCTCGGTCGAGCACGTCAAGCGCTACACGACCATCGGCACCGCCCACGACCAGGGCCGCACCTCGGGCGTCCTCACGTCCGGCATCGTCGCCGAGGCCCTCGGCACGAGCGTGGCCGAGCTCGGCCCCACCAGCTTCCGGCCCCCGGTGCAGCCGGTCGCGTTCGCGGCGTTCGCCGGGCGCAACCGGGGCGAGCTCTTCGACCCGGTCCGGGTGACCGCGCTGCACGCCTGGCACGTGGACCACGGCGCCCTGTTCGAGGACGTCGGCCAGTGGAAGCGGCCCTGGTACTACCCGCTCCCGGGCGAGGACATGGACGAGGCCGTGCTGCGCGAGTGCCGTGCGGCCCGCACCGGCGTCGCCATGATGGACGGCTCCACGCTCGGCAAGATCAGCGTGCAGGGGCCGGACGCCGGGATCCTCCTCGACCGGCTCTACACGAACATGATGAGCAACCTGAAGCCCGGCCGGATCCGGTACGGCGTGATGTGCGGCGTCGACGGCATGGCGCTGGATGACGGCACCGTGATCCGGGTCTCGGAGAGCGAGTTCCTCGTCACGACCACGACCGGCAACGCCGCCAAGGTCCTGGAGTGGATGGAGGAATGGCTCCAGACCGAGTGGCCCGAGCTGCGCGTCCACCTCACGTCCGTGACCGAGCACTGGGCCACGATCCCCCTGGTCGGCCCGCGCTCCCGCGAGGTCCTCGCCGCCGTCGCCGGCGACGGCCTGGACGTGTCCAACGAGGCGTTCCCGTTCATGAGCTGGCGCGACACGGTCGTCGCGGGCGTCGAGGCACGGGTGTGCCGGATCAGCTTCTCCGGCGAACTCGCCTACGAGGTCAACGTGCCCGCCTGGTACGCCACGACGGTCTGGCAGGCGCTGTACGACGCCGGGCAGCCGCTCGGCATCACCCCGTACGGCACGGAGACCATGCACGTGCTGCGCGCCGAGAAGGCGTACCCGATCATCGGGCAGGACACCGACGGCACCGTCACGCCGCAGGACCTCGGCATGAACTGGGTGATCTCCAAGAAGAAGAAGGACTTCGTCGGCAAGCGCTCCTTCGACCGGGCCGAGAACCGGCGGACCGACCGCAAGCAGCTCGTCGCGCTGCTGCCGGCCGACGAGCACACCCTGCTCCCCGAGGGCGCGCAGATCATCGCCACCGAGACGGTGCCCGCACCGCCGGTGCCGATGCTGGGCCACGTCACCTCCAGCTACCGCAGCGACGCCCTCCGGCGCACCTTCGCCCTCGCGCTGCTGCGCTCCGGCACCGAGCGCATCGGCGAGACCCTCTACGTCCCGCTGGACGGACGCACCGTCGCGGTGACCGTCGCCGAACCCGTGCTCTACGACAAGGAAGGGGCCCGCCGTGACGGCTGACACCTCAGCACGCCCTGCCCGCATCAGCCCGCTCGCCGGGTGGAACCCGTCCCTGCCGCCGGGGCTGAGCATCCGTGAGCTGCCCTTCCTCACCCAGCTCACCCTGCGCGCCGAGCCCGGCACGCCCGCCGCCGGGGCCGTGGAGCGGTACCTCGGGTACACGCTGCCGGGCCCGAACACGGCGCGGCTCGGCGCCGGTGTCGAGGCGCTGTGGCTCGGCCCCGACGAGTGGCTGCTCGTGGCGGACCCCGACCGTGCCGGGGAACTGGTGGCGGGGCTGCGGGCCGCGGTCGGCGACGCGTTCGCCACGGTCACCGACACCTCCGCGCAGCGCACCGTGCTGAGCCTGTCCGGCGCGCTGCTCCCCGATGTCCTGGCGCACGGCTGCGCCCTGGACCTCGCCCCGCGCAGCGCACCCGAGGGCTCCTGTCACACCACGCTCCTCGCGCAGGCCGGGGTCACGCTCGTGGTGCGCGAGCAGGGTCCGGCGGGGCCGCGCGAGGTCCGGCTGCTCGTCCGGTCCTCCTTCGCCGGGTACCTCGCCGCGTGGCTGACCGACGCGTGCGCCGAGTACCAGGAGGACACCGAGCCCGTCGCGTACGCCGAGGAGAGGTGAGCCGGCCGTGCCCCAGCCCTTCATCCTGACCCTGAACTGCCCCGAGCGTCCCGGCATCGTGCACGCCGTCACGGCGTTCCTCGCCGGCCGGGGCTGTGACATCACCGAGCACCAGCAGTTCGACGACAGCGACCACGGAGTCGTCTTCCTGCGCACCGGTTTCACCGCCCCCGACGGGGCCACGCTCGACGACCTCCAGGAGGGCTTCGCCGCCACCGCCGAGGCGTACGCGATGGAGTGGCGGCTACGGGACGCCGGCGCCGCGCCGCGGCTGCTGGTCATGGTGTCGAAGTTCGACCACTGCCTCGCCGACCTGCTGTACCGCTGGCGCAGCGGAACCCTCGACGGCGACATCGCCCTCGTCGTCTCCAACCATCCGGACCTGCGCGCCCAGGTGGAGCAGGCCGGGATCCCCTTCGTGCACGTCCCCGTCACCCGTGACACCAAGCCCGAGGCCGAGGAGCGGCTGCTGCGCCTGGTCGAGGAGCACGCCGTCGACCTCGTCGTCCTGGCCCGCTACATGCAGATCCTCTCCGACGAGCTGTGCAAGGCCCTGGAGGGGCGGGCCATCAACATCCACCACTCGTTCCTGCCGAGCTTCGCCGGTGCCAAGCCGTACCACCAGGCCCACCGGCGCGGCGTCAAACTGGTCGGCGCCACCGCCCACTACGTGACCGCCGACCTGGACGAGGGCCCGATCATCGAGCAGGAGGTGATCCGCGTCGACCACCGCAAGAGCGCGGACGAACTCGTACGGGTCGGCCGCGACGCGGAACGCCTCGCCCTGGCCCGCGCGGTGAACTGGCACTGCCAGAGCCGCGTCCTGCTCCACGGCAACCGCACGGTCGTCTTCGACTGAGGTCCGCGCGGCAGCGCCCGCGCCGGGAGCGGCGTCCTCAGGGAACGAGGGCGTCCCACTCGGCGCGGGTCGGGCCGTCGTGGCCCGGGGTGAAGTCCGGGTGGGCCGCCAGCCAGGCGGTGACGTGCCGCTCCACCTCGTCGGTCCCGTAGGCCTCGTCGGCCTGCTTCAGGAGGTGCCGCACCTGGGCCCGGGCCCGCATGACGACGGGGTCGTCGAAGGCGCAGGCGCCCCGGGCGGCGGCCCGCCGGTCCGGGGGCGGCGCGGCCACGGCGAGGCGTTCCTCGTCGTTGCGGTCCGACTTCACCTGTGTGTCGAACCAGGGGCGCAGGGTCTCGGTCGCCCACGCGTGGTAGCCGGTGGGGTCCGCGGCGATCTCGTCGGCGTGGGCGGCGAGGTGCTGGGCCGCGCGCAGGCCGAGGGCCACGCCGTGCCCGAAGGTGGGATTGGTGTGGATCAGGCTGTCCCCGACGTTGACCAGGCCCGTGACCACTGGCCCGTCCCCGTCGGCGAGGGCGGTCCAGCGGTTGTCCAGGCCCGCCATGGGCAGGACGGCCGAGCGCGGTTCGGGTTCCAGGTCCAGCCAGGCGGCGATCGCCGGGAACCGCCGGGCGACGGCCTCGAACACGGCGGGGTCGGTGAGCGCGGCGCGGCTGGGGTCGCTCGTGGAGAGCACGAGGCTCGCCGCGAACGTGCCGTTGTCGGAAGGGAAGACGCCGCCCAGGGCGAACGGCGCGGCCGAGCCGGTCTTCACCCGCCCCGGGTCGCCGGGGCCGTCGGCGCGCAGGCTGTACCAGCGGCACAGGTACGCGATCCCGGCGCGGTGGCTCTCGACCACGGGCGGGCGGCAGCCGGCCCCGGTCAGCCACCCGGGCACCGGTGAGCGGCGCCCGGACGCGTCGACCACGAGGTCCGCCGCGTGGGTCTCGGCGCCCACCCGCACGCCCGTGACCCGGGGCGGACTGCCTTCGCGGAACACGAGGCCGTCGACCCGGCCGCCCTGCCGGACCTCGACGCCGGGCTCCCGGCGCACGGCCGCCGCCAGCGCGGCCTCCAGCACGATGCGGCGGGTGCGCAGGGTGATCAGGTCCTCGTCGCCTTCGCGGCGCGGGGGATGCTCGTCGAACCAGTCGAAGTCGTGGTACTCCCGGGCCCCGCGCGCCAGCAGGTCCGCGTACACGTCCGGGGCCTCGGCCCGCAGCACGGTGCGTACGGGGGCGAGCAGGGAGTGGGGCTGATCGGCCTGCGGGACGCGGGGCCGGTCCCAGTGGAAGAAGTCCTCGTCCGGGTCGTCCCCGGCCTGCCGTGCGTCCTGCTCGAACACCGTGACCGGATGGCCCCGCCGCCCCAGCATGAGGGCCGTACCCAGCCCACTGATCCCGCCGCCTGTCACCGCAACCCGCGCCACCCAGCTCCCCTTCGCGTCGTGTTGCGGAACGAGCCTACTGGTCAGAAAGGGGTCCGCACGACCAACTCCTCGCCCTCGCCGCTCGGTTCCTCGAACTTGGCCAGGTAGCTGCGGAACAGCGCCTCGTCGACGGTGACGGAATCGGCGCTCGGCTCCCTCGCGTACGTGGTCTTGCCCGAGCCGGGCGGATCTGCGGGGTCGAGCCTGCGTGCGGGGAACAGGCCGGACGGCCGACACTGTTGCCACCACTTGGACGACCACATGTTTCCGCTGGAGGACTTCTCATGACTGACCGGCCCCTGACGTTCATGGCCGTGCACGCCCACCCCGACGACGAGGCCACCGGGACCGGAGGGGTTCTCGCGCGGTACGCGGCGGAGGGCATCCGCACGGTGCTGGTGACGTGTACCGACGGCGCCTGCGGCGACGGACCCGGAGGCGTCAAGCCGGGCGATCCCGGGCACGATCCGGCCGCCGTCGCCCGGATGCGCCGTGAGGAGCTCCGGGCCAGCTGTGACGTTCTGAAGGTCAGCGACCTGGAGACGCTGGACTACGCCGACTCCGGGATGATGGGCTGGCCCAGCAACGACACCCCCGACTCCTTCTGGAGGACCCCCGTCGAGGTGGGCGCCGCCCGGCTCGCGGAGCTCATGCGCGCCTACCGGCCCGACGTCGTCGTCACGTACGACGAGAACGGCTTCTACGGGCACCCCGACCACATCCAGGCCCACCGCATCACGATGGCGGCGCTCGAACTGACCGACCTGTCGCCGAAGGTGTACTGGACGACCGCGCCCCGCTCGATGATGGGCCGGTTCGGGGAGATCATGCGCGAGTTCCACGAGGACATGCCGGAGCCGGACCCCGCCGAGGCCGCCGCGATGGCCGAAATCGGTCTGCCGGACGACGAGATCACCACGTGGGTGGACACCACCGCGTTCAGCGGCCAGAAGTTCGACGCGCTGGCCGCGCACGCCAGTCAGGGCGAGAACATCTTCTTCCTCCGGATGGGCAAGGAGAGGTTCGGAGAGCTGATGGGCGTGGAGACCTTCGTACGGGTCGACGACGGCCGCGTCGCGGGCGAGCGCGAGGACGACCTGTTCGCCGGGCTGCGCTGAACCGCTCAACCCGCGGGCGGCGTGAAGAAGTTGACGAGGTTGCCGTCGGGGTCGCGGAACAGGAGTGACCGGTTGCCCCAGGGCATGGTCGTGGGCTCGGTCACGAAGTCGGTGACGCATCCGGTCAGGTTCTGGTGGACGCGGTCCACGTCGTCCACGCGGAATTCGGTGATCACGCTCTCGTTCGCCGCCGGGCGCGCGGAGCCCGGGGCGAACAGCGGGACGGTGCGGGTGCCGGCGATCGCGAGGGTGGCCCCGCCGGTCCTGAGCTCGGCGAAGTCCTCCGTGGCCCAGGTCGCCTCCACTCCTGTGGCCCGTTCGTAGAAGGCGACGAGGCGTGCCACGTCGCCGGTGATGATGCGGATCGAGACGAAGTCCATGGGTATCTCCTGGGCCGTGAGGGCGGGACGCATCGCAGGCTAGGCGGGATAGGGGACAGAATCGGTCCTCTATTCGCGCTAGCTTGGGGCCATGTCCCGACCCACCGGCCGCGTGCTGACCCTGCTGGAGCTGTTGCAGTCGGGCGGCACGCGCACCGTGGCCGAGCTCGCCGAGCGGCTCGGCGTCGAAGGGCGCACCGTGCGGCGCTACGTCGACCAGTTGCTCGACCTGGACGTGCCCGTGGAGTCGGTGCGCGGCCGCTACGGCGGGTACCGGCTCTCCCCCGGCTACCGGCTGCCGCCCCTCATGTTCGGGGACGACGAGGCGCTGGCCGTGCTGCTCGGCCTGCTCGCCGGACGCCGGTCGGCGCTCACGGCGGCGCAGCGCACGGCGAACGAGACGGCGTCGGCGAAGATCCGGCGCGTGCTGCCCCGCCATCTCGCCGCCCGCCTGGACGCGCTGGCGGACGCGCTGCATTTCACGGAGCGGCCCGGGGAGCCCGACACTCCGGACGCCGCGGTCCTGCTGTCCGTCGCGGACGCCGTGCGCCACCGCCGCCCGCTGTCGATCCGCTACACCGACCGCGCGGACCGGCGCACCGAACGGACCCTGCACGCCTACGGGATCGTCGCCCACGCGGGGCGCTGGTACGTCACCGGCAAGGACGAGGGTCTCGGCGAGGACCGCACCTTCCGGCTCGACCGCATCACTGACCCCCGGGTCCTCCCCGGCTCGTTCGCACCGCCGCCGGACGGACCGGACCCGGCCCGGCGCGTCCTGTCGGGCTTCGCCTCGGCCGCGTACGAGCACGAGGTGGTCCTGCGGATCCACGGCACGGAGGAGCAGATCCGCGCGCGCCTCCCTGTCAGCGTCGCGCACGTGGAGGAGTACGACCGGGCCGAGGCGGACGGAGCCGAGCGGTGGTTCCGTGTCGAGGTCCACGTCGAGCGGCTCGACTGGCTCCCCGGCGTCCTGGCCACCCTGGACCGACCGTTCGCCGTCGAGCGGCCCGAGGAACTGCGGGAGGCGGTCGTCGCCCTGGCGCACCGTCTCGCGGCCTCCGCCCGCCGGGTCTGACCGCGAGCGGCTCCCGCGGCGCGGTACCGTCACCGCGGGCGGGGAGAGTTGCGCGAGGGGGCGTACATGCACGGTGAGGTTCAGCTGATCAGTGACGGCGAGGGGCTCGCGGTCATCGGGGAGCCGGGCGCGGTGGAGCGTTTCCTCGTCGCCGAGGGGCTGCCGTCGAGGGAACTCGGGCGGCGTCGGCTCGGCGAGGCGCTCGGGAGCGCGGCCGGGATCGCGCAGGCCGGTTCCGACATGGCGGCCGGCTCGGGGCGCTGGGTGAAGCTGACGAAGGAGTCCGCGCAGGCCATCGAGAAGTACGGGCTGCGCGAGAACGCCGCGTCGGGGCTGAAGACGGGCGTGCTGAAGGGGGACGGCGGGCGGATCAAGGGGTTCGTCGAGTTCGCGAAGGGCGGCGTGGGGCCGCTGCGGGCGAACCCGGCGCGGCTCGCCAACGCGGCCGCGCTCATGGCGCAGTTGGCGATGCAGACGGCCATGGACGAGATCAGCGACTATCTCGCCACGATCGACGAGAAGGTCGACGACGTGCTCCGCGCGCAGGACGACGCGGCGGTCGCGGGCATGGGCGGCGTGGACCTCGTGATCGAGGAGGCCATGGCGATCCGGGAGCAGGTGGAGCGGGTCTCCGAGGTCACCTGGTCGAAGGTGCAGGGCACGGCGGCGACGATCGCGCAGACCCAGGTGTACGCGTTGCGCCGGCTCGACGCGCTCGCGGAGAAGCTGGAGCGCACGTCCAAGGTCGGCGACCTGGCGAAGGCGTCCAAGGAGGTCGAGCCCCGGGTCCGCGAGTGGCTCGCGGTGCTGGCGCACTGTTTCCGGCTCCAGGACGCGCTGGCCGTGCTCGAACTCGACCGGGTCCTGGACACGGCCCCGCAGGAGCTGGACCGGCACCGGCTCGGGGTCCGTACGGCCCGGCGGAACCGGATGGAGCTCATCTCGCGGAGCACCGAGCGGCTGATGGCCCGGATGCACGCGGCGGCCGGCACGGCCAACGCGAAGGTGCTGCTGCACCCGACCACGTCACGGGACGTGGTGCAGGCCCGCAACGAGGTCGAGGGCGCGGTCGTCGACTTCCACGGGCGGCTCGGGATCGAGCGCGACCGGGAGTCGCTGGAGGCGCGGCGCTGGAAGGAGGCGGCCGCGGAGGTGCGGGACAGGGCGCTGGAGAGGGGCGCCGAGAACGTGGACGCCGCCCGGCGCCTGGGCACGGAGACCCTCGGCCGGGCCCGCTCCGCGACCGGCCGGCTCTCCACCGGAATCACCGAACGAGCGCTGCGGCGCCGCGGGGGCGGCACCGAGCGGGACAGCGGCGAAGAGGCCTGAGCGAGCGGAGTTCGCGCGGAGGGCTGGATGTAGCGCGGCGCCGCGCGGATTCACCCCGCGCCCCTGAAGCTGCGCGCAGCGCATGCCTTCAGGGGCGCGGGGAACTGCGCGACCAGCCCCCACGGCGGGAGAGCCGAATCCACGGACCACCCGCCGGACCACCGAAGAGGCCGCGCGCAGCGCACGCCCTCAGGGGCGCGGGGAACTGGGCGACCAGCCCCCACGCCGGGAGAGCCGAATCCACAGGTCACCGGGCGGCGCGGCACGCCCTAGCCGAGCACCCGTCCCAGCGCGTCCAGCGCCGATTCCAGTTCCTCGCGCGTGATGGTCAGCGGCGGGGCGATGCGGATGGTCGAGCCGTGCGTGTCCTTGACCAGCACGCCCTCCGCCATGAGGAGTTCGCTGACGTGGCGGCCCGTGCCGAGGGCCGGGTCGATGTCGACGCCCGCCCACAGTCCGCGCGCCCGGAAGCCCGTGACGCCCTTGCCGGTCAGGGCTTCGAGGCCGCTGCGCAGCACCTCGCCCAGGTCGGTGGCGCGGCGCTGGAACTCACCGGTGGCCAGCAGGTCGACGACGGCGGAGCCGACGGCGGCGGACAGCGGGTTCCCGCCGAAGGTCGAGCCGTGCTCGCCGGGCCGCAGCACCCCGAGGACGTCCCGCCCGGCGACGACCGCCGAGACGGGCACGATGCCGCCGCCCAGTGCCTTGCCGAGGAGCAGCATGTCGGGGCGCACGCCCTCGTGGTCGACGGCGAGGGTGCGGCCGGTGCGGCCGAGCCCCGACTGGATCTCGTCGGCGATGAACAGGCAGCCGGCCCGCCGGGTCAGGTCCCGTACGCCGGTGAGGTAGCCGTCGTCGGGGATGACGACGCCGGCCTCGCCCTGGATGGGTTCGAGGAGGACGGCGGCGGTCGTCTCGTCGATCGCCGCTTCGAGGGCCGCGAGGTCGTTGTACGGGACGACGCGGAAGCCGGGCGTGAAGGGGCCGAACCCGGCGCGGGCCGACTCGTCGGTGGAGAAGCTGACGATGGTGGTCGTGCGGCCGTGGAAGTTGCCGTCGGCCACGACGATCGTCGCCCGGTCCGCCGGGACGCCCTTGACCTCGTAGGCCCACTTGCGGGCGACCTTGACGGCGCTCTCGACGGCCTCGGCGCCCGTGTTCATCGGGAGCACCATGTCGAGGCCGGTGAGCCGCGCGAGGCCCTCGGCGAAGCCGGCGAGGCGGTCGTTGTGGAAGGCGCGGGAGGTCAGGGTGAGCTGGTCGAGCTGGCGGTGGGCGGCGTCGATCAGGTCGGGGTGGCGGTGGCCGAAGTTGAGGGCCGAGTACCCGGCGAGCAGGTCGAGGTAGCGGCGGCCCTCGACGTCCTCGACCCAGGTGCCCTCGGCGCGGGCGACGACCACGGGCAGCGGGTGGTAGTTGTGCGCGAGCACGGGCGTCTCGGCGCTGATCAGCTCGGCGGACGAACGCGCGGCCTGGACGGGGGCGAGGGTCATGAACGGATCTCCTGGGTGCAGCACTTGATGCCGCCGCCGGCCTTGTGGAACTCCGACAGGTCGACGGGGACGGGGACGTAACCGCGCTCGGCGAGCCGGTCGACGAGGCCGGTCGCCTGCGGGGCGACGAAGACGTGGCGGCCGTCGGAGACCGAGTTCAGGCCGAAGGCCATGGCGTCGTCGCGGGTGGCGAGGATGGCGTCGGGGAACAGGTGCGCGAGCACCTCGCGGCTGCCGGCGGAGAAGGCCTCCGGGTAGTACGCGATGTTCCCGTCGCCCTCGCGGTCGTTCAGGGCGAACAGGGCGGTGTCCAGGTGGTAGAAGTACGGGTCCACCAGGCGCAGGCCGATGAACGGGACCCCGAAGAACTCCTGCGCCTCGGCGTGCGCTTCCCGTGTCGTGCGGAAGCCGGTGCCCGCGAGGACGTAGCGGCCCACGGGGACGAGGTCGCCCTCGCCCTCGCAGACCGACTCGGGGCGCTGGACGTCGAAGCCGGCGGACTTGAACCAGGTCTCGTACTCAGCGGACTCCGGGCGCCGCTGCTCGGCGTGGAAGTTCGAGCCGAGGACACGGCCGCCGACGACGAGCGCGGAGTTCGCGGCGAACACCATGTCAGGCAGGCCCGGGACCGGCTGCACCGTCTCGACGGTGTGGCCGTGGGCGCGGTACGCCGCGATCAGGTTCTGCCACTGCGCGAGGGCGAGCGCGGTGTCGACCGGCGCGTCCTCACGCATCCACGGGTTGATGGCGTAGCGAACGTCGAAGTATCTGGGTTCGCACACCAGATAGCGCCTGGGCACAGACGGGTACCTCCGCTTCCTGCGGGACGACGACCGGGGTGTCCTCCCAAGGTAGAAAGCGGTGGTCACGCCCGACAAGGACATTTGAATGCGCGCCCCCGCAGGAATGCTGCGTGTTTCCCGTGCTCAGCGCTGGTTTGCTGCGTCGCCGAGGACGGGTTCGGGGGTCAGGTCGGGGGCCGCGTCCCGGGCCCCGGCCTCCGCGCTGTCCGGCAGCAGGTGGGAGAGGACCATGTAGCTGATCGTCTTCCGGATGAACGGCTCGGCCCTGATGCGTTCGAGGACCTCCTCGAAGTGCCCCACGTCCGTGGCCCGGACGTGCAGCAGCGCGTCGGCGCCCCCGGTCACGGTCATGGCGGAGGTGATCTCGGGGTGGTTGCGGACCACCTCCGCGAGGCGCCGGGGCGGGGCCGCGCCGTCGCAGTAGACCTCGACGAACGCCTCGGTGCTCCAGCCGAGCGCGGCGGGCCGGACCGTCGCGGTGTATCCGGTGATGACGTCGTTCTCGCGCAGCCGGTCGGCCCGCCGTTTGACGGCCGTGGCGGACAGACCGATGGCCGCGCCGATCTCCGCGAAACTCGTCCTGGCGTTCGCGATGAGCGCCGCGACGATCTTCCGGTCGAGCTCGTCGAACGCCACGTGCTTGCTGTTCATGCGGGTACGGTACCCAGCGCTCAGCCGCGCGGCGCGGGCCCGGTCGCGTACGCCTGCGGGGGTGCGATCGCCTGGGCGTCCGCGCCCTCGCCGACCCACAGGGTGATGAACAGGGCGGCGGTCGATTCCAGGAGTCCCGCCTGGTCGAGGCCGCCCGCGGAGACGGGGGTGCAGCCCGTGTCGCGCACCAGTTGCCGTACGCGGGCCACGGCCGTGTCGTCGTCACCGCAGACGGGGACGGACAGCGGACGCCCGTCGAAGACCGGTGGCCGCATGCGCCAGACGTCCTCGTGGCAGAGGTTGAACGCCTTGACGACGTGGGCTCCGGGGGCCGCCGCGGCGAGTTGCCGTGCGGCCGACGGGGCTCCGTCGGTCAGCAGGCGGAAGCCGGGGCCGATCGGGTTGGAGCAGTCGAGCAGGGTCCTGCCGTCCAGGGACGCGCGCAGGTCCCGTACGACGTCGGCTCCCGCGCCGAAGGGGAGCGCGGCGAGCACCACGTCCTCGCCGGATGCGGCGGCCTCGCGCAGGCCCGCCGGCTTCGCGCCGCCTCCGACGCGTGCGGCGAGACGCTCGGCCTTGCGCGGGTCCCGTCCGCCGATGGTCACCTCGTGTCCGGCCCGTACCCAGTGGCCGGCGAGCGCGTCGGCCATGTTGCCCGTGCCCAGTACGCCGATTCTCATCATGTGCTCCTTGTCGCGTGCCGCTTCGAACGTTCACCCCGACGCTAGGAGCCGGCTCAGGCACCATTTGGTACGTGACGACCGACGCCTTCCTCGCCGACTGCCGGGCCCGCCTCGCCTTCGACCTGCTCTCCAACACCTGGAACGCGGTGCTGATCTGGGCGCTGCGGGACGGGCCGGTGCGGCCGGTCGAACTGCGCGAGCGGATCGGCGGCATCAGCTCCAAGGTGCTCACGGAGACGCTGCGCCGGCTGCAGTTCAACGGGCTGGTCGAGCGGGAGGTGCTGCCCGGCGCGCCGCCCGGGGTCGAGTACCGGCTCACCGATCTGGGCCGGACCCTGCTCGCTCCGATCGACGCTTTCGGGGCGTGGGCCTTCGCGCACGGGGACGAGGTGATGGCCGCTCAGGAAGCGGCGTGCGCGGACCCGTCGGCGACGGACCCGCGCACGTGAGCGGAGCGGTCAGCCCGAGATCTGCTTCGGGTCGGCGGGCTGCTGCGTCGTGGCGCCGACCCGCTCCTCCTCGGGGACGAACGGGATCTCGCCGCCGAGCACCTTCGTCATGCGGACCTTGTCGAAGACGCCCTCCCACTTCGACACCACGAAGACGGCGACGCAGTTGCCGAGCAGGTTCGTGGCGACGCGCATCGAGTCCATGATGCGGTCGACGCCGAGGAGCAGGGCCACGGCTCCGGCCGGGATGACCCCGAGCGCGGCGGCGGTCGCGGACAGGGCGAGGAAGGCCGAGCCGGGGACGCCCGCCATGCCCTTGCTCGTGAGCATCAACACGAGGACGACCGTGATCTGCTGACCGAGGGTCAGGTCGACGCCGACGGCCTGGGCGATGAACAGGGTGCCGACGGAGAGGTAGATGGAGGCGCCGTCGAGGTTGAAGGAGTAGCCGGTCGGCAGGACGAGCCCCACGGCGTCCTCGCGGCAGCCGGCCTGGCGCAGCTTCTGCATCATGCGCGGCATGACGGATTCGCTGGAGGCGGTGCCGAGCGCGAGCAGCATCTCCTCGCGGGTGTAGCGGACGAACTTCCAGAGGCTGACGCCGGTGAGGGCCTTCAGCGCGACACCGAGGAAGATCAGGAAGGCGAGGGCGACGCCGTAGCAGACGGCGATGAGCTTCCCGTAGGTCGTCATCGCGCTGATGCCGTACTCGCCGACCAGGTGGGCGGTCGCGCCGAACACGGCGAGCGGGGCGAGCTTCATGATGAAGCCGACGATCGCGAAGACGACGTCCTGGGCCTGTTCGATGGCCGGGAGGATCGCGGGGACCCGGGTGCTGCCCAGGTGGAGGAGCGCCGCGCCGACCAGGCAGGCAAGGACCAGTACTTGCAGCAGCGAGTTCTCGGCGAAGGCGCCGATGGCGCTGTCGGGCAGCGAGTGCAGGATGAACTCGCTGGTGGACGGAAGGGATCCGCCGCCCGTCTTGTCGTCGACGGCGGAGGCGTCGAGCGTGGACGGGTCGACGTTCATGCCCGCGCCGGGGCGGAAGACATTGCCGGCGACCAGGCCGACGACGAGGGCGATCGTCGTGGCCGCCTCGAACCAGAGAAGGGCCTTGAGACCGATGCGGCCGAAGGCCTTCAGGTCTCCGGCCTTGGTGATGCCCGCGACGACCACACAGAAGACGAGCGGCGAGATCATCGCCTTGATCAGACGGACGAAGCCGTCGCCGAGGGGTTGGACAGCGGTGCCCGCGTGCGGCCACAGTCGCCCGACCAGGACACCGAGCACAAGGGCTCCGGCGACCTGGGCGAACAGTGACTTCCGCAGGAAACGCGCGATACGTCGGGCCGGGGACGGACCGGTGTTCGACATGTGCGACTCTCCAGATGCGCAAGAACTTCCGAAGTACGGAATACGAATTCCGCTCGGCCGCAACTATGTCGGTGTAACCGTCACGCAGGGAAGAGGTCACCGGACGCTGAGTGAATTTTGGCCCTTGCTCCAGTCGTCGGGTCATCTGAGGCGTCGAGCGACACGCACGCGCCCCGCCCGCAGGATTCCCTCCGGACGGGGCGCCAGGGTGCGGAGTTCATTCCATGGGGTAGATGTCCCCGCTGCGCATCGCGCTCTCCTGCTCGGTGCGGGAGCGGAGCTTGCGGGACTTCTCCTCCAGGCGCTCCCGCTCCTTGGGGTCGCCGGCCCGTTCCGCCGATTCGTGGAGCTTCTCGGCCTTCTCCCGCATGTGCTGGAGGCGCTCGTGGATTTCCTCAGAACTCATGTCGACCTCGCATCGTCGGTAGAGGCCCGTCTGCCCCGGCGGCGCGCGGATACGCGTGCCGCGGACCGCCGCGCCCTGTATCCAGCGTGCGCCGGTGGCGCGGGACGCGCAGCCCGGGAGCCCTCGGAACCGGCCCCACCGGCCTCGCGGGGGCGTAAGTCCGGTCCGTGGTCGCGGTATTGCCCGGCCCAGGTCACCGTGTTAGAAAAACCCGGTGACCAAGCGACGGACCTGCGACGCGACGACCGCACCGGGATCGGTGATGGTCCGTCTGTACGCCGTCCTGTGCCCCGTCATTCCTGAGCCGCACTGGCAGACCGGGCTGTAGATCCGCTCGCTCTCCGGCGGCCGTTTCCCTCTCCCCTGCGATTCCAGGGTGTGTCCGGCCTGCTTTCCTTCGCGCAGGCCGGGGAACCGTGTCCCGGGGAGCGAGTGTGCGCGCGACCCCCTTGTCACTCCGCCTCACCCACTGGAGCCTCTGTGCACTCCGCTGCTTCCGCTTCCCCCGCTCCCGCCCCGTCCCGGCCCTCCCGTTCCTCGTACGACGTCGTGATCGTCGGCGGCGGTCACAACGGTCTGGTGGCCGCCGCCTACCTGGCCCGCGCGGGGCGCAGCGTCCTCGTGCTCGAACGGCAGGACCACGTCGGCGGGGCCGCCGTGTCGGCCCAGGCGTTCAAGGGCCTGGACGCGCGGCTCTCCCGGTACTCGTACCTGGTCAGCCTGCTCCCCCACCGGATCGTCGAGGACCTCGGGCTGCGTTTCCGGACGCGGCAGCGCCGCATCTCCTCGTACACCCCGGCCGTCGTGGACGGACAGCCGACCGGACTGCTCGTGCAGAACGACGAGGCCCGGACCCGCGAGTCGTTCCGGCGGCTCACCGGATCCGACCGGGACTTCGAGGCCTGGCAGCGGTTCTACGGAATGACCGAGCGGGTCGCGCAGCGGGTCTTCCCGACGCTGACCGGGCCGCTGCCCAGCCGCGCCGAGCTGGAGCGGATCGTCGACGACAAGGAGGCGTGGGAGGCGCTGTTCGAGCGTCCGCTGGGCGAGGCGATCGAGGCGCGGTTCGAGAACGACCTGGTGCGGGGCGTCGTCCTCACCGACGCGCTCATCGGCACGTTCACGCACGCCCACGACGAGTCCCTGCTGCAGAACCGCTGCTTCCTCTACCACGTGATCGGCAACGGCACCGGCGACTGGGACGTCCCCGTCGGCGGGATGGGCGCGCTCACCGGGGCGCTCGCGGACGCCGCCCGCGCGGCCGGCGCCGAGATCGTCGTCGGCCACGACGCCCTGGGCATCGACACCGACGGCGCCGACGCCGGCGCCGAGGTCCGCTACCGGTCCCCGGAGACGGAGGGCCGCGTGGCCGCCGGTTCGGTCCTGGCCAACGTCGCCCCCTCCACCCTCGCCCGTCTCCTCGGCGACGCGCCCGACCCGGCCCTGCCCGCCCCGGAGGGCGCGCAGTTGAAGGTCAACATGCTGCTGCGCCGCCTCCCCCGCCTGCGCGACGGCGCCGTGGACCCGAGGGACGCCTTCGCCGGCACGTTCCACATCGCCGAGTCGTACAGCGAACTGGAGGCCGCCTACCGAGAGGCCGCCGCGGGGCGCATCCCGGGCACGGCCCCGTCCGAGATCTACTGCCACTCCCTCACCGACCCGTCGATTCTCGGGCCCGACCTGGTGGACCGCGGGTTCCACACCCTGACCCTGTTCGGCCTGCACATGCCGGCCCGGCTCTTCGCCGGTGACCATGACGCGGCGCGCGAGGCGGCCCTGCGCGCCACGGTGGCCGCGCTGGACGCCGTGCTGGACGAGCCGATCGAGGACTGTCTGGCGGTCGACGCCGACGGCCGCCCCTGTATCGAGGCCAAGACGCCGCTGGATCTGGAGGCGGACCTGGGGCTGCCGTCCGGCCACATCTTCCACCGCGACCTGTCCTTCCCCCACGCCACCGAGGGCACCGGACGCTGGGGCGTGGAGACCGCGCACCCGAACGTCCTGCTGTGCGGGGCGGGCGCCGTCCGCGGCGGCGGGGTCAGCGGCATCCCGGGCCACAACGCGGCCATGTCGCTCCTGGCGGACTGAGCCGCAGGCCCGCAGGTCAGGGAGCCTGGCGCACCGCCCGTCGGGCTCCCGCCGCGCGAAGCAGTGCGGCCGTGCCGGGGTGAGGACCGTGGTCCGCCCAGTCCAAGGGGGCCAGACCCGTGCCCCGGTCCTCGCGCAGGCCGGGGTCGGCGCCGTGCGCCAGCAGGACGCGGACGGTGTCACGGTGCCCCCAGCACGCGGCCGCGCACAGCGGGGTCCCCTCGGACCCGAGTCCGGCGCTCTCCGTGTCGGGGTGCGCGCCGGCCCGCAGCAGCAGCCGGGCCACCTCGGCCTCGCCCTGCACGGCCGCCAGATACAACGGAGTCGTCCCGTCGCCGTTCCGCCGCTCGGGCTGCGCTCCCCCGGCCAACAGGGTCCGCACGCTCGGCGCGTCTCCGGAGAGGATCGCCTCGAACAGGCGGCGGGACAGCTTCTTCTGACGGCGCTCCTTCATAGCCGGTGAGGCTAGCGCCCCCGCCCCGTAAACTCGGCCGAATATTCGGCGAGTTGGCGCGTCGGCACGCCGGCACGTCGGTCGAGGAGCAGGGGCCCATGGAGAGAGCGTCCGAGCCGGAGTCGGCTACGGCTACGGCTACGGCTACGGCTACGGCTACGGCTACGGCTAAAGATCTGAGCCTGCTGCCGGTCGTGGGCGTCCTCATCGTGCTGGCCGCCGTCCTGGAACGCTGCCTGTCAGTCTTCAACGGGCCGGAGACGTACGTCCTGTGCCCGCACGTCCCCCTCCTGTCCGAGCGGCGCGCCCACGAGGCCGCCACGAACAGATGGCTCCTGCTGGCCGGCCTCGTCCTGGCCGTCGCGGCCCTGGTGCTGTCCCGCGTACGCCGCCAACGCGTCGTACCCGTACTGCTGTTGCCCGTGATCCTGCTCTCGGTGGTGCTGGCGGACGGCTACGCGGCGCGCGCGGACGCCGTCGCCCACAAGATCTGGACGACCCAGGGGTGCGACGAACCCACGGCCCTCTACGAGACCTCCCGAGGCTGGTTCGACTGGAGCCCGCTCGGCTGATCGCGCGCCGGCCCCCTCCGCTGCAGCCACAGGCCCACGAGTGCGATGACCACGGTGAATCCCAGGGCCAGCACCGCGTCCTCGCGCGCCTCCGGCAGGGAGATCATCACCGCGTACAGCGCGACGAGCACGATCAGGGTCGCCCAGGTGAGCCACGGGAAGAGCCAGACGCCGGTACCGGCCGCGGGGCGGCGCCCGGCGGTCCGGTCGTGCCGGCCCAGGACGAGATGCGAGGCCGCGATGCCGATCCAGGTGATGTAGACGGTGTCGCCGGTGATGTTCACGAGCCGGGTGAAGGCCGTCGTCGGATGGAACACCTGGAGCAGGAGGCAGAGCACCGCGACCGCGACGGTGAGCAGGATCGCCGTGTACGGCACCCCGCGCCGCGAGACCCGCGCGAGGTACCCCGGGGCGTCGTGGTCCCGGGCCAGCGCGAAGAGCATCCTGGAGCTGGCGTAGAGCTGGGAGTTCATCGTGGACAGCAGGGCGGCGAACAACACGATGTTCAGCACGGTCGACGCACCGTCCAGGCCGAGATGGCTGAGGGTGGCGGCGAACGGGCTCTCGCCGACGGCGGCACTGTTCCACGGCAGGAGCAGGACGACCACGGACAGCGAGCCGAGGTAGAAGACGGTGACGCGGACCAGGATGGTGCGGGTGCTCTTGCGGATGGCGGCCGCGGCGTCCTCGGCCTCGCCCGCGGCGATGGTGACGATCTCGGTGCCGGAGAAGGAGAACATGGCGCCCGAGGTGGCGATGACGACGCCGCTGAGCCCCATCGGCAGGAAGCCGCCGTGGTCCACCAGGTTCCCCGCTCCGGGTGCGGGCGTGCCGGGCAGCAGGCCCGCGACCGCGACGATGCCGACCGCGATGAACAGGGCGATCACCGCGACCTTGATCCAGACGACCCAGAACTCCATCTCGCCGTAGGCGCGTACGGAGGTCAGGTTGACGGCGCTCACGAGGGCGACCACGGCCAGGGCGGTGAGCCAGACCGGCAGGGCCGGCAGCCAGCCGTGCACGATCTGGGCCAGCGCGATCGCCTCGACGCACAGCCCCAGGGGCCAGCCGACCCAGTACAGCCAGCCGCTGGCGAACCCGGCCCAGCGGCCGAACGCCAGCCGGCCGTACACGGCGAAGGCGCCGGTGTCCGGTCGCGGCATCGACATCTCGGCCAGCATGCGCATGATCAGGATGACGACGGCGGCCGTGACGGCGTAGGCGATCAGGATGCCCGGCCCCGCCTGCTGGATGCTCACGCCCGAGCCGACGAAGAGTCCCGCGCCGACCGCACCGCCGATGCTGATCATGGTGATGTGGCGGCCGCGCAGACTCCGCGCCAGGGCCGCAGGTCCGCCGGCCTCGGCGGGGCCGGCCGGCGGCGCGCCCCGGTCCGCCTCGCCGGTCGCGTCCGTACGCTGTGCCACCGTCCCGTTCTCCTCCTTCATGACCGGACCGCCTTCCGCGGCGCGGCCTGCGCCTGCTCCGACAGTGCGCGGAACAGCGGCAGTCGCAGCTCGTCGCACGGGACGAACGCCTCGGGATGCCACTGGACGCCGACGGTCCATGCCGCGTCGTCCCCGGCCTCGACGCTCTCCACGCAGCCGTCGTCGGCGCGGGCCGACACCCGCAGTCCGTCGCCCACCCGGTCGACCGCCTGGTGGTGACCGGACGACACGGGCATCCGGTCGCGCCCGAACACCTCGGCCACCGCGCTGCCGGGCGACAGTGCGACGTCGTGCACGGCCCAGTCGTGGCCCGTGTCCGGCTCGTGCGCGACGGAGGTCTTCGGCAGGTCGAGGTGGAGGGTGCCGCCGCGCAGCACGTTGAGCAGCTGCATGCCGCGGCAGATGCCGAGCAGCGGGCGCCGGGCGTCCAGGGCGTACCGGATCACGGCCGTGTCGAGCCGGTCCTGCGCGGGATTCACGTCGTACAGCGCGGGATGGTCCGGGTCGGCTCCGTACAGGGCCGGGTCGACGTCGCCGCCGCCCGGCACGACGAAGCCGCGACAGGCCGCGAGCTCGGCTTCGAGCGGGCCCCCGTCCTGCGCCGGCCGCAGCAGGACGGGCTCGGCGCCCGCGGCGCGGATCAGGTCGACGATGTCGTCGAAGATGCGGTTGGCCTCGAGAACGCGCTGGTCGGCGCCGGGTGCGGCGGCGTCGCTCAGGCGTACGGGTATCCCGACGAGGGGTGCCGGTGCCGCGGGCTCAGTCGTGCTCATAGGCTCTCCTGCTGATCGCAACTTGCGGTAGAGATGCGAAATCTAGAGGATAGGTTTCATGGACGACAAGGGCTGGGCACAACACATCGCGCCGGTGCGTTCGGCGGGAGCGGCGGAGGCCGTCGCGCGGCGGCTCAACGAGCTGATCGGCGCGCGGATCCTCGTCGGCGGTGATCGCTTCCCGCCGGAGAAGGCCCTTGCCGAGATGTTCGGGGTGGCCGTGATGACGATGCGGCACGCCATGGCGGTGCTGCGGGAGGACGGGCTGATCGAGACCCGGCGCGGACACCGCGCCGGCACGTACGTCGTCCCCGAAGTCCTCACCCGGATCCGGGAGTTGACGGCCCTGCACCCGTACACGCAGGCCGACATCGAGGAGCTCACGGCCTGGCGCATCGCGGTGTCCGGGGAGGCGTCCGCCCGGGCGGCGCGGCGCGCCTCCGAGGCGGGTCTCGCGCGGCTGCGCGAGCTCGAGACGGCGACGGACGAGGCGGTCGCCGACGCGGAGGCCTACCGCACGCTGGACGCGGGGCTCCACCTCCACATCGCCGAACTCTCCGGCTCCCGGCGGCTGATGGAGGCCGAGCAGGGCATCCAGGACGAGCTCACGCGGCTCCTGGCGGAGGATCCGGGCGGGGTGGAGGCCCGCAGCACCCCCGACCAGCTGCACCGGGCCCTCGTGGGGGCGATCGAGCGGAGTGATCCGGTGCGGGCGCGGGAGCAGTTCACGGTGCACGCGGAGGCGACGGCGGACCTGTTCCTGCCGTTCGTCCAATAGGCGGCGGGCCCACGGGGGCGTCGGGATTCGTCTGCGGGTCCGGTGGGGCTTCTCGCGCAGTTCCCCGCGCCCCTGAAATGCATGCCCTTCGGGCGCATTTCCCCGATGTGCCGACGCCCCTGTGGAGATGGCGCACGAAGTGCGCATCTCCACAGGGGCGCGGGGCTGCGTCTATGAGCGGCTCCGCCGCGGGGCGCGACCAGCCCCCACCGGCCCGCGGACGAACGGGCGATGGGGGCTTGCGTCGGGGGTCAGAGGACCTTGGACAGGAAGGACTTGGTGCGGTCGTGCTGGGGGTTGGTCAGCACGTCGCGGGGGTGGCCGGACTCGACGACGACGCCGCCGTCCATGAAGACGAGACTGTCACCGACCTCGCGGGCGAAGCCCATCTCGTGGGTGACGACGATCATCGTCATGCCCGATTCGGCGAGGTCGCGCATGACGTCGAGGACGTCACCCACCAGCTCCGGGTCGAGCGCCGAGGTCGGCTCGTCGAACAGCATCAGCTTGGGATCCATGGCCAGCGCGCGGGCGATCGCCACACGCTGCTGCTGACCGCCCGACAGCTGCGAGGGATAGTTCTTCGCCTTGTCCCCGAGACCGACCCGCTCCAGGAGCTCGCCGGCCCGCTTGCGGGCATCCGCCCTCGACTGCTTCTTGACCTGGACCGGCGCCTCCATGACGTTCTCCAGCGCCGTCATGTGGGGGAAGAGGTTGAACCGCTGGAACACCATGCCGATGTCCCGCCGCTTCAACGCCACCTCCCGGTCGCGCAGCTCGTACAGCTTGTCGCCCTGCTGGCGGTAGCCGACCAGCTCACCGTCCACGTACAGACGGCCGCCGTTGATCTTCTCCAGGTGGTTGATGCAGCGCAGGAACGTGGACTTGCCCGACCCGGACGGGCCGATCAGGCAGAACACCTCACCCTGCTTGACCTCCAGGTCGATGCCCTGCAGGACCTGCACCGCGCCGAAGGACTTGTGGACGCCCTCCGCCTTCACCATCACGTTCACGTCGCCGCTCACGCGCCCACCGCCTTGGACCGGTTCGACAGCGACAGCATGTTCGCCTTCACCTTCTGCCACGGCGTCGCGGGCAGCTGACGGGACGTGCCGCGCGCGTAGTACCGCTCGATGTAGTACTGCCCCACGCTCAGGATCGACGTCATGATCAGGTACCAGGCCGCCGCCGTGAAGTACATCTCCACCGGCGAACCCGACTGCTGACCGATGTCCTGCGCGTAGCGGAACAGCTCGTTGAACTGCACCGCCGCGACCAGCGACGTCGTCTTGAGCATGTTGATGAACTCGTTGCCCGTCGGCGGCACGATCACCCGCATCGCCTGCGGGATCACGATCCGCCGCAGCGTCTTCGAGTGCGACATGCCCAGCGCGTGCGAGGCCTCCGTCTGGCCCTCGTCGACCGACATCAGACCCGCACGGCAGATCTCCGCCATGTACGCGGCCTCGTTCAGCCCCAGACCCAGCAGCGCGGTCAGCAGCGGCGTCATGAACGAGGACCAGTAGTCCTTGTAGATCGGACCGAGGTTGATGTACTCGAAGACCAGGCCCAGGTTGAACCAGATGAACAGCTGGACCAGGACCGGCGTCCCGCGGAAGAACCAGATGTAGAACCAGGCGATCGAGCTGGTCACCGGGTTCTTCGACAGACGCATCACGGCCAGCGTGATACCGCCCACGACACCGATCAGCATCGACAGGACCGTCAGCAGCAGCGTCTTGCCGACACCCGTCAGGATGCGGTCGTCGAAGAAGTACTCCGGGACCGTGCTCCACTGGATCTTGCCCTGCCCGAAGGCATAGATGATCGAACCCAGGAGCGCGAGCGCGACCACCGCGGCCAGGTAACGCCCGTAATGCCGCACCGGAATCGCCCTGAGCGCCTCGGGGACGGTGACGGACGGAGATGCGGAGGACACGGAGGACACCGGGGTGTCTTTCACGGGCTCTTTCTCGGTGAGTTTCTGTTCCATGGTCACTTGCCGCCGTTGATGCCGGATTCCTTGACGGCGCCGGCCTCGACGCCCCACTTCGCGACGATCTTTCCGTACTCGCCGTTCTCGATGATCGCGTTCAGCGCGGCCTGCAGCGCGTCCCGCAGCTGCGTCTTGTCCTTCGCCACCGCGATGCCGTACGGCGCGGCCTCGACCTGGTCGCCGACGATCTCGAAGGCCTTGCCGCCGCCCGTGGTCTTGACCGCGTACGCGGCGACCGGGAAGTCGGAGGAACCGGCGTCCGCGCCGCCCGAACGCAGGCGGGTCTGGGCCTGCTGGTCGTCGTCGAAGGCCTGGATGCCCAGCGTCTTGCCCTTGGGGCACTTCTTGGCCTGCGCCTTGGCCAGGTCGTGGGAGACCGTGCCGCGCTGCACGACGATCTTCTTGCCGCACAGGTCGTCCCAGGTCTTGATGCCCTGGGTCTTGCCCTTCGGCGTGTAGATGGAGACGCCCGCGTTGAAGTAGTCGACGAAGTCGACGCCCTCGCCGACCTTCTTGCCGGTGTCCGAGTCCACGCCGTTCTGGCGGTCCTTGGTGTCCGTCATGGCCGACATCGCAATGTCGTAGCGGTTCGAGCGAAGGCCCGTGACGAGGGTGTCGAAGGTGCCGTTCTCGAACTCGAACTTCACGCCGAGCTGCTTGCCCATGGCCGCGGCGATGTCGGGGTCGATCCCGATGACCCCACCCGACTTGTCCTTGAACTCCACCGGGGCGTAGGCGAGATCGGAGCCGACCCGGATGACGCCCTTGTCGCGGATCTCCTTGGGGAGCTTGTCGGCCAGCGGCGCGCTCTTCGACCCTCCGGCGGCCTTGCCGTCGTCGTTCCCGCTCCCGGTCTGGTCACCGCAGCCGGTCAGCAGGAGGACGCCTGCTACGGCGACGGCGCCGGCCGCGACCAGTCGGGTTCTGGCGCCGTCCACGCGCCGGGCGGTCTCTGCGTTCATCTGGAATTCCTCCTGCGGGACAAGAAGGCGGTCGAGGGAGGGCACCTCGAGGCCTTGGAACGGGGACGGTGATGCGTGAGGGGTGCCGCCGCGCACGGACGCGAGGGCAGGCCCGATGCAGATCCGATGCAGGGCATGTGGCCGCGTCGAGCGAAACGCGGCGGTGGAACACTCCCGTTGGGTGAGGAGAGCGCCGTCAGGCTAATCCGGGAATGGATTCATGCATAGACCTGACGGCTGAATATTCTTCAACCGAGACGGGCCGCGTCCCGGCCGGTTCCGTACCCTGGCGGCATGCGCATGCGCCCCACACTGCACTGGACGCCGCCCGACGATCTTCCGCCGGGCACCACGGACTTGGGCCCGGTCGTCGACGCGCTGGGCGCCGGCGGGGTCCTCGTGCTCAGCGGCGCCGGGATCTCCACACAGTCGGGGATCCCCGACTACCGGGGCGAGGGCGGCAGTCTCAGCCGGCACACCCCGATGACCTACCAGGACTTCACCGCGAGCGCCTCGGCCCGGCGCCGGTACTGGGCGCGCAGCCACCTCGGGCGGCGGACCTTCGTCCGGGCCCGGCCCAATCCGGGGCACCGGGCCGTGGCCGCGTTCGGGCGGCACGGTCTGCTCTCGGGGACGATCACGCAGAACGTCGACGGGCTGCACCAGGCCGCCGGCAGCGCGGACGTCGTCGAGCTGCACGGGAGCCTGGACCGGGTCGTCTGCCTGTCCTGCGGCGCGTTCAGCCCGCGGGACGAGCTGACCCGGCGCCTCGAGGAGTCGAACCCCGGCTTCGCCCCGGTGGCCTCGGCGATCAACCCGGACGGCGACGCCGACCTCACCGACGAGCAGGTCGGCGACTTCCGGGTGGCGCCGTGCACGGCCTGCGGCGGCGTCCTCAAACCGGACGTCGTGTTCTTCGGCGAGCCGGTTCCGCCGCCGCGCGTCGAGCACTGCCGCGAGCTGGTCCGTGCGGCCACGTCCCTGCTGGTCCTGGGCTCCTCGCTGACGGTGATGTCCGGGCTCCGCTTCGTCCGTCAGGCGGCCGCGGCCGGCACCCCGGTGCTCATCGTGAACCGGGACCCCACCCGCGGCGACACCCACGCCCGCACCCGGATCGCCCTCCCCCTGGGCGAGGCCCTGCCCGCCGTGGCCGCCCGCCTCGGCGTCCCCGTGGACACGACGGAGGCCGCGGAGGTGACGGAGGTGGCGGTCGCGGCCCCGGAGGCGAGCTGACGGGGCCAGGGCCTTGCGTCCAGGTCAGACGGGATCAGGAACCCTCGGTCCGCAGAGGTACGCGCCATTCGAGCAGGGTGCCGCCCTGCTCTCCCCGCGCCGTGACCGACAGTTCGCCGCCCAGGCGCTCGGCCCGCTCCGCCAGATTGCGCAGACCGGAGCGCACGACGCCCGGCGGGATGCCGACGCCCTCGTCGCTCACCGCCACCGTCAGGACACCGGCCTCGGCGACCACCGACACCTCGGCCTGCCGGGACTGCGCGTGCCGGGCCACGTTCGTGAGCGCCTCGCCGATGACCGCGACGACCTCCTCGGCCGTCTGCGCCGGTACGTCCGTGTCGAGCAGGCCCTCCATGCGCAGGGCCGGGGCGTAGCCGAGGGCCGCCGCGGCCGTCTCGACCGCCTTGACGACGCGGCTGCGCAGTTTCGGCGCGACCCCGGCGCGTTCGTGCTCCCGCAGGCCGAAGATGGTCGCCCTGATGATCTTGATGGTGGCGTCCAGGTCGTCGATGGCGCGCGACAGGCGGTGCACGGCCTCGGGGTGCTCGACGAAGCGCCGGGCGCTCTGCAGCGTCATGCCCGTGGCGAAGAGCCGCTGGATGGCGAGGTCGTGCAGGTCGCGGGCGATCCGGTCGCGGTCCTCGAGGAGGCTGACCTGCTCCGCGTCACGCCGCCGTTCGGCCAGTTCCAGGGCGATCGCCGCCTGTCCGACGAAAGCGGGCAGCGCCGTGGTCTCCACCGTCGAGAAGGGGGGCCGCCCGCTGCGCCGCGCAAGGATCAGCACGCCGCTGAGCCGTTCCTTCGTGCCCACGGTGACGGCGACGGCGGGGCCGAAGCCGCGCCACCGCTCGGGCTGCACGGTGACCCGTTCGTCGTGTTCGACGTCCACGACGGTGACCAGGCCCTGCTGGGCGAGCGCGGCGGAGGCGAGCGTGCCGGCGCTGCTGGGCAGGACGACGCCCTCATGCACCTCGGACCCCTCCCCGTGGGCCAGCGACCCGCGCAGCTCGCCGCCGGGCCCGACCATGTAGAAGACCCCGATGTCGGCGTCGGCGATGTCCACGGCCCGGTCCACCATGCTGCCGAGCACCTCGGTCTCCTGCGCGCCGGAGAGCAGGGCGCTGGTGAACTCGGTGCTGGCGGCCAGCCAGCGCTGGCGCAGCCGGCCCTCCTCGTAGAGGCGGGCGTTCTCGATGGCGATGCCCGCGGCGACGGCCAGGGTGGTCAGGACGGCCTGGTCCTCCGCGTCGAACTCGACGCCGCCGCGCTTCTCGGTCAGGTACAGATTGCCGAAGATCTCGTCGCGGACCCGGATCGGGACGCCCAGGAATGTGTGCATCGGCGGGTGGTGCAGCGGGAAGCCGTACGAGGCGGGGTGCGCGGACAGTTCGGCCAGGCGGAGCGGGTGGGGGTGCCGGATGAGCTCGCCGAGGATGCCGTGCCCGGAGGGCAGCGCGCCGATCTGCCGGTGGAGCTCGTCGTCGATGCCGACCGGCAGGAAGGCGGAGAGCTTGTTGTCGTCGCCGATGACGCCCAGGGCGCCGTACTCGGCGTCGACGAGGACGACCGCCGCCTCCACGATGCCGCGCAGCACCTGCGGCAGGTCGAGGCCCCGGCCGACGGACATGACGGCGTCGAGGAGTCCGTCGAGGCGTTCGCGGGTGCCGCGCACCTCGTCGATGTGCGCCTGAAGTTCCTCCAGGAGTTCGTCGAGGCGCAGGCGCGGAAGCCGCCCCTCGGCGAATTCGTTGTTCTCCCGGCCCATCGGTTCCTCCGGCGCCACGCTCCGGCCGCTGATGTTCCCTGCCGCCTCCCACGGTAGCCAGGCCTGGGGATCGCCGCAGGACGCGCGGGTGTCCGCGCCCCCGGCTCAGGTACCGGGCGGGGGTACGACGACCAGGGGACATTCCGCGTGGTGCAGCAGACCGTAGGCCGTGGAGCCGAGCCGCAGGGCGGTGAAGCCGCCCCCGCCGCGGCGGCCGACGACGAGCGCGAGGGACGCGTGCGCGGCCACGGCGAGCTGTTCGACCGGGTGTCCGCGCAGGATCTCCTGGGTGATCTCGAGGTCCGGGTGGCGGTCGGCCTGTCCGGCCACCGCCTCGGCGAGCGCTCGCTGCCCGGCGAGGCCCGTCGCGTCGTCGTCCTCGGCGAACACCGGCCGGGGCCAGACCCACACGGCGTGCAGCCGCGCCCCGTGCAGGACGGCCTCCTCCACGGCGAAGGCGACGGCGGCCCGGCACGACACGCTGCCGTCGACGCCGACGACCACGGTGGGCGGAGGGTCGACGGCGTGCTCCGGGGACCGCACGACGGCGACGGGCCCGTCCGCGCCCGTGACGAGCGGCAGGACGACCGAACTCTCGGCGAGGACCTCCGCGATCCGGCCCAGGCGGCGTGAGCCCACGACGGTGAGCGTCGCGCGGGCGGCGCGCTCGCGCAGGACGGCGGCCGGCGGGCCGTCGACGAGTTCCGTGACCGGTGACGGGCCGGGGTGCAGGTCACGGACCAGGTCCTCGGCGTCGGCGAGCGCGGAGCCGGCCCGGATGCGCAGCGCGGCGCGGTGGTTGACGGCGTCGTACAGGAGGTGGTCGTGGACGGGCGGCACCGCGCAGACCAGGTGCAGTCGCAGGCCTCGCCAGGCGGCCTCGTCGGCGGCCCGGAGCAGGGCCGGCACGGACAGCTCCTGGGGATCGACACCGACGACGACCTCGTTCATGAGCCCTCGCCGCCGGTCGGCAGGTTGTGCGGCGGGGTGTGCGGGGCGGTGTGCGGCACGATCTGCACGGGGCAGTGGGCGTGGTGGATCAGGGCGTGCGCGACGCGGCCCAGGGCGGGTCCGACGCCGAGGCGGCGGCCTCCCCTGCCCATCACGATCAGATCGGTGTGGTCACTGGCCTGCATGAGGATGCCGGGGGTGCTGGTGCCGGTCTCCACGTGGTGGCCGACGACGAGGTCCGGGTAGACCGCGCGGACCGCGTCGGCCAGGTCCTTCATGGCGTGCACGCGCTTCCTGGCCGTGCCGTCGAGGTCGTCGAGCATCGTGGCGACCTCGCCCACGTGCGCGAACACGTTCCACACGCTCACGAGCCGCAGCACGGACTTGCGGGCCTCGGCCTCCGCCGCGGCGAGCGGCAGCCAGTCGAGGTCCTCCGCGTCGTGCACGGCCGCGGTCACGGAGCCGTGCCGGGGCCGGTCCTCCGCTCCCCGTACGACCACGACGGGTCCCTCGGCGCGGGCCGCCACACCGAGGCCGACGGAGCCGAGCAGCAGGGCCGCGAAGCCGCCCAGGCCGCGGCTGCCGACGACGACCGTGCCGCCGCGGCCGGCCGCGGCGCGCAGGGCGGCCACCGGCTCCTGGCGGCTCAGTTCGCGGGTGACGACGAGCCCGGGGTGTTCGGCGGCGACCGCCTCGGCGATGTCGATGAGCAGGTCGCGGCCGGCCTCCCGGACGTCCTGGAGGGTGTCGGCGTCGGTGTAGAGCGCGCGCCGGTCGGTGTCGGCGGCGTGGACGAGGTGCAGGGGGCGCTCGCGCCGGACGGCCTCCGCGGCCGCCCACAGCGCCGCGGCGCGTGCCGAGGCGGACCCGTCGACGCCTGCGACGACGTCTCCGAGCCGGGGTTTCACGCGGTCCTCGCTGTCCATGGCTCCTCCTCGGGGGAACCGTCCGGAGCGACCCGTGCCCGCCCGGACGGCCCTCGCGGAACGACACCTTCCACGCTCGCACCTCCCCCGCCGCACGGAACATGGGCCGTTCGGTCCCCGAAGAGGCCTGCCCGGCCCTGCTGCGCGGCCCGGCGGCGGGCCGAGGCTGGGATGACCGGGCCCCGGCGGGACCGGACCCGTACGAGGGGGTGCCTCGCGCGCGACGCGACGGCACGAGCGAGTGCGGAGGTGCACCATGTGGCGACGGACGACTCCCGACCCGTCCAATCCGCTGCTGCGGAAGGCGGACCGCACCCGGGCCCGGATGCGCTCCGCCCTCGTGCCGGTCTGTCTGGTGGCGGTGGCGTGCGGCGGTACGGCGGGCGGGGCCGCCTGGGACGAGGGCCGGCGGTCCGCCGCCGAGGTGGCGCAGCACCGTCATCTCCTGCCGGCGACGACGGTGTCGCCCCGGATCTACCGGTCGGCGGCCCAGCCGGAGAGCGCCCCGGACATCGTCGCCCGGGCGACCTGGCACGACCGCGCGGGCCGGGTCCACACCGGGACCGTGCCGGTGACCGCCACGACCCGCACCGGTGACACGGTCATGACCTGGACGGACGATCGCGGGAACGCCGCCGGCGCCCCGCCCGGCACCACCGACATCACGATGGCCGCCATCGGGTACGGCGTCGGCGCCTCCTGTGTCGTCGCACTCGCCGCCGGCGCGTTCGTCCGCGTCCGCCTGCGCAGGGTGGACGCGCGCTGTGCGCGGGACTGGGCGGCCGAGTGGGCGGAGGTCGAACCGGCCTGGTCGGGCCGGCTGCGCCGCGGTCCCGGCCAGGGCCCGGGCGAGGACTGAGCGCGGCGTCGGAGGCTCAGAGTCCTTCGCCGCTGCCGTAGGGCGCGTACAGGTCGAGCAGGCGGACCCGGGCGGCCCACAGCCGGTGGGCGAGGACGTCGGCGACCCAGGCGCCGACGGCGGCCCCGAGGCGCGGGTCCGCGTCCATCAGCAGCCGCACGGCGGGCGCGTCGAACTCGTAGGCCCGTACGGGCGTCGTCGCGTCGGCGCCCAGCCGCCACACGTACGGCTTGAACAGCCAGGAGCAGCCGACCAGTTCACCGGCGTCGAGCCGCTCGATGACCGCGGGCCGGCGCCCCGGGACATGCACGTCGAGGGCCACGGTGCCCGAGCGCACGATCCAGAAGCGGTCGGCGTGCCCGCCCTCGTTGAAGAGCCGGGTGCCGGTGCCGAAGTCGGCCGCGCGGGCCAGCTCCATGAGCCGGGTGCGGCAGTCCGCGGGCACGCCGGCGGCGATGCGGGTGGGTGACGGTGCGCTCATGGCAGTCTCCTCGGGTCGGGCCCGCCTTCAGTCTGGACAGCGCGCGGCTTTCCGGGCAGGGGCCCGGTGGGCCCCTGCCCGGGCCGATCGGCCCTCTCCGTTCCGCGGCCGCCGGAGCGAGACTGGAAGGAGAGCGAGGAGGTGGCCCCGATGCCCGCCGGACCCCCTGCGCGGTACACGGTCAGCGATGTCATGACGCACACGGCGGTGGCGATCGGTGAGAACGCCCCGTACAAGGAGATCGTCGCCCTCATGGTCCAGTGGAAGGTGAGCGCCCTGCCCGTGCTCGCCGGCGAGGGGCGCGTCGTCGGCGTCGTCTCGGAGGCGGATCTGCTGGTCAAGGAGGCTTTCCGGGACGCCGAGCCGCGGCCCGGGCAGTTCGCCGCGGCGGCGAAGGCGGGGGCCGTGCGGGCCGGGGAGCTGATGTCGAGCCCGGCGGTGACGGTGCGGGCGGACGCGACGCTGGCCGAGGCCGCGCGGATCATGGCGCAGCGCCGGCTCAAGCGGCTGCCGGTGGTCGACGAGATCGGCCTGCTCGAGGGCGTGTGCAGCCGCAGCGACCTGCTCAAGGTGTTCCTGCGCGAGGACGCCGAGATCGCCGCGGAGATCCGCCGCACCGTCCTCGCCTCGAACGCGCTCACCGGGCTGACCGTCACGGTCGACGAGGGTGTGGCCACCGTGCGGGGCGGGCTCGCCGACCGCTCTCTCGTGCCGCTGATCGCGCGGGCCGTGCGGGCCGTGGAGGGCGTCGTGGACGTCCACGTCGATTTCGGCGCCCACGAAAGCGCCGTGTGACGGAAAATTGTCGTGAGGGCGCACGCCACCGTTCCTCTCCGACCGTTTCCGATGGCAGGGGGCGCAATGAACGAGCAGCCGGCAGCGGCTCCCGACAGGCCGGCCACCCGGGTCTTCCTCGTCGACGACCACGAGGTCGTCCGCCGGGGCCTGCGCGACCTGATCGACGACGAGCCCGACCTCCAGGTGGTCGGTGAGGCCTCCACCGCGGGCCAGGCACTGGCCCGGGGCCCGGCCCTCGCGCCCGACGTGGCCGTCCTCGACGTACGGCTGCCCGACGGGGACGGGATCGGGGTGTGCCGGGAGCTGCGGTCCCGGATGCCCGGCCTGGCCTGCCTGATGCTGACGTCGTTCGACGACGAGGACGCCCTGCTCGACGCCATCATGGCCGGGGCCGCCGGCTACGTCCTGAAGCAGATCAAGGGCTCGGACCTCGTCTCGGCGGTACGGACCGTGGCGACGGGGCAGTCGATGCTGGATCCGGCGACCACGGCCCGCCTCATGCACTCCCTGCGGGACACCGACGCGGCGAAGCAGCCCGCCGACGACCGCCTCGCGGCGCTGTCCGAACGCGAGCGCTCGGTTCTCGACCTGATCGGCGAGGGACTCACCAACCGGCAGATCGCCCAGCGGCTCTACCTGTCCGAGAAGACGGTCAAGAACCACATCTCCCGCCTGCTCGGCAAACTCAGCGTCGAGCGCCGGGTCCAGGCCGCCGTGATCGCGACGCAGGCCCGTGACGCGCAGACCCGTCCGCAGCACGCCGACGACGCCTGAGCCGCCGGCCCGCGGGGTCATTCGGCGGGCACGGTGATCACGGGGCAGTGCGCGCGGTGCAGCAGTCCGTGCACGACGGAGCCGACGCGCATGCCCGTGTAGCCGCCGCGGCCCCGGCGGCCGACGACGACGGCGAGGGCGTGCCCGGCGGCCTCCGCGAGCCGTTCGACGGGCGACCCGGCGAGCACCTCGTGGGTGATCGTGACGTCGGGGTACTTCTCGGCCCAGCCGGCGGTCGCCTCCGCGAGCAGCCGGCGCTCGCCGTCCAGCCAGGCGCCCTCCGGACGCGTGGGGAAGAGCGGCGGCTGCCGGACGGCGACGGCGCGCAGCGGACAGCCCCGCAGATCCGCCTCCTCGCAGGCCAGGGCGAGCGCGCCCTGCGCGGCCGGGCTCCCGTCGATGCCCACGACGAGGTACGGCCGTTCCTGGGTGCTGTGTTCCGCGTCGCCCACGACGGCGACGGGGCAGCGGGCCTGGGCGGTGACCGGGACGACCAGGGAACCGGCGCTGAGGAACTCCTCGGTGCGGCTGAGGTGGCGCGAACCGAGGATCATCAGGGCGGCCTCCTGCGCCAGGCCGGCCAGGACGACGGCGGGGGCTCCGCGGAGCAGCGCGGAGCTGACACTCAGCCCGGGGTGACGGGCGCGCACCGCGTCGGCCGCCCGGCGCAGCGCCTCCGCCCTCGCCTCGGCGCGGGCCCGGTGGCGGGCCGCGTCGGTGGCGTGCCAGGTGTCGGGCGCCGGCTCCAGGGCCGCGACCAGGCGCAGCGGCAGTCCGCGCCGGTCGGCCTCGTCGGCGGCCCAGGCCGTCGCGAGCCGGCCGGTGCGGGCGGGATCGACGCCCACGACGACCGTGCGGGGTCGCGTGCCGGTGGTCATGCCGACGCTCCCACGCGCAGCGGGGCGGCCGTGACCTCGGTGTGCCGGGGGCCGCCCAGGGCCACCTTGATCGAGCCGGTCTCCGCCGCCCGGCCGAAGACGTCGTACGCCTCCTCCATCTGCCCGAGCGCGAAGCGGTGCGTGACCAGGTCCGCCGTGGGGAGGCGCCCGGCCGTCATCATGCTCAGCAGCATCGGGGTCGAGCACGTGTCGACCAGCCCCGTGGTGATGGTGACGTCCTTGATCCACAGGTCTTCGAGGTGCAGCGCGACGGGCCTGCCGTGGACGCCGATGTTGGCGACGCGACCGCCGGGGCGGACCATCCGCGTGCACATCTCGAACGTCTCGGGAGCGCCCACCGCCTCCATGACGACGTCGGCGCCGAGCCCGTCGGTCAGTTCGGCGACGAGCTCCTCGGGACCGTCGTCGGCGCCGACGACGGCGTCCGCGCCCATCCGGCTCGCGGCTTCGAGACGGGACGTGGCCAGGTCCACGGCGATGATCCGGCCGGGGCTGTAGAGGCGGGCGGTGCGGATCGCGGCGAGTCCGATGGGGCCGGCGCCGACCACGACGACGGTGTCGCCGGGGCGGACGCGGCCGTTGAGGACGCCGACCTCGTACGCGGTGGGGAAGATGTCCGCGAGAAGCACGGCGTCGAAGCTGTCCACCGCGTTCGACAGGGGGTGCACGGACAGGTCGGCGAAGGGGACGCGGACGTACTCGGCCTGGGTGCCGTCGATGAGGTGGCCCAGCACCCAGCCGCCTCCGCCGCGGCACTGTCCGTAGCGCCGCTCGCGGCAGAACCGGCAGCGTCCGCAGCTGGACACGCAGGAGATCAGGACGCGATCCCCCGGACGGACGGTGCGGACGTCCGCGCCCGTCTCCACCACCGTGCCCACCGCCTCGTGGCCGAGGATCCGGCCGGGCTCCACATCGGGGACGTGGCCCTTGACGATGTGCAGGTCCGTTCCGCACAGGGTGACGGCGTCGACGCGGACGATCGCGTCCGTCGCGTCCTGGACGTCGGGGTCGGGTGCGTCCTGCCAGGCGACCTCGCCGGGGCCCTGGAACACGAGAGCCTTCATGTCGATCGCCTTCCGCACGGCCCGGGGGTCCGTTCCCCGCGGCGCTCACCGTCCAGGCTGCTCCCGCCCCGGCGTGCGGCGCATGGGCCGGTCGGCCCCCAGGTGGGCCCCCTCGGGCCCTGCCGTGCGCTCCTGGCGGGGGTCAGGGTGGAGGCGCGGCCGAAGGAGACGTCATGACCTCACAGGTGTTCACGGTGGGCTACGTGATGACCCGGAAGGTGGTCGCGGTGCGGCCGGGGGCGGAGTTCAAGGAGATCGCGGCGACGATGGCGCGCTGGAAGGTGACCGCGCTGCCCGTGATCGAGGGCGAGGGCCGGGTCGTCGGGGTGGTGTCCGAGGCCGACCTGATCCTCAAGGAGGAGTTCCACGACCACCGTCCCGGGCTGGTCGAGCAGGTGCGGCGGCGGGAGGCCACGGCGAAGGCGGGCGCCGACCGCGCCGCGGACCTCATGACCTCGCCCGCCGTCACCGTCGGGCCGGACGCCACGCTCCCGCAGGCCGCCCGGCTGATGGCGACGCGGCACGTCAAACGGCTGCCGGTGGTCGACGAGCACGGCACGATCCAGGGCATCGTGAGCCGTTCCGACCTCCTCAAGGTCTTCCTCCGCCCCGACGCCGAAATCGCCGACGCGGTCCGCCACGACGTCGTCACACCCCTGTTCCCGCTCTCGCACGCCCGGATCGGCGTCCGGGTCGAGGCGGGCGTCGTCACGCTCTCCGGCGCCGTGACCGATGCCGCCCTCGTGCCGCTGGCGGAGCGCCTGGCCCGCGCGGTCGACGGGGTCGTGGACGTACGGTGCCGCCTCACCTCCGACGCGCAGGGCTGAGCGGGAGCCCGGATTTCGGTTCCTCAGCCCGGCGTGGGCCCCTCGGTCTCCCGCGCCGCCTCCTCCGGAGGGTGCTGCGGGACGATCGCGACCGGGCACGCGGCGTGGTGCAGGGCGCGGTGGGCGGCTCGGCCGAGCTGGAGGCCGGCCCAGTGGTGGCGGTGGCCGGCGCCGAGGACGAGGAGGTCGGCGGCGGCCGAGCGGTCGGTCAGTACGCGGTGCGGGGCGCCTTCCACGAGGGCGCGGCGTACGGGCACCTCGGGGTGCTTCCGCGTCGCCGCCGCGATCGCCAGGTCCAGGGTCTCGGCGGCGCGGTGCTCGAAGAAGGGGGCCTCGCCCCGGGTCAGGAGGGGGTGGTCGACGGGTTCGTGGGCGGGCTTGCGCCAGGTGTGGACCGCGTCGAGCTCCGCCTTACGGACCGCCGCCTCGCGGAAGGCGAAGCGGACGGCCGGCGAGTCCGTGTCGTGCTCGCCGACGCCGAGCAGGATCCGGCCGTGCCGCGCCTCCAGGGCGTCGCGGTCGCCGCGGACGACGACGACCGGGCACGAGGAGCGGGCGGCGACGACGAGGCCGACCGACCCGAGCAGCAGGTCGCCCATCTCGCTGCGCCCGCGCGACCCCACGATCACGGCGACGGCGGATCGCCCGGCGCGCAGCAGCGCCCCCGCGGCGTCCTCACCGGCGACGTACGTGGTGACGGTGACCGCCCGGGACCGGTTCCGCGCCCGCTCGACGGCTCCGCCGAGGATGTTCTCGGCGAGGACCTGGCCCCAGGGGCGCTCGCGCGTCCCGGCCGGCGCGGTGCCCTCGTACCGTTCCCACAGCGAGGCGTGCACCATCTGCAGCGGACGCCCGTGCCGCACCGCCTCGTCGACGGCCCAGTCCAGCGCTCTCAGGCTCCCTTCGGAGCCGTCGACACCCACCACCAGAGGAGCTTCCATCGGGCCCACCGCCTCTCGGTCGCGGGGCGTCCCGTCCTTCCACGCTCGCACCCCCGCCGGGCGGAGGCTAGGGCCGGTCGGTCCCGAGGGTGTCCGGGCCCGCGAACAGGTCCTGGTACCGCTTGCGCAGCTCGGCCTTCTGCACCTTGCCCATCACGTTGCGGGGCAGGGCGTCGACGATCCGTACGGCCCGCGGGTGCTTGAACCGGGCGAGGTCGCCCGCGACGGACCGGAGCAGCTCCGCCTCCGTGGGCTCCTGGCCGCCGGCCGGGACGACGACGGCGACGACGGTCTCGCCGAAGTCCGGGTGCGGGACGCCGATCACGGCGGACTCCAGGACGGCCGGGTGGGCGTCGAGCAGTTCCTCGATCTCCTTGGGGTAGATGTTGTAGCCGCCGGAGATGACGAGGTCCTTGCCCCGGCCGACGATGCAGAGGTAGCCGTCCTCGTCGACGCGGCCGAGGTCGCCGGTGATGAAGAAGCCGTCCGCGCGGAACTCGGCGGCGGTCTTCTCCGGCATCTGCCAGTACCCGCTGAAGACGTTGGGTCCGCGCACCTCGATGCTGCCGACCTCGCCGTCCGGCAGCGGCTCGCCGCTCTCGGCGTCCACGACCCGGATCTCGGTGCCGGGCAGCGGCTCGCCGACGGTGCCGGGCTTGCGCGGGCCGCCCTCGTACGGGTTGGTGGTGTTCATGCCGGTCTCGGTCATCCCGTAGCGCTCCAGGATGGCGTGTCCGGTGCGGGCCTCGAAGGCCGCGTGGTCGCTCGCGAGCAGCGGGGCGGAGCCGGAGACGAACAGCCGCATCGACGCGCAGGCCTGCGGGGTGAGCCGCTCGTGCTTGACCAGCCGCGTGTAGAAGGTCGGTACGCCCATGAGGACCGTGGCGCGGGGCAGGAGGTCGACGACCGTGTCCGCGTCGAACTTCGGGAGGTAGTACATGGAGGCGCCGGACGCGAGCACCATGTTCGCGGCGACGAAGAGGCCGTGGACGTGGAAGATCGGCAGGGCGTGGATCAGCCGGTCCCGGTCGGTGAACTGCCAGGCCTCCAGGAGGGCCGCGCAGTTGGAGGCGAGGTTGCCGTGGGTCAGGACGGCGCCCTTGGAGCGGCCGGTGGTTCCGGAGGTGTAGAGGATGGCCGCGGGGTCGTCGGCGGCGGCGTCGACGGCCTCGTCGTGCCGGGCCTCGCTTTCCAGGAGGGTGCCGTCGCCCTTGGTGCCGAGGGTCTCGACGACGAGGTCGGGGCCCGCGCGATGGGCGTGGTCGGCCTGCCGCTCCGGGGAGCAGACGAGGACGCGCGGCCGGGCGTCGCCGATGAAGTACTCCATCTCGGCGCCGGTGTAGGCGGTGTTGAGCGGCAGGAAGACGCCGCCGATCCGCAGGGTCGCCAGGTACAGGGCGATGGCCTCCGGGGACTTGTCCACCTGCATGGCGACCCGGTCGCCGGGGGTGACGCCGTCGGCGACGAGGCGGGCGGCGATGCGGGCCACGGTGTCGGCCGTCTCGCGGTAGGTGATCTTCCGGCCGTCGGGCAGCTCGAAGAGCGCCCTGTCGGGCCGTCGTCCGGCCTGCTCGGCGAAGGACCGGTGGACGGGGGTGAACGCGGGTGCCATCGGGGGGTGTTCCTCTCTCATCGATCGCGCGGAGCGACGGACGGTGATGCGGCGGAAGCGGGTGCCGGGGAAGTCGGTGCGGCGGAGTGCGGTGCGGCGGACGGACGGGGCTCGGGGACGGGGAAGGCGGCGCGGAGCGGTCCGCCGAGGGCCACGGTGCCGCGGCGGACGAAGTCCTCGTGCCGGCGCTCCAGCTGCCCCGGCTCGTAGCGGTAGTTGATCATCGCGCCGTACGACTGCCGCCATGCCTCGGCGGAGTCGTTCGCCGGCCAGTTCAACTGCCAGGCGGCGGCTCCGTTACCCAGGTGGAAGCGGGCGACCGGGTCGAGGGGGCGGCCGTCGGGGAGCCGCTCGACGGCGACGTACCGGGCCAGGGCGGGCAGGAGGCGGGCGCGGAGCCGTTCGGCGTCCGCCGCGGCGAGGCCCGCCGTCCCGTCCAGGGCGTCCAGTTCCCGTACGAGCGTGTCGAGCCCGGCATCCTGTGTGGCCTGCTCGACGAGCCAGCGCCGGAATCCGGGGAGGGGCGAGAGCGTCGCGAACTGCGTCAGGTGCGGGAGCTGTTCACCCACCTGCTCGATGACCTGCTTGATGAGGAAGCTGCCGAAGGAGACTCCGGCGAGGCCGTCCAGGGCGTTGTTGATCGAGTAGAGGGCCGCCGTGTCGGCGTCGGCGGGGCTCAGGGCCGGGCCGGGATCGAGGAGCGGGGCGATCCGGTCGGGCAGACCGCGCACCAGGGCGACCTCGACGAAGATGAGCGGCACGTCCCCGGTGGCCGGATGGAAGAACGCGTAGACGGCGCGGTCCTCGGGGTCGATGCGGCGGCGCAGTTCGGCGCCGCTCCCCATCGGGTGGACCTTCTCACCGCGCATGAGGTGCTCGTGCAGTTCCTCCGGCGCGTCCCCGGTGACCTCCGCCATGCGCAGGAAGCCGCGGTTGAACCAGGAGGTGAGCAGGTGGTGGAAGTCGTGGTCGAGGGGGCGCAGTTCCGGGTCGTGGCGCATCAGGCGGCGCAGGTCGGCGCGCATCTCGACGAGGGCGAGAGTGGCGTCGGGGGCGTGGTTCATACGGCGCAGCAGTTGCTGGCGGGGCGGTTCGACCACGTCGAAGAGGCGGACCAGTTCCTGCTCGGCGCGGGATCCGGCGGCGCGGGCCTCCTCCCAGCGGCGGAAGGCGTCGCGGACCCGGTCGGCGTCGGCGTCGTAGGTCCGGGTGACGTGGTGGAAGAAAAGCCGCTTGCCGTCGTCGTCGAGGGCGTCGTAGGCGGCGAGGGCGCGCGTCGCGACCGCGCGCAGGGAGGCCTCGCCGACATCGCTCATCAGGACTTCGCATGCGGCGAGCAGCTGGTCCAGCGGGGGGTCGAGCGGTGGGTCGACGGCCGGGGCGGCGAGGTCCCCGGCGGGGGCGGACGCGGCGCGCCGCCGCCCGAGCACCTGGAACAGGTCGGTCAGCAGCCAGCCGTCGTGACGTTCCATGTCCGCACACCTTCCGTACCTCCCGGGTCGCGCGCGCCCGGCCGTCGTCCCGTCGCCCTCGTCGCTTCCCCGCATGAAATCCATGAGGGCGGACGATATATATAACAGCGCCACCGTAGGACACATCAGGGCGGGAGCACCACCCCCCGCCCACCCGGATAACCTGACCGCTCGGAGGTGCACATGGCCCGGGTCCCGGAGTCCCAGCGCGTGCGGGACGCGCTCGAGAACGCTGTCGTCGACGGTCACTACCGTCCCGGCGAGCGGCTGGATCCCGCACGTCTGGAGGAGGAGTTCGGCTGCTCGCGCACCCCGATCCGCGAGGCACTCCAGGCCCTGGAACGCTCGGGGCTCGTGCAGATCCGCCCCAAGCAGGGCACCTACGTCACCGAGCTGAGCGTCTCCGAGCTGGCCGAGCGCTTCGAGGTCATGGCCGAGCTGGAGGGGATGGCGGCGCGGCTCGCCGCCCGGAGCATCGACCAGGAGGCCCTGGAGGAGCTCGAGCGGGCGCTGCTGGAGTGCGAGCGGCACGCGGCGGCCGGTGACGCGGACCCCTACTACTACGCGAACGCCCGGTTCCACGGCATCGTCTACGACTCCTGCGGCAACGAGTACCTGCGGCGGCAGGCCCACGCGCTCAAGCGGGCTCTCCAGCCGTACCGCCGGCTCCAGCTGCGCGTCCCGGACCGGATGCGCCGTTCGCTGGCCGAGCACCGTGCGATCGCCGACGCCGTCCGCCGCGGCGACGCCGAGACGGCGGAGAACGCGGCGCGCGACCACGTCCTGGTCCAGGTCAAGGAGTTCAGCCAACTGGTGCGGACCTGGCGGCAGTTGACGGAACCGGTGCGCGAGGCGGGCTGAGCGGCGGCGCGCCCCACCGTCCCCGGACGGGTCCGGGGACGGTGGACGGGCGGCCTGCGGGGTCAGCCGGGGTGCACCGCCGTGACCGTGAAGCGTTCGACCTCGGCGACGTGGCCACCGGTGGTGGCGACGACCGTGAGCACCCGGTTCGTGGCGCCCCGGTAGGAGACCCGCTCCTTCCACGGCTGGTTCTTGCCACCGGCCGCGACGCAACAGGCCGTGCCGAGCGGCGCCCCGGACGACGGCTGGCGGACCTGGACGCGGATGCTCTCGTCCACGCCGGTGATCCGTCCGCCGGTCAGGAGCGGGGAGCGCACGGTCGCGCCGTACGCGGGCAAGGTCAGGGAGAACGTCGTGTCGTCGGTGCCGACGACCTCCCAGGGGGCGTCGCGACCGGTGCCGTAGCGCACGAGGTGGATGGTCGCGGCGGTACCGGTGACCCCCTTGGGCTTGCTGAGGCCCACGCCGATGTGGGCGTGCCGCCCGCTGACGTGGTGCGAGGAGACGCGGCCGATGTCCTGGAAGCCCAGGTAGCCCTGGGTGAAGGCGAGGGCGGTCAGGTCGGGGTCGAGGTGCCAGGGCTGGTGGCCGCCCGAGTGGTAGTCACGCTCCCAGGCCCGCGCCTGCGCGAGGGAGGTGAACGGCCACAGCGGCTGGAGGCGGCCGAGGCCGGACGCGTGCGCGGTCCGGGTCTTCGGCTCGGGCAGGGCCGTCGGTTTGTACGTCTGCGGCGCGAGGCCCGTCGTCGTTCCCGGCGGGGCGGGAGCGGCGGCGGAGCGCGGGGACGAGGACGAGGAGGCCGGCGTGTCCGGTGGGGCGGACGGCGATGCCGGTGCGTGCGAGGTGCTGCCGGAGCTCCCGCACGCGGTGAGGGCCAGGCCGGTCGAGGCCGCCGCGGCGAGGAGTCGGAGGTGGAGCTGGACGTTCATGGGTGCCCCAGGAAACGTGTACCGACCGTCGGTACAGTTTGTACGCATATCGTGCCACTGGCGGGGTTCGTTCCATAGAGTCCGGAGCGACTAACTCTCGCGCAGTCCGGCGAGTTTCCGCGCGGCCGGGCCGATCGCCCGCCCCCTGCGGGCCAGACCGGCCCACGGGTCCGTGCGGGCCTGGCCGAGGGCGTTGTCGACGGTCCAGCTCCGGGCCGTCAGGTCCGGGTCGTCGAGCTGGCTCCACGCGAGGGGCGTGGCGACCGGGCCGCCCGGCCTCGCCCGCACCGTGTACGGGACCACGGCGGTCTGCGCGTACCCGTTGCGCTGCACGTCGAGGTAGAGGCGCTCACCCCGGTCCTCCTTGCGCTGGGCGGTGGTGAGGTCGTCGGGGTGGGCGGCGGCCAGTGTGTCGGCGGCGTCCTTGGCGAAGTCGCGCACCTCGTCGAAGGTCTGCCGGCCCCTCAGGACCGCGACGACGTGCAGGCCGCGCGAGCCGGTCGTCATGACCCCGGAGGCGAGCCCCACCTCGTCCAGAAGACCGTGCACGAGGCGGGCGGCGGAGCGGACGGCCTCGAAGTCGTCCTCCCCCGGCGGATCGAGGTCGAACACGAGCCGGTCCGGGCGGTCCACGTGCGGTGCCCGGGACTGCCAGCGGTGCAGGGTGACGGCCGCCTGGTCCGCGAGGTAGACGAGGGTCGCGGTGTCGTCGCACAGCGCGTGCAGGACGGTGCCGCCCTCCTTGGCGACCTCGAACCGGTGGATCCAGTCCGGGAAGTACGCGGGGACGTTCTTCTGCATGATCCGCTCGCCGTCGAGGCCGTCGGGGAGGCGTTCCAGCATCAGGGGGCGGTCGCGCAGGTGCGGGAGCATGTGCGGGGCGATCTCGCGGTAGTACGCGACGAGGTCGCCCTTGGTCAGGTCCGGGCCGCCGTTCGCTCCCGGTCCGGCCGGCAGCAGTTCCTTGTCCTGCCGGTGCAGGGTGACGGTGTGGGCGCCCACCCGCAGGCCTCTCGTCCGGTCCCGCTTCATCGCGTCACCTCTTCTTCCCTGTTCCTGTTCCTGTTCCTGTTCTCGTTCTCGTTCTCGTTCTCGTTCAGGCGGCCCGTTCGAGGCAGTCCTCCGCCACGTGCCGGTCCAGCGCGGCCCGCACCAGCGCCGCGGCGAGTTCGGCGTGCGGCGTGTCGCCGGCGAGCCGGACGAGCGCCGCGGGGTCCTTGGGGAGGCCGAGGCGTTCGGCTCCCTGGAGGGTCTTGTTGTCCAGGTAGGGGGCGAACTCGGGCCAGACGTCCTGCACTTCGCGCAGGAAGATCTCGGTTCCGGTGGGGCCGAGGCCCGGTGTGCGGCGCAGCGAGGCGCGCAGCGCGCCGGCGTCGCCGTCGGCCCGTTCGCGCAGCCTGCGCAGGTCTCCGCCGCAGTCGTCGAGCAACAGGCGGGCGCCGTCGCCGAGTTGGGTGGCGGTTCGTTCGTCGTAGCGGCGGTAGCCGCCTTCGCCGAGGGCGTCGACGCGCTGCTGCCAGGTGGCGTCGGCCATGCGGCGCGGGTCGCGCAGTCCGGCGTCGTACAGGGCGCGCGCTGTCGCCACGCCGACGGAGGCGCGGATACGGGTGCTGAGCAGCGTCGCGAGCACCAGGGTGCGGTACAGCGGCTGCGGGGTGTCCTTGAGGCGGATGCCCGCTTCGGCGGCGTACGTCAGGCCGTGCTCGTCGAGCAGGGCGTGCAGCACCTTCCGCTGGGCGTTCATGGTTCGCGTCATGGCTTCGTCCGCTCCGTGACTACGTCGGTGAGCATGGCCGGCATCGGGGTGGCGGCGAGTTCGGTGCCTGGGGCCGCCTCGGACGTGAGGCGGTCGAGTCCGCTCGGCAGGGTGTCCAGGAGGCCGCTCATCCGGTGTCGCCGCCGTCCGGGTCCCAGGTCTCGGCGTCGGGCGCCTCGGCGATCTGGCGCAGGGTGCGGCCGCTGCGCGCCGAGCGGGCCCGGCGCGGGTCGGGGGTGCCGCCACCTCCGCGCCCGGCTCCGGTGCGCACGAGCAGCCAGGTCGGTTTCGCGCCGCTCGTCCCCTCGCGTTCCTCGCGACTGTGGAAGCGGGTGAGGGCGTACTGGCCGTGCAGTTTGTCGCCGTGCAGTTCGAAGGTGGCGTGGCCGTGGTCGAGCGCCTCGGCGAACGGCACGGGCCGGTCCTTCCGGTCGTGGCTGGTGGGGCGGTAGGTGCCGCGGTCCCAGACCATGACGGTGCCGCCGCCGTACTCGCCGGGGGCGATCACGCCCTCGAAGTCCTGGTAGGCGAGCGGGTGGTCCTCGGTGGGGACGGCGAGCCGCTTGTCGTGCGGGTCGGTGGAGGGGCCTTTGGGGACCGACCAGGACTTGAGCACGCCGTCGACCTCCAGGCGGAAGTCGAAGTGCATGGTGCGCGCGTCGTGGATCTGCACCACGAACGCCGGCTCGTCGCCCTCGGCCCTCGTCGTGTCCTTCCGCTCGCCGCGGCCGGGCTGATCACCGCGGTCCGGTTGATCACCGCGCGGTTCGCTGGTCCGGTCGAAGTGCCGCTTGTCGCGGTAGGCCCGCAGGCTGTCGCGGCCGTCCTTCTGCGTCACGGCGTTCTCCTCCCTGCGGGCCACCGGGCCGGACCTGCGTCCGGGTACCCGTGATCTCCCGCGGCACGCGTGGCGGGGCCCCGGCCTGCGCATCCGTTCCGTGGACCGGGGTACTCGGCGGGCCGGAAAGGAGACCGTCATGCCACGAGGTGCCAACGCCAAGCGGGAACGCCAGTACGAGCACATCAAGGAGAGCGCCGAGAAGCGCGGCGAGTCGACCGAGCGGGCCGAGGAGATCGCGGCACGCACGGTCAACAAGGAGCGCGCGCGGTCGGGGGAGTCGAAGACCGCGAGCAAGGTCTCGACGCAGGACAAGAAGTCCGCGTCGCAGCGCGGCGGGGAACGGTCCCACAGCGGCGCCGGAGGCCCGACGAAGGACCAGCTCTACGAGGAGGCCAGGAAGCGCGGCATCGAGGGGCGCTCGTCCATGAACAAGCGGGAACTGGCCAGGGCGCTCGGACGCTGAGCCTGTCCGGCCCCGGCCGGACCCACTCGCACGCGAACGGAGATTCCGGATGTTCGACAGCACCCTGGCGTTGTTGGCGGAGGGCTACGCGTGGCTGCCCGACCGCCGCCGTCGCCGTGACGGCCGGCCGGTGACCGGCCGCCTCCTGGGCAAGAAGGTCGTGGCGCTGCACGGCCCCGACGCGGTCCGCTTCTTCTACGACGAGCGGCACGTCGTGCGCCGCGGCGCCCTGCCGGGACCGGTCCTCGACACGCTGTTCGGCCGGGGCGCCGTGCACACCCTGGACGGAGCGCGCCACCGGGCCCGAAAGGCCCTGTTCACGGCGCTGCTCCAGGACCGCGGCGGCCTGGACCGCCTCGCGGCCGACCTCGCCGACCAGTGGACCCGGGCACGCCGCCGCTGGGACGGCCTCGACCGGCTGGTCTTCTTCGACGAGGCGGGCCTGCTCCTGACGCGTGCCGTCTGCGACTGGTCCGGCGTGCCGCTCCCGGACGACGAGGCGGAGGGAACGGCCCGCGATCTGCTCGCCATGGTGGACGGTTTCGCCTCGGTCGGCCCCCGGCACCTGCGGGCGCGACGGGCGCGCAGCCGGCAGGAGGACCGGATCGCCCGCCTGGTCACGGAGGTCCGCGACGGTGACCGCACGGCGCCCGAGGGGTCGGTGCTGCGGGCGGTCGCCGATCACCGGGACGACGACGGCCGGCTGCTGGATCCGCACACGGCCGCGGTCGAGATCCTCAACGTGCTCCGGCCGACGGTGGCCGTCGCCTGGTTCCTGACCTTCGCCGCGCACGCCCTGCACCGGTGGCCCGAGCATGGCAAGCGGCTGGCCGACGGCGACGCGGCCTGGGCGCGGGCGTTCGCGCAGGAGGTCCGCCGGTTCTACCCCTTCGCCCCGTTCGCCGGCGGGATCGCTGCCGCCGACCTGCGCTGGGAGGGCCAGGACATCCCCGAGGGCAGCATGGTGCTGCTCGACCTGTACGGGCAGAACCACGACCCGGACCTGTGGCCCGAGCCGTACGCCTTCGATCCCGGCCGCTTCCTCGGCCGCGAGCCCGGACGGGACGAGCTGATCCCGCAGGGCGGTGGCGATCCGGCGGTCCACCACCGGTGCCCGGGCGAGGACGTCGTCCTGACGGTCCTGGAGACCCTGGTCCCGCATCTCGCCGAGCTGCCCTACCGCGTCCCCGAGCAGGATCTGCGCATCCCGCTGAACCGTGTGCCCACGGCGCCGCGCAGCGGGTTCGTGATGACGCCCGTGCCGTAGAACACGGCGGCACGCCGGGTGGGACCGGAGAACCGCTGGTCGCACGTACACCCGGACGGAGTCAGTCCGCTTCAAGGCGGCCACGCGGGGAACCCGGTAGTCCTCCCCGAAGCCCCCCACCCGCACGAGAGGGAGTGACACATCATGGTCGATCCCGGCGACAAGGAGTTCTACCACCGTTCGCCTCATGCCTGGATGCCCGAGGACCGCCCGCGCGGCGGGGGTCCGACGCGTCCGGTCAAGCACCGGGGGACGCTGGCGACCGTCCTGCTGATCGCCGCCGTCATCCTGGTGATCCTCGTGGGCATCGCCCTGTTCCCGTGATCCGCTCACGCCTGCTGGCCGCGCCCGGCGTCTACCGGCCCGGCCACGACACCGCGCTCCTGATCCGGGCCCTGGACAACGAGCCCGTCGCCCGCCGCTCCACCGTGCTGGACCTCGGGACCGGATCGGGAGCCCTTGCCCTGGCGGCGGCCCGCTCGGGCGCCCGGGTGACCGCCGTCGACATCTCGTGGCGGGCGGTGTGGACGGCGCGCCTCAACGCGCGCCTGGCCGGCCGCCCGGTGCGGGTGCGGCACCGCGATCTCGGCTCGGTCCACGGGCTCGGCCCGTTCGACCTGGCCGTCAGCAACCCGCCGTACGTCCCCTCGCCCCGGCCGCTGCCCCGCCGGGGCGCCGCGCAGGCGTGGGACGGGGGTCCGACCGGGCGCACCGTCGTCGACCGTGTCTGTGACGCCGCCGCGCGGGTGCTCCGCCCCGGCGGCGCCCTCCTCATGGTCCACTCCGCGCTGTGCGACGAGGAGATGAGCCTGGACCGGCTGGCCGGGCTGGGGATGAAGAGCGCGGTGATCGACCGCGCGTTCGTGCCGTTCGGGCCGGTCCTGCGCGGGCGCCGGAACTGGCTGTGCGCGCAGGGTCTCCTCGACCGGGAGGCCGCGTCCGAGGAACTGGTGGTCATCCGTGCCGAACTCCTCTGAACCCCGTGAGCCCCGCCCGTGCCGGATCAGGGCCGACCGCACGGGTCCGCTGCTCGTGGAGGGCCCGGTCGAGGTGACCGACGCCGACGGCGTGGTGCACACCTCCCGGCGCTTCCAGGTGGCGATCTGCACGTGCCGCCGCAGCCGCATCTACCCCTGGTGCGACACGAGCCATCGCCGCCACTCCCCCGCACCCCGGCCGGTGGACCCGTCGTGACGCCCGCCCCGCCACCGGAGCCCCGCGCCCACACACCTGAACTGCCGCCCGCCCGCGGAGCGTTGTCGCACTGGGTGACGACGGTGCTGACGCACGACGAGCCGACGCCGCCGCCTCCCGACGACGCGGCCGCCGACCCCTACGGCGACGACCTCCAGCTCGCCCTCTACGTGCTCTACGAACTCCACTACCAGGGTTTCCGGGGCGTCGACCCGGACCGGGAATGGGACCCCGGCCTGCTGGCCGTACGACGGCGGCTCGAACGGTGCCTGCTCGCCGCCCTGCGCGCGGACGCGGCCCCGCCCGGGAGCGCGGCAGACGTCCTGGACGACCTCCAGGCCGAGCCTCCCGCCGGGCACGACCCCGACAGCGTGAGCCACCACCTGCGGCGCGACGGCACCGCCCGGCAGTTCCGGGAGTACGCCGCGCTGCGCTCGCTCTACCACCTCAAGGAGGCCGACCCGCACGCCTGGGTCGTCCCGCGCCTGCACGGCCGGGCCAAGGCGGCGATGGTGGCGGTCGAGTACGACGAGTTCGGCGCCGGACGACCCGAGGACGTCCACGCCCGCCTCTACGCGGACCTGATGACGGACCTCGGCCTGGAGACCGCGTACGGCCACTACCTGGGCCGGGCCCCGGCCGCCGCCCTCGCCACGGTCAACGTCATGTCCCTCTTCGGACTGCACAGCGGCCTGCGCGGCGCCCTGGTGGGCCATTTCGCGGCGGTCGAGATCACCTCGTCCCCCGGGTCCCGCCGGCTCGCCGAAGGGCTGCGGCGCCTCGGCGCGGGCCCGGCCGCCCAGCGGTTCTACGACGAGCACGTGGAGGCCGACGCCGTGCACGAGCAGGTGGTCCGGCGCGACGTCGTCGGCGGCCTGCTGCGCGCCGAGCCCTCGCTGGACGGTGACGTCGCCTTCGGCGCGTGCGCCACCGGATTCCTCGAGGACCGGCTCGCCGCGCACCTGCTGAGCCGCTGGCGGCGCGGCGACAGCGCCCTGCTCGAACCCCTGCCGGAAGGAGCCCCGTGATGACTGCGCGAGCGGCGGTCTTCGACGTGGACGGAACCCTCGTCGACACCAATCACCTGCACGCCGTGTGCTGGTGGGAGTCCCTGCGCCAGGCGGGTCACCGGGTCCCCATGACCTCGGTGCACGGCGCCATCGGCCTCGGCTCCACCGACCTCCTCGCCCATCTCCTCGGCCCGGACCGGGACAAGGACGAGGACGCGGCCCTCAGCGCCGGCCACAAGGCCCTCTACGGCACCTGGCACCCGCGCCTCGCACCGTTCGACGGGGCGGCCGACGTCCTGCGCCGGCTGCACGAGGACGGCTGGCCCGTCGTCCTCGCCACCTCGGCGAGCGGCCCCGAGCTGGAGGCCCTGCGTGCGGCGCTCGACGCCGACGAGGCGATCGACGCGACCGCGAGCGCCGACGACGTCGACGCGGGCAAGCCCGCGCCCGAACCCGTGTGGCACGCGCTCGACCTCGTCGGGGCGGAGCCCGGGGACAGCGTCTTCGTCGGCGACTCGGTGTGGGACATGCGGGCGGGGCGCCGGGCCGGTGTCACCCCGGTCGGGGTGCTGAGCGGGGGCGTGTGCCGCGCGGAGCTGGAGGCGGCGGGCGCCGCGGAGGTGTACGCGGACACGGCGGACCTGCTGCGTCACCTGGACCGCAGCGCTTTCGGGCGCTCCTGAGTCCTCAGGCTCCCCGCAGTCCGGGCAGCACCTCGCTGCGGTAGAAGTCGAAGAAGCCCTGCTGGTCCGGGCCGATCTGGCCGACGTACACCTCGTCGAATCCGGCGTCGTCGTACGCGGAGACCGCGCGCAGATGCTCCTCGGCGTCGTCGCCGCAGACGGAGCCGTCGGCCACGGCCTGTTCGGTGACGAGGGAGGAGGCCTGTTCGAAGTGCGCGGGACTGGGCAGGACCTGCCCCAGTTCGCCGGGCAGGAACTGGGTGGGCCACAACCGGTGGACCGTCTTGACGGCCTGCTCCCGGTCGGTGCCCCAGCACACCTTGAGGCCGCCGAGGACCGGCTTCTGGCCGCCTCCGGAGCGGCGGAACTGGCCCACCAGTTCCTTGTCCGGCGTCATCGTGACGAAGCCGTCGCCGATGCGTCCGGCGAGCGCGGCGGCCTTGGGGCCGAAGCCGGAGACGTGGATGGGCACGGGCTCGTCGGGGACGGTGTAGAGGCGGGCGTTCTCCACGGTGTAGTGGCGGCCTCGATGGGTGACCTCGTCGCCGGTGAGAAGCTCGCGGATGACCTGCACGGCCTCTTCGAGCATCTGGAAGCGGACGTCGACGGCCGGCCAGGCGTCCCCGAGGACGTGCTCGTTGAGGGCCTCGCCGGTGCCGACGCCGAACCGGAAGCGGTTGCCGGTGAGCACCCCGGAGGTGGCGACGGCCTGGGCGTTGACCGCCGGATGCATACGGAGGGTGGGGCAGGTCACGAACGTGGTCACCGGCAGTGACGTCACCTGGGCGAGCGCACCGATCATCGACCAGACGAACGGGCTCTGCCCCTGCGCGTCGGTCCAGGGGTGGTAGTGGTCCGAGATCGCCAGGCACTCGAAGCCGGCCTGTTCGGCGGCCCGTGCCTGGTCCAGCAGCTCCGCCGGGGTGAACTCCTCGCTCGCCAGGAAGTATCCGTAGCGTGCCATCACTTGCTCCTCACGTGGTTCGGCCCCCGTCGCCCGCGAAGGCGATGTCCTGCCCCCTGAGTACGCGCGCCCCCATGTTCCTTCGCATCATCTCCAGTGCGGCGTCGGCCAGTTCGGGGTGGATGGAGGCGACGGCGTCGCTGACGACCGTCACGTCCAGGTGCCGGATGTGGGCGTCGAGCGCGGAGTACAGCACGCACTGTTCGGTGACCTGACCGCAAAGGATCACGTGCCGCACGTCCAGCTCCCACAGCAGGTACGACAGCGGCGTCTCGAAGAAGATCGAGTGCCGTGCCTTCACGACGAACAGCGCGTCGTCGTCGGGCGTGATCGGCTCGACGAGGTCCGCGTGCCGCCCGGCGAGCGCGGCGTCGACGATCTCGCCGTGGTGGGAGCGCCACTGTCCGAAGTTGTCGTTGGCGTACACGACGGGCACGCCGCCGGCCCGTGCGGCGGCCAGCAGCTCGGCCACGACCGGCACGATCTCGCGGGCCGAGGGAAGCAGCAGCTCCGCGTCCTCGTGGTCGTACGTGTTGATCATGTCGATCACGATGAGGGCCGCGGCACCGTCGTTGACTGGCACCGCTCCCGCGTACCCAGGAACATGGTCCTGAAGCGCGCCGCCGGGACTGGCCCGCGCCTGCGCGGGAACCCGGGCTCCGCAGACGACATCGGCCGGGGGCGCCCCCGGCCGCAGGCGAGCAGGAGATCCTCATGACACTCCAAGACCACCTGGTCACCGTGATGCTCAGCAACTGCACGGATGACGACGCGCACCGCGTCCTGTCCCATCTCGGGGTGCTGGCCGGCGCGCCCGGGCCCACCCCCGCGCCGGCCGGCGGCGGCTCCCACGCCCCGGCCCACCCGACGGTGTGGACCGCCGAGGTCGACCCGGAGGCCGGGCCGCCCGAGGCCGGTTCCGACGCCCGGGCCGCCGGCCTCGACGGGTCGGTGGCGCTGAACGCGCAGGGCTCGCCGCACGGCGTGCAGGCGCTGCGCGACGTCCTGGCGCAGGCCTTCACGGTGGAGGACACGGGGTCGGTCTCCGGTGACCAGGAACGCGACTGCCAGTTCCGGCTCACCGCGCGCTGAGCCGCCGGGTCCGTCGCGCTCACGCGGCCTGCGGCTGCGGGGCGCGGTCGGCGCTGTCACGGATCCGCGCGCAGCTGCGGCTGATGAGCCGCGAGACGTGCATCTGCGAGATGCCGAGCTCCTCACCGATGCGCGCCTGCGTCATGTCCTCGAAGAAGCGCAGGTAGAGGATGGTGCGCTCACGTTCGGGCAGGAGTCGCAGGCCGTCCTTGGCGGCTTCGCGGTCGGCGACGAGGTCGAAGCCGGGGTCGGGCGCGCCCAAGCTGTCGGCGAGGCTGTAGCCGTCGTCGGAGGGACCCATCTCGGCTTCGAGGGACAGGCTGCGGTAGCTGTTCAGCGCCTCCAGGCCCTCCCGTACCTCGTCCGGGGTCAGCCCCGTCTCGCGCGCGATCTCCTTGGCGCCGGGCTCCTTGTCGGGGTGCCCGGCCCGGTTCATGAGGTCGCGGCGGGCGAAGCGGACCCGGTTGCGCAGGTCCTGGACGCGGCGCGGGACGCGGACGTCCCACGTGTGGTCGCGGAAGTGGCGGCGCAGTTCCCCGGTGATGGTGGGCACGGCGAAGGGTTCGAAGGGGCCCTGCCCGGGGTCGTAGCGGTCGACGGCCTTCACGAGGCCGACGGCCGCCACCTGCTGGAGGTCCTCGACGCTTTCTCCCTTGTTCCTGAAGCGCCGGGCGAGGCGGTGGGCCATGGGCAGCCATGCCTCCACCAGTTCCTCGCTCAGCACGTCGTGTTCGGGTCCCCGCGGGCTGTCGGCGAGGCGGAGGAACGCCTGTTCGGTGTCGGGCGCGTCGTCGTGCACACGGTGAGTGGCCATAAAAAGGGGTCTCTCCTCGGCGTGGCTCGTCGTTTCGGTGAAGGGTCAGGCGGGCATTTCGCCGGCTTCTCTGCGGACCTGGGCGCAGCTTTCCCGGATGAGGCGCGACACGTGCATCTGCGAAATGCCGAGCAGGTCGGCTATCCGTATCTGCGTCATGTCCCGGAAGAAACGCAGATAGAGAATCGTGCGTTCGCGCTCGGGCAGATGGCTGAGGCCTTCCTTGGCCGCTTCGCGCTCGGCGACGCGGTCGTACGCCGGCTCGGACTCGCCGAGCGTGTCGGCGATGGTGCAGCCGCCGCCGTCGGAGAAGGACATCTCCGCGTCGAGCGAGCGTGCCTGGTAGCTGTCCATCGCGGACAGGCCCTCGCGGACCTCGTCCTCGGTCAGACCGGCCTGTGCGGCGATCTCCGCCACGCTCGGCTGCTGCCCGCCGGGCTGCTGCGTCAGGGCGCGGCGCGCGGCGCGGACCGCGTTGCGCAGGTCCTGGACCCGGCGCGGTACGTGCAGGTCCCACAGGTGGTCGCGGAAGTGGCGGCGCAGTTCGCCGGTGATGGTGGGCACCGCGTACGACTCGAACGCGCCGAGCGCGGGGTCGTAGCGGTTCACGGCCTTGAGCAGGCCGAGCGCGGCGATCTGCTGGAGGTCCTCCAGGCTCTCGCCCTTGTCGCGGAAGCGGCGCGCGATGCGGTGCGCCATCGGCAGCCAGGCCGTCACGGCCTCCTCGCACAGCAGATCGCGCTCGGCTCCGGGCTCGAGCCCGGCCATCCGCGCGAACAGTGCCGACGTGTCGGGAGCGTCGTCGTGACGGCGGCGGGTACGGCCTCGCGACCGCGCCCGGTCGATCCTTTCGGTGAGCATGAGAAATCGCTCCTCAACGAATTCGTTGAGCTGGATTCGCGAGAAGCACGTGCGCGTCACTCCGAGGAGCGTCATCTCCCCGGGGGGCGGCCGCGCCGCTCGCGGAAGATGCCTTCGCTCCAAAGCATCGACGTACGCGTACCCCACCATTGTCCGTCCGAACGGACCGATTTGGCCAACGCGGAACGCGCAAGCCTTTTGGAAGGTGCAAGGATGGGTCCGAGGGGGGCCTCACCCCGGAACGGTACGAAGATGAACAGCCAGAGCGCAGCCGTCGACGGCGGAACCCTGTCGAGTCACGCGGTGATCGGTGCCCCGTGCTGGGTCAGTCTGACCACCCGCGATCTGGAGGCTGTCCAGTCCTTCTACACCGCCGTCCTCGGCTGGCAGTGGCGGGTCGGCAAACTGGGCGATCGCTACCGGTTCGCGAGCGTGGACGGGGTGCCGGTGGCCGGTGTGTCAGCCGTTCGGAGCATGGGGGACACGGCTTTCGCGTGGACGCCGTTCTTCGCCACGGACGACGCGGACCGTGCGGTGTCCCGCGGCTACGAGCGGGGCGGCACGACGGCCCTGGGCCCGATCTCCTTCCCGCCCGGGCGGGCGGCGCTGCTCGCCGACCGCGACGGGGCCGTCTTCGGCATCTGGGAGGGCGAGCTCGTCACCGGCTGGGAGAAGTGGCGCGCCGCCGCCCCGGCCTTCATGGAGCTCCACACGCGCAACGCGTTCGACGCCGCCATGTTCTACGCGGAGGTCCTCGGCTGGGCCTCCGAGGCGGAGGGGTGCTGCGAGGCCTGTTACGAGGACGAGAGCGTCGTCCTGCGCAGCGAGGGCGAGGTCGTGGCCCGCATCCACTCGGGCGCGGTGGAGTCGGCGCCGGACCCGGCGATCCGGCCGCGCTGGCAGATCCACTTCGCGGTCGAGGACGTGGAGGCCTGCGCCCGTGCCGCGCTCGACCACGGCGGCTCGGTCCTCGCGCGGGCGGCGGGTCGTCCGGAGATCACGCTGAGCGATCCGGACGGCGCCCGTTTCGTGGTGTACGCGCGGCCGGCGGGCTGAGCCCCGCGCTCAGGCGGTGCGGGCGGGCCGGGACAGCAGGAGCAGGCTGTAGGGCGCGAGGAGGATCCGGCTCGCGGCCTTGTGCTCGGTCTCGTCCGCCTCGCCCCCGGCGTCCGTGGTGTCGATCCGGGTGGTCCAGCGTTCGCCGTACTCGGTGCCGGGCAGGTCGAAGGCGACGGGCTCCCGGTAGCTGTTCATGAGCAGCAGGAAGGAGTCGTCCACGACGCGGCGGCCGCGGGCGTCGGGTTCGGCGATGGCGTCGCCGTTGAGGAAGACTCCGAGGGCGTGGGCGTCGGGCCGCCGCCAGTCCTCGTCGGTCATCTCGCGCGCGTCGGGGCGCAGCCACACCAGGTCGGGCAGGGGCTGTGCGGCGCGGGTGTGGGTGTCGCCGCGGAAGAAGCGGCGTCTGCGCAGCACCGGGTGCTCGGTCCGCAGCCGGATGACGCGGCGGGTGAAGTCGATCAGCCGCCGCTGTTCGCCGGTGAGGTCCCAGTCGATCCAGGAGAGCTCGCTGTCCTGGCAGTAGGCGTTGTTGTTGCCCTGCTGGGTGCGGCCGAGCTCGTCACCGTGCGCGAGCATCGGGATGCCCTGCGAACACATGAGGGTGGCCAGGAAGTTGCGCTGCTGGCGCGCGCGGAGTTCGAGGATCGCGGGGTCGGTGGTGGGGCCTTCGACGCCGCAGTTCCAGGACCGGTTCGTGTTCTCCCCGTCCCGGCCGTCCTCGCCGTTGGCCTCGTTGTGCTTGGTGTCGTAGGAGACGAGGTCGCGCAGGGTGAATCCGTCGTGCGCGGTGACGAAGTTGACGCTGGCGCGCGGGCGCCGGCGGTCGTGCTGGTAGAGGTCGGAGGAGCCGGTCAGCCGGGAGGCGAACTCGGCGATGGTGTGGTCGGCGCCGCGCCAGAAGTCGCGTACGGAGTCGCGGTACTTGCCGTTCCACTCCGACCACAGCGGAGGGAAGTTCCCGACCTGGTAGCCGCCGTCGCCGACGTCCCAGGGCTCGGCGATCAGTTTGACGCGGCCGACGACGGGGTCCTGCTGGACGAGGTCGAAGAACGCGGACAGCCGGTCCACGTCGTGGAACTGGCGGGCGAGGGTGGCCGCGAGGTCGAAGCGGAAGCCGTCGACGTGCATCTCGGTGACCCAGTACCGCAGCGAGTCCATGACGAGCTGGAGGACGTTCGGGTGGTGCATCAGGAGGCTGTTGCCGGTGCCCGTGGTGTCGAAGTAACGGGCCGGGTCGTCGGGGTGCAGACGGTAGTACGAGGCGTTGTCGATGCCGCGGAAGGCGAGTGTCGGCCCGTTCTCGTTGCCCTCGGCGGTGTGGTTGTAGACGACGTCGAGGATCACTTCGAGGCCGGCCCGGTGCAGCGCCTTGACCATGGCCTTGAACTCGGGGACCTGCTCGCCGAGGGCGGGGTGCGCCGCGTAGGCGTTGTGCGGGGCGAAGAAGCCGATCGAGGTGTAGCCCCAGTAGTTGGTCAGGCCGCGGTCGACGAGGAACCCGTCGTGGATGTACTGGTGGACGGGCATCAGCTCGACGGCGGTCACGCCCAGCGAGGTGAGGTGCGCGATGACGGGTTCCGTCGCGAGCCCCGCGTACGTGCCGCGCAGCGCCGGCGGCACGTCGGGGTGGGTGCGGGTCAGACCGCGCACATGGGCCTCGTAGACGACGGTCTCGGCGTACGGCCGGCGGGGCGGCTTGTCGTCGCCCCAGTCGAACGAGGGGTCGGTGACGACCGAGACCAGAGTGTGCGGGGCGCTGTCCGCCGGCTCGGGGCCGTGCGGGGCCCGCTCGAAGAGCGCGGGATCGTTGTCGGTGGCCCCCTCCATCGCCCGCGCGTAGGGGTCGAGGAGCAGCTTGGCGGGGTTGCAGCGGTGGCCCGCCGCCGGGTCCCAGGGGCCGTACACCCGGTAGCCGTAGCGCTGACCTGGGCCGACCCCCGGGATCCGGCAGTGCCACACGAAGCCGTCGACCTCGGTGAGCGGGACGGTGCGGGAGGTGCCGTCGTCGTCGATCAGGACGAGGTCGACCCGTTCGGCGACCTCGCTGAACAGGGCGAAGTTGGTTCCTTCGCCATCAGGTGTGGCGCCCAGGGGGAACGGGCTGCCGGTCCAGATCTCCAAGCGCCTGCCTCCTGCGGTGTTCAGCCGGGCACGGGTACCGCGGCCGCGAGCGGTTCGGCCTCGGGCAGCCGCACCCGGCAGGTGAACCAGACGGTCTTGCCGGTGGGCGCGGGGTAGCTGCCCCAGCCGTCGCTCCACTCGGCGATCCGGCTCAGCCGGTCCTGGCGCCGGTCCTGCGGCGCGGCGATGTCGCGGTTGCGGTCCGAGACCGCGGTGACGAGGTGCTGCCCGGTCCACCACATCTCGACGACGGCCGTCTTGTCGGCGCCGTGGTCCTCAATGTCCTGGAGCAGCATCCGAGTGCAGTGGCACACGGGGTCCGCGAGCGTGCGCAGCCCCCAGTGCCGTAGATGTGCGGCGAGAATGCGCTCGACCTGCCCGATCTGCTCCGGGCCGACCTCCACGTCGAGGTGGTAGTGGCGGGAGAGCGTGGGTTCCATGGTTCTGGCTCCTCTCGGCGAAGCCTGCTGCCCGTCGCACCGGCAGCGGCACGGGGTCCCGGACACGGAGCGTGAGCAGCAGTCGCTCCTGGGTCACTCCAGCCTGGGAGGACCACCGCCGGCGCGCAACAGGAACCACGCCCGCCCCACGCGTCGCCGAATCCCCAGACGCGCGTCGTTGAATCCCCAACAGGACGCAGGGTGTTCGTGCATGCACTATGAGTGAGGCGAACTCCCTTCCGCGTGGACCGACCCCCGGTTCGCGCGCGCCACGGTTCGGCATTGAGCCACGTGCGGGGAGCACGCCCCGACAAGAATGGTGACCCCCGTGGTGATCATGCCCGCCAAAACCGAGGTCGCGCGTCATCTGAGGTACTACCGGGCGTGGGAACGGCTCACGCTCGCCCACCCCGCCGACCGGGCCATCCGCATGCGCTTCGAGGACAGTGCGTACACCTTGTGCGTGCTGATGGGCGAGTGCCAGGCCCGGACGGCCGCCGACGCCGCCGAGCAGTACCTGCGTCACGGCACCGTCCGGCCCGCGCGGCCGGGTCCCGTGAACGCGCCTTTGTGATCCGCACCCAAGCATCCGCGTCGATGAATCCGCGTCCTTGGCCCCACGCAGGACCGGCGAGGAGAAACCGATGTTGTCAGCCTTGGCAGAAGGCTCCGTACTGACCGCCACCGTGCTGGTACGGGACGTCCAGCCGCTCGTCGACTGCGGCCGGCGCCCGGCGAAGGCGGTACCCGGCGAGACCTTCGAGGTCACCGCCACCGTGTTCGCCGAGGCGGGGACCGCGGTCGGCGCCGATGTCGTGCTGCGCGGTCCGGACGGCCGCGCGGGTCCCTGGACCCCGATGCGCGAGCTGTCCCCCGGCACCGACCGCTGGTCCGCGGAGGTCACCCCGGACGCCGAGGGCCGCTGGACGTACCGCGTGGAGGCCTGGACGGATCCGGTGACCGACTGGCGGCGGGCCGCCGAGGTCAAGGTCCCGGCCGGTATCGACAGCGGGCTGATGCTGGAGGAGGGCGCTCTCCTGTACGGGCGGGCGGCGCTGGGTGTTCCGCCGGGGGCAGAGCGCCGGGTGCTGCTGGCCGCCGCGGAGGCCCTGCAGGACGAGGAGCGGACCCCGGCCGAACGGCTCGGGGCCGCGCTGACTCCGGAGGTGACGGCCGTCCTTGCCCGGTATCCCCTGCGCGAGCGGATCACCCGCTCCCCCGCCCTGCCGCTGCTGGTGGAGCGGGAGCGGGCCCTGTACGGGTCCTGGTACGAGTTCTTCCCGCGCTCCGAGGGCGCGGTCGTCGAGCCCGGCAGGCCGCCGGTCAGCGGCACGTTCGCGACGGCGGCCGAGCGGCTGCCCGCGATCGCCGCGATGGGCTTCGACGTCGTCTACCTCCCGCCCGTCCACCCCATCGGCACCACCCACCGCAAGGGTCCGGACAACTCCCTGACCCCCGGCCCGCACGACGTCGGCGTCCCCTGGGCGATCGGCTCCCCGGAGGGCGGTCACGACGCGATCCATCCGGACCTGGGCACGCTCGACGACTTCGACGCATTCGTGGCGCGAGCCCGCGAGCTGGGCCTGGAGATCGCCCTCGATTTCGCGCTCCAGTGCTCCCCCGACCACCCCTGGGTGGAGAAACACCCGGAGTGGTTCACCCATCGCGCCGACGGGACGATCGCGTACGCGGAGAACCCGCCGAAGAAGTACCAGGACGTCTATCCGATCGCCTTCGACCGGGACCTGCCCGGGATCGTCGCCGAGACGGTGTGCCTGCTGCGGCACTGGATGGCGCACGGGGTACGGATCTTCCGGGTCGACAACCCGCACACGAAGCCGGTGGCGTTCTGGGACGCGGTGCTCGCCGACATCAACGGCACGGACCCGGACGTCGTCTTCCTCGCGGAGGCCTTCACCCGGCCTCCCGTGATGCGGGCGCTGGCGCAGGCCGGCTTCCAGCAGTCGTACACGTACTTCACGTGGCGGGAGACGAAGCGGGAGCTGACCGAGTACCTGACCGAACTCTCCACCGAGACCGCCGCCTTCCTGCGGCCGAACTTCTTCGTGAACACGCCGGACATCCTGCCCGGCCACCTCCAGGAGGGCGGGCGCCCCGCGTTCGAGGCCCGGGCCGTGCTGGCGGCGACGCTGGCACCGAGCTGGGGCGTGTACGCCGGGTTCGAGCTGTGCGAGAACACCGCGGTGCGGTCCGGCAGCGAGGAGTACCTCCACTCGGAGAAGTACGAACTGCGGCCCAGGGACTGGGAGTCGGCCGGGCGGGAGGGCCGCACGATCGCCCCGCTGATCACCCGGCTCAACGAGATCCGGCGGGCCCATCCGGCGCTGCGCTTCCTCAGGAACCTCCGCTTCCACGAGGCCGACAACGACGCGGTGCTCGTCTACAGCAAGCGCGAGGGCGACGACACGGTCCTGGTCGTCGTGAACCTGGACCCGCACCACACCCAGGAGGCCACGGTCTCCCTGGACATGCGTCACCTGGGACTCGCCCCGGACGCCACCGTCCCCGTACGGGACGAACTGACCGGCGAGACCTACCACTGGGGCCGGTCCGCGTACGTGCGCCTCGAACCGGGCCGCGCGCCCGCGCACGTCCTCGCGGTCGGCGACCGTCCGCACCACTGACCGGAGGGTCACCCGCATGATGTTCATGAACGAGCCCGTTCCCGACACCTTCGAGGACACGCCCGCCAAGGACCGCGACCCCGACTGGTTCAAACGCGCGGTGTTCTACGAGGTCCTCGTCCGCTCCTTCCAGGACAGCAACGGCGACGGCGTCGGCGACCTGAAGGGCATCACCGCGAAACTCGACTATCTGCAGTGGCTCGGCGTCGACTGCCTCTGGCTGCCTCCGTTCTTCAAGTCTCCGCTGAAGGACGGGGGTTACGACGTCTCCGACTACACGTCGGTGCTGCCGGAGTTCGGCGACCTGGCGGACTTCGTGCAGTTCGTGGACGCGGCGCACCAGCGCGGCATCCGCGTGATCATCGACTTCGTCATGAACCACACCAGCGACCAGCACATGTGGTTCGAGGAGTCGCGCAAGAACCCCGACGGTCCCTACGGCGACTACTACGTGTGGGCCGACGACGACAGCGGCTACGCGGACGCCCGGATCATCTTCGTCGACACCGAGGCCTCCAACTGGACGTACGACCCGGTGCGGGGCCAGTACTACTTCCACCGCTTCTTCTCCCACCAGCCGGACCTCAACTACGAGAACCCGCGTGTGCAGGAGGAGATCCTGGCGGCGCTGCGCTTCTGGCTGGACCTCGGCATCGATGGCTACCGCCTGGACGCGGTGCCGTACCTGTACGCGGAAGAGGGCACCGACTGCGAGAACCTGCCCGCCTCCCACGCCTTCCTCAAGCGGGTCCGGGCCGAGATCGACGCCCACTATCCCGACACGGTGCTGCTGGCCGAGGCGAACCAGTGGCCCGAGGACGTCGTCGACTACTTCGGCGACTACCGCTCCGGCGGCGACGAATGCCACATGGCCTTCCACTTCCCCGTCATGCCCCGCATCTTCATGGCCGTCCGCCGCGAATCCCGCCACCCCGTCTCCGAGATCCTCGCCAAGACCCCCCAGATCCCCGCCGGCTGCCAATGGGGCATCTTCCTGCGCAACCACGACGAACTCACCCTCGAAATGGTCACCGACGAAGAACGCGACTACATGTACGCGGAATACGCCAAAGACCCCCGCATGCGCGCCAACATCGGCATCCGCCGCCGCCTCGCCCCCCTCCTCGACAACGACCGCAACCAGATCGAACTCTTCACCGCCCTCCTCCTCTCCCTCCCCGGCAGCCCGATCCTCTACTACGGCGACGAGATCGGCATGGGCGACAACATCTGGCTCGGCGACCGCGACGCCGTCCGCACCCCCATGCAATGGACCCCCGACCGCAACGCAGGCTTCTCCTCCTGCGACCCCGGCCGCCTCTACCTCCCCACGATCATGGACCCCGTCCACGGCTACCAGGTCACCAACGTCGAAGCCGCCATGTCCTCACCCTCCAGCCTCCTCCACTGGACCCGGCGCATGATCGAGATCCGCAAACAGAACCCCGCCTTCGGCCTCGGCACCTACACCGAACTCCCCTCCACCAACCCCGCCGTCCTCGCCTTCCTCCGCGAACACGGCGACGACCTCGTCCTGTGCGTCCACAACTTCTCCCGCTTCGCCCAACCCACCGAGCTGGAGCTGCGGGAGTTCGAGGGGCGCGAGCCCGTCGAACTCGTCGGCGGTGTCCGCTTCCCCGCCATCGGCGAACTCCCCTACCTGCTGACCCTGGCCGGACACGGCTTCTACTGGTTCCGCCTGTGCGAGAGCGTCCCTCCGCGTCTGCCGGCGGAACCCGGGATCCGCCTGTGAAAGGACATCGCTCATGCTGATCACCGCACCGCACGACGTCAGCCTCAGCCCGCCGCAGCACCTCGCGTCCGTGGCCGGGCTGCTCGAGGGGTGGCTGCCCGAGCAGCGCTGGTTCGCGGGCAAGGGGCTGCCGCTCACCGACCTGTCGGTGGTGTCGCTGACGGAGCTGTACCCGGGCTGCCTGCACCTGCTCGTGCGGGCCTCGCACGCGGGCGCGCACAGCGGCTGCTACCAGGTCCTGCTGGGGGTGTCCGAGGGCCTGCCGGCCCGGCTGCGGCCGGCCGTCATCGGGCGTCCCGCCGTCGGCCCGCTGCGGGGGCTCACCGTGTACGACGCCCTGCACGACCCCCGGGCCACGGGGACGCTGCTGGAACGGCTGCGGGCGCCGGGCGCGGCGGGCCCGCTGCGCTTCGAGCGCGACGGGCGGACCGACGTGCCGGCGGGGCTGCGCCCCCGCCTCCTGGACGGGGAGCAGTCCAACACCTCGCTGGTGTACGGCGACGCGTTCATCCTCAAGCTGTTCCGCCGCGTCCAGTACGGCGTCCACCCCGACCTGGAGGTCCCCTCCGCGCTGTCCCGGGACGGCTGCGCCCGGGTCCCGGCGCCCGTCGCCTGGTTCTGGACCACCGAGCCGCGCCGCGCGACGCTCGGCGTGCTCCAGCCGTTCCTGCGCGGCGCGACGGACGGCTGGAGCCTGGCCCTCGACTCCCCCACCGGCGAGGACCTCGCCGAGACCGCGTTCGAACTGGGACGGGCCACCGCCGAGGTGCATCTGGCGCTGGCGCGCGCCTTCCCGCCCGACGAGCCGGGACGGGACGCCGGCTCCGCCGACGGGCTCGCGGCGGCAATGTCCGCCCGGCTTGACGCGACGGCCCGTCAGGTCCCGGAGCTGGCGCGGCACGTGCCCCGGCTGCGGGCCGTCTACCAGGCCGCGGCGGGGCACCGTTCGCACCCGGCGGACCAGCGGATCCACGGCGATCTGCACCTCGGCCAGGTCCTGCTCGACGGGCGCCGGTGGCGGATCATCGACTTCGAGGGTGAGCCGTCCCGCCCGCTCGCCGAACGCCGGCGTGTGCAGTCCCCCGCCAGGGACGTCGCCGGGATGCTCCGCTCCTTCGACTACGCGGCGCACGCCCGCGGGCCGGGGCACACCGAGTGGGCCCGGCGCTGCCGCGACGCCTACCTGGCGGGATACGCCCGGGAGGCGCCGTGGGACCCGCGCGAGCACACGGCGCTCGTCCGCGCCCACGAGACGGACCGCGCCGTGTACGAGGTCCTGTACGAGGCCAGGCACCGTCCGGACTGGCTGCCCGTTCCGATGGCCGCGATAGCGCGCCTTGCGGAGGAGTCCCGATCGTGACGTCCACCGAACCGATGCCGACGCGGACCCCGGCGAACACGCCGCCGCCGCTCGACGCCGACACCCGCAAGCGCCTGCTGGCGGGGACCCATCACGACCCGCACGCGGTGCTCGGGGCGCACCCCGCGCCGGGCGGGGTGACCGTCCGCGTCCTGCGCCCCTACGCGCGGGCGGTGTCGCTCCTCGTGGAGGGCCGGACCGTGGAGCTGGCGGACGAGGGGGACGGCCTGTTCTCCGTCCTTCTGCCGCTCGCCGAGGCTCCCGCGTACCGGCTGCGGATCACGTACGACGGCCGGGACTCGGAGACCGAGGACCCCTACCGGTTCCTTCCGGCGCTCGGTGAGCTCGATCTGCACCTGATCGCCGAGGGCCGGCACGAGGAGCTGTGGACGGCGCTCGGCGCGCACCCCATGACCCACCAGGGCGTCACCGGCACCCGCTTCACCGTGTGGGCGCCGAACGCCCTGGGCGTGCGCGTGTGCGGGGAGTTCTGCTGCTGGGACGGCACCGCCCACCCCATGCGCTCCCTCGGTTCGTCCGGGGTCTGGGAGCTGTTCGTGCCCGGGATCGGCGAGGGCGCGCTCTACAAGTTCGACATCACCCGGCCGGACGGCACGCACACCGTGCGCGCGGACCCGATGGCCCGCCGGACGGAGGTGCCGCCCGCGACCGCCTCCGTGGTCACGCGCTCGGCGCACGTCTGGACGGACGACGCGTGGATGTCCCGGCGCGCCGAGCACCCCGCGCACCGGTCGCCGATGTCGGTGTACGAGGTCCATCTGCCGTCCTGGCGGCCCGGTCTGGGCTACCGCGAGCTGGCCGGGGAACTCACCGCGTACGTGACCGACATGGGGTTCACGCACGTGGAGTTCATGCCGGTCTCCGAGCATCCCTTCGGCGGGTCCTGGGGGTACCAGGTCACCGGCTTCTACGCGCCGACCTCGCGCCTCGGCACCCCGGACGACCTCCGGTACCTGATCGACACGCTGCACCGGGCGGGCATCGGCGTGATCATGGACTGGGTCCCGGCCCACTTCCCGAAGGACGACTGGGCGCTGGCCGAGTTCGACGGCCGTCCGCTGTACGAGCCGGGGGACACACGGCGCGCCGAGCACCCCGACTGGGGCACCCTCACCTTCGATTACGGCCGCACGGAGGTCCGCAACTTCCTGGTGGCGAACGCGAGTTACTGGTTCGAGGAGTTCCACGTCGACGGCCTGCGCGTGGACGCGGTCGCCTCGATGCTCTACCTCGACTACTCGCGCGAGGAGGGCGGCTGGACGCCGAACGAGCACGGCGGCCGGGAGAACCTCGACGCGGTCGCGTTCCTCCAGGAGATGAACGCGACCGTCTACCGGCGCTACCCGGGCATCGTGACGCTCGCCGAGGAGTCGACCGCGTGGGAGGGCGTCACACGGGCCACGCACCACACCGGCTCGGACGGCTTCGGCGGGCTCGGCTTCGGGCTGAAGTGGAACATGGGCTGGATGCACGACTCGCTGGAGTACATCCGGCACGAGCCGGTGCACCGCCAGTACCACCACGGCGAGTTGACCTTCTCCATGGTCTACGCGTACAGCGAGAACTATCTGCTGCCGATCTCCCACGACGAGGTCGTCCACGGCAAGCAGTCCCTCGTCTCGAAGATGCCCGGCGACTGGTGGCAGCAACGCGCCAACCACCGCGCCTACCTCGCCTACATGTGGGCCCACCCGGGCAAGCAACTCCTGTTCATGGGCCAGGAGTTCGCCCAGGGCGCCGAGTGGTCGGAGGCGCACGGCCCCGACTGGTGGCTGCTCGACCCGGCGTACGGCGCGGAGCCGGACCACCGGGGCGTGCGCGACCTCGTCCGGGATCTGAACCTGCGCTACAGCGCGACGCCCGCCCTGTGGGAGCGGGACACCGACCCGGGGGGATTCCGGTGGGTCGAGGCGGACGCGGCGCAGGACAACGTGCTGGCCTTCCTGCGCTTCGGGACCGACGGTGCGCCGCTGCTCGCGGTGAGCAACTTCTCCCCCGTGGTCCGGCACGGGTACCCGGTGGGGGTGCCCAGGGCGGCCGGTGCGTGGCGGGAGGTGCTCAACACGGACGCGGCCCGGTACGGCGGCGGTGACGTCGGCAATCCCGGGGCGCTCAGCGCGCTCCCCGGCCCGCTCGGCGCGTTCCCGGCCCGGCTGCTCCTGACCCTTCCGCCGCTGGCCACGGTGTGGCTGCGCCCGGAGTGATGGCCGGCGGGACGGCGGGTACCCGTACGCCCTCATGGACACCGCGGAGCCGAGGAGGAACGGTGCAGGACCGACGATCAGGAACACCGGATCCCGAGAAGGGCGAGGCCGGCGAGCCCACGCCGAGGGACATGCCGGACCAGCAGGCCGACCCGGACGGGCCTGGGGAGGACCCCTGGGAGCCCGACGGCGACACGACCGGCGAGCAGGAGCGGGCCCGGCCCGATCCGGCGCTCCCCGACACGGACGAGGCCGGGACGGGACGCCGGGGCGCACCGCACGCGGCGAGCCCCAACCCGGAGCACCCCGTGCCGGACGAGCCGGCCGACTGATCGGCGGGCCCGGACACAGAAGGACACAGAAGGATGGGCAAGAGGGAGAGGCGGCCTCGTGACGCGGAGGCCGCCTCTTGATCCTCTTTCGGGGTGATGCTTTTCCGGGTGACGCCTTTCGGGGCGACGCTTTTCCGGGTGACGCCTTTCGGGGCGACGCTTCTCCGGGTGATGCCTTTCGGGGTGATCCTTTCTGGGGATTGCCGCCTCAGATCCTGCCGAGGCCGCCACTGCCGAAGGAGCCGCTGGCACCCGGAGTCCACTTCTTGGGGTGCTGGTCCTTGCTCCGCTTCGTGCGGGCCGGATGCAGCTGGTACGGCATGAGGCGTTCGCTCTCGTCGTGGGCCAGCGGCACCTCGTCCGGCTCACGCACCTCCCGCTCCTCGTGCACCGGCCATTCCTTGGGCAGCTTCGGCTGTTCGTCCGGCCTCGGCCGCCTCGACTCCCGCTCGACCACTCTCTTCCCGAACTTGAACGCCACGATCAGGAACCCGGCGATGAACAGGCCTCCGACGAAGGCCCCGACAGCGGAGAGCACGGTATTCGCTGCAGCCAATTCGAAGAATGTCTCGTTCATACCCTTTTGGTACCCCGAACGGGCCCATTTCTCACTGCAAACGGACTCTGTCTTCCGACACAGGGGCTCCGTCTTCCGCGTGTTCCGCGTCGTGCCGCGCCAGCATGCCCAGGAGGTCCGACACGGTCAGGCCCGCCTCGGCCGGATGGCGGAGAATCGTGCCGTCGGAGACGCGGTAGGTGTTCGAGCGACCACGCCGCGTATGGGTGAGATAGCCGTCCTTCTCCAGGTCCGCGAGGATCTTCTGGACGGCCCGCTCGGTGAGCCGGCAGTGGGCGGCGATGTCCCGGATGCGCAGGGTCGGCTCGATCGCGACCGCGGACAGGACGCGAGCGTGGTTGGTGAGGAAGGTCCAACCGGTGTGCGGTTCCGGTGCTGCAGTCATGTACGCCAGGCTAGGCTCTTTGATTCCGGCATTCAAAAGGACGAATTACAATTCCGGTATCACTTGACGTGCATAGTGGCCGGGGTCGACTCTGGAGGCACGGCAGAAGACGGACCGACCTCTCCCTGGAGTGACCGGCATGTCAGCACGTGCATCCCTGTTGGGCGTCGAGACGAGGCATCGGGGCGACCGCACGCTCGTGGCGCTCTCCGGCCCCCTCGGTGCCGGCACCGAACAGGCCCTCCTCGAGAACCTGACGCAGTTCCTGCGCACCTCGGGGACCGGCCTCGACCTGGACCTGAGTCAGGTGGACCACTGCGACTGCGCCGGGCTGAACGTCCTGCTCAGCACCCGCCGCCGCGCCCTGGACGAGGGGAAGAGCATCTCCTTGCACGCCTCCAGTCCCGCCGTGCGCGGCGTGCTCCTGGACACCGACACGCTGCCCCTGTTCACCGGGGCGGGCAGCGCCGCCCGGCTCACCGGCTCGACGCCGGGCGCGGACGACGAGGACGTGCGGGCCGAGATCGGCCAGCTCCGCGAGGCGATGCAGACCCGGCCCGTCATCGACCTGGCCCGAGGGACACTGATGGCCTCCTTCCGCCTCACACCCGAGGACGCCTGGACGGTCCTCGTCGCCGTCTCCCAGCGCACGAACACGAAGCTGCGACAGGTCGCCCACGATCTCGTGCACGCGGTCACGGGCGAAGGCCTCCCCGACGACACGCGCCGGCAGCTCGCCGTGGCCGTGGCCGAGGTGCGCCGGGCACCCTCCGCCTCCGGATCGACGGCGGATTGACCGCCCGCCGAACCGGGAACCCGGCTGCCCATGCCCCCTGACATCGACCACTCCCAGGCCCCGGTCCTCGAAGCGCTGGCCGAGCACCACAGGCTGCACCGGCTCGGCTTCACGCCACCCGGCCACAAACAGGCCCGGGGCGCGGACCCGGCGGTGCGGGCGGTGCTCGGCGACGCCGTGTTCCAGGGCGACGTCCTCGCCTCGGGCGGACTCGACGACCGGCGCACCCGCGGGCGCGTCCTGGAGCGCGCCGAGGAGCTGATGGCCGATGCCGTGCACGCCGAGCACACGTTCTTCTCCACCTGCGGCAGCTCGCTGTCGGTCAAGGCGGCGATGCTCGCTGTCGCGGGCCCGCACGAGGAGCTTGTGATCGGGCGCGACGCACACAAGTCGGTGGTGTCGGGGCTGATCCTCTCCGGGATCCGGCCGGTGTGGGTCGAGCCGCGCTGGGACGCCGAGCGGCATCTCGCCCACCCGCCGGGCGCCGAGGACTTCGAGGAGGCGTTCCGTGCCCACCCCGACGCCAAGGGCGCCCTGGTCACGAGCCCGACCCCGTACGGGAGCTGCGCCGATCTGCGCGGCATCGCGGAGGTCTGCCATCGCCGCTCCCGGCCGCTGATCGTGGACGAGGCCTGGGGCGCGCACCTGCCGTTCCACTCCCGGCTGCCGTCCTGGGCGATGGACGCGGGCGCCGACATCTGCGTCACTAGCATCCACAAGATGGGCAGCGGCCTGGAGCAGGGCTCGGTCTTCCACCTGCGGGGCGAGCTGATCGACCCCGCCGTGCTGAGCTCCCGGGCCGATCTGCTCGGCACCACCAGTCCGTCCGTGCTGATCTACGCGGGCCTGGACGGGTGGCGGCGGCAGATGGCGCTGCGCGGAGCGGACCTGATGGGGCACGCGCTCGACCTGGCCGGCGACGTGCGGACCGCGATCGAGAAGATCGAGGGGCTGCACGTGAACGACCGGGACGACTTCTGCGGCCCCGGACTCTCGGACGACTTCGACCCGCTGCCCGTCGTCATCGACGTCGAGGGCCTCGGCACCACGGGGTACGCGGTGGCCGACCGGCTGCGCGCGCACCACGCGGTCGACGCCCACCTGGCCGACCACCGCCGCATCAGCACCCAGATCACCCACGGCGACGACCGCGACACGGCCGACGCGCTCCTGGAGGCGCTGGAGGCCGTGGCCCGGTCCGGCGCGGAGCTGCGTCCCGCGCCGCGCGTCGACGTGCCCGCTCCGGCGGAGCTCCGCCTCGAACAGGTCCGGTTGCCGCGCGACGCCTACTTCGGGCCCTTCGAGGACATGCCGCTCGCGCGGGCGGCGGGGCGCGTCGCGGCCGAGATGCTGACGCCGTACCCGCCCGGCATCCCGGCGGTGCTCCCCGGGGAGCGGCTCGACGCGCCCGTGCTGCGGTACCTGCGGACCGGGATCGCGGCGGGCATGTACGTGCCGGACGCGGCGGACCCCGGTCTCGGCACCGTGCGCGTGAGCCGCGCAGAGGGCGACAACTCGCCCATATCCGATGGAAGTTGACGTACTCCACGCCGGGCGCCGGTGCAGTGCGGCGCGCAGGTGTGTGATCGACCGTCATGGGTACCCGGCGCCGCGTCCGAACCCTCGACCCCCGACACCCGCCCATCCCCTCGGCCGCCGGCACGGCGGAAGATTGCGAGGCACGCCATGACGCACCTGATCAGCGACGTGATGACGGAGGGCGTGATCGCGGTCCGGCCCGACACGCCCCTGACCCAGGCAGCACAGTTGATGCGCGACGAGGACATCGGCACGGTCATGGTCACCGACGGCGGACGCCTCCTCGGACTGATCACCGACCGGGACATCGCCCTGCGCGCGGTGGCCGACGGCGCGGACCCCCGCGTGGTCGAGGTCGCCGATCTGTGCACGACGGACCCCGTGTGCGTGAGCCCCGAGGAGGAGACCGCCCGCGCGGTCGCCCTGATGCGACAGCACTCCGTCCGGCGACTGCCCGTGACGAGCGGAGGCCGGCCCGTCGGCATGGCCAGCCTCGGCGACCTGGCCGAGACGCACGACCCCGAGTCGGCGCTCGGCGAGATCAGCAAGGTCTCCCCCACGCCCGACCAGGGCTCCGCCCCGCACTGAGCGTCGCCGTCCCGATCGTGAGGAGCGACCGATGACCGACCCCGAACGGCCGGCGGTGCGGGCATGACCGGCGTGCGCAGGCCCCCCGTCCCGCTCGGCGCCGCCTTGCCGAGTCCCCACCGACCAAGGGCGTGATCCGCCGTGTCCGAACCCCTCACCCACGTGTCGGTGCATCCGCACCGGACCGCCACCCTCCTCCACGACGCCGTGCTGCTCCGGGACGGGCTGCGTCCGCTGCCCCTGGGCCTCGAACTGCACTACACCTCGCTGGACCCCTTCGCCGTCCGCGTCACGCTGGAGGTGGAGGGGGCGCAGGTCCGCTGGGTCCTGTCGCGGGAGACGCTCCTGCTCGCCCGCAGCCGGCGCACGGGGACCGGCGAGGTGGCCGCCTGGCCCGTGCCCGGCGCGGCCGACGCGCCGCCCGCGCTGCGGATCCGGCTCGGTCCGGTCGAGGGCTGCGCCGTGGTGGAGACGGAGCGCGACGTGGTGTCCGAGTGGCTGGACGTCACGGCGCGGCTGGTCCCGCCGGGCGAGGAGTCGTCGCACATCGACTGGGACGGCTTTCTCACCGGCCTCTCCGACGACGCCTGACGCGCCTCCCGCGCCCGCCCGCCGTCGGATGGAAGAGTTCACCCACCCGTACAAGGAGCGCGACATGCCTGTTGCCCGGTACTGCCTGGTCGCCGTGGACTGTCCCGACCCCGCCGCACTGGCCGGCTTCTACGCCGCGCTGCTCGGCGGCGAGGTCCGGCAGGACGGTGAGGACTGGTACGACCTGTACGCGCCCGGCGACCACCGCATCGCCTTCCAGCGCGCCGCGGGCCACCGACCGCCCGAGTGGCCCCGCGCCGACGAGAACTCCCAGCAGCTGCATCTGGACCTGAAGGTCGACGACATGGCGGACGCCGAGGCGCAGGTCCTGGCCCTGGGCGGCATGCCGCTGGACCTGGACGACGAGGACGGCAAGCGCGGCTTCCGGGTGTACGCGGATCCGGCCGGGCATCCGTTCTGCCTGGTCCGCGCCTGAGCCGCCGATGGACGGACGGCTGGGCGCCGGCGCGGAGTTCCTGGCCTGGTGGGCGGTGCTCGTCGTGCTGTGGCTGGTGCTGGTGAGCACCGTCGACGTGCTGGAGCTGGTCGTGGGCGTGTGCTGCGCCGCGGCGGGCGCCCTGGCGGCGACGGCGGCGCGGCGCGCGGCGCGTGAGGAGCCCCGGTGAACGCGTGGTCCGCGTGCGGCGCCGCGCTCCTGGCCTTCGGAATGCTGCCGGTGATCTGGCGCGTCTCGGTCGGCCCGCTGTCCGGGCGGCTGCTGGCCCAGAACGCGGGGAGCACGGTCGTCGCCCTGGCGTTCCTGCTGCTGGCACAGGGCTACGGGCGGCCCTCGTACGTGGATCTGTCGCTGGTCCTGAGCCTGCTCGGACCGGTCGGCACGCTGGTGTGCGTGCGGCTGCTCGACGACGACCTGAAGGACGGCTCGCCGCGCGGGAGCACGGCCGTGACGGTGGGGTGTGTCGCCGCCGCGGCTGCGGTGACGGCCGCCGTGTGCGCGGCCACGCCGCCCGGCCGGGCGCTGGTGGAGGCGCTCCTGATCGGTGTGCTGGTGGCGGTCGGCAATGTCGTCGCGACGCGTGCCCTGTCGGTGGGCGTGGTGCGGGAGCCGGGCGCGGAGCGGGAAGGCGGTGGGGCGCGGTGAACGGCGACGAGGTGCTGATCGCGGTGTGTCTCGTCCTGGTGGCGGTGTCCGCGACGGTCGCGGTCGCGGTGCGGGAGCCGGCCCGGCAGGCCCTGGTGCTGTCGGTGCTCGGCCTCGCGCTGGCCGCGCTGTTCACGGTGCTCCAGGCGCCGGACGTGGCGCTGTCCCAACTGGCCGTGGGCTCCGCGCTGACCCCGCTGCTGATCCTGCTGTCGGTGCGCAAGGTCCGCCGCCGCGGGCGCCGCACGGGCGAGGACGAGGAGGCGGGGCGGTGAGCCACACGCTGCGGCGGTGGATCCTCGCGCTCGGCGTCGCGGGCCTGGCCGCGCTGTTCACCGCCGCGTTCCTGGAACTCCCCGACTTCGGCCGGGGCGGGCACCCGTACGGCGACCGGTCGGTCGCGGAGTCCCTCGGGCGCCACACGGCGAACGTGGTGTCGGCGGTCAACTTCGACCAGCGGTCCTTCGACACCCTGGGCGAGGAGTCGATCCTCTTCACCGCCGTGCTCGGGACGGTCGTCCTGTTGCGTCAGACCCGTGACGAGGACCGGCTGCCGCCCCGGCCCGCGCGGGTCGACCCCTGGGTGCGGCGCTACGCGCTGGCGCTGCTGCCGGTGGCGCTGGTGTCGGGCCTGTACGTCGTCGCCCACGGGCAGTTGAGCCCGGGCGGCGGCTTCCAGGGTGGTGTCATCGTCGCCACGGCCGTGCACCTGCTGTACATCGGGGTGGACTACCGGGCGCTCGAACGCGTCCGGCCCGTCGGCCCGTACGAGGTGGGGGACGCGGTCGGTGAGGCGGCCTATCTGCTGCTCGGCGTGGCCGGTCTCGTCGCCGGGGCCTCCTTCCTGGCGAACACGCTGCCGTACGGCACGTTCAACACGCTGGCCTCGGGCGGCACCGTGCCGCTGCTGAACGCGGCGGTCGGCATCGAGGTGGCCAGCGCCGTCGTCGTTCTGGTGAGCCGCTTCCTGGACCAGGCGGTGGAGATCACCGACGCCGACGGGGCCGGGGAGGAAGCCGCCCGATGATGCACGTCCTGCCCTACGTCGTGTCCGGCTGGATCTTCCTGGTCGGCTGCTACGGCCTCGCGACCAGCCGGCATCTCGTGCACGCCGTCGGCTGTCTCTCGGTGTGCCAGGTTGCCACGTACGTGCTGCTGCTCGCCGTCGGCTACCGCGAGGGCGGCACCGCGCCGGTCCACTCCGATCTGCGTCCGCACTCCCGGCCGCTCGTCGACCCCGTGGTCCAGGCACTCGCCCTCACCGACGTGGTCGTGGGCGCCACCGTCACCGCGCTGCTGCTCGCGCTCGCCATCCAGGTCGCCAAGCACCACGGGACCGCCGACCCGGACGAGCTGTCGGAGCTGCGCGGATGAGCCGTCTGCTGCCGCTGGTCGTGGCGGGGCCGCTGCTCGGCGCCGCGTTCCTCGTCGCCTTCGGCCGGCTGCTGCCGCGGATCGCCACGGACGCGGTGGCCGCCGTCGTGGCGGCCGGCACGACGGCGCTGTCCGTCCTCCTGCTGACCCGGTCCTCGCCCGTCGCGACGGAGTGGGTCGGCGGCTGGGAGCCGGTCGCGGGGCGGAGCGTGGGCATCGTCCTCGTCGGCGACGCGGCCGGTACCGGACTGGCCACGCTCGTCTGTCTGCTGACGGTGGCCGTGCTCGTCTACTCCTGGCGCTACTTCGAGGAGGTCCCGCACAAGAACCCCGGCGCGTTCCCCGCGCTCGTGCTGCTCTTCCAGGCGGGCATGTGCGGCTTCTCGCTGACCGGGGACCTGTTCGACGCGTTCGTCTTCTTCGAGCTGATGGGCGTCGCCGCGTACGCGCTGACCGGCTACCGGGTGGAGGATTCCAAGGCCGTCCAGGGCGCCCTCACCTTCGGGGTCCTCAACTCCCTGGGCGCGTACGCGACGTTGATGGGCATCGGGCTGCTGTACGCGCGCACGGGCGAGCTGGGCATGCGGCAGATCGGGGCGCGCCTGGACGGCCAGGGGCCGGCGGACGCGCTGGTCGTGACCGCGTTCGTGCTGGTGGCGAGCGGGCTGCTGGTGAAGGCGGCGGCCGTCCCGTTCCATTTCTGGCTGCCCGACGCGCACGCGGTGGCGCCGAGTCCGGTGTGCATGCTGCTGTCCGGGGTCATGGTCGAGCTGGGTGTGTACGGGGTGTGGCGCGTGCACACGTTCGTGTTCGCGGGGCCGGGCGGGGTGCCGTCCGCCGATGTGGGCCTGTGTCTGGTCGTGCTGGGCTCGGTGACCGCCGTACTGGGCGCGCTGCTGTGCTGGCAGCAGCACCATCTCAAGCGGCTGCTCGCGTACTCGACGATCGCGCACACCGGGCTCTTTCTCGTCGGGGTCGGGCTGCTGCGCCCCGAATCGACCGCCGGGGTCGCCCTGTACGTCGTCGGCCATGCCGGCGCCAAGGCCGCCCTGTTCGCCTGCACGGGCATCCTGCTCGACCGGTACGGGAGCGTGGACGAGCACGAGCTGTTCGGCCGGGCGACCGGGCTGCGGCTGGTCGGCGTGCTCTACACGGTGGCGGCCCTCGCGCTCGCGGGGCTGCCGCCTTTCGGCACGGCGCTCGGCAAGGGCACGGTCGAGGAGGCCTCGGGGTTCGCGGGGACGATGCTGTTCACGGTGGTCTCCGCGCTCACCGGCGCGGCGGTGCTGCGGGTCGCGGCGCGCGTCTTCCGGGGCCTCGGGCCGCGCCCGCGCCGGGCGTCGGAGCAGGAGACGAAGGGCGGTGACGAGGAGCCCGAGACCCGGGGACGGCTGTCGCGGGTGCCGCTGCCGATGGTGGCGGTGCCCGTGGCGCTGCTGGCCGGGTCGCTCGCCTTGGGGGCCTGGCCGGGGCTCGGCGAGCGGGCCGGTGCCGGGTTCGGCGGCCCCCCGGAGCTCGCCCCGCACTGGACGCTCGCCTCGGTCCTGACGGGCCTCGTGTCGGTGGCGTGCGCGGCCGGCTGCGCCGTCCTGGCCCTGCGCCGGGACACGCCTCAGGAGCCGTACGCGTGGACGGAGCCGCTGCGCCGGCTGCACTCGGGGCACATCGGGGACTACGTGGCGTGGTTCGTGCTCGGCGTCGCTCTCCTCGGCGCGCTGGCGTTCTCCGGTTCCCTGCTCTGATCGGGGGGCTCGCGCGGTCGGTGCGGATCGGTGCCTTTGCGTGACCTGAGGGTGGGTACCCGGCGGTCCCCGGCGAGGGTGTCCGATCCGACGACGCGAGGACGGTGTCCGTATGCACGCATCCCAGGCCGCGCCGGCCGGCCTCCGCGGCCTCGAGTCCGCGTTGCGCGAGACGGTCGCGGGTGAGGTCCGCTTCGACGCGGGCAGCCGGGGCGCGTACTCCACGGACGGCTCGAACTACCGCCAGGTGCCGATCGGGGTCGTCGTGCCGCGTTCCGTGGAGGACGGGGCGCGGGCGGTCGGGGTGTGCGCGCGGTTCGGGGCTCCCGTGCTCTCGCGCGGCGGCGGCACCAGCCTGGCGGGGCAGGCGACGAACGCCGCGGTGGTCCTCGACTGGACCAAGTACTGCGACGCGCTGGCCTCGGTCGATCCGCGGGCCCGTACGTGCGTGGTGGAGCCCGGGATCGTCCTGGACACGCTCAACGGGCGGCTCGCGGAGCACGGGCTGCGGTTCGGCCCCGAGCCCGCCACGCACACTCACTGCACGCTCGGCGGGATGATCGGGAACAACTCGTGCGGCGCGTCGGCGCAGGCCTACGGCAAGACCGCGGACAACGTGCGCCGGCTCGAGGTCCTGACGGCGGACGGCACCCGCATGTGGGTGGGTCCGGCCGGCCGGGCCGAGCGCGCCCGGATCGCCGCCGGGGGCGGGCGCCGGGCGGAGATCCACGCGGGTCTCGAACGGCTCCGGGACACGTATCTGGCGGACATCCGCCGCTCCTTCCCCGACATCCCGCGCCGGGTGTCGGGCTACAACCTCGACGCGCTGCTGCCCGAGAACGGCTTCGACGTGGCGAAGGCCCTGGTCGGCAGCGAGGGCACGCTCGTGACGGTGCTGCGCGCCGAGCTGGACCTGGTCCCCGTGCCGCCCTGCCAGTCCCTGCTCGTCCTCGGCTACGAGGACATCTGCCGGGCCGCCGACGAGGTGCCCGAACTGCTGCGGCACTGCTCCCCCGCCCAACTGGAGGCGCTCGACGGCCGCATGGCCGAGCTGATGCGCGAGGAGGGCGCCCACCTCGACGCGCTCGACGCCCTCCCGGCGGGCGACAGCTGGCTGATGCTGCAGTTCGCCGGAGACACCCGCGAGGAGGTCGACGAGCAGGCCTACGCGCTGCTGCGGGATCTGGGCCGCGGCGAGGACGACGACACCGTCGCTTTCTCGGACGAGCCGGAGCGCGAGCACCGCATGCTGAAGGCGCGGGAGGCCGGGCTCGGGGTGACGGCCCGCCCGCCCGACGACCGGGAGACGTGGGAGGGCTGGGAGGACTCGGCGGTGCCGCCCGACCGGCTCGGCGCCTATCTCCGCGACCTGAAGAGCCTGTTCGCCGAGTTCGGCTACGACCACCCGTCGCTGTACGGGCACTTCGGGCACGGCTGTGTGCACACGCGGATCCCGTTCGACCTGCGCGGCGCGGGCGGGATCGCGGACTTCCGCCGGTTCCTGGAGCGCGCCGCCGACCTCGTCGTGTCGTACGGCGGTTCGCTGTCCGGGGAGCACGGGGACGGGCAGGCGCGGGGCGAACTGCTGACGCGGATGTTCGGGGAGCGGATCGTCGCCGCGTTCGGCGAGCTCAAGGCGCTGTTCGATCCGGACGGACTGATGAACCCGGGCAAGGTCGTCGACCCGCGGCCGGTCGACGGTCAGCTCCGCCTGGGTTCCGCGTGGCGCCCCGCGGACCCGGAGACCCGCTTCGCGTACCCCGACGACGAGCACTCCTTCGGGCGGGCCGTCCTGCGCTGTGTCGGCATCGGCAACTGCCGCAGCGCGCACGGCGGCGTCATGTGTCCCTCGTACCGTGCGACGAAGGAGGAGGAGCACTCCACGCGCGGCCGGGCCCGGCTCCTGTTCGAGATGCTGGACGGGCACGCGGACTCGGCGATCATGGACGGCTGGCGGTCGACGGAGGTCCGTGACGCGCTGGATCTGTGCCTGTCCTGCAAGGGCTGCCGCTCGGACTGCCCGACCGGCGTCGACATGGCCACGTACAAGGCCGAGTTCCTCTCGCACCACTACGCGGGACGGCTGCGTCCGATGGCGCACTACTCCCTGGGCTGGCTCCCGGTGTGGGCGCGTCTGGCCCGGCTGTCGCCGCCGCTGGTCAACGCGGCGCTGCACGCCCCCGGTCTCGCCCGGGCCGGCAAGCGCCTCGCCGGTGTCGACACCGCCCGGCCCGCGCCGGTCTTCGCGCGGCGCACGTTCACGCAGGCGTGGCGGGAGCGGGGCGGCCCGGCGCCGGACCCGGCCGATCCGCGCACGGTGGTGCTGTGGCCCGACACGTTCACCGACTCCTTCCATCCGGCGATCGCGCACGCGGCCGTCCGGGTCCTGGCGGACGCGGGCTTCCGGGTCGCGGTGCCCGAGCGGCCGGTGTGCTGCGGGCTGACCTGGATCTCCACCGGCCAACTGGGCGTGGCGCAACGGGTGTTGCGACATACGCTCGACGTCCTGCGCCCCTACGTCGAGGCGGGCACCCCGGTCGTCGGCCTGGAGCCGTCCTGCGCGGCCGTCTTCCGGTCCGACGCCCCCGAGCTGCTGCCCGGTGACGAGGACGTGCGGCGCCTGGCCGGTCGGTTCCGGACGTTCGCCGAGCAGATGGTGGACCACGCCCCGGGCTGGCGGCCGCCGGCCCTGAACCGGCGGGCCACCGTACAGACGCACTGCCACCAGCACGCGGTCCTGGGCGACGACGCCGACCGCGAACTGATGCGCCGCGCCCATCTCCTGGCCGACATCCTCGACGAGGGCTGCTGCGGGCTCGCCGGGAACTTCGGCTTCGAGCGCGGCCATCACGAGGTGTCCGCGGCGGTCGCGGAGCAGGGGGTGCTGCCCGCCGTGCGCGCCGCCTCCCCCGGCAGCCTGCTGCTCGCCGACGGGTTCAGCTGCCGTACGCAGATCGAGCAGGGCGGCACCGGGCGGCGGGCGCTGCACCTGGCCGAGGTCCTCGCGCTGGGCCTGGACGGGAACCTGCCGAGCGAGCGCCCCGAGCGGCTCGCCGACCGGCCGTCCGGACCCTCCCCGGCGGCCCGCCGGGCCCCGGCCGTCGCGGCGGGCGCGCTCGCCGCGGGTGCGGGCCTCGCGGGGGCCCGGATGCTGCGCCGCCGCCCCTGATCCGGCCCGCCGGACCTCGGGTCCGGCCCGGACCGCACCTGACCTCACCGGACCTCATAGGAAAGGACCGTTCTCATGGCCACGAAGGTCTCCGACCACATCCTCGAACGTCTGCGGGACTGGGAGGTCGAGCACGTCTTCGCGTATCCCGGCGACGGCATCAACGGTCTGCTCGCCGCCTGGGGCCGCGCCGACAACAAGCCCGCGTTCGTGCAGTCCCGGCACGAGGAGATGTCCGCGTTCGAAGCGGTCGGCTACGCGAAGTTCTCCGGCCGTGTCGGCGTGTGCGCCGCGACCTCCGGGCCCGGCGCGATCCACCTCCTCAACGGCCTGTACGACGCCAAGCTGGACCACGTGCCCGTCGTCGCGATCGTCGGGCAGACGAACCAGAGCGCCATGGGGGGTTCCTACCAACAGGAGGTCGACCTCCTGAGCCTCTACAAGGACGTCGCCTCCGACTTCTGCGCCATGGTCACGGTCCCCGAGCAACTGCCCAACGTCCTCGACCGGGCCATGCGCACGGCGATGGCCCGGCGCACGGTGACGGCCGTCATCGTCCCCGCCGACGTGCAGGAACTCGACTACTCGGCGCCCGAGCACGCCTTCAAGATGGTGCCGTCCAGCCTGGGCCTGTCCGCGTACGCGCCGCTCCCGGCCCCCGACGAGGTGGAGCGCGCGGCGGCGCTGCTCAACGAGGGCGAGAAGGTGGCCGTGCTCGTCGGGCAGGGGGCCAGGGGCGCCCGCAGGGAGGTCATGGAGGTCGCCGACCGGCTCGGCGCCGGGGTCGCCAAGGCACTGCTCGGCAAGGACGCGCTGGACGACGACCTGGCGTACGTCACGGGCTCGATCGGGCTGCTGGGCACGCGCCCCTCGTACGAGCTGATGCGGGACTGCGACACCCTGCTCGTCGTCGGGTCGAGCTTCCCGTACACGCAGTTCCTGCCGGAGTTCGGCCAGGCGCGCGCCGTACAGATCGACATCGATCCGCACATGGTGGGGATGCGCTACCCGTTCGAGATCAATCTCGTCGGCGACGCCCGCAGGACGCTGCGGGCGCTGCTGCCGCACCTGGAGCAGAACAAGCACACCGACTGGCGCAAGAAGATCGAGAAGGCCACCGCGCGCTGGTGGGAGGTCATGGAGCGGCGCGCGGCCGTGGACGCCGATCCGATCAACCCGGAGTACGTCGCCCATGTCCTGAACGACTCGCTGCCCGACGACGTGATCCTGGCCGCCGACTCCGGCTCCGCCGCGAACTGGTACGCGCGGCACCTGCGGCTGCGCGACGGCATGCGGGGTTCCCTGTCCGGGACGCTGGCGACGATGGGGCCGGGCGTGCCGTACGTGATCGGGGCGAAGTTCGCCCACGGCGGCCGGCCCGCGGTGGCGCTCGTCGGCGACGGCGCGATGCAGATGAACGGCATGGCGGAGCTGATCACGGTCGCCAAGTACTGGGAGCAGTGGGCCGATCCGCGGCTCGTCGTCGCGGTCTTCAACAACCAGGACCTGAACCAGGTGACGTGGGAGATGCGGGCCATGTCCGGGGCGCCGCAGTTCCTGCCCTCGCAGTCGATCCCGGACGTCGGGTACGCGGACTTCGCGCGTTCCCTGGGGCTCGGCGGGCTGCGTGTGGAGAAGCCGGAGCACGTGCGGGGCGCGTGGGAGGCAGCGCTGTCCGCGAGCCGCCCGTTCGTCCTCGACTTCCGGACGGATCCGGCCGTGCCGCCGATCCCGCCGCATGCGACGCTCGACCAGATCGAGGCGGCGGCCGCCGCGGTCCTCAAGGGCGACAGCGACCGCGCGGCGATGGTGCGGCAGGGCTTCAAGGCGAAGGTGCAGGAGATGCTGCCGGGCCGTCACCACCGGGGCGACGACGGGGACAAGCGGTGACGGACGTGCCGACGGTGGACTCGGTGCGCACGTCCGTGTACCGGGTGCCCACCGACCACCCGGAGGCGGACGGCACCCGCTGCGCCGGCGTCACGGTGTGGGCGCGCGACCAGAAGCGGTTCCACGACGTGGCGTGAAAGGAGGCCCGCACCCATGAACACGACGTCGTCCTCCGGGGGCAACGGCTCCCCGGCGGTCTTCCCGCCGCACGCCCTGCACGACTACGCGTTCCTCGGCGACGGCGAGCGCGGGGCGCTGGTCGGGCCGGACGGGGCCGTCGGCTGGCTGTGCGCCCCGTCCTGGCACGACGACGCGGTCTTCGCGTCGCTGATCGGCGGGCGCGGCGTGTACGCCGTCACCCCGCGCGGCCCGTACGTGAGCGGCGGCTACTACGAGGACGGCAGCCTGGTCTGGCGCAGCCGCTGGGTCGGCACCGACGGCATCGCCGAGTGCCGCGAGGCGCTCGCCTTCCCCGGCGAGCCGACCCGCGCCGTACTGCTGCGGCAGGTGCGCGCCATCGACGGGCCCGCGCGGCTGCGGGTGGTGCTCGCCCCGCACGCGGACTACGGCCGCGCGCCGCTGCGGGACGTGCGGCGGCTCGACGACGGGGTGTGGGAACTGCGCAGCGGCGACCGGCGGTTGCGCTGGCAGGGCGGCGCGGACGCCGTGGCCGGCGAGCAGGGACTGACGATGGACCTCGACCTCGCGCAGGGGGCCCGGCACGACTTCGTCCTGGAGTGCTCCGGCGGGCCGCTCCCCCGCGAACTGCCGCGCCCGGGCCCGGCCTGGGCGGCCACCGAGAGCGCCTGGCGCCGGGCCGTCCCGTCGCTCACCGGCACGGCGACGCCCGAGGACGCGCGGCGCAGCTGCGCCGTGCTGCGGGGGCTGACCTCGCGGGGCGGCGGCATGGTGGCGGCCGCGACGACCAGCCTGCCCGAGCGGGCCGAGGAGGGCCGCAACTACGACTACCGCTACGTGTGGCTGCGCGACCAGAGCATGGCGGGGCAGGCGGCCGCCGCGGCCGGTGCCCACGACCTGCTCGACGACGCGGTGCGGTTCACCACGGAGCGGCTGCACGCGGACGGGCCCCGGCTGGCGCCCGCCTACACCGTCCACGGCGAACGCGTCCCCGACCAGGAGGCGCTGGACCTGCCCGGCTACCCGGGCGGCTTCGACCGGGTGGGCAACCGGGTGCACGGGCAGTTCCAGCTCGACGTGCTCGGCGAGTGTCTGCTGCTGTTCGCTGCGGCGGCGCGTGCGGGGCGCCTGGACGACGCGGGGTGGGAGGCGGTCGGGGTCGCGGTGCGGGCCGTCTCGGCGCTCCGGCGGCGGCGTGACGCGGGGATCTGGGAGCTGGAGAACCGGAGGTGGACGCACAGCCGGCTGATCTGTGTCGCCGGTCTGCGGGCCGTCGCCCGGGCGGCGCCCCGGCATCCGCTGACGGTGGAGTGCGCGCGGCTGGCCGACGCGCTGCTCGCGGCGACGTCCCGCGACTGCGTGCATCCGGACGGGTACTGGCAGCGGGCGCCGGAACTTCCGCAGGTGGACGCCTCGTTGCTGCTGCCGGCGGTGCGCGGCGCGCTGCCCGCGGACGATCCCCGTACCCGGGCCACGCTCGCGGCCTGCCGCCGCGATCTCGCGCACGATCACTTCCTGTACCGGTTCCGGCACGACGAGCGGCCGCTGGAGGACGCCGAGGGCGCGTTCCTGCTGTGCGGGTTCGTCATGGCGCTGGCCGAGCACCAGCAGGGCGACCTGGTGGCCGCGTTCCGCTGGTTCGAGCGGAACCGGGGAGCGTGCGGCGCCTCGGGGCTGTTCGCGGAGGAGTTCGACATCGCCCAGCGGCAGTTGCGCGGGAATCTGCCGCAGGCGTTCGTCCACTCGCTGCTGCTGGAGTCCTCGGCGCGGCTGGCCGAACCGCCTCGTCCTGCGAAGGGAGCCGACCATGGAACCGACCCGGTCTGAGATTGTCGTCATCACCGGAGCGAGCGCGGGGGTCGGGCGGGCCACGGCCCGGCTGTACGCCCGGCGGGGCGCCTGGATCGTCCTCGTCGCCCGGGGCCGGGACGGTCTGCGGGCCGCGGCCGAGGAGGTGGAGGCGCTGGGCGGGCGCGCCCTCGTCCAGCCGGCGGACGTGTCCGACGCGCGGCAGGTGGAGGCCGTGGCGGAGGCGGCCGAGGAGGCTTTCGGGCCGATCGACGTCTGGGTCAACTGCGCGTTCGCGACGGTGTTCGCGCCGTTCGCGGAGATCACCGCGGAGGAGTACGCGCGCGTCACCGACGTCGCCTATCACGGCTTCGTCAACGGTACGCGGGCCGCGCTCGCCCGCATGCTGCCCCGCGACCGGGGCACCGTCGTGCAGGTCGGTTCGGCGCTCGGCGAGCGGGCGATCCCGCTCCAGTCCGCGTACTGCGGCGCCAAGCACGCCGTCAACGGCTTCACGTCCGCCGTCCGCACCGAACTTCTCCACCGTCACAGCCGGGTGCGCGTCACGGTCGTCCAGCTGCCGGCGGTGAACACGCCGCAGTTCTCCTGGGTACGGTCCCGGCTGCGCGGCCATCCGAGCCCGGTCCCGCCGATCTACCAGCCGGAGGTGGCCGCCCGCGCGATCGTGCACGCCGCCGGCCACCCCGGCCGCAAGCAGTACCTCGTGGGCGCCGCCACCTGGGCCACGATCTGGGCGAACCGCCTGGCCCCGGCCGCCCTGGACCGCTACCTGGCCCGCACGGCCTTCGACACCCAGCAGACGGACGCCCGCCCGGAGTCACCCCCCGGCGGCAACCTCTTCACCCCCTCCGACGACCTGCCCGGCACGGACGCGGGCGCCCACGGCGTCTTCGACACGTGCTCCCACCCCCACTCCTGGCACGCGGCGCTGAGCCGGCACCGCGGGACGGTGACGGCGGCCGCGACGGCAGCAGCGGGGGCGGCGGTCCTGGCGGTCCGATCCCTCAGACGCTGAGCGGCACCGGGTGGATCTCGTCGGCCTTGTGCCCGGCGCGTTCGTGGATGCGCTGGACGGCCTCGGCCGACGGGGCCTCGGAGAGGCAGTACACCGTGCCGGACTTCGGGTCCGCCCACGCCCTCTCGAAGTGAACGCCTTCCTCCTTCTCGATGGCGAGGTCGGCCTTGTGCGCCTGCATCAACTGGTCGGCAGTGATGTCCTTCATCCCGTGGTGGACGTCCATGAACTGGGACATGGCGTCGCACCTCCTTCCGCCGTACGGGGTCGGACGTTCGGAGCCGCCGAAGTGCAGCGCGGCTCCGATTCCGCTAACTCAATCCTGCGCCCATCGGCCCACGCGGTCGACCGGACGGGGCGGGCCCGTGTCAGACCAGCGCGTTCTTGTAGAAGATGCTGGAGCGCCGGTCGCCCTCGTAGCCCGTCGCGAAGCCGATGAACAGGCGGGCCTCGCCGGCGTCGGTGCGGTAGACCGCGAGGCCCTCGGGCTCGCGGAAGTGCAGCGTGGAGCCGGCCTTGGTGAGGACCGGTCCCTGCGTGACGGTGCCGGTGTTGATGTCGATGCTGGTGACGTACGTGTTGCCGTCCCCGGTGGGGGTGCCGTCGCCCGGGTACGCGTCACCGGTCAGGAAGTACATGTACGAGCCGTAGAGGGCGTAGCCCTGTGCGGTGCCGGCGATCGCCGGCTGCTTGAAGTCGACGAGCGGCGTGCCGAAGGTCCGGTTCTGGAACGCGGAGAGCGGGTAGACGGCGATCCGCTTGCCCGCACTGGTGTGGTAGCGGACGATCATGCGCTGGTAGACCGGGTCGACGGAGCAGGTGTACTCGCTCGCCCCGGAGATCGGCTGGAACGCGGCCGAGGCGGCGGGCGAGCCCAGCGTGGTGTTCGGGGTGTAGCGGATGGGCGCGAGCGCGGTGCCGTACCCGTTGGTGTTCGTGGCGCACTCGATCCACAGCTCCGTGCCGGAGCCGTCGGGCAGCGCGGCGAAGGCGACGCCGTGGCCGAACCCGTCGAGATGCATGTACGACAGGTAGTTCCCGTCGAAGTCCATCTTGTTGATGCACAGGTCACCGGCGGACTCGGAGCTGCCGTCCCGCTTGGTCGCCACGTACAGGAACTTGTTCACCCAGTCGAAGGCGAAGCTCTGCTGGACGCGCGGACCGTGCGTGTCCTTGTCCCGGAACAGGTCGTACGAGGGCTGCGTGAGGTCGAACCGCTTCGTGGCGGAGACGGCGGCGGAGGCGCTGGGCGCCCCCAGCCCGAGCCCGAGGGCGGCGAGCGAGGCTCCGGCACCGGTGCGTATGAGACCGCGGCGGGAGAGGGGGAGGCCGGCGGTGCGGTTCATGAGCGACTCCATGGACGCGTGTGGAGGGAAGGGGCACGTGATGTTATCCGTGCGCGCGGAGGGTGCGGACGGCCCCATCCCCTCGTAGTCGACGGGCAGTTGGCAGGCGCGCAGGGCCGCACCCACCCCGACCCGCAACCCACGGGTTGCACTACCCGCCTTCTTGTGCAACCTTGGAGTTGCAGGTTGAACTCGTCCGCGACACCGCCACGGAGGACACCATGAGCGACACCACGTACACCGCAGCCGAGCTGGACGCCCTGGACAGGATCGCCCGGCAGGTCGACATCGACGCCCCGGCCGACCGCGTCTGGGACCTGGTCGCACGGCCCGGCTGGTACATCAACGACGGCGACGTCGAGGCCGAGCCCGACCTCACCCACGAGGCCGACGGCGTCGCGGTGGTCCGCCACCCGAAGCTCGGCGAGTTCCGCTTCCGCACCGTCGCGCTCGACAAGCCCCGTTACGCGGCGTTCCGCTGGATCGGCACCCCGTACCGCGACGAGTCGAGGCCGTCCACGCTGGTCGAGTTCTGGATCGACGAACGCGACGGTGGCGGTGTGACCCTGCGGGTCGTCGAGAGCGGGTTCAGCGGCCTGTCCAAGGACCCGGCAGCCTGGCTCGAGGAACGCGAGGGAAACGACAAGGGCTGGCACGTGGAGCTGGAGGCCGCGAAGGCCTTCGTCGAGGCCCCCGAGGCGGCCCGGCCGTGACCGCTCCCCCGCCCACCACGCTCCCCGGACTGTGCGCGGCCCTCGGCGACCCGATGCGCTGGGAGATCCTCACCCGGCTCGGGGAGGGTCCGATGTCGGCGTCCGCGCTGGCCAGGGAGCTGCCGGTGAGCCGGCAGGCGATCGGCAAGCATCTGGAGGTGCTGCGCGAGGTCGGTCTCGTCGAGTCGGAGCAGCGCGGCCGCGAGGTCCTCCACCTCGCGGTCGGCGCCCGCCTCGGCGCCCTGGCCCGCGAGCTGGACCGCATCGGCCGCTCCTGGGAGACCCGTCTGCTCCGTATCAAGGACCTGGCGGAACGCCCCGCCCAGGCCCCGGACGCGTAGCCCCTCCGGCCTGACACCCCGTCAAGATCCGTGCGGGATAGCCGTCATCCCCGCCCGCGCCTGCCTACACTCGGCTCATGGTCAGGACCGATCGTGTCAGCCGGATCATCGCGGCGCCGCAGGCGGCCGTCTACGACGCTCTCCTGCGGCGCGAGGCGCTGGAGGCATGGCTGCCGCCGGACGGCATGCGGGGGCGCGTCGAGCGGTGGGACCCGCGGCCCGGCGGCGGGTTCCGGATGGTGCTCACGTACCTCGATCCCACCGGCGGCCCGGGGAAGTCCTCGGCCGGCGAGGACGTCGTCGACGTGGGCTTCGGCGAGCTGGTGCGACCCCGGCGGGTCACCCAGCAGGCGGTGTTCGAGTCCGACGACCCCGCCTACGCGGGCACGATGACGATGACCTGGGACCTGGTCCCCGTCCGCACGGGAACCGAGGTGACGGTGACCGCCACGGACGTGCCCCCGGGCATCGACCAGGCGGTCCACGAGGCGGGCATCGCCTCGTCGCTGGCCAACCTGGCGTCCTACGTCGAGGCCCGGCCCTGAGCGCAGGACCGGGCGGTCACGTGCGCGGGGTTCCGCCGACGGCCCTCAGAACGAAGGGCAGGAAGCGGTCGGCCTCGGCGCGCGCCGCGTCGGCCGGCACCCGCTCCGGCGGATCCGGGGTCAGCAGGAACCTGCTCATCACCGGCCCGACCACGATCTCGCCGAGCAGGTCCGGGTTCTCGACCGGGGGGATCTCGCCGCGCTCCACGGCGCACCGCACGACCTCGGCCACCCGCCGGTACACGGGCTCCAGGAAGGCGACGGTGAGCGCCCCGGCCAGCACGGGGTTGCAGGCCGCCTCCCCCACGAGCGCGCGCATCAGCCTGCCGCTCTCGCCGGTCATGACGGCGGCCTTGTCCCGCAGCACGACCCGCAGGTCGCCTTCGAGGCTGCCGGTGCCCGGCGGATCGCAGGGGCCTTCGGTGACCGTGGCGGCCGCGGCGACGACGAGGTCCTCCTTCGAGGACCAGCGCCGGTAGAGAGTCGCGGTCGAGACGCCCGCGCGGGCGGCCACGGCGGCCGTGGTCAGCCCTCGGTACCCGCTCTCGGCGAGCACGGCCAGCGTGGCCTCCAGGAGCGCCCGGTCCCGGGCGGCGTCGCGGGGCCGCCCCCGGCGCGGCGCGGACGACACCTCGGCGGATGCGGTACCGGCGCCGGGGCCTGTGGTGCGGGTCATGCCCGAACCGTAACAGGAAAACGAAACGAAACGCTTTCGTTTTGTTTATGCTCGAGCGCATGACCGCTTCCACGATCCGGACCACACCCGCCCCGGCGGACGACGACGCGGCAGCGACCGTCGCCCGTCTGCACGCGGCCTTCGCCGACGGCCGCACCAAGCCACTGGAGTGGCGCAAGGAGCAACTGCGCGCGCTGCGCCGCCTGCTGGTCGAGCAGGAGGACGCCTTCGTCGCCGCACTCCGCGCCGATCTCGGCAAGAGCGCCACGGAGGCCTACACGACCGAGATCGGGTTCACGCTCAACGAGATCGACCACACCCTGCGCCATCTCGACCGCTGGCTGCGCCCCCGCCGCGTCTCCGTGCCGCTCGCGCTGCGCCCGGCCCAGGCCCGTACGGTGCGCGAGCCGCTCGGCACGGTGCTGGTCATCGCCCCGTGGAACTATCCGCTGCAGCTCGCCCTCGCCCCGATGGTCGGCGCGATCGCCGCGGGCAACAGTGTGGTCGTCAAACCGAGCGAGCTCGCCCCGGCGACCTCCGCGGCGCTCGCCCACTGGCTTCCCCGTGCGCTCGACCCGCAGGCGGTGGCCGTCGTCGAGGGCGGCGTCCCGGAGACCACGGCGCTGCTCGAGCAGCGTTTCGACCACATCTTCTACACGGGCAACGGCGCGGTCGGCCGTGTCGTCATGGCCGCCGCGGCCCGCCATCTCACCCCGGTCACCCTGGAGTTGGGCGGGAAGAGCCCGGCGATCGTCGAGCCGGGCACGGATCTGGCCACGGCCGCCCGCCGCATCGCCTGGGGCAAGTTCATGAACGCGGGGCAGACCTGCGTCGCCCCCGACTACCTCCTCGCGATCGGCGAGGCCGCCACGGAGATCGAGCCGCATCTGACGGCCGCGATCCGCGAGATGTACGGGGCCGAACCCGCGCGGAGCGCCGACTACGGCCGCGTCGTGAACGAGCGCCACTTCGACCGTCTGACGGCGCTCCTCGACAGCGGCCGGATCGTCACCGGCGGCGCCCACGACCGGGCGGACCGCTACCTGGCCCCGACCGTCCTCGCGGACGTGGACCCGGACGCGCCGGTGATGCGCGAGGAGATCTTCGGCCCGGTGCTGCCGATCCTGCGCGTCCCGGACCTGGACACCGCGATCGCCTTCGTCAACGCGCACGACAAGCCGCTGGCCCTGTACGCCTTCACGGACTCCGCCGTCACCAAGCGCCGCCTGACGACGGAGACCTCATCGGGCGCCCTGTCCTTCGGCGCCCCGAACGCCCATCTCGCCGTCCCCGGCCTGCCCTTCGGCGGTGTCGGCGAGAGCGGAATCGGCGGCTACCACGGCGAGCACAGCATCGACACGTTCAGCCACACCAAGCCGATCCTCGACAAGCCCCTGATCGGCGACCCGCTCCGCGTGGCCTACCCGCCGTTCAACCGCGTCAAGTCCGGCCTCCTGCGCCGCTTCCTCTGACCGCGCCCGGGCGGGGAGCGACCGCCGTCAGCCGGCCTGCGGCCAGGGCCAGCCCAGCTGGAGGAACAGGCCGAGCCGGTCGCTCACCGCCCGGATCTCCGTGATCCTCCCCGCGGTCACGGTGAAGATCCAGATCGCCTCGTTCTCGAAGGCGCGGCCGGTCGGCTCCGGCATCCGCGCGTGCACACCGCCGTGGACGCCCCGCTGGGTGACCCGGGCGACCACTCGGTCGCCCTCGCCGATCAGTTCGTCCACCTGGACGGTGAGCGGGTCGAACGCGGCCAGTTGCTGACGCAGGCCCTCGAAGGCCGCCCCCGGCTCGTCGGCCTCCCCGTGAATGATCTTGTTGTGGTCCACGACGCCGTCCGCCAGGAACCTCGGCAGGTCCTCCGGCCGGCGCGCGCTGACGGCCTCGAAGAAGCCCGCGACCACCTTCTTGTTGTCCTCCACCACGTCAACTCCCCCAGTCCGGTCGTGATTCGGCGCGAGCCTACTCAGGGGCCGTCGTGCGGAGTCCCAGTTTTCGATCAAGCAGTCGTCAGCATCCGGTCAAGCCGGGCACGGGCTCGGGTCGCGGGGCCCGGTCAGGGGTGCACGAGGATCTTCACGTGGGCGTCACGGCCCGCGCCGAGCAGGCTCTCGTAGCCGTCCTCGACCACCCGTTCCAGCGGGATGCGGGAGGTGATGAAGGGGGCCGCGTCGATCGTGCCGCGGGCCAGCGCGGCGATGACGGACGGGAAGTCCGTGCCCGCGTAGCCGATGCTCGACGTGTACGAGGTCTCGCTCATCATGAACTGTCCCGGCGTGATCGCCGCCGGCTGCTCCCACATGGCCAGGTTGACCAGGGTGCCGCGCTTGCGGAGGGAGCCGAGCGCGGTGTCGAGGGTGACCTGGAGGCCGGACGCGTCGAAGGCGGCGTCCACGCCGAGCCCGTCCGTCAGCTCCCGCACGCGGGCGAGGACGTCGTCCCGCGTGGGGTCGAGCACGGCCCCGGCGCCCAGGCGCTCCGCCAACTCCTTGCGCGCCGCGCTGAGTTCGCTGACCGCGACGAGACGGGCGCCGGTCGCGTTCAGCGCGGACAGCAGACCCAGACCGATGGGTCCCGCGCCCACGACCAGCGCGGCGGCGCCGGGCGGGAGGGCGGCACGGCGCACGGCGTGCCAGGCGACGGCGAGGGGTTCGACGAGGGCGCCGACGTCGGTGCCGACGCCGTCGGGCAGCCGGTGCACCATGCGGGGCGGCAGCACGACGTACTCGGACAGGCCGCCGCCCCAGCCGTTGATGCCGACGAATCCGCACCGCTGACAGAGGTTGTAGTCGCCGTGCCGGCAGTACGCGCAGGTGTCGTCGTAGATCTCCGGCTCGACGCACACGGCGTCGCCGACGGCGAGTCCGGTGACGCCCTCGCCGATCTCGGTGACGTGGCCGGCGAACTCGTGCCCCATGACGGCGGGGGCCTGTTCGCCGGTCAGCGGGTGCGGGTGGTCGAGGCCGAACGCGGCCGGTCCCGCCTGGTAGAGGTGCAGGTCGGAGCCGCAGATCCCGCACCAGTCGACTTTGATCTTGACGGTGCCGGGCCGCAGTTCGGGCTCGGGGATGTCCTCCAGGCGGAGGTCCTTCGGTCCGTGCAGGCGCAGTGCGCGCATGGTCGCCGGGTCCTTTCCGGTCAGGGAACGGTGATCTCGCGGACGGGGTCGCTGCCGTCCCAGCCGGCCGCGGCCGCCCGGATCGCGTCGAAGAAGCCGCCCCACTGGGCGGTCTCGATGACCTCGACGACGGTGCCGCCGTGCTCCTCGGTGGGCAGATAGGCGAATCGGCTGCCGGGGCCCGAGTCTCCGTGGTGGTAGGGCTCGACGTCGGCCTCGGCGAAGCGGGCGAGGAACGCGTCGTAGGTGTCGTCGCCCTCGCCCGTGACGAAGTGCCCGACGTGGTGCAGGCCTTCGCCGCGCTCCTCGAGGAAGTCGCGGTAGGCGCTGGGGGCCTGCGGGTTGAGCTGCTGGATGAGCTCGATCTGCACGTCGCCCGCCTGGGCGATGCCGACGGCGATGCGGGCGTCGGTGGGCTCGCCCAGGTAGAAGGTCCGGCCGACGGCGGCCTGCGGGAAGTAGAAGAAGGGGCCGACGCCGAGGTTCGTCGTCCAGTGCCGCATGGCGGCCTCGACGTCCTTCACGACGTAGCCGAGCTGGTCTATCGATCCGATCGAGGGGGGCACCTGTCCTCCTGAGCGAGGGTGCGGAGACGGAGGGGAGAGCACCGGACCGGGTGCGCTCCGATGACGGGGCCGCTGCCGGTGGTTCACGGACCGGCAGCCCAGTAGGTTGCCTATATATATGGAAGATATATAGGGGAGGCAAGACCTTGGCGAGGACCGAACTGACGGCGACGGCCTGGACCGCCCTCGGCTTCATCGCCGTGCGCCCGCGTTCCGGCTACGAGATCAAGCGGGCCTGCGCGGAGACGGTGGACGCCTTCTGGGGGGTGAGCTACGCCCAGCTGTATCCGCAGCTCAAGCGCCTCCAGGAGGAAGGGCTCATCACGGGTCAGGAGTCCTCGGGCGGCCGTCGGCAGGTGATCTGGCAGGCCACCGAGAAGGGCCGGCGGGCCCTGGACGAGTGGCTGGTGCAGCCGCCCGCGGCGCCGCAACTGCGTGACGAGGCGCTGCTGAAGCTGCTTTTCGTGCAGTCGCTCAGTCCGGCGCACGCCCTGCCGCTGATCCGCGCCAAGCGCCGCGAGTTCGAGGCCTGGCTCGCCCGGTTCACCCCCGAGGAGACGGAGGGCTCGCCGGGTCCGGCCGATCTGCTCCACTCGTACGCGCTGACCATGGCCCGGGCGGGCCTGACCTGGTGCGACACGGCCGAGCAGGCACTGACCGGGGCGCCCGGGAACCCGTAGCCCGCCGCCGGGTCTCCCCCGATCTCCCTCGGTCTCCCACTGAGCGGGAAGACGGGCTTGTTGCTCCCCGGCCCTCGGATGGAACGTTCAGGGACTCCCGCAGGGCCAGGGAGACAGGGCGCGTCACCGGCATCGCCGGCACGGATCGGACCGGGTCCACGCCCCGCCGCCCGAGCGCACGCCTGAAGACCCCCTCTTGCGGCGCGCGCCTCGGCCACAGCTCGGTTTCAGTGAAGGGAACAGTCACAGTGGACTGGGATCACGAGTACGACGTAGTGGTGGTCGGTTCCGGTGGAGGCGGCCTGACCGCCGCGATCACCGCGCAGCTGCACGGCATGTCCGCCCTGGTGGTGGAGAAGACCGACCGGTACGGCGGCTCGACCGCACTGTCCGGCGGCGGTCTGTGGATACCCGACAACCTGTATCTCCAGCAGGCGGGTGAGGTCGACACGTTCGACAACGCCATGGACTACCTGGACGCCACCGTGGGCGACCAGGTCAGCCGGGAACGCAAGGCGGCCTATCTGACGCGCGGCCCGCAGATGCTGCGCTTCCTGCACGAGCGCACGGACTGGGTGCGGTTCAAGTACGTGCCCGGGTACGCGGACTACTATCCCGAGCGCAAGGGCGGCAGGCCGCGCGGCCGGACCATCGAGCCGGAGACGCTGGACCTGCGCAAGCTCGGCCCGGAGCGGGAGAAGCTGCGCACCAACGAGCTGCCCACGTACGGCCTGACCATCACACAGTACGACTTCCGGTTCCTGAACATGGCGGCCCGCACGTGGAAGGGCCGCAGGACGGCGGTGAAGATGGCGGCGGCCGCCGCCAAGAACCTCCTCGCCGGCAAGAAGATGGCGGCGCTCGGCACCGCGCTCGTCGGCCGGCTGCGGCTCGCGCTCGCCGCGTCCGGCGGCGGCCTGTGGCTCGACTCTCCGTTCCGTGAGCTGGTGCTGGAGGACGGCAAGGTCGTCGGTCTGCGCGTCGAGAGGGACGGCCGCACGGTGACCGTGCGGGCGCGGCGCGGTGTCCTGTTCGCCGCCGGCGGCTTCTCGCACAGTCAGGAGCTGCGCGAGAAGTACCTGCCGCGGCCCACGTCCGCGGACTGGACGCACTCGTCGCCCGGCCAGGTCGGCGAGGTGCTCACGGCGGGCATCGAGGCGGGCGCCGCGCTCGCCCTCATGGACAAGGTGTGGGGCGCTCCGTCCACGCCGGTCCCGGGCGGCGGGCTGTTCTTCCTGGTCGCCGACCGCGCGATCCCCGGCATGGTGATCGTGAACGGTGACGGCGAGCGGTTCGTCAACGAGGCCGCTCCGTATCACGAGTTCGTGGACCGCATGTACGCGAGCCCGAGCGCGCCCGAGAACTCGTGGATCATCCTCGACTCGGTCGCCCGCAAGCGCTACCCGTTCCTCGGTCTGGTCCCCGGGCAGAAGTTCCCGAAGGCGTTCGAGGAGGAGGGCATTCTCAAGACGGCCGACTCGGTGCGCGAGCTGGCCGGCAAGATCGGTGTCCCGGCCGACCGGCTTGAGGCGACGCTCCAGCGCTTCAACTCCCTCGCGCAGCAGGGCCGTGACGCCGACTTCGGCCGCGGCGACAGCACGTACGACCGCTACTACGGCGACCCGACGCTGCCGAACCCGAACCTGCACCCGCTCACCCAGGGCCCGTACTACGCCCTGCCGGTGAAGCCCGGCGACCTCGGCACCAAGGGCGGTCTGCTCACCGACGAGCACGCCCGCGTCCTGCGCGAGGACGGCTCACCGATCGACGGCCTGTACGCCACCGGCAACTGCTCGGCGGCCGTCATGGGCGACACCTACCCGGGCCCCGGCTCCACCATCGGCCCCTCCATGACCTTCGGCTACGTCGCCGCGACCCACATGAAGGACGCCTCATGAGCTCGTTCCACACGATCAGGACCGGCGCGATGCCGGACCGCTTCGCCCGCGGCTGGCACTGCCTGGGCCTCGCGGACAGTTTCAAGGACGGCAAGCCGCACCAGATCGAGGCCTTCGGCACCAAGCTCGTGGTGTTCCAGGGCGAGAGCGGCGAGCTGCACGTCCTCAACGCCTACTGCCCGCACATGGGCGGAGACCTGAGCCAGGGCAGCATCAAGGGGGACGCGGTCGCCTGCCCGTTCCACGACTGGCGCTGGTCGGGCGACGGCAAGTGCGCCGCGATCCCCTACGCGCGCCGCGTGCCGCGCACGGCCAGGACCCGGAGCTGGGCCACGCTGGAGGAGAACAAGCAGCTCTTCGTCTGGCACGACCCGCAGGGCAATCCGCCGATCCCCGAGCAGGCGATCCCGAGGATCGAGGGCGCGTTCAGCGACGAGTGGAGCCAGTGGACCTGGAACCAGATCCTCATCGAGGGCTCGCACCCGCGCGAGATCGTCGACAACAACTCGGACATGGCGCACTTCTTCTACGTGCACTACTCCTTCCCCACGTACTTCAAGAACGTCCTCGACGGGCACACGGCGGCCCAGCAGATGAACTTCGAGTACCGTCAGGACTACGACCTCGGCATGGTCCCGCCGGGCACGGAGCCCGCGGTGAACCGCTCCGAGGCCGCGTACTACGGCCCCTCCTACATGATCGACTACCTGTGGAGCCCGGTCGGCGGCGGCCAGGAGCTGGAGGCGGTCCTGATCAACAGTCACTACCCGGTCCGCCAGGACGCGTTCATGCTGCAGTTCGGCGTGATCGTGAAGAAGCTGCCCGGAATGGACAACGAGGCGGCGAACGCGGCGGCCCGGCAGTTCGGCGCCGGCGTCGAGATCGGCTTCCGCCAGGACGCGGAGATCTGGCAGAACAAGGCCCGCGTCGACAACCCGCTCCTCACCGAGGAGGACGGCCCGATCTACCAACTGCGCCGCTGGTACCAGCAGTTCTACGTCGACGTGGAGGACATCACCCCGGAGATGACCAACCGCTTCGAGTTCGAGCTGGACACCAGCCGCGCCGACAAGGTCTGGCGCGAGGAGGTAGCGGAGAACCTGGCGGCGGGCCGCACGGTCTCCCACACGAGCACCATCTCCTCCTGACCCGCACACTCCCTCATGGCCGCCTCGGTACGGTGGCGGTCATGAGGGATGTGCGCGTGGTTCAGGCCGTGGGCGTGCCGGACGCCTCGGCCGCCGTACGTGTGCCGCCGGCGGACTTGAGGAGGGACTCGGCCACCTGGTCCGCGTCCGCGTCCGCGAGGTCCGCCGGGTATTCGGGGAGCAGGTCGTCCCAGACGGGGAGCCAGGAGCCGTACATCTGGGTCTGGCCCTCGGGGCGGGCGAAGAACCAGATGTGCAGGTGGGCGCCGCCGTCGCCGATGCGGTAGACGTGGGCGCGGGAGATGTGCGGCAGGGCCTGTACGTGGCGGACGATGTGGGTCGTCAGTACGCCCAGTTCGGCGGCCAGTTCATCGGGCAGGTCCGCCATGTCGTAGTGGTCGCGCGGGTGCAGCATGAGGACCAGGGGAACGCCGACCTCCTGGACGCGGGTCAGGCGCCAGCGTTCGTTGAACCAGATGCCCTGGTCGCGGCGGCCGCACGAGCCGCACTCCGCCGGGTCCTCACCGTGCCGCGGGGGCTCCGGGACGACCGGCGGGCGCAGCGGCGTGACGCTCAGGCCCTCCTGTTCGAAGGGGCTGATCTCCCACCCGGTCATCCGGGCCAGGGGGAGGCGGTGCGCGTCGTCGGTGGCGGCGAGCGCGTGCTCGTAGAACTCATCAGGTGTCATGGCCATGCGGCGAAGATTAGTTCAGGCCGTCGAGCGTCTTTTCGTCCTGCCGTCGCCCTGGCCGTTGAGCGGGATCAGGGTGTCGAGGTGGGCGCCCTTGACCCAGGCGCCGAGCAGGTCGCGGTGCAGGGCGACGACGTCCTGGCGCGAGGCGAGACCCTGCGCGGCCTTGGTGAACGTACGGCAGGTGGTGACGAACAGGGCGACGTCCGCGCCGTGTTCGGGCCGGGCGGTGCCGACGAACTTCTGCATGTCCTGGGAGGACACGCTGCGGTCGGGCGCGTACTTCTTGCACTGGACGACGAGTTTGCGCCCGTCGGGGAGCCGGCCGACGACATCGGCGCCGAGGTCTCCGCTCTTGCCGCTGACGACGACCTTCGTGCAGCCGTCCCGGCGGCACAGCTCGGCGACGTACTGCTCGAACTCCTGCCAGGACAGCGCGTCGACCTCCGTCATCGACCGTTCCCTGGCCTTCTCCGCCTCCTCCTCTCGCCAGAGACGGTCCTGGCCGACCGCGTTCCGGTGGGCCCGCCACAGGGCCCAGCCGACGCCGCCCGCCACGACGACCCCGGCGACGGCCGCGGCCACGGGCCACACCTGGTCCCAGTTCACCGCCAGCCACACGGCGGCGATCGCGGCCGCGCCCGCTCCGAGGCCCTGCAGCTTGCGGCGCGTGCCCTTGGGTAACCGGCCGCGCCCTCGACGTGCTGCCATCACCGCACCACTCCCCCACTCCGCTTCCACGCGCTCCGCCCCGTGGTCCGCAGTGTGAAAGGCCTGCCCGGGCCCCGCAAGAGTGCCTTCCGCGCCGCGCCGCCCCCGGCTCCGGTCGACGCCGCCATACCGGTGAAACTCCCGGCGGCCCCAGGCACCGTCGGCCGCCGGGATGGCGCGATCGAGCAGTATGCGGGCAGCGGGCCCCCGGACGCCGGGCCTCCCGAGTCGACATGTGGAGCTGTGATGAGGCGTATGCGCCTGGCCGTCGTGGGAACGGCCGCGTTCCTGACGATCGCCGCGACGAGCGGCTGTTCCGACGACAACGGGGGTGGCGGTTCCTCGTACGCGTCCCCGTCGTCGTCGACCAGCAAGAGCCCGAGCAGCGCTCCGGCCGGCGCCGCGGCCGAGGTGAAGACGGCGAAGGTCGGCGACCTCGGCACGGTTCTCGTCGACGGCAAGGGCCGCACCCTGTACCTGTTCGAGGCGGACAAGTCGACGAGCTCCACGTGCAAGGGCGGCTGCGCGACGGCCTGGCCGCCGCTGCTGACGGAGGGCAAGGCGTCGGTGGGCGGCTCGGCGCAGGACAAGCTGCTCGGCACGACGAAGCGGGACGACGGCAAGACCCAGGTCACGTACCACGGGCACCCGGTCTACGGGTACGCGGGCGACACGAAGCCGGGCGACGCGAACGGCCAGGCCCTCAATCAGTTCGGCGCCGAGTGGTACGTGCTCGACGCCGACGGGAACAAGGTCGACAAGGACTGACCGGTGGCCACCACGACTCCGGCCCGGGCCGTCGCGGTCGCGCTCGGCGCGGTGCTGCCCGTGGCCGTCGGGGTGGCGATCTGGCTGACCGGCCGGCACCACTCCCCCGAGTACACGACGAGTCTGTTCGGCGCTCACGGCGCCGACGCGGTCACGCTCAAGGCCCGCCTGGGGTCGGCCCTGTTCGGTCTCGCGGTCGTCCAGGTCCTGCTCGCGCTGTGGATGTACGGCCGCGCCCGGCCCGGCCGGGTCCGCCCGGCCCACCGCGCCGTCGGCTGGCTGGCCTTCCTGCTGTCGGTGCCGATCGCCTTCCACTGTGTGCGCACCTACGGCGTGGAGACGTCGAGCACCCGTGTCTTCCTGCACTCGGTCGCGGGCTGCGCGCTGTACGGGGCCTTCGTCACGAAGGTGCTGGTCGTGCGCAGCCGCCGGCTGCCGGGCTGGACGCTGCCGGTGGCGGGCGCCGCGCTGTTCGCCGCGATCGGGCTGCTCTGGTACTCGGCCGCGCTGTGGGCCCTCAACGGGTTCACCGTCCCGGGCCTGTAGCGGCGGCCGTCTAGGCTCGCCGTATGCGACGCGGCGATGTCACCGAGGACGACGGCACGTGGGTGGGGCTCTCCCTGGACCTGCGGGACCGTCTGCGTCCGGGGCTGTGCGTGTACAGCGCCGGGAACCGGCTGCTGATCTCCCAGGGGGACGCGCCCGTCCTGCTCGCCGTGATCGATCCGGGGTACGCGGGCGTCGACTTCTGGCGTACGGACGCGTACCGCTCGATCGTCCCGCCGCTGCGCGCCGACGAGGCACGCGCCCTGGCGGGCAGCACGCAGCGGTGGGCGCACCGCTTCGCCCGCTTCCTGGCCGACGCACCGGACGGACCGCTGCACGAGGGCCGCTGGCTGCTCTCGCCCGAGGGCCGGCTCCGTGGCCGCGACGCCGGGGTCCCGCTCGCGGAGCACTGGGGCGAGCTGCTCGTCGAAGGGCATCCCGACGGGTACATCGACTGGTTCGTCCACTCCGGGTCCTGGGAGGTCCTGCCGTCGCGGCCGATGCCGGACGCCGGCGACAGCCGGGTCAAGGCGTACCGCAAGCAGGCCAGGGACGGGACGCTCCCGCCGGTCCTGACGTGGTGGATCAGCGGCCTGGACTGCCATCTGATCCTCGACGGGCACGCACGCCTCGCCGCGGCGATCGCCGAGTCCGTGGAGCCCGCGCTCCTGGAGCTGCGCCGCGTGACGCCCCGCGACGAGCTGTCCGCGCGGGTCGACGAGGCGGTGGGCGCGTACACGTCGGAAATCGCCCGCTTCGCCGGGCTCCGCGCCACCCGGAGCCCCTCCGTCCCCGACGGCGCCGCACTCATGGGCCCGGTCCTCGCCCGCCGCCTCCGCGCCCTCGACACGGCGGGCCGCCCGACCTGGTCCTGGCCGCTGCCGGGCGGCGCCGCACGGTGGGACCGCATCGTGGAAGAGGTCACGAACAGCCGTGACTGGCCGCCGAGTTGACGGCTCATTCAGGGCGGGCGAAGCAGGACGAGTACCCGTCACGGGGCAACGGACGGCGTCGCGCTCTGGTGCCGGCGCAGTTCCACGGGGTCGTGCGCCGAGAAGATCCTGATCTCGTCCCCGCTGGTCCGCGCCAGTTCCAGCAGCCGCTGCTGGTTGTGCAGCCGGGGCGACCCCTCGGTCTCCACGAGGGACTGGAACAGGCGCAGGCCCGCCGTCGAGCGGGGGTCGGCGGGGTCGACCTCGCCGTGGAAGAAGTAGGCGTCGCCCGCGTGCAGCAGCCAGCCGTCGCCGCTGTCCACCGCCACGCCGGTGTGCCCCCTGGTGTGGCCGGCGAGCGGCACCAGGAGGATCTCCGGGGGAAGTCCGATGAGCCCGCGCACGGCGTCGAAGCCGAACCAGGATTCGCCGACCGCCTCATAGGTCTCCCAGTCGGGGCCGTGCGCCCGCTGCGCGGCGGGGTAGCGGATCCGCTCGGCGCGCGTCCCGGCCGACAGCGCGGCGTCGAGCTCGGTCCGCAGCACGTGGACCTTGGCGCGGGGGAAGTCGCGCAGTCCGCCGGCGTGGTCGAGATCCAGGTGGGTGAGGACGATGTGGCGCACGTCCTCGATGTCGTAGCCGAGCGCGGCCACTTGACGCACGGCGGTCTCGTCCGGGTCGAGCACGGGCCTGGCCACGACCCGGAACCCTCGGCCCAGCGACTCCGACGGCCGCGCCACGTCGTCGAGCCCGACACCTGAGTCGACGAGTACGAGGCCCTGCTCGGTCTCGATCAGCAGGCAGTGGCAGACCATCTCGCCGGCACCGAACGGGCTGCCCGTCCCGTTGACCAGCCGGCGTCCGAACGGTCGCATGGTGCCGCAGTTCAGATGGTGGATCCTCATCGCACAGCCTCCGCAATACTCCGTCGCAGGTGGGCGCCCACCGCGTGGAGCGGCGCGACGTCCCGTCGGGTCTTCGCCAGCAGGAGCGCGCCCTCGATCGAGGCGACAAGGACGACGGCCAGGGCCGCCGAGCGGTCGGCGGCGACGCCGTGTCCGACGAGGTGGTCGCTGATCGTGTCGGTCCAGGACGCGTAGACGCGCTCGCACGCGGTTCTGATCGCCTCGCTGTCCCCGGCGGCGTCGAGCGCGACCGTCGCGACCGGGCACCCCGCGGTGAAGTCCGAGGCCTCCAGGGCGTCGGCGAGCGCCTGCAGCACGGCCCCGACGGCGGCCTCGGGCTCGTCGGCCGCGTCGAGGGCCGCCTTGATCAGGTCGCACATCTCGCCGCCGGACAGCGCGAGCGCCTCCGAGGCCAACTGCTCCTTCCCGCCCGGGAAGTGGAAGTAGAGCGACCCCTTCGGCGCCCCGCCCTCGGCGAGCACCTGATTGAGGCCGGTGGCGTGGTACCCCTGCGTCTGGAACAGCGTGGCCGCAGCGCGAAGTACCCGTTCCCTGGTGTCAGTTCGGCGTGGCATGACTTTTAATATACAGACTGGTCTAGTAAGAACAAGAGGCTGTCAGACCGCCAGAGACGCCCTGGGCTCGGCGCATCTCGTCGGCGTGTGCGTGCACGGTTCGGCTGTGCTGGGCGGATTCCGGGCCACGCGCAGCGACTTGGACGTGCTGGCTGTCGTCGCGGGGGCGACTGGCCAGGCCGAACAGCGGGATCTGGGCGAGGAGTTGGCAGCCACGGCGGCGCACTGCCCCGGCACGGGGCTGGAGTTGAGTGTCGTCACGTCGGCCACGGCGGCGGACCTCGGTGCCTGCCCGTTCGAGGTCCATGTCCGGGCGAGCGCGGAGGAGCGGGTCGTCGTGCCGGGGGCGGGTCACGCCGGGGACCCCGATCTCGTCCTGCACTGCGCCGTGTGCCGCGATCACCCCTACGCCGTCTGCGGTCCCCCGGCGTCCGAGGTGTTCGGCCCGGTGCCCGCCGAGCGCGTCGTGACCGCGATGCTGGACGAGCTGCGGTGGGGGCTCGATCAGGCCGATTCGACCTACGCGGTGCTCAACGCGTGCCGCGCGCTCCGTTTCGCCGAGGGCGGAGGGCTGTGCTCGAAGGTCGGCGGCGGACGGTGGTACCTGTCCCGGCACGGGGGGCATACGACGGTTGCCGCCGCCCTCTCACATCAGCTCGGGTGCGGGCCCCGGCCGGCGTCGGCCGATGCCGCGGTGTTCGTGGAGAGCGCCTCCCGACTGCTCACCCCGGGTCCGCCCTCGCCGACTCCCGCCCGCCGGAGGGCTTCCGGCGGGCGGGAGTGCGGGCCCCGGCTCTAGACCCGTGCGGCCGCTTCCTCCGCCAGCCTGCGCAGCAGCTTCTTGTCCGGCTTGCCGGCGTCGGTCAGCGGGAGCGCCGGCAGGAAGGTGATGTGCGCCGGTTCGTACATCGCGCCGCGCTCCTCGCGCACCGCCGCCCGCAGCTCCTCCGCCGTCACGCCGGAGCCCGGCACGGGGACGACCGCGGCGTGCACCCGCTCCATGCGGTCGGCGTCGCGCACGCCGTACACGGCGCTCTGGCGCACCTTCGGGTGCGCGTTGACGAGGTCTTCCAGTTCGGTGGTGTACACGTGGCCGCCGACGACCACGATCATGTCCTTGAGCCGGTCGACCACCGTGATGTAGCCGTCCGCGTCCAGGAACCCGATGTCGCCGGTGCGCAGCCAGCCGTCACGCAGCACCTCGGCGGTCAGTCCGGGCTGCTTCCAGTAGCCCGTCATCACACCCTCGGAGCGGACGCAGATCTCGCCGAGTTCACCGACGGGCAGGTCCCGGCCGTCGGGGGCACGGACGGCGACGTCCACGCCGGGCAGCACCCTGCCGGCGGACCGCAGCCGTTCGGGCCGCTCCGGGTCGTGGTCGTCGGCGGTGAGCACACTGATCCCGCCGGCCTCGTTCTGCCCGTAGAACTGCACGAGCACGGGCCCGAGACGGCATACGGCGTCCGCGATGCGCGCGGGTGAGGCCTGACAGCCTCCGTACGTCAGGCCACGCAGGCTGCTCAGGTCGCGCCGCGCGAACTCCGGGTGGTCGAGCAGCTCGTAGAGGAGCGGCGGCAGCAGGAACAGGCGGGTGACGCGTTCGCGCTCGATGGTGGCGAGCACCTCGCCCGCGTCGAAGTCGTCGTGCAGCACGACGGTGCCGCCGGAGCGGATCACGATGTCCGCCAGCAGGCCCGCGGCGTGCGCGAGGGTGGTGCAGGCGAGTTGGCGGGGCGCCGGTTCCCCAGGGCGGACCGCGGTCGCCATGCGGTTCATCCGGGCGACCTGCTCGAAGGTGGTGACGATGCCCTTGGGGTGGCCGGTGGTGCCGCCGGTGTGCCGGATGGTGCAGATGTCTTCGGGCCGGGCCCGGGAGACGAACGCGTCGTCCGGCTGCCCGGCGGCGAGTGCCGTCAGATCCGGCCCTGTCGAACCCCCGCCCCCGCCGAGGACGAACACGTGCGGCACGGGCACGCGGTCCGTGATCTCGGCCGCACGGTCCGCGTACCGCGGGTCCACCATCAGGACCCGCGTCTCGACGTCCTGGACGATCGTCGCCTGCACGTCGGCGGACAGCTTGTTGTAGAGGTGGTTGACGCGGCAGCCCAGCAGGTTGGCGGCGTACCGGGCCGCGACGGCCTCGGGCAGATTGCCGCTGAGCAGGGTGACGGTGGTGGCCCGCTCGACGCCGGCGGCGGCGAGGGCGTGGGCCATTCCGTGGACCAGCGCGTGGAATTGACGGGACGTCATGCGGTGTTCGCCGTGGACCAGCAGTTCGCGGTCCGGGGCGGCCCGGAGGGCGTCGAGGCTCTCCTCGACGAAAGTACGGAAGAGTGGGGGGTCTTGGCGGGTGGTGCGCGTGGGGGTGGCTACGGCTGCGGATGCCTCGGCGGGCATGTGCGTTCCTCCTGAACCCACGGGCGCCCTCGTCCCTGGGTGCGCCCGTGGTGGTGCTCGATCGGTCACGGAGGTCCGGGGCCGCCCACGCATGCGGGCGCGCCCGGAGGGGGTGGGGCCCACCCCGGGCAATTTGGTTGCCCCAGACAACCAATCTCAGGCTAACCTGCCGTCCCGTCAGTTCGCGCCTCAGATCAAGCCATATGCGCCCGCTTGACTCCTTCTTTTCCTTGATCACATACGCATTTGACCATCGGACCCTTGCCGGGCGGCGGGCTCGCGCATCAAGTCGACGATCAGGCGGATGTCGTCCGGGGTCGTCGCCGGGTTCACGATCGCGAGGCGGGTGCAGGGGCGGCCGCGGTGGCTGGTGGGGGTGACGAAGGCCTGTTGCGCGTCGAGCAGGGCGCGGCTCCAGCGGGCGTAGTCCGCGTGGTCCCAGCCGTGGCGCTCGAAGACGAGGACGGACAGCTCGGGTTCGACGAGCAGGTCCACGCGGCCGGCGGCGCGGATCAGCTCGGCGCCGGCCCGCGCCGTGGCAAGTGTCCGCTCCACGGCGTCGCGGTTGTGACGGCGGCGCACGGGTTCAGCCCCCGCCTCCAGCATCACGTGGACAGCCTCGACCTGGCGGCACGGCTCATCGCGGCGGGCCTGGGCACCGCCTTCGTGGCCGCCGACGGCCCCCGCCACCCCGGCGTGCGCGCGCTCCCCCTTCACGGGCTGGCCGGAACCCGCCGCAGCTACGCCCTGACCCGCCCCGGCCGCGCGGCATGACCGGCGCATGCCGCCGTGATCGCGGCCGTCGCCGGAGCCGCACCGGATTCCGCGGCCGCCGCGCACTGAACACGCGTGCGGGGGTACCGGCCACGACGGGCCGGTACCCCCGCACCTCATACCTCCGTGCCGGACGCCGTTGCGCTCAGTCGAAGACGAGCGGGCCCGGGGCCTGCGCGGAGGTCGCCGTACAGGTCGCCGTGATGCCGAAGACGACCACCTTCAGGGACGTCGCCTCCAGGCTGTCGCCGGAGGCGACCGTCCCGGTGAGCGGGCCGGTCGACACGGGGCTGCCGGCCGGGATCGCGGGGTTGGAGTTGCCGGTGAACTGGACCGCGCCCGTGCCGTGGTTGGTGAGAGTGAGGGTGGAGTTCACGGAGCCCGCGCCGACATTGATCGGAGCGGTGATGGCGGAGGTCGACACCTCGATGGTCGCGGCGGTGCCGTTCTGCGCCGCAGTGAGGGTGGCGCTGCCGGAGCCCCAGGTGCCGCAGTCGAAGGAGATCGTGGCGGTCTGCGGCGCGACGGCGCCGGCCGCGGGAGCCAGTGCCAGTACGCCGGCCGCGAGGCCGGCGCCGAGCGCCGCGGTCAGCCCGGCGCGCCGGGGAGCGGAGAAGGAGATACGGGGGTTTCGTCGCATGGGGGTACCCTGTGCCCTTCGTGTGGGGGGAAGGTCGCACCGGTGGCCTGACGGTCTGTCAGCCGTGGTGAGTGGGCCCATTGAGGCACGCCCCTCTTGAGACGACAAGGCACGGTCACGCTTCTTTTGGCATGCACCGTTCAATTCGCGCCGTGGTCGAACCACGGGCAGGGAGTCCCGGACACCCTCGCCGCGGCAGGACTTCGTCATCGGCCGACAAATCGATCGCCCCGCACAGGTCCGATCTCTATCCTGCGGTGAGCGGAATCGCGCGGTTCCGCAGGTCGGGGCGCCGTGGCAGAGCGGCCCATTGCGATCGGCGTGAGCGGTGCCTCGCTCACGCCGACTGGAGGAGAGGGGCGGGCACGCCCGTCTCCATCCCGCGGGTTCGAATCCCGTCGGCGTCCCGACCGCCCCGGCGGCTCCCTGTGTGAGCCGACGCGGCGGCGGGTAGGCGCGGGCACGTCAAGTGTCCCTCCGGCCCCAGGAGTTCCCGTGCCGCTGCCCGCGCTCAACCGCACCACGACCACCGTCGGCGTCGCCGCCCTCGCCCTCCTCGGCGGGATCGTCATCGGCGGCACCGGCGCGGTGAGCGCGAGCCCCCCGGCCGAGCCGAAGGTGCAGAACACGTTCGACTCCCTCGGCGCCGACGTGCGCGCCGCGAAGCTCCCCTCGGGCCGCACCGCCCACTACACCGACTCGGGCCCGGCCGACGGCACTCCGGTGCTCTACATCGGCGGCACCGGGACCAGCGCCCGGGCCGTCCACATGACCGACTTCCTGCGCACGACCCGGCAGAACCTGGGCCTGCGCATGATCACGGTCGAACGGAACGGCTTCGGCGACACCGCCTACGATCCGGAACTGGGCCGCGCCGACTACGCCGAGGACGTGCTCCAGGTCCTCGACCGGCTCGGCGTAAGGGAGTTCAAGGTGATCGCGATATCCGGCGGCGGCCCGTACGCCGCCGAGATCGCCTCCCGCGCCCCCGAGCGGATCAGCGCCCTGCACCTGGCGGCCGCGCTCCCGCCCTTCGGCGCGAAGCCGGCGTACTGCGCCCTGTCCGACGAGCAGCTCTCCGCCGCCGTGAAGGACCAGATCAGGGACCCGCGGGTGTGGTGGGCCTTCCCCGCCGACAGCCCGGTCCGGTCGATCCCCGGCTTCGCCGACACGGCGTACGAGGAGGGGGCGCGGACCTACAACCAGCGCGGCCAGCAGGCGGATCCGGCGCCGCAGGTGCACGAGCAGCGGCTGTACTGCGAGCGCCCCGGCCCGGACGCGTCGAAGCTGACGGCGCCCGTGTTCCTGTACCACGGCGACAAGGACACCACCGTGCCCGCGAGCACCCTGGCCACGTGGCGCGAGCAGTTCGCCCCCGGCCAGGTGCGGACCCGCACGTACGCGGACTCCGGGCACGACGTCCAGTACCGCCACTGGGACCAGATCCTCGTCGACCTGGCGGGCCGGGCGGACCGGACGGTGGTCTGCCGGGACGAGCACACGCGGGCGCTGCCGGCCCGGGAGGCGGACGCGCTGGTCGGCAAGGGGAAGGCGACGCTGGGCAGTTGCGCCTGGAACGGCTGAGCCGACCGCCCGCGGCCGGCTCGGGTTCCGGCCGCGGGCGGTGGCGGTTCACGGGGGTCAGTGCCCGAGCGCGTCGGCTCCCGCCTTGGCGAACTTCTCGTCGAGGTCGCCCGAGGGCGCGCCCGCGACACCGATACCGGCGATCGGGGCGCCCTTGGCGGTGACCGGGTAGCCGCCGCCGAGGAAGAGCGTGCCGGGGATGTCCTTGAGCGTCGGGGCGTTCGCGAGGCGCTTGACCAGCTCGGAGGTCGGGGCGTTGAAGGAGACCGCGGTGAACGCCTTCTTCTCGGCGGACTCGTACGACTGCGGGCCGGCGCCGTCGCCTCTCAGGGTGACGACCGTGTTGCCGTTGCGGTCGACGACCGCGACGGACACGCGCTGGTTCTCCTTCTCGGCGGCGTCGAGCGCGGCCTGCGCCGCTCTGGTGGCGGCGTCGATCGACAGGTGCGTGGTCTGGATCAGGTTCTTGTTCGACGCGTCGGTCCGCACCGTGGTCGTGGCCGGCGCGGCCGGGGACGAAGCGTTGGCGCTGTACACGCCCAGGCCCCCGAGGGCGACGGCGGTGAGGGCGGCGCCGGCCATGAGGCGGGCGCGCCGGGAGGACATGGCGTGGGACTTCATCGGGTGCTCCTGTGCCGGACGGAGACCGCGGGGACACCGACGGGGCCGGTGCGCCCCACAGAGCCTGGTGCGATCCAAGCTGGCCCGGACGGTATCCCATTTGCCGCCCATCGGGGACCCGTCCCGGAGATTCAGAAATGCCCCGCCCGCGGCCCGGCCTTCAGTCCCGCCGCGCACCGCACCGACCACACACTTCAATCACCCACCTGAACTGGGAAGATGGCGAATCCCTCCGCGCCGCCCACCCCGATCCGCCGATGATCCGGGCGCGGTCGCGACGATGGATGCTTCGACCACCCACATACGTGCGGTATACCAATATCAGTGACGCCGGGCGTCCTCGCCGGGCTCCAGCGCGGGGGCCGTGACGCCCAGGTGGGCGCGGCACTGGGGACGCGGCGCCTCGGCCAGGCGCGGGCGCACCGTCCGGGGACGGACGAAGACCGCTGCCAGCACGGCGCTCAGGACGAACAGGCCCGCACAGCCGTACGCGGCGCGGTGGAAGGACGTGTTCACGGCGTCGGGCCGGGTGTACGCCTCGCCGGACAGTCCCACGGCGAGCGGCAGCGCGGCGACGACGAGCAGTTGCGCGACGCGGGCCGCGGTGTTGTTGACCCCGCTGGCGAGCCCGGCGCGCTCGGGTTCCACGGAGGCCAGGACGGTCGCGGTCAGCGGTGCCACGAACGTGGCCATGCCGAGACCGAGCACGCCGACCGCGGGCAGCACGTCGGCCGCGTACGAGGAGCCGGGGTGGATCCGCAGCATGAGCAGGACGCCGGCCGCGGCCACGAGCGGTCCGGTCACGAGGGGGACGGTCGGGCCGACGCGGCGGGCGAGGTCGCCCGAGCGGGCGGAGAGGAGCAGCATCAGGACGGTGATCGGCAGGGTCGCCACCCCGGCCTCCAGCGCGTTGTAGCCGAGGGCCACCTGGAGCTGCACGGGCAGCAGGAACAGGATGCCGCCGATACCGGCGTAGAGGCAGAGGGTCATGCCGTTGGTGGCGCTGAAGAGGCGGGAGCGGAACAGGGACGGCGGCAGCATCGGCGCGGCCCTGCGCCGCTCGACGAGGACGAAGGCGACTCCGGCCGCGACACCGAGCACCGCCGCGAGCGCGGTGCCGCCGGCCGGGACACCGCCGGACGCGCCGATCAGGGCGTAGCTGACACCGGCGAGACAGAGCGCGGCGAGGGCCGCTCCTAGCTGGTCGAAGGGGGTGTCGGCCGCGGCCGGGTCGCGACTCTCGGGCACGTGGCGCAGGGCGATGGCGAGGACGACGGCGGCGAGCGGCACGTTGATGAGGAAGATCCAGCGCCAGCCGGGCCCGTCGATGAGCCAGCCGCCGAGGAAGGGCCCCAGCGCGCCGGCGACCCCGGTCAGACCCGACCACGCGCCGACCGCCCGCGCCTGGTCGTCGGGGTGGTACACGGCTCGTACGAGGGCCAGTGAGCCCGGGGTGAGGAGGGCGCCGCCGACGCCTTGCAAAGCCCGGGCCGCGATGAGCGTCCCCTCGTCGGGGGCGAGGCCGCACAGCGCGGAGGCGACGGCGAACCAGGCGACGCCGAGGACGAGGGTGCGCCGCCGCCCGATCCGGTCGCCGAGGGCTCCGCCCCACAGGAGCAGCGCGGACAGCGTCAGCATGTAGGCGTTGACGACCCACTGGAGGGTGGAGAGGGAGGCGTCGAGGTCGCGGCCCATCTTGGGCAGTGCGACGTTCACGACGGTTCCGTCGAGCATGGCCATGCCGGAGGCGAGCACGACGCACGCGAGGATCCAGCGCCCGCGCGCCGAGGACAGCCTTACATCCATGCCCGCCATTCTGCTCCGGACTGCGCCGGCGCACCGGGCGGCGGCCGCACGGGGTCCGCAATGTCACGGGCTGCCGATGAATTTCTGTACGTGCGGGAACAGGGCACCATATGTGCGGGCTCGGGGGCCCGGGTGTAACACGCCGGCAATTGCGCGGCGCTGAAGGGGAGAAAGGCCAAGCGTCAGATGGGATTTCTTGTGAACGGCACCGGCCACCCCACACCCGGATACCAGTCGTACGAGCGGCCCCCGGAGCCCGACCGCTCGGAGCGCACCGCGCGCACGGCCCGCAGGACGGCCCTCACGATCTCCACGATCGCCGACGTCGCCGCCGGTTTCCTGGGCCTCTGGATCGTTCTGTACCTCCTGGAGGCCAACGGGGCGAACCCGTTCGTCTCGTTCGTGCACTCGACTGCCGACTGGCTCTCCGGGTGGGCACAGGACATTTTCACGATGGACACAGAATTCCTGCGGATCATTCTCAATTTCGGCCTTCCGGCGTTGATCTATTTGGCGGTGGGCCATGGGATCGCGGCTCGGATCAATCGCGCCTGACGGTTCGGTGAACGCCGATGGATACCGGTGAATGCCGCAGCACGGCGAAACGGCGGGCAAGGGCAGCGGAAGGAGTAATGAGGTGACACGTACGCACGGCGCCGGAAACGGTCTCGCGCCCATTTATGAAGAACTCGTGCGAGAGCGGGGTGACGTCATGACCGAGGCGCAGCGGGCGGCGGCGCACGCGCGGCATCAGGAGGCGGCCCTGCTGCCCGGACCGGTTCCCGCGGGTCCGCCCGCGCCTGCGTCGGCGGGCCCGCAGGGAAACGGACAGTAGACCGGGCGACCCGGAGCGCATCGTTTCTGCGTCCCGCTCGTTGCACAGGACACCGCGGGTCCGGGGACGCGCACTCCCCCTCGGGCCCGCAGCACAGAGCCCAGTTGTCGGCACCGTAGGTCACACCGCACGCCGGTGTGCTGGTGCGTTCCGACGGGTGCGGGACCGGCCCCCCTCCTTCCGGTCCCGCACCCGCCTTGCCGTCCCCCGAGGGCACACCCGTATCTGTGCGCACCACGGCGGCGATCAACCCCACGGGCCGGTTGGCACAGGCGTGCTCCCCTTCCCCCGTTCGGGTCAGGCCAGGTCTTCGGCGAGGCCCACGATGATGCCCTCGGGACCGCGCACGTAGGCGAGCAGGAAGGTGTCCTCGAAGCGCTCGATCGTGCCGACGAGTTCGGCGCCGTGGGGGCGCAGGCGGGCGACGGTGTCGTGGAGGTCGTCGACGGCGAACATGATCCGGCGCAGGCCCAGGGTGTTCGACGGGGCGGCCTGCGGTTCCGGGACGACGGGGGCGGGGCGGTGGAACCGGGCGAGCTCGACCCGTCCGGGGGCGCCCGGGACGCGCAGCATGGCGACGTCCTGGCGCACGTCGTCGACGCCGATGACACGCTCGGCCCAGCGCCCTTCGAGCGGGAACCGGCCCTCCAGTTCCATGCCGAGTTCGACGAAGAACGCGATGACGGCGTCGAGGTCCTCGACGACGATCAGGACGTTGTCCATCCGCCGGATGCTCATGCGGGGTCTCCTTCGGCCCGTGACGGGTCCGGCAGGTGCCGGGGCGGCACCTCCGGCGGCATCTCGCCCGCGGCCAGATGGTCCAGGACCTCGGCGAGTTCGTCGCAGGCGCTCTGCACCGAGCGGCGGGTCGCGATCTGTTCGGTGACGAGCGCCGAGAGCAGCAGGGCGGTCAGGGCGGTGGCGCCGTTGAACGCCTGCAGCTTCACCATGATCTCGACCTTGGACAGATTGAGGAAGGCCCCCTTGCCGGTGTTCGCGGCGTACGTGGTCAGGACGGAGGAGAACAGCGCGCACAGCGTGCTGCCGGCCAGCTGGAAGCGGAGGGCCGCCCAGATCAGCAGCGGGAAGACGAGGAAGAGCAGGCTCGTCTCGCCGAGCGCGCCGAGCGGCACGATGACGAGCGCGGCCACGGCCAGGCAGGCGGCCTCCAGCCAGCGGCGGCCCCACGGGGCGCGGCCGACGCCCACGAGGAGGAGCAGCAGCGGGGTGACCAGGAGGACGCCCATCGCGTCGCCGACCCACCAGGACAGCCAGACGGCCCAGAACTCGCCCCGGTCCAGGTCTCCATTGACGGCCTGGACGCCGACGCCGATCGTCGCGCTGATCAGCATGGCGCCGAGCCCGCCCAGGAAGACCAGGGCGAGCCCGTCGCGCAGCCGTGAGATGTCGAGCCGGAAGCCGATCCTGCGCAGGCAGTAGTAGGCGCACAAGGGGGCGAGGGTGTTGCCCGCGACGTTGACGAGCGTGGTCATCTGCGGGGTGACGATGGAGGCGATGACGAGGAAGGAGCCGAGGGCGATCCCCGGCCACACCTGTACGCCGAACATGAGCAGGGCCGCGACGGCGACGCCGGTCGGGGGCCAGATGGGGGTGACGACGACGCCCTCGACGACGACCTGGCTCAGCAGACCGATGCGGCCGGCCACGTAGTAGCAGGCGGCCACGACCAGGAGCTTGAGGGCCGCCTCCACGGGCGGCAGCAGTCGCCGAGTCACCACCACAGCAGTCATCAGACACCGGGCGGACCGGATCGGCCAGACGAGGGCGTCCGGCCGGGGCCGCGCGAGGAGCCGCCCGGGGTGGGGGGCAGCTTGGGTGCCGGGTACCAGGGCACGCCGACGTCGTGGCCGATGACGAGCACGGCGGCGTCGTCCTCGTGCCCGACCGTGTCGGCCAGCTTCATCACGCCGCCGACGAGCGCGTCGATGCCGAGGCTGGCCCCGGCGGTGATCTCGGCGAGCCGTCTGACCTGGCCGAGGCCGTCGTCGATGTGCAGGGAGGGGCCCTCGACGACGCCGTCCGTGACCAGGACGAGGACGCCGCCGACGGTCAGCCGGTGGCATGCCACGGGGTACTCGGCGCCGCGCATCACGCCGAGCGGGGGCCCGACCTCGCCGTCGTCGATGCCGGAGCGGCCGTCGGCGGTGGCCCAGATGTGCGGGATGTGTCCGGCCCGCGCACACTCCAGGACGCCGGTGGCGGGGTCCAGGCGCAGGAACGTGCAGGTGGCGAAGAGGTCGGCGTTGAGGGAGATCAGCAGGTCGTTCGTCCGGCCGAGCAGCCGGCCGGGGTCCTCGGTGACCGAGGCCAGCGCGCGCAGGGCCACCCGGACCTGGCCCATGAAGGCGGCCGCCTGGGCGTTGTGGCCCTGGACGTCGCCGATGGAGATGCCGATGCGGCCGTCGGACATGGGGAAGGCGTCGTACCAGTCGCCGCCCACGTTGAGCCCGTGGTTGGCCGGCATGTAGCCCACGGCGATCCGTACGCCCGGGGGGCGCGGCAGGTCGCGGGGCAGCATGCCGTGCTGCAGGGCCACCGCCAGCTCGACCCGGGAGCGCTGCATCTCGGCCAGCTCCCGGGCCCGGGCGGTCAGCGCGCCGAGCCGCTGAAGCAGCTCGTCACCGCCGTCGGCGGACCCACTGCGGAACATCGCTCACTCCGGTCCCACGAGATCCCCTCGCACCAGCCCACTCTGTGGGGTTTCCCTTGTGAATCATCCTGAACGGCTTTTCGTACCGAACGACATAAATCGCCCCCTCACTCTGCCCAAAGTCGGGGGCGGCCGCACCTTGTCGGCCTTCGGGCCCGCTGCCGAACGGTCGCCGCGTCCGCGTCAGGCGCTGAGCACACCCGCGCCGAGCAGGCCGAACAGGGCCAGGCCGATGACCACACGGTAGACGACGAAGGCGTTGAAGGAGTGGCGGGCCACGAACTTCAGCAGCCAGGAGATCGAGACGTACGCGACGACGAAGGAGACGGCCGTGCCGGCCACGATGGGGGCCGCGCCCGCGCCGCTGCCCACGGCGTCCTTCAGCTCGTACAGGCCGGCGCCGGTCAGGGCGGGGATGCCGAGGAAGAAGGACAGGCGGGTCGCGGCGACCCGGTCGAGGTCGAGCAGGAGCGCGGTGGACATGGTCGCCCCGGAGCGCGAGAAGCCGGGGAAGAGCAGAGCGAGGATCTGCGAGCAGCCCACGAGCATGGCGTCCTTGAACGAGGTGTCGTCCTCGCCGCGCTTGTGCCGGCCCATCCGGTCGGCCACCCACATGACGCCCGATCCCGCGACGAGGGACCCCGCGACCACCCACAGGGAGGCGAGCGGGCCCTCGATGAGCGGCTTCGCGGCGAGGCCGACGACCACGATCGGGATCGTCGCGCAGATCACCCACCAGGCGAACTTGTAGTCGTGGTGGTAGCGCTCCTCCTTGTCGCGCAGACCGCGGCCCCACGCGGTGACGATCCGCACGATGTCCTTGAAGAAGTAGACGAGCACGGCGGCGATCGCGCCGACCTGGATGACCGCGGTGAAGCCGACCACGGCGGGGTCGTTCACCGGGATGTCCATGAGTCCCTCGGCGATCTTGAGATGGCCGGTGGAGGATACGGGCAGGAACTCGGTGACGCCCTCGACGACGCCGAGGATCACCGACTGCCCGAGGCTGATGGCACTCATCTGTTGTCCGTTGTCCGTTCCGTTCGGGCGCATGGCACACTGAGGCACACCAGCTTCTACACCGGTGTCGAACTTCTACACGACTGTAGAAGGTGACGGAAGGAACGCCAAACCCATGGGCTCCCAGCTGCCGGACAGCGGCCCCAAGCGGCCCAACGGCGCGCGCGAGGCCGAGATCCTCGCCCTGCTGCAGGAGGCCGGTGCCGCCCTGACACCGGGCGAGGTCACCGAACGCCTCGGCGGCGAGCTGACGTACAGCAGCGTCGTGACGATCCTCACCCGCATGCACTCGAAGGAGCTGCTGAGCCGCACCCGGCGCGGGCGGGCGTACGCGTACGCGCCGGTGACGGACGACGCCGGGTTCGCCGCGCGCCGGATGCACACGGTGCTGGCCGAGCGGCGGGACCGACAGACCGTCCTCGCCCGTTTCGCGGACGACCTGTCCAGCTCCGACGCCGAGCTGCTGCGCCGGCTGCTCGACCAGGCCCCCTGAGGACGCGCCGCCCGATGCACATCGCCGTCTACCTGCCGCTGTTGCTGCCCCTGCTCGCGCCGCTGTTCGCCCGGCCGCTCGCCGAGCGGTGCGAGCCCCGCCTCGCCACCTGGCTGCTGACCGCGACCTCGCTGGTCCTCGGCGCGGCGAGCACGCTCTCGCTGGGCGCGCTCGCCGTCGCGGGGCTGCTCCGGCTGCCGTTCCTGGCCGGGCTCGGGCACTGGTCGGCCGGTACCGCGCAGCGCGACGACCCGATCGAGCTGTCCGTCTCGCTGGCCGCCGGGCTCCTGCTCGGCGGGGCGGTCGTCATGGCCGTGCGCATGCTCTGGCGCCGGGCCCGCACCCTCGCGGCCGCCGCGGTGGAGGCCGCCTGCATGCCGGCCCGTGACGGCGTGGTCGTGATCGAGGACGACGCGCCGGACGCGTTCGCGCTCCCGGGGCTGCCGGGGCGCGTCGTCGTCTCCACGGGCATGCTCGACACCCTCGACCGGACCGAGCACGGCATCCTGCTCGCGCACGAGCGGGCCCATCTGGCCGGGCACCACTACGCGTTCGTGGCACTGGCCCAGCTCGGCGCCGCCGCCAACCCGTTCCTGCGCCCGCTCGCCCGGTCCGTGACGTACACGGTCGAACGCTGGGCCGACGAGCGCGCCGCCGCCGCGACCGGCGACCGCGGCCGGGTCGCGCGCGCCGTCGGCAAGGCGGCGCTCGCCTCCCGGCCCGCCGCGCGCCGCCCCCTGGGCGCCGCGCTCGGCATCCTCGGCCTCGCCCGGCGCACCGGGCTCGCGGCCGCCGGACCCGTGCCGCGCCGCGTCGCCGCGCTCCTCGCCCCGCCGCTCGGCCGCCATCCGCTGCTCGCCGCGGCGACCTCCGCCGTCCTGACCGCCGCGACGCTGTCCAGCGCGGAGGCGGCCCACGACCTGCACCGCCTCCTGGAGGCCGTCGGCGCCTCGTAGCCGACGCCGGGCCGGTCCCGGCCCCCGACCGCGGGGCCGCACGGCGGCGTACGGCTGCATACGGCGGCGTACGGCTGCGCCGTGCGCGGGGTCCGCAGCACAACCACGCACTCGCCTCACACCCCTCGCCCCACCGCGAAAAATACCCCCGGGGGTACCTGTGCTACGGTTTTTCTATACCCCGGGGGGTACTTCGCGAAAGGGAATGAACCGTGTTCTTCATCGACACCATCGAGCTCGAAGGGCTCGGCAACCGGCACTACCTGGCGGGCGGGACGCGGACGGCGGTGGCGGTGGATCCGCCGCGCGACTTCGACCAGGTCCTCGCCGCGGCGGCGCGGCGCGGGGTGCGGATCACGCACGTCGTGGAGACCCACATCCACAACGACTACGTGACCGGCGGTCTGGAGCTGGCCCGTGTGACGGGCGCCGCCTATCTGGTGCCGGCCGGGGCGCACGTGTCCTTCGCGCGGGTGCCGGTGGCGGACGGTGACACGGTCACGGTCGACGCCGGACTCACCCTGCGCGCCGTCGCCACCCCCGGCCACACCCCGCACCACACCGCGTACGTGCTCCAGGAGCAGGGCACGCCCGTGGCCGCGTTCACCGGCGGTTCCCTGCTGATCGGCACGGTGGGCCGCCCCGACCTGGTCGAGCCCCGGCTGACCGAGGAGCTCGCCCGCGCCCAGCACGCCTCGGCGCACCGCCTCGCGACCGAACTGCCGGACGAGACCGCGGTGCTGCCGACACACGGCTTCGGCAGCTTCTGCTCCTCCGCGCAGGCCGAGGGCGAAGCCACCACGATCGGCCACGAGAAGGCCGCCAACGCGGCGCTCACCACCGACGTCGACACCTTCGTCGCCGCGCTCCTCGACGGGCTCGACGACATCCCCGCGTACTACGCGCACATGGGCCCGGCCAACGCGAGCGGCCCCGCCCCGCTGGACCTGACGCCTCCCGCCGTCGCGGACGCCCGCGAGATCGCCGCCCGGCTCGCGGCCGGCGAGTGGGTCGTGGACCTGCGCAACCGGGTCGCGTTCGCGGAGGGCCACGTCGCGGGCACCTTCAACTTCGAGGCGGACGGCAAGATCGCCACGTATCTGGCCTGGATGATCCCGTGGGGCAAGCCGGTGACGCTGCTCGCGGACTCCCCCGGCCAACTCGCCGACGCGCAGCGGGAGCTGGTCCGGGTCGGCATCGACCGCCCGGCGGCCGCCGCGACCGGCGCCCCGGAGGACTGGACCGTCGACGGCGCCCTGGCCTCCTTCCCGCGCTCCACGTTCGCCGGGCTCGCCGAGCGCGGCACGGACGGCGTCGTCGTGCTCGACGTGCGGCGCGCGTCCGAGCGGGCCGGCGGACACATCGCGGGCTCGGTGCACATCCCCGTGCACGAACTGCACGGACGGCTCGGCGACATCCCGGCCGGCACCGTGTGGGTGCACTGCGCCGGGGGCATGCGGGCGGGCATGGCCGCGTCGCTCCTCGACGCCGCGGGCCGGGACGTCGTGGCCGTCGACGACGGGTTCGACGCGGCCGCCGAGGCCGGCCTGGCCGTCGTCGCCGCCTGAGCCCCGCCACCCCTCCCCCCCCAACTCCCCTTGAAAGGCTGCGAGATGTCCTCCTTCCCTGACGGAGCGCGCCGCGTCACCGTCGAAGCGGCCCACCGGTGTACCGCCGGCGCCGACGCCCCGGCCGTCCTCCTCGACGTACGCGAACAGGAGGAGTGGGACGCGGGGCACGCGCCCTGGGCCGTCCTCGCGCCGCTGTCCGCGCTGGCCTCGGGGGACGCGCTGCCCGCCGCCGCGCTGGGGCGGCCCCTCGTGGTGATCTGCCGCAGCGGCAACCGTTCGCGGCGCGCCGTGGATCTGCTGCGCGAGCGCGGGGCCGAAGCCGTGGACGTCGTGGGCGGGATGCAGGACTGGGCCTCCTCGGGTCACCCCGTCGTCGACGCGCGCGGGAGCGACGGTTCACCGGCATGACCGCGCTCCTCCTCGCCCTCGCCGCGGGGGCGGTCGTCGGTCTGGCCCTCGGCGGGCTCGGCGGTGGCGGCAGCGTCCTCGCGGTGCCCGCCCTGATCTACGCGCTCGGTCTCTCCCCCACGGCGGCGATCACCACCAGCCTCGTCATCGTCACCGTCACCTCGCTCACGGCCCTCGCCGGCCACGCCCGCGACGGGAACGTCGCCTGGCGCACCGGACTCCTGTTCGCGGCGGCGGGCATCGTCCCCGCGATGCTCGCGGGCGCGGTCGCCGGCCGTGTGCCGCAGACCGTGCTGACCCTCGCCTTCGCCGGTGTCGCGGCACTCGCGGCGGTACGGATGCTGCGCCCCGCCGAGACCGGGGCACCCGGCCCGGTCCATCCCGGCAAGGCCGGGGTCGCCGGTTCCGGGCTCGGCGCGGTCACGGGGTTTTTGGGTGTCGGCGGCGGATTCCTCGCCGTGCCCGTCCTGGTGGGCGTGCTGAGCCTGCCCATGCGGCGGGCCGTCGGCACCAGCCTGCTGGTCATCACGGTCAACTCCCTGGCCGCGCTCGGTGCCCGGGCCGGCAGCGGGACCCATCTGGACCTCGCCGTCGTCGCCCCCTTCACCGCGGCCGCGATCCTCGGCGCGTGGGACGGCAAGCGGCTGTCCCGGAAGCTGACGGGGCGCACCCTGCAACGCGTCTTCGCCTATGTCCTGTTGGCGGTGGCGGCGCTCATGGCCGCCGACGCGGTGCTCTGACCGCGCCCCTGCGACGGCCCGATGACGTCCCGGCGCGTGCCGCGCGGGGGCCGTCTCGTGAAGACGGCGTGCGCAGCGCGTGAGGATGCGCGGCACACCGTCAATTCGCGCCCCCTGTGCCACAACGCGCCCGATCTTGCTTCGTTGTGTGGCACGTCCGGATACGCGCGATTGCGCAGCGCGGGTGACCTGCACGCACCATTTCCGGACGCCGGGTTGCCCGGCCCCACCGTTCCGCGAGCCACGGTCCGGCCGGCCGGGCAACCCCACGCCCACGATCGAGGCGGCGGCGCCCTGTAGCCTCCGGCTCCATGACCCGCGCCTGGATCGCCCCGTCGCTCATCGCCCTCTGCGGCGCCGCCCTCGCCACCGTCCAGGTGCTCGAGGACAGTCCGGGGGCGGCGGTCGGCGTCCTCCTGCTGTTCCTGGCACTCGCGGGCGCCACCTCCCCGCTGGTCTTCCCGAGGTCCGTCGGTGCGGCGGAGGCACAGCGGCGCAGCGCGGCGGACGGCCGGCCGGTCGTCTACTGGCGGCCCGGCTGTGCGTACTGCCTGCGGCTGCGGGCCCGGCTGGGCCGTGAGGCGCGCCGGGTGCACTGGGTCGACATCTGGCGGGACCCGGAGGGCGCGGCGGCGGTGCGCGCGGTGAACGGGGGCGACGAGACGGTGCCGACGGTCGTCGTGGCCGGGCGCGCCCGCACCAATCCCGACCCTGAGTGGGTGCGCGAGCAGATCGCAGCGCACCACTGATCCGAACCCGCAGGAGCCTCCGCAGGCGTTGCGATCCTGACTGATGCGAAAGTCAGAAGCACAACATCGCAGCTCACGGGGGAACAGCAGGGCAAAATCCAGACCACGTGTTGAGTTCTTCTCAACACGTGGTTAGGGTCGTGCCCGTGGAAACCGACGACGTCACCGGTGGCGTGCCCGCCGCCGACACCGCCGCCCGCGTCCGTGAGGTCATCACGGCCGCGGGGGTCAGCCAGCGCGAGTTCGCGCGCCGCATCGTCATGGATCCGTCCAAGCTGTCCCGGTCGCTGAGCGGCACCCGCCGCTTCACGGCCGCCGAGCTGGCGCGGATCGCCGACGAGGGACGGGTGGACGCGGGCTGGCTGCTCGGGGCACGGCATCGGGAGCACGCCGAGCCCGCGCCGGACGCCGGGCCGGCCGCCGCCGTGCCCGTCGAGGGCGGGCGGCCGCTGCAGATCGTCCGCGAGACGGTCCGGCTGATCGCCGAGCACGGTTTCCACGCGGTGCGGGTCGCGGACATCGCCCGCGCCTGCGCCACGAGCAGCGCCGCGATCCACTACCACTTCCCCGGCCGCGCCGACCTCCTGGAGGCCTCGGTGCGCTGGTGCATGGACGAGGACACGGCGCGCCGCGCCGCCCGGCTCGCCGAGGCGGACGACGCGGCGGCGGAACTGCGCCAGCTCATCGAACTGCAGACGCCGCGCACCGCGCAGCAGCGACGGCAGTGGGCGGTCTGGCTCGACCTGTGGGCCGAGGCCGCCCGGTCCACGGCGGTGGGCCGGCTGCACACCGAGTACTACCGCCAGTGGCGGGAGACCGTCGCCGACGTCGTCCGCCGGGGGATCGAGCAGGGCGTGTTCCGCTCGTCCGCCGACCCCGAGTCCGCCGCGCTGACCCTGACCGCGCTCATCGACGGTCTGGCGACGCAGGTCCTGGCCGCCGGGACGGAAGGCACCGGCGCCGAGAGCGCCGGCGCGGACGCCATGCACGCCGCGCTCCTGGCCCACGTACGCACGACCCTGCTGGCCTGAGCCGCTCCCAGGCCCGCCGACTCGGCACCCCCTGCCGAGACCCCCCCACACCCAGTCCCCAACGGAACGGGAGGCCCCCACATGCCCCTGCACGAGAGCACCATCATCACCTGCGCCCTCACCGGCGCCGGTGACACCGTCCGACGGAGCCCGCACGTCCCCGTCACCCCGGAGCAGATAGCCCGGAACGCGGTGGAGGCCGCCGAGGCCGGTGCCGCCGTGGTCCACATCCACGTACGCGATCCCGAGACCGGCGACCCGTCGCGCGACCCGAAGCTGTACCGCGAGGTCGTCGAGCGGGTGAAGGAGACCGGCACCGACGTCGTCATCAACCTCACCGCCGGCATGGGCGGCGACCTGGTGATCGACCCGGACCGCCCGCTGGAGGGCTTCCCGCTGCGCGGCTCCGACCTGGTCGGCGGCCTGGACCGGCTGCCGCACGTCGAGGACCTGCTGCCCGACATCTGCACCCTGGACTGCGGTTCGCTGAACTTCGGCGACGGCTCGAACCTGTACGTGTCGACGCCCGACATGCTGCGCGCGGGCGCCCGGCGCATCCAGGAGCTGGGTGTGCGGCCGGAGTTGGAGATCTTCGACACGGGTCACCTCTGGTTCGCCAAGCAGATGCTCGCGGAGGGGCTGCTCGACGACCCGACCGTGTTCCAGCTGTGCATGGGCATCCCGTGGGGCGCGCCGGCCGACCCGGGCGTACTGCAGTCGATGGTCAACATGCTGCCGGAAGGCGCCCGTTGGGCGAGTTTCGCGCTGGGACGGATGCAGATGCCGTGGGTCGCGCAGTCGATCCTGCTCGGCGGCCACGTCCGCGTCGGCCTGGAGGACAACCTGTACCTCGGCAAGGGCAACAAGGCGACCAACGCCCAGCTCGTCGAGCGTGCCGTGACCATCACCGAGTCGCTCGGCGCCCGCGTCGCGACGCCCGACGAGGCCCGCGAGATCCTCGGCCTGCACAAGAAGGGCGCCTGATCATGCGTACCGCACCCGAGAACGTCCGCCGCGTCGCCTGTGTCGGCGCCGGTGTCATCGGCGGCGGCTGGGTCGCCCACTTCCTGGCGCGTGGCTACGACGTCACGGCCTGGGACCCGGCGCCCGACGCCGAGCAGAAGCTGCGCCGCCTGGTCGACGCCGCCTGGCCCGCGCTGACACAGCTGGGGCTCGCCGAGGGCGCGTCCGCCGACCGGCTGACGGTCGTCGCGACCCTCGAAGAGGCCGTGGTCGACGCCGAGTTCGTGCAGGAGAGCGCGCCGGAGAAACTGGAGCTGAAGCGGGACCTGCTGACCCGGCTCGACGCGGCGGCGCCGGCCGGCGTCGTCATCGCCTCGTCCACGTCGGGCTACCCGATGACGGACATGCAGACCACGGCCGCGGACCCCTCGCGCCTGGTCGTCGGCCACCCGTTCAATCCGCCGTACCTGATCCCGCTGGTCGAGGTCGTCGGCGGCGAGCGCACCGCCGAGGACGCCGTCACGTGGGCGTCGCGCTTCTACGAGGTCGCGGGCAAGTCCGTGATCACCATGAACCGCGAGGTGCCGGGCTTCATCGCGAACCGCCTCCAGGAGGCCCTGTGGCGCGAGGCGCTGCACATGGTCGCCAACGGCGAGGCCACGGTGAAGGAGATCGACGACTCGATCACCGAGGGCCCCGGCCTGCGCTGGGCGTTCATGGGCCCGATGCTGACGTTCGCGCTGGCGGGCGGGGAGGGCGGCATGGCGCACATGCTGGACCACTTCGGTCCGTCCCTGAAGTCGCCGTGGACCCGTCTGGAGGCGCCCGAGCTGGACAAGGCGCTGTACGACGCCGTGGTCGAGGGCTGCGACGAGGCGGCGGACGGGCGCACGATCGCCGACCTGGTGGCCGAGCGCGACCGGGGCGTCATCGACGTCCTGCGCGCGACGGGCCGCCTGCCGCGGCAGGAGGACCCGCGATGACCACGACGACGGCCTCCGTGCCGCTGCTGCACCGCACGGTCCGCCCCGAGTGGATCGACTACAACGGCCACATGAGCGAGGCGTTCTACGTCCTCGTCTTCGGCCACGCCACCGACGCCCTGATGATCGAGACGGGCCTGCACTCGGGCTACCGCGAGTCCACGGGCTGCTCCCTGTACACGGTCGAGTCGCACCTGCGCTATCTGCGGGACGTGCCGGAGGGCGCCCATCTCGCGGTCCGCACCCGGGTGTTGGGCGCGGCGGGCAAGAAGGCCCGCTTCACGCACGAGATGTACGTGGTCGCCGACGCGGACGGCGAGCCGGAGGCGGACGCCGCGCCCGTGGCGACGACGGAGCTGATGGCGGTGCACGTCGACCAGGAGGCGGGGCGCGCGGTGCCGCTGCCCGACGCGGTCCTCGCCCGGTTCGCCGAGTTCACCGAGCAGGCCCCGGAGTGGGCGGGCCGGTCGATCGCGCCGGTGGGCTGACGCCCGTACGCCACGCAGGACGCGAGGGGCCTCACGGATGCGTCCGTGGGGCCCTTCCCGCGCGCCGTCACTCCGCCGGTGTGGAGCGGGCCACGACCGCCGCCTCCAGCAGGGCCCAGCCGTCGCGCTCGACGAGGCCGCGTTCCGACGCGTCCCAGCCGGAGGCGCGGGCCGCGTCGAGCAGGGCGCGCACCGCACCCGGTTCGTGCAGGTTCAGGGTGCTGCCGTGGACGTAGCCCACGTCCCCGGAGCCCAGGGGTGCTCCGCCGGGGACGAAGCGGTCGGAGCCCTCGGCGAAGACGATCCGCAACGGGCCGCCCGTACCGGCCGGTTGGGGGTACAGCGTGAGGGTCTGCCGGCAGTCCGCGGACCGGCCGCTGTCCAGGACGCGGTGCTGGTGACGCAGCGTCCACAGGTACACGCGTCCGTCGGCGACCAGGCGCCGTGGCTTGTTCTGATGACGGGGCACGGGGTGAGGGTACGCGCAGCGGCCCGCCCGCATCGGACACCCCCTCCGGAGCGACGCGTTCCGCCGCGACGGCGCGCCTGCCCGCGAAATCCGCCCTCATGAGGAAACGTTCCTTCTGCGAGGTGGTTCCCGGGCGGGACGCACGCGGCAGGCATGCGTGCCGCGTGCGTCTCCCGGCCCGGCCGGGTGCAGGGAGTCGTGGTGAACGCGCAGGACCGACAGGCGTCCGGCTGGCCCGAGTACCGCCGGTACCTGGACCACCTGATGGACTGCGCGGAGTGCGCGCGGCTCCCCAAGCGGTGCGCGGTCGGGGAGCGGCTGCGGCGCGAGCACCGGGCGGCGGGACGGGGACAGGGGTCCGCCTCCTGAGCGTCCCGGTTCCCGAAGTCCCGCCGGTCGAGAGCCGTCTCCGGCAGAACGTGGGCGTCGCCGGTCCGGGTCAGAACCAGTGCAGGCAATGCGGGGCACGCTCCGTGCGGAACAGGGTGTCCGCGAGCTCGGGGGCTTCGGCGTGATGGGCCTTGATGTGGCCGGCGCGGACGAGGGTGCTCGGAGTGGTGCCGCCGAGGTAGACCGAGCCGAGATCGCTCACGTCGAGGGACAGGTCGGGGGCCCGGTCGGTGCGGACGCAGTCGGCCTTGCCGTCGCGGACCGACAGGAGGTGGCGCTCGGGGCCGGAGCCGAGGAACGGGTCGGTGACCTCCAGGACGAGGTCGCCGTCCGTACGCCAGCCGCGCGCGGTCAGGGCCCGGGGCACGTCCAGGATCCGCACCCACAGCCAGTCGCCGTCGGGGCCGGTCTCCGCGGCGCGGAAGTCGGCGAACTGCCAGCGCAGCGGGTGCCCGGCCGGGACGTGCTTGATGACGATCTCGCCGACGAGGTCGTGCTCGAGCACGTGACGGGCCAGGGCGGTGTACGCGGCGTCGTCCACGGCGATGATCTCGTCGACCTTGAGGACGTCGGGATCGCTGATCGCATAGCTCACGTACCCGTCGGGGGTGCCGTGCGCGTCGCGATGCACGGCGATGTGACGCGGGGCGGGGGCGATCGGCGGCTGGCCCGCCCCCGCTTTCCACCAGTGGCCCGGCCGGGACAGGGCGCCGGGCTGGACGCGGCGGTAGCGGTCGTAGATCTCTTCGAGCAGGGCGCGGCACCGGTCGCTGCGCAGCACTTCGACGGATCCGGCGTCGGCGCCGCCTTCGCCGCCTGCCCGGGGAGCGGCGAAGGCGGCGCGGTGGCGGGGCACGGTGAGCCGTCCGCTGTAGGTCGCCGGTCCGTAGCCGAACCGGCGGTAGATCATCGCCTCGGAGGCGAGCAGTACGGAGAGGATCTCGCCGCGCGCCCGCAGTTCGGTGAGCTGGTGGCGCATCATCGCGCTGAGCACGCCCCGGCGCCGGTGCGAGGGCACGACGCCGACGGCGGTCACTCCGGCGGCCGGGACGAGCGCGCCGCCGGGCAGCGTCAGTTCGAAGGAGTACGCGCCGGCCGTGCCGACGGGCCGTCCGTCCTCGGTGACCGCGAGCACGCCCCGGTCCATCTCCAGCGCCGCCCACCAGACCCCGCCCCCGTGCTCGTCGGGGGTCTCGGGGAAGCGGCCGAACGCCGTGTGCATCGTGTCGACGAAGTCGTCGCGGTCCTGGTCGGTCGTGGGACGGATCTCCACCGTGCCGATGCCTTCCTCGTGCCCGGCACCACCTCGTGCGGCGCCCGTGATCGTCGCCAGCCTGCCGGTCCGCCCCGTGGTCGGGTCAAGCGGTTTTCCGGACTCCGGGTCCGGGGCCGCGCTGCCGGGCTCAGTGCTGGAGGTGGCTCAACCGGCCCTCGCGCAGGGGATAGACGCGCTCCTGCGGCAGCAGTTGCCGGGCGCGCTCCAGCTCGCCCGACCGGACGTGGCCGTGGATCTCGTGCGCCAGGTCGGTCACATCGGTGATGGACACCGTCCACTCGTCCGCGTAGCGGCCCGCGGCCTCGCCCGCGAGGCCCAACTGGAGTGAGCGGTACGGCAGGGCCTGGAGGTGCAGATCCCGCTCGGGGTCCCACTGGACGCGGGCCGGGGAACGCCGCAGGTCGCGCTTCCAGGAGTCGCGGTCCGGGTGCAGGCCGCGCTCGTAGTGGGACAGGCACGCGTGGTCCAGCGCCCATTCGAAGCCCTCGCGCGTGATCTCGACGGCGAGGACGACCTCCTGGCCCTCCTTGGCCGCCCAGCCGCACCGGTACATCATCCAGAGGAAGGACGGCTTGATCCACGTCATCCGGTCCCGCTTCCACAGCTCGGGGAAGCGGCCGTCGCGGGCCGCGGGGAGTCCGATCCGCGGGGAGTACGCCTGGTAGACGGTGACGGTGGATTCGGTGTGGCGGGCGCGGATCTGGTGTCTGTCTTCTTGCACGGAGTACAGCATGCGTGCGTGATCACGCGGGCACCAGCGAATTGCGGGGCGGAGGCGGTCCGGTCGTTGTCGGACCCTGCTGGCAGGATGCCCGCATGGATCTTGTGGACCCTCTGGCCGGCCTGGACTCGTTCCCCTGGGACTCCGTCTCCCACGCGTACGGGAGCGCCGACGACGTGCCCGTCCTGCTGCGGGCGTTGACCGATCCCGACGACGAGGCGGCGGAGGACGCGCTGTCGGAGCTGTACGGGAGCGTGCTGCACCAGGGGACGGTCTACACCGCGACCGCCGCGGCCGTGCCCTTCCTCGCCCGGATCGCGGCGGCCGGACACCGTGCGGGGGACGTCCTGGCGCTGCTGGGCGGGATGGCCGAGAGCGGGGACGAGAGCGGTATGGAGCCGGGCATGGTGCGGGCGGCCGTCGTCGCGCAACTGCCGCTGCTGATACCGATGCTGGATGACGACTCGGCGGGCGTGCGGAAGGCCGCCGCCTGGGCGCTGTCCCACACGCGCGCGGCCGGCGAGGTGCGGGACGCGCTGCGGGCGCGGTGGGAGCCGGAGTCCGATCCCGGGGTGCGCGCGGAGGTCCTGTCGGGGATCGCCCGGCTCGATCCGGAGGCCGGGGCGGCCCTCGCGGCGGGCGCGCTGACGCCGGAACAGCCCGGCGTGGTGCGACTCGCGGCCGTCTTCGCGCACGTGGACACGGGCGCCGCCTGGACCGGGCCGTTGCACCAGGCGATGCTGTCGGTGCTGCCCGCCGAAGCGGTGCGTTCCGAGTTCGACGAGGAGCGGGGCGAGCCGCTGGCCTCCGTCGTCGAGGCGCTGCTCGACCGGGACCAGGACGACGCGCGGGAGGCCGCGTTCGCCCTGATCGACGCGGCGGCGCGGGACGGCCGGGCCGAGGTCCGCGCCGAAGGGCTGTGGGCGGCCGAGCAGGCGTGCCAACGCTCGCGGAGCGCTCCGGCACGGCTGCTCCCGGCGCTGCGCGCGGCGGCCGTCGACGAGAAGACCCTGCTCGGCATGGCCTCGCTGCTGGGCTCGCTCGGCCCCGCCGCCGCGCCGCTGGCCGACCTCCTCGTCCCGCTCGCCGGGCGGAATGCGGCCGAGGAAGACGACCCAGCGGACCGCGCCCTGGCCGCGCTCGTGCACGTCGCCCCCGAGCAGGCGCTCCCCCTTCTCACCGCCGCGTTCGGCCGGCGCCCCCGGGCCTTCGGCGCGGCCGTCGGCCGGGGCATCCGCACCGACGGGCCCGTCTTCCCGTACGCGGACGGGCTCCTCGCCGCGGTCCGCGCCCGGCTCGCGCACCCGGAGGACCTGAAGGGCAACGAGCCCTGGCAGCTCACGCACCTGCTCGCCTGCTGGCACGCCGCCGCGGCTCCGGCGCTGCCGGAGCTGTGCGCCGCGCTCCCCCACCATCCCCACCAGGCCGCGCGGGCGATCGCCGCGATCGCCCCGGCGTGCCCCGCCGAGGTGCGCGCCCAGGTCGTGGACCCGCTCCGTACGGCGGCCGAGGCCGGCTCCCTGGCGGCGGCCCAGGCCGTCCACACGCTCACCGGCGATCCCACGCCCCTGTTGCACCGCCTGCGGCGGGAACTCGGGGGCGGCGCCCACGAGGTGGCGGCCGCCGCCCGGATCGCGGGTGAACTGGGCCCCCGGGCGGCGGAGTTGGCCCCGGCCCTGCGCGAGGCTCTGAGCGCCTCCGGAAGCGACACCACTCCGGCCCTGGACGCGGACGCGGCGATCGCCGAGGCGCTGTGGCGGATCACGGGCGACGCGGCCGAGGCCGTCGCCGTACTGGACTCGGTCCTGACCCGCGCTGCGGACAACGCCTGGGCCCGGTGGACGGTCGTGCGGGCCGCCCGCGCGGCCCGCTCGCTGGGTCCGGCGGCCCGCCCGCTCGCCCCGCACCTCGAAGCCGCCCTCGACGATCCCGTCCGCGCACCGGCCGCCGCGGCCGCGCTCGCGGCCGCGGCGGGACCCGGTTCGCCGGCCCGCGACGCCCTCGCCGAGGCCGCCCTGCGCTCCGCCGAGCTGGGCGCCGACCCGGACGGCGCGTGCGAGGCCCTGGAGGCCCTCGGCCGCGACGCCCTGACGCCCGGCCAGGTGCGCCGCGCGACCGTGCTCGCGGACGGCGACCGCAGGGTCGTCCTCTCGGGCGTCGTCGACGAGTTCATCCGCCGGGACGAGGCCCTGCGGGCGCGGATCGGAGCGTTCCTGACGACCTGACCTTCTAACTCCAACCCTGGTTGTTTCTAGACTGGCCGGATGGAGGACACCGAGGACACCCAAGGGACCGGCCCGGCCCACGGCGGCCGCGACCCCGGGGACATCGACGCGATCGCGGCCCTGCAGGACCCCGTACGGCGACGGCTGTACGAGTACGTGGCGGGGCAGGGCCGCGAGGTCGGGCGCAACGAGGCCGCGGAAGCGGCCGGGGTCGCGCGCACCCTCGCGGCGCACCATCTCGACAAGCTGACCGAGGTCGGACTGCTGGAGAGCGGGAGCCGCCGGCTGACCGGGCGCTCGGGTCCGGGCGCCGGGCGGCCCGCCAAGGTGTACACGCGGATCCGCGCCGAGCGGGCCGTGTCCCTGCCCGCCCGCGACTACCGCACGGCCGCCGAACTGCTCGCCGAGGCCGCCGAGGAGGCGGGACTCGACGCCGGCCTGTGCGCGGCCGCCCGCCGCCGGGGCGCGTCGCTGCGCGGCTCGGAGGCACCCTGTGCCGGGCTCGACGAGGCCTTCGCCACGCTGGCGGCGCGCGGTTACGAGCCGCACGTCGAGCGGGCCGACGACGACGGCACGGGCGCGCCCGTGGTCCGGATGCGCAACTGCCCCTTCCACGCCGTCGCCGAGCGGTTCCCGCCGCTCGTCTGCGGCATGAACCTCGCCCTCCTGGAGGGCCTGCTCGGCACGGACGGCCCGGTGCGGGCCCGCATGGACGCCCGGCCGGACGAGTGCTGCGTGGTGGTCGAGGAGGCCTGACGTCCGCTCAGCGCCTCTAAAAACAATACTGATTGACATAGAAAAGCGGGGCGTGCTGGGATGGCGGCATGACCTCAGCCGTGCCCGCCGCCACCGCCCACCTCGCCGAACTCAACGTCGCCAAGCTCCTGTACCCCCTCGACGACCCGCGCGTCGCCCCGTTCGTCGAGATGCTGGACCCGGTCAACGCCTCCGCCGACAGCGCGCCCGGGTTCGTCTGGCGCCTGGTCGGCGACGGGGCTGACGACGCGACGGAGCTGCGCCCGGCGGGTGAGAACGTCATCGTCAACCTGTCGGTGTGGGAGTCCCCGGAAGCCCTCTGGGACTTCACCTACCGCAGCGGGCACCTCGAGGTGATGCGCGGACGCCGCGACTGGTTCGCCCGGCACGTCGAGGCGCACCTGGTGCTGTGGTGGGTGCCGGCCGGACATGTGCCGTCCGTCGAGGAGGCATTGGAACGGCTCGGTGAACTGCGGGCGAACGGGCCGTCACCGCGCGCCTTCACCTTCGCCTCCACGTACAGCGCCGCCGAGGCCGCGGAACATCTGGAGGGGACGCGCGGCTAGGGTCGCAGTCGTTCCGGGCCGGATCGGGCCCGGCGCGAGGACGAGACGAGGAGTGTGGCCGTGAGCAGGACGCCGGGGGCGGTCGGATCGGGCGGGGCGGACGGGCCGGACACTCTGGTGCGGCGCCTCGGGGTCACCGACGCGGTGGTGATCGGGCTCGGCTCGATGATCGGGGCCGGTGTCTTCACCGCGCTGGCCCCCGCGGCCCGCGCCGCCGGTTCGGGCCTCCTGGCCGGCCTGGCGCTCGCGGCGGTGGTGGCGTACTGCAACGCGACGTCGTCGGCCCGCCTCGCCGCCCGCTACCCCGCCTCCGGCGGCACCTACGTCTACGGCCGTGAGCGGCTCGGGGAGTTCTGGGGCTATCTCGCCGGGTGGTGCTTCGTCGTCGGCAAGACCGCCTCGTGCGCGGCGATGGCACTGACCGTGGGGGCGTACGTCTGGCCGGGGCAGGCGCACGCGATCGCCGTCGGTGCCGTCGTGGCGCTGACCGCCGTGAACCTCGTCGGTGTGCAGAAGGCCGCCTGGCTGACCCGGGCGATCGTCGCCGTCGTCCTCGCGGTGCTCGCCGCCGTGGTGGTCGCCGCGCTCTCCTCGGACGCGGCGGACGCGGGCCGCCTCGCCATCGGGCCGGACACGTCGTGGCACGGGGTGCTCCAGGCGGGCGGGCTGCTGTTCTTCGCGTTCGCCGGGTACGCGCGCATCGCGACGCTGGGCGAGGAGGTGCGCGACCCGGCGCGCACGATCCCCCGCGCCATCCCCGTGGCGCTCGCGATCACGCTCGTCGTGTACGTCCTCGTCGCCGTCGCGACGCTGAGCGTGCTCGGCCCTGCCCGGCTCGGGGCGGCGGCCGCGCCGCTGTCGGACGCCGTGCGGGCGGCGGGCGCGGACTGGCTGGCGCCGGTGGTGCGGATGGGGGCGGCCGTCGCCGCGCTCGGCTCGCTGCTCGCCCTGATCCTCGGGGTCTCGCGCACGACCCTGGCGATGGCCCGCGACGGCCACCTGCCGCGCGCCCTGTCCGCCGTCCACCCGCGCTTCAAGGTGCCGCACCGGGCCGAGGTCCTGGTCGGCGTCGTCGTCGCGACGCTGGCCGCGTTCGCCGACGTACGGGACGCGATCGGCTTCTCGTCGTTCGGCGTGCTCGTCTACTACGCCGTCGCCAACGCGTCCGCCTGGACCCTGACCCCACGGGAGGGCCGCCCCGCACGGGTCGTGCCGGTCGTCGGGCTGCTCGGCTGTCTGGTGCTCGCGTTCGCGCTGCCCCTGGGCTCCGTGATCGCGGGCGCGTCCGTCGTCGCGGCGGGTGCGCTCGTGTACGGGGTGCGCGGGGCGCTGCGCTCCGGCGCCTCGGGCTGAAACCCGTTCAGCGGGCGGTACGGCGCGGGCGCAGGAGCGCGGCACGGTCCGATTCGGTCGTGCCGCCCCACACCCCGCTCGCGTGCCGCATGCCGAGCGCCAGGTCGAGGCACTGCCAGGTCACCGGGCAGCGGTCGCACACCGCCTGGGCGCGCCGGATCTGTGTCAGGCTCGGGCCGCTGCCGCTGACCGGGAAGAACAGTTCCGGGTCCTCCCCCACGCACGCCGCCCTGTCGAGCCACTCCATGGGCGTCTCCTTCTCATCCCTCCGCCGGAGCCCAGCGCAGCAACGCGCCGAGGCCACCGGCCGGTCCGCCGTCCGGGGCGGTCGCGGCGACGGACAGGGCCGTGCCGCCGCTCGCCGCCACGCAGCGCAGCAACGCGTCGTCGGCACGAGCGGCGACGGGCTGCGCGACCCCGAGTGCGGCCGCGTCCGTGCGCCGCACCGCGAGCTGGTCCGGTTCCGGCCCGACCCACACCTCCCGGTGCGCGTCCGGGCCGGTGGGCCGCACCAGCAGTTCCTCGACCTGGTGGGCGCGGGCCACCTCGACCAGTGCGGGCACGCCCGCGACCGCGCCCTCGTCGCGGCCGCGCGCCTGCGCGTACCGCTCCATCTCCCGGGCCGCGTGTTCGGCGACGTGCTCGGCGCGGGCCCGCTCCACCTCCGTGCCGAGCAGCCGGCTGCCTTCGCCGTGCCGGGTCCGGGTGGTGCGCTCGCGCAGGTCCCCTGGGAGTTTGCCGTGGACGGCGGCGCACTCGCGGCCGTCGCCGACGAGCAGCACCAGATCGGCCCGCACCTCGTCCTGACAGGCCGTGAGGGCGCGGGCGATCTCGCCCGCGTTGTGCTCCCAGGTGTTCTCCACGCGGAGCTGGAAGTGCCGCTCGGACCAGTCGCCGGTGGCGGTGCGGTGGACGGGCCAGGTGCGGCCGGTGACCTCGCCGCTCTCCGTGGAGCCGCGCGCTGTCCGCAGCTCGAAGCGTGCGCCGGTGCGGTCGATGTGCGCCACGAGGCAGAGCGGGTCCTCGCCGACCAGGTCGAGGAGTTCGGTGGTGCGCGGCAGGGGCGCCCATTCGGCGGCCGGGCGCGGCGCGACGCCGAGCGGCACGTCGAGGACGACCTCGCCCTCGGCCGCGAACAGGGCGCGGCCGAGTGGTTCGCTGGTGTGCCTCAGGCCCTCGACGGCCGAGCGGACCGCGTCGCAGGTCGCCTCGTCGGCGCCCGCGGACGCGAGCGTGCGGGACATCGTGAGGGCCTGCGCCGACCGTGCGCCGGGGGTCGCCTCGGACGGGCGCGAGGTGTCGACGCGGACACTGGCCCAGGGGCCGGGATGTGCGGAGAGGGGGCTGAGGAACGCGAGGTCCATGATCGTCTCCCACGGTCGTCGTAGTTCACCGTCGACCGGTACGGGTGCTCGAAGAATACGCGCGGAAACCCGTACGGGAGCAGGTGTCGCACCGCATCTTGTGCACGCCCCCCACCGCGGGATCATCCCGCCGGAGGGATCGGGTCCGGATACGGGTGGTGGGCGCCTGGGGGCTGTGCGGCCCTCAGACGCCCACCGTGAAGCGGTCCCGGTTTGCGGGGTGTCAGTCCTTGATCTCGCAGATCGCGGCGCCGGAGGTGAGGGACGCGCCGATCTCCGCGGTCAGGCCCTTGATCGTGCCGGCCTTGTGCGCGTTGAGGGGCTGTTCCATCTTCATGGCCTCCAGGACGACGACGAGGTCGCCCTCCTTGACCTCCTGGCCCTCCTCGACGGCGACCTTGACGATGGTGCCCTGCATCGGGGAGGCGAGGGTGTCGCCGGAGGCGGCCGGCCCGGACTTCTTCGCGGCGCGGCGCTTGGGCTTGGCGCCCGCGGTCAGTCCGGTGCGGGCCAGGGACATGCCCATCCCGGCCGGCAGGGAGACCTCCAGGCGCTTGCCGCCGACCTCGACGACGACGGTCTCACGGCCGGCCTCGTCGTCCTCGCCCGCCTCGGCGGGCGAGGCGAACGCAGGAATGTCGTTGTCGAACTCGGTCTCGATCCACCGGGTGAACACCGTGAACGCCTCGTCGGAGCCGGTGAGTTCGGGCGCGAACGCGGGGTCGGTCACGACCTTGCGGTGGAAGGGGATCGCGGTGGCCATGCCCTCGACCTGGAACTCCTCCAGCGCGCGGGCGGCCCGCTGCAGGGCCTCCTTGCGGGTGCGGCCGGTCACGATCAGCTTCGCGAGCAGCGAGTCCCAGGCCGGGCCGATGACGGACCCGGACTCGACGCCCGCGTCCAGGCGGACACCGGGGCCCGAGGGCGCGTCGAACTTCGTGACGGTGCCCGGGGCGGGCAGGAAGCCCCGGCCCGGGTCCTCGCCGTTGATACGGAACTCGAAGGAGTGGCCGCGCAGCACGGGGTCGCCGTAGCCGAGTTCCTCGCCGTCGGCGATGCGGAACATCTCGCGGACCAGGTCGATGCCGGCGACCTCCTCGGTGACCGGGTGCTCGACCTGCAGACGCGTGTTGACCTCCAGGAAGGAGATCGTGCCGTCCGCGCCGACCAGGAACTCCACCGTTCCCGCACCGACGTAGCCGGCCTCCTTCAAGATCGCCTTCGACGCCGAGTACAGCTCCTCGACCTGGGCTTCCGTGAGGAACGGGGCGGGGGCCTCCTCCACCAGCTTCTGGTGGCGGCGCTGCAGCGAGCAGTCACGCGTGGAGACGACCACGACGTTGCCGTGCGAGTCGGCCAGGCACTGCGTCTCCACGTGGCGGGGCTTGTCGAGGTAGCGCTCGACGAAGCACTCGCCGCGGCCGAACGCGGCGACAGCCTCACGCACCGCCGAGTCGTACAGCTCGGGGACCTCTTCCAGGGTGCGGGCCACCTTCAGACCGCGCCCGCCGCCACCGAACGCGGCCTTGATCGCGATCGGCAGACCGTGCTCCTCCGCGAACGCCACCACCTCGTCCGCCCCGGACACCGGGTCGGGGGTACCCGCGACGAGCGGGGCACCGGCACGCTGCGCGATGTGCCGGGCGGCGACCTTGTCACCCAGGTCCCGGATCGCGTGCGGCGGCGGACCGATCCAGATCAGCCCCGCGTCCAGCACGGCCTGGGCGAACTCGGCGTTCTCCGACAGGAACCCGTAACCGGGATGGATCGCGTCCGCCCCCGAGTCCTTGGCGGCCTGCAGCACCTTGGCCATGTCGAGATAACTGGTGGCCGGGGTGTCACCACCCAGCGCGAAGGCCTCGTCGGCCGCGCGGACGTGCAGAGCGTCCCGATCCGGATCGGCGTAGACAGCAACGCTCGCGATCCCGGCATCCCGGCACGCCCGGGCAACGCGGACAGCGATTTCGCCACGGTTGGCGATCAGGACTTTGGTCAGCATGCCTGCTCCAGTACGTCGTGTGCGTGCGGCGCGGGCGTGCCGGCCGTACACGGCATCGGGTGATGCGGGGGGTTCATGTGATGCGCTCCTGTGAGGAAAAGTCGGGTGGGTCTCAGCGCGGCCAGGACGACGTGTGCCACGCGGTCGGCCCCGGCTGGGGCAAGCCGTGCGCGGCGGTGCGGCGCGTCGCACGGACCCATTCGTTCACGGCCGGCGGCCCGTCGGGCACCACCGCCGCGGACGCGGCGGCGCGGGCGCGGACGACGGCGAGGGCGGCGGCGAGTTCTTCGGGGGTCGGGTTGCCCCGTACGACCTTGATCACCATGCTGCGGCTCCTGACACTGCGGATCGGTTAGAGGGGGATGTTGCCGTGCTTCTTCGGGGGCAGGGACTCCCGCTTGGTCCGCAGCTGCCGCAGCCCCTTCACCACGTGCGCCCGCGTGTCCGACGGCATGATCACCGCGTCCACATAACCCCGCTCCGCCGCCGTGTACGGATTCAGCAGCGTGTCCTCGTACTCCGTCATCAACCGCGCCCGCGTCGCCTCCACATCATCGGCCGCCGCGAGCGTCTTGCGGTGCAGGATGTTCACCGCACCCTGCGCACCCATCACCGCGATCTGCGCCGTCGGCCACGCCAGATTCAGATCAGCACCCAGATGCTTGGACCCCATCACGTCGTACGCACCGCCGAACGCCTTCCGCGTGATCACCGTGATCAGCGGCACCGTCGCCTCCGCGTACGCGTAGATCAGCTTCGCGCCCCGCCGGATGATCCCCGTGTGCTCCTGCTCCACCCCCGGCAAGAACCCCGGAACGTCCACGAACGTCAGCACCGGCACATTGAACGCGTCACACGTGCGCACGAACCGCGCCGCCTTCTCCGACGCGTCGATGTCCAGACACCCCGCGAACTGCATCGGCTGGTTCGCCACGATCCCCACCGGACGCCCCTCCACCCGCCCGAACCCCGTCAGGATGTTCGGCGCGAACAACGCCTGCGTCTCGAAGAACTCCGCATCGTCCAGCACATGCTCGATCACCGTGTGCATGTCGTACGGCTGATTCGCACTGTCCGGAATCAGCACATCCAGCTCACGGTCCTCCTCCGACACCGCCAGATCGGCCTCCTCCGGAAACGCCGGCGGCTCACTCAGATTGTTCGACGGCAGATACGACAGCAACGACTTCACATACTCGATCGCGTCCTTCTCGTCCCCCGCCATGTGATGCGCGACCCCCGAACGGCTGTTGTGCGCCCGCGCACCACCCAGCTCCTCGAAACCCACGTCCTCACCCGTCACCGTCTTGATGACATCGGGACCCGTGATGAACATGTGCGACGTCTGATCCACCATCACCGTGAAATCCGTGATCGCCGGCGAGTACACCGCACCACCCGCACACGGACCCACCACCAGACTGATCTGCGGAATCACACCCGACGCATGGGTGTTACGGCGGAAGATCTCCCCGTACATCCCCAGCGCCATCACGCCCTCCTGGATCCGCGCACCACCCGAGTCGTTGATCCCCACGACCGGACAGCCCGTCTTCAGCGCGAAGTCCATCACCTTCATGATCTTCTGCCCGAACACCTCACCCAGAGCGCCGCCGAACACCGTGAAGTCCTGCGAGAACACCGCCACCGGCCGGCCGTCCACCGTCCCGTACCCGGTCACCACACCATCGCCGTACGGCTTGTTCGCCTCCAGACCGAAATCCGTCGAACGATGCCGCGCGAACTCGTCCAGCTCCACGAACGAGTCCTCGTCCAACAGCAGCGCGATCCGCTCACGCGCCGTCAACTTCCCCTTCGCGTGCTGCTTCTCCACCGCACGCGCCGAACCCGCGTGCGTCGCCTCGTCGATCCGCCGCCGCAGATCATCGAGCTTCCCGGCGGTCGTGTGGATGTCGATCTCGCTCATGTGTCCCTGCTGTCCCTGAGGTCCTGGCTGTCCCGGCTGTTCCTGCTGTACCTGTACCGCACGTGTCGACGGGGTCGACGCGTCGGTCAGCCCTTGTCCGTCGTCCCGTCGATCCGGCCCACCACGCGCCACGCCGCCGGGAGCAGCCCGGCCGCGAGGGCGGCCTTGAGCGCGTCACCGACGAGGAAGGGGACCACACCGGCCGCGATCGCGGCGCTCGCCGACATGCCGGTGCTCAGCGCGAGCCAGGTCGTGCCCGCCGCGTAGATCGCCAGCGTCGCGAGGGCGTACATCGGCAGCGCGCGCCACGGGGAGCGGTCGGCGCCCAGGCGGGCGCCCTGGCCGACGAGGGCGGCGGCGATCAGGAAGCCGATCAGGTAGCCGCCGGTCGCGCCGAAGACCACGTGGGCGCCGCTCGCGCCGTGCGCGAACACCGGCAGTCCGACGGCGCCGAGCACGAGGAGGAGCGCCTGGCTCGCGACCGCGCGGGCCGGGCCGAGGGCCGCCGCGGTGAGCAGCACGGCGAAGGTCTGTCCGGTGACCGGCACCGGAGAGCCGGGCACCGGGACCGCGAACTGGCCGGCGAGGGCCGTCAGGCCGGTGCCGAGCGCCACGAGGAGCGTGGTGCGGGCCACCGCGGATCCGGGCAGCAGCCGGTCGGCGAGCACCGGGTGGCGGTGCGGCTGGGCGAGGGTGAGAGCCATGAGTCGTACTCCAGAGTCAGTGGGCGCCCGGCTCCTGTCGGGGGTGGGGCGGGCCCGGAGCGGAAGGTGTCGGCGGCACGGCGCCCACCTCCTTGGTACTCGATATCGCCATGACGGTACTCAGTACCATTGTATTGAGCAAGTGGCCCCCACCTGCCGAGACAGGAAGCCCCGTGACAGGAGAGGATGAGCGATCATGAGCAAGCCATCCGCACGGTCCCGCCTCGCCGACGCCGCCTTCGCCCTCTTCGACGAGCGCGGCTACGAGCAGACGACCGTGGACGACATCGCGGAGCGGGCCGGCGTGGGGCGCACGACGTTCTTCCGGCACTACCGGTCCAAGGAAGAGGTCATCTTCCCGGACCACGACCGGCTGCTCGATCTGATCCGGGACCGGCTGAACACGTCGAACAGCGGCACCGCGCTGGTCGCGGTCTCCGACGCGGTGCGCCTGGTCCTGCTGCACTATCTGGACGAGGGCGAGCTGGCCCGCCGCCGCTACGGTCTGACCAGCAAGGTGTCGGCGCTGCGCGACCGGGAGATCGCGAGCGTGGCGCGCTATCAGCGGCTGTTCCGCGAGTTCATCTCGGACTGGATGGGCGATCCGACCGAATCGGCCTCCCTGCGGGCCGAGTTGATGGCGGCGAACGTGGTGGCCGCGCACAACCACGTGCTGCGGCGCTGGCTGCGCGGCGAGTCCGCCGACCCCGTCTCCGAGATGGACGAGGCGATGCGCGAGGTCCTGGCCCTGTTCCCGACTCCGGTGCCCGGCGCCGGCTCCGGCTCGGGCACCACCGTCATCGCCTTCCGCACCGGCCAGGACCTGGACGCGCTGCTGCCGGAGCTGCGCCGTCTGGTGGAGGACGGCAGGCCCTGAGCCCTGCCGCCGCCCCTTTCCGCTCCCGACCGGTCCCTGCCGGCCGGTTCAGCGCCACTCATTCGAAGTCGGTGGGCCGCCCCAGCGGCTCGACCGCGTCGAGCTCGCGCAGCCGCTCGCCGAACCGCTCCCTGATCCGGTCCACGGCGTTCGCCCCGAGCGGCAGCCGCAGCGGCGGGTCGTCCATGCGCGTGGCCGCGATGACGGCGCGGGCCGCCTTGACCGGGTCGCCGGGCTGGCTGCCGTGGCGGGCGAGGAACGCCTCGCGGGCCGGGTCGAGCACGGGCCGGTAGTCGTCGATCGGTGTGGCGAAGCGCACGGAACGGCCGGTGAAGTCGGTCCGGAACGGGCCCGGTTCGACGATGAGCACGCGGATCCCGAGATGCGCGACCTCGGCGGCCAACCCCTCCGAGAGCCCTTCGAGGGCGAACTTGGTCCCCGCGTAGGCGCCGCCCCCGAGCGTGCCGGACACGCCCGCGACGGACGAGATCTGCACGATGTCCCCACTGCGCCGGGCGCGCATCGACGGCAGGACGGCCCGGGTCACGTCGACCGCGCCGAAGACGTTCGTGTCGAACTGCCGGCGCAGTTCGGCGTCCGAGAGCTCCTCCAGGGCGCCGCGCAGAGCATATCCGGCGTTGTTCACGAGCACGTCGACACGGCCGAACTCCTTCAGGGCGGTGTCGACGGCCTGCCGTACCTGCCCGGGGTCGGTCACGTCGAGCGGGAGCGCCCGTACGCGGTCGGGGGCGAGGGCCACCAGGTCCTCGAGGGCGCGCGGGTCGCGGGCGGTGGCGACGAGCCGGTCTCCCTCGGCGACGACCTCCTCGGCCAGGGCGCGGCCGAGCCCGGTGCTCGTACCGGTGACGAACCACACGCGGCCGTCCGGGCGTTCGGACTCACGGGACGACATCGGCACTCCTCGCTTCGATCCTCACGGCGCTCCGCCGGCCCGCAGTCAACAGGAGTGCGGGGCGCCGCTCAAGACGCCCGGGGAGGCGCGCGCCGTGGCGGCGCGCACCCCTTCAGCAGACCTCATCCGTCACACCCGTATCAAGCACGGCGATTCGGCCAACGGAGCGGGAACCGGGGCCGTTCGGGCACCGAGGGCGTCGCTGCGGCGGCCCGGGATTCCGCGGTCGCGCGACGTCCGGAATCGAGCGCGTTCGAATCCGCCGCGGGCTCGTTGTCCCGGTCACCGCCGCACCACCCGGGTGCGGTGTGCCGGAGCAGGAGGACCTGGATGACCATGACCCGTACCGCGCCGCCCGAGCCGGACACCCCTCCTCCCCCGCCGCCCGCAACGATCACCTTCGAGGGCAAGTACGGGGAGAACCCGCTGGCCGGAGCCGGTTTCGGCGCGATGTGCCGGCGGCTGCCGGCGGTGCTCGCCCACACCGCGCGGATGGCCTGGGCCGTCGACAGGACCGGCGTCCTGCTGCTGCTCCTGTGCCAGCTGCTCACCGGCGGCGCGGCCGCCCTGGTGCTCGCGTCGACCGCCGAGGCCATGCGCCACCTCCTCGGCGCGGGCCCCGTCACCGAACGCCTGCACGCCTCGCTGCCGGCCCTCCTCGCCGTCACGGCGGGCGCCGCCGCGGGCCGGATCAGCGGCGCCCTGGCCTCGTACGCCGACGGCCGGATCACGCCCCTGCTGATCACCGAGGCCGATGTCGCGCTCGTCGGCGCCGTGTGCCGGGTGGAGTCGGCCGCGTACGGGGAGGACGGGTTCAGCGACCGGCAGGAGGCCGCCGAGGTCGGGGTCACCCGGACCCGGACGATGGTGCAGGACGCGCAGCGCTTCCTCGCGGCGCTGATCCGGATGGCGGCGGCCGCCGGGGTCGTCACCACCCTGCACCCCACCATGCTGCCGCTGCTCCTGCTGGCCGTCCTCCCGGCCGGCGCCGGCGCGGTCCTGTCCGCGCGCGTCGACTACGAGACGCACTACCTGAACGTCGGCGACCGCAACGTCCGCTCGATGATGCGCTGGTGGGCCACCTACTCCCGCTACGGCGACGAGGTGCGGGCGAACGGGATGACCGGCTACCTCCTGTACTGGTACCGGGCCCTGTCCGACCGGATCGACCGTCGCACGCTGACGGCCGCGCCCCGCATGCTGCGGATCACCCTGACCACGGCCGCGCTCGGCGGACTGTTCCTGTGTCTCACGTGGGCGGTGCTCGCCTGGCTCGCGGTGACGGGCCGGGTGGCGCTGCCCGTCGCGGCGACCGCCGTGGTGGCGGTGCAGACGGCGCTGGCCGCGCTGTCGCAGTTCGTGCAGAACGGCGCCGCGATGTTCCACACCTCGCTGTACCTCGCCGACATGCGGTCCTTCCTGGGGCTCGCGGCCGAGCGCGCGCCGCGACGCGGCACCGCGGCCGTCCCCGAGCGGGTCGACGAGATCCGGCTCGACGAGGCCGTCTACCGCTACCCCGGCAAGGACCGCCCGGCCGTCGACGGCGTCTCGCTGACCCTGCGCCGCGGCGAGATCCTCGCGGTCGTCGGGGAGAACGGCTCGGGCAAGAGCACGCTGACCCGGCTGCTCACCGGGATCCTGCTGCCCGACAAGGGACGCGTCCTGTGGGACGGCACGGATCTGGCCGGCGCGGACCCCGACTCCGTGTGGCGGCGCACCGCGCTGGTGCCGCAGAACTTCGCCTGCTGGCCGCTGCGGGTCCGGGAGAACGTGACGCTGGGGCAGCCGAGGACGTACGACGACGACGCGGTGTGGGAGGCGGTCGACGCGGTCGGGATGCGCGAGCCCGTCGAGCGTCTGCCGCAGGGGCTGGACACGCTGCTCGCCAAGGAGCTGTGGGGCGGCGCCGAGCTGTCCGGCGGCCAGTGGCAGCGCCTGGCGTGTGCCCGCGCCCTGTACCGCGACACACCGCTCGTGATCCTCGACGAGCCGACCTCGCAGATGGACCCGCGCGGGGAGCACCAGATCTTCGAGCGGATCCGGCGCGGGGCGGCCGGGCGCATGACGATCGTGGTGACGCACCAGCTGGAGAACACGCGGTGCGCCGACCGTGTCGTGGTGATGGAGCACGGGCGGATCGTCGAGCAGGGCACGTACGAGGAACTCGCTCACGCGGGCGGTCTGTTCGCCGACCTCGTCCGGCTCGCCGGGGACCGGTGACACGCCCCGCCCGGTGATCGTCACCCCCGCCCCGTCCGGTCGCTGCGCGTAGCATCGCAGGGGCCGGACGAGGGTGGACGGGGAGCTCAGATGGGTGATCGCGGGGCGGTGGGCGCGGCGCTGCCGGCCGAGCTGGTGGCGTGGGCCGGGCGGCAGCTGCCGGGGCTGACCGACGCCGTGTGCGCGCGGGTGCGCGAGCGGATCGACCTGTACCGCCGGGACGACGTCGTCCCGGCGGCCGATCTGCACCGCTCCGTCGACGTGAACCTGCGCTTCGTCGTGCGGGGGCTCGCGGACCCGGACCACACCCCCGATCTGGCGGCGCCCTCGGAGACGGGCCGGCGCCGCGCGCACCAGCGGGCCCCGCTGCCGGAGGTGCTGCGCTGCTACCGGATCGCGTGCGCGATGCTCTGGGACCTGATGCTGGGGCACGTGCGCGCCGAGGGGGACGCGAGGACGCTGGACGCGCTGGTCGACGCGTCGAGCACGCTGTGGCGGCTGTCCGACGAGCACGCGCTGGCGCTCACGGAGGCGTACCGGGCGGCGACGGCGGAGCTGCTCACCGCGCAGCAGCGGCGCCGTTCGGCGCTGGTGGAGGCGCTGTTCACGGGGCAGCTGGTGCTCGACTCGGGGGCGTGGGAGGTGGGCAAGCTGCTCGGCCTGCCGCTCGACACGGACCTCGTCGTGGTGGCGGCGGAGAACTCGGGGCTCGCCGAGGAGAGCCTGATCGGGGTCGAGCGCCGGCTCGCCGAGATCGGGGTCGTGTCGGCGTGGCAGCTGACGCCGACCCTCCAGACCGGGGTGGTGGCGCTGCGCGTGGAGCAGCACGCGGCGGCCCTGAAGACGCTGCGGGACGCGGCCACGGCCCGCACCGGGGTGAGCCCGGCGTACCGGTCGCTGTCCGACACGCCGCGGGCGCTGCACCTGGCCCGCTCCGCGCTGGCCGGTGTGCCGGTCGGGACGGCGGAGGTGCGCAGCTTCAGCGGGAGTCCACTGGCCGCGCTGATCGCGTACGACCCGGACGAGGGGCGGCGCCTGGCCCGAGAGGTCCTCGGGCCGGTGCTCGAACTGCCGGCGGAGGACCGGGACCCGCTGCTGCGGACACTGGAGGTGTTCGTGGAGCAGTCGGGCTCTGCGGACGAGGCGGCGCGGCTGCTCCACTGCCACCCGAACACGGTCCGCTACCGCCTGGGCCGGATCCGCGAGCTCACGGGCCGCTCGCTGGGCGACCCGCGCGCTCTCGCGGAACTGGTGACGGCGGTGGACGCGGTGCGGCTCAGCCGGCCGGTTCGACGGTCACCTTGACGTGCTTCATGATCGGCTGGTCGCTCTGGGTGCTGTAGTCGTCCAGGGCGCACAGCACGTTCATCTCGGGCATGTACCCGGCGGCACAGCCGCGCGGCATGTCGTAGGGGATCGCGAGATAGCCGTTCAGGCTGCGGGTGCTGCCGTCCCGGGCGGTGCTGGTGATGTCGACCGGGTCCATCTCGGAGATGCCGCGTTCGCGCATGTCGTCCTTGTTCATGAAGACGAGGCTGCGCAGGTTCTTGATGCCCCGGTACCGGTCGTTGTCGGAGTAGATCGTGGTGTTCCACTGGTCGTGGGAGCGCATGGTGCCGAGCGCCAGGGTGCCGGCGGCGGGGACGACGTCGGGCAGCGGGGCGGTGGAGAACTCGGCCTTGCCGGACTCGGTGAGGAAGACCAGCTCGCGCGCGGGCTGCTTGATCCGGAAGCCGAGCGGGAGCCGCACCCGCCGGTTGCAGTCCTCGAACCCGTCCAGGACCTGGGCCATCGTGTCGCGGACCCGGTCGTAGTCCTCGATGTACCACTCCCACGGGGTGTCGCTCTCGGGCAGCGTGGCGCGGGCCATGCCGGCGATGATCGCGGGCTCGGAGAGCAGGTGCTTGGACGCGGGGCGCTTCATGCCGACGGACAGGTGCACCATGCTCATCGAGTCCTCGACGGAGGTGCTCTGGACGCCGGCCTTCTGCTGGTCCTTCTCGGTGCGGCCGAGGCAGGGCAGGATGAGCGCCTTGCGGCCGTGGACGACGTGGCTGCGGTTGAGCTTGGTGCTGACCTGCACGGTGAGCTCGCAGTTGCGCAGGGCGGCGTACGTGTACGGGGTGTCGGGGGCGGCCAGCGCGAAGTTGCCGCCCATGCCGACGAAGACCTTCACGTCGCCGGCTCGCATGGCCTTGATGGTGTGCACGGTGTCGAGGCCGTGGGCGCGCGGCGGGTCGATCTTGCAGACGTCGGCGAGCCGCTGGAGGAACTCCTCCGTGGGCCGGTGGTCGATGCCGCAGGTGCGGTTGCCCTGCACGTTGCTGTGGCCGCGCACGGGGGACGGCCCGGCACCCTCGCGGCCGAGGTTGCCGCGCAGCAACAGGACGTTGACGATCTCGCGGACGGTGTCGACGCCGTGCTCGTGCTGGGTGACACCCAGGCACCAGCTGATGATGCTGCGGTCGGCCTCGCCGTAGACGCGCGCGGCCTTGAGGATCGCCTCCCGGGTCAGGCCCGACTGGCGTTCGATCTCGTCCCACGAGGTGTCCTCGCACAGGGCCCGGTACTCCTCGAAGCCGGTGGTGTGCCGGTCGATGAACTCCTGGTCGAGGGCCTTGGGGTCGGTCCCCGACTGTTCGAGGACGGCCTTGGCGAGGCCGCGCAGGAAGGCCATGTCGCCGCCGATGCGCACCTGGAGGTTCAGGGTGCTGGTCCGCGTCGACTTGTTGAGGGCCATGTCGGTGAAGTCGTGCGGGATGATCGTGCGGGTGGCGGCCGCCTCGACGAGCGGGTTGACGTGCACGATCTGGGCGCCGCGGTGGTAGGCCTCGGCGAGGGCGGTGAGCATGCGCGGCGCGTTCGACGCGGCGTTGACGCCCATGATGAACAGGGCGTCGGTGCTCTCCCAGTCCTTGAGGTCGCAGGTGCCCTTGCCGGTGCCGAGCGCCGCCTGGAGCGCGCGGCCGCTGGCCTCGTGGCACATGTTGGAGCAGTCGGGCAGGTTGTTGGTGCCGAGTTCGCGGGCCCAGAGCTGGTAGAGGAACGTGGCCTCGTTGCCGAGCCGGCCCGAGGTGTAGAACGACGCCTGGTTCGGGTCGTCGAGCTCGCGCAGGGTGCGGCCGACCAGCTCGAAGGCGTCGCGCCAGCTGATGGGCACGTAGTGGTCGGTGTCCGGGTCGTAGACCATCGGTTCGGTGAGCCGGCCCTGGTCCTCCAGGGCGTAGTCGGTCCACTCGGACAGCTCGGTCACGGAGTGCGCGGCGAAGAAGTCGCGCCCGACCCGCTTGGGGGTCATCTCCCAGGTGACGTGCTTGATGCCGTTCTCGCAGATGTCGAGCTTGAGGCCCTTGAGGTCGTCGGGCCAGGCGCATCCGGGGCAGTCGAAGCCGCCGTTCTCGTGGTTCATCTTGAGGATGGCGCGGGGCCCGTCGGTCGCGCGTTCGCGCGCCATGAACCGGGTGACGCTCTTGGCGGCCCCCCAGCCCGCGGCCGGGTGGTGGTACGGGTGGAATTCCGGCTCCCCCTCGGGGACGGGGCCCACGCGGGGCTCCGTCCCCTCCTGGCCGGCCTGGGAGGCGTTCACGACGGTGTTCCTCTCCGCCCCTCGGGGGCTTTCACGTCTGCGGGACGACGGGTGTGACGCGGTGACGGGGTGCTGAGGTGACGCGGTGAGCGGCCGGGTCAGCGGTCGTAGCGGGACGGCGGGAAGGCGTCGCGCTCGGCGCGGCGGGTGTCGCCCGTGCGCAGTTCCCCGCTCGCCGCCTGGCGGTCGATCTCGGCGTGCGCCTCCTCGTACTGGACGGCGGCCGGTTCGGGCGCGCCGTCGGGCAGGCCGACGGCGCGGCGGTCCCGCTCGGTGCGGCGCTCCAGGCGTTCGCTGTCGGGGCGGCGCGGCAGGCCGCGGCCGTGGTCGCTGTCGCGGTCCGGGTCGCCGCCGACCTCGCGGTTCGGCTTGTGGTGGTGCACCATCGCTCCTCCTCGAATGCCTACGCTGCGGGAGAACTCGCAGGTCAGGACGTGGTCTCGGAGTCGGCGGCGGCCGGCTCGGGCCCGTCCTCGGGCTGCGGGTCCCCCTTACGAACAGTGCAGTGCAGCGTGTCGTTCCGCACGTCGGCGACGATGGTGTCGCCCGGTTCCGCGTCGCCGCTCAGGAGCAGCGAGGCGATGCGGTTGTCCAGTTCGGACTGGACGGTGCGGCGCAGCGGGCGGGCGCCGAACTCGGGCTGGTGACCGTGCGCGATCAGGAGCTTGCGGGCCGCTTCGGTGACCTCGAGCTTCAGGCCCTGGGCGTGGACCCGGTGCTCGCTGAGGTCGAGGAGGTGGCCGAGGATCTCGCCTAGGTCGTCCTCGGTGAGGCTGTGGAAGACGATGATGTCGTCGATCCGGTTGAGGAACTCGGGCAGGAAGCGGGTGCGCAGCTCGTCCATGAGCTCGTCCTTGAGCTCGGCGGCGTCGCCCTCGTGCGCGAGGATGCGGTGCGCCCCGATGTTCGACGTCATGATCACCACGCAGTGCCGGAAGTCGACGGTGCGGCCCTGCGAGTCGGTGAGCCGGCCGTCGTCGAGGATCTGCAGCAGCGTGTTGAAGACGTCGGGGTGCGCCTTCTCGATCTCGTCGAAGAGGACGACGCTGTAGGGGCGCCGGCGGACCTTCTCGGTGAGCTGTCCGGCCTCGTCGTAGCCGACGTATCCGGGCGGGGCGCCGACCAGGCGGGCGACGGTGTGCTTCTCCTGGAACTCGCTCATGTCGAAGCGGACCATGCTGGACTCGTCGCCGAACAGCAACGCGGCCAGGGTCTTGGCGAGTTCGGTCTTGCCGACGCCGGTCGGGCCGAGGAAGAGGAAGGAGCCGACGGGCCGGTTCGGGTCGCCCATGCCCGCGCGGTTGCGGCGGACGGCTTCGGAGACGGCGGTGACGGCCTCGTCCTGGCCGACGACGCGGGCGTGCATCTCTTCCTCGAGCTTGAGGAGCTTCTGCTTCTCGGACGCGGTGAGCTGGGAGACGGGGATGCCGGTGCGCCGCGAGACGATGTCCGCGATGTCGGAGGCCGTGACGGAGACGACGCCCTCGCGGCGCTCCTCGATCCCGGCGAGCTCGCCCTCCACCTCGGCGATGTCGCGCTTCAGCTCGGAGGCCCGCTCGAAGTCCTCGGCGGCGATCGCCTGGTCCTTCTCGCGGGTCAGCTTGGCGATCTTGTCCTCGCGGCTGACGATCTCGGTGGAGCGTCCGGCGCTGCGCAGCCGGACCCGGGCACCGGCCTGGTCCATGAGGTCGATGGCCTTGTCGGGCAGGAACCGGTCGCCGATGTAGCGGTCGGACAGCTCGGCCGCGGCGGCCAGTGCCCCGTCGGCGAAGCGGACCTGGTGGTGGGCCTCGTACGCGTCGCGCAGGCCCTCCAGGATCTGGACGGTCTGCTCCACGGTCGGCTCGGGGATGAGCACGGGCTGGAAGCGGCGCTCGAGCGCGGCGTCCTTCTCGATGTGCTTGCGGTACTCGTCGATGGTGGTGGCGCCGACGACGTGCAGTTCGCCGCGGGCGAGGGCGGGCTTGAGCATGTTGCCCGCGTCCATCGCGCCCTCCCCCGTGGCGCCCGCGCCGACGACGGTGTGGAGTTCGTCGATGAAGAGGATGATGTCGCCGCCGGCGTTCTGGACGTCCTCGATGACCTTCTTCAGGCGTTCTTCGAACTGGCCGCGGTACTGCGCACCCGCCACCATGCCCGACAGGTCGAGGGCGACAACCCGCTTGCCCTTCAGCGTCTCCGGCACCTCGCCCGCGACGATCCGCTGGGCCAGACCCTCCACGATCGCCGTCTTGCCGACCCCCGGCTCACCGATCAGCACCGGGTTGTTCTTCGACCTGCGCGACAGGATCTCGACGGTCTGCTCGATCTCCTCGGCCCGGCCCACCACCGGGTCGAGCTTCCCCGCCTTCGCCTCCTCGGTCAGGTCCCGGCCGTACTCGTCGAGCGTCGTGGCGGGCTGTCCGGTGCCGGCCGCCCCGTCCTCCCGGCGCGGGGCCGCCTGCTCGGTGAGCCCGGAGAGCTTCCCCGGGTCGAGACCGTCGGCGCGCACCATCTTGGCCGCGCCGGTGTCGGGGTCGCCGAGGAGGGCGGCCAGGATGTGCTCGGGTCCGATGTAGGAGACACCGGCCTGCTGGGAGCGGGCGTAGGCGTCGGCGAGGGTCCGCTTGGCCGCCGGGGTGAGCCCGGGGTCGGCGGACGGTTCGCCGGACTCCCCCGGCAGCACCTTGGCGATCTCGGCGGCGAGGGCGTCGGGGTCGACACCGGCGCGGGCCAGCAGCCGCCGCGACGGGTCGACCTTGGTGGCCGCCCACAGGAGGTGCTCGGTGTCCAGGTCGGAGCTGCCGTCCTCGACGGCCTTGCGCGCGGCCAGGTTGACGAGCTCCGTGGACGATTCCGTCAGCAGCCGCCCGATGGGAACACGCTGTACGGCGGGCGGGGACGACGCGGGGGACATTCCGAAGAAGCGGTTCAGCATCTCGCTGAACGGATCCGAGGAACCGAAGGGGTCGGAGGAACCGAAGGGATCGGAACCGAATCCGAAGGACGACATCGACATGGCAACTCCCGATGGGCAGTGCGACGTGCCTCTCCAGACAAGCCCGGCCGGTGCCCCGCCGCAACCGAACCGGGCCCCCGTGATCACTGTCCCGGGCTCCTGCCGCCCGGTTCTGGCACGGCGCACAAACGGCGTTGTGAGGGCCCACAAAGTGAACGGACGCGCAGGTCCCCGGGCCGCACGCGGCACCGTTCCGTGTCAGTCTCGAAGCATGGTTCCCGCACAGACGACCGGCAGCGGCGGCACGACCCTGTACTACGGCGACACGGGTAACGCGCACCGGCTCCAGGTCTTTCTCGAACTGCGCGACCGGGCCAGCGCGCATCTGGCCGCGAGTCTGCTCGACACGTTCCGCGACGGCGCCGACGCGGGCGATTTCGTCCTCGAGTTCCATTTCGCGGCGGTCATGGACGACACGGTCGGCGGCAGCGGTTCTCGGCGGGCGCTGGCGGCGCTGGGCGCGGCCGCGGACGTGGGCGCCGGTCCGTTCATGGACTATCTCGGCGCCCTGTTCGCGGCGCAGCCCTTCCCTCCCGGCGACGACGGATTCGGCGTTCCGGCGCACCTGCTGTCGGTGGCCGGCACGGTCGCGGGCCTGCGGTCCGCGGACTTCGACGCCAAGGTCGCCCAGGACGTCTACAACACGTGGGCGGCGGAGGTGACCGGAGCCTTCGCGTCCTTCGGTCTCGTGGGCACGCCGGCCGTCCGCTACGACGACACCGTGATCCCGGTGGTGAACGTGGACGGCACCGCGGTCATGACGCCGCGGGAGTTCGCCGAGCAGCTCGCGTCCGCCTGAACGACCGCCCGCGGCCGTCTAGAGTCCTGATCCGGTTCTGGCAAGGAGAACAAGGTCACACTCTGTATACCTGCTGCTCCCGCGCGGATCTGACCTAGCATCCGAGCATGACGGTCCTGCCTGACGACGGGCTCTCCCTGGCGGCCGAGTTCCCTGACGCGACACATGAACAGTGGCAGCACCTGGTCGCGGGTGTTCTGCGCAAGTCGGGTAAGGAAGTCTCGGCCGCGGAAGCGGAAGAAGCCCTCTCCACCGCGCTGGAGGACGGGTTGCGTGCCCGCCCCCTCTACACCGCGCACGACGACACCTCCGCCTCCGGGCTGCCCGGCTTCGCACCGTTCGTGCGCGGCGGCCGCCCCGAGGGGAACACGCTGGGCGGCTGGGACGTGCGCCAGCCGCACTCCCGTTCCGACTCCGCGGCGGTCCTCGCCGACCTGGAGAACGGGGTCACGTCCCTGTGGCTGACCGTGGGCGGCGAGGCCGGCATCCCGGTCGACGCGCTCCCGGCCACCCTGGAGGGCGTGTACCTGGACCTCGCGCCGGTGGTGCTCGACGCGGGCGCCGAGGTCGAGGCCGCGGCCCGCAGTCTGTTCGAGATCTACGCCGCCCGGGGCGTCGCCGCCGACGCGGTGCGCGGCAACCTCGGCGCCGACCCGCTGGGCCACGAGGCCCGCACCGGCGCGTCGTTCGGCTTCGCGCCGGTCGCGGCGCTGGCGAAGCGCTGCGCCGAGGAGTACCCGGGGCTGCGCGCCCTGACGGTGGACGCGCTGCCGTACCACGAGGCGGGCGGCTCGGCCGCACAGGAGCTGGCCTGCTCGCTGGCCACCGGTGTCGCGTACCTGCGGGAGCTGACGGCGGCCGGGCTGAGCGTCGAACAGGCCCTCGGGCAGCTGGAGTTCCGCTACGCGGCGAGCGCCGACCAGTTCCTGACGATCGCCAAGTTCCGTGCGGCGCGCCGCCTTTGGGCCCGTGTCGCCGAGGTGTGCGGGGCGCCCGAGGCGGGCGCGCAGGTGCAGCACGCGGTGACGTCGCCGGTGATGATGACGCGCCGCGACCCGTGGGTGAACATGCTGCGCACGACGATCGCGACGCTCGCGGCCGGGGTCGGCGGCGCGGACGCGGTGACGGTGCTCCCGTTCGACCACGCGCTGGGCCTGCCCGACGCGTTCGCGCGCCGCATCGCGCGCAACACGTCGACGATCCTCGTCGAGGAGTCGCACCTGGCCCGGGTGATCGACCCGGCCGGCGGCTCCTGGTACGTGGAGCGCCTCACCGACGAACTGGCGCACGCCGCCTGGGAGTTCTTCCAGGAGATCGAGCGCGGGGGCGGCCAGGCGGCGGCGCTCGGCTCGCGTCTGGTGCAGGACCGGATCGCGGCGACGTGGGCCGCGCGCAGCGCGCGGATCGCGGAGCGCCGCGAACCGGTCACGGGTGTCAGCGAGTTCCCGTTCCTGGCCGAGCAGCCGGTGGTCCGCGAGCCGCTGCCCGCCCAGCCGTCCGGCGGTCTGCCGCGGGTGCGCCGTGACGAGGCGTTCGAGGAGCTGCGGGCCCGCTCGGACGCGTTCCTGGCGAGGACGGGCGCCCGCCCGAAGGTGTTCCTCGCGGCGCTCGGCCCGGCCGCGGCGCACTCGGCGCGCCTCACCTTCGCCGCGAACCTGTTCCAGGCGGGCGGCGTCGAGCCGGTCACCGAGGGCTCGTTCGAGGACAGCGGCACCACCGAGGTGTGCGTGTGCTCCAGCGACAAGCTGTACGCGGAGCAGGCCGACGAGACGGTGGCCGCGCTGCGCGCCGCGGGTGCCTCGCACGTGGCGCTGGCCGGCCGCCCGGGACCGTACGCGGACGTCGACTCGTACGTCTACGCAGGCTGTGACGCCGTGGCCGTGCTGTCCGCCACGCTCGACCGCATGGGAGTGTCCTGATGTCCGTACCCGACTTCTCCGGCGTCGAGCTGGGCACGCCCGGCTCCGGGCCGGGCGCCGACGTGTGGAACGCGGCGGTCGAGCAGGCCGCCGACGGTTCCGACCTGCTGTGGGAGACGCCCGAGGGCATCGGCGTCAAGCCGCTGTACACGGGACAGGACCTCGAGGGCCTGGACTTCCTGGACACGTTCCCGGGCGCGGCCCCGTATCTGCGCGGCCCGTACCCGACCATGTACGTGAACCAGCCGTGGACGATCCGTCAGTACGCGGGCTTCTCCACGGCCGAGGAGTCCAACGCGTTCTACCGGCGCAATCTGGCGGCCGGTCAGAAGGGTCTGTCCGTCGCGTTCGACCTGCCGACGCACCGCGGCTACGACAGCGACCACCCGCGGGTGACGGGTGACGTCGGCATGGCCGGTGTCGCGATCGACTCGATCTACGACATGCGACAGCTGTTCGACGGTATCCCGCTGGACAAGATGACCGTGTCGATGACGATGAACGGCGCGGTGCTGCCCGTGCTCGCGCTGTACATCGTGGCGGCGGAGGAGCAGGGCGTTCCGCCGGAGAAGCTCGCGGGGACCATCCAGAACGACATCCTCAAGGAGTTCATGGTCCGCAACACGTACATCTATCCGCCGGGCCCGTCGATGCGGATCATCTCCGACATCTTCGCGTACACCTCCCAGCGGATGCCCCGCTACAACTCGATCTCGATCTCGGGCTACCACATCCAGGAAGCGGGTGCGACGGCCGATCTGGAGCTGGCGTACACGCTCGCCGACGGTGTCGAGTACATCCGGGCGGGGCGCGAGGCGGGCCTGGACGTGGACGCGTTCGCGCCGCGGCTCAGCTTCTTCTGGGCGATCGGCATGAACTTCTTCATGGAGGTCGCGAAGCTGCGCGCGGCCCGCCTGCTGTGGGCGAAGCTGGTCAAGCAGTTCGACCCGCAGAACGCCAAGTCGCTGTCGCTGCGCACCCATTCGCAGACCTCGGGCTGGTCGCTGACGGCGCAGGACGTGTTCAACAACGTGACGCGTACGTGTGTCGAGGCGATGGCGGCGACGCAGGGCCACACGCAGTCGCTGCACACGAACGCGCTGGACGAGGCGCTCGCGCTGCCGACCGACTTCTCGGCGCGCATCGCCCGCAACACGCAGCTGCTGATCCAGCAGGAGTCCGGCACGACGCGCACGATCGACCCGTGGGGCGGCAGCGCGTACGTGGAGAAGCTGACGTACGACCTGGCGCGGCGGGCCTGGCAGCACATCCAGGAGGTCGAGCAGGCCGGCGGCATGGCGAAGGCCATCGACGCGGGTATCCCGAAGCTGCGGGTCGAGGAGGCGGCGGCGCGCACGCAGGCCCGCATCGACTCGGGCCGGCAGCCGGTGATCGGCGTCAACAAGTACCGGGTGGACAGCGACGAGCAGATCGAGGTCCTGAAGGTCGACAACTCGTCGGTGCGCGCGCAGCAGATCGCCAAGCTGCGCCGGCTGCGCGAGGAGCGCGACGAGACGGCCTGCCAGGACGCGCTCGCGGCGCTGACCCGGGCGGCCGGCGGTGACGGCAACCTGCTGGAGCTCGCCGTGGTCGCGGCGCGCGCCAAGGCGACCGTCGGCGAGATCTCGGACGCCCTGGAGAAGGTGTACGGGCGGCACGCGGGCCAGATCCGTACGATCTCCGGCGTGTACCGCAACGAGGCAGGGGAGTCCGCCAACGTGGACCGGACCAGGGAGCGCGTCGACGCGTTCGCCGAGGCGGAGGGACGCCGGCCGCGCATCCTGGTCGCGAAGATGGGCCAGGACGGCCATGACCGCGGCCAGAAGGTGATCGCGACGGCCTTCGCCGACCTGGGCTTCGACGTGGACGTCGGCCCGCTGTTCCAGACGCCGGGCGAGGTCGCCCGGCAGGCGGTCGAGGCGGACGTGCACATCGTCGGTGTGTCGTCGCTGGCCGCCGGCCACCTGACGCTGGTGCCCGCGCTGCGCGAGGCACTGGCCGAGGAGGGCCGCGAGGACATCATGATCGTGGTCGGCGGTGTGATCCCGCCCCAGGACGTGCCGACGCTCCTGGAGATGGGCGCGGCGGCGGTGTTCCCGCCCGGCACGGTCATCCCGGACGCGGCGCACGATCTGATCGAGCGGCTCGCCGTCGACCTCGGGCACGACGCGTAGTCCGATGGCGCCTCTCGATCTCGACACGTACGTCAAGGGTGTCCTCGACGGGAAGCGGGCGCTCGTCGCCCGCGCCGTCACCCTGGTGGAGTCGACGCGGCCGCAGCACCGGGCGCTGGCGCAGGAGTTGCTGACCGCGCTCCTGCCGCACAGCGGCCGGTCGCGGCGCATCGGGATCAGCGGGGTGCCGGGGGTGGGCAAGTCGACGTTCATCGACGCCTTCGGCACCATGCTGACCGGGCTCGGGCACCGCGTGGCGGTGCTCGCCGTCGACCCGTCCTCCACGCGGACCGGCGGTTCGATCCTGGGCGACAAGACGCGCATGGAGCGGCTCGCGGTCGACGCGAACGCCTTCGTGCGCCCCTCCCCCAGCGCGGGCACGCTCGGTGGCGTCGCCAAGGCCACCCGGGAGTCCATGGTGGTCATGGAGGCGGCGGGCTACGACGTGATCCTCGTGGAGACCGTCGGCGTCGGGCAGTCGGAGACCGCGGTCGCCGACATGGTCGACACGTTCCTGCTGCTGAGTCTGGCGCGCACCGGTGACGGTCTCCAGGGCATCAAGAAGGGCGTCCTGGAGCTGGCCGACGTGATCGCGGTGAACAAGGCGGACGGCCCGCACGAGCGGGACGCCCGCGCGGCCGCGCGTGAACTGGCGGGCGCGCTGCGGCTGATGCACGGCAAGGACGCGTTCTGGACGCCGCCCGTGCTGCACTGCAGCGCGCGCGAGTCGACGGGCCTGGACACCGTGTGGGAGCGGCTCGAACAGCACCGGACCCTGCTCGACTCGACGGGCCGGCTCGCCGAGCGGCGCAGGGACCAGCAGGTCGGCTGGACCTGGGCGATGGTCCGCGACGAGCTCCTCGGAAGGCTCCACGCGGCACCGGCCGTACGGGCCCTGTCCCCCGGCCTCGAACAGCAGGTCAGGGCGGGCGAGTTGACGGCGACGGTGGCGGCGGAGCGGCTGCTCGCCGCGTTCCGCGACGGCGAACGCTCCGCCGACCGGCCGGAGTAGGTCCTAGAGGGCGTCGCGGACCCGGCGTGACGGCTTGAACGCGTAGAGGTCGAGGATGTCGGGGCAGGGCGCGACGCCCGGCCCGCCGGCCCGCACCCACGCCAGGATGTCCTCGGTCGCCTCCGCGTCGTTGACGAGCCCGAACCAGGCCGGGCGGCCTCCGGCGGCCCGGCCCTCCGTCGACGGCTGGACCACGATCACGTTGGCCTGGTCGCAGACGTCGAGGCACTTGGAGATCTGCACGGGCGCCCCGTCCCGCAGCCGCGCGCGCTGGGCGGCGTGGTCACCGGCCACCTTGGGGCTGCCGCAGCAGCAGTCGCGGCACACGACGATCCGGCACGGCGCGGCGGACTTCTTCGGCTTTCCCATGCCGATCATGCTATGCGGCACCCCAGCAGGCCCCTGAACCGGCCCCGCCCCTCGGCGGGGCCGTTCTGCGTGCGGCCGCGTGCACGGACCCATTGACCGGAGGTGTCCAGCGGGTTACGTTGCCGAACAACTCAATCGTTAGCGGACGAGTTGTTCAGTAACTCCGTTCGGCGCCGCAGACGACGCCGCTCCCCCGGCGCCGCGCCTGCCCGCTCCCTGACACCGCAGGAGTTCGCGCATGCCCTCGCAGCCATCCCCGCCCCCGGTCCTCGACCGCCTGGACCCCCTGGAGGCGCCCGCGTTCGACCGGCGGCGCGCCTGGACCGTCACCGCGCTGATCGTCACGTTCACGGTCGTCAACTTCGCCGACAAGTCGGTCCTGGGGCTCGCCGCCGGGCCGATCATGCGGGAGCTGGACATCAGCCACGGGACGTACGGGCTGATCTCCAGCTCCTACTCGGTGCTCTTCAGCCTGTCCGGGCTGCTGGTGGGCTTCTTCTCGTCCCGGATCTCCAGCCGGGTGCTGCTGTTCGTGATGTGCCTGGTGTGGGGCGTCGCCCAGCTGCCGGTGCTGATCGTGGCGGCGGTGCCGGCCCTCGTCGTGGGGCGGGTGCTGCTGGGCGCCGCCGAGGGTCCGGCCACGCCGATGTCGATGCACGCCCTGTACAAGTGGTTCCCGGCGGGGCGGCGCGGGCTGCCGTCCGCGCTCCAGATCAGCGGGGCCGCGCTCGGCACGCTGGTCGCGGCGCCGCTGGTGACCTGGCTGATCACATCGTTCGGCTGGCGCTCGGCGTTCGCCGCGCTCGCGGTGGTGAGCGTCACCTGGAGCGCCGTGTGGTGGTTCCTCGGGCACGACGGCCCGTACGACCGCACGCAGCAGCGGTCCGCGGACGCGGCCCGGGCGGAGCCGGAGGCGCGGGGGCGGGTGCCCTACCGGCGGCTGCTGCTGTGCGGCACGGTGATCGGCAGCGTGGCGAGCGCGTTCGGCGCCCAGTGGGCGATGACGCTCAGTCAGGCGTGGCTGCCCTCGTACCTGCAGACGGAGATGGCGATGAGCCCCGGCACGGCGGCCTCGACCCTCAGCACCGTGTCCGGGCTGAGCTTCCTGCTGCTGCTCGCGCTGTCCCCCGCGGTCGACCGGCTGACCCGGCGCGGTGTGTCCTCGCGCTGGTCGACCGGTGTGCCGCAGGGCGTCGCGGTGCTCTGCGCGGGTACGGCGATGGCACTGATCCCGCTCGCCGGGCCGGGTGCCGGGCGGATCGCCCTGATCGCGATCGCGTTCGGCGCGCACTCGATCGCGTTCCCGCTGCACTACATGACGGCCGCGGCGGTGGCGCCGGGCGCGCAGCGGGGCGCGCTGTTCGGCATCGTGGCGGCGACGGGGACCCTGCCGGCCCTGCTCGCACCGTCCCTGACGGGGCGTTTCCTGGACTCGGCGGCGTCCTCCGGAGCGGGCTACGCGCGGTCCTTCGCGCTGGCGTCCGCGGTGATGATCGTCTGCGGTCTCGTGGCGGTCCTTCTCATCCGTCCGGCCCGGGACGCCGCGCGGCTCGCCGCGTTCCGTCAGGCGGAGCCGTCGGGGGCGGGCACGTCCGGGCCCGGGAAGCCGCTGGCCCAGTAGCGGCCGCGCAGCGCCAGGTCGAGGAGCATGCGCACGGCCTCCTCGGCCGGCACAGGCGGGGCGTCCTGCTCCGCCCACCAGCGCAGCACGGCGACCTGTTCGCCGACCCAGACGCGGGCCAGGAGGTCAGCGTCGATGCGCGGCTGCACGTCGTTGCGCTCGGCGCGGGCCTTGAACTCCCGGGCGGCGTAGGCCGAGCAGGCGTCCATGAACATCTGCAGGGGCTTGCCGTCGCCCTCGCCGCGCAGCACGGCCCGGTAGGTGTCCCGCTCGTCGGTGACGTGCCGGAGCATCTCCAGGACCGGTTTGCCGGTGAAGCCGACGGCGCTGTCGGCCATCACGGGTTCGAGACGCTGCGCGAGCTCGTCGAGCAGGTCCCTCGTGACCCGGGCGAACAGGTCGTCCTTGCCCTTGAAGTGGGCGTAGAAGGTGGCGCGGGCCACGTCGCCGCGCTCGGTGATGTCCTCGACGGTCAGCGCGCCGAAGCCGCGCTCCAGCACCAGCTCGACCAGTGCCCCGCCCAGCGCCCGGCGGGTGCGCCTGGTGCGCCTGTCCTCGGCCATGCCGCTTCCCTTCGCCCTGTCGGGGCCGCCCCCTGCCGGGATCGCCCCTGTCGTGGTCGCGCTCAGTCTAGGGGCTCTTGACAGTCCAGTAGTTACCGAACAATGTGTTCAGTAACGGCCTGGCTGTTTGATATTCGGCAGATGCGGCCGTTCCCGCTGAACTTCCACGGAGGAGACGGTCGATGAACCTCGGCACGTACCTGACCCGCAGTGCCCGCTACTGGCCCGACGCGACCGCCCTCGTCTGCGGCGAGCGCACCTGGACCTTCGCGGAGCTCGACCGCGCCACCGACCGCCTCGCGGCCGCGCTGCTCGCCCGCGGACTGCGCCCCGGCGACGCGGTCGCCTCGCTCGCCTGGAACCGGGGCGAGCTGGTGGAGGTCGAATTCGCCCTCTACAAGGCCGGGTTGGTGCGCGCCCCGATCAACGCCCGGCTCGGCCGCACCGAGGTCGGGCACATCCTGGAGTACGCGCCCGTCCGCCTCCTCGTGTTCGACGCGGCGCATCGCGAGGACGCCCTGGCCGCGATCGAGGCGGCGGGCACCGACTGCCTGGCCGTCTCCCTCGACAGCACCTCCGGCGCCGAACTCTCCTACGCCGCACTGCTCGACGAGGCGGCCGGGGAAGCGCCGGAGCCCGTGGACGTCGACGAGCACGACGCCTGCGTCCTCAACTTCACCTCGGGCTCGACCGGCACGCTCAAGGCGGCGGTGCAGACCTTCGGCAACCGGCTCGCCAACATGCGCAAGCTGCTCATGAACGAGGAGTCCCGGCCGCGCCGCGACTCCCGCTACCTCGCCTGCGGCCCCATCACCCACGCGACCGGCATGACCCTGCTCGCCAACGTCTTCGCGGGCTCCGCGACCCACGTCCTGCCCGCCTGGGACGCCGGGACGTTCCTGGACACCGTGGAGCGGGAGCGGATCACGACGACGTTCCTGGTGCCGGCCATGGTCAACATGGTGCTCGCCCACCCCGGCGCGGACGGGCGCGACCTGTCCAGCCTGACCAGCGTCCGCGTCGGCGGCGCCCCCATCTCCCCGCAGCGCCTCAAGGACGCCGTCGCCCTCTTCGGCCCGGTCGTCGCGCAGGGCTACGGCCTGGGCGAGACCACCAGCGCCGTCGCCGCGCTCAGCAGCCAGGAGATCGCCCGCGGCCTGGCCGAGGACCCGGAGCTGCTCCAGTCCTGCGGGCGTGCCGTCTACGACACCGAGCTGCGGATCGTCGACGACGCGGGCCGGGCGCTGCCGGCGCGCGAGGTCGGCGAGCTGATCGTGCGCGGCCCGGACTGCGTCCGCGCGTACTGGCGCGAACCGGAGCTGTCCGCCGAGACGTTCAGGGACGGCTGGGTGCACACCGGCGACCTCGCGTGGATGCGCGAGGACGGCTACGTGTTCCTCGTCGACCGCAAGAAGGACATGATCATCTCGGGTGGCTTCAACATCTACTGCACCGAGGTCGAGGCCGCCCTCTACGAGCATCCGGGCGTCCAGGAGGCGTGCGTCGTCGGCGTGCCGGACGAGCGGTGGGGCGAGGCCGTCAAGGCCGTCGTCGTGCCGCGGCCGGGGCACGCGCCGAGCGCCGACGAGATCGCCGCGTTCTGCGCCGACCGCCTCGACCGCTTCAAGAAGCCCCGCAGCGTCGACTTCGTGGCCGCGCTCCCCCACAACCGCAACGGCAAGCTCGACCGCAAGGCCGTCCGCGAACCGTTCTGGGCCGACGCCGCCCGCCGCGTCAACTGACCCCCGAGCCGCACCCCTTGAGGAACGACCGATGACCTTCTCCCTGCGCCCCTCCTACGCGCACGACCCCGAACTGGCCGACCTGGTCGACCGTCTGCGCACCTACCTCGACGGCGAACTCGCCGATCACGAGAAGCGGCACGGCTTCACCCACGCGTCCCGGCTGACCCGCGCCGACCTCGAACCGGTCTGGCGGCGCAGCCGCGAGCTCGGCTTCTACGGGATCCACCTGCCCGAGCAGTACGGCGGACGGAACCTCTCGCACACCGCGCTCGCCGCCCTGAAGGAGGAGGTCGGCGCGTCCGGCCGCGTCCTCGGGCACAGCGTCCTCGGCGACATGGGCGGCCCGCTGCGCGCCGGCGACATCCTGCGCCACGCCACCCCGTACCAACTGGAGCGGTACCTGCTCCCGGTCGTCCGGGGCGAGCGGGCCTGCTGTTTCTCGCTCACGGAGACCGACGCCGGGTCCGACGTGCGCGCGATGCGGACGACGGCGGTGCGGGACGGGGACGGCTACCGGCTCACCGGGCACAAGGTGTTCAGCTCGGCGGGCCCGTTCGCGGACTTCGCGATCGTCGTCGCGCGGATGGCGGGCAGCGGCGAGGAGGAGGGCGAGAAGCCGGCGTTCTCCGCGTTCCTCGTGGATCTCGACAGCCCGGGCTGCACGGTCGCGGAGGGCGCCACGCCGATGTCGGGCGAGCACATCGAGAGCGACATCGTGCTCGACGACTGCCGGGTCCCCGCCGCGAACCTGCTCGGCGAGGAGGGCCGGGGCATGCGGATCGCGCTCGGCCGCGTCACGACGAACCGCCTGCTGCACTGCCCGAGCGTCATCGGCGCGACCCGCCGCGCTCTGGCCCTCACCCTGGAGCGGACCCGGACCCGCAAGGTCGCGGGCGGGCAGCCGCTGCTCGCCCTCCAGTCCGTGCAGCACAAGGTCGCCGACATGGCCACCGAGCTGTACGCGGCCCGGTCCATGACGTACGCGGCGCTCGCCGCCCTGGACCGGGGCGAGGAGGTGCGCACGGAGGCGTTCATGAGCAAGCTGTTCGTCGCCGAGTCCGCGTTCCGCATCCTCGACCAGGCCGTCCAGATCCACGGCAAGGAGGGGCTGACCCAGGGCCACGAGATCGAGTTCCTGTTCCGCAAGATCCGCATGTTCCGGGTGCTGACCGGCACATCGGAGATCCAGCGCAACGGTATCGCCCACGGCCTCGCCTTCATGGAGTGACGGGGCGCCCCAGCAGGCAGAACGGATGTCCCGCGGGGTCGGCGAACACCCGCCAGCCCCGGGCGGGTTCGCCCGCGTCGAGCAGCTCCGCGCCCAGCTCCAGGACCCTGGCCTGCGCGGCCTCCAGGTCGGGGACGTCCACGTCGAGGTGGAACTGGGCGGGGCGCTCGGGGTCCGGCCAGCGGGGCGGCCGGTGGTCCGCGACCCGCTGGAAGGCGAGCACAAGGCCGCGCTCGGTGTGCAGGGTCGACCAGCCGTCGCCCACGGCCCAGCGCCGGTCCGGCCGGTTCACCTCGCCGCCCAGCAGTTCCGCGTAGAACCGGGACAGCACCTCGCCGTCGGCGCAGTCGAGGACCACGCACTGCAGCTCTCCGATCATGGCGGCAGGGTCTCACGGGATCCGTGCCCCGCAAGGGCCGCGCCCCACTCAGCCCACCCCTGAGGCAGGACGGGCCGCGGCGGCGGAGAATCGGCCTTCCGAGACCCCTGCCGCGGAGAGGGAGGCCATGAACCGCCACCACTACCTGTGCCAAGGCTGTGCCCAGCCGCTGTTCGTGGTGGCGACCACCCAGGCCGGCAAGCCCGATCTCCGCTGGGAGATCGACCACCAGGACGAGGGCAACCGCGGCTGCTCGGTGCTGCCGCTGCTCCCGCTTCTCGGCGAGGCGACCCAGCCGGAGGCCCTCGAGTACGCGATGGACGTGCTCTCCCCGCTGCGCCGCTGACCGTCCCGGCCCGGCGGCGCCCGGCGTCCGGCCCGCCCCCGGCGCGCTCCCGGGCGCCGGAAGTCACCCGCCCGCACCCCCTCCCGGTGGCGGCGCGCCCGTGACACGATGCGCCGACACCGCGAGGACGGCCCACCGGGAGGCCCGTGATGTTCGGACGGACGGGCCTGGCGCTGACGGCAGGTGACGGCGGCCTCGTGCTGCGCGCCGAGAGCCGGCCGGGCGACGAGGACGAACGGCGCGTCACGGTGCGCACGGGCGCGGGCGCGGAGGTCGCCGAGATCCGCTTCCGGGTGTGCGCCCACTGCCGTACGGGGCGCGTGCGGTCCCTGTGGGTCGACGAGATGCGGCGGCGCGAGGGCATCGGGCTCGAACTGGTGCGGGCCGCGGTCCGCTCCGGGCCCGGATTCCGCTGGACGACGACGGTGCAGTCGCGCCGGGGCCGGCGGTTCTTCGCCGCGGCCGGGCTCCGGCTGGGCGTGGCGCTGCCCGCCGCCGGACCCCTGTGCCCGCATCTGACGGGCCGGATCGAGGCTTTGTGGCGGCTCAGGCGACCGGTGTGCTGATCCGCTCGACGAGGTCGAGCCAGCCCTCCTCGAGCCGCTCGAGCGGCATCCCGCGCTCCTTCGTCAGGAAGTGGATGACGGCCGGGTCCAGGTAGCCGAGCAGGGCGTGGGCCTGGAGCTCGTGGTCGGCGCCGGGGTCGATCTCGCGCAGCAGGATCGTCGCGTGCAGGGTCAGGACGCGCTGCGAGGGGTGGCCGACGCGGCGGGCGGGCTCGTCCTGCGCGGCGAGGAACAGCTCCAGCTGCTCGGAGGAGCGGCGCAGCACCTCCAGGCCGAAGGCGCGCAGCCGCTCGACGGGCGGGGCGCCGGGGCCGAGCGGCGGGGGGCCGCTGATGAGGTCGGCCTGGAGCCGGCTCGCGGTGTGGTCGAGCAGGGCGGTGAGCAGTCCGACGCGGTCGCCGAAGCGGCGGAAGACGGTGCCCTTGCCGACGCAGGCCTCGGCGGCGACCGCCTCCATGGTGACGGCGGCGGCGCCGCGCTCCGCGACCAGGCGGGCGGCGGCCTCCAACAGCCGTGCCCGGTTCCGCGCGGCGTCCGCGCGCAGACAGGGCTCGTCGGCGGTCGTGCCGATCTGGAGCGGAAGGCTGCTGGACATGAACTCAGCGTAAAGCATTTCCCAGAAAAGTGGACCCCGGTCCGCTTACGGTGGTACAAATCTAAACGGACCCCGGTCCGCATCACTCGATCGCTCGGTGACCAGCCTCAGCATCTTGGAGCTCCTCATGTCTGTTCGTATCCTCGCGCTCGTCGGCAGCCTCCGTGCCGGATCGCACAACCGCCAGCTCGCCGAGGCGGCCGTCAAGCTCGCCCCCGAGGGCGCCGAGGTCGTGCTCTACGAGGGCCTGGCCGAGATCCCCTTCTACAACGAGGACATCGACGTCGAGGGCAGCGTCCCCGCCGCGGCCGCCGCCCTGCGCGCCGCCGCCGGCGAGGCGGACGGCTTCCTGCTCTTCTCGCCCGAGTACAACGGCACCATCCCCGCCGTCCTGAAGAACGCCATCGACTGGCTGTCCCGTCCGTTCGGCGCGGGCGCCTTCACCGGCAAGCCGGTCGCCGTGGTGGGCACCGCGTACGGCCAGTACGGCGGCGTGTGGGCGCAGGACGAGGCCCGCAAGGCCGTGGGCATCGCCGGCGGCACCGTGCTCGAGGACGTCAAGCTGTCGATCCCGGGCTCGCTGGAGCGCTTCGCCTCGACCCACCCGGTCGACGACGCCGAGGTCGCCGAGCAGCTGACCGAGGTCATCGCCCGCGTGCACGGCCACGCCGGTGAGGCCGTCGCCGCCTGACCGTCACCCTCCGAAAGAGCCCGGGCCGCGCGGCCCGGGCTCTTTCGTCTGCGTGAGGGGGGAACGTACGGCTCAGGCGGCCCGCGCGGCCCCGGACCCGTCGGGGTGCTCGAGCCCCAGGTGGTGGCGGAGCGTCGGTCCCTCGTACTCCGTGCGGAAGACACCCCGCTCCTGGAGCAGCGGTACGACCCGGTCCGCGAACGCGTCGAGCCCGCCGGGCGTCAGATGCGGGACGAGGATGAATCCGTCGGCGGCGTCGGCCTGGACGAGCGCGTCGATGCTCCGCGCGATCGTCTCCGGCGAGCCGACGAAGTTCTGCCGGTTGCCCGTGTTGATGACCAGGTCGCGGATCGACCAGCCGTGCGCGGCGGCCCGCTCGCGCCACTCGCGGGCGGTGGCGAGGGGGTCCCGGTACATCCGGACCTGGGCCCGGCCCTCGGCGATGTGCCCGTCGCTGACCAGCGGGTCGATGTCGGGCAGCGGTCCGTCCGGGTCGTACGCGGACAGGTCCCGGTTCCAGACGAACTCCAGGTGGCGCAGGGCGGTGGCGCCGCTGACCTGCTGCCGGCGCACCTCGCGGGCCAGCTCCTCGGCCTCGGCGTCGGTGTCGCCGAGGGCGAAGGTCGCCGCGGGCAGGATCTTCAGCTGCTCGGGGCGGCGGCCGTACCGGGCGAGCCGGCGTTTGACGTCGGCGTAGAAGGCCTGCCCCTCCTCCAGGGTCGCGTACCGGCTGAAGATCGCGTCGGCGTCGGACGCGGCGAACTCGCGGCCCTCGTCGGAGTCCCCCGCCTGGAAGATCACCGGGCGGCCCTGGGGCGAGCGCGGGACGTTGAACCGGCCCTGGATGTCGAAGTGCCGGCCGGAGTGCACGAACGCGCCGGCCTTCGCGTCGCCCAGGAAGGTCCCGGTCGCCGGGTCGGCGAGGATCTCGTCGCCGCGCCAGGAGTCGAAGAGCTCGTGCGCGGTGGCGAGGAACTCGGCGGCGCGCGTGTACCGCTCCTCCTGCGGCAGGAAGCCGCCGCGCCGGAAGTTCTCGCCGGTGAAGGCGTCCCAGGAGGTGACGACGTTCCAGGCGGCGCGGCCCTCCGTCAGATGGTCGAGGCTCGCGAACTGGCGGGCCACCTCGTACGGCTCGTTGAAGGTGGAGTTGATCGTGCCGGTCAGTCCGAGGTGCTCGGTGACGGCGGCGAGCGCGGCCAGGACGGTGAAGGTGTCGGGGCGGCCGACGACGTCCAGGTCGTAGATCTCCCCCGCGTGCTCGCGCAGCCGGAGGCCCTCGGCGAGGAACAGGAAGTCGAACTTGGCGCGTTCGGCGGTGCGCGCGAAGTGCGTGAAGGAACCGAAGTCGATGTGGCTGCCGGCCCGCGGGTCGCTCCACACCGTGGTGTTGTTGACGCCGGGGAAGTGGGCGGCCAGATGGATCTGCTTCTGCGGCTTGCTCATGGCGTGCGGTCTCCGTCCGGCTCAGGCGGCGGTCGTGGCGTAGCGGTTGGCGGGGCGGGCGAACCCGAGCAGACCGCGCAGGGTGTCGGCCTCGTAGGCGCGGCGGAAGGCGCCGCGGTGCTGGAGCTCGGGCACGAGGCCGCGGGTGAGCGCGGGCAGGTCGTGGCCGAGCACGGCGGGCCGCAGCCGGAACCCGGACAGGCCCGCGGCCTGCAACTCCTGGAGGAGGTCGGCGAGTTGGGCAGGGGTGCCCGTGAAGACGGGGGCGTCGCTCTCGTACGGGGATCCGGCGGCGGTGTCGAGCCGGGACAGCCGGTCGCGGGCCGCGCGCTCCGTCTCGTCCAGGAACACGACGACGTCGCCGAAGACGTGCAGCGGTTCGCCCGCGCGGCCGGCCGCCTCCTGCTCAGCGCGGATCTCGGCGACGATCGCCCGTGCCTGCCCGGGGTCGTGGGCGGTGACGTAGCCGATGTCGGCCTGCCGGGCGATGAGCCGGTACGGGACGGTCTGGTGGCCGAGGGCGGTGACGACGGGCTGCCCCTGGGGCGGACGCGGGGTGATCGAGGGGCCGCGCACGCTGAAGCGGCGGCCCTCGAAGTCGATGGGGTGCAGCCGGTCCCGGTCGATGAAGCGGCCGGTGGCGGCGTCCCTGATCTCGGCGCCGTCCTCCCAGCTGTCCCACAGCCGGCGCAGCACCTCGGTGTAGTCGGCGGCCTCGTCGAACAGGTCGGTGACGAGGTCCTGAGCGGCCGGGCTGTCGTAGGCGTCGATGGGCTCGATCGTGCGGCGGCCGAAGTGCGCGGCCTCGTGCGGGCGGGCGGTGATCTGCACGCGGACCCCGGCGCGCCCGGAGCTGACGTGGTCGAGGGTGGCGATGGCCTTGGACAGGTGGAACGGCTCGGTGTGCGTGACCACCGCCGTCGGCACGAGGCCGATGTGCCGGGTGAGCGGGGCGACGCGCGCGGCGGTCAGGACCGCGTCGAGCCGGCCGCGAACCTGGTCGGTGCGGTCGTCGGGCTCCAGGAAGTGGCTGGACTGGAGGCCGAGTCCGTCCTCGATGGTGACGAGGTCGAGCAGCCCGCGCTCGGCCTCGGTGACGAGGCCGGCCCAGTAGCGGGCGGTGAACAGCTCGCGGGGCCGGGATGCGGGCTCGCGCCAGGACGCGGGGTGCCAGCCGGTGCCGTCGAGCGCGACGGCGAGGTGCAGCGGTGCGGAGGGTGCTGAGGACACGGGTGTGCCTTCCTGAGGTCCGGGTGTTCGGGTTCCGGGTGCGGCTCAGGAAGGACAGAGCGCGGCGGCCACGCGCTGGAGGTCGATGTACGGGCGGGTGTACAGCAGGAGGCGCCGGCCGGGATTGACCGTGAGGGGCACGGGCGCGGTGCCGGCGTCGTGTCGCACGCGACTCCCCCTCCGCCCCGGACCGGCCTGCCCGTCATGTCTGACGTCGTGTCTGACTGTCATGTCTAACAGGAGTCGGGCGCGTGGTGCGTTGCGGCAGCGTGAAATCGTTCAGGCCTGCGCGGCGCCGCCGCTCTCCACCCGCTCGACGAGCCGCTCGTGCAGCGCCGCGAGCCCGTCCGGCGGTACGGGGACCGGGCTGCCGGTCAGCGTGTACCACTCGTCGGCGTCCGTGTACTGGATCTCGACGCGGGCCAGACCGTCCGCCACCGGGACCGTGGCCAGCGTGACGTCCCCGGTGATGACCCCGACCTCGTCGGTCATCGCGCCGCCGGGCCCCGCCTCGATCGCGCTGACCAGCCTGCCGTCGTCCGCGGCGCCGGCCGTCATGAGCAGGTGTCCAGCATCTCGGTGAGGGTGTTCTTCTCGGCCTCGGTGACGGTGAGCGCGTAGGTCGCCTTCACCGCGGTCCACGAGCGGGCGTACGCGCACCAGTAGGACTTGGCCGGCGGCTGCCACTCGTCGGGGCCCTGGTCGCCCTTGGAGCGGTTCGACGCGGCGGACACCGACAGGAGCTGCGGGTGCGTCAGGTCGTTGGCGAAGGTCCTGCGCTCCTCCTGCGTCCACTTCGAGGCGCCCGAACGCCAGGCGTTGGCGAGCGGCACGGTGTGGTCGATGTCGAGGCCGGAGGCGTCGGTGAAGGTCTTGTCGTCGTAGACGCTGACCCAGGTGCCGGACACGGCGCGGCACTCGGCGTCCTTCTCGACGTCCTTGCCGTCGCGGGCGAGCACGGTCTCCCGCGTGTTGCAGTCCTCGCCCTGCTCCGCCCAGTGCGGGAACTTGGACCGGCTGTAGCCCGACATCGAGCCGTGCGGGCCCACCTTCAGGGTCGTGAGCAGCTGCCGGGCGCGCTGGGCCGTCGGCATGCCCGGCAGGGTGCCGGTGGCCTCGGGCGCGCCCGCGGCGCCGCTCTCCTGCGGGGCGCTCGCCCCGGCCGCCGGGGTTGCCGCCCCGTCCGCGTCGTCCTGCTGCGCCGCGCAGCCGCCCACCGCGAGCACGGCCAGCAGGCTCAATCCGGCACTCCACCACCGCGTCTGACGCCCCATGACCCGCCCTCTTCACTTCCGCCGAACTCCGTACTCCGCGCACTCTAGGCGGAGAAACGTCTCGGCAGGGGCGTGTCGACGGCAGCTTCACGCACGGACGGGCGATGTTCACCACCGTTCCGTACGGGCCGAACGCGCGCGCGACGGCCCGTCGCGGAGGCGGAGGTCAGGCGCCCGGCACGAGGTGCTCGGCCACGACCCGGGCGGCGTCGGCGACCAGTTGGTTCTGCGACGGGCCCTCGGGGGCGTAGGTCGTGGACAGGACGGACAGGACGATCGGCGCGCGGCCGGGGGGCCGGACGACGCCCACGTCGTTGGCGACGCCGTAGTCCGAGCCGCCGCCCGTCTTGTCCGCGAGCACCCAGTCGGCGGGCAGTCCCGCGCGGAAGCGCGCCTTGTTGGTCGAGTTGGCGACGAGCCAGCCGGTGAGGAGGTCCCGGTCGTCCCGTGCGAGGGCCTTGCCGACGACGAGCCGCGCGTACGTGAGGCCGGCGGCGTGCGGGGTCGTGACGTCCGTACGGCGCCAGGGTTCGGCGGAGTTGAGCTCGGGCTCCCAGCGGTCGAGACGGGTGATGTCGTCGCCGATCGAGCGGCAGAAGCGGGTGACGGCGGTGGGGCCGCCGAGCTCGCGCAGCAGCACGTTGGCGGCGGCGTTGTCGCTCTCGCTGACGGCGGCGGCGCACAGTTCGGCGACGGTGAGGCCGCCCGCGACGTTCTCGGGCAGGCCGGTGACCGGCGCGTGGCCCGCCTTGTCGACGTCGTCCTGTGTGTAGCGCAGGCGCCGGGCGAGGTACGTGCCGTCGCGGTCGAGGTCGCGCAGTACGGCGGCCACCGCGATGCCCTTGAACACGGAGCACACGGGGAAGCGTTCGCCGGCGCGGTGGCGGACGGTGCGGCCGGTGCCGAGGTCGTGGGCGTAGACGCCGAGCCGGGCCGCGTACCGGCGCTCCAGGGCGCGCAGCCGGCCGGTGACGGCGGATCCGCGCGGCGTCGTCACCGTCTTCGTGACCGGGACGGTGGCCGCGGCGGCGCCGCTCGCGGTGAGGGTGGCGGCCAGGGCGGTGCCCGCGCCGAGGGCGAGGATCGCGCGGCGCGAGGGGGACGTGGCGGTGGGCTCCAAAGTCGGTCTCCTCAGGTGTCGTGCGGTACGGGGCCGGCCCCGGGCCGGGCCCCTCGAGTCAACCCGGCGCCCGGCAGCCATGTCGAATACGCTGTCACCCTCGGACCGATTCACAACTCATATCGCCGCACGCCACAGGAGCGGAATGCTGACGGAACGGCATCTGGAGATCTTCGTCGCGCTCGCCGAGGAGGAGCATTTCGGCGCCGCCGCGCAGCGGGTGGGGATCACGCAGCCGCCCCTGTCGCAGGGGCTGCGGCGGCTGGAGGCGCTGCTCGGGGTGCGGCTGTTCGACCGCGACAGGGGTGTCGCGCTGACCGACGAGGGCGCGCTGCTGCTGCCGCACGCCCGGCGGGCTCTCGCGGCGCTGGCGCGGCTGCGGGAGATCGGTGCCCGTGAGCAGGCCGACGGGCGGCGGCTGCGACTCGGGTTCGCGCCCGAGGTGCCGGCCGCGCTCGCGGCGGCGGTGGCGGCGGCGCCCGGCCGCGGCGGGGAACGGCCCCGGCTCGCCGTGTCGACCGCGCCCACGACGACGCTCCTGTCCGACCTCTCGGCGGGCCGGCTCGATGTCGCGGTCGTCCGGCATCCCGCGGTGCTCGACGGTCTGGCGGCGGGTGAGGTGGTGCTGGTGCCGACCTGGGTGCTCTCCCCCGACGCGCCGCGCGGCGGGTCGGCGCCGCGGCTGCCCGTCGCGGTGCGGCCGCGCGAGGAGGCGCCGGCCGCGCACGACCTGTTCGTCGACACGCTGGCCAGCCGGGGCCGTGCGGTGGAGACGGTGGTGATCTCCGACGAGCGGGCGGGGCTCGCCCTCGTCGCCGCCGGGCAGGCCGTCCTGGTCACCGCCGACCGGACGCTCGCCGCGGCAGGCGTGGCGCGGCGTCCGGCCGACGATCCGGCGCTGCCGCTGCGGTTGCGGGTGGTCTGGGATCCGCGGGGTCCGGCCGCCGAGCAGACCGCCGCCACGGCGCGGCTCCTCGTGGACGCGCTCGCGCGGGAGGCGGCGCTGTGAGCGCGGGGCGCCGGCACGGCGAGGTGACGCGCGCGCTGCGGGAGTTGTTCGCGGACGCGGGGGTGAGGGGCTGGCTGCACGTGGCGGACCTGCGCCGGCCCGAGGCGGCCGTGACGCTCGACCCGGACGAGCGGCTGCCGATCGCCTCCGTCTACAAGGTGCCGCTGATGGTGGCGTTCTGCCGGCTCGCCGACGCGGGCACGCTCGATCCGGCGCAGCCGGTGACACTGGACCCGGCACGGCGGGTGGCAGGGCCCACCGGGCTCTCCCTCCTCCACGACCCCGTGTCCATGTCCTTGCGCGACCTCGTGGTGATGATGATGACGGTGTCCGACAACACGGCGGCCGACGCGGTGCTCCGCGCGGTGGGCCCGGACGTCGTCGACGAGACCTGCCGCGCCCTGGGACTGCCCGACACCCAGGTGCGGGGCGGTGTCACCAACACGTGGGCCCGGCTGGTGGAGGAGACGGGCACCGGTTCGCTGAGCGCGGCGATGCGGCGCCTGGCCAGCAACGACGCGACGGTCCCCGAGGACGTGTACGACCCGGCCCGCAAGTCCTCCTCCACGCCCGCCGACATCGCACGCCTGCTGCACGCCGTCTGGACGGACCGCGCGGCGTCGCCGGAACGCTGCGCGTTCATGCGCGAGGTGATGAGCCGCCAGGCCTGGCACCACCGACTCGCCTCCGGATTCCCGTACGACGGCGTCCGCGTGGCCGGCAAGACCGGCACTCTCGGCTCCCTGCGCCACGAGGCCGGCGTCGTCGAACTGCCGGACGGCGCCACCTACACGGCCGTGGTCTTCACACAGGCGGCCCGCGCGGACAGCGTGCTGCCCCGGGCGGACGCGGTGATCGGAGCGGCGGCCCGCCTGTCGGTGGAGGCGCTCCGCTCGATGGAGGGCGTCTGACGGGTACACGACGCGGGCCTGCTACGTGGCTGCCCGGCCGGGGGGGCCGCCTGATGGTGCGGGCAGGGCACGGGGTGATGGTCGACCAGCAACTCGGTCTCGGGCGGGACCCATGCCCCCTGGGGCGCACGAAGTGTGCCTTCAGGGGCGCGGGGAACTGCGCGATCAGCCACGACGGCGCAGCATTCGGCGATGATCCTCAGCCCCTACGGCGAGGCGCCGTGGGGAAGGCCGAGGCCGACTGGAACGCCCACGCACACTGGCGAGCACACCTGGTGCCGGAGTACGGCCCGAGGCGAAGGCCACTAGATCAGGCCCGCGCTCGGCACCGGGCGCGTTAGATACCCCCACCCCGCCCCACCCGCCCCGATTCGAGCCGTCCCACCGCCACCCGCCACGCCGCGATCACCGCCTCGCGGGCCCGTTCCGTGCGGGTGACCCGGTCGCCGGTCAGGCGCAGCGCGGGGCCGGCGTGGACGTGGAGTGCGGGGCGGCGGAGCGGCGCCGTGGCGAGGCCCGCGAGTTGTTTGACGGTGCCGCCCGAGACGAGGCGCCGCGATCCGGCCTGGCCCAGGGGGACGACGGGCGCGCCGGTGCGTTCGGCGAGGCGCGACAGCCCGCTGCGGAACTCCCCCGGTTCGGCCTCCCCCGCGTCGCGGCGCCGCGGCAGCCCGCCCTCGGCGTAGATGAGGACGGAGCGCCCGCTGTCGAGGGCCGCGGCGGCGAGGTCGAGCGAGCGGCCCGCGCGGGCGTCGGCGCGGTGCACCGGGATGTGGCCCTCGCGGGAGAGCGCGGCTCCGAGCACCGGTATCCGCCACAGCCCCGCGGCCGCCATGACGGCGGGCTCCGCGCCGAGCCGGTGCAGGGCGGCGAGGACGACGGCGGGGTCGGCGGTCGAGGTGTGGTTCGCGACGAAGATGCTGCCGGGGGCGAACTCGGCGCCGTCGTCGGCGCTCACGGTCAACCGTCCGGCGGCGGGCACCAGGACGTCGGCGAGGCGGCTGAGCATGCGGTCTCCACAAGTCATGGCCCGCACCGGCACCGGACTGCGAAGCGCTCGGGCGGCGGGACCATCGGGCTGGTCGACCCCATCGTCCGGCGCCCGGACCGTCCGCGGCCTGAGCCCCCGTACTCAACCCGCCTACTCACCCCGGCAGCCGTCCACCGGGCGCATCCGACCGGGTCACATGCGCCGGACCACCACCATCGCGACGAGCAGCACGGTCGCCCCCGCGCTCATCCCGTGCGCGACGACCGCGGCGAGCGGAAAGTGCCGCTCGGCCGTGCCCGCCTGGGAGTGCCGCCCGGAACTGGGCAGCCAGCGCAGCAGCATCGTGAAGCCGAGCGCGGCGACGACCAGGACGACGGCGCAGGCGGCCCAGGCCGAGCTGCGCGCGTCGCCTATCAGGAACACCCCCCACGCGGCGAGCCCGCCGACGGCGAGCACCACGTGCCCGAGCACGAGCCAGAGCGGCAGCCGGGTCACCCCCGGCGTGCGCTGGCGCAACCCCCCGTTGCGCACCCACACGGTGGCGAGATAGCTCCCGAGCGCCGCCGTCACCAGCCACGCGCACAGCACGAAGACCCGCATTCGCTCCCCCTGTTCTCCCCGGTCGCCCCGATACCGTCCCGAGCGCTCTCGGTCCAGCACAGCGCAGTCCAGGGGGAGCTGACGGACATCCATTCACCAATTCACTCGTTGGCGTGAATGTGCGGGTATCCGTCGCGTGTCAGCCGCGCACGGGTTCGAACTCCCGCTCCTCCGGGGCGGGTTCGGCCGCGGCCAGATCCCGGTGCAGCTTCTCGCCCTCGACGTCGACGTTCGGCAGCAGCCGGTCGAGCCACTTGGGGAGCCACCACGCGGACCGGCCGAGGAGCGCCATGACCGCGGGCACGATCGCCATGCGGACCACGAACGCGTCGAACAGGACGGCCACGGCCAGGCCGAAGCCCATCATCTTGATCATGTCGTCGTTCTCCAGGATGAAGCCGGAGAAGACGCTGATCATGATGATCGCGGCGGCGCCGACGACCCGCCCGCCGTGCCGGAAGCCGGTCACGACCGCCTGTCCGGGCCGTGCCCCGTGGACGTACGCCTCCCGCATCCGGGTCACGAGGAACACCTCGTAGTCCATGGCGAGGCCGAAGACCACGCCGATCATGAAGATCGGCATCATCGACATGATGGGGCCGGGCTGGTCGACGCCCACGATGTCGGCGAGCCAGCCCCACTGGAAGACCGCGACGACCGCGCCGAGCGCCGCCGCCACCGAGAGCAGGAAGCCGAGCGCCGCCTTCAGCGGGACGAGCACGGACCGGAACACGAGCATCAGCAGGACGAAGGCCAGGCCGACGACGAGCAGCAGGTACGGGACGAGGGCGTCGTCGAGGGTCTGCGAGAAGTCGATCGTCATGGCGGTCTGGCCGGTGACGAGCACCTCGGAGGAGGTCTCGGCCGACCAGTCCCCGGCGTCCGCGCGGATGGTCCGCACGAGTTCCTCGGTGGCATGGTCGCTGGGGCCCGTGGTCGGGACGACGGTGAGGATGGCGGTGTCGCCCGCCTCGTTGACCTGGGCCGGGGTGACGGCGGCGACGCCCTCGACCTTGCCGAGCGAGGTGCTGACGGTCTTCGCCGCGGCGGCCGCGTCGTTGCCGTCGACGGTCACCATCAGCGGGCCGTTGAAGCCGGCACCGAAGGACTCGGACAGCATGTCGTACGCCTTGCGCTGGGTGCTGTCCGGCGCCGAGGAGCCCTCGTCGGGCAGTCCGAGTTCGAGGCTCGCGGCCGGGACGGCGACCGCTCCGAGGCCGAGGACGGCGACGAGGAGCACGGCGAGCGGGCGGCGCAGCACGAACCGGGACCAGCGGGTGCCGAGGTTCGGCTTTCCCTCGCCCGCGGCCTGCGCGGGCGCCTTGCGGTCCTTGCGGCGCAGCACCTTGCGGCCGGCGAAGCCGAGCAGCGCGGGGATCATCGTGAGGGCGATGAGGACGGCGATCGCGACGGTGGCGGCCGCGGCCAGGCCCATCTTGGTGAGGATCGGGATGTTGACGACGGCGAGGCCCGCGAGGGCGACGATGACGGTGAGTCCGGCGAACACGACGGCGGAGCCGGCCGTCCCGACGGCGCGGCCCGCGGCCTCCTCGCCCTTGCGGCCCTCGGCGAGCTCGGCGCGGTAGCGGGAGACGATGAACAGGGCGTAGTCGATGCCGACCGCGAGGCCGATCATCATCGCGAGCGTGGACGTCGTGCCGGAGAGGTTGAGGACGCTGCCGAGCGCGGCGATGCCGGAGACGCCGATGCCGACCCCGATGATCGCGGTGAGCAGCGGCATGCCGGCGGCGACGAGCGAGCCGAACGTGATCAGGAGGACGACGGCGGAGACGGCGATGCCGATCATCTCGGCGCTGCCGCCCATCTCCTGCTCGGCCTGCACGGCGTCACCGCCGGACTCGACCGTGAAGCCGTCGGCGCGGGCCTCGTCGGTGGCCTTGGTCAGGGCGTCGTGCGCGGCGTCGGTCAGCTCGGTCCCGGGGACCTTGTAGGACACGGACGCGTAGGCGGTCGTGCCGTCCTTGCTGACGGCGTTCGCCTTGAAGGGGTCGGCGACGGAGGCGACCTGCGGGCCGGCGCCGAGCGCCTTGACCAGCTGCTCGACCTCGGTCTTCTGCGCGGGGTCGGTGAGCTTCTCGCCCTGCGGGGCGCGGATCACGACGCGGGCGGTCGCACCCTCGGCGCTCGCGGCGGGGAACTTCTGCTCGAGGAGGTCGAAGGCCTTCTGCGACTCGGTCCCCGGCATGGAGAAGGTGTCGGCGGGCGGGGCGGGCGCGGCCGACGAGGCGAAGCCGATCCCGCCGAGCAGCAGCACCCACAGGAGGGCGACGTAACGGCGGCGTCGGAAGGACAGCCGTCCTAGTTTGTACAGGAAGGTAGCCACGGCGAAAGGGACTCCCGTCGGGGATGGAAGAGGCAGGATCGACCGTCCGACGGTGCGTCGTCGCACGTCAGAGTGGTCGGCAGGATCGTGGTTCCATCGTCACCGCTGCCGGGGCCCGATCCGTCAGCCTGCAGGTCGGAGTCCGAGCCCGCGCTCGGCGTAGACACCGGTGGGGTGTGTCATCCCAGGGGAGGAGTCGTGGTGGATACGTGTAGACCCCCCGAATCGGTCACGGCGCGCTCGGCTGCTCCCGTGGGTGTAGCCCTCTTGGCCGGGGCCGGGTCGTCCTGGCAGATTGGGCCCGCCGAGCCCGTACTCGGATCCGGCGTCAACTTCAGAAGCTGCCGACCCCACACACGTGCCGATCACACACGTGCCGACCCCGGCCCTACAGACGTGCCGACCCCACAGACGTGCCGACTTCACAAAGGTGGACGATGAGCCCGCAGTTCGGTGACTACCAGTTCGAGATCTATCTGAACGGGCTGCGCGGGGTGACACCCACGCTGCCCATGGACTGGGCCTCCTTGGAGCAGCGGGCGCAGGCCGCGATGCCGGCCTCGGTCTGGTCCTACGTGGCCGGTGGCGCCGGCGACGAGCACACCCAGCGGGCCAATGTCCGGGCCTTCGAGCGGTACGGGCTGATGCCCCGGATGCTGGTGGGCGCCGCGCGGCGCGACCTGTCGGTGGACCTGTTCGGGCTGCGTCTGGAGTCGCCGCTTTTCATGGCGCCGGTCGGCGTGATCGGCCTGTGCGCCCAGGACGGGCACGGCGATCTGGCGACGGCGCGGGCGGCGGCGCGCACCGGGGTGCCGATGGTGGCGTCCACCCTGTCGGTCGACCCCATGGAGGACGTGGCGGCGGAGTTCGGCGACACCCCGGGCTTCTTCCAGCTCTACACGCCCACCGACCGGGAGCTCGCCGAGAGCCTCGTGAAGCGGGCCGAGGCCGCCGGGTTCAAGGGCATCGTCGTCACCCTCGACACCTGGGTCACCGGCTGGCGCCCCCGCGACCTGTCGACCTCCAACTTCCCGCAGCTGCGCGGCCATTGCCTGGCCAACTACACCTCCGACCCGCGCTTCAGGGAGTTGCAGCCGTCCACCGACCCGCAGGACGTCGTCGGCACCTGGGCCGGCGTCTTCGGCAACCCGCTCACCTGGGACGACCTGCCCTGGCTGCGCTCCCTCACCGAGCTGCCGCTGATCCTCAAGGGCCTGTGTCACCCCGAGGACGTACGGCGGGCCAGGGACGGCGGCGTCGACGGCATCTACTGCTCCAACCACGGCGGCCGCCAGGCCAACGGCGGGCTGCCCGCGCTCGACGCGCTGCCCGGAGTCGTCGAGGCGGCCGACGGGCTGCCGGTGCTCTTCGACTCCGGGGTGCGCTCGGGCGCCGACGTGGTCAAGGCGCTGGCGCTGGGCGCGACCGCGGTGGGCGTGGGACGCCCGTACGCGTACGGGCTGGCCGTCGGCGGCGAGGACGGGCTCGTGCACGTCCTGCGGTCGCTGCTCGCGGAGGCCGACCTGACGATGGCCGTGGACGGCTATCCGACGCTCGCCGATCTCACCCCGGAGTCCCTCGTCACCGTCCCACGCGCCTGACCGGGAGCCGCGCGAGGGCGGCGCGGGCCGCGTCCCAGCCGAAGTCGCCCTCGGCGAACCGGACGCCCATGTCGCGCAGCCGCCGTACGCTCGCCTCGTACGCGGGGTGCTTCGCCAGCGGGCCGTTCACGCTGGGCAGGGCGAGGACGGGGACGCCCGCGCCGTACGCCTCGCAGAGTGTCGCCACGGCGAGGGTGTCCGCGATGCCGCCCGCCCACTTGTTGACGGTGTTGAAGGTCGCGGGGACGACGACCATCGCGTCGGCGGGCGGGAACGGACGCGGGTCGGCCGGGGTGCGCCACTCGGAGCGCACCGGGCGCCCGGTGCGGGTCACGACGTCGTCCACGTCGAAGAACTCGCTGCCGAGCGCGGTGGGTGTCGCGATGACGCCGACCTCCCAGCCGAGGTCCTGTGCGGCGCCGATCAGTCCCCCGACCCCGTCGGCGGCCCCGGCGGCGCACACGACCACGTAGAGGAAGGGCGCGGTCGTCTCAGTCACGGCCCGCCACCTCCGTGAACTCCGTCGCGGCCGCGACGAAGGCGGCGAGCGCGGCGGCGGCCAGGTCCAGCCCGTCGTGCGGGGCGACCGGCTCGTCGAGATACGTGTCCCGGCGCAGTTCCAGCATCAGGGCGCTCACTCTCGGGTCGGTCCGGTAGTGGCGCAGGGGGACGTAGACGCCGGCGAACGGAGTGTCGAGCGCGCTCTCGCCCAGCGGGGCGAAGGCCTTGCGGGCCAGGTCGGTCAGGGCGGCGGGCGTGTGGAAGGGGTCCGTGCCGAGGCAGACGGGCGGGCGTGGGCCCGTGCCGTGGAGCTCGTAGGGCAGGGCGCGGCTCGGGTAGGAGTGCACGTCGACGATCACGGCGCGGCCGGTCGCGGCCAGCCGGCCCTCCACGGCGCGGGTCATCGCCTCCGCGTAGGGGGTGAAGTACGTGTCCAGGAGCGCGGCCTCGTCGGCGGGCGGCTCGGGGCGCAGCGGGGCGCGGTGCGTCGTGCGGGTGTAGACGGCGCCCATGCCGACGGCGCGCATCTCCTCGCGCTCGTCGGGGAAGCGTTCGGGGTCGACGACCAGCCGCGAGCGTTCGTTCACGAACACCCACGGTGCCGGGGCCGAGGGCGGCGTCGCGGCCGCCGCCCGCTCGGCGAGGGTCGCCGTGTGCGCGTCGGTGATGAGGTCCAACTCCCGCTCCAGCGCCGCGTCGTCGAGCAGCAGGCCCGCCCTGACCTGGGGCGGGACGGTGCGTGAGCCGTGCGGGACGTGCAGGACGACCGGCGACTGCGGGCTGCCGGGGACCAGCCGGAACGCGGGCCCGCGGTCGTCGGGTGCTGAGGTGTCCATGATTGCCATGCCGGGGAATATGCCCGGCCGGGGCCTGGTTGAGGCGGTCAGGCAAGGAGGAAACAGTGGAGCAGAAGTACTACGAGCACGGATCGGCCGCCGAGCGGTGGGAGCGTGCGCAGATGTTCTTCGACGCGAAGGAGTACACGACCGCGGCGAAGATCCTCGACGGGCTCGTCGAGGAGGTCCCGGAGCAGACCGGACCGCGCCTCCTGCTGGCCCGTTCCTACTACCACTCGGCCCAGCTGCGCCGCGCCGAGACGGAGCTGCGCACGATCGTCGAGCGCGACCCGGTCGAGCACTACGCCCGCCTGATGCTGGGCCGCACGCTCGAGCGCCAGGGCCGCGACGCCGAGGCGGCCCCCCACCTCAAGATGGCGTCGGCCCTCGCGGGCGACTTCCCGGAGTCCTGACCCGACGCCTCACCGGCGGGGACGCGAACACCATGCATGCCCCCTGGACCGCACGAAGTGCGTCCAGGGGGCATGCGGCTATGTAGCCGAGTCCACATCAGCGACTCCGTCGCGGGGCGCGCCCGACGGCCCGACGCGGGGCAGGCCACCGCCCTGGGGGCGCACGAAGTGTGCCCTTCAGGGGCGCGGGGAACTGCGCGACCAGCCACGACGGCGCTGTACTCGGGGACGATGCTCAGCCCCTACGGCGGCGACGCCGTAGCCGAGGCCGACCGATTCGCGCACCCGGCACCTGGGTGCCGCCTTGCCCACCCGTGCCGCCCCAGGCGGCAGACTGCCCAAGGCTGGGTCGAGCCGACCGGGTACGTACCCGGCGCGTGGGCGCAGGCCCAGGGGCGAGGGCGCCCGAATCTCACACAGAACCTGGGTGCAGGCCCAAGGCGGGCCGGCCGGATCACAAGTCCGGGGGCGGAGTACTGCCCGAGGCCAGGCGCCGGGCCGACGCGCCCCCGGAGGGGGCGGGTGGGTGGGAGCAGGGCGAGGGCTGATCGCAAGAGGGACCGGCGCCGATGGGAGCCAGCCCCGCCGGAGACAAGCGGCGGCCCCCACCAGAGGCGCGGAGGCCAGAGCAACCAGCTCCCCCGGCGGAGCCGAAGCACCCGACCCGCAGGGGCGCGGGGAACTGCGCGGCTGGCCACGACGACGGCGAACCGGCCCACGGCAGAGCCCAAGCAGCACCGGCCCGAACAGCCTCCACCAGGGGCGCGGGGAACTGCGCGACAAGCCACGACGGCGGCGAGCCGGACCACGGCGACCCACCCCCGGCGGAGCCGAAGCGCACCGGCCCGATCAGCCACGGCCCCCCGAGCGGAGCGCCTCCGTTAGCCTTGCCGAACGATGAACCGCACTGATCAGCCCACCCCCGCACTGCCCACCCCCTGGGGCGACCTGCACCTCACGCGCTACCCCGCGGACCCCCGAGACCGCCTCCGCGCCTGGGACGCCGCCGACGCCTACCTGCTCCGGCACCTCGCCGCCGCCGGCACCGACCTGTCGGGCTCCGTCGTCGTGCTCGGCGACCGCTGGGGCGCCCTCGGCACGGCCCTGACCGGCGCCCCCGGCTGCGCACCGGCACTGATCACGGACTCGTACCTGGGCGAGCGCGCCACGCAGGAGAACCTGCACCGCCACTCCCGCACCGCCGCCCGCCTCCTCACGACCCAGGACGCCCCGCCGCAGCGGATCGACGTGCTGCTCGTCCGCGTGCCCAAGAGCCTGGCCCTCCTGGAGGACCAGCTGCACCGGCTGCGCCCGGCGCTGCACGAGGGCACCGTCGTGGTGGGCACCGGCATGGTCAAGGAGATCCACACCTCGACCCTCCAGCTGTTCGAGCGGATCATCGGCCCGACCCGCACCTCGCTCGCCGAGCAGAAGGCGCGGCTGATCTTCACGACGCCGGACCTCTCCTCGGAGCCGGGCGCGAACCCGTGGCCGTACCGCTACGAACTCCCGGGCGACATCGGGGTCCTCGCGGGCCGCACGGTGGAGAACCACGCCGGGGTGTTCTGCGCCGACCGCCTCGACATCGGCACCAGGTTCTTCCTGAAGCACCTTCCGGAGGGCACGGCCGCCCGCCGCATCGTGGACCTGGGCTGCGGCAACGGCGTGGTCGGTACGGCGGCGGCGCTGACGCACCCCGACGCGGAGGTGCTGTTCACGGACGAGTCGCACCAGGCGCGCGCCTCGGCCGAGGCGACGTACGCGCTGAATGCCAAGGACCGTCCGGGGGCGGCCGAGTTCCGGGTGGGCGACGGGCTCGCCGGTGTGCCCGAGGGCAGCGTGGACCTCGTCCTGAACAATCCGCCGTTCCATTCGCACCAGGCGACGACCGACGCGACGGCGCTGCGCATGTTCGCGCAAGCCCGCGACGCGCTCGCCCCCGGTGGCGAGCTGTGGGTGGTCGGCAACCGCCACCTCGGCTACCACGTGAAGCTGCGCCGCCTGTTCGGCGCCAGTGAACTCGTGGCGAGCGACCCGAAGTTCGTGGTTCTGAAGGCGACGAAGCGCGCCCCGCGCGCGCGTCGCGGCTGATCCCCCGCGGCCGGGCGCGGGCTCAGTCCGTCGGCTCGTCGGCGGGCGCGTAGGCGAAGCGCACGACCATCGAGTGGAACAACTCCCGCTCCTCGGGCGTGAAGCACGTGGTCAGCCGCTCTTCCGTGCGGCTGACCGCCGCCGCGACCTGGTCGTACATCGCCCGCCCCGCGTCCGTCACGACGATGGCGTGGGCCCTGCGGTCCGTCGGATGTGCTTCGCGGCGCACCAGGCCGCGCGCCTCCAGCGTGTCCAGCGTGCGGACCATCATCGACTTGTCCACCCCCATGCTGTCCACGAGTTGGCGCTGCGTCTGCATGCCGAGCAGGCAGATGTGCAGCAGGATCCCGGCGTGGTGGTTCTCCAGGTCCAAGGGCGCCAGCTCCTGCGAGAAGAGGCGCGCCGCCCGGAGGTGGGCGTGACGAAGGGCCAGGCCCATGGACGGCTGCTGCGGGGCGGGGGTCTCGTTCATCGAGTTCAGTATAGGGGTGCGCAAGACAGTCTCATATGAGACTGTCTCTCCAGACACGACATTCGCTCTGGGGGTACGCCATGTCGCTCCAACCTGCCCGCCCGCGTTGGCCGTTGGTCACGCTGCGGGTCACCGCCGCGCTCGTCGCCCTGCTCGCGCTGGCGCAGCCGTTCCTGGCCGGGGGGCTCCTGCAGGGGTTCTACACACTGCTCGACGCCCACGAGATGGCCGCGATGATCCTCGGGACGGCCGTCGTGCTGGCCGTCGCCGCGGCCCTGCTGGTCTGGCGCCTCGGCGGCAGTCCCGGCACGTTCGCCGTCCGGTACACGGTCCTGCTCGTCCTGTGCGTGGCGCAGATCAGCCTCGGGTTCAGCCGCGTGCTCATCCTGCACATCCCGCTCGGTGTCGGCATCTTCGTGATGGCCGAGAAGTTCGCCGCCGACGTCTTCCGCCACAGGCCCGGAACCGAGCCCACCACCGCGCCCGGCGCCGAAACGGCCGCCTCCACCGAACCCGCCGGAGTCCAGGCATGAGCGGAGCGAAGGTCTGGAGCCGCCGCAGGTTCCTCGGTGTGGGCGCCGCGGGTCTGCTCGGCGCCGGAGGCGTCGCGGTCGGCCTGCCCGCGCTCGGTGCGCTGATCCCCACCGGACAGCCCGGCCTCCTGCTGCGCAGCAAGGTCCCGCTGCCCGAGCGGTACGCGACGCGGCTGCCGGTGCCGCCCGTGCTCCGGCCGGCCCGCACCGACGGCACCACCGACCACTACGAGATCACCGCACGTCCGGGCCTGGCCCGGCTGGTGCCGGGCCACGACACGGCGGTCTGGGGCTACGACGGCCTGTTCCCCGGCCCGACGATCGAGTCGCGCTCGGGACGCCGGACCGTGGTCACCCACCGCAACGAACTGCCGCGCCCGACCGTCGTGCATCTGCACGGCGGCCACACCCCGCAGGCCTCCGACGGCTACCCGACCGACCTGATCGCCCCGCTCGGTGCCACCGCAGGTCACCACGCGGGCGGGACAAACGGCATGCCGGGCATGGGCCGGGCGACGCTCCGGCCCGAGCGCGTCTACGACTACCCGATGAACCAGCGGGCCGCGACGCTCTGGTACCACGACCACACGATGGGCTTCACCGGTCCGAACGTGTACCGGGGGCTGGCCGGCTTCCACCTGGTGCGCGACGACGAGGAGGAGGCGCTCGGCCTGCCGCGGGGCCCGCGGGAGCTGCCGCTGATGATCGCCGACCGTTCGTTCGACGCCGACGGCTCCTTCGCCTACCCCGCACCGGGCCCGCACGGGACCGAACCCGGTGTCGAGGGCCCCTACATGAACGGCGTGCTGGGCGACGTCGTCCTGGTCAACGGCGCACCCTGGCCGGTCGCCCCGGTGGACCGTGCCCGCCACCGGCTGCGCATCCTCAACGCCTCCAACGCGCGCCGCTACCGGCTGGAGCTTGACCCGCAGCCGCCGGGCGGTGGCGGGCTGTTGCAGATCGGCTCCGACGGCGGCCTGCTGGAGCGCCCGGTCGCGCACGACGCCGTCGAACTGGCTCCGGCCGAACGCTTCGACGTGGTGGTCGACTTCGCCCGCTATCCGGCCGGCAGCCGGGTGCGGCTGGTCAACCGGCTCGGCAGCGGTGGAACGGCCGAGGTCATGCGCTTCGACATCGGCACGGCCCGGGTGCGGGACGACTCGCGGGCGCCCCGCGGCAGGCTGTCCGAGGTCGCGAAGCTGGACCCGGCCAAGGCCGTGGCCACCCGGACCTTCGTCTTCCAGAAGTCGGAGAAGAACTGGACGATCAACGGCCAGGAGTACCGGCCCGGCCGTTCGCTGGCCGCGCCGAAGCTCGGGAAGGTGGAGATCTGGCGGTTCCTCACCGACTTCCACCACCCGGTCCACCTGCACCTGGACCCGTTCCAGGTCATCAGCCGCGACAGGGCCGCTCCCGGAAGGTTCGACGCGGGCTGGAAGGACACCGTCGACGTGCTGCCCGCCCAGGGCGTGGAAGTGGCGGTCCGCTTCACCGACTACGCGGGCCGGTTCCTGCTGCACTGCCACAACCTCGAACACGAGGACATGGCGATGATGGCGGAGTTCGTCACCGAGCGGTGACGGCCAGGGCCTGTCGCCTCCCACTCACGGCGGCCACTGCTGAGTGTGGCTACTTGACGCAGGCCAGGCCCGCCGCCAGCAGGCACACCCCGCCGCACCCGCCGAGGAACGCTCCGGCGCCCCACACCTCGGCGACCAGCCCGGCGAGCGGGAACAGGAGGGGGCTGAGGCCGAGCGTGCACAGGGACGTCACGGAGGCTACGCGGCCGAGGTAGGCGGAGTCGGTGGCCTGTTGGAGCAGGGCGTGCCCCAGGACCATGGGGACCCCGCCCGCGGCGCCGAGCGCGGCGCACAGGGCGACGGCGGCGCCGGGGGCCGGCCCGGTCAGGCCGAGCGACGAGACGAGCACAGCGGTGAGCAGCAGGGAGCCGGCGAGCGCGGCGCGGGGTGCGGGCACTGCTCGTACGGCGCTCAGGGCGATGCCCACCGCCGCGCCGGCCGCGCTGAACGCGCCCAGCAGCAGGGAGAGCGTGCCGGGGGTCCAGCCGCGTTCGCCGGTGAGCAGGACGAGGGCGGTGCCGACGGGTCCGCTGAAGCACATCTCGCCGAGGCCGATGACGGCGACGAGGCGCAGGAGCGCCGGTCGGGCACGTAAGTACCGTAACCCGTCGGCCAGTTGGGCCCGCATCGGTGTCCGTTCCGGTGCGGGGCGACTCGGGCCGCGTACCCGGAGCGCGGCCAGGAGGACGAGCGAGACGGCGAACAGGGCGCCGACGGCGGCGAACGCGCCCGGCGCCCCGCCCGCGGTCAGCGCGGCAGCGGCACCGAGCGGGCCGACGGTGTTGGCGAGGCGCACGGCGAGCGAGCGCAGCCCCTGCACCCGCGTGAGCCGGTCGCGGCCGGCCAGCAGGGCGGGCAGGGCTCCCACAGCGGGCAGGAACAGCGCGTCGGCGACGCCGAAGCAGACGGCGAGCACGCACAGGGGGACGAGTTCGGGGCCCCGCACGTACGTCAGGGCCGCGGCCGCCAGGACGGTCAGGCAGCGCACCAGGTCGCTGCCGATGAGGACACCCCGGGGACCGAACCGGTCGGCGAGGACCCCTCCGCCGAGCATCAGGACGGCGCGCGGCACGGCGCCGGCCGCGAGCACGAGCCCGGCGCGGGCCGGTCCGGCGGCTTCGGCGACGGCCCAGGTCAGGGCGGTGAAGTAGACGACGTCACCGGTGACCGAGGTGGTGTACGCGCCGAGCCAGCGCACGAGGTCGCGGTCCCGGTGGACGGCCGTGCCGTGCGCGGTGGCGGTCACGTCCCCGCGTCCCGGGCCCTGTCCGCCCCCGCGTCCGGGTCCGTGTCCGGATGTGCGGGGAAGGCCTGGAACTGGACGACGGCCGCCTGCGCGCCGGGGCTCGCCTCCCGCTGCCGGTACCGGTCGACGACGGCGTACAACTCGTCCTTGAGCGCGGCGAGTTCGCGGGGCGTGACCTGGACGGAGAAGTCACTGAAGGCGGAGACGGCGAACCAGGCGTCGGGCATGGCGGGCACGGTCTGCCCGGCTGCGCGGCGCAGGGTGTCGGCGGCGGTCAGCGCCACCGCCTGCGTGTAGGCGCGCCCGTCGGGTCCGCCGTGCTCCGCCGGGTCGTGCTGCGAGGCGGGGTGCAGGGCGCGCCACCAGCGGTCGCGCCGCGTCCCGCGCCCGGTGTCCTCCTCGATGAGCCCGCCGGCGGCGAGACGCCGCAGGTGGTAGCTGGCGGCGCCGGAGTCCAGCTCGAAGTGGCGGGCCAACTGCCGTGCGGTGGCGGGCCCTTCGCGGCGCAGCCGGTTGAGCAGGGCGAGCCGCGTCGGGTGGGCGAGGACGCGCAAGGCCTGGGTGTCGAGCGTGACGTCGTCGTCGGTCATGGCGCCCGAGCCTAGAAGCAGAAGACTTCTTCCGGAAGACTTGTTCGCAAAGGAGCTTCGAAAGGGGGCTTCGAAAAGGAGCTTCGCAAACACCTCACCACAGTGAGCGTTTACTACGCTGCGCGGCGCCCACACCCCCGCCCCGCCATAGTAAAAAGCAGTAACTCCCCGCGACCTCTTGCCAGTTGGTAGCAACCGCTTACATCCTGCCGCCCATGAGACCTCCCACTCCACGCACGCGCCGGGTGCTCGTCACCCTGGGCGCCACCGCACTGCTCACCCTGGGCTCCGCCGGTCAGAGCTGGGCCTCGACCCCCACCGTCCGCTGGTCGTCGGGCGCGCCCGCGCCCGTCACCGAACTCCGCCTGCCGATGTCCGTCGACGCCGCGCCGGACGCCTCCGGCCTCTACTTCGCGTACTACACGACGCTGGAGAGCGGCACGCGCCCGTACGCCGGGTTCCAGCCCAAGCCCGTGGACAGCAGCGGGCGGTCCCAACTCCAGGCCATTTTCAGTTCGTTCAACGCGAACGCCACGACGACCGACAGCAACTGCCAGTACGGGGCCGACGGCGGCGCGGGCGTGAGCTGCGCGGTCCGCTTCCCGTACACCAAGGGCACGATGTACACCCTCGTCCTCAAACGAGCCGGTGACGACGGCAGTACGCAGCTGATGACCGGCGACGTGGTGAACACGGCCACCGGGGCGCAGGTCGCGCACATCGGGAGTTTCCGGCTGCCCGTGGCCTCGGGCCGCTTCAGGACCTCCGACGCCGGCTTCATCGAGCCGTATCTGACGGCGGGTTGCGCGCAGCAGGTGACGGTGACGTACGGCAAGCCGCAGGGCGTCGAGGCCGGCGTCACCTATACCGGTGGCCTGCCGACGGTCACCGACCCGTCCTCCGGGAGCTGCCTGAGCAGCACGTCCACCGACACCGGGGCGGGCCGGCGCGTCACGGTCACCGGGAACCAGTACACGGGCGGTTGACCGTCATCGGCCCGCACCGGGACGAGGCTTGTCGGAAGGAATCCCTCCGGGCGACCATGCCCTCATGAAGGGTGATCTTTTCGCGAGTGAGTTCATGGTGCAGCCCGCTGTCGCGCCGGGCATGACCGTCGAGAACGCCAAATCGATCCGGTACGTGGTCGACGGCGAGATGCTGGCGCGGCAGGGGGCGATGATCGCCTATCGGGGGAACCTGCAGTTCGAGCGCAAGGGCCAGGGCGTCGGCGGCATGCTCAAGCGGGCCGTCACCGGCGAGGGCCTGGCGCTGATGAAGGTGCGCGGCCAGGGCGAAGCCTGGTTCGCGCAGGAGGCGCAGAACGTCTTCGTGATCGACATCGAGCCCGGCGACGTCTTCACGGTCAACGGGCGCAACGTCCTGTGCTTCGACTCCACCCTCTCCTACGAGATCAAGACGGTGAAGGGCGCGGGCATCACCGGCGGCGGCCTGTTCAACAGCGTGTTCACCGGCCAGGGCCGGCTCGGTCTGGTCTGCGAGGGCAATCCGCTCGTGCTGCCGGTCTCGCCGCAGCAGCCGGTGTTCGTCGACACGGACGCGGTCGTCGGCTGGACCGCGCAGTTGCGCACGTCGCTGCACCGTTCGCAGTCCATCGGCTCGATGATCCGGGGCGGCTCCGGCGAGGCCGTCCAGCTGAAGCTGGAGGGCGAGGGTTTCGTCGTGGTCCGCCCGAGCGAGGCGACGCCGCAGAAGCCGCAGCAGCACTAGGGCCTTTCTTTCGGATCAGGCCGGGGTCCGGTTCCGGTGTTCACGGACCGCGATCTCGGCCAGCTTGGTGAGCATCATGCCGTTGCGCACCTTCACCAGGTAGTCCACCGGGAGACCGTGCATCCGGGTGCCGGGGCCGCGCAGCGGATGCCAGTCGAGCTCGAACAGGGTGTGCTCGCCCCAGGGGATCAGCCGCATGGCGATCCGTGCCGCGCCGAACGGATCGGCCTTCGCCTCCAGCTCGAGGCGGCGCTGCGGCTCGCAGATGCGGACCGTGCTCGTGTCCTCGAGGGTCAGCGGCCCCACCCCGACCCGCACCTTCAGCGCGGCGCCCACCTCGGGCCAGTCCGGGTCGGCGCCGAGCACCCGCTGCGTCCCGGTCACCCATTCCCCGTACCGGTAGCCGTCGCTCAAAAGCCCCCAGACCTCGGCGGGCGAACTGAGGATCAGCCGGCGATTGCGGGCCACGGCCTTCACGCTCCTTCCGGGAAGCAGCCGGTCGAGGAGCCGGCCTCCCGACGTGAGAGGGCCGGACGCTCCAGATCAAGCCTCCGGCCGCGGACCGCGTCCTGCAACCGCCGCCGGGGCACTGGGCCGCTCCCCGCGGGGTACCCGGCACCCCCGCAGAGGAAGACCCGCAGAGGACGACCATCGAGGGGACACGTCATGAACGGCGACGGCCTGCGCATCGCGGTCACGGGGGCGACCGGCAATCTCGGAACCAGCGTGGTGCGGCAGCTGAGCGAGGACCCACGCGTCGACTCGATCCTCGGGATCGCGCGCCGCGTTCCGGATCAATCACCGCCGAAGACGGACTGGGCCGCCCTCGACCTCGCCGAGGCCGACGGCGACGAGGTGGACCGGCTGTTCCGGGGCGTCGACGCCGTGGTGCACCTGGCGTGGCGGATGCAGCCCTCCAGGGACCCGGCCCTCACCTGGCGGACGAACGTGCTCGGGAGCGTGCGCGTCCTGCACGCCGTGGCGGCGGCCCACGTCCCCGCCCTGGTCCACGCGTCCTCCGTGGGCGCCTACTCCCCCGGGCCTCAGGACCGGGCCGTCGACGAATCGTGGCCCACCCACGGCTGGCCCGAAGCCGCGTACTGCCGGGAGAAGGCCTACCTCGAGCGGGCGCTGGACGCCTTCGAACTGGCTCACCGGGAGGTCCGGGTGGTGCGGATGCGGCCGGCGTTCATGTTCAAGGAGGGCTCGGCGAGTGAGCAGCGGAGGCTGTTCGCGGGGCGCTTTGTTCCGGGGTTCCTGGGCCGCCCCGATCTGCTGCCGGTGATGCCGGACATCGCGGGTCTCCGCGTCCAGACGCTGCACACCGAGGACGCGGCCCGCGCCTTCGTCACGGCCGCGCTGGGCACTGCGCGAGGCCCCTTCAACCTGGCGGCCGACCCGGTGCTGGACGCGCACGTGCTGGGCGTCAAGTTCGACGCACGCACGGTACGGCTCCCCCGTTCGCTGGCCCGCTCGGCGATGGCCGCCGCCTACGGGCTGCACCTGGTGCCGTCGTCGCCGCAGCTGTTCGACGCGGTGCTGCGCCTGCCGCTCATGGACTGCTCGCGCGCCCACGCCGTACTGGGCTGGCAGCCGCGGAAGACCGCGCTGGCGGCGGTCGACGAACTGCTGCACGGCATGCGCACCGGCGCGGGCGAACCGACACCCCCGCTGAGGGGAACCGTCTTCGGCACCTGAGAACCGTCCGCGTCACCCTTCGCGCTGCGGCGCTGTTCCGGCTGCCTCCATGCTGCGGCCGGAGGAATGTGGGTACCCGCCTCCAGTCCTGACCGACTTCGGCCCCTGTGGAGGACCGCATGACGAAGGAACGCGCACGCGCGCCCCGAGACGACGGTGACGACCGCGGTGACGCCCGCAAGGACACGGCACCCGCCGACGGGGGCGCCGAGGAAGGGCTCAAGGAGTTCCTCCTCGCCCGGAAGGACGACGGTGAGGCCGCGGACGCGCTCACCCCCAACGAGAAGGCGCAGAAGTCCGCCCGGAAGGACTGAGCCGACAGGAGCGAGCCGCGCACGCCGCCGAGCCGAGGAGACCTCCGTGGACCGGATCGCGCACCCCTGGGGTCCGCGGACCCCGTACGCCGCCGGCAGCCCGTGGCCGCGCCGGACCGACCGGCATCTGGCCCCCGGCACGCGTGAGGAGGACGTGGAGCGGTGGGTGCCCTCCGCTTCCCTGCTGCATTCCAACGGCGACGCGATGGACATCGCCGTGGCGCGAGGCGAGATCGTCGGCGTACGGGGCCGCGCGTCCGACCGCGTCAACCACGGCCGCCTCGGGCCGAAGGACCTGTTCGGCTGGCAGGCGAACGCCCCCCGCGACCGGCTGACCCGGCCCCTGGTGCGCGAGCGCGGCCGCCTCGTCGACTGCGACTGGGACCGGGCCATGAACCTGATCGTGCGGCGCTCGAAGGAGCTGCTGGAGCGGCAGGGCCCCGACGCCGTCGGCTTCTACACCTCGGGGCAGCTGTTCCTCGAGGAGTACTACACGCTCGCCGTACTGGCCCGGGCCGGCATCGGCACCCCCCACCTCGACGGCAACACCCGCCTGTGCACGGCGACGGCGGCCGAGTCCCTCAAGCAGTCCTTCGGCTGCGACGGCCAGCCGGGCTCGTACACGGACGTCGACCACGCCGATGCGATCGCCCTGTTCGGGCACAACGTCGCCGAGACCCAGCCCGTCCTGTGGATGCGCATGCTGGACCGGCTGGAGGGCCCCACTCCGCCCCGCCTCCTGTGCGTGGACCCCCGCCCCACGCCGGTGGCCCGGCGCGCCACCGTGCACCTGGCCCCGCGGCTCGGCACCAACGTCGCGCTCCTCTCCGCTCTTCTGCACGAGACGATCCGCACCGGCCGCGTCGACCGCGTCTTCGTCGAGCGGCACACCATCGGCTACGAGGAGCTGGCCGCCCGCGTCGAGCGGTGCACCCCGCGCTGGGCCGCCGGCATCTGCGATCTGCCCGCCGCCGCGATCCAGGAGGCCGCGGAGCTGGTCGGCGGCGCCGAGCGGCTGCTGTCCACCGTCCTTCAGGGCGTCTACCAGTCCCACCAGGCCACGGCCGCCGCCGTCCAGGTCAACAATCTGCACCTGCTCCGCGGCATGCTCGGCCGTCCCGGCGCCGGCGTCCTGCAGATGAACGGCCAGCCGACCGCCCAGAACACCCGGGAGTGCGGCGCCGACGGCGACCTGCCCGGCTTCCGGAACTGGCAGAACCCGCGGCACGTGGCCGACCTCGCCCGCGTCTGGAACGTGGACCCGGAGCGCATCCCGCACGACGGCCCGCCCACGCACGCGATGCGCATGTTCCGCGAGGCCGAGGAGGGATCGCTGCGGATGCTGTGGATCAGCGGCACGAATCCCGCGGTGTCGCTGCCCGAACTGGAGCGCGTCCGCGCGATTCTCGGCCGGGACTCGCTCTTCACGGTGGTGCAGGACCTGTTCCTGACCGAGACGGCGCACCTGGCGGACGTGGTGCTGCCCGCCGCGACGTGGGCGGAGAAGCGCGGCACGTTCACGAACGCGGACCGGACGGTGCATCTGTCGGAGAAGGCCGTCGACCCGCCCGGCGAAGCCCGCCCCGACCTGGACATCTTCCTCGACTACGCGGAGCGCATGGGTTTCACCGACCGGGACGGCGCGCCGCTGGTCGCCTGGCACGACGCGGAGTCGGCGTTCGAGGCGTGGAAGCGGTGCAGCGCGGGCCGCCCGTGCGACTACAGCGGACTCACCTACGCCCGGCTGCGCGACGGCGACGGAATCCAGTGGCCCTGCCCCGATGCGTCCTCCCCCGGCACCGAGCGCCTGTACACGGACGGATTCCCCTGGGCCGCTCCCGAAGTCTGCGAGAGCTACGGCAAGGACCTGGCGACGGGCGATCCGGTCGGCCCCGCGACGTACCGGGCGCGCAACCCGCACGGCAAGGCCCTGCTGCGGGCCGCCGACCACACGCCGCCGGGCGAGGACACGACCGCCGAGCATCCGCTGCAACTCACCACGGGCCGCACGCTCTACCACTTCCACACCCGGACGAAGACGGGTCGGGTGCCGCAGCTGAACGCCGCCGCGCCCGACGTGTGGGTGGAGATGAGCCGCCGCGACGCCGACGAACGTGGCCTGGCGGAGGGCGACTTGGTGGACGTCTCCACGCCGCGGGGGTCGGTCCGCGCCGCGCTGCGGGTCACCGGCCTGCGCGACGGCGTGGTCTTCCTGCCCTTCCATTACGGCTATTGGGACACGGGCGGCGCCCCCGAGGACGCCGACGCCCGGCGTGCCGCGAACGAGACCACGATCACCGACTGGGACCCGGTCTCCAAGCAGCCCCTCTTCAAGATCGGCGCGGCCCAGGTGACCCTCGTGACGCGGGCCGGCGGCCACCCCTCCCCCGCCCCCACGAACACCGCCTCGGCCCCCGACGACCCCGAGCCCGTCCCGCCCACCACGGGCGGCCCCGCCGCCGAAGCCTCCTCCGACGCCTAGCCGCCCCGTTGGCGTCACGGGCCGGTGGTCGCGCCACAGGACGCGGCCACGTGGTCACGGTCACGGCCGGAACAGCGTCTTCACCATGCCGTCGGTCTTGGCCTGGAACATCTCGTACGCGCGGGGTCCGTCCTCCAGCGGCAGGTGGTGCGTGGCGAACGTGTCCACCCCGAGCGGGTCCTCGTCGGTGAGCAGCGGCAGGATGTCCCCGACCCAGCGCTTCACGTTCGCCTGCCCCATGCGCAACTGGATCTGCTTGTCGAACATGGTCAGCATCGGCAGCGGGTCCGCCGCTCCGCCGTACACGCCGGAGACCGAGATCGTGCCGCCCCGGCGGACGATGTCGACGGCGGCGTACAGGGCGCTGAGGCGGTCGACGCCGGCGCGTTCCATGACGCGTGCGGCCAGGGCGTCGGGGAGCAGGTTCACGCCCCATTGGGCCGCCTTCGGGACCGGGCCGCCGTGTGCTTCCATGCCGACGGCGTCGATCACCGCGTCGGTGCCGCGCCCGTCGGTGAGCTCACGGACGGCCCGCCCGATGTCCTTGCCGTGTTCGCGCAGGTCGAGAACGGTGGCGCCGTCCTGCCGTGCCCGGGCGAGCCTCGAGTCCACCAGGTCGACGCCCACGACGAGGCCCGCGCCCCGGTGCAGGGCGATGCGCGCGGCCATCGCGCCGATCGGGCCCAGGCCGAGCACGGTGACGCTGCCGCCGGGCGGGATGTCCGCGTACGCGACCGCCTGCCAGGCCGTCGGCAGGACGTCGGAGAGGAAGACGTACCGGTCGTCCGGCGGGCCGTGCGGGACCCTGACGGGCAGGTCGTTGCCGAACGGGACGCGCAGGAACTCGGCCTGTCCGCCCGGGACCTGGCCGTAGAGCTTGGTGTAGCCGAAGAGCGCGGCTCCCATGCCGCGCTCCTTCACCTGCGTCGTCTCACACTGGGAGTGCAGCCCGAGTCCGCACATGTGGCAGTGCCCGCACGAGATGTTGAACGGCACCACGACCCGGTCGCCCACGGCGAGTTCCGTCACGTCCGCGCCGATGTCCTCGACGACGCCCATGGGTTCGTGTCCGAGGATGTCGCCGGGATCCAGGTAGGGCCCGAGGACTTCGTAGAGGTGGAGGTCGGATCCGCACAGGCCGGTCGAGGTGGTGCGGACGAGGATGTCGTCGGGTTCCTGGAGCACCGGGTCCTTCACGTGGTCCACTCGCACGTCCCGTTTGCCGTGCCAGGTCAGTGCGCGCATGGGGCTCCTCCGTCTCGGTCGCTGTCCCTGCTCAGTGCCTGCCGTGGGCGGTGTCGGACGCGCCGCCGAAGAGGCGGGCGACGGCACGGAAGGGCAGGGTGACGACGGTGGCGATGGCGCCGCCGATCGCCCGGAGGACGTCGGCGATGGCTTTCAGCATGGCGAGCTCCTCCGCCTGGTGTGCTGTGTGTGGGGGGGGGACCGGTGGGTCAGTCCTCGCCCCGGACGATGTTCGGTTCGCGTTCACGCTTCGGCGTTCCTTCGATGACCGCCGTCGCCTGGACGCACGTGCGGATCGCGCTCTTGCGGAGCCGCCGTGCCTTGGCCCAGCCCGTCTCGGGTCGCTCGGTGATCGCGGCATCTCTCACTTGCGCGGCCACGGCTTTCCATCCCCTTCCGGATCCTGCGTCCCACCCTCGAAGCGGGTGCCGGTGGCGTCGTTGCGCCACTCATCTGCAGCCGGGTCCCCGTCGTCCGCACGGTCAAACGCGGCGCGTGGCCCGCCGTCCGGTGACGTTTCGCCCCGTACCCCAGGGGCACTCCGAGCAGCACGGGAAAGATCGGCGGACAGCGCGTCCCACCCCCTACCAGCGCGAGGTCTCTCATGAGCGACCAGGAAGACCGCACCGATCCGGACGGCCGGGGCAGGGCGGACGACGCCTACCAGCCCACCGGCGGCAACGAGGAGCAGGAGGACGCTGCGGCGCTCGATCTGCAGAACGCGGTGGACGAGCGGACGTACGACGACATGGTCGACGAGGGATACTCGCCGCCCGAGAAGCCGCTGGGTGTCACCAAGAAGGGCACGACGGCGGCCGAGCAGCGCGAGGGCGAGACTCTCGACGAACGGCTGCGGCAGGAACGCGGCGAGCAGGAGCCGCCCACGGGCGACGGTGTCGGCGATCTGCCCGGCGGCGAGGGCGAGCCGGTCGACCCGGAGGCCGGGGACCGCAGGTCCGGACGGCTCGTGGCACCTGACGAGGGTGCTCACCCGGATGCCACGAAGGAGTCCGCCGCGGCCGACCGGGGCATCGACGGCGGCGCGGCCGGAGCCGAGGAGGCGGCGGTGCACGAGATCCACGACGTGGACCTGCCGCCGCTCCCGGACGACCGTTAGGAACGAACGGAGCTGACATGACTCCGAACGCGGAGGGCGTCACGCCCCACCTGTCCGATGCGGTGACGGCGCTGCGGCCGGTCACTCCCGTGGGGCCTCCCGCCGAACTGCCCCCCGACCTCAACCAGGCCATTCTGGAGGCGGCCAAACAAGTGGCCTCCGTGCTGAAGAAGCAGGGCCATGATTTCGCCCTCGCCGGCAGCGTCGCGGTCTTCGCGCACGGCGGTGCCGGGAACCTCCAGCACGACGTGGACTTCTGCATCAGGCCCGAGGACGCCGAGGCGGTCGCGGCCACGCTCGAGAACGCCGGCCTCGCCGTCCACGTACCGCCCGAGGACTGGCTCATCAAGGCCAAGTGTCTCGGCCAGGACGTCGACCTCATCTTCGAGCTGGCGCACGAGCCGGTGACGCCGGAACTGCTGGCCCGTGCGACGGAGTTGCCGCTCGACTCGGTACGTATGCCGGTGCTGGCGCCGACCGATCTGCTGTGCGCGCTGCTGTCCGCGTTCTCCGAGCACTACTGCGATTTCGGGGCCGTGCTGCCGATGGCGCGGCAACTGCGGGAGAAGATCGACTGGCAGCGGGTCGACCGGGAGTGCGGGGACGCGCCCATGCCCGACGCGTTCCTCTATCTGCTGGAGCGTCTGCAGATCATCACGCCCCGGATCCGCGCCCTGGACGAGGAGGAACAGTCGGCACCGGGGAGGCACCCATGACGGCGCCCGGCAGCATCGAGTACCGCATCGCCCGTCTTCACGAGCATCTCGCGGAGGGCGCAGCGGGTGAGCTCGGCCTCCGCATCGAGGCCGGTGGAACGCGGGTGACGGTCATCGGCTCCGTGCCCACCGCCCGCTGCCGCGCCGAACTGATGGAGACCGTGCGGCGGGAACTGGCCGACCTCACCGTCCACTTCGACCTCGTGGTCACGGAGGCGTCGGTGCCGACCGGGCAGGAAGAGCTGCCATGACGCGCGTAGCGGCCGTGGGCGACATTCACATGGGCCCGGACAGCCAGGGTCTGCTGCGGCCCGCGTACGAGACGCTGCCCGAGCACGCCGACCTGCTGCTGCTGGCCGGTGATCTCACCCGGCACGGCACACCGGAGGAGGCCCGGGTCGTGGCGCGCGAGGTCGAGGGGCTCCCGGTGCCGGTGATCGCCGTCCTCGGCAATCACGACCACCACGACGAGCGGCCGGACACCGTCCGCGCCGTGCTCCGCGACGCGGGCGTCCACGTCCTGGAGGGGCAGGGGACGGTCGTCGACGTGGACGGCGTACGGGTGGGGGTCGCCGGGACCAAGGGGTTCGGCGGTGGTTTCGCCGGGCGGTGCGGCAGCGAGTTCGGTGAGCCGCTGATGAAGGAGTTCATCCGGTACACCCGCCGCTGCGCCGAGGGACTGCGCACCGCGCTGGAGGAGTTGGCGGAACAGGACTGCGCCGTCCGCGTCGCGCTCACACACTTCTCACCGGTGCCGGACACGCTCGCCGGGGAACCGCCCGAGATCTATCCGTTCCTCGGCAGTTATCTGCTGGCGGAGGCCATCGACGCGGCGGGCGCCGACCTCGCGGTGCACGGGCATGCGCACGCGGGCACGGAGCACGGGATGACCGGCGGCGGCGTCCCCGTACGCAATGTGGCGCAGCCGGTGATCCGGAAGGCATTCAGCGTGTACAGCTTCCCCGATGCGGCCTGATCCGCCCGCTGTTGCCGGCCGGGACGTTTACGCGTCGCGCATCGGGTCACCCGGGTGACAGGCCGGACGGGACGGCCGTGAGGGAGTGTGGGGACACATGTGGAGGCGCCGCGACTGCGGCGCCTCCATCATGATGCGTGGGCCTCAGCGGCCGGACCGCCTCGCCCGGTCGGCCACCTTCGACGCGGCCTCCTGCATCTGACCGTGGGCCTGCTCGGCGCGTCCTTCCGCCCGCATGCCCTGGTCGTCCATGGCCTTTCCGGCGGCCTCCTTCATCTTGCCCTTGACCTGCTTCGCCTTGGCTTTGGACTTACTCATGGTGAGCACTCCTTTACGTTGAGTGGTGGGAGTGCTTCCACCTTGCGCCGCCCTGCCGGAGCCCGCAACCGAGACGAACACGCAGGGTCAGAACGCGGGGAACGCGGCCGCCCAGGTACACGGCGCCGAGTTCCGCGGCGGTGAGGCGCAGGCCGGGGCGGGCAGCGGGGGCTACCGCCGGGCGGGACGCGAGAGGGGCCCGGATCTTCCCGGGCCCCTCATCACATCAACTCAGCACTGCCATACGGCTACTTGACCCCGAGGAGCTGCTCGATCGGGTCGATGGCGAAGTAGACGAGGAAGAGGACCGAGGTCCCCCACAGCAGCCAGTGCACCTCACGCGCCTTGCCGAGCGCCGTCTTGATGATGACGTAGGCGAGGAAGCCGGCGCCGATGCCGTTGGTGATGGAGTACGTGAACGGCATGACGGCGATGGTGAGGAACGCCGGGATGGCGATGTCGTAGCGGTCCCAGTCGATGTGCTTGACCTGCGTCATCATCAGGAAGCCCACGGCCACGAGGGCGGGGGCGGCCGCCTGGAGCGGCACGATGGTGAGTACGGGGGTCAGGAACAGCGCGAGGGCGAACAGGCCACCGGTGAAGAGGTTGGCGAAGCCCGTGCGGGCGCCTTCGCCGACGCCCGCCGCCGACTCGATGTAGGTCGTCGCGGAGGACGCGGACGCTGCGCCGCCGGCCACGGCGGCGGCGCCGTCGATGAGGAGCACCCGGCCGAGGTTGGGAACCTGGCCGCGCTCGTCGAGGAGGCCGGCCTCGGCGGTCACGCCGACGACGGTGCCCATGGTGTCGAAGAAGTCCGACAGGATGAGCGTGAAGACGAGCAGCAGCACGGTGACGACGCTGACCTGGCCGAACGCGCCGAACACGTCGAAGTTGCCGAGCAGTCCGAAGTCGGGGGACGCGACGACGGAGTCCGGGATCGCGGGCGTGGTCAGACCCCAGGTCTTGATGTCGGCGAGCTGGTCGAGGACGACGGCGAGCACGGTCATCGCGACGATGCTGATGAGGATCGCGCCCTTGACCTTGCGGGCGAGCAGCACGATGGTCAGCACGACGCCGAGCGCGAAGACGAGCATGGGCCAGCCGGTGAGGCTGCCGGTGCCGAGCTGCACGGGCACGGTGGTGTTGGCGGCGTCGGGGACGCGGGTGACGAAGCCGGCGTCGACGAAGCCGATGAAGGCGATGAACAGGCCGATGCCCACGCTGATGGCCTGCTTGAGCGGCTGCGGGATGGCGTGCATGACGGCTTCGCGCAGTCCGGTCAGGACCAGCACGCAGATGATGAGCCCCTCGAGCACGATCAGACCCATCGCGTCGTCCCACGTCATGAGCGGGGCGAGCTGGAAGGCCACGACGGCGTTGAGACCGAGGCCCGCGGCGAGGGCGAGCGGGAGGTTGCCGCCGACGCCCATGATGACGGTCATGACGGCGGCGACGAGCGCGGTCGCGGTGACGAGTTGGGCCGGGTCGAGCTGGGCGCCGGTCTTGTCCTCGGCCGCGCTCAGGATGATCGGGTTGAGCACGAGGATGTACGCCATCGTGAAGAACGTGGCGACACCACCGCGTATCTCACGGCCGTACGTCGAACCGCGTTCGGTGATCCGGAAGTAGCGGTCGAGCGGACCGCCGGGGGTGCGGGGAGGGCTGCCGGCCGGGGGATGCGCGTCGTACGGTGCGCCGGTCGCGCTGGGGGAACTCATCGAGTCTCCTGCATCTGCACGTGTCGCGGGCACGACACATGGGCGGACATGGGGAATGCATCCGGAATCAAGGACAGTTGGGAGGATCCTCTGACATCGCGACAGGTGTCGCGATGCACGAACGCACATGCGAAGCGCTGAGGATCATACGGACAACCGCCGTGGCGGGCGGGACGGAAGCTGTTCCATCGGTCAGTAGTTGCAAGGATGTTATGGAGATCCCACGAACCGGGCCCCGCCAGGGCCGCATGCGGCCGGACACGCTTGGTGACCCTCACAAAATGCACTGTTGACTGAACACACAGTAGCCAAAACACATATGCCCCTCTATCATCCCGGCTGTGCCTGGTCCCCCCTCCCCCCATGCCCCGCCCCCACCCTTCGACGCGGTGGCGGCCCGCCGTATCCGCGAGTCGCTCGGCATGGCTCCGGGCCATGTCGCGCACGGCCTGAGCTCCTCCTTCGGCCTGACGTACATCACGCCCGGGACGGTCACCGCCTGGGAGCGGGGCCTCGCCTCACCGAGCCCCGCCGAACTGACCGCGCTGGCCAGCGTGTTGTGGTGTGATCCGACCCAACTCATCGGTACGCCGCGCGCGTTGCGTGAGCACCGCCTGATCCGCGGTTACGCGGCGACGGACGTGGCCCGCGCGGTCGGCATGGATCTCGGCGTGTACGAGGAGGCCGAGCGCACCGGCGTCTGGCCCGGCGACGACCGGCAGACGAAGGCGCTGGCCTCGGTCCTCGGGCTGTCCCAGCGCGACCGCATGTCCGTCACCGGCGACAACGGCCGGCTCGCCGAACTCCTCGGCGAGGCGGTGAGCACCCGCTGGCAGGCCCACGCCCGCGCGATCGCCAAGCTCACGGGTCTCGACCGACGCGCCCTCGCCGAGCCGCTGCGCACGATGCACCAGGAGTACCAGCACCTGATGACGGCCACCCTCAGCCGCGCGACGACCGCGGCGGCGTCCGGGGAGCAGGGGCGCGCCTATCTGGAACGGGTCACCGACCGCTTCTGGGACCTGCTGGAGGCGCAGGGCTAGTCGTTCGGCGCACCCTGAAACCCATCCGCCGTCACCGCCCTCGGCGCCGCCCGCCGCCGAGGGCGACGCCGAGGCCGTGGGCCATCTGCCCGGCGATCCACGCGGCGTACTCCTCACCGCTCCAGCCGCATGTCAGCACCAACGACCGGTAATGGGCGGGGTCGTTGTACATCCACACGACATCCACGGCGCGCTCCCGCTCGAGGGCGGGCGGCGCGGAGGCGAGCGCCTCGAGCCGGTCGACCACCATGGCGGCTCCGGCGCGCCGGTTGCGCTGCATCGTGTCCCAGAGGGCGGCCGGCTCGGCTCCCCCGTCCGCCGCGCGCCGGACCACCTCGAAGATCTCCGCCGCGCGTTCGCCGATGACGCGGCACACCTCGGCGTAGGCGCGCAGCACCGCTTCCGGGGTGCGGGCGTCCCACACCGGCCGGAACCAGGGCCGCTCCGCCACGGGGACCGGTTCGTCGTCACCGGCCAGCGCCTGGTCCACCGCCTCGCGCAGCAGCGCGGCCTTGGATCCGTACGCGGCGAAGACGGTCGGCCGGGCCACCTCGGCGCCGGCGGCGATGTCGGCGAGGGACGTGGCGGCGTAACCGCGGGCGACGAAGAGGCGGGTCGCGGCCGCGAGGACCGCCTGCCGGGTCTGGCGGGCCCGCTGCTCCCGCAGCGGCGAGGCGTACCGACGCCGCACATCGTCTCGGGCTCCCATAATTGGACATTCTAGCTTAGTATTGAATAGACACTGTCTCTCCAAATTGTGGAGCAGGAGGCGGCCATGTCGTCGTCCGTCAACCGTCCTTACCTCCTGGGAAGCACCGAGGGCGAAGCGCTGTGGTTCCTCGGGAATCTGGTCACCCTCAAGGCCTCCGGAGCACAGACCCGGGGCCGGCTCACCGTGGCGGAGTTCCTCAACCCGGCCGGCTTCGCACCCCCGCTGCACCGGCATCTGGAAGAAGACGAGATGTTCTACGTCCTGTCGGGAACCGCCCGCTTCCTGTGCGACGGGCAGGAACTGGAGGCCCGCCCCGGGGACTTCGTGCTGCTGCCGGTCGGCGTGCCGCACACCTTCGTGGTCGGCGCCCAGGAGCCGCTGCGCTGTCTGCAGATCACCACACCGTCCGGCTTCGAGGACTTCGCGGCGGACGTCGGGGCACCGGCACGGGAGCGGCGCCTCCCCGATCCCGGCCCCTTCGACCCGGCGGCCCTCGGGCACGCCGCCGCCCGCCACCACATCGAGATCCTCGGCCCACCGCCGGGCATCCCGGCCACTTGAGCGCAGACGTCGCTCCAGGGCCCGGGCGGGGTGGTGCCGGCACCACCCCGCCCGGGCCCTGGGCCGACTGTGTCGCGGGCGGCGGAGGAGGAGCGTTGCTTCCCGTCAGGGTTGTTCCCGTCGGTACGAGTGCCGTCGGCGGGGACCGGTATCGACCACGGGACGGGGAAGCATGATGGCCAGTCACACACGGCGGGGTCTCCTCAAGGGCGCGGCGGTCGCCGCGGCGGGCGGCGCGGTCGGGAGCGGTCTCGGGACCGGCTTCTTCACGGCTGCGGCGCGGGGCAGCCACATGGCCGGGGGCACGAGGGAGGCGAGGCCGTTCCTGGAAGGTGCCTTCGCTCCGGTCACCGAGGAGTTGACCGCCTTCGACCTGGAGGTGACCGGCCGCATCCCCCGCGATCTCGACGGCCGCTACCTGCGCAACGGCCCCAACGCCCTGGGCCTGGAGGACGTCCGCGCCCACCACTGGATGCTCGGCGACGGAATGGTGCACGGGGTCCGGCTGCGCGACGGGCGCGCCGAGTGGTACCGCAACCGCTGGGTCCGCTCCTCCCGGGTGACGTCGAAGCTGGGCGAGCGGTACCCGGGACAGGTGCCGCCGGACGACTTCGCGTGCAACACCTACGTGATCCCGTACAAGGGCCGCGTCCTGGCGCTGCAGGAAGGCGGTCCCCTGCCGTACGAGCTGGACGGGGAGCTGGGGACGGTGCGCCCGTACGACTTCCGCTCCACGCTCGAGGGCGCGTTCACCGCGCACACCAAGTACGACGCGGCGGCGGACGAGTTGCACGCGATCGCGTACTACCCCACCTGGGACCACGTGCGGCACATCATGATCGACCGGACCGGCCGGGTGGCACGGACCACGCGGGTTCCCGTCACGGACGCGCCGATGATGCACGACTTCGCGCTCACCGAGAAGTACGTGGTGATCGTGGACGTGCCGATCACCTTCGACGCCGCCGCGGCGGAGGCGGGCGCGATCGTGCCGTATGTGTGGAACGACGGACACCCCATGCGCATCGGCCTGTTGCCCCGTGCCGGTGGCACCACGCGCTGGTTCGAGATCGACCCCGTGTACTACTCGCACACGCTCAACGCCTACGACCACGGCGACTCCGTGGTGATGGAGTACATCGGGTTCCCCGCGCCGTTCCACGCCGCCGGGCGCGGCATGGGCGGGCCGTGCGCGACCGGGTCCCCGACGCTGGACCGCTGGACGATCGATCCGCGCGCGGGCCGGGTCCGCAGCAGTCGCCTCGACGACCGCCCGCAGGAGTTCCCCCGCATCAACGAATCCCTGGTCGCGCACCGGCACCGCTACGCCTACACCGCGAGCGCGGCCGAGATGTGGCGCGCGTACGAGACGGCCGACGGGGTGCCGCCCGACGAGAAGTTCACCAACCATCTGATCAAGCACGACATGCTGCGCGGCAGCACGCAGCTGATCCGCTTCCCCGACGGCGCGGCGGTGAGCGAGCCGGTGTTCGTCCCGCGGCGCGGGGCCCGGGACGAGGACGACGGCTACGTCCTGTCGTACGTGAACGACCCGGGCCGGGGCGCGACCGACCTGGTGATCCTCTCGGCCCAGGACTTCGGCGGGCGCCCGCTGGCCCGGATCCACCTTCCCGGCCGGGTACCGCTGGGATTCCACGGCAGCTGGGTGGCGGACGCCTAGTCGGGCCCCGGCGCGGCGCCGGGCGCGGGTTCCCGCTCAGGCGCCGCGCCAGATGTTGTCGAACGCGGCGTTCTCGACGGACCGGCGCTGCCGCTCCGCCTCCAGTTCCAGTTCGGCGCCGCCGACCGCGGCCAGCACCGTCACCACCTGGTCCGACAGGCCCGAGGCGTCGACCGCCGACTCGTCCCCCTGCCGCAGCGCGGCGACCAGGGCCTGGAGCACCGGCTCACCCGCCTCCCAGCGGGCGACGGCGACCTCACGCGCCGCCGACGCGAGGGTCTCGGGCGGGCCGGGCCTGAAGCGGTGCGGCTTCCTCGTGACCAGGCCCTCGGCCCGGAGCCCGGCCACGTACTCCTTGGCCAGCCCGTTTCCCCGACGCCACAGCCAGTCGTCGACCAGCTCGAACGGTTCCTCGCGCACCAGCGACGACACGGCCTGCCGCATCAGCTCGTCGTCCTGCGCGGGCGCGAGCCCCGGCACGATGCGCTCCTCTCGCACGGCGGCAGCCTCCGCGCGCACGAGGTCGACGAGCTCCCCGCCGGCAAGAGCGAGCGACAGGGCGCCCTGGTCCGCGGGAACACCGTGCTCCCGGTCCAAGGAGATGAGCAGCAGGTCCCGTGCGGTGTTCATGAGCGCTCCCTCTGACGGTGTCGGCCAGCGTACGAGGCCTCGCCCCGGATCGCTCCGGAGGCGCGGACGGACGCGGCATCCTGCCGGGCTCCGACGGCAGCCGGAAACCTGGCCCCGGCGGCCGCCGGATACAGTGCGCGTCGGCAGCCCCGTCGCCCGGTTGCCCGAGGAGGGGAAGCGTGACCGACACCCACGAGAAGCGTTCCGTCGACAGCGCGGCGCGCGAGGCACGGCAAAGACGACTGCGCCGCCTGCTGGGCCTGCTCCCGCTGATCGCGCCCGTCCTGCTGTGGACCGTGCCCTGCTGGCTCCTGCTGTACGCCGGTCAGGGCTGGCCCGTCCCCGTCACGGCGGCCGGAACGGTCCTGTTCGCCCTCGGCCTGACCGGCATGCCGCTCGCGATGGTGCGCGGCCACGGCAAGCGGCAACAGGACCGGGCGGCGATCGTCGGGGACACTCTGCTGGGCACGAGCTGGACGCTGTTCACGTGGTCCGTCCTGCTCGGCGTCCTGCTGCGCCTCGCCCTGAGCGTGGCCGGTGTCGGCGACGGCCAGGACCGGGCCCGGATCGTCGCCTGGGCGACCCTCGGCACGGCCGCCGTACTCCTCGCCTGGGGATACGCCGAGGCCCGCCGGGTACCGCGGGTGCGCCGGCTCGACATCGAACTCCCGCGCCTGGGCGCCGGCTTGGACGGCACCCGTGTCGCCCTCATCACCGACACGCACTACGGGCCCCTGGACCGCGCCCGCTGGTCGGCCCGGGTCTGCGACACGGTGAACACCCTGGACGCCGACCTGGTCTGCCACACCGGCGACATCGCGGACGGCACCGCCGAGCGGCGCCGTGCCCAGGCCGCCCCGCTCGGCACCGTACGGGCCACCCGTGCCCGGGTCTACGTCACCGGCAACCACGAGTACTACAGCGAGGCCCAGGGCTGGGTCGACCTCATGGACGAACTGGGCTGGGAGCCGCTGCGCAACCGCCATCTGCTCCTCGAGCGCGGCGGTGACACCCTCGTGGTCGCGGGCGTGGACGACGTCACCGCCGAGTCCTCCGGTCTGGCGGGCCACCGCGCCCATCTCGCCGGAGCGCTGGACGGCGCCGACCCCGAGCACCCGGTCCTGCTCCTGGCCCACCAGCCCAAGTTCGTCGACGAAGCCGCGGCCGGCGGCGTCGACCTCCAGCTGTCCGGCCACACCCACGGCGGGCAGATCTGGCCCTTCCACCACCTGGTCCGCATCGACCAGCCGGCCCTCGCCGGCCTCAGCCGCCACGGCGACCGCACCCTCCTCTACACCAGCCGCGGCACCGGCTTCTGGGGCCCGCCGTTCCGCATCTTCGCCCCCAGCGAGATCACCCTCCTCGTCCTGCGCTCCCCGCAGCCGACCGCCTGACAGCACGGCCGGCCCCAGCCCCCGGTCGGTCAGCTCAGCACCAGCAGCACCGCCAGGGCGACGAGGAGGGAGTCGATCCGGTCGAGGATGCCGCCGGAGCCGGCCAGCCACCGGCCGGCGTCCTTGGCGCGCGCGCCCCGCTTGACCATCGACTCCAGCAGGTCCCCGAGGGGGCCGCCGACCGCGACGGCCACCGCCGTCTGCCACGTCAGGCAGGACAGCACGGCCAGCGTGAGCAGACCGGCCGCGGCCCCGGCCAGCGTGCCGCTCCACCGTTTGGCGGGCGACAGCGGGGAGAGCCGGGGTCCGCCGAAGCGGGGGCCCGCCGCATAGGCGACGATGTCGGCGATCGACACCGCCACGAACAGGACGAGGCCGACGGCGCCCGAGGACACGAGCCCGGCCAGGACCCCCAGCCACACGAGCCCCAGCAGACCCGCTCCCAGGCGGCGCAGCCCGTGCTCCGCGTCACCCGAGAACAGCGGCACCCCGGCGATCGCCAAGGCCCCGGCGGCCGCCACGCGGATCACCTCCCCGGGGGCCAGCCAGGCGGTGACCACAAGGGCGACGAGCGCCGCGCCCAATACCGCCCGGTCGATCGGGCCGAGCCGCAGCAGCCCGCCGAACTCCGCCACCGCGATCACGCCCACCACGGACGCGAGCACCGCGATCCCCGGCGGGCCGAGCCAGAACGCGGCGGTCACCAGGGGCACTCCGAGCGCCCACACGCACCAGCGGACCATCAGTTCGCGGCGCCGGGTCGCCGCCACCGCGACGCCTCCGGCCGCCAGGGCCCCGCCGAGATAGGGCACGAGACCGGCGACCGTCGTCACCGGGAGACCGTCCCCGACGCGCCCGACACCACGACGGCCGGTGCGCGCAGCGCGTCCAGGGCGCTGCGGCAGGCCGCCACGATCCGCGCGTTCTCCGCGGTGTCGCGGACGGCGATCCGGACGGTCCGCCCCTCGTACGCCGGGGACATCGGCGACAGGTCGCGCAGGAACACGTCGTGCCGCCGGCACTCCCGCACCAGCTGCGCCGCGCTCGGCCCGTGAGGCGGCAGGGTCACCGTGAGGAAGTTCGCCACCCCCTCGTCGACCGCGGAGAAGCCGTCCAACTCACCAAGGTCGTGCGCCAGTTGGCGGCGCAACTCGTGGGTGCGGGCCCAGCGCTCCGCGTAGTGGCCGGGGTCGCGCAGGGCCGTCACCGCGGCCAGCTGGGCCGGCAGGCTCACGGGCCACGGCGGCGTCCAGCGGCGCAGCTCGCCGGCGGTCTCCGGACAGGCGACCAGATAGGCGGCTCGCATCCCCGACAGGGCGTACATCTTCGACAGCGAGGTGCAGACGACGACCCGGGCGTCGGCCGAGGCCAGTCCGGCCAGCGAGTCCGCCGGATCGACGTAGCCCAGGTAGGCCTCGTCGATCCACCAGCGGGTCCGGTCGGGCGAGGCCTCGATCACCGCGCGCAATGCGTCGGCCGGGGCGTGGCGGCCGGTCGGGTTGTTCGGGTTGACGACGACCACGAGGTCGTACCGTCCGTCGCGGGTCGCGGCGGCGAGCCGGGCCGGGTCGACCAGCCAGCCGTCCTCCCGGCGCAGCTGGAGCCGGTCGACCTGGCAGCCGATCACCCGCTCGGTGACATGGGCGTACTCCCCGTAGCCCGGGTCGAGGAGGAGCACCCGGCTCGCCGGGGTCAGCCAGCGGCCGAACGCGCGGAAGATCAGATCGGACGAGCCCGCCCCGACGACCAGTGACTCCACCGGCAGCCCGCGGACCCGGGCGAGCTCCGCGAGCAGTCCTTCCGCGCCGGTGGGCGGCGAGGTCCGGGCCGACCACCCCGGGTCCTCCGACAGGACGGCGCGGACCGCCGGAGAGGGCGGGAACCAGGCGTCCAGCACGTCCGCGGCGACCACCTCGTGACGGCGGTTCAGGGTCCGGAAGTCGGTGCCGATCGCCGAGAAGAACGCCCCGCCGTGCTCGCAGCCGTCCGCACGCGGTGCGAAGGGCATGTCGAGCCGCCAGTCGAGGTCCGTCCGCAGCCGCTCCAGGATCCGGCCGTGGCGCTGCGCGACCGTCCTCGTCAGCTCGGCCACGGACCCGCTGAGGACCTCGAACGAGACGGCTCCCGAGCGGATGGTGCGTCCCATCGGGCGCAGCCCGGCGGCGAGATACATGTCGAGCAGCTCCGTGCGTCCCATCGCCACCACCCGGCGGCCGCCCCGTGCGGCGGCCCAGCGCAGCGCCGCGTACATGAGCAGCGGGGCCGCCGCGGTCGACCGCCACCTCTGCTCGACGGTCAGCACCCGGATCTCGAACGGTGCCTCATCGGTCAGGACCGGCAGCTCCTCGCGCGTCAGGTACTTGTCGAGGGAGTAGCGGCCGACCCACGGCGGGGTGAGGCTGACGAAGCCGATCCGTCTCTCGCCGCGCGCGGCCACGAGATAGACGTTGTCACCGTCGAGCCCGTCGCTCAGTCTTCCCGACGGGTCCACCGGATGCTGACCGAGTTCCTCCGCGTACACGCGGTGGCGCAGCTCGTGGATCCAGTCGAGGTCGCCAGGCGTGGCCGTGCGCACCTGCAGGGCGTGTTCCATGTGTGTCCCCCCTGAGACGGTCTTGCTTTCGGCCTCAGCATGGAGGAGTCCGGCGGGCGGCACCTGAGTACGCGTACTCAGCCGGGCGGCACGGGAGTTGGCAGCGGTCCAGGTCAGAGCCGAGTCCGGCGGACGCCGGGTCCGGGTGACGGGCCCGGGCGCCGCCGGTGTCCGCCGCTCCACGAACGCTCCCGCCGTGCCCGACGGCGTGACATGATCGCGCCCTGATCTGGTCCGGACCGAGCCGGTCCGGGCGCACTGGGAGGGGTTCCGTGCATCTGTTCATCGCCGTCTTCGGCATGCTGGTCGCCGCGCTCATGGCCGCATCCGGCGTGGCCGCCCTCGCACGCGGCTGGGTCCTGCCCCTGAACCGGGGACGGGTGCTGCGAACTCGCCTCTACGGCGCGGGTCAGCTGGTCGTCGCCGTCGCTCTGTGCTGGCAGATGGCCGTCCTGACGCGCCTCGTTCCCCGGCCCGACAGCGCGCCGACGCTGGCGGGGAGCGCGCTGCTGCTGATCGGCCTGTTCATGATCATGTTCAGTCAGCGCATCGGCGGAGGACGCTCCCGCTCCGGGGCGGCGTAGCGGGAAGGGCCCGGCCCCGGCGGGGACCGGGCCCTTCGGCCGGCCTCACGGTGTGCGGGACCGGCCCGGTCCGCTCACAGGCCGCAGGATCCGCGGTCCAGGTGGAAGTAGCGGGCGTTGGCCCAGCGGCACAGCCGGATGCCGACGACGACGCCGACGACGGTGACCAGCGCGGGCAGGTAGCCCCCGGCGACCTGGATGATCGGGATGGCCGGGCAGCCGCCGGAGATCGCCCAGCCGGTGCCGAACAGCACGGCTCCGGGGACGACACCCGCGTGGATGCGCCCAGGAGTGCGCCGGATCCGGAGCAGCGCGAACGCGCACACGATGATGCCGACGGCCCCCGCGAAGGTGAGGAACATCCGCAGGTCCTGGAAGGTGAACATGCGGTTCAGCTCGGCGTAGTCGCCGAAGCCGATGTGGGAGACGGTGTAGCCGAGCGCCAGCCCCGTGATGATGTTCGCGAGCAGAATCGCGCCGCGGGTACGCATCAGACCACCTTCCACAGGAGGAACGAGACCGCGACGGCGGTGCCGAAGAACACGGCGGTCGCGACCAGGCTGACCGGGCGCAACCGCCCGCAGCCGTTGAGCCCGTGGCCCGAACTGCAGCCACCCGCAAGGCGCGTTCCGAATCCGACGAGCACGCCTCCCACGAACAGCAGGACGGTCATGGTGACCGGGTTCGCGGTGACGACGTCGCGGAATCCGGGGCCCATGTCGAGGCGCAGACGGAACTGCCCGGAGGTGACCGCGGCGATCAGCCCGCCGATGAAGATCGACACCAGCAGGGCGGCCTGGGTGACGAGCGGGGCCGGGGTGGGGGCCGCGGTGTCGTCGCTCTCGGTCGGCTCGGCGTCCGGTCGGGCCGGCTGCGAGGTCCCGTACGGGGTGGGCGGCGCGGCCGGGTTGGTCCCGAAGTGCTCGGCCGTCGCCGCGGCGAGTGCCTCGGCGAGCTCCCGCCGGTCGGTGAACTCCTCGTCCATGCGCTCGAGTCGGCGCTCCCGGCGCCAGTGCAGGACGCGATCCCACGCCGAGGAGACCCCGAACGAACGGTCCGTGGTCAGGGCGTAGTTGACGGTGATCAGAGCGAGCCCGGCAGCGCCGGCCCACCAGGGCCAGTAGCCGCTCATGCGGGGCCTCCCATCCATTCGGCGAGTCGGGCCCACACGCCGCGCTTGGCCCGGGAGCCCTGACCGTCCCGACGGGGCGGACGGTCGCGTTCCGAGGTCGACGGCCGGTGGGCCGACGCCGAGATCGTCGGGGACGCGGGGCCGAAGCGGGCCGGCGCCTCCGGTTCCGCGGTCACGGGTTCCACCGGCCACGCGGGCGCCGGCGGGGACCCGTATGCGCTCACCTGCGGCCGGGGACCGTGCCGCGGCGGACCGCCCTGGCGGGGTACCCGTGCGGGCCCGGCGGCGCCGCCCCCGTCCGCGCTCTCGTCCATCTCCTCCAGGTGCCGCGCGCGGGCCCCGTTGGGCAGCAGGCTGATCGGTACGCGCTCACCGGTGAGGGACACCTGGTAGCGGGCGCAGCCCAGCCATTGGTCCTCGCTGTCGCAGTAGTAGTCGCGCCATCCCTGCAGACTCGCCCGGAGTAAGGGGAAAAGCGGGCATCCCGCGGCGTGCGAGCAACTCACGTTGCTCCCTTCTGACCGGCGCCCACCATCCCCGCTCCATGGGGACGGCTGCCGTTCTCGGTCTCTTGCCCTGCCACGCCCAAGTCGACGGCGTCGAACGGGCGTTGATGGCCTGTCACGGTGCGGAGCAGTGCGTTCCTGCCTCGACCGGGCGTGATGGAACCACTGTTTCGGTATCGCGAGCAAATGCGGGACACGCCCTTGTCTCCTTGACTTCACCGGGTGCGCGATGTCACGCAATATCGGGCCTGCCGCCCCCATGTCGTGGCCCTTTCCGCACGCAGAAGTAGCCCTGATGTGAAGGTCGTGCACACATGGGCGCCCATTGCGCTGAAACAGTGAATTGGTCTGTGACCAAACTGTTGATATTACTGGTCGTTAACGAGAGCGCGAAGCGAGGAGAGAGAAACCGTGTGCCGACGAGTGGTCTGCCCGTCCTGCCGGAAGGCGACCTACGAGGGTTGCGGAGGCCACGTGGAGCAGGTGCTCGCCGGTGTGCCGAGCGCGCAGCGGTGCGCGTGCGAGCGGACGAGGCCGGGGGCCGCGCAGGCCCCGCGTCCGGGTGTGCCGCAGTCGAGCCGGTGGGCCCGGCTCAAGGCGTGGATGAAGAGCACCGCCTAGAACCGGCCCACGCAGGAGCGACTGACCGCGACTGAGGTCAGCCGACGCACAGCCCGAGAAGGCAGATCTCCACGGGCGAGTTCGCGGGCTGAGACGCGTCGTCCGTCGTGGGCGCCGGCTGCCGCCCCTCCACCGGGCCGGACGGCTCGGGAGCCGCGCCACCGGCGGCCGGCCCGGCGCTCCCCGCCTCAGGAGTCTCCGTCGCCGCCGGACGACGGCGGACCGGATCGGTGACCTCGGACGGCGCGACCGTCGACGCCGCGCGCGGCGCCGCCGATACGGGCTGCTCCCGAGGCTGACCGGACATCGGCGGGCGAGAAGCGGAAACGGCGGGCGCCGGCTGCCGGGGCCGCCGGGCGGACTCCGACGCCGACGCGACGGGGCTCTTCTCGTGCTCCTGCTTCTGCTCGGCACCTGTCTCCGGCCTCTCCGGAGCGATGGCCGCCTGGACCCGGCCGCCGGAGTGCCCGTCCATCGCGGCAATGGTCAGCCCGCCCCCGACAAGCGCGACAGCGCTCGCGACCGCGGCTCGCCGCTTGTTCCTCCGCCACTGGACCAGCCGGCGACGCCGCGCCGCACGCCCGGGCCGAGCGACCGGCACGTGCTCGGGCTCAGAGGCGGGCGCGGGCGCGGCATGCGTGACGGCGTCCACGGCCGCCGGCTCCGAGCCGATACGGCTGGCGACGGCGGGCGGCGCGATGTCAGGGGCGTAGGCGCCGCACCCGGGGCACACCAGCGCACCGTTGAGGTACCGACGGCATGAGGAGCAGTAGTCCATCTCCGCTTTCCGGCCTTCCTGGTTCGCGGGGCCGCCGGTCTGCACGCCACACACCAGTCGAATTCACATCCCCGTTTCTCTCTCCTTCTGCGTTCTGCGGGCGCGTGAGCGTTACACCGAGAACTGATTCCCGGTGCATCGCGCCGCCCGGTCGACGGAATTCGTATGAACCGTGCGGAGAATATGAAGAAAAAGGGGTGACGCCTTCACCGAGAGCTTTTCTCGTGCCCCTTCCCGAGCCATGCGCTCAGCCCCGATACGCCTCCAGCAGTCGCAGCCAGACCTCGCTGACCGTCGGGTAGGCCGGGACCGCGTGCCACAGGCGGTCGATGGGGACCTCTCCCGCGATCGCGATCGTCGCGGAGTGGATCAGTTCGCCCACGCCGGGGCCGACGAAGGTGACGCCGAGGAGGATCTCGCGGTCGAGGTCGACGATCATGCGGGCCTTGCCCGTGTAGCCGTCGGCGTAGAGGCCCGCGCCGGCGACGTTCGCGATGTCCTGGTCGACGGCGCGGACGCGGTGGCCCGCCGCCTCCGCCTCGGCGAGGGTGAGGCCCGCGCTCGCCGCCTCGGGGTCGGTGAAGACGACCTGCGGGACGGCGGCATGGTCGGCGGTGGCGCTGTGCGCGCCCCAGCGGTCGGTCTCCAGGAGCGGGACGCCCTGGGCGCGGGCGGTGATCGCGGCGCCGGCGATGCGGGCCTGGTACTTGCCCTGGTGGGTGAGGAGCGCGCGGTGGTTGGAGTCGCCGACCGCGTACAGCCAGTCGTGGCCCTCGACACGGAGCGAGTCGTCGACGGGCAGCCAGGAACCCGGTTCGAGTCCGACGGTCTCCAGGCCGATGTCGTCCGTGCGCGGTGCGCGGCCGGTCGCGAAGAGGATCTCCTCGGCCTCGACGGCCGAGCCGTCGTCGAGCGTGGCCGTGACGATGCCGCCCGAGCGTTCGACGGCCTTCACGGAGACGCCCGTACGGATGTCAGCGCCCGCCTCGCGCAGCGCGTCCGCGACCAGTTCGCCCGCGAACGGCTCCATGCGGCCCAGCAGTCCGTCGCCGCGCACCAGCACCGTGACCCGCGAGCCTAGCGCCTGCCAGGCCGTGGCCATCTCGGTGGCCACGACGCCGCCGCCGACCACGATCAGCCGGTCCGGGACCGTGCCGGAGCTGGTCGCGTCGCGGCTGGTCCACGGCTTGACCTCGGCGAGGCCCGGCACGTCGGGGAGGGCGGCGCGCGTGCCGGTGCAGACCGTCACGGCGTGCCGTGCGGTGAGCGTGGTGACCGTGCCGTCGTCGGCGGTGACGGTGACCGTGCGGGGTCCGGCGAGGCGGCCGTGGCCTCGGTACAGGTCGGCGCCGATGGACTCCACCCAGCGGACCTGGCCGTCGTCCTTCCAGTGGGAGGTGTAGGAGTCCCGGTGGTCCAGGACGGCCTGGGCGTCGAGGGGGCCCTGCACGGCCTGGCGCAGGCCGGGCACGCGGCGGGCGTCGGCGCGGGCGATGACCGGGCGCAGCAGCGCCTTGCTGGGCATGCACGCCCAGTACGAGCACTCGCCGCCGACCAGTTCGCTCTCCACGACCGCCACGCTCAGGCCCCCGGCCCGCGCCCGGTCGGCGACGTTCTCCCCGACCGGTCCGGCTCCCAGTACTACAACGTCGTACGCGATGGCTTCCGTCATGGTGCCCAGTCTGGTGGCAGGTGTGCACGCGGGCCACATGGGTACGAGCGCGGAATACGTCCGCGACGCGGACCGTTGTGCACAGCGGCATTGCCCCCACGGCTTCGCCCCCCCGAACCAGGAAGCAGGAAGAGGGAAACACCATGAGCAGCACCACCGTGGAGCTGACCAAGGAGAACTTCGATCAGACGGTCACGGAGAACGGATTCGTGCTGATCGACTTCTGGGCGTCCTGGTGCGGGCCCTGCAAGCAGTTCGCCCCCGTCTACGAGAAGGCCGCCGAGGCCAACCCCGACCTGGTCTTCGGCAAGGTCGACACGGAGGCGCAGCCCGAGCTGGCCGCCGCGTTCGGCATCCAGTCGATCCCGACCCTGATGATCGTCCGTGACCAGGTCGCGGTGTTCGCCCAGCCGGGCGCGCTGCCGCAGGAGGCCCTGGACGACGTGATCGGCCAGGCGCGCAACCTGGACATGGACGAGGTCCGCAAGTCCATCGCCGCGCAGCAGGAGCAGGAGCAGCAGGGGCAGTCCCCCTCCGACCAGGGCTGAGCCGGCGCACAGCGCGAAGGGCCGGACCCCACCACCCGGGGTCCGGCCCTTCGCGCTGTCTCAGGTGGACTCGCGGGCGATCGCCGTGGCGCCAAGGACGTCCCGTACGAGGGGTTCGGCGGCCGGGTCGCGGACCAGCCGGTCGACGAGCTCGGCGATCTCCCGGCCCGAGGGCAGGTCGACGCGGACGGTGCTCAGACGCGGCCGCAGCAGCCGCCCCAGCATCAGGTCGTCCGCCCCCATGACGGCTACGTCCCCGGGCACGTCGGCGCCCGCGTCCTGGAGGGCGCGCATCAGCAGCATCGCGTACTCGTCGTTGTACGCGAACACGGCGCCGGGCCCGCCGTCGCGCAGCTCGCGGGCGAGCCGGGCCGCGTCCTCCTCCTCGTACGAGAGCGGGAGCGGGACGGCTTCGGCGCCGGTGGCGCGGACACCTTCGAGGCGGGGCTCGGCGTAGGCGTCCAGGCCGTGCTCGCGCGGCATGACGACGCCGATCCGGTCGTGGCCGCGCGAGCGCAGGTGCTCGGCGGCGGCGCGGCCGACCGTGCGCTGGTCCATGAGCAGGGCGTGGGCGCCCTCGACAGGTTCGGGGCCGAGGGTGAGGACGGCCTTGGTGCCGGAGCGCCGGAGGACGGCGGTGCCGTCGGGTCCGATGCCGGTCGGGGCGAGGACGGCGACGGGGCGCAGTTCGGCCCAGGCGCGGGCGGCGTCCTCGCCGGTCAGGCCGACGCTGCCGTACTGGACGACGGTGTGGTCGAGGCGGCTGAGCGCCCACTGGAGTTCGTTGAGGAACGCGCTGTGGAGCGGGCCCGCGGGCATCTCCGGCGTGGGCAGCAGAACGATGCGGGTGTGGCCCGCGCGCAGGCTGCGGGCGGCGGCGTGCGGGACGTAGCCGAGTTCTCTGGCGGCCTCGCGGACGCGGTGCCGGGTGGGTTCGCTGATGCGGACGGCGCCGGTGTTGTTGAGGACGTAGCTGACGGTGGCGCGCGAGACCCCGGCCAGGCGCGCCACGTCGGCGCTCGTCGGCACGGAGGGCGCCACCGGCTCGGCGGGCTCGGCGGAGTCGCCGGACGTGAAGGACTCTCCGGACCTGGAGGAGGCGTCGGACGAGGGCGGGCGTGGGTCGGGCTGCTGGTTCGGTATCTGCACCATGACCCCCGGCATCCTTCCAGACCGCCCCGCGGCGACGGCCCCCGGGCGTGCCGTTGCGCGCCCGGACCGCTAACGTGCGTTCACCACAGGGGAATTGGAGGTGCCGTCGATGGCCACGGACACGCTGCCGGGTCTGCGGGACGCCGCACGGGCCCTCGCCGAGGGGACGACGTCCTCGCGCGCGCTGGTGGAACGGTCGCTGGAGCGGATCGAGGCCGCGCAGCCGGTGCTCAACGCGTTCCGGCTGGTGCGGGCCGAGGCCGCGCTCGCCGAGGCGGACACGGCGGACAAGCGGCTCGCCGCCGGGGAGCGGCTGCCGCTGCTCGGGGTGCCGGTGGCCGTCAAGGACGACATGGACGTGGCCGGGGAGCCGACCGCGTTCGGCTGCGCCGGCGACTTCCCGCCGCAGGTGCGGGACGCGGAGGCGGTGCGGCGGCTGCGCGCGGCGGGCGCGGTGATCGTCGGCAAGACCAACACGTGCGAGCTGGGCCAGTGGCCGTTCACGGAGGGTTCCGCGTTCGGCGAGACCCGCAACCCGTGGGCGCCGGGGCACACGCCGGGCGGCTCGTCCGGTGGTTCGGCCGCCGCCGTCGCCGCGGGCCTGGTGCCGGCGGCGCTGGGCTCGGACGGCGCGGGCAGTGTGCGGATCCCGGCGGCGTGGACGCATCTGGTGGGCATCAAGCCGCAGCGCGGGCGCATATCGACGTGGCCGTGGGCGGAGGCGTTCCAGGGCATCACGGTGAACGGGACGCTGGCGCGCACGGTCGGTGACGCCGCGCTGCTGCTCGACGCGGCGAGCGGCGCGCACGACGGCGATCTGCACCGCCCGCCCGCCGTGGAGGCGGCCGAGGCGGCGCGCCGCGATCCGGGACGGCTGCGGATCGCGCTGTCGCTGCGGATGCCGTTCACGGCGACGCCGAAGCGGCTGGACCCGCAGGTCAGGTCGCGGGTCGTGGCGCTCGCGGAGCGGCTCGCGGCGCTCGGGCACGACGTGGAGGAGGCGGATCCGCGCTACGGGCAGATCGGTCTGGCGTTCGTGCCGCGGGCGACGGCCGGGATCGCCGAGTGGGCGGAGCGGGTGCCCGATCCCTCGCTCCTGGACCCGCGGACCCGGGAGGCGGCCCGGATGGGCCGGGCGCTCGGCGGGGGGCCGCTGCGGCTCGCCCGGCGCGCCGAGGCGGCCCTGCACCGGCGGGTGGGCGCGGTGTTCGACACGTACGACGTGGTGCTCGCGCCGACGACGGCGACGCCCGCGCCCCGGATCGGCGCGATGGCGGGGCTCAGCGGCTGGCGCACGGACCGGGCGATGATCGCCGCGTGTCCGTACGCGTGGCCGTGGAACGTGCTGGGCTGGCCCGGGGTGAACGTGCCCGCGGGTCTGGCCGGCGGCGGCCTCCCGGTGGGCGCGCAGCTGCTCGGGCCCGCCCACAGCGAGCCGCTGCTGATCTCGCTGGCGGCTCAACTGGAGGCGGACCGGCGCTGGTTCGAGCACCGGCCGCCCGACTGCCGCTAGGACTCCTCCAGGGTGCGCCACAGTGCGGGTTCCTCGAAGCCGAGGGCCCACAGGACCGTGTCGCGCACCCCGTACCTGTGCAGCACCGGCAGATGCTCCGCGACACCGCGCGCGTCCTGGTACCAGACGTCGTGCTGCTCGCCGTCCTTGGTGTAGGTGAAGTGCGGGGTGCGGGACTCGGGGTCCAGGGTGTACGCGGCACCGACCTCGCGGCGCAGCGCCTCGGCCTGCCGCGAGGTGACGTGCCCGGCGCGGCCGGCCCTGCCGCGCGTCCAGTCCCAGCCGTAGGCGGGCAGCCCCATCTCCAGCTTTTCCAGGGGGACTTCGGCGGTGGCGCGGGTCAGGATCTCGTCGTACCACTGCGGGGTGGAGAGGGGGCCTGGCGTGCCGCCGGCGTCGTGCAGGTTGTACGCCATGACGCGCAGCCGGTCGGCGGCCGCCCCGAGGCGCTTGTAGTCCCAGATGCGGCCGGTGGAGCGGGTCTTGGGGCTGACGGTGACGACGCACTGTTTGTCCACGGCGTGCAGGCGGGCGCAGAGACCGGTGACGAAGTCGGCGAAGCCGTCACGTACGGCCGGGTACGTGGCCTCAGGGGTCGGCGCGATGGACTCGTAGTCGATGTCGAGCCCGTCGTAGGCGCGGCTGCGGACGACGGTGAGCAGGGTGTCGATGTGCGCGGCGCGCTGCTCCGGGCTGGTCATGACGGCGGCGAGGGCGCCGGGCGGCAGTTGTTCCATGACGGTCGGGACGACCTGGACCCCCCGGGCCCGCAGTCCGTCGATGATCGTCCGGTCACCGGCGCCCGGGAACCCGGCGACCTCGCCGGCGGAGCGGGTCTCGTACCAGAAGGGGCTGACGGTCCGCAGTTGCGCGGCGTGCGCGAGGGCCGACCGGTAGGCGTTCTCCTGGTCCCAGTACGGGAGCCAGGCGGAGACGGTGCGGGTCTTCTCGGGGACCGAAGGCGAGGGTGCCGGTTGCGAGGACCCCGAAGGCCGGGGAGCCGGAACCGAGGGCGGCGCCGGGTCCGACGAAGCCGTACGGGCGGCCGCCGGCGCGGGCAGAAGCGCCAGAACGGCCAGGACGGCAAGGGCCTTTGGGACCCAGCGGGATGTCCGGCCCGCCCTGACGGTGCGTCGCGGGCGCGGAGCGGGGGTGTGTCGTCGTGCCATGGTCCGAGCGTGTCGGCCCGGGGGTGGACCCGCCGCGCGGATTGCGCCGTCCAGGCTCTAACGTGACCCGCGTGACTGCCTTCAGGGATGACCCCGCGACCGACGCCGACACCTTCGCACAGCACCCGGGACGGGGCGGTGCGACCGCCACCGTCGAGGCCGAGCCGCGCGGGATCGGGCGGGTGCGCACCGAGTACGCGCCCGCGCACGACGGCGATCCGGACCCCGGGGAGATCGTGTGGACCTGGGTGCCCTACGAGGAGAACGACGGGCGGGGCAAGGACCGGCCCGTGCTCGTCGTGGCCCGTGAGGCGGCCGGCACGCTGCTCGCGGTGCAGTTGTCGAGCAAGCGGCACGACGACGACCGCGAGTGGGTGGCGATCGGCTCGGGGCCCTGGGACCGCGAGGGGCGGCCCTCGTGGGTGGACCTGGACCGGGTGCTGCGGGTGCACGAGCGCGGGATGCGGCGCGAGGCGTGCGCGCTGGACCGCGGCCGCTTCAACCTGGTGGTGCTGCGGCTGCGGGAGCGCTACGGCTGGCGCTGACCGGCGTCCCGTACGGGCGTCAGGACCCGCTCGAACGCCGAACGGGTCGTGGCGCCCCGGGTCCGGTCGAGGACACCGAACACGATCTCGTCGAAGGCGCCGGCGAAGCGTCCGGTGAGCAGGGCGCGGAACGCCTCGGCCACCTGCGCCGGATCGTTCTGGAACACGCCGCAGCCCCAGGCGCCGAGGACGAGTCTGCGGTAGCCGTGCGCGGCGGCGACCTCGAGGACCCGCTCGGCACGGGAGGCGAGCGCGGCGGGGATCTGTGCCACCCGATCGGGTGTGCGGGCCGCGATCACGCCCGCGTTCGGCGCGGGTGAGGTGAGGAAGCCGACCTCGTACGGCGTCTCCAGGAGGCGTCCGGTGTCGTCGCGGAAGACGGGCACCGCCGGGGCGTGGATCACCCGGTCCGTGTAGAAGACGTCCCGGTCGGCGCGGTGGTGGGCGTAGAACTCGGGGACCTCGACGAGGCAGGCGTAGAGCGCGGAGGCGCGGCAGACGGCCTCTTCCTGGGCCTGCGCGCCGTTCAGGTATCCGCCGCCCGGATTGCGGGCCGAGGCGAAGTTCAGGACCGCGACCGGCTCGGGGCGGGCGGCCGTCATGCGGCGGGCCGCGTCCAGGCTGCTCTCGCCGGTGACCGTGATCTCGGCCCGGCCGTCCCGGGGCAGCGCGGCGGGCACGGGCTCGGGACCGTACAGGCGGGTGCCCGCTCTGGCGCGGGCCACCACGTCCGCGATGCGGACGACGCGTCCGGTCCCCGTCGTGTACTCCCCCGCGCCGATGATCTTCTCCGTGTCCTGCGCGATCCCGCGCAGCCGGGCGCTCATGCCCGCTCCCCCGTCGTGCTCATGAACCGATCGTGAGCTTCCGGTGGCCGCCGGTGCAACAGGTTTTCCCGTCCTGGCGGACGCGCGAGGCGCACTCTTGTGCGATCCGCCGCGACCGTCTTGGGTGGGACGGGCGCCGCCGCACCGGCGGCGCCGGCACGGGCCCGAATCGACGGCGCGGTCCCCACCGGGGACCATGGAAGCGAACCGACCAGGAGGATCCCCGCATGACCGAGGGAGACTGTACGACGCTCGGTGACCTGGTCACCGAGACCGAGGCGGAGGCCCTGGTACAGGGCATCTGCTTCAAGACCGGCCCACCGCGCGCGGTGGGTGTGGAGCTGGAGTGGATCGTCCACGAGACGCACCGCCCCCGCCTCCCGTTACCGCCCGAACGGCTCGACGCGGCCTATGCCGCGCTGCGCGCCCTGCCGCTGAGCTCGGCGCTCACGGTGGAGCCCGGCGGCCAGCTGGAGCTCAGTTCGCTCCCCGCCGCCACCCTGACGGAATGCGTCTCGGCCGTACAGGCCGATCTGACCGCCGTCCGCACCGCACTCCGCGCCCACGGCCTCGTCCTGGCCGGCCACGGCACGGATCCGTGGCGCCCGCCCCGGCGGCTGCTGCGGCGCCCCCGCTACGACGCCCTGGAGGCCTCCCTCGACCGGGCGGGACCGGCCGGCCGCTCCATGATGTGTTCCTCCGCGTCGGTGCAGGTGTGCCTGGACGCCGGGTACGAGGAGCCGGGTCCGCTGGGGTACGCGCGGCGCTGGGTGCTCGGCCATCTGCTGGGCGCCGTGCTCGTCGCGGCCTTCGCCAACTCACCGATGCTGTCGGGCCGTCCGACGGGCTGGCGGTCGACGCGGCAGCTCCTGTGGGCGCGGATCGACGCGGGCCGTTCCGCGGCGCCGTCCCCGGACGGGGAGCCGCGGGAGGCATGGGCGCGGCGGGTGCTCGACGCGCCCGTGATGTGCGTGCGCAGCGCCGACGGGCCGTGGGAGGTGCCGGAGGGGCTGACGTTCCGGGACTGGGCGCGCACGGGGGAACCGCGCCGGCCGACCCGCGACGATCTCGACTACCACCTGACGACGCTGTTCCCTCCGGTGCGCCCGCGCGGCCATCTGGAACTGCGCATGATCGACGCGCAGCCGGGCGAGGACGGCTGGCTGGTGCCGCTCGCGGTGACGACGGCGCTGTTCGACGATCCGCAGGCCGCGGAGACCGCGTACCGGGCGGTGAAGCCGCTGGCCGAGCGGGCCGGGGAGCGTCCCGCTCCGCACAATCCGCTGTGGCGCGACGCGGCCCGTCTGGCGCTGACCGATCCCGAGCTGCGGGAGGCGGCGACGGCCTGTTTCGCGGCGGCGCTCGAGGCGCTGCCCCGGCTCGGCGCGGGCGCGGAGGTGCGGCGGGCGGTCGAGGACTTCCACCGCCGCTACGTGCTGCGCGGCCGCTGCCCGGCCGACGACGTGCTCGATCCGCTCACGCAACCGCCTGTCCAGGGGAGGACCGTCCGCTCATGACCACCGAGGAGAACCGCACCGACTTCCTCACCGATCCTGAGGCGCTGCGCGTCCGCGCGGTGGAGGCCCTGGAGGCGGCGCGCCGTCGCACCACCCTCCTGACGAGCTGTGTGGAGGATCCCGAACTGACCGCGCAGCACTCCCCGTTGATGTCGCCGCTGGTCTGGGACCTGGCTCACATCGGCAACCAGGAGGAGCAGTGGCTCCTGCGGGCGGTCGCGGGCCAGGAGGCGATGCGGCCCGAGATCGATCCGCTGTACGACGCCTTCGAGCACCCGCGTTCCGAGCGGCCGAAGCTGCCGCTGCTGGCGCCGGAGGAGGCGCGCGGCTATGCGGCGGACGTGCGCGGGCGGGCGCTGGACGTGCTGGAGAAGGCGGCGTTCGACGTGGACGGCCCGGCCCGGCTCACCCGGGCGGGGTTCGCGTTCGGCATGATCGCCCAGCACGAGCAGCAGCACGACGAGACGATGCTGATCACGCACCAGCTGAGGACGGGCGCGGCGGCCCTGACGGCTCCGGATCCGGAGCCGGCCGCCGCGCCGTTCGCGGGCCCTGCCGAAGTGCTGGTGCCCGGGGGCCCGTTCACGATGGGCACGTCGGCGGAGCCGTGGGCGCTGGACAACGAGCGGCCCGCGCACACGCGTGAGGTGGCCGCGTTCCACATCGACACGACACCGGTCTCGAACGCCGCGTACATGGAGTTCCTGGCCGACGGCGGCTACGAGGATCCGCGCTGGTGGGACCCGGCCGGCTGGGCGGCGGTCCGTGAACACGGCCTGCACGCGCCGCTGTTCTGGCGGCGCGAGGCGGGCGACTGGGTGCGCCGCCGGTTCGGCGTGACGGAGTTGGTGCCGCCGGACGAGCCGGTGCTGCATGTGAGCTGGTACGAGGCGGACGCCTACGCCCGCTGGGCGGGGCGGCGGCTGCCGACCGAGGAGGAGTGGGAGAAGGCGGCCCGGCACGATCCGGTGACGGGCCGCTCGCGGCGCTATCCGTGGGGCGACGCCGATCCGACGCCGGAGCGCGCCAATCTCGGCCAGCGGCATCTGCGTCCGGCTCCGGTCGGCAGCTGTCCGGAGGGTGAATCGCCGCTCGGAGTGCGGCAGTTGATCGGGGACGTGTGGGAGTGGACGTCCAGCGACTTCGCCCCGTATCCCGGGTTCGTGGCGTATCCGTACCGGGAGTACTCGGAGGTGTTCTTCGGGCCGGAGTACAAGGTGCTGCGGGGCGGTTCGTTCGCGGTGGCCGATGTGGCCTGCCGGGGCACGTTCCGCAACTGGGACTATCCGGTGCGGCGGCAGATCTTCTCCGGGTTCCGCACCGCCCGCGACGCCGGACCGGTCGCCCGGGAGGCCCGCTGATGTGCCGTCATCTGGCCTATGTGGGGCCGCCGGTGGCGCTGGGTGAGGTGCTCGACGCTCCACCGCACAGTCTGTTCCGGCAGTCGTGGGAACCGCGCCGGCAGCGGCACGGCACCGTCAACGCGGACGGGTTCGGGGTCGGCTGGTACGCGGAGGGCGACCCGGTGCCGGGCCGCTACCGGCGGGCCGCGCCGATCTGGGGCGACCAGTCGTACGCCGATCTGGCCCGGGTGGTCCGCTCGGGCGCGCTGCTCGCCGCCGTCCGGGACGCGACGGTGGGCGGCGCCGACGGCGAGGCGGCCGCCGCCCCGTACGCGGCCGGTCCCTGGCTGTTCAGTCACAACGGCGCGGTGCCCGGCTGGCCGCGTTCGCTGACCCCGCTCGTGCACACCCTGCCGGCGGCCGACCTGCTGTCGCTGGAGGCCCGCTGCGACGCCGCGTTCCTGTGGGCGCTGGTGCTGCAGCGGCTGCGCGCCGGTGATCCGGGGCCGCAGGCGCTCGCCGACACCGTCGTCGAGGTCGCCGAGGCGGCGCCGGGTGCCCGGCTCAACTTCCTGCTGACCGACGGCGAGACGATCGCCGCGACCGCCTGGGGCGACACCCTCTGGTACCTGGCCGAGCCCGGGAACCGCACCGTCGTCGCCTCCGAGCCCTACGACGACGATCCGCACTGGACCGAGGTGCCCGACCGCACGCTGCTCGCGGCGAACCGCACCGACGTCCTGCTGACCCCGCTCAAGGAGCCATCCGCGTGAGCCCGTTCCAGCTGACCCGCACCCTGCCCGAGCACGCCACGGAGGCCGCGCTGCGCTCCGACGTGCTGCACGGGCTGACCCGCACGCCCAAGACGCTGCCGCCGAAGTGGTTCTACGACGCGCGCGGCAGCGAGCTGTTCGACCGGATCACCGAGCTGCCCGAGTACTACCCGACCCGGGCCGAGCGGGAGATCCTGCTTGCGCGAGCCGGTGAGATCGCCGCCGCGACCGGCGCCCGCACCCTGGTCGAGCTGGGTTCCGGCTCGTCGGACAAGACGCGGCACCTCCTGGAGGAGTTCAGCGGCCTGGAGGCGTACGTGCCGGTGGACGTGAGCGAGAGCGCGCTCCGGGGCGCCGGGAGGACGCTGCTCGCCGAGCATCCCGGGCTGACCATCCACGCGCTGCTCGCGGACTTCACGGCCGGCCTCACGCTGCCGGACACGCCGGGGCCGCGCCTGGTGGCGTTCCTCGGCGGCACGATCGGGAACCTGCTGCCCGACGAGCGCGCCGCGTTCCTCGCCTCCGTACGGGACATGCTGGCGCCCGGTGACTTCTTCCTGCTGGGCACGGACCTCGTGAAGGAGCCGTCGGTGCTGGTGGCGGCGTACGACGACGCGGCGGGTGTGACGGCCGCGTTCGACAAGAACGTGCTGTCGGTCGTGAACCGGGAGCTCGGCGCCGACTTCGATCTGGACGCGTTCGCGCACGTCGCGGTGTGGGACGCGGAGCACGAGTGGATCGAGATGCGGCTGCGGGCCGAGAGCGCGCAGTCCGTGAAGATCCCCGCGCTCGATCTGGCGGTGGACTTCGCGGCCGGCGAGGAGATGCGCACGGAGGTGTCGGCGAAGTTCCGGCGCGCCGGGGTCGAGCGGGAGCTCGGGGCCGCGGGTCTGGAGACGGTGCGCTGGTGGACGGACTCCGAGGGCCGCTTCGCCCTGTCCCTGAGCACGCCCGCCGTCTGACGGCTCAGGGGCCCCGTTCGTCGAGGCGGCGGGTGATCTCGCGGGACGCCTGCCGCGCGGCGGGGCCGGGGGCGGCGCCGCGCAGGACGTCGGACATGTACGTCTTGATGGGGTTGTCCGCCTCGACGGTCGCCCAGAGCGGGGACGCCGGGGTGGCCCGGCCGTGGGCGGCGCCGACGGCCATGGCGGCGACGCCCGGTTCTCCGGCCACGGCCGGGGCGAGGGTCGTCTTGTTCGGCACGTAGTCCATGGTCCTGGCCAGGTCGGTGTTCCACTTCTCCCCGGCGAGGGCCTTGATCACTTCGAGGGCGCCCGAGCGGTCGTCGGTGTTCGCGGGGACGACGAGGTCCGAGCCGCCGGTGAACACGGCGCCCGCGCGGGCGGCGGTCTTGCCGGGGATCGGGAAGTAGCCCAGTCTGCCCTTGAGTTCCGGATTCTTGGCGAGGATCGCCTGGGTGGCACCGGGCACGGAGATGATCTGCGCGATGTCGCCGCCCGCGAACTCCTCGGCCTGCGGCGGGTGTTCCTCGTCGGCGTCCTTCGGGCCGTCGCCGAGGGCCTGCAGCTGCTGGTAGAAGGCCATGCCGCGCAGGGCGGCGGGACTGTCGAGGGCGCCGGTCCAGGTGCCGGCGGACTCGCGGGCGAGCTCGCCGCCCTCGTCCCAGATGAACCCGGAGAGCGTGTACCAGTCCTGTCCGGCGAGGTAGATGCCCTGCTGCCCCGGGGTGTCGAGGCGGCGGGTCAGGGTGAGCCATTCGTCACGGGTCTTCGGCGGCCGCTTGATGCCGGCTCGGGCGAAGAGGTCCTTGTTGTAGATCACGACGCGGTTGGCGGCGTACCAGGGGACGCCGTACTGGCGGGCGCGGTCGACGCCGGGTTCGGCGAGGCCGGGGAGCCAGTCGTCCATGCCGAGGTCGCGGGCCGCCTCCAGGGACAGGTCGAGGAGGCCGTCGGTGTCGATGTACGTGGGCAGTTGGGTGTTGCCGACCTCGATGACGTCGGGGCCGCCGGCGCCCCCGGCCTTGAGCGCGGTGGTGACCTTCTGGCCGATGTTCGTCCACTCCTGGACGCGGATGTCGAGGCGCAGGTCGTCGTGCTCGGCCTCGAACCGGCGGGTGAAGCGGTCGACGAAGGCGTCGGACGCGCTGCCTTTCATCAGCCAGACGGTGACCGTGCGCGGTTCGGCCGTGCCGCCCGGGAGGGACCCGCACGCCGTGAGGAGCGTGCCGGTCACGACGGCGAGGGAACTCAGGGACAACAGGGCTCGACGGGATCTCACGCGGGGTCGCTTTCTGCCTGAGGACAGGGGTGGTTCGCCCGACGTGGGGGACGAGCGCGCGGCTCGAACGGGTGTGACCGGGATTTTGGTATGGACCAATGGCCCGGTCAAGGGGTACGGAGAAGTAGCCGGACCGGTTCGCGCGCACGCACGGTGACCGGCACCGTCTCCCCGTGGCGGACCCGGCCGCCCTGGGGCACGGTGGAAGCATGTCGAACCACACGTACCGCGTCACCGAGATCGTCGGCACCTCGCACGAAGGCGTCGACCAGGCGATCCGCAACGGCATCGCACGGGCCTCCCAGACCCTGCGCAACCTCGACTGGTTCGAGGTCACGCAGGTGCGGGGCCAGATCGTGGACGGCCGGCCGGAGCACTATCAGGTCGGCCTCAAGGTCGGGTTCCGCCTCGACGGGGAGGAGTGACCCCGGGGCCGTGCCTCAGGTGCGGCCCTCACGCTCCTGCGCGTCCTTCAGCGCCGCCGACGGGCTCGCCCAGCGGGCCCGTACGACGGTGAACCCGGCGCGCTCGGCCTCCAGGCACACCAGCTCGTCGTCGTCCACCAGCATGCGCACGGTCCGGCCGCGCGCCAGCCGGCGCAGCGTCGCGAGCTTCGTGACGCGGGCCGGCCTGCGGTCTGCGTTGCGCCGCATGTGCAGCGCGCCCTCGGGCAGCCCGTGCCGGGTGAGCCAGGCCAGCGTGTCCGCGCGGCACCGCTCGGGGCGCCCGGTGAGATAGACGACCTCGCACTCCTGCGCGCTCTTGCGGGCCAGCGCCACGCCCTCGGGGAGCGGCGGGTCGAGCGGCGCGGCCGCGAAGAACCCGGCCCAGTCCCGCGGCTTGCGCTCCAGGTACTTCTGCCGGTGCGCGGTGTCGGCGAGCGTCCCGTCGAGGTCGAACACGGCCAGGTCACGGCGTACGTCGGAGGTCACCGGGCCACTTTAGTTCGCGCGGCGGCCTCTGAGGGACGCACGGGAATCATCTCCGCGCCCGCGCGTTGAACCAGGACGTGACCACCGTGCCCGACACCGTTCGCTTCTCCGTCCTCGACCGTTCCCGCACCCGCGAGGGCTCGACCGCCGCACAGGCGCTGCGGGACACCGTCGCGCTCGCTCAGGACCTGGAGCGGCTCGGGTACCACCGTGTCTGGGTGTCGGAGCATCACGGGGTGCCGGGCGTCGCCGGTTCCGCGCCGACCGTGCTGGCCGCCGCCGTGGCCGCCGCCACCCGCACGATCCGGGTCGGGACGGGCGGTGTGATGCTGCCCAACCATCAGCCGCTGGTGGTCGCCGAGCAGTTCGGGGTCCTCGAGTCGCTGTTTCCGGGGCGGATCGACATGGGGCTCGGCCGGTCCGTCGGGTTCACCGACGGGGTGCGCCGCGCGCTCGGGCGGGACAAGGACTACGCGGACGACTTCGCGGGGCAGCTCGACGAGCTCCTCGCGTTCTTCACCGGCACCTCCCCCACCCGGGTGCACGCCCGGCCCTCGGAAGGGCTCACCGTGCCGCCGTTCGTGCTCGCGATGGGCGAGGGCGCGACGATCGCCGCCCGCGCGGGCCTGCCGATGGTCATCGGCGACTTCCGCAACCGGTCGAAGATGCTGCGCGGCATCGACCGTTACCGCGCGGAGTTCCGCCCCTCCCCCTGGGCGGCCGAGCCGTACGTCGTGATCTCCGGGACGGTCGCCGTCGCCGGCAGCGAGCCGGAGGCGCGGCGGCTGCTGATCCCCGAGGCCTGGTCGGCGGCGCACTCCCGCACGCACGGCACGTTCCCGCCGCTGCCGCCCGCGGAGCGGATCACCGCGCTCGACATGACGCCCAAGGAGCGCGAGCTGTACGAGTCCGGGCTGCACGGCCACATCGTCGGCACGGAGCAGCAGGTCGCGGACGAGCTGGCGGCCGTGATCAAGGAGAGCGGCGCGCAGGAGGTGCTGGTCACGACGAGCACGTACGACCGTGAGGGGCTGCTGGAGTCCTACCGCAGACTCGCCCGGGTCGCCCGCCTCGCCGCGGCCTAGGATCGTGGGGTTTGTCCCAGCCCCTCGGGACGCACCCGTCCCGCCCGCACCAGCACGTACGACCGGAGCTCCGCCCATGCCGCACGCCGCCCCGCCCGATCCCCGCCACGACGGCTTCGTCCGGGTGCGGGGCGCCCGCGAGCACAATCTGCGGGGAGTCGACGTGGACATCCCGCGCGACGTCCTCGCCGTGTTCACCGGGGTGTCCGGCTCGGGCAAGTCCTCGCTGGCGTTCGGCACGGTGTACGCGGAGGCGCAGCGCCGCTACTTCGAGTCCGTCGCCCCGTACGCGCGGCGTCTGATCCACCAGGTGGGGGCGCCTCGGGTCGGTTCGATCACGGGGCTGCCGCCCGCGGTGTCGCTCCAGCAGAGCCGCTCCGCGCCGACCTCCCGGTCCTCGGTCGGCACGGTCACGACGCTGTCGAACTCGCTGCGGATGCTGTTCTCGCGGGCCGGCGACTATCCGGAGGGCGCCGAGCGGCTGGACTCCGACGCCTTCTCGTCGAACACGGCGGCGGGCGCCTGCCCGGAGTGCCACGGCCTGGGTCTGATCCACCGCACGACCGAGGAGCTGCTCGTCCCCGATCCGTCCCTCTCCGTCCGCGAGGGCGCGGTCGCGGCCTGGCCGGGTGCCTGGCAGGGCAAGAACCTGCGGGACATCCTCGACACGCTCGGCCACGACGTGGACCGGCCCTGGCGGGAGCTGCCACAGGCCGACCGGGACTGGATCCTGTTCACCGACGAGCAGCCGGTGGTGACGGTGCATCCGGTGCGGGACGCGGACCGGATCCAGCGCCCGTACCAGGGCACGTACATGAGCGCCGACCGGTATGTGATGAAGACGTTCGCGGACTCCAAGAGCGCCACGCTGCGGGCGAAGGCGGAGAAGTTCCTGAAGAGCGAGCCGTGCCCGGTGTGCGGCGGGGCCCGGCTGCGCAAGGAGGCGCTCGCGGTCACGTTCGCGGGCCGCACGATCGCGGAGCTGGCCCGGATGCCGCTGTCGGAGCTGTCCGCGCTGCTCGACCTGCCGGACGGCGTGTCGGAGACGGCGCGGGTGCTGACCGAGGACCTGCGGGCCCGGATCGCCACGGTGACCGAGCTGGGGCTCGGCTATCTGGGCCTGGACCGGCCGACGCCCACCCTGTCGGCGGGCGAGCTCCAACGCCTGCGGCTGGCAACGCAGTTGAGGTCGGGGCTCTTTGGCGTGGTGTACGTGCTCGACGAGCCGTCGGCCGGGCTGCACCCCGCCGACACCGAGTCCCTGCTGACGGTGCTCGACCGGCTGAAGGACGCGGGGAACTCGGTGTTCGTGGTCGAGCACCACCTCGACGTGATGCGCCGCGCGGACTGGCTGGTCGACGTCGGCCCGCTGGCGGGCGAGCACGGCGGGCAGGTGCTGCACAGCGGCCCGGTGGAGGCGCTGCGGGAGGTCGAGGGGTCGGCGACGGCCCGCTTCCTCTTCGACGACTCACCGGTGACGCCACGCCAGCCCCGTACACCCACCGGCTGGTTGAAGATCGGCCCGGTGACGCGGCACAACCTCCGCGACGTCACGGCCGAACTGCCGCTCGGGGCGTTCACGGCGGTCACGGGTGTGTCCGGCTCCGGCAAGTCGACGCTGATCGGCGAGATCACCGAGGAACTGGAGGGCGTGGGGCGGCTCGTGGTCGTCGACCAGAAGCCGATCGGCCGCACCCCGCGCTCCAACCTGGCCACGTACACCGGACTGTTCGACGTCGTGCGCAAGGTGTTCGCCGCCACGGACGAGGCGAAGGCCCGCCGGTACGGTGTCGGCCGGTTCTCCTTCAACGTGGCGGGCGGGCGCTGCGAGACCTGCCAGGGCGAGGGCTTCGTCAGTGTCGAGCTGCTGTTCCTGCCGAGCACGTACGCGCCGTGCCCGGACTGCGCGGGGGCCCGCTACAACCCGCCGACCCTCGAAGTCACCCACCGGGGGCGGAACATCGCGGAGGTGCTCGACCTGACGGTGGACGCGGCGGCGGAGTTCTTCGCGGACGACGCGGCGGCGAGTGCCGTCCTGCGCAGCCTGCGGACCTTGCGGGAGGTCGGCCTCGGCTATCTGCGGCTCGGCCAGCCCGCGACCGAGCTGTCCGGCGGCGAGGCCCAGCGGATCAAGCTGGCCGGTGAGCTGCAGCGGGTGCGGCGCGGGCACACCCTGTACCTGCTGGACGAGCCGACGACGGGTCTGCATCCGGCGGACGTCGAGGTGCTGCTGCGCCAGCTGCACGGGCTCGTCGACGCGGGGAACTCGGTGGTGGTCGTCGAGCACGACATGAGCGTGGTCGCCGGCGCCGACTGGGTCGTGGACCTGGGGCCCGGCGGCGGTGACGCGGGCGGGCGGATCGTCGTGGCGGGCCCGCCCGCGACGGTGGCGGCGGCGCCGGTCAGCCGCACCGCGCCCTATCTGGCGCGGGCGCTGGGCGGCGGCTGACCGGCCGCGTCCGCGACCGCGCGCCGCAGCACGCCCTTGGCGAGTTTGCCGGTCGGGGTGCGCGGCAGTTCGGGCACGAACGCGACCTGGCGCGGCACCTTGTAGTGCGCGATGCGGTCCCGCACATACGCGATGAGGTCGCGCCCCAACTCAGGTCCGGCATCGGTGCCTTCGGCGGCCTGGACGAAGGCGTGGACCGCCTCCCCCATCTCCTCGTCGGGCACGCCGATGACCGCGACGTCGGCGACGGCCGGATGCAGCACGAGGCAGTCCTCGATCTCCTGCGGGTAGATGTTCACGCCGCCCGAGATGATCGTGAAGGCCCTGCGGTCGGTGAGGTAGAGGTAGCCGTCCTCGTCGACGTGGCCGATGTCGCCGGTCGTGGTCCAGTTCGGGTGCTCGGGGTGCTGGGCCTCGCGGGTGCGGCCGTCGTCGCGGTGGTAGCGGAAGGGGAGTTCCTCGCGCTCGAAGTAGACCGTGCCGGTCTCCCCCGGCGGCAGCACCTTCCCGGCCTCGTCGCAGATCCGCAGCTCCCCCAGGAGCCCGCCCCGCCCCACCGAGCCGGGCCGCGCGAGCCACTCCCGGGGGCTGATGAAGGTGATGCCGTTGGCCTCGGTCGACGCGTAGTACTCGTGCAGGACGGGCCCCCACCAGTCCATCATCCGCCGCTTGACCTCGACGGGGCAGGGCGCCGCCGCGTGGATGGCGACCTTCATCGACGACACGTCGTACGCGGCGCGCTCCGCGTCGGGCAGTTTGAGCATGCGGACGAACATGGTCGGCACCCACTGGCTGTGCGTGACCCGGTGCCGTTCGATCGCGGCCAGCGACTCACGTGCGTCGAAGGTCTTCATCAGGACGACCGTGCCGCCGGTCGCGGTGACGGTGTAGCAGAACCGCAGCGGGGCCGCGTGGTAGAGCGGCGCCGGGCACAGGTAGACGGTGTCCTCGTCGAAGCCGTACATGGGCTGGAAGAGCAGCTGGTACGTGGACGGGTCGGTGCGGATGTCGCCTTCGGGCAGGTCGGGTTCGATGCCTTTGGGGCGGCCAGTCGTGCCGGACGAGTAGAGCATGTCGGCACCGCGCGGCTGCACGGCGGGCGGTTCGGGGGACGCGGCGGCCAGCGCGCGGTCGTAGCTGCCGTCGTCGAAGCCGAGCCGGTGCCGCACCTCGGGCACGAGCTCCTCGACGCGGTCGCCCATCGCGTCGAGCGCCCCGGAGACGACGAGCGCGCTCGCCCCGCAGTCGCGCACGATGTACGCGGCTTCCTCGGCGGTGAGGTGGTGGTTGACGGCGGTCAGGTAGAGGCCGGACCGCAGCGCGGCCCAGTAGACCTCCAGGACGCGCGGGTCGTTGTCGGACAGCAGGGCCACGTGGTCGCCTCTGCGCAGGCCCGCGGTGCGCAGGTGGTCCGCGAGGCGCAGCGAGTTCTCCTCTAGGCGCCCGTAGGTGAGGGTGACGGTGCCGTCGGCCGTGACGACGGCCGGCCTGGCTCGGTCGTACGCTCCCGGATACATGCGGCGACGGTACCCGCAAGAGGTGACGGTACGTCAGGGGTGTGCCGGAGGTTGTCCGTTCCCTCCGGGCACACGTCCCCGGGTGTCAGCCGAGCCGGTCCAGGATGTCCGGCCAGAGGTGGTCGCGGCTGCGCCATCCCTGCCAGCGTTCGTCGCCGTACAGGACGAGGGCCAGGGCCTCGTCGAGGGTGACCGTGTCGCGGCCGAGGATCTCGCGCACCACCACGACGGCCGCCCGCGCCCCGGCCGTCCCGGCCCCGGCGAGCCGGCCCAGCGCGCGGGCGGGTTCGGTGGGGTCCGTGGCGCGGACCCGGTCCACCAGCGGGGTCAGCCAGCGCGCCCAGCGCTCGTACGGGGGCAGGTCCGCGTTCTGTTCGGCGCGGGCGATCACCGGTTCGAGGGCCGCGGCGAGCCGGGCGTAGTACGCGTCGACCGTGCCGGTGACGTGCGGGTACTCGACCTGGAAGTGCTCCCAGCCCACGTTCGCGAAGTCATAGATCTCGTTGAGCCACCAGCGTCCGCCGGGGCACAGCAGCACGTCGCCGGACAGGACGAACGCCGACCGCAGCACGTCGAAGTCGACGGGGCCCAGTTCGGAGAGGAGCACGGCGTCGTACAGGTCCTTGCCCTGCGGATGCATGTCGCTGATCAGCCACACGATCTTCCATGCGAGGGAGAGACCGGGGGTGACGGTCAGCAGGGTGCTGGGCGGGCCGTCGCCGAGCGGGTTCAGGGTCGTGCGGATTGCGGGCTCGGCGAGCGGCTCGTCGTACACGACGTCGATCTGCACGGTGCCGCCGGCGGTGCCGGGCGCCGTCCAGGGGAGCAGAAGCCGGTGTCCCGGCACCCGGTCGTACGTCCAGATGTCCTCGGTGACCGCCCCGGCCGCGTCGATCCACACCAAGGAGTCCGGCCAGGCGGCGGACGCCGCCTGTGCCGCGGCGGCGATCTGCGGGAACAGTCCGGCCGCCTCGGGGCCCTCGAACGCCCATCCCTCGGGCGCGACGAAGTCCAGGTCGCCGGGCTCCCGGGCGTCCTCCCCGCACCAGGTCGCCATCAGCACGCTGCCGCGCAGGACGAGGCGGGCGCCGAGGGGGCTGTCCGCCACGGCCGCCAGCACGAGGTCGAGGGCGGTGCGGCGGGCCCGGAACCAGGTGTTCGCCTCGCGGTCGTCGGTGAAGCGGGGGTCGCCCGCGCGGTAGGCGTTCGGGTACTGGGTCAGCGCCGGGTCGAAGACCGCGGGCTGGGTGAGGCCCTCGGGGGCGGGGAGGAGTGTGCGGGGCACTGCGTGGCCCGGGCGGGTGTGTCGGTCGGTCGGGGCGGTGTGGGGGATCGGGGCGCCCGGGGTGAGGGCGCGGGTCCAGGGGTCGGGTTTCATGCGGGGCTCCTCTCCGGAGCGGGGGTGTCGTGAGCGCTCGGGTTCGGCCGCTTCGTCGCGGGCGGGCGGCCGGTGGTGGCTTGTCGCGCAGTTCCCCGCGCCCCTGAAGTGCGCACTGCGTGCGCCACTTCAGGGGTGCCGGTCAGCCAGCCCGCGTCCAGGTCCAGGTGGGTGTCGTGGAACACGTACTCGCGTTCCGTCTCCGCCACTTGGGCGTCGGGCAACTCGGCCAGCAGGGCTTCCAGGCGGCGGTGGGCCGTGCTCGCGCCCACCGCGTGGCAGCGCTGGGTCACGAAGCGCTCCTGCATTCCATCGGGTCTGATGCGGCGGGCATTGCGGGAGAGGTGGGCGCCGTGGGTGACGACGCGGGCCGCGAGAGCGTCCAGGTCGGCCTCGGCCGGGAGCAGGAGCTTGACGTGGTGCTCGAAGTGGAGGTGGCTCGGGGCGAGTCGGGCCTCGGCGTCGGTCTGCGGGACGCCGGACGCCCACGGGGTCGTCTCCGCCTTGGTCCGCAGGACCGGGAAGCCGGCGTGCGCGAGGGCGGCCGCGGTCTCGGCCACCGTCGTGCGGAGCCAGGCGTCGGCGCGGCCGTGGCCGCGGAGGGTGACCATGGGCTGGGAGGGGTGGTGGCCGCGGGCCAGGACGATGTGGGTGAAGCCGAGTCCGTGCGCGGCGGCCCAGTCGGCGAGGCGTCCGACGGCGGACTCGTCCCCGGCGTCGACGGTGAGATGGGCCTCCAGGTCCCCCTCGTGGCGGGCCGGGCCGTGCTGCGTGATCATCCGCGCAGCGTACCGACGGGGCTGCGGCGCCGTCGCCGGGATTTCCGGGGCCCGACGCGATGACGGGACCGGGGGTTTGAGCACCACTCCCGGTCCCGCCCACCCCGCGCTGTTCGCGGGACGTTCTGTGCGTTGCTGCGAAGGTCAGCGGCCGACCTTGCGGTTGGCGCGCAGCCACTCCTTGTTCATGCTGGTGATGGAGAAGAGCGGGATGCCCTTCGGGCAGGCGGTGGCGCACTCGCCGGTGAGCGTGCAGCCGCCGAAGCCCTCGTCGTCCATCTGCGCCACCATGTCCAGGACGCGGGTCTCGCGCTCGGGGGCGCCCTGCGGAAGGACGTTGAGGTGGTTGATCTTCGCCGAGGTGAAGAGCATCGCCGCGCCGTTCGGGCAGGCGGCCACGCAGGCACCGCAGCCGATGCACTCGGCGTGCTCGAACGCGAAGTCGGCGTCGGGCTTGGGCACCGGGGTGGCGTGCGCCTCGGGGGCGGCGCCGGTCGGGGCCGTGACGTAGCCGCCGGCCTGGATGATCCGGTCGAAGGCCGAGCGGTCGACGACCAGGTCCTTGACGACCGGGAAGGCCGAGGCGCGCCAGGGCTCGATGTCGATCGTGTCGCCGTCCTGGAAGGACCGCATGTGCAGCTGGCAGGTGGTGGTGCGCTCGGGGCCGTGCGCGTCGCCGTTGATGACGAGCGAGCAGGCGCCGCAGATGCCCTCGCGGCAGTCGTGGTCGAAGGCGACGGGGTCCTCGCCCTTGACGATGAGTTCCTCGTTGAGGGTGTCGAGCATCTCCAGGAACGACATGTCCTTGGAGATGCCGTCCACCTCGTACGTGGACATGGCGCCTTCGGCGTCGGCGTTCTTCTGGCGCCAGACGCGCAGGGTGAGCTTCATGCGTAGCTCCGCTGGGTGGGGTGGACGTACTCGAAGACGAGGTCTTCCTTGTGGAGCACCGGCGCCGTGCCGGTGCCGGTGAACTCCCAGGCGGCGGCGTAGGAGAACTCCTCGTCGCGGCGGGCGGCCTCGCCGTCGGGCGTCTGGGACTCCTCGCGGAAGTGGCCGCCGCAGGACTCGGCGCGGTGCAGGGCGTCGAGGCACATGAGCTCGGCGAGCTCGAGGTAGTCGACGATGCGGTTGGCCTTCTCCAGCGACTGGTTGAACTCCTCGCCGGTGCCGGGGACCTTGATGCGGCGCCAGAACTCGTCGCGGATCTGCGGGATCCGGTCGAGGGCCTTGCGCAGGCCCTCCTCGGTACGGGCCATGCCGCAGAACTCCCACATGAGTTCGCCGAGTTCGCGGTGGAAGGAGTCCGGGGTGCGGTCGCCGTCGACGGCGAGCAGCAGGTTGATGCGGTCCTCGGTCTCGGCGAGGACCTCCTGCGCCGCCGGGTGGTCGGCGTCGATCTCGTCCTCGTGCGGGTGCCGGGCCAGGTAGTCGTTGATGGTGGCCGGCAGGACGAAGTAGCCGTCGGCGAGGCCCTGCATCAGTGCGGAGGCTCCGAGCCGGTTCGCGCCGTGGTCGGAGAAGTTGGCCTCGCCGATCGCGAACAGGCCCGGGACGCTGGTCTGCAGGTCGTAGTCGACCCACAGGCCGCCCATCGTGTAGTGCACGGCCGGGTAGATGCGCATGGGCACCTGGTACGGATCCTCGTCGGTGATCCGCTGGTACATGTCGAAGAGGTTGCCGTACTTGGCCTCGACGGCCTTGCGGCCCATGCGCTCGATGGCGTCGGCGAAGTCGAGGTAGACGCCCTGGCCGCCGGGGCCCACTCCCCTGCCCTCGTCGCACACGTTCTTCGCGGCGCGGGAGGCGATGTCGCGCGGCACGAGGTTGCCGAAGGACGGGTAGATGCGCTCCAGGTAGTAGTCGCGCTCGTCCTCGGGGATCTGGTGCGCCGGGCGGGTGTCGCCCTTGGCCTTGGGCACCCAGATGCGGCCGTCGTTGCGCAGCGACTCGCTCATCAGCGTCAGCTTGGACTGGTGGTCGCCGGTGCGCGGGATGCAGGTGGGGTGGATCTGGGTGAAGCAGGGGTTGGCGAAGTGGGCGCCGCGCCGGTGGGCGCGCCAGATCGCCGTGGCGTTGCTGTTCATGGCGTTCGTCGACAGGTAGAAGACGTTGCCGTAGCCGCCGGAGGCGAGCACGACGGCGTCCGCGAAGTACGTGTCGATCCTGCCGGTGACGAGGTCGCGGGCGACGATGCCGCGGGCCTTGCCGTCGACGACGATCAGGTCGAGCATCTCGGTGCGCGGGTGCAGTTCGATGTTGCCGGCGGCGACCTGCCGGCTGAGCGCCTGGTAGGCGCCGAGGAGGAGCTGCTGGCCCGTCTGGCCGCGGGCGTAGAAGGTGCGGGAGACCTGGACGCCGCCGAAGGAGCGGGTGTCGAGGAGGCCGCCGTACTCGCGGGCGAAGGGGACGCCCTGGGCGACGCACTGGTCGATGATCTCGACGGAGATCTGGGCGAGGCGCCGCACGTTCGACTCGCGGGCGCGGAAGTCGCCGCCCTTGACGGTGTCGTAGAACAGGCGGTGGATCGAGTCGCCGTCGTTGCGGTAGTTCTTCGCCGCGTTGATGCCGCCCTGCGCGGCGATGGAGTGGGCGCGGCGCGGGGAGTCCTGGAAGCAGAACTGGACGACGTGGTAGCCCTGTTCGGCGAGCGTGGCGCCGGCGCTGCCGCCGGCGAGGCCGGTGCCGACGACGATGACGGTGTGCTTGCGCCGGTTGGCGGGGTTGACCAGCTTGGCCTCGAAGCGGCGCTTGTCCCAGCGCTCCTCGACGGGCCCGGCCGGCGCCTTGGTGTCGACGACCGGCTCGCCGGTCGCGTAGTCCGCGTAGGTGCTCATGTCTTCAGCTCACCAATCCGGTCATGACGCCCACGGGCACGGCGACGAAGCCGGCGGTGAGCAGTACGGCGAGGACGTTGCCCGTGGTCTTCAGGACGCGGTCGCGGGTGCGGCTGCCGACGCCGAGGGTCTGCGCGGCGCTCCAGAACCCGTGCTGGACGTGGAAGCCGAGGGCGACAACGGCGACGATGTAGACGACGTTGCTCCACCAGGTCGAGAACGTGTCGATGATGTTCTGGTACGGGTGGAGGTGCTCGTAGCCGCCCGGGTGCACGGTGCCGGTCGTCAGGTCGAGGATGTGCCACACGATGAAGAGGCCGAGGATGATCCCGCCCCAGCGCATGGTGCGGGTGGCGTAGCTCGAACGGGCCTTCTTGTGGACGTACTTGCTGGGGCGCGCCTTGATGTCGCGGCGGCTGAGCTGGTACGCCGAGGTGGCGTGGGCGACGACGGCGGCGACGAGGACGACGCGCACGAGCCACAGGCCCCACTCGTGGTGGAGGACGGGGGCGCCCATGGTGCGCAGCCAGACCGCGTAGTGGTTGATCTCCTCGGGGCCGAAGAAGATCTTGAGGTTTCCGATCATGTGGGCGACCAGGTACAGCAGCATGACGATGCCGCTGACCGCCATCACGGTCTTCTTGCCGACGGTGCTGTCCCAGAGCGTGCGCGTCATCGACGGCCGTCGGTCCGTCCGTGTTGCCAGAGCCATGTCACTGACGGTAGGGGCCGGGGACCCGATCGGTCCAAGACATGGTGCGCCTCATTTCCATAGGCATTGCCTATCCAGGGAACTATCCTGGGGTTCATGCAGTTCCAGCAGCTCCAGTACTTCGTCGCGGTCGCCGAGACCCGGCACTTCACGCGCGCCGCCGAGCTCGTGCACGTGGCGCAGCCCTCGCTGTCCCAGCAGATCCGCGCCCTGGAGCGGGAGCTCGGCGTCGACCTGTTCCTGCGGGCGCGGGGGAACATCACGCTGACCGACGCCGGTGAGGCGCTGCTGCCGCTGGCCCGGCGCATCCTCGCCGACGCCGACACGGCGCGGCACGAGGTGCAGGAGCTGGCGCAGCTGAAGCGCGGGCGGGTGCGGCTGGGGGCGACGCCCTCGCTGTGCACGGGCCTGCTGCCGGACGTGCTGCGCGCCTTCCACGACCGCTACCCCGGCATCCAGCTGCTCATCGAGGAGTCCGGTTCGCACGACCTCGTACGGGAGCTGGCGCGCGGGGCGCTGGACCTGGCCCTGGTCGTGCTGCCGCTGCCGGCGCCGGCGCCCGCGCTGACGACCGTTGAGCTGCTGCGGGAGGAGCTGGTGGTGGTGTCCTCGCCGGACGCGCCGCGGCCCGGGCGGGGGCGGGCGTCGGTGCGGATCTCCGACCTGGAGGGGGAGCGGCTCGTCATGTTCCGGCACGGGTACGACCTGCGGGAGCTGACCGTCGCGGCGTGCCGGGCGGAGGGGTTCGAGCCGGATTTCGCGGTGGAAGGGGGCGAGATGGACGCGGTGCTGGGGTTCGTCCGGGCGGGACTGGGGGTCGCGGTCGTGCCGCGGATGGTCGCGGCTCGGGCCGGGGCGGATCTTCGGGTCACGCCCCTGGCGCGGCCGGGGTTGCACCGGACCATCGCGCTCGCGCACCGGTCCGATGTGGCGCCGCCGCGGGCTGCGCGGGAGCTTCAGCGACTGCTCTTCGCGCGGGACACGTAAGAGCTCGGGGCGTCTTGTCTCGTCTCGGGCCGCGGGCCGGTGGGGCTTCTCGCGCAGTTCCCCGCGCCCCTGGAAGGCAGCGGCTTCGCCGCGCCTTCCCCCGATGACAGGCGCCCCGCGCCCTTGTCGGGGAGATGCGGCGCGAAGCGCCATGCATCTCAGGGGCGCGGGGAACTGCGCGATCAGCCCCCACCCACCCGCAGACGAAGTCGCCCGACCGACGGAGTCAGCTCGTGGCATCCGCCAGGGCCAGGTCGTGGAGGCGGTCCGGCGGGCCGGGGCGCGCGTAGTACCAGCCCTGAGCCGTGTCACAGCCCAGCTCGCGGAGCTGCTCCGCCTGCGCCCCCGTCTCGACACCCTCCACCGTGACCGCGAGGTCCAGGCTGTGGGCCAGCGAGACGATGCCCTCCACGATCTTCAGGTCGACCGGATCGGCGGGGAACTGCTGCATGCCCTGCGTGAAGGAACGGTCCAGCTTGAGCACGTTGACCGGAAGCCGCCGAAGGTTCGCCAGGTTCGAGTACCCCGTGCCGAAGTCGTCCAGGGCTATGTCGACCCCCATCTCGGAGAGCCGGCGCAGCGGCTTGAGGAGGTCGTCGTCCGCGCCGATGAGCGCGGACTCGGTGACCTCCAGGCACAGCGCGCCCGGTTCGAGACCGGCCCGTTCCAGGATGTCCACGGTGTCGGAGACGAGTCCGGGGTGGGTGAGCTGCATCGGCGACAGGTTCACGTTGATGCGCAGGGGCCCCGCCTCCGCGTGCCGCTCCTGCCAGGCGCGGGCCTGCCGTACGGACTCCTCCAGGACCCAGCGGCCGAGCGGCACGATGAGCCCGGTGTGCTCGGCGAGCGGGATGAATCGGTCGGGCCCGAGCACCCCGTGCTGCGGGTGCAGCCACCGCACCAGCGCCTCGGCGCCGCGCACGCTGCCGTCGCCGAGGTGCACGAGCGGCTGGTACTCGATGAAGAACTCGCCGCGGTCCAGCGCGGCCGGCAGCGCGGTGGTGAGCCCGTGCCGGGTGATGGCGCGCGCGTCGGCCTCCGGGTCGGCGAGCTCGAAGCGGTTGCCGCCCGCGGACTTGGCCCGGTACATGGTGATGTCGGCGCTGCGCAGCACCTCGGCGGGGCTGCGCTCGGCGGCCGGGCCCTCGACGATGCCGATGGAGCCGCGCACGGAGAGTTCGCGGCCGTCGATGCGGATCGGGGTGGCGAGGGCGTGCATGATGCGGCCCGCGAGATCGTCGACCTCGGTCTGGGTGTCGGGGCCCGTGGTGAGGGCGACGAACTCGTCGCCGCCGAGCCGGGCGACCATCTCGCCGGGCGCGGTGGCGCAGGCCTGGAGCCGGTCGGCGACCTCGACCAGGAGGCGGTCGCCGACGGCGTGGCCGAGGCTGTCGTTGACGGTCTTGAAGCCGTCGAGGTCCAGGTAGCACAGGCCGAAGCGGGCTCCCTCGCCCGCGCCGAGCACCTTCTCCAGGCGTTCGAAGAAGAGGGTGCGGTTGGGCAGGCCGGTGAGCGCGTCGTGGGTGGCCTCGTAGCGCAGGCGCAGATTGAGCAGCCGACGCTCGGTGGTGTCCTCCATCAGCGCGAGCTGGTACTGGGGGACGCCGTCGGCGTCGCGCAGCAGCGACACCGTCAGATTGGTCCACAGGGCGGTGCCGTCGGGCCGCTGGAAGGCCTTCTCGACGCGGTAGTGCTCGCGCTCGCCGCGCACCAGCTCGTGGTAGAGGTGCCACACCTGCGGGGCGTCCTCGGGGTGCGTCCACTCGGTGGTGTTGCGTCCGCGCAGCACGCTCTCGCTGCCGCCGAACATCCGCACCAGTGCGTCGTTGACCTCGAGGACGGTGCCGTCGAGGGAGGCGATGCCGATGCCGATGGCGGCGCCGTGGAACACCGCGCGGAACCGGGCCTCGCTCGCGTGCAACGCTTCGGCGACGGCGCTGCGGGCGTCGAGCGCGGCCCGCGAGATGGCCTCCTGCTCGACCCGGGTGCGCTCGCGCAGTGCGGCCGCGAAGCCGGCGGCCACCTCGTGCTGGATCCGGGAGCAGCGGGCGCGCAGGTCGTCCTCGCGGCCCGGGGTGTCGGCCTCCTCGCCGCAGTAGAGGACCAGGTAGGCCTCGACCACGTCCAGGGTGCGGCTGAGCGCGTCCGGGTCGGTGCAGTGGGCCTCGACGAGGCCCGCGCCGACGGCCCTGGCGCGCGCGGCGTCCAGGGTGTGTGCGGCGAGCGCCTCGCGCAGGATGTGCGCGAGCGGCGCGAGTTCGTCCTCGAACTCGGGCCGCGTCAGCGAGGTCGCCGTCACCGGGTAGATGGCCCGGCTCCAGATGGTGGCGAACCTGCGCAGTCTGTCCTCCGGTCCGCCCGGCTCTTCACTCACGCCTTGCGCCCCACTCCCACATAGCCCGCGAAGGTGTACGGGTCCTCGTCCTCCGGCGCTGTCTCGGGCCGCCACACCGGCATCGGCACGATGCCGGGCTCCACGACCTCGAACCCGTCGAAGAAGCGGCCGATCTCCGCGGGCGTGCGCATGATCAGCGGGTTGCGCACGGTGTCCCGGTAGACGCCGACGGTGCCGCCCGCCTGCTCCTGCGAGATGGGCATTCCCTGGTAGGAGGCGTGCGTGACGACGAGCATGCTGCCGGGGGCCAGTGCCTCGGCGAGCTCGGTGACCGCGCCGTACGGGTCGTCGGCGTCCTCGATGAAGTGGAGGACGGCGACGAGCAGGAGGGCGACGGGCCGGTCGAGGTCGAGCAGTCCGCGCACCTCGGCACTGGCGAGGATGTCGCGGGGCTTGCGCAGGTCGGCGGAGAGGACGGCGGTGTCCGCGTTGCCCTCCAGGACCGCGCGGCTGTGCGCGACGGCGACCGGGTCGTGGTCGACGTAGACCACGCGGGCGCCGGGGCTCGCCTTCTGCGCCACCTCGTGGACGTTGCCGAACGTGGGGATGCCGGAGCCGATGTCGAGGAACTGGGTGATGCCCTCGTCGACGGCGTGGCGCACGGCCCGCCGCATGAACGCCCGGTTCGCCTGCATGATCTTCGGCAGGCCCGGCATGAACTCCATGGCCTTGCGCGCGGCTTCCCGGTCCACCTCGAAGTTGTGCGAACCGCCCAGGTAGTAGTCGTATATCCGGGAGACGCTGGGCACCGAGATGTCGATGCCCTGCGGGGCCCAGGCAGGACGCTCCATCAATCTCTCCAAGGCGTAGGCGAGCCGGTGTTCGAGCTGAGGCTACTGATCAGGTGCCAAAGGAGCGAGTCAAAACGGAAATTGACCGTCCGTTCTCGGTCACTGCCTGCGGCACGTGCCAATTGCACAGAGCCCGAAATCACCCCGAAACCATCGCTTTCCCAACCCAAAAGGAACCGGCCCGTTCCCCGCACATGACCTTCACTGGCCATGGAGGAACGGACCGGCGTTTCGTCAAATCCCCGCCGACTCTACTGTGCCTCGCTCGCGGAGCGCACGGGCCCCGCCCCGAAGGTCACTTCGGGGCGCCGACGGGCTTTCCGTCCGGGCCCGCCGCGTACCAAGTGCCGCCCACCCCCTGGCCGTTGGTGTCGCCCGGCTTCTTGTCGCCGGAAAACGTGTAGACCGGCCAGCAGTTCAGGGTCTGCTGCTTCGTACCGTCGGGTCGGGTGAAGGTCATGTATCCCTTGAGCGGAATGCCCTTGGTGTCGTTCTTGGCGACCGGCGCGACGGCGGGCCACTTCTCGGCGCAGGCGCCCACGCAGTTCGACTTGATGGGCCAGGCGGAGTCCTTGAGGAAGCGGTAGACGGTCCTGCCCTCCCGGTCGACGACGATCTCTCCGAGCTTCGGGTCCTTGCGGGTGGAAAGGCCCTTGAGGTCCGCCGGGCGGGCGGCCGCCGCAGGGCTCGCCTTCTTGCCGTCGGGCGCCGCCGCATACCAGACGCCGCCCACGCCCTGCCCCTTCGCGTCGCCCGGCTTGGCGTCCTTCGCGTAGCGGTACATGGGCCAGCCGTCGAGGGTGAGCTGCTTGGTGCCGTCGGCGGCGGTGACCTCACCGAGCAGGGAGGGGTCGACGCCGGGCGCCGCCTTCGCGCCGTCGGCGGGCACGGCCGGCCAGGCCTTGAGGCACGCGTCGTCGCAGTTCGACTGCGGTGGCTGCGCGGTGTCCTTGTCGAAGCGGTACAGGGTGAACCCTGCGCTGTCGGTGACGACGCCGCCGAGCTTCTTGCTGTCCCAGACGGCGAGCTGTCCCGCGGACTCGGTCTTGGCGGCCGTGTCCCCCGACGAGCCGTAACCGTCGGAGCCGTAGCCGTCCGCGCCCGATCCGTAACCGCCCTGCGCGGGCGCCGCGTCGCCCACGTTCTGGCTCGTACCGGTCACGTCGCCCCGGTCCTGACCGCATGCCGTCGTCAGGGCCAGCAGGGCCGCGGCCGTCGCCACGAACGAGGCGCTGCGCCAGGAGGTCTTCATCGTCAACTCCCGCTGATCTTCTGGGTGTTGCCCGGAACCGGTCGGGTCCGCGCATGACCGTGGATACGGACGCGGACGCGGGGTGCGTTCAACACGGCGCGAGATTTCTGACTCCTACGGGCGACGGCACGCCCGGCAAACCTCGCGCGCCCCCGCGCCCCACGATCGGAGTAATCGCAACCCGCCCGGGCGTGTCCGCGCCGGACGCTGCCGAGGATCACCGTCGTGCATCGATCGAAGCGGGCCGGATCGGCCCTGGTCACCCGCGTCCTGGCGGTGGTCGTGACGGCCTGGCTGTGCGGCGCGCCCGCGAGCGCGGCGGCGCTCGTCCCGGCCGACGCCTGCGCGTGGGCCTCCGTGGACGGGGGCGCCGAGGGCGGCGCCGTCGCGGTCGCGGGCGACGGCGCGCAGTGCAGCCCGTCACCGACCCCGCCGCCACCGAAACCACCGCCGAAGCCCACCCCCAAGCCCCCGCCTCCCCCGCCGCCCCCTCCTCCGCCACCGCCGCCACCGCCACCACCTCCGCCGCCCCCTCCGACGACCCATGCTCCCGAGCCCGCTCCCCCACCGCCGCCGCCTCCGCCGCCGCCGAAGCCCGTACCCAAGCCGAAGCCGAAGCCGCCCCCGCCCCGGTCGGCGCCGCCGAAGCCGAGCCCGACGCCCGTCCACTACCCGGCCTACCGCCCGAAGGCGCACCGCGCGCCCCCGAGCGGCGGTCCGTCGCTCGTGACGCTCACCCTGCTCATCACCGCGCCCGCCGTGCTCGCGGTCGCCGCGCTCCGCCCCCGCTGACCTCTGTGGAGACAAGAGATGTCGGAATGGCTTGTACTCGCCCTCGCGATGATCGCGGTGTGCGCCGTGGTCCTCGTCGTCCAGGTGCTGCAACAGCGCCGGATCGGCGACGACGACGACCCGTCGGAGACCCCCGACGTCATCGAGTACATGACGATGATGATCGGCGTGGTGTACGCGATCGTCCTGGGTCTGGCCATCGCCGGGGTCTGGGAGGCGCGCAGCGCGGCCCAGGACCACGTGCGCAACGAGGCCCAGGCGCTGCACGAGGTCCACGAACGGGTCCGGGTGTACCCGGCGGACGTACGCACCCGGATCCGGGCGGATGTCGACACGTATGTCAGCCATGTCGTGACGACCGAGTGGCACGCGATGCGCACCAAGGGTGAGCTCACCGACCGGGGCACCGAACTGCTGGACCAGGTGCGGCACGACGTCACCGACTACAAGCCGCGCAACGACTTCGAGGCCCAGGCCTATCAGCCGCTGCTCGACCAGGTGACGGCGGCCGACGACGCCCGCAACGCCCGGGCGGACTCGACCGGGGCGACGATGCCGGGGGTCGTCTGGTTCGGCCTGATCGTCGGCGGGCTCGTCACGATCGGCATGATCTTCGTGCTGCAGATCCGGCGCACCCCGCGCGAGCTGATCCTCGCCGGGCTCTTCTCCGCCCTGTTCGCGTTCCTGCTGTTCCTCATCTGGGACTTCGACGCCCCCTACAGCCGGGGTGTCGCGGCAACGGCCGAACCGTTCCTGATGCTGTTCCCCGGCGCCGGGTGAGGCGGCTCCGGGCTGCGGCCCGGGGCCGTACGGAGCACTCTGGGGGCATGACCGCATGGCAGACCCCCATCGTCGTCCACCCGCCCGCGCCGGAGGGCGGCCGGCACGTCACCGTGCGCGGGCGTCCGGTGGGGCTGGCCCACAGCGACCGGGATCTGACGGAGCTGCTGCGCCGGGCCGGGCTCGGCGAGGCGGACACAACGCTGGACGACCCGCACCTCGTGGAGTGGCGCGGCGCGGGTCCGCACGTGTGGCACGCGGCGGGGACCGACGGGCCGTCAGTCCGCGCCGACCTCCCCTGACCGGCCCACACGCGTTGCCCCGTTCGTACGACACCGATCGCGCGCCGCACGGCGTGTCCCTAGCGTTTCGGGCATCGAGGTGCTTGTCCCCAGTAGTACGCGGAACCGGTCCGCGGCTGCCCCTCGTGGACCCGGAGGATCTCCCATGCGCGCGATACGTACCGCTTCGGCCGCCGCTCTCTGCCTGACCGCCCTGTCGCTGACGGCCCTGCCGGCCGCGGCGGGCGACTCCGACACGTTCCGGGTCGGCATCACGCCCACGACGGTCGCCGCCGGCGGGCAGATCACTCTCACCTCGCACGGCTGCGACCGCCGCACCGAGGTCACCGCCGGGATCTTCGACACAGTCTCGATCGGCAAGGGCGGCGGCTCGGCGAGCGCGACGGTCGACTGGGACGCCAAGCCGGGCGCCGTCTATCCCGTCACCTTCTCGTGCAAGCGCGGCCCGACGCGGACCCTGCACCTCACGGTCGCGGGCGGCAGACCCATTGAGCCCACCCCCGAGCCGATCCATCAGGGGCACGGCGTGCGGGCCGGGATCGGCGGCAGCCTCGGCGGTCTCGACATGAAGGAGATCGGCCTCGGCTCGGCCCTGATCCTGGGCTCGCTGGCCACCGCCTACCACCTCGCGCGGCGCCGCACGGGCGACGACGGCGCCTGACGCGGCGACGAAAGGCCGGTGCCCCGCGGACCGTGACGGTCCGCGGGGCACCGGCCTTTTCGCGGCCTCGCGCGGCAGGCCCCGTGAAGGGGGCCGGGGCCCGCCGCGCCGGGTCAGACGCGGTTCTCGGCGCGGCGGCGCATCCAGAAGACACCGCCGCCGACCAGCGCGACGGCCACGAGGCCGCCGCCGATCGCCATGTCGGTGCGGGTGGCGCCGGTCTCGGTGGAGCCGCCGAGACCACCGCGGACGCCGCCGTTGATGACGGTGAACGCGGCCGGCTTGGTCACGGTCGAGCCGCCGCAGGAGACGGTGATGTCGTGCGCGCCGGGCGTGGCGTTGTGCCGGATGCGCGCGGTGGCGGTCGCGGTGCTGCCCGTGGACCGGGTGAAGCTGGTGGTGTCGAACGCGTTCGACGAAGCGGTGCCGCCCTCCTGGCACTTGGTCGAGTCGACGGTGATGGTCAGCTCTCCACCGCGCGGGATGACGCTCGGCGTGGCCGTGATGTTGGACGGCGTCGGGTCGGACCAGGCGGACGCGGCGGGGGCGGCGAGACCGACGGCGGCGACGGCGACGGCGGACACCGCCAGAGCACGGGTGGTACGCATGGAAATCCTCCGCGGAAGACGTCCCCGGGGAACGGTCCCCGGGAATTTCGGCGAGAACGCCTCCCAGACGAACCCTCAGATGCCGTGCACGGCACCGCATTTCGGGAATCGGCCGTCCTGGTGAGGCGACACGCCGAGGGAATTCCGTACAAGCAGACAATCCCGCAGGTCACACACCGTCAGAAAAATCCTGTGCGGGAGAACTCGGATGGCGCACCGGGGCCGCCCCGGCCGGTGGGCCGCCACCCGTTCGCCCTCGCCCCGTCGCCCGTCGTGCGCGCTCGACTTAGCGTGCTGGTACGCGCAACGGACACGGTCTCGCCGCCGCGTCCAGAGGGGATGAGCGAATGTTCAAGCCAGCCTTCGCCGAAGAGGAGCGACCCAGGAAGCGAGCCCCGTGGGGCGTGATAGCGCTGGTGCTGCTCACCGGTCTGGCGCTGATCCGCAACGGTTCGGGAGAGTTCGACGTCGGTCCGCCGCAGCCCGCGCCGGCCGCCGCGGCGGACACCCGGATCCCCGCGGCGCTCAAGTCCGCGGGCGCCCCGCAGCCGCTGCCGTTCTCGATGGCGGACCGGGTGCGCATCCCGGCGATCCGGGTGGACGCTCCGGTCACCGCGGTCGGTCTGGACGCGGAGGGCTGGGTCGACGCGCCACCGCCGCAGGACCCGAACCTCGCGGGCCAGTTCACGGGCTCGGTCTCACCGGGTGAGCAGGGCACGGCCATCGTGGTCGGGCATGTCGACAACATGCAGGGCCCGGCCGTGTTCTACGGGCTCGGCTCCGTGAAGAAGGGCAACCACGTCGAGGTGCTGCGCCGGGACGGCAGGACGGCCGTCTTCGAGGTGTACGGGATCGAGGTGTTCGAGAAGGCGAACTTCCCGGGCGAGAAGGTCTACGGCCCGACGGGCACCCCCGAGCTGCGGGTGATCACCTGCGGCGGCGGCTTCTCGAAGCAGAACGGCTACGACGGAAACGTCGTGGTCTTCGCCCGCCTGGTGTCCGTGCGCTGAGCGCACGGACACCAGGTCGGCTCACAGGCCCCGGCGGCGCGGCACGGTCAGGCGGTAGCCGTCGTCGAGCAGCCGGGGCAGGTACCTGTGCAGGGCGGCGACGCTCTGCGCGCGGTCGCCGCCGGCGTCGTGGTTGAGGACCACGACGCCGGGCGCGGCGCCGCCCAGCACCCGGGAGACGATCGTGCGGGTGCCCGGCGTGGTCCAGTCGAGGCTGTCGACGGTCCAGGCGAGCGGCTCCATGCCGAGCTCGGCGCCGAGGCGGAACGCGGAGCGGTTCCAGGCGCCGTAGGGGGCGCGGAACCAGGCGGGGGCCTCCCCCGTCGCGTCCTGGACGACCTCGCAGGTGCGCTCGATCTCGGGGCGCATGCGCGCGCGGGTGAGCTTCGTCAGGAGCGGATGCGTCCAGGTGTGGTTGCCGATGACGTGGCCGTCGTCGGCCATCTCGCGCAGCAGGTCCTTGTTCTCCACGGCCATCTCGCCGCACACGAAGAACATGGCGCGCACCTCGTGGCGCCGCAGGGTGCGCAGGATCTCGGGGGTGAAGCGCGGGTCGGGGCCGTCGTCGAAGGTGAGCACCATGGCCCGCTCGTCCGGTCCGAAGTCCATGCTGAGCAAGGGCGCGCGCCGGACCGCGAGGCGCTGCGGGGCGGTGCGCTGGGGCCCGTACCCGCCGATCGGCCGCAGCCGGTAGGCGGAGGGTGCGAGGGGCCGGGCGGCGGGGGCGCCGGCGGCGGGGGCCGCGCTCGGGCTCGCGCCGGACGGGCCGCCCGCGCGGTCGGTCGCGGAGCAGCCGGTGAGGGCGGCCACGGCGACGGCGGTGAACCCGCGCAGGAAGGTGCGCCGGCCCGAGGCCGCATGCCGGGCCGGAGCCGCGGTGTCCTGATCTGTTTTCATGCTTAATGCCTCGCACGCGCCCCGCCGTGCGCCCCCCGCGACACCTGCGGGCGCGGGCGAAAGCACCCGTTCAGCCGGGGCCGTCCGACCGGTGCCCCCACCAGGGACTTTCGGCTAGCCTCTCGGCGTGAACGAACAGCAGCCCCCACAGTTCGAACGCGGCACGGACGGCCCGAAGGTGATCCTCGTCGGCATGGACGGATCGGACTCCTCGTTCCGCGCCGCCGCCTACGCCGGCGGCCTGGCCCGGCGGCAGAACGCCCTGCTCGCGGTCGTGTACGTGCAGCCCGTGATGGCGGCCGGGACCGCCCTCGGGGTGCCGGTCGCCGAGGTGACCGACGAGGTCGCGGAGGGGCTCATCGCCGAGATCCGCGCGGCCGCGGAGCGGGTGAAGGGCATATACGACGTGCGCTGGGAGTTCCACACCTTCCGCGGCGACCCGTACAACGGCCTGGTCACCGCCGCCGAGAAGCTGACGGCGGACGCGGTGGTCGTCGGGGCCTCGGAGCAGGCGGGACACCGGATCATCGGCTCGGTGGCGGTGCGCCTGGTGAAGGCGGGGCGCTGGCCGGTGACCGTGGTGCCGTAGAACCGGGGGCGCGGGCCGGGGCGTGCCTTCTTCCGAACACGCCCCCACAGGTGCATCATGAGCGGCCGTCAGCCGTCGCACCTGCGAAGAGGTGAACCCCATGGCCAAACTACGGATGGGACAGGGCGTACTGCGCCGCAAGCCCATCGAACAGATCGAGGACACGGAGTCCGGGGCGGGTGGCGAGTCGGCACAGCTGACCCGCACGCTCGGTCTGACGCAGCTCACCGCCATCGGCGTGGGCGGCATCATCGGCGCGGGCATCTTCACGCTCGCGGGCACGGTCGCGAACGAGAAGGCCGGCCCCGCCGTGCTGATCTCGTTCCTCATCGCGGGTGTGGCGAGCGCGGCGGCCGCCCTGTCGTACGCCGAGTTCGCCGGCCTGATCCCCAAGGCCGGCTCCGCCTACACGTACGGGTACGCGGTGCTCGGCGAGCTGGTGGGCTGGTTCATCGGCTGGGACCTGCTCCTGGAGTACACGGCGATCGTCGCGGTGGTGGCCATCGGCATCTCCGGCTATTTCAGCTTCCTGCTCGGAGAGATGGGCCTGGAGCTGCCGAAGTGGATGCTGGGCGCGCCCGGTACGGGTGACGGGCACAAGGTCGACCTGTTCGCGGCGCTGCTGTGTCTGCTGATCGCGTATCTGCTCACGCTCGGCATCAAGAACGCGGCCCGTTTCGAGACGGTCGTCGTGGTGCTGAAGGTCCTCGTGGTGATCGTGGTGATCGCGGTGGGCTTCTTCCACATCGACACCGGGAACTACACGCCGTTCTTCCCGTTCGGGGTGAGCGGGGCGTTCACGGGCGCCGCGACGGTGTTCTTCGCCGTGTTCGGCTACGACGCGATGTCGACGGCGGCCGAGGAGTCCAAGGACGCGCAGCGGCACATGCCGAAGGCGATCATCTACTCGCTGGCCATCTCGATGGTGCTGTACGTGCTGGCCTGCCTGGTGCTGACGGGCATGCAGAACTACAAGGACATCGACCCGGAGAGCGGCTTCTCGACGGCGTTCAAGTCGGTCGGTCTGAGCGGGCTCGCGGACGTGATCGCGGTCGGCGCGATCATCGGCATCCTCACCGTGATGTTCACGTTCATGCTGGGTGTGACGCGCGTGTGGTTCTCGATGTCGCGTGACGGGCTGCTGCCGAAGTGGTTCGCGAAGACGCATCCGACGCGGCACGTGCCGACGCGCGTGACGTGGATCGTCGGGTTCGCGTCGGCCGCCATCGCCGGGTTCCTGCCGATCGGCGAGGCGGCCGAGCTGACCAACATCGGCATCCTGCTGGCGTTCGTCGTGGTGTGCGTCGCGGTGATCGTGCTGCGCTACCGGCAGCCGGAGCTGCCGCGCACGTTCCGCACGCCGGGCATGCCGTTCGTGCCCGCGATCGGGGTCGTCTTCTCGATCTGGCTGATCACGTTCCTGGAATGGCAGACGTGGGTGCGGTTCGCCGTCTGGTTCGTGGTCGGGCTCGTCATCTACTTCGGATACTCGTACAAGAGGTCCGAGCTGAACCGCACCGAGTCCTAGTCACCTCACGCGTCACCGGCCTCGAGGGACTTCTGGAACTCCTGCTTCATCTTGTCGAGTCCCTTGGGGCCCCACTCCGACCAGAACGGCTTCCACTCGCTGATCTTGCGGCGTCCGGCGACGATGTCGTTGACCAGGTCGTTGGCCTCGGTCGACAGGCGCCCGTAGTGCTCGGTGTACGCGTCCGAGTAGTGGCCGACGGTGGCGTTCTGGACGGCCGTGCGCAGGAGCTCCTGCTCGACCCCGTACATGTCCTTGACGTCCTGGACGCCGTGGCTGCCGGGGAAGACGGACGGGGCGAGGACGAAGGGGGCCGTGGTGGCGGTGGCCAGGCCGCTCCACAGGCCCTCGACCTCCTGCTTGCCCTTCTTGGTGCGCTGCGGGAAGCCCTTGTCGTCGTAGGTGAAGTCGCTGCCCTCGGCGCCGAACTCCAGGAACTCGCGTTCCTTGGTTCCGTAGGGCGCGGCGAGGTAGTTCAGGATCTCCAGCATCATCCGGACGCGCTTCTCGCTGCCCTTCTTGATCGCCGTGTATCCGATGGTGCCGAACGCGTGGTAGTGCGCGTTGGCCTTGGCGCCGTCGGCGTCGAAGGGGATGAGGATCTCGGCGGCGAGGGCCGGGTCGTTGGTGCGGGTGTCCTTGCGGGCGCCGGTGGGGTTGGCGTAGACGCAGGCGCCGATGCGGCCCTGGGCGAGCTTGAGGTAGGCGTCGGCCATCTTGGGGTCTCCGGGGTAGAAGACTCCGGCCTTCTTGAGCTTGACGACGAAGTTGAGCGCTTCGAGGTACTGCTCGGACTCCATCCAGAAGGTGACCTTGCCGCTCTTGTCGCGGCCCCACTTGTTGGGTGCGCCGTAGCACTGGCTGAGGACGCTGACGGCGTTGCCGTAGATCGGTTCGAGGGCCCAGGTGTTGCCGCCGGTGACCTCCTTGCACTTGTCCATGAACTCCTCGGTGCTCTGCGCCGAGAAGCCGTCGGCCTTCGCCCAGATCTTGGGGTTGCCGCCGTAGACCTGGCCGAGGGCGGGGTAGGGGCTGGGGGCGCCCCAGATCTTGCCGTTGACGACGGCGGTCTTCCAGTGCGCCGGGGTCATGTTGGCGAGGTTCGGGTAGTCCTTGACCGCGTCGCCGGAGACGTACTCCGTGATGTCGGCCATCTTGGACTCCAGGAGCTGCGCGATGTGCTGCAGGCCCTGGTTGGGCGGGATCCACATGAGGTCGGGCAGATCGCCGCCGGCGACGATCGCGGGGAACTTCTCCTCGTAGCCGGGGTCGGTGCCGAGGATCGCGGACAGGTCGACGCCGAGCTTGGAGCTGACCTGCTTCCAGTGGGCGTTGGAGCCCTTGGGCAGCGGGGGCTGGACCCAGATCTCGGTGAGCATCGAGACCTTGGAGCCGTCGCCGGGGACCTTCGCGACGCTCTGCGCGAGTTCCTTCGGGTAGGAGAGGAAGCCGGCGGACAGGCCCTTCGCGTTGGGCGGCAGGTCGGGCTTGACGCCGGTGAAGGGGACGTAGGCGGGCAGTTTGACCTTGGCGGAGGCGGCCTCGCCCTTGCCGGCGGTGGAGCTTCCGCAGCCGGTGAGGAAGGAGGAGGCGGCGCCCGCCGCGACGGCGGTGCTCAGGCCGAGGAAACGGCGTCGGGACACACCGGTGCTCATGATCGACTCCACACGGGTTCGGGGACGGAGGTACGGGGGCAGGGGCCGGAGGGGCCCTGGATCGCGGGCCGGCTCAGCCCTTGATCGCGCCGGTGAGCACGCCCTTGCTGAAGTACTTCTGCAGGAAGGGGAAGAGCAGCAGGATCGGCAGCAGCGCGAGCATGACGACGGCCATGGAGATGGACTGCGGCGGCGCCATGTGGGTCACCCCCAGCTGGTCGGAGGTGATGGCCTTGCCCTGGACGACGTAACTGCGCAGCACCACCTGGATGGGCCACTTGCCGGAGTCGTCGAGGTAGAGCATCGCGTTGAAGAAGGCGTTCCAGTACGTGACGGCGTAGAAGAGGCCGACGACGGCGATGACGCCCTTGGACAGCGGCATGACGATGCGGGTGAGGACGCGCCAGTCGCCGGCGCCGTCGATGCGGGCGGCCTGGTAGAGCTCCTCGGGGATGTTCATGAAGAAGGCCCGCATGACGACGAGGTTGAAGGCGTTGATCAGGCCGGGCAGGATCAGCGACCAGTACGAGTCGCGCAGCCCCAGCTCCTTGACCAGGACGTACATGGGGATCATGCCGGGCGCGAAGAGCAGGGTGAACAGGACCATGAGCAGGACCGGCTTGCTGCCGGGGACGCCGCGCTTGGACAGGGCGTAGGCGAGGCCGACGGTCGTCAGGAGCGACAGCGTCGTGCCGACGACGGTGATGCCGATGCTGACGAGGACGGCCCGGGTGACGAGGCCGCCGGACAGGATCGTGGTGTACGCCTCGAAGGTGGGGTCCGTCGGGAAGAGGACGAAGCCGCCGGACGCGGTGATCTCCTCGCGGGAGGCGAGGCTCGTGGACAGGACCGTGAGGAACGGCAGGATCATCACGGCGCAGATGACGGTGAGGACGACGGCCTTGGCGCTCTTGCCGAGCGGGCTCGGCGGCTCCTCCCAGGCGGGGCGGGCGTCCTCCGGCCGGGGCTTCAACAGCGGCAGGGAGAAGGTCACTTGCTGTACACCCCTTGCTCTCCGAAGGCGTGGGCGAGCTTGTTGGCGCCCCAGATCATGAGGGCGCCGACGACACCCTTGACCAGGCCCGCGGCGGCGCCGACGCCCCAGTCGCCGTAGACCACGCCGTGGTAGTAGACGTACGTGTCGAGGACCTCGGCGGCGCGGGCACCGACCGCGTCGCGCTGGAGCAGGAACTGCTCGAAGCCGACGGACAGGACGTCGCCGAGCCGCAGCACGAGCAGCATGATCGTGACGCTGCGGACGGCGGGCAGGGTCACGTGCCACATGCGGCGCCAGCGGTTCGCGCCGTCGACGGCGGCGGACTCGTACAGGCTCTGGTCGACGTTGGCGAGCGCCGCGAGGTAGATGATCATGCCCCAGCCGATGTCCTTCCAGATGACCTGGGAGGTGATCAGCAGGGGGAAGGCGTGCGGGTCGGTCATCACGTCGAGGGCCGAGAAGCCGTGGTCGCGCAGGAAGTTGGAGACGAGGCCCGCGCCGCCGAGTACCTGCTGGAACAGGGCGACGACCAGCACCCAGGAGATGAAGTGCGGGAGGTAGACGACGCTCTGCACGAACTTCTTCACGCGGCTGGAGACCAGGCTGTTGAGCAGCAGGGCGAGGGCCAGCGGGGCAGGGAAGAAGAAGACGAGCTGGAGGGCGGCGAAGGCGAGGGTGTTGCGGACGGACTCCCAGAAGGCCGGGTCGGCGAAGAGTTCCTGGAAGTTGGCGAGGCCGACGAGGGCGCTGTCCTTGAAGCCGATGAAGGGCTGGTAGTCCTCGAAGGCGACGATGTTGCCGAGCATCGGGACGTAGAAGAAGACGACGAAGAACAGCAGGCCGGGCGCCATCAGGGCGAGCATCACCCAGTTGTCGCGCAGCCGGCGCGCGAGCGGCGGACGGCTCCTGAGGGTGCGCCCCCCGGCCCGTGCCGGGGCGGGCGCGGGCGGCGAGGCGGCACGGACGCGCCGTTCAGTTGCTGGGGAAGACACGCGTACTCCCACCGACGGGACGGGTGCGGCCGCCCGGAGCGCCGAGACGCCGGGAAGGCGGCCACCAATAAAGAAGGCAACTTTCTGAATTGGAGAGTCATCATGGAAGCGGCGGGAGGGCACGTCAACCGCCTGCCGGTCCCGGGGAGTTGGACTCTTCGTCGGTGAGGCTTGGACTTTTCTGCGGGGAGCCCGTCAAACAGGCCGTTCGACGTGGTCCAGGGCGAGGCGGGCCGCCCCGATCGCGGTGGACTCCTCACCCAGCGTGGAGGTCCGCACTTCGGGCGGGCACGGGGTGAGCGCGGCGAGCCGCTCGGCGAACGGCTCGCTCAGCAGCGTGCCGGCCCGCGAGATCCCGCCACCGAGCACGACGGCCCGCGGGTCGAGCACGGCGACGTGCCGGGCGAGGCTGTCGGCGAGGGCGTGCGCGAAGGCCCGCAGGGTGTAGGCGGCGCCGCCGTCACCGGCCGCGGCGGCGCGCACGACGGCGCGGGCCGCGTTCTCCCGGGTGGGGCGCGCCTCTCCCCCGTGCCCGGCGAACCAGTCGAGAAGCCGCTGGTAGGGCACGGTCCAGCCGTCGCCCGCGACCATCTCGCCGGCGGCGCCGTGGTGACCCCGGTGCAGTTCGCCGCGCAGCCACAGGCCGATGCCGAGCCGATTGCCGACGTACAGGTACAGGAAGTCGTCGGTGTCCGCGGCGACGCCCGCGGTGCCCTCGGCGAGGGTGGCGAGCTGGATGTCGTTGCCGACGACGACCCGGCCCGGGGCGTGGCCCGTGAGTGCGGCGCTCAGGTCGACGCCGCTCCAGCCGGGCAGCGAGTCGCTGACGGTGACGACACGGCCCGCGGGGTCGACCATGCCGCTGGTGCCGACGCCGGTGGCGAGCGGGCGCAGGCCGGCCGCGGCGGGTCCGGCGAGACAGCGGGCGACGGCAGTGCGCACGGCGTCGAGCCGCCGGGCCGCGCTCAGTTCGGGGGTGACCGGCAGCCGGTGGGAGGCGACGGTGCGGCCGAGCAGGTCGGTGGCGAGCACGAGGACCTTGTGGGCGCCGACGTCGACGCCGAGCACGTGCCCGGCCTCGGCGCGGAAGCGGAAGCGGCGGGCGGGCCTGCCGACCCCGCCGGCGCCGGGCTCCAGCTCGACCAGGCGTCCCTCGCGCAGCAGTTGCGCGGTCAGGTCCTGGGCGGTGGGCCGGGACACACCGATCAGCGCGGCGAGTTCGGGCACGGTGATCTCGGCGCGCTCGCGCAGCACCCGGAGGGCCGCGGCCGCGTTCAGCCGGCGCAGCAACGACGGATCGCCGCTCTTGTCCTGCTTGTCGCGCTTCTCGCTCTTGTCGTCGTGACTGGTTCTCATGGGCGCGGCTCCCCCCGATCCAAGGTGTCCCCCTTGACAGCATGATCGGTGACTCCCCAGGGTGACCCGGAGTGATTGAGCAACTTACCTAATAAAAGCGCCCCTGGGGGACCACGCATGGGTGAGCACCGCACGGCTGAGCAACGACGCGTCGAACTCCCGGCCGGTGACGGCCATCCCGAGCTGGCCTGCGGCGTCGGCGACTGGGACACCGAGGCCTACGGCAACCACCGCGTCCTGGTCCGCGCCGCACAGGCAGGACCGGTCCTCGGGGTGGAACTGCCGTGGCGGCGCCGGGATCCGGATCCGCATCTGGTCGACGTGGTGGTGCTCGCACCGTCCGGGCGCCGGGTGCGCAACACGCTGGCGGTGGAGGTGACGGCGGAGCGGGGCCGGATCGCCTTCGAGCCGGTCGAGGGGCCGGGGACGTACGCGGTGCACTATCTGCCGTACGCGCACACCGGCCGCGCCTACTATCCCCAGGCCGTGTACCGGCAGCCGGTGCGCACCGCCGATCCGGTGTGGGTGCACGCACTCGGGCTCGACGGGCCGGACGCGGGGTGGGGGCGGCTGCCGCGGGCCGAGGCGTTCCGCTACGAGGCGGCGAGCGCCGTCGACTCCTTCGCCCCGCTGGGCTTCGCGGCGACCGAGGACGAACGGCACAAGCTCGAACTCGCCGATCCCGACGCCGACTTGATGCTCTTCGGCGAGGACCGCGCGCACCCTCTGGGCCGGTACGGGCGGCTGCCCGCCCGCTGGGCGCGCGGGGTGCCCGGCGCCCCGTACGAGGGCACTGCGGACCGCGGGGAGTTCTTCGCGTTCCAGGTCGGCGTGTACGCGCGCACGGACCTGGACGGACTGACGGCGCGGGTGCGGGGGCTGCCGTTCCCGGTGCGCTGCCCGAGCCTGGGCGGCACGGACGCGCGCGGCCGTCCGCTCACGCGGCGGGTGGACGTGCCGGCGGGCAGGGTCGACGCGCTGTGGTTCCTCGCGGAGGTCCCGGCGGACGCGGCGCCGGGCTCGTACGAGGGCGAGGTCGAGGTGAGCGCCCCCGGCGCGGTCCCGCGGGTTCTGCCGGTCCGGCTCACGGTCACCGGGCACGCGGCGGTGGACGGCGGGACCGGTGAGCCGGAGCGCCTCGCCCGGCTGGCCTGGCTGGACAGCACGGAGGGGCACGACGACACCGTGGTCCCTCCGTTCACCCCGGTGACCTGCGCGCAGGGGCCGGACGGCGGGCGCGAGCTCGGGCTGCTCGGCCGGCGGGTCCACCTCGGCGCGGACGGGCTGCCGCACCGGCTGGTGTCGACGTTCACCCCGGCTGTCACCGCCGTCGACGGGCCGCCCCACGACCTGCTGGCCGGACCGGTCCGCTTCGAACTCGGACATGCGCTCGCCCTCGGCCCGCTGACCTCGGAGCAGCCCGGTCCGGGCCGCGTCACCTGGAAGGTCAGGGCCTCCTCGGACGCGCTCCTGGTCGACACCGAGGGCGAGTTGGAGGCCGACGGCTTCCTCGTCCTGCGGATCGGCGTGGAGGCGCGCGCCGACCTCGACCTCCCGGACGTGACGCTCGACGTGCCCGTCCGCGAGCCGCTCGCGCGGTACGTGATGGGGCTCGGCCTGACCGGGCGCTACTGCCCGGACACGTACGACTGGACCTGGGGCACCCCCACCCGCAACCAGGACTCCCTGTGGCTCGGCTCGGCGCACGCCGGACTCCAGCTCTCGCTGCGCGACGAGCACTACACCCGGCCGCTGAACACCAACTACTACCGGGAGAAGCCGCTGGTCACGCCCCGCTCCTGGGCGGGCGACGACGGTCTCGGCGGCGTCCGGCTGCGCACGGCGGACGGGGTGCGCACCGTCACCGCGCACAGCGGTCCGGTCCGGCTGCGGGCGGGCGAACGGCGCCGCTTCGAACTGCGGCTGCTGCTCACACCGTTCAAACCGATCACCCCGCGCACCCAGCTCACCGACCGCTACTACCACGCGTACGCCACACCCGAGGAGGTCGCGCGGTACGGGGCGAACGTCGTCAACCTGCACCACGCCACTCCCCCGAACCCGTACATCAACGACCCGCTGCTCGCCGCCGACGTGCTGCGCGCCTACACCGACCGGGCGCACGCGCTCGGGGTGCGCGTGAAGGTGTACGACACGGTGCGTGAACTGACGCGGCACTCGCCCGAGTTGCGAGTGCTCGCCTCCTTCGGGGACGAGGTCCTCGCGGCGGGTCCGGGCGGCGGGCACGCCTGGCTGCGGGAGCATCTGGGCGAGGCGCACGTGCCCGGCTGGGTCGCCTCCGACGTCCGGGACGTCGCGGCGGTCACCACGGGCGAGTCCCGCTGGCACAACTTCTACGTGGCGGGGGTGCGGCGGCTGCGCGAGCGGCTCGGTGTCGACGGACTGTACCTGGACGACGTGGCCTACGACCGGACCACGATGAAGCGGGTCCGCAAGGCACTGACCCGGGCGGGCGGCCCGCCGCCGGTCGTGGACCTGCACTCCTGCAACCAGTTCCGGGCACCGGACGGCTTCGCCTCCAGCGCCAACCTGTACGCCGAACTCCTGCCGTACGTGGACCGGTTGTGGCTCGGCGAGCTGTTCGACTACGCGGCGACGGACCCGGCGTACTGGCTCGTGGAGATCTCCGGGATTCCGTTCGGGCTGATGGGCGAGATGCTGGAGGGCGGCGGCAATCCGTGGCGCGGGCTCGTGTTCGGGATGACGGCGCGGGCCCCGATGACCGATGTGCGGCCGCTGTGGCGGGCGTTCGACGCGCTGGGCCTGCCCGGCGCCGAGATGACCGGCTGGTGGGCCGGCGACACCGCGGTGGGCACCGGCGACGACGCGGTGCTCGCGACCGTGTGGCGCGGCCCCGAAAGGGCGACGACGGTGGCGCTCGCGTCCTGGGCGGAGGACCCGGTGGACTGCCGGCTGACGCTCGCGGGCGCGGCGGTGGCGGCGTCCGCGCCGGGGATCGAGGGCTTCCAGGAGGAGCGGGAGTACCCCGCGGGCGGCCCGGTCCGGGTCGAGCCCGGACGGGGCCTGCTGCTGCGGCTGCGCCCCGCGGCCGAGGGGCCCCGGCTCACTTCGCCATGACGAGCCCGTCCCGGGCCGCGCCGCGGCTGAGGACGACCTGGCGGACGGCGTCGCGGATGCCGCCGAGGTCGGCGCCCTCGTCGATGGCGCGGCCCAGGTCGACGACGCGGCCCGTGGAGACGTCGAACCACTGCGGGACGAACTCGGCCTTGGTCACCTGCCAGCGCTGCCCGTCCCGGGCGGGCGGCGCGAAGGTGAAGCGGCCGACCGAGCTCATGTTGCCGCGGGCGTCGCGGGCACCGTCGTGATTGAACATCTCACCCGCGATCTGGTCGCCCATCCCGTACACGATCCAGGTGCCGTTGACCTTCTCGTAGGCCTGCGGGACGTGGGCGTGGGTGCCGAGGATCAGGTCGATGTCGGGGCGGCCGTTCGTGGCCGACGCGGTCAGTTCGCGGCCGAGGCCCACCTGGCGCTCGTCCGGCTCGTCCTGCCACTCGGTGCCCCAGTGCAGCGAGACGACGACCACGTCGGCCCCGGCGCGACGGGCTGCGCGGGCGTCCTCGACGATCCGCTGCCGCTCCATCAGGTTCACGGACCAGGGCTTGCCCTCGGGCATGGGGTGGTCGTTGGTGTCGTAGGTGTAGGCGAGCTGGGCGATGCGGGCGCCGCCCGCCTTCAGCCAGGCGGGGGCCCGGCCCTCGGCGGCGGTGCGGCCGGAGCCCGTGTGCTTCACCCCCGCCTTGTCGAAGGCGTCCAGCGTGCGCGCGATGCCTTCGGCGCCGTCGTCGAGGGTGTGGTTGGAGGCGGCGGAACAGGAGTCGTAGCCGGTCTCCTTCAGGCCCGCGGCGACCTCGGGCGGGGACTTGAAGTCGGGGTAGCCGCTGTAGTCGCCCTGGGCGCCGTAGACCGTCTCCATGTGACAGATCGCCACGTCCGCGCCGGAGACCACGGGTTTCATGCCGGCCAGCATGGGGCGGAAGTCGTAGCCGGTTCCGCCCGCGTCCTCGTGCGCCTTCTCGATGATGGAGGAGTGCGGCAGGACGTCACCGGACGCGGCGAGCGTGAACGGGCGGACGGCCGGCGCGGGGGCGGGGGCGGCCTTGTGGGGCGGAGCGGCGCCCGGCCCGGCGCCGGGGGCCGCGCAGCCGGCCCCGAGGCCGAGCGCGGCGGCCGTGAGGACCAGCGCCGTGCGCCGGGTGCTGCCGCGGGTGCTGCTCCGTGTCTTCGACGTCATCGATCGGGCTCCCTGAACAGGTGAGATACGGGGGACGCGGGCGGATTGCCGTAAATATCCACATATGACAAATGGGTGGAGTCAAGGCGCCGGACCGGGGCGCGGCCCCGCTCGACCCGTTCGCCGCACCGCTCGTCGAGCGCATCGACCGTCCGGCGCACACCGCCGCCGGGGCTCTGGGCGCGGACGGCCCCCTGCGCTGCCATACGCGCATGACGACGGCGCTCAGGACACCCAGGACGACGGAGGCGGACCTCGCGCAGGTCCAGCAGCAGCACGGCAGGCCGCTCTACGCGTTCCTGCTGCGGCTGTGCGACGGCGACCGGCAGCGGGCGGAGGACCTCGTCCAGGAGACGTACGTACGGGCCTGGCAGCATCCGGAGGCGCTCCGCTCGGAGCACGAGTCGGTGCGGCCCTGGCTGTTCACCGTCGGGCGGCGGCTCGCCATCGACGCCCGCCGGGCCCGGCTCGCCCGGCCCGCCGAGGTGGGCGACGCGGTGCTCGAGAACGCGCGGGTCTGCGCGGACCACGCGGAGCGGTCGGCGGCGGCGCTCGACGTGCGGGAGGCGGTGGCCACGCTCAGCCCCGAGCACCGGGCCGTGCTCCTGGAGGTCTACTTCAAGGGCGCCAGTGTGGCGGAGGCCGCACGCGCGCTCGGCATTCCCCCGGGTACCGTGAAGTCCCGTGCGTACTACGCGTTGCGGGCGTTGCGCAGGGTCCTTCCGGGTTACGCGCCCGACCTGCGATGAAACCGGCGGCCGGGTCAAGCATCGGTAAAGCGCCTGCCCGGTGGGGAATTTCCTCGGTTGAGTAATCCGCTGTCCTGCCCGGTGAGTCGACGGGGCGGGCCGGGACCGGCGCACGCACGGACCGGAGGAAGGCGGACAGGGACATGCGGTACGGGAGCCACGACGGCGCGGCGGGCGCCGAGGGCGGCGGCGCACAGGGGCCGGGCGGTGAACTCGCCGTGCCCATGGCCTGGTTGTACGCGGAGTACATCGCGGACGAGCTGCTGCGCACCGGCGATCTGATGCCGCCCACGTCCTTCGAGTTCCGCGCGGGCAGAGACGCGCTCGCCCTCACCATCTACCTCTCGGACGTCAGCGACGAGCTGTCCGGGATCCGTGTGGTGTCGCAGCTGGAGACCTGGTCCTCGCTGACCGCCTACGACCGGCCCTGGCAGTCCTGGGTGCGGGCCTCGCTCGCCGAACGGGAGGCGAAGGTGCGGCGGTCCGGGCAGTCCTCGCCGGACCTGCCGCTCGCCGCGGCGGCGTGGCGCTGGCTGGAGGAGACGGAGCTGCTGGCGCCGGACCTGGACGCGGTGCCGGTGCCGGACGAGGAGGACGGGCCGCAGGTGTGGACGCCCGCGTGGCGGCTCGGGTTGCCTCTGGGCCATCTGGCGATCCATCTGTTCTGAGTTTCCTGTGGGGTTCAGGGTGCGTGGACGCCCGCGCGGTACTTCGGGATGCGGACCGTGATCTTCATGCCCGCGCCGACGGCCGTCTCGATGACCAGACCGTGGTCGTCGCCGAAGACCTGGCGCAGCCGTTCGTCCACGTTCGACAGTCCGACCCCGTGGGAGGCGTCGCCCTCGCCGCGCAGGATCGCGCGGAGTGCGCCGGGGTCCATGCCGACGCCGTCGTCCTCGATGACGACCTCGGCCTCGGCGCCCGCGTCCGTCGCCACGATCGTGATGCGGCTGCGGGTGACCGCGCCCTCCAGTCCGTGCTTGACCGCGTTCTCGACCAGGGGTTGCAGGCACAGGAACGGGAGCGTGACGGGGAGCACCTCGGGGGCGATCTGCAGTGTCACCGAGAGGCGGTCGCCGAACCGGGCCCGGACCAGGGCCAGGTACTGGTCGATGGAGTGCAGTTCGTCGGCGAGCGTGGTGAAGTCGCCGTGCCGGCGGAACGAGTAGCGGGTGAAGTCGGCGAACTCCAGGAGCAGCTCGCGGGCGCGCTCGGGGTCCGTACGGACGAACGAGGCGATCGCGGCGAGCGAGTTGAAGATGAAGTGCGGGGAGATCTGGGCGCGCAGGGCCTTGATCTCGGCCTCGATCAGGCGGGTGCGGGAGCGGTCCAGTTCGGCGAGTTCCAGCTGGACGGAGACCCAGCGGGCGACCTCGTCGGTGGCGCGGGCCAGGACGGCGGACTCGCGCGGGGCGTAGGCGACGACGGCGCCCCGGACGCGGCCGTCCGCGACGACGGGTGCGGCGACCGCCCAGCGCAGCGGGCAGTCCACGGAGCCGCAGCCGCAGGCGAACGCGACGGAGCGGCCGCCTCCGGCGAGGGCGGCGGTCAGTTCGGGCATGACGTGGGCGGCGTGGGCGTGCTCGGCGACGCCGTCCCAGGCGAGGACGGTGGAGCGGTTGGTGAGGGCGAGGGCGTCCGTGCCGAGCAGGGTGCGCAGGCGGCGGGCTGATTTGCGGGCCGTCTCCTCCGTGAGGCCCGCGCGCAGGGGCGGGGCGGCCAGGGAGGCGGTGTGGAGGGTGTCGAAGGTGGCGCGCTCCACGGGTGTGCCGATGTCGCTGTGGCGGGTCTTGTGGGTGGCCCGGCGCCCCAGGACGTAGCCCAGGGCGAGGAGGACGGGGGTCAGCGCCACCAGTGCGGCGACGGCTCCGCCGGTCACCGGGGGTCCTCCTGCCGGGGGGTGGCTTCCTTCGCCGTGGGACCGGCGGTCGGTGGGTGCGTTTCCCTTGCACGTGGTTGCTCGCGCAGTTCCCCGCACCCCTGAAGGCGCACTTCGTGCACCCCAGGGGTCGACCCACCGCGCCCCGCGGCGGAGCCGCCAGGAGACACAGCCCCGCGCCCCTGAAGGCGCACTTCGTGCACCCCAGGGGTCGACCCATCGCGCCCCGCGGCGGAGCCGCCGGCGGACACATCCCCGCGCTCCTTGCGGGGCGCCCCTGCACCCGTCCCCCTCAGCTCCTCCGGTAGGTGCAGGCGGGTCATCGTCTCCGTGGTGTGCGGGGGGACGGAGTCGGGGGTGGCCAGGCTGACCAGGATCATCGTCAGGAAGCCGACCGGGACCGACCAGACCGCGGGCCACGCCAGAAGGGTGTGCAGCCAGCCCGTCGTCGCGGCGCCCGACACCGTCAGGGTCACCGCGAGGAGTGCGGAGCCGCCGCCCGCGAACAGGCCCGCCACGGCGCCGGGCGGCGTCAGACGGCGCCACCAGATGCCGAGCAGGAGCAGCGGGCAGAAGGAGGACGCGGAGACGGCGAAGGCCATTCCCACCGCGTCGGCCACGGGCACCCCGTCGACCAGCAGCGCGCCCGCGAGCGGGAACACGACGGCCAGGACGACCGCGAGGCGGAAGTGGCGGACGCCGCGCGTGGGCAGCACGTCCTGGTTGATCACGCCCGCGACGGCCATCGTCAGTCCCGAGGCCGTCGACAGGAACGCGGCGAACGCCCCGCCCGCCACGAGCGCCCCGAGCAGGTCCCCGGTGACGCCGCCGATCATCCGGCCGGGCAGCAGCAGGACCGTGGCGTCGGCGTCCTGGGTGGCCGTCAGTTCGGGGGCGTACAGGCGGCCGAGCCAGCCGTAGAGCGGGGGCAGCAGGTAGAAGACGCCGATGAGGGCGAGGACGACGACGGTGGTGCGGCGGGCGGCGCGGCCGTTCGGGCTGGTGTAGAAGCGGACGACGACGTGCGGCAGTCCCATCGTGCCGAGGAACGTGGCGATGATCAGCCCGTACGTGGCGTAGAGGGGATGGTCGGCGCGGCTGGTGGCGAGGGGGCGGCCCGCGCCGGCGCCGGTGGGCGGGAGGTCCGTCGCAGCGAGGTCCGGCGCGGGTGCCGCGCCGCGCCAGGCGAGGACGAGGAAGAACGCGGGGACGAGGAGCGCCGTCAGTTTCAGCCAGTACTGGAAGGCCTGGACGAAGGTGATGGAGCGCATGCCGCCCGCGGCGACCGCGAGCACGACGACGGCGGTGACGAGCGAGCCGCCGACCCAGCGGGGCGAGCCCGTGAGGACCTGGAGGGTGAGTCCGGCGCCCTGGAGCTGGGGCACGAGGTACATCCAGCCGGCGCCGACGACGAACACGCTGACCACGCGCCGCACCCGGCGCGACTCGAGCCGTCCCTCCGCGAAGTCCGGCAGCGTGTAGGCGCCGGAGCGGCGCAGGGGCGCGGCGACGAAGACGAGCAGGACGAGGTAGCCCGCGGTGTAGCCGACCGGGTACCAGAGCATGTCGGGGCCGTGCACGAGGACGAGCCCGGCGACGCCGAGGAACGAGGCCGCCGAGAGGTACTCGCCGCTGATCGCGGCCGCGTTGAGCCGGGGGCCGACGGTGCGCGAGGCCACGTAGAAGTCGGACGTGGTGCGGGAGATGCGCAGGCCGAAGCCGCCGATGAGGACCGTCGCGAGGACGACGACGGCCACCGCGGGTATCGCGTACGCCTCGTTCACGGTGCTCCGTTGTCACGGCCGCGGACGAGGTCGGCGAAGTCGCGTTCGTTGCGTTCGGCGCGGCGCACATACCACCAGGCGACGAGGACGAGGAACGGGTAGCAGCCCGCGCCGAGGACGAGCCATTCGACGGCCGGGTCGCCGAGCGCCCCGAAGAAGAGGGGCAGCACCGCGACGGGCACGGCGAGGGCCGCGAACGCGACGGTGCCGGTACGCAGTTGACCGCGCATGAGGGAGCGGACGTAGGCGGCGCCGAGCGTCGTCTGTTCGTCGATCTCGCCCTGGGTGCGCAGGGCGGACGGACCGGTCGCGCCGTGCGCGGTACGCGGCTCGCCGGTCACCACTTCGCGGCGTGGTTCGGACACGGGCGGAGTGTAGGCAGGTGCGGGCGGGCGGCGGAAGGGGCTGGTCAGCCTCCCGCGCGGCGCATCAGCAGCTCCCGTACGCGGCCGGCGTGGCGGCGGCTGACGGCGATCTCGGCGGCGCCGACGCGCACGGTCATGCCGCCGCCGTCGAGCCGGAGTTCGTCGATGCGGTGCAGGGCGACGAGGTGGCTGCGGTGGACACGGACGAAGCCGAGCGGCTGCCAGCGTTCCTCGAGGGTGGAGAGCGGTATGCGGACGAGGTGGCTGGTGCCGTCGGCGGTGTGCAGGCGGGCGTAGTCGCCCTGGGCCTCGGCGTAGGTGATGTCGGCGACCGCGACGAGCCGGGTGACGCCGCCGAGTTCGACGGGGATGCGGTCGGCGACGGTGGCGGGGGGCGCGGTGACGGCGGCGCGTTCGGCGACGCGGCCGACGGCTTCGGCGAGGCGTTCGCGGCGGACCGGCTTGAGGACGTAGTCGACGGCCTTGAGGTCGAAGGCCTGGACGGCGAAGTCCTCGTGGGCGGTGACGAAGACGACGAGCGGCGGGCGGGCGAACCCGGCGAGCAGGCGGGCCACGTCGAGTCCGGTGAGTCCCGCCATGTGGATGTCGAGGAAGAGCACGTCGACGGCGTCGTCGCCGCCGGGTCCCGCCTCCAGGGCGTGGCCGATGCGCCGCAGCGCCTCGGTGGCGTCGGTGGCGCCCTCGGCGCTGCGGATGCGGGGGTCGGAGCGCAGGAGGTAGAGGAGTTCGGCGAGGGCGGGTTCCTCGTCGTCGACGGCGAGTGCGCGCAGCATGCGGCGGAGTGTAATCGGCCGGTGTGTTGAGCGGGCCGGGCGGCTCCCGCGTATCCGTGGGCGTGGAGGAGAACGACTGGACGGGACCGCGGGAGCGGCATCGTGACGCCGGTGCGTACGCGCTGGGGGTCCTCGGGGCCGCGGACCGGTTCCGCTACGAGGATCATCTCGGGCGGTGCGCGGTGTGTGCGGCCTATGTGGCGGAACTGGGTTCGATGGCAAGGCTGTTGGAGCTGTACGCGCGGGCGACGCCGCCGTGCGTGGAGCTGTTCCCCCGGCCCGTGCCGCTGGGCGGCGTCATGGAGCGGCTGGCGGCGGCCCGGGCAGGCGCGCGGCGCCGGGTGCGGTGGGCGGGGGCCGTCGCGGGTCTGGTGCTGCTCGCGGGCGGCCTCGGGGTGGTGCTGCCCGGCGGGAGTGGGACCGGGGATCCGGGCGCGGTGACGCTGCGCGGGCGGGACGCGCGGACGGGGGTCGCGGCGACGGTCACGGCGGACGCGCGGGCGTGGGGCACGGCCGTGGATCTGGACGTGCGGGACGGGGGCGGGCCGCGGGTGTGCGCGCTGGTCGCGGTGGGGCGGGACGGCAGCGAGGAGACGGTGGCGAGCTGGGCGGTGCGCCGGGAGCGGACGCGGGTGAGCGGCGGGGCGGCGCTGTCGCCGGGGCGGATCGCGCGCTTCGAGGTGCGGGCCGCGGACGGGGCTCGGCTGCTCACCGTGCCGGCCGGGTCCGGGTGAGCGGGGCTATTTGAGGAGGCGGGACATGCGGCGGTCGGCGAGCGGTTTGCCGCCGGTCTGGCAGGTGGGGCAATACTGGAGCGAGGAGTCGCTGAAGCTGACCTCGCGGATCGTGTCTCCGCAGACGGGGCAGGTCTCGCCGGTGCGGCCGTGGACGTGCAGGCCGCTCTTCTTCTCGGCCTTGAGCCGTCCGGCGGCGACGCCGCGCGAGCGCTCGACAGCTTCGGTCAGGGTGTCGCGCAGCGCGGTGTAAAGGGTGTGGACGTCGTCCGGGGTGAGGGTCGAGGCGAGCCTGAACGGGGACATCTTGGCCGCCCAGAGGATCTCGTCGCTGTACGCGTTGCCGATCCCGGCGATGAGGGACTGGTCGCGCAGGGCCCCCTTGATCTGGCGCCGCTCCCCCGCGAGGAGTCCCGCGAACGCGGCCTCGTCGAAGGCGTCCGCGAGCGGGTCGGGGCCGAGGCGGGCGACGCCCGGTACGTCGCCGGGGTCCTGGACGACGTACACGGCGAGCTTCTTGGTGGTGCCGGCCTCGGTGAGGTCGAATCCGGCACCGTTCTCCAGGGCGACGCGCAGGGCGAGCGGGCCACGGCCGGGCTTGGGCGGGCCGTCGGGGAGGCGGTCCTTCCACTGGAGCCAGCCGGCGCGGGCGAGATGCGTGACGAGGTGCGGGCCGCCGTCGGTGGCGAGGTCGAGGAACTTGCCGTGCCGGGCGACGCCGGTGACGGTGCGGCCTTCGAGGGCGGTGGGCGGCGGGTCGTACGTCTTGAGGACGCTCACGGCGACGGGCAGGACCCGCATGATGTCGTGCCCCACCAGGTGCTCGGTGAGGAAGTCCTTGAGCGCTTCGACCTCGGGCAGTTCCGGCATGGGACCAGAGTGCCACCGTTCGCCGGGCGGGGCCCGAGGGGCGCTTCGGGCGCGGGCGGGGTCAGGCTCGGGCGCGGATCAGGCTCGGGCACGGATCAGGCTCGGGCAGGGATCAGGCTCGGGCGGGGGTCAGGCTCGGGCGGGGGTCAGGAACTCGCACCAGACGCACTTGCCGCCGCCGCGCGCCTCCACGCCCCACACGTCGGCGAGCCGGTCGACGAGGAGGAGGCCGCGTCCCGAGACGCCGTCGTCGCCCGCCTCGCGGCGGCGCGGGAGGGCGCTGGAGGTGTCCTCCACGTCGACGCGGAGTCTTCGGTCGGGGCCGGTCAGGACGCGCAGGGTGACGACGGCGGGGCCGTCGGTGTGCATCAGGGCGTTGGTGATGAGTTCGTCGGCGACCAGCTCGATCTCGTCGGCGCGGTCGCGGCCGCCCCAGGCGCGGACGGCGGCGCGGATCATGTGGCGGGCGGCCCTGAGCGCGGCGGGGTCGCCGGGCGGGACGTGTTCGGTGAGCCGGCCGCGGCTCTGCGGGGTGCCGGCGCCCCGGCGGCGCAGCAGCAGGAGCGCGACGTCGTCCTCGCCGCCGCGTTCGTCGACGGAGGTGCACAGCCGGTCGGCGAGCTGGTCGATGTCGGCGGGGCCGGAGCGGACGAGTTCGGTGAGGGTCCGCATGCCGTCGTCGAGGTCGATGCCGGGTTCCTCGACGAGGCCGTCGGTGCACAGCAGCAGGGTCTGGCCGGGGTCGAGGTCGACGGTGGTGACCGGATACTCGAGCCGGCCGAACATAGCGGACAGGCCGAGCGGGAGCCCGCCGTCGACGGGCAGCCGGCGGCAGGTGCCGTCGGTGAGCCGCAGCAGCGGGTCGAGGTGTCCGGCGCGGACGAACTGGACGACGCCGGTGGACAGGTCGGCCTCCGCGTACAGGCAGGTCGCGAAGCGTTCGGTGTCGAGTTCGTGGAGGAAGACGGAGGCGCGGGCCATGACGGTCGCGGGGGTGTGGCCCTCGGCGGCGTAGGCGCGCAGCACGATGCGGAGCTGGCCCATGACGGCGGCGGCGTGCGTGTCGTGGCCCTGGACGTCACCGATGACGGCGCCGACGCGGCCGCCCGGCAGCGGGATGACGTCGTACCAGTCGCCGCCGATGTCGCGGCCCAGGGAGGCGGAGCGGTAGCGGACGGCGAGGTCGGCGCCGGGCACGTTCGGGATGGAGCGCGGCAGCATGGCCTGCTGGAGGCCCTGGGCGAGGTCCTTCTCCTGCTCGTAGAGCATGGCCCGCTGGAGGCTCTGGGCGATGCTGCTGCCGAGGGCGATGAGGACGTTGCGCTCGGTCTCGTCGAAGCCCTTGCGGTCGTGGTAGAGCAGGCCGACGACGCCGATCGGGCGGGCCTGGGCGATGAGCGGGAGATAGGCCGCGGACTGGATGCCGAGGTGGGAGACGTGCGGCCACAACTGCGGGTAGGAGCGGGCGAAGTCCTCCGGTGAGTCGACGAAGCGGGGCTTGAGGCTGCGCACGACCTCGCTCATCGGGTACGGGTCGTCCAGGCGGGTGACCTGGGTGCCGGGCACGAAGCTGCCGGAGGGGCCCTCGGCGACGAGGTGGATGCGCCCGGCGCGGACGAGGCCCATCAGGAAGTTGGAGGCGCCGAGCCGTTCGATGCCGTGGGACTCGCGGAGCACCTCGATGACGTCGCGCACGGTGCGGGCATGGGCGAGGGCGGCGGTGGTGCTCTGCACGACGCTGGTCTCGCGGCGCCGGGCCGCGGAGTAGGCCTCGCGCTCGTGCTGCACGGTGGCGTCCTCGAGTTCCTCCGTGGCGTCGCGCACGATGCCGACGATGCGCCGCGGCCGGCCGTCGGCGTCGCGTCGGATGTACCCGCGGGTGTGGGTCCAGCGCAGGAGCCCGTCGCGCGTGCGGATCCGGAAGTAGGCCCCGTAGTTCTCGGATCCGTTCTTGAGGGCCTGGGACACGACGGCGTCGAGCCGCTGGGCGTCGTGGGGCGGGACCCGTGACGCCAGGGTCTCGGGGTGGTCGTCGTACTCGTCGGGATGAAGGTCGAACACGTCGCGGGCCTGGGCGTCCATCTGCATGAGCCCCGACTCCAGATCCCACTCGAAACTGCCCATCCGCAGCCCGCGCCCATAGGCCTCGAGAAATCCCCGCGCGTGATCGTCCTGGCTGTCCCCGGCCGGGGACGCCTCAGGCCCGTGACCGACCCCGGCTCCCGCGTCCATACGGGACACGCTAGGCGCAGGATCAGCCCCCCGCACCCGGGACGAGGGCGGCCCGGAGCAGGTCGAGCAGGGCGGCCGCGGCCGGGCTCGGCGGGCCCGCGCTGCGCCAGGTCAGGGCGACGCGCGCGCGGAGCGCGGGGTCCTCGAACGGCAGCACGCGTACGCCGATCTCGTCGGCCTGCGCGGCAGAGATCTCGGGCAGCACGGCCACGCCGAGGCCGCGGGCGGCGAACCGGGCGAGCACCAGTGGGGCGCCGGCTTCGAACGCGATGTGCGGGCGGAATCCTGCGCCCGCGCAGGCCCGTTCCAGCACGGCCCGCACGCCGGTGCCGTGCGGCAGGCTGATCAGGCGTCGCCCGTCGAGCACGTCGAGCGGAAGCCGGCCCCGGCGGGCGAGGGGATCGTCGGGGTGCACGGCGGCGACGAGCGGATCGTCCACGAGGATCTCGTACGTGAGTCCGGCCGGCGGGTCGGCATCGGCGACTCCGACCGCGGCGAGGTCGAGGTCTCCCTGGCGCAGGGCGGTGAGCATGCGCTCGCTGGAGTCCTCGGTGAGGGCGATCTCGACGTGCGGGTGGGCGGCGTGGAAGTCGGCGAGCAGACCCGGGATGTCGAAGGCCCGCTCTGCGGCTCCGGTGACGAGCCCCAGTGTGACCTGCCCGCGCAGGAGACCGGTGTGGGCGTCGGCGGTCTCGCGGACGGCGGCGGCCGCGGCCAGGGCGGCGCGGGCCTGGGGAAGGACGGCGGCGCCGACGGGGGTGAGGCGGACCGTGCGGCCTGTGCGGTCGAGGAGGGGCTGGCCCAGTTCGCGTTCGAGTCGGCGGATCTGTGCGCTGACACCGGGCTGGGCGAGGTGGAGACGGGTGGCGGCCCGGGTGAACCCGCCCTCTTCGACGACCGCGACGAAGTACTGGAGCTGCCTGAGTTCCATAACTGTTGATTCTAGGTGGCAGACAGAACCACTCTTGGACTTATGGGCGTGCGGGCCGCACGCTGGGGATCATGGCGACGAGAACACGCACCGAGGGGCCGGATGCAGGGGAAGCGCGGGCGGCGAAGGCACGGCTCCGGGCCGTGATCGCGGCGGAGCGGCGCGAACTGGCCGATGTGCTGGGCGGGTTGAGCGCCGACCAGTGGGACGCGCCGAGTCTGTGTGCGGGGTGGCGGGTGCGGGAGGTGGCGGCCCATATGTCCATGGGCTTCCGCCTCACGCTGCCGCGCACGCTCGGCGAGCTGGCGCGTTCGGGCGGGCGGCTGCACCGCATGACCGACCGCGTCGCCCGGCGTGACGCCGCGGCCATGACGCCCGACGCGCTCGTGGCGGCGCTGCGCGAGAACGCGACGCATCCGTGGACGCCGCCGGTGGGCGGGCTCGCCGCGGCGCTCGGGCACGACGTCGTGCACGGCCTGGACATCACCGTCGCCCTGGCTCTCGACCGGCGCGTGCCCGCCGAGCGGCTGCGTCTCGTGCTCGGCGGGGTGGACCGGAGGTCTCTGCGGTTCTTCCGGTCGGGCCTGGAGCATCACGCTCTGCGGGCCACGGATCTGGACTGGACGCTCGACGGGTCCGGCTCCGCGGGGGCCTTGGAGGCGCCGGCGCAGGAACTGGTGCTGCGCGCGTTCGGCCGGGGTCCGTCCCGCTGACCCAGGCCGTCGCCCGGGTCAGCCGGCGGACGCTTCGTCCTGGGAGGAGGCGTCCGGGATCAGGCCCGCGCCGTCGGGCTGGTCCGGGGATTCGGGGACCGTGTCGGGGGCCGGGCTGTCGGAGGAGGTGTCCGGGGACGGGGAGTCCGAGGCGAGGGTCGGGGTGGGGCAGCCGGAGGGCCAGGGGGACGGGCTGACGGGGGTGCTCGTCGCCGTGGGGGTCGGGCACTCGCTGCTCGACGGGCTGTCGCTCGGGGACGCGGAGTCGGATTCCGAGTCGGAGGGGCTCGGCGAGGTCTCGGAGTCGCTGGGGCTGGGTGACGGTGAGGTCGGGGTGGGGCTGGGCGGCGGGACCGGCTTGTCGTGGTGGCCGTCGTCGCCGATCGGGCGCTGGATCCAGGTGTTGTTGACGATGTTGATGATGGTGATGTTCTGGATGATCTGGGGCGCCGGGGTGATCACGATGACCTCGGTCGGCCGGTAGCCCTCCCAGGCCTTGCCCTTCTGGCGCGGGGTGCCCTTGAGGGCGACGGGCGCGGCGATCGGGTTGCCGCAGGCGCAGCGGACCCGGGGCAGGCCGTGCCGGTCGACGAGGACGGCGGTGCCGGCCTGGAGGACGGACTGGAAGCTGGTGGCGCTGCCGTCGCGGTAGCCGTGGTTGGTGACGCGGGTGTCCACGCGCAGCACGACGGGGGTGAGGCCGCGCAGGAAGCTCGCGATGTCGGCCCGGTCGATGCCGCTCGCCTCGGCGAAGGCGCCCGCCTTGGCCTGGTCGGAGGTGAGGAAGCGGACCTGCTTCTCGACGTCGCAGCTGCCGACGGAGCGGGTGCCGCCGTAGAGGCCGGGGGTGGAGCCGGAGTAGGACTTCAGGCCTTCGGGGTTGCCGGTGGCGCTGCCGCTCGGGGCCGGTTGCGGCGTTCGGGTGACGGGTGGCGGTGTCGCGTCCGACGTGGCGGTGGAGTCCGTGAAGGGGTCGGGGCCGTCGTCGGTGATCGGCTGCAGGTGCAGCGTGCCCTTGGCGCCGGCGGCGACACCGACGGTCTGGTCCCCGGCCCCGTCGCCGGACGAGCACCCGGCGAGCAGCAGCGCCGCGGATATTCCGAGCGCGGTGACGTACGTCTTGGTCCTGATCCGTGCGCGCACGTGTTCTCCCAGCTGTACGGCGGCGTCCTTGATCTCTCCGCTCCAGTCGGGCGCAGGCCGTACGGGCCCGCAAGTCGTGCCGGGGCCGCCCGGCGGGGCCCACACTGGAGGGGTGGACTGGTTCGTCGCCCCGGACTACTGGCTCGCCCGGCTGGTGTTCCAGCGGGGTCTCGCGGCGGTGTACCTCGTCGCGTTCGCCGGGGCCGCGCTGCAGTTCCGGGCGCTGATCGGCGAGCGCGGGATGACGCCCGTACCGCGGTATCTGGAGCGGGTGCCGTGGCGGGCGGCGCCGACGCTGTTCCGGCTGCACTATTCGGACCGCTTCTTCGCGGGGTGCGCCTGGGCCGGGGCCGCGCTGTCGGCGGCGCTCCTCGCGGGCGTGGACCGGTTCGTGCCGTTGTGGGCGACGCTGCCGCTGTGGCTGGCGCCCTGGGCGCTGTATCTGTCGATCGTGAACGTGGGGCAGACCTGGTACGGCTTCGGCTGGGAGTCGCTGCTCCTGGAGACCGGGTTCCTCGCGGTGTTCCTGGGCAACGACGAGGTGGCGCCGCCGGTCCTCGTCCTGTTCCTGCTGCGCTGGCTGCTGTTCCGCCTGGAGTTCGGCGCGGGTCTGATCAAGCTGCGCGGGGACGCGTGCTGGCGGAAGCTGACGTGTCTGTACTTCCATCACGAGACGCAGCCGATGCCGGGCCCGCTGAGCTGGTTCTTCCATCATCTTCCGCGCCCGCTGCACCGCGTGGAGGTCGCGGCGAACCACGTGACGCAGCTGGCCGTTCCGTTCCTTCTCTTCACCCCGCAGCCGGTCGCCACGGTGGCCGCGTCCGTGATGATCGTGACGCAGGTGTGGCTGGTGCTGTCGGGGAACTTCGCCTGGCTGAACTGGCTGGCGATCGTGATCGCCGCGTCCGCCCTCGACCTCTCCCCGCTGCGCTCCCCGCCCGCGCTGCCCGCCTCGCCGCTCTGGTACGAGATCCTCGTGTTCGCCCTCACCGCGCTGGTCGCCGTCCTGAGCGTGCGCCCGGCCCGCAATCTGCTGTCCCGCCACCAGAGCATGAACCGCTCCTACGACGTGCTGCACCTGGTGAACACCTACGGCGCGTTCGGCAGCGTGGGCCGGATCCGGGACGAGATCGTCATCGAGGGGACGGCCGACGCGGGGCCGCGCCCGGACGCGGAGTGGCGGGCCTACGAGTTCCACGGCAAGCCCGGCGATCCGCGCCGGCTCCCCCGCCAGTTCGCCCCGTACCATCTGCGGCTCGACTGGCTGATGTGGTTCGCCGCGCTCTCCCCCGCGTACGCGCGCCCGTGGTTCGGTCCGCTGGTGGAGCGGCTCCTGGACAACGACCGGGACACGCTGCGGCTGCTGCGCCACAACCCGTTCCCGGACACGCCGCCCGCGTACGTCCGGGCCCGCGTCTTCCGTTACCGGTACACGACGTGGCGGGAGCTGCGGGAGACGGGCGCGTGGTGGGAGCGGACCTACGTGCGCGAGTTCCTGCCGCCGACCCGGCTGAGGTAGACGCGGCGCGCTGTCCCGGCGAACACGTCCGGGTCCGAGCCGCCCACCAACTCCCGCGCCGCCTCGACCACTTGGCCGTACGAGGCGGCGAGCGTGCACACGGGCCAGTCGGAGCCGAACATGACGCGCCGGGGGCCGAAGGCGTCCAGCACGGTGTCCGCGTACGGGCGCAGGCCGGCGACCGTCCAGCGTTCCCAGTCGGCTTCGGTGACGAGGCCGGAGAGTTTGCAGACGGTGTTGGGCAGCGCGGCGAGCGCGCGCAGGTCGGCGGCCCAGGGCTCGAACTCGCCTGTGGAGACCGGCGGTTTGCCCGCGTGGTCGAGGACGAAGGTGAGCTCGGGGTGCCTGGCGGCGGCCCGGACGCAGGCGGGCAGCTGGTGCGGGAGCACCACGAGGTCGTACACGAGCCCGGCCGCGGTGAGCGCGGCGAGGCCCCGGGTCACGTCGTCCCGGAGCAGCCACGCGGGGTCCGGCTCGCCCTGGACCTGGTGGCGGATGCCCGCGAGGTGGGCTCCGCCGGGCAGCTCGCGCAGGCGGGCGAGCGTGTCGCTCACGTCCGGGCGCGTCAGGTCCGTCCAGCCGACGACGGCGGCGACGAGCGGATCGCGTGCGGCGAGCGCGAGGAACTCGGGGGTCTCCTCGGCGACGGTCACGGTCTGTACGAGGACCGTGGCCCCGACCCCGGCCGCGCGCGCCTCCGGAGCCAGGTCCGCCATGGTGAAGTCCCGCCGGATCGGGGCGAGTTCGGGACCGGTGATCCAGTCCTGGTCGCGGACGGCGAGGTCCCACACGTGGTGGTGGGCGTCGATGATCCCGGGGTCGTCGGCCGCGCTCACGGCAGCTCCCAGACGACGGGGAGTCCGGCGTCGGCGCCGTCGGCCGAGTAGTCGTGGACGACGTCGAGGAGTTCGGCCATGCGGGCCTGCCAGGCGATGTTCACGGGGAGCCGGTCCAGTTCGGCGAGCAGGCGCCCGTAGTCCTCGCACTCGAGGACGTGGAAGAGGTCGGTGCCGCTGCGCCAGATCGTCCACCGGGTGGCGCCGGCCGCGCGGATGGCGGCGGCGAGTTCGGCGGGGACCTCGCGGTGGGCCCGCTCGTACTCCTCGACGCGGTCGGCGCGGACCTTGGTGTGCAGGGCGACTCTCACGCGGGCTGCTCCTGTTCGGGGCTTGCTCGGGGTACGGGGATGTCCGCGCCGATCAGCCTCGCCTCCCGGGCCTCCTGCCAGAAGGCGTCCGGCACCCGGGCCTCGAACTGGGCGGCGGTGTCGGTGACTTCGGCGGCGGAGCGCGTGCCGACGAGGAGGCCGGCGACGGCCGGGTGACCTAACGGGAAGGCGAGGGCGGCGGCGCGCAGGGTGGTGCCGTGCCGCTCGGCGAGCGCCTTGAGGCGCAGGGCCCGGTCCAGGGTGCCGGGCTCGGCGGCGGCGTAGTCGAAGGTGGCGCCCGGCTTCGGGTCGGCGAGCAGGCCCGAGTTGAAGACGCCGCCGACGACGACGGAGACGCCGCGTTCGGCGGCCGCGGGCAGGAGGCCGGTGAGGGCGCGCTGGTCGAGGAGGCTGTAGCGGCCGGCGCACAGGACGACGTCGAGGTCGGTGTCACGGACGAACCGCGCGAGCATCTCCGCCTGGTTCATGCCGGCGCCGATGGCCCCGACGACGCCCTCGGCGCGCAGCCGTTCCAGTTCCGGGTATGCCTCGGTGAAGGCCTGTTCGGCGTGGTCGTCGGGGTCGTGCAGGTACACGACGTCGACGCGGTCGAGGCCGAGCCGTTCGAGGCTGTCCTCCAGGGAGCGTCGGACCCCGGCGGCGCTGAAGTCCCAGACGCGGCGGTGGGTGGCGGGCACGGCGAATCCGTGGTCGAGGTCGTCGCCGCCGCCTTCGTACGGGGTGAGGAGGCGGCCGACCTTGGTGGACAGGGTGTAGGAGGCTCGGGGCCGGGCCCGCAGGGCGGAGCCGAGGCGGCGTTCGGACAGGCCGATGCCGTAGTGCGGGGCGGTGTCGTAGGCGCGCACGCCCGCGTCCCAGGCGGCGTCGACGGCGGCGCGGGCGGCGTCGTCGCCGACCGGGGTGTAGAGGTTGCCGATGCCGGCGGCGCCGAAGCCGAGGGCGGTGACGGGGACGCGGGTGCGGCCGAGGGTGCGGGTGCGCATCGCGGTCTCCGTCACTGTCCGGCGGGGCGCAGCCGCAGGCCCTGCATGCCGCCGTCGACGGCGAGGGAGGTGCCGGTGGTGGCGCCGGAGAGCGGGCTGGCGAGGTAGGCGACGGCGCCGGCGACCTCGTCGGCGGAGACGAGCCGGCCGGTGGGCTGGCGGGCTTCGAGGGCGGCGCGTTCGGCGGCCGGGTCGTCGGCCTTGTCGAGGAGGCGGCCGATCCAGGGGGTGTCGGCGGTGCCGGGGTTGACGCAGTTGACGCGGATTCCCTCGCGGACGTGGTCGGCGGCCATGGCGAGGGTGAGGGACTGCACGGCGCCCTTGGACGCGGAGTAGAGGGCGCGCTGCGGGAGTCCGGCGGTGGCGGCGATCGAGCAGGTGTTGACGATCGCGGCGTGGCGGGAGGCGCGGAGGGCGGGCAGGGCTGCGCGGGTGACGCGGACCATGCCGACGACGTTGACGTCGAGGACGCGGTGCCATTCGGCGTCGTCGTTGTCGGCGACGGTGCCCTGGGCGCCGATGCCCGCGTTGTTGACGAGGACATCGAGTCCGCCGAGTGCCTCGACGGCGGCGCTCACGGCGGTGCGGACGGAGGCGTCGTCGGTGACGTCGGCGGTGTGGGCGCGCAGCGGCTTGTCGACGGTGGAGGTGTCGAGGTCGAGTACGGCGACGTCGGCGCCGCGCGCGGCGAGGAGTTCGGCGGTGGCGCGGCCGAGTCCGAAGGCGCCGCCGGTGACGAGGGCCTTGAGTCCGGCGAAGTCCTGGACGCTGCTGTCGCTCATGCTGCGGCTCCGTTCGGCTGGTGGGTGGCGGGCTGCCCGGCGCGGTCCTTCACCCAGAACTCACCGTCGGGGTAGGTGAATTCGGCGATGGACGCGGGGCGCATGGTGGCGGAGAAACCGGGTGCGGTGGGCGCGGCGTAGTGGCCGCGGCGCATGACGACCGGGTCGAGGAAGTGGTCGTGGAGATGGTCGACGTACTCGATGACACGGTCCTTCGTCGTTCCCGACAGGGCGACGTAGTCGAACATCGAGAGGTGCTGGACGAGTTCGCACAGTCCCACGCCGCCGGCGTGCGGGCAGACGGGGACGCCGAACTTGGCGGCGAGCAGCAGGATCGCGAGGTTCTCGTTGACGCCGCCTACACGGGCGGCGTCGATCTGGAGGACGTCGATGGCGCCGGCCTGGAGGAGCTGCTTGAAGACGATGCGGTTCTGCACGTGTTCGCCGGTGGCGACCTTGACGGGGCCGACGGCGCGGCGGATCGCGGCGTGCCCGAGGACGTCGTCGGGGCTGGTGGGCTCCTCGACCCAGTACGGGTCGAACTCTGCGAGGGCGCGGGTCCATTCGACGGCCTCGTCGACGTTCCAGCGCTGGTTGGCGTCGACGGCCATGCGGATGCCGGGGCCGATGACGGCGCGCGCGGTGCGGCAGCGGCGGATGTCGTCGTCGAGGTCGGCGCCGACCTTCAGTTTGATCTGGGTGAACCCGTCGGCGACGGCCTGCCGGGCGAGCCGGGTGAGCTTCTCGTCGGAGTAGCCGAGCCAGCCGGGCGAGGTGGTGTAGCCGGGGTAGCCGCGTTCGAGGAGCGTGTCGGTGCGCGCGGCGGAGCCTTCTCGTCCGGCCCGCAGCAGGTCGAGGGCCTCCTGCGGGGTGAGGGCGTCGGCGATGTAGCGGAAGTCGACCTGGGAGACGAGCCATTCGGGTTCGGCGTCGGCGAGCAGCCGCCACAGGGGTTTGGCGGCGCGCTTGGCCGCGAGGTCCCAGACCGCGTTGACGACGGCGCCGACCGCCATGTGCATCACGCCCTTCTCGGGGCCGAGCCAGCGCAGCTGGCTGTCGCCGATCAGGTCGCGGTTGAGGGTGCCGGGGTCGGCGCACAGCTCGTCGAGCGGGCGGCCGATCACATGGTGGCGCAGGGCGCGGATCGCGGCGACCTGGACGTCGTTGCCGCGGCCGATGGTGAAGGTGAAGCCGTGTCCCTCGTGCCCGTCGGCGGCATCGGTGCGGAGCACGACGTAGGCGGCGGAGTAGTCGGGGTCGGGGTTCATCGCGTCGGATCCGTCCAGTTCCCGTGAGGTGGGGAAGCGGATGTCGTACGTGTCGACCGCGGTGACGCGCGGGGTGGTCGGGGTCACGGGCTGCCTTTCGGGCGGGGGCGGTGATCAGTCCTGGGCGCGGCCGGTGGTGACCCGGGCGATCATGAGGGCGAGCAGGATGATTCCGCCGTAGATGGCCTGGATCCAGAAGGACGGGACCTGGGCGAGGGTGAGCAGGTTCTGGACGACGCCGAGCAGGAGGACGCCGGTGAGCGCGCCGAACATGGTGCCCTTGCCGCCGTCGAGGCTGATGCCGCCGATGACCGCCGCGGCGAACACCGTGAAGATCATGTTGTTGCCCTGGTTGGCGCTGATCGCGCCGACGTAGCCGGTCTGCATGATGCCGCCGACGGAGGCGAGGACGCCGGCCACGACGAACACGCCGAGCATGACCCGCTCGACGCGGATGCCGGCGGCGCGGGCGGCGTCGGCGTTGCCGCCGATGGCGTACAGGGCGCGGCCCACGCGGTGGTACTTGAGGATCAGGCCGGCCACGCCGAAGGCGATCGCGGCGAGCCACACGGACAGGGGGATGCGCAGGAGCGTGGTCGTGGCGAGGGAGAAGAACGCGTCCGGCATGCCGAACAGCGTCTTGCCCTTGGTGGCGCCGACGAGCAGGCCGCGCAGGATGATCAGCATCGCGAGCGTCACGATGAACGCGTTGAGCTTCAGCTTGACGACGAGGACGCCGTTGAAGGCGCCGATGGCCGCACCGACGACGAGGATCGAGAGCAGGGCGAGCGCGGCGGGGAACTCCGTTCCGAAGCCGGACTGGGCCACGGGGAGCACGAGGAGGGCGCCCACGGCCGGGGCGATGCCGACGACCGATTCGAGGGAGAGGTCGAACTTGCCGGTGATCAGGACGAGGGACTCGGCGAGCACGACCATCGCGAGGGCCGCGGAGGCCCCCAGGATCGAGATCAGGTTGCGTTCGGTGAGGAAGGAGTCGTTGAGGATCGCGCCCAGGACGAGGAGGAGGAGCAGGGCGGGTACGAGGGCGAGTTCCCGGGCTCGGCGGAGTACGACGTTCTTCGCCGAGCCGGATTTTGAGGTGGTCTGCGATGTGGTGGGCGTGTGCTGGGTCGAGGCCGACGGGGCCTGTGTGTCAGCCATGGTGGGCTCCTGGGCGCGTATGCGCCGTAGGGGTGAAGGGTTGGTTGGCGGGTGCGGGTCCGTCGTGGCTGGTCGCGCCCCGCGACGGAGTCGCTGATCGATACGGCCCCGCGCCCCTGAAGGCGCACTCCGTGCGCCCCAGGGAGCGGCTGTTCGCAAGATCACTCATCGTCGACGCCCTCGATCGAGGCGATCAGAGATTGGTCGGTCCAGCCGGCTCGGTGTTCTGCCGTGACCTTGCCGTGGAAGAGGACCAGGACGCGGTCGCAGCGGCGGAGGTCGTCGAGTTCGTCGGAGACGACCAGGACGGCGGTGCCGTCGTCGCGGGCGTGGTCGACGCGGCGCAGCAGGGACTCCTTGGACTTCACGTCGACGCCGGCCGTGGGGTTGATCAGGACGAGCAGGTGCGGGTCGGAGGCGAGGGCGCGGGCCATGACGACCTTCTGGGCGTTGCCGCCGGAGAGGTCGGAGACGGGCTGCTCGGGGCCCTCGGCGTGGATGTCGAGGCGTTCGATGAGGTCCCGGGCGACGGAGCGCTTGCGGTCCGTGCCCACGAACCCGTACCGGCCGAGCCGCCCGAGGACGGACATCGTGGCGTTGTCGCCGATGGACATCCCGGTGACGAGGCCCTGGTCGTGGCGGTCGCGGGGCACGCAGCCGACGCCCGCGGCGAGGGCTGCGGAGACGTCGCCGAAGGGCAGCGGCGCGCCGTCGATCCGGGCGGTGCCGGAGGCCGGGGTGTGCAGTCCGGCCAGCGACTCGGCGAGGGCGATCTTGCCGCTGCCGCTGGATCCGGCGAGTCCGACGACCTCGCCGCGCCGCACGGTGAGGTCGACGTCCCGGTACGTGTCCGAGGTCAGGCCGCGCACGTCGAGGACGACCGGCGCGTCGACGCCGTGCTGCTCGACGACGGCCTCCGCCGCGGCGGCCGCCTGCTCGGCGATCGCCTCTCCCGCCATCGCCTCGACCAGTGCGGGGCGCGGGAGTTCGGCGACGGGCGCGGTGGTGATCCAGCGGGCGTCGCGCAGCACGGTGACGGTCTGGCAGACCTCGTAGACCTCCTGGAGGTGGTGCGAGATGAAGAGGAAGGTGACGCCGGAGTCCTGCAGGGCCCGCATGCGGGCGAAGAGGCGCTCGATCTCGCGGTTGTCGAGCTGGGCGGTCGGCTCGTCGAGGACGATGAAGCGGGCGCCGCCGCTGAGGGCGCGGGCGATCTCGACCATCTGGCGGTCCTCGACCTTGAGGTCGGCGGTGCGGGCGCCGGGGTCGACGTGGATGTCCCAGGTGTCGAGCAGCCGGGTGGCCTCGGTGTGCAGCTTCTTCCAGCTGAAGAAGCCGCGGCGGGCCTCTGGCTGCCGGTTGATGAACAGGTTCTCGGCGACGGTGAGTTCGGGGACGACGGTGGGCTTCTGGTAGACGCAGGCCACCTTGGCGCGCCAGGCCTCGCGGTCGCCGAGGGGCGGCGCGGGCTCCCCGTCGAACAACAGGGTCCCCGCGTCCGGCTCCTGAAGGCCCGTCAGGACGGTGACGAGGGTGGACTTGCCCGCGCCGTTGCGGCCGACGAGCGCGTGGGACTCGCCCGCGCGCACGGTGAGGCGGCCGTTGGCGAGAGCGACCGTGGGCCCGTACCGTTTGGCGATGCCCCGCGCCTCGACCAGCGGGGTGCTCACGTCGGCGCTCACTTGACCGTGTTTCCCCACAGCTTCGGGTCGTCGACGTTGTCCTTCGTGACGAGCGGCGCGGGCAGCTGGTCCTCGAGGATGCCGCTGGGCAGTTGGACGATCTCCGAGTCGTGGTCGGTCGGGCCGGGCTTGAACGTCTTCCCCTGCATCGCCGCCTTGATGTAGTACATGCCGTACTTGGCGTAGGCGTCGGCGGGCTGGGAGACGGTCGCGTCGATCTGGCCCTTGCGGATCGCGTCGAACTCCTGCGGGATGCCGTCGTTCGAGACGATCGCGATGTGGCCCTTCTCGCCGGCCTTCTTGAGCATGCCCTTGGACTTGAGGGTCTGGAGGGTGGGGGCGAGGTAGACGCCGCCCGCCTGCATGTAGATGCCCTTGATGTCGGGGTTGGCGTTGAGGAGGGTGTCGAGCTTCGAGGCCGCCGCGTCCGACTCCCACTTGGCGGGGATCTCCAGGACCTTCAGCTTGGGGAACTTCTCCTTCACGCAGTCGCGGAACGCCTCGGAGCGCTCGCGGCCGTTGACCGAGGCCAGGTCTCCCATGATCTGCACGACCTTGCCCGACTTCACCTGGCCGCCGAGGTACTCGCAGGCCTTCTCGCCGTACGCGACGTTGTTGGCGCGCACGACCATGGCGACCTTGCCCTTCTCGGGCGCGACGTCGACGGCGACGACGGGCACGCCCTTGCGTTCGGCCTGGTCGAGGCCGGCGGCGATGGCGGCGCTGTCGAGCGGGGCCACAACGAGGCCCTTGACGCCCTGGTTGAGCTGGTTGTTGATGTCGGTGATCTGCTGCGAGGGGTCGCTGTTGGAGTTGACGGTCTTCAGCGCGTCGACACCTTCGGACTTCGCCATCTTCGGCACGTAGTCGTTGTACGACTGCCAGAACGGCGAGGTCAGCAGCGGCAGGATGACGCCGACCTTGCCCTTGCCGTCGCCCGCGCCGCCACCTCCGGCGCCGGCCGCGTCGTCCTTGGTGCTGCCGCAGGCGCTCAGGGCGAGGGCGGCGGCACCGAGGAGGGCCGCCGCGCGCAGGGTCCGCCGCCGTGCGACCGCCCCGCCCTTCGAACCGTACGTGCGCTTCGTGGTGCCAGTCATCGGACCGCTCCTCGGCTCCGGAAGTCATGGGGTGCGACCGAGTACTGCCCGTCCCGACTGTGGCCGCGCCGGAATATTTATCAGACCACTTCGCCCGACCAACACCCCGCGGAGCCAAGTTTTCTCGGGTTTTACGCCTCCGAGACCTCAGATAGGTCCGACCATCCCGGTAGTGGTCGGACCACCTTGCTGGTTAGACTGCGCCGCATCCAGCAGCGGGAGGACGTCATCGTGGAGCAGACCGCGCCCCGGAGGGGCACCGTCACGGAGCGCGCGATCGAGCAGCTCAAGGCGATGATCGGCAGCGGCAGCCTGGAACCGGGGCAACGGCTGCCCACGGAACGGGACCTGGCCGCGCAGCTCGGCATCTCCCGCTCCTCGATGCGGGAGGCGATCCGGGCGCTGACCGTGCTCGGCGTCCTGGAGGCCCGGCACGGATCCGGTATCTACGTCACGCAGTTGGAGGCAGGCGACCTGCTGGAGACCTTCGGGGTCGTCGCCGATCTGTCGCGCGGGCCGCAGCTCGTGGAGCTCCTCGAAGTGCGCCGCATCCTGGAGTCGACGGCGACGGCACTCGCCGCCGCGCGGATCAGCCGGGCTCAACTCGCCGAGGTGGAGGAGCACTTGGCGGCGATGGACGCCACGGACGACCCCGAGGAGATCCTCTCCCACGACCTCGCCTTCCACCGGGCGATCGTGGCCGCCGCCGGGAACGAGACGATGGCGGCGATCCTGGAGGGGCTGTCGTCGCGGACGTTCCGGGCGCGGGTGTGGCGGGGGTACCAGGAGGAGGGCGCGTTCGAGCGGACCCGGCGGGAGCACGCGCGGATCCACGCGGCGCTGGCGGCGCACGACCCGGAGTCCGCGCGGGCCGCGGCGGCGGCGCATGTGGGCGAGGTCGAGGCGTGGCTGCGGTTGCAGTTGCCGCGGGACTGAGCGCGCCGTGACTCCGCCGGTTTCGTCGCCGGGTGCGGCCCGGTGGGGATTCTCGCGCAGTTCCCCGCGCCCCTGAAATGCAGACCCTTCGGGTCGCATTTCCCCGATGCGCCGACGCCCCGATGGAGATCGCGCACGAAGTGCGCATCTCCAGGGGCGCGGGGAACTGCGCGACCAGCCCCCACCGGCCCGCACCCGGCGACGAGACCGAACCGCCCGCTACGGCGCGGCAGCGCTCAGCGCTCCGATCAGCAGATCCAGCGCCCCCTCGAACGAGCTGCCTGCCATCAATGACAGATGCGGCCGAACCGCCGCGATGTGCGGATGCTCCCCCTCGGGCAGCTCCGCGTAGACGGCCCCCCAGGCCAGATCGTCCGCCCCCCGCCGCTCGTCCGGCAGCGCCATGTACGCCGCGTCGAGCGCCGCGTGCCCCAGCACCGTGTCGACGAACACGGAGTACCATCGCACGGCCTCCGCCGGCGCGAACCCCGCCCGCAGCAGCAGCCCGATCCCCGTGTCGACGGCCCGGAACTCGTGGGCCCGCCGGGTCACGCGGAACGCGGCGAGCGCCGCGACCCGCGGGTGCGCCCGGTATCCGCGGTGGATCCGCATTCCCATCTCGCGCAGCCCCGCGCGCCAGTCCATCGTGTCCGGCTCGAAGCCCTCCATCGCGCCGCCGATGATCCGGTCGGCGACGGCGAGCAGCAGGTCGTCGGTGTTGTGGAAGTAGCGGTACAGGGCGCTGGGGTCGCAGCCGAGGGCCGCGCCGAGCCGGCGCACGCTGAGCGCGTCGGGGCCGTGCTGCCCGACCAGGCGCAGCGCGCAGTCCACGATCACGTCCTCCGACAGCAGCAGGCCCGTCTTCGTGGGCCTGCGCCGCTTCCGCTCTTCCGGAACCCGTCCGTCCGCCATCCGGTACGCCCTCCTCCGCCACCGCCCGGTCACCGCGCGCTCCCCTTATGTCAACACCATTGACGCAATGCTGACAAGGCCTGTTTGATCGCAGCCACTCCCCACAGCTCACACCCTCTGGCCTCTTCAGGAGTGCGTCCATGAGAAGTGAACCACCAGGTCTGCGTCGTTCCCTCGGCGTGGTCGACGGCATCGCCGTCGCCGCCTCCAGCACCGCCGCGACCACCAGCATCGGCATCGGCATGGGCTCGCTCGCGATGACGGTGGGGCTCCAGGCCCCGGCGATCCTGCTCGTCGCGTTCGTGCCGATCCTCGGCATCGCGACGGCGTACGCCCGGCTGAACCGGCACGAACAGAACATGGGCAGCGGCTACGTCTGGGTCGGCCGCTCGCTGGGTCCCTGGCTGGGCTTCCTGACCGGCTGGGTGACCCTGCTCGGCACCCTGATCTTCATGGCGTACACGACCGCGGTGACCGGCTCGGTGTTCCTCCAGTTCGCGAACAAGGCCGGCCTGCACTCGCTGCTCGGCCTCGGGCTCGACCCGAACTCGACCGCCCTGTCGACCGTCGTCGGCCTGGTGATCCTGGCCGCCGTCACCGTCACCGCGGTCACCGGGGTCCGCAAGGCGACCCGGCTGCAGACCTGGCTGCTCGTCTTCGAGTACGCGGTCCTCCTCGGCTTCTGCGGCTGGTCCCTGGTGACCGGCTCGCACGACTTCTCCTGGTCGTGGCTGAACCCGTTCGCGATCCACAGCGGCACCGGGTTCGCGCAGGGCCTGGTGCTCGCCGTGTTCTTCTTCTGGGGCTGGGACGCCGCGTTCAGCGTCACCGAGGAGACCAAGGACGTCCGCGACGCGGGCCGCGGCGGTTTCATCGCCCTGTTCACGATGCTCGCCCTGTTCCTGTACGGGTCCGTGGCCTTCCAGCGCGAGATGTCGCTGTCCGAGCTGGTCGAGCAGGGCCCGCAGGCGCTCACGTACCTCGGGGCGAAGCTCGCCGACGAGCCGCTGGCGAGCCTGCCGCTCATGGCGCTGCTCTTCTCCGCGGTGGCCTCGCTCCAGTCCAGCGTGATCCCGACCGCGCGCGGCATGCTCGCGATGGGCCGGGACCGCACGATGGGCCAGGTCTGGACGAAGATCAGCCCGAAGTACGGCTCCCCCGCCCTCGGCACCGTCCTCGTCACCTCGATCTCGGCGGCCATCGCCCTGCTCGCCCTCGCGATCCCCAAGCTCAACGAGATGATCCTGGCGGCCGTGAACTCGATCGGCCTCGTCGTCGCCCTCTACTACGGCCTCACCGCGCTGGCCTGCGCCGTCCGCTTCCGCGGCATGCTGCGCACGAACACCCGAGAGGCGCTGCGCGCCGTGGTCGCCCCGGGCCTGAGCGGCATCGCGCTGCTCGCCATCGGCATCTACCTGGGCCGGGACTACGCGACGATGAGCGACCACTTCGAACTCACCCCGGACAACGGCTGGTTCATGCTGTCGATCCCCGCGGCGATCATCGTCTCGGGGCTCGCGATGGCGGCCTTCGCCAAGTACCGGCGCCGCTCCCCCTACTTCGTCACCGGGCGCGGCACCGACGCCGACGCGGTCGAACTGACCGCGCCCGAGAACGTCCGCTGAACACCTCACCCCGTACAAGGAGTTGCCCCATGACCGGCACCGCATCCGCCGATCTCGTCTTCACCGGCGGTCCCGTCCACACCGGTTCCCCCGCCCGCTCGCGGGCCCGCGGTGTGGCCGTGCGCGGCGAGCGGATCGTCGCCGTAGGACATGACGAGGTGCGGGAGCTGATCGGCCCGCGCACCGAGGTCGTCGACCTGGACGGGAAGCTGCTGATCCCCGGCTTCCAGGACGCACACATCCATCCCGTGGGCGGCGGCATCGAGATGGGCCAGTGCGACCTGAGCCACGCGGAGGCCCTGCCGGAGTACCGGGAGCTGATCGCGGCGTACGCCTCCGCGCACCCGGACGACGCGTGGATCACCGGCGGCGGCTGGTCCATGGAGGCCTTCCCCGGTGGTCTGCCGACGGCCGCCGAACTGGACTCCCTGGTGCCCGACCGGCCCGCTTACCTCGTCAACCGCGACCACCACGGCGCCTGGGTCAACTCGGCGGCACTGCGTCTGGCCGGCATCGACCGGCACACGCCCGACCCGGCCGACGGGCGGATCGAGCGGGACGCGGACGGCGAGCCGACCGGCATGCTCCAGGAGGGCGCGGCGAACCTGGTCGGCCGGCTGCTGCCGGAGGTCACACGCGAGGAGCGGATCGCCGGGCTGCTGCGCGCGCAGGAGCTGCTGCACTCGCTCGGCGTCACGGCCTGGCAGGACGCGCTGCTGGGCTCGCACGCCAACCTCACCGACCCGACGGACGCGTACCTGGCCTGCGCGGACGACGGCCGCCTCACCGCCCGCGTGGTCGGTTCCCTGTGGTGGGACCGGGCGCGGGGCACCGAGCAGATCGAGGAGCTGATCGCCCGCCGCGCGGCGGGCACCCGGGGCCGGCTGCGCTCCACGACCGTGAAGATCATGCAGGACGGCGTCGCGGAGAACGGCACGGCGGCGCTGCTCGGCCCGTACCTGGACAGCTGCGGCTGCCGGAGCGACAACAGCGGCATCAGCTTCGTGCCGCCGGAGGACCTCAAGAAGTACGTGACCGCGCTGGACGCGCACGGGTTCCAGGTGCACTTCCACGCGCTCGGCGACCGTGCGGTGCGCGAGGCGCTCGACGCCGTGGAGGCGGCCCGCGCGGCCAACGGCTGGACGGACCACCGGCCGCACCTGGCGCATCTGCAGGTGGTGCACCCGGACGACATCGGCCGTTTCCGGGCGCTCGGCGCGACCGCGAACATGCAGCCGCTGTGGGCCGCGCACGAGCCGCAGATGGACGAGCTGACGATCCCGTTCCTGGGTGCGGAGCGGGCCGGGTGGCAGTACCCGTTCGGCGATCTGCTGCGGGCGGGGGCGACGCTCGCCGCGGGCAGCGACTGGCCGGTGAGCAGCCCGGACCCGCTGGAGGGCATCCACGTGGCGGTGAACCGGATCGTGCCGGAGGCTCCCGAGGGCACCCCGGTGTTCCTGCCGGAGCAGCGTCTGACGCTCCAGGACGCGCTCACCGCGTACACGGCGGGCAGCGCGTACGTGAACGGGCTCGACGCCGAGACCGGCACGATCGCGCCCGGGTACCTGGCCGACCTGGTGGTCCTGGACCGGGACCCGTTCGCGGGCCCGGCCGAGGAGATCGCCTCGACGCGGGTGGAGGGGACGTACGTCGGGGGCCGGCGCGTGTTCGGCTAGGTCCTGCCGGAAGCGAAGACGACGCCGGAGGCCGAGGCCGGGCGCGGCGCCGGCCCCCGTGCGGTCACACCTGCGACTTGTGCAGTTCGAACCGTGCGAGGTGGACGTCGGCCCGCGCCTGCGTGATCCGCAGCCGGAAGCGGCGGGCCGTCACCGGTGTGCCGAGGGCGAGGACGCGGGCGGCGCCGACGGTGCCCGCGCCGGTGACGGCGGTCCAGCCGCCGTCACCCTCGGCCTCGACGACGAAGCTCTCGACCTGCTGGCCGTGCCGGATGTCCTCCGCGAGCCGGATCCGGTCCACGGCCACCGGGCGGCCGAGGTCGACGGTGCGGGTGCCCGCGTCGTCGACGGTGACCTTCGCGTCCCGCGCGAGGTCGCCCGGCAGCTCGCGGTCGGTGCGCTCGCGGAACTCCCTCAGCCGGGTCACGTCGGCGGCCGGGAGCAGGCCGTTCGTGTCCGGCGGCACGTTGAGCAGCAGCACGGCGCCGCGGCCCACCGAGCGGAACCAGATGTCGGTGAGCTGCGCGACCGACTTGGGCTGCTGGTCGGCGTGGTAGAACCAGCCGGGCCGGATCGACACGTCGCACTCGGCGGGCCACCACTGGAGGTAGGCGGCCTTGGTGCGGGCCTCCAGGAGCGCGTCGCGGCTGCCGTCGTCCGGCGCGTCGTAGGGCAGCGCGTAGTCGTACTTGCCGTTGCCGGTGTCCTTGACCGGGATGACGCTCCACTCGTTCTCGCGGGCCAGTCCGCCCTCGTTGCCGACCCAGCGGACGTCGGGCCCGGACACGGCGATCGAGGCGTCCGGGGCGAGTGCGCGGATCAGCGCGTACCAGCTGTCCCAGTCGTACTTCTCGACCTTGTCCGGCGGGATCCGGCCCTGCGACCCGTCGAACCAGACCTCGTCGACGGGCCCGTACTCGGTGAGCACCTCGTAGAGCTGGTTGAGCATGTGGGCGCCGTAGTCCGTGGCGTCGAGCTCGTACGTGGTCAGGTCGCGCCCGGAGCGGTCGTCGCCGTCGACGAGCTCGGGGATCGTGCGGGTGGAGCGGGCGCTGCCGTTGGCGTAGACGCCGTCGAGGTACTGGTTCTCGTCGGCGGGCGAGACGTAGACGCCGACCTTGATGCCGTGGCGGCGCATGGAGGCGGCGAAGTCGCGCAGGACGTCGCCCTTGCCGCCGCGCCAGCTGCTGGAGCGGACGCTGTGGCCGGTGTACCGGGACGGGTAGAGGACGAAGCCGTCGTGGTGCTTGACGGTGAGGATGGCGAGCTTGAAGCCGCCGTCGGCGAGGGCGCGGGCCCACTGGTCGGTGTCGAGCCCGGTGGGCTGGAAGATCTCCGGGTCCTCGTCGCCGATGCCCCATTCGAGGCCGGTGAAGGTGTTGACGCCGAAGTGCAGGAACGCGGTCTTCTCCAGGCCCTGCCAGGCGATCTGGCGGGGAGTGGGCCGGACCTGGGACGCCTTGGCGACGAGTTCGTCAAGGGTGTCGTCGGGGCTCACGGGGATCCGGAAGCGGGGTTCGGCGGCGCCGCGCGCGGTCGCCGCGGAGGCGGCGGACGCGGGCAGGCCGGTGGTGGCGACGGCGGCGGTGGCCGTCGCGGCGAACAGGAGGTGTCGTCTGCTGAGTGCCATGCGGGTGGGTCCCTTTCGTCGCGGCCTGGTTCCGCTCAGTTCTGGGTGAGGGTCCAGGTCGTCGGGGTCTCCTGGTCGGGCGGGTACTGCGCGAGCCCGCCGTCGGGGCCGGCGTCGAGCGTCATGCGGGTGATGGCGTTGGTGAGGGTGAGGCCGCCCGGCGCACGGGTGAGCTGCCAGCGCTGGAGGGTGTTCTCGGGATCGCAGGTCTCCCAGGTGGCGGCGGAGCCGGGCTGCAGCGGCACGTTGAGGGTGAGCTTGCCGCTGCGGGTCTCCAGGCAGGTGCCGGAGGCGGAGTCGGTGAGCGTGGCGTAGCCGTCGGGGGTGCGGGCGACGCGGACCGTGCGGGCGGGGGTGCGTCCGGCGCGGTCGGCGAGGGTGTACGTGCCGTCGGCGACGGGGACGCGGGTCAGGTCGCGCAGACCGGGCGCGGTGCCGGCCGCCGCGGCGCGGGCGGTGAAGGCGCCGTAGTCGGCGTCGGGGTGGGCGGCGCCCCACGTGACCTGGGCGATGTGGGCGAGGGCGGGGGCGGTGGCCCGCGCGACCTCGTTCTCGGTCTCGCCGCGACCGTTGTCGGGCCAGAGGCTGATCTTGGCTCCGGTGATGCCCTTGCTGGAGGTCAGCTTCTCGCCCTCGAAGCTGCGCGGGTCCCACTGCTCGTCGTAGAGCTTGCGGGTGTTCGTGTGGAAGCCGCCGCGCACGAGGTAGAGCGAGTAGGCGGCGTTCATCACCGGGTGGCCCTGCGCGATGAGGGTGCTGGGCCTGACCTTGACGTTCAGCCAGTGTTCGACGGTGGTGCCGGGGGCGACGGGCACGGTGTTGGCGCCGGTCAGGCCGTCGTTCCAGATGCGCAGCGCCTTGCCCTTGCTCCGCGCGTAGGCCTCGACACGGTTGACGAAGTCGATGAACGCGTCCTGGGGCGTGGCGTCCGGGCCGTACTTCTCGCGCGCGTACTCCAGGACGTGCGGGTACTTGGCGAAGTCGGAGCCGAGCATGTACTCGTCGGCGCCCATGTGCCACCAGCGGGCCGGGAAGACGTCGGCGTACTCGTCGACGAGGCTCTTGTAGTAGGCGAACGCCTCGGGCTTGGTGACGTCGAGGCGGGAGGGCTGGGCCTTGCCGTCGGTGTCGACGAGCTGGAGGTCGGGGCGGTTCTCGATCCACGGGTCCATGTGCCCGGGTGAGTTGATCTCGGGGACGATCGTGACGTGGTACTTCTCGCCGAGCGCGACGAGCCGGCGGATCTCGCCCTTGGTGTAGTAGCCCCAGGTGTTCGCCTCGGGGTGCCGGTCGCTCTTGACCTTGATCTCGAGGAGCAGCTGGTTGAGCTTGCGGTACGCCATGTCGCGGACGAGGTTCTCCAGCCAGTCGGTGGAGATGTGCACGTAGCAGGCGCAGACGCCGACGCCGCGCTCCGGGTAGCGGGGCACGTCGACGGTCCGTCCGGCCGGGATCGTGTCGCCCCGGGCGAGGAGCTGGAGCAGGGTGCGGGTGCCGTAGAACGCTCCGGTCTCGGCGGCGCCGGTGATCTCCAGGCGCTGCCCGGCCCGCAGCTCGTAGCCCTCCGTGCCGAGCGGCTCCCGGCCGGGGGCGACGTCGACGACGATGTCACCGGTCCTGGCGGGGCCGTCGGTGACGGGCACGGTGCCGTGGCCGGCCGCGCGCAGGTCGCCGGCGAGGGTGCGGGCGACGCGGCGGGACGCGATGTCGTCGGCGACGAGCCTGGTCCGGTCGCCGAAGGTGTAGGTGCCCTGTCCCGCCGTCCAGTCGGTCAGGGCCGGCAGGGTCTGCGGGGCGGCGGCCTCGGCACCGGGGGCGGCGTGGGCGGCGGTGACGGGGAGCGCCGCGACGAGGAGGGCCAGGGCGGCGCCGACGATGCGCGGTCTGCGGCGCCCTGCGGGCGGTTTCGTACGCGACTCGGTCAACATGAGATCCGAGGATTCCCGCACCCAGGATCATCGGTCCATGGACATCCCCGGCGAATACTTGGACATCCGGTCGCGACCGCCCGGGACACATCGGATGTTCCGCACGTCTCGTCCCGCGGGCTGTACAGCCCCGGACACACGTCGGCCCGCGCCTCCGGTCAGGAAGGCGCGGGCGGGCGATCCACTTCTCTCGAGCCGTGGCGTCGGACTCAGTCGACGCTGGGCAGGATGTGCGGCTCGGCGAGATCCTCCTCGTAGCCCGCGAGTCGGATCGGGGCCGACCGGGCCCAGACCTCGAGGCTGCCGAGGCGCTCCGGCCGTCGGCCGGCCCGGTCCGCTCGATCCTTCGGGCGTTGCTCTCGCGTCGTCTTCTCTGGTGTCACCGCGCACTCCTTGTGTGTCGGGGTAACCCTCACCGGCATGACCGGCCCAGCTTCACGCGGGGCACTGGACACCCGATCGGGCTTGAGTGGAAGGCCAGTTCGGGCGCGGTGGCGCCGGTGTCGCTGGTGGAATCGACCTGTGGTGATCGGTCTTTCCCTGGACGGCCCCTGGATCGGGTGGGACCCACTTGCGGTGACCGTCCGGCTACAGCCTAACCATATGAGCGCGGGTCCGCTCACCGGGGCTGAAGATTTTACGTACCTGAGAGGTTTACGTGAGTTCATTCAGCCATGACGGACCGTTCAGGCGCGACTGCTTTTTCCTGTTCTTTCCGCCACAGCCCGACTTGGGCGTTTCAGGAGGTGGGGGCGGGACGGTCGGTGTCGATGACGCGGCCCGGCTCGTCCGTCGGCTGGGCCGAGGGCCGTGAGGTCGCCTCCGGGGAACCGGTGGGTCCGGCGGCCGGAGCCGGGTCCCGCGGGGTCCGGCCGTCCGGCGGGGGCGGGCCGGTCGGACTGGCCGTCGCGGTGCCCGCCGCCTCGTTCGCGAGGGCGTCGAAGTCCACGTCACCGGTGTTCTCCAGCATGGTGATGTGGTCGAGCACGGTCTGGTTGGCGTCCGTGGCGAGCTCCCGCACGAGCGTGTTGCGGGTCGTGTGGCGGACCTGGGCGATGAGGGCGAACACCTTGCCGTGGGAGTCGCGCAGCAGATTGGCGAACTTCCGCTCATAGTCCTTGCCGCGCGCCGCGCTCAGCTGAGCCAGCCAGCCCTGCTGCTGCGCGTTCGGCTGGCTCGGCAGTTCCACGCCGAGCCGGGACGCGACCGACCGCACCCGCTGGTCGAGATCGGTGTGCCCGACGACGAGGTGGTCCCCCGCCTCGCGCACGGCCCGCGTCGGCGCCCGCTCCATGGCCTGCTGTCCCGCGGGGATCTCCCAGAGCCCGGCGAGCCGGACCTTCACGATGAAGTCCCGGTCCGTCGCGGACAGCGGCCCCCACCGGGTGGCCACCGTGCCGGCGTCCAGGTTCGCCTGCCCCGTCCCCGACCGGTCGGCGTACGACCAGATCGGGAACGCCAGGGCGGCGACGGTGGCGAGGAGAGCGGCGATGATCAGAGCGGTGCCGTTGACGCGACGCAAGCGGGCCTCCCGGTGACCGGCGTCGGCTCGCCCGTGCGGCGAGCTACGTGGTGGTACGGGAAGATACGGCCGCCGGGTCCGCCGTGTTCACGTCCTCGCGGTGTTCGTCCCCCTCGCTCACGGTGGGTGTACGGCCGCGCCAGGCCCGGACCACGAGCACCACGCCCACCACGGCGACGGCCGCGACGAGCAGCGCCGCGTCCGGGACGTGTCCGCCGGCCGACCGGGCCCACTGCTCGACGGCGAACGAGTCGTCCACGTCCAGCAGTCCGGGCAGCGCCGTCGTCCCGTCGAACACCAGGAACAGGGTGCCGAGGGCGAGGAAGAAGAGGCCCGAGACGAGCGAGGTCGAGTGGGTCTCGAAGCGGCCGAGGCGCACGGCACGGCCGCGCAGGAACCGGCGCCGCCCCAGGTCGAACCGCTCCCACAGCAGCGCGAGCAGGAACAGCGGCACGGCCATGCCGAGGGCGTAGACCGCGAGCAGGACGCCGCCGTACACGGGATGCCCGCCGAGCGCGGCGACGGTCAGGACGCTGCCGAGGATGGGGCCCGCGCAGAATCCGGCGAGCCCGTAGACAGCGCCGAGCGCGTAGACGGACACGGCGGTGGTGGGGCGGATGCGCCCGGAGAGCTCGGTGAGCCGCCGGGAGGTGAATCCGCGCCCCGCGATCTGGAGCACCCCGAGCACGATGACGGTCCAGCCGCCGACCGTGACGAGCAGGTCCCGGTGCCCGTAGAAGAAGCGGCCGGCGTACGAGCCGGCGGCGCCGAGCGGGACCAGGGTCGTGGCGAGGCCGAGGTAGAAGACGCCGGTGCGGGCGACGAGCCGGGTAGGGCTGTCGATCGAGTAGGCGAAGAACGCGGGGAGCAGCAGCGCGCTGCACGGGCTGAGCAGGGCGAGCAGGCCGCCGAGGAACGCCGCGAGGTAGCCGATGTCGCTCACTTGGCGTCCCGCGCCTTCTTCTCCTCCTGTGCCTTCGCGGTCTCGACGGCCTGCTCGAAGACCGCGTCGGACTGGGCGCCCGCGATGGGCTGACCGTTGATCAGGAAGGAGGGCGTGGAGGTGGCGCCCAGGCTGTACGCCTCGCCCTGGTCCTTCTTGACGGCCGCGTGGGCCTGTTCGCCGTCGAGGTCGCGGCGGAACCGGTCGAGGTCCTTCACCCCGGCCTCCCGGGCGAGCGCGTCGAGGCGGTCCGCGCCGAAGCCCTTCTCCTTGGCGCCCTCGGCGTAGGCGGCCGCGTGGAACTGCCAGAAGCGGCCCTGCTGTCCGGCGGCCCAGGCGGCGCGCGCCGCGGTCTCGGATTCGGCGCCGAAGATGGGGAAGTTGCGCCACTCGATGCGCAGGGTGCCGTCCTCGACGTACTTCTTCACGAGGCCGGGCTCGGTGTCGCGGGCGAACTTCCCGCAGTAGCCGCACCGGAAGTCGGCGTACTCGATGAGGACGACGGGCGCGTCGGCGCGGCCCTGCGCGAGCGGGTCCTTCGCCTCGCGGCGGGCGAGCTTCACGAGGGCCTGGGTGGTCTCGTCGGCGGGCCCCTGCTCGACGGTCGCGGCGCTGCCGGTGCTTGCGGCGTCGCGCGGCTCGGGCTTGGTGGCGGTGTAGGAGACGAGGCCGAGCAGGGCGGCGGCCACGGCGACGCCGGCGCCGATGGCCAGGGGACGGGCGATCTTCTTCTTCTCGGGCATGCCGAAAGGTCCTTGCGTGAGGAGGAGGTGACGGTGCGACGGGTTCCGGGCAGGCGGAAGCGGCCCGGGGCGTCGGCTACACGCGCAGGACGGACAGTTCGACGGGTGACGGCGCGTCGGCCGGGGGCGGGGCGCGGCCGGCCGGGGTGCGGGGCGCGGGCGCGTCGAGCAGTGCGGCGGCGCCGCGGCCGTGCTCGTGGGCGAGCGGCGCGAGGAGTTCGTGTGCGGCGGTGCCGCGGTGTGGCAGACCCTGCCGGTCGTCGGGGGCGTGCTGCCGCTGCGGGTCGCAGCCCGGGACGGCCGGCGCAGCCTGCCGGCTCGCGCTGATCTCGGCGGCGCCGGGCGCGGCCGAGGCGAAGGACCGGGCGCAGTGCTGGGCGCCGAGGACGGACAGGAGCAGGCCGATGAGCACGACGCCCCACAGCACGCGGGTGCGGGGGACGGTGCGGGGCATGCGGGCCATTGTGCCCCACGCGGGGGACGGACCGTTAACGTCCCGTTGACCGGTCCGTCAGGTGTCCATGGTCGGCTGGGGTCGACCACCGGAAGACCTTCGGGAGGAGTCACCCATGCCGTCCCCGCACCGCTTCGAACCTTGCACCGTCGAGGAGCTGATGGCGGCGCTGCGCGCCCTCGGCCCCGAGCACGCGCTGCGGACGGCGGCGCTGCTGCGCCGCGCGCACCCCAGCGACAAGGAGCTCCAGCTCGCCGGGCTCGTCCACGGTCTGGTCGGCGACGCGGGTGAGGCGGCCCCGACCGCCGAGGCCGTGCGCGGGCTGCTCGGCGAGCGGGTGGCCCGACTGGTGCGGCTGCGCGTCCCGGCGCGGCGCTATCTGGCGGCGGTCGAGCCCGGCGCCGTCCAGGCCGGGTCCGGTCTGCGCGGCGGGCCGATGAGTCCGGGCGAGGCGGCCGCGTTCGAGGCCGATCCGCTGGCGTGGGACGCGGTGGCGCTGTGCCGGGCGACGGACGACGCGGGCCGGGCGGCGGGTCCGGGCGCGGGGGTCGTGGAGGACTGGCGCGAGCTGCTGGAGCGGGCCGCGCAGGGGCTCCTGCGGACGCCCGCCCACAGCCGCTGATCCGCCCGCTCCCTGCCCACCCCGTCACCGACTTCCCACGCACCTCGCACGGCTGACGCATCGTCAGTCAGCCGAGAACGTGAGACCGTACGCCCATGACTTCAGGTCCTGCCGAGGTCTCCGGCGTCCTGGCCGGCCGGGCGGCCGTCGTGACCGGCGGCACGCGCGGCATCGGCCTGGCGATCGCCCGTGAACTCGCCCGCTGCGGTGCCTGGTTGTGTGTGACGGCGCGGGACGCGGACGGGGTCCGCGAGGCGGTCGCCGCACTGCGGGACGAGGGTGCGGAGGCGATCGGCGTCGCCGGTTCGGTCGCCGATCCGGCGCATCTGTGGGAGGTCACGGAGGCGACCGTGGCCGCGTACGGGCGGCTCGACGTCGTGGTGAACAACGCGGCGACGAACCAGCCGTACGGACCGCTGATGGACGCCGATCCGGACGCCTGGCGCACGGCGTTCGCGGTGAACGTGGAGGCGCCGTTGCGGCTCGTGCAGTGCGCGTGGCGGGCCTGGATGAGCGAGCACGGCGGCGCCGTCGTCAACGTGTGCACGGAGGGCGCCGCCCATGTGGGCCCGAACGTCGGCGCGTACGGGACGAGCAAGGCGGCGCTGCTGCATCTGACGGCCCAGCTGGCGGGCGAGCTGGGGCCCGGGGTGCGGGTGAACTCGGTGTCGCCGGGTCTGGTGCGCACCGAGATGGCGCGGTTCGTGTGGGAGCGCGCGGAGGAGAGCGTCGCGGCCGGGCTGCCGAGCGGGCGGATCGGCGAGCCCGGCGACGTGGCGCGGGCGGTGCGCTGGCTGGTGTCCGACGAGGCCGCGTGGGTCACGGGGGCGGATCTGGTGGTGGACGGCGGCACGCGGGTGCGTGCCGCCTCACCGGGCGGCGATCCGGGAGCGGTGCAGCGGCAGCTGCGTCACCACTTGCCGGGCTCGTAGTCCTTCAGGAAGACGCCGTACAGGTCCTCTCCTGCCTCGCCGCGCACGACCGGGTCGTAGACGCGGGCCGCGCCGTCGACCAGGTCGAGCGGGGCGTGGAAGCCCTCCTCGGCGAGCCGCAGCTTGTCGTAGTGCGGGCGCTCGTCGGTGATCCAGCCGGTGTCGACGGACGTCATGAGGATGCCGTCGGACTGGAACATCTCCTGGGCGCTGGTGCGCGTGACCATGTTCATCGCGGCCTTCGCCGCGTTCGTGTTCGGGTGGCCCGCGCCCTTGTAGCCGCGGCCGAAGACGCCCTCCATCGCCGACACGTTGACGACGTACGCGCGTCCGCTGGCGGCCTTCTTGGCGGCCTCGGCCATGGCCGGGCGGAGCTTGCTGATGAGGATGAACGGCGCCGTGTAGTTGCACAGCTGGGTCTCGAGGAGCTCCACCGGGGAGATCTGCTCGATGGTCTGCACCCAGGTGTTGGAGTCGACGACGTCCGGCACGAGGCCGCCCGCGTCGATGGCGGTGCCGGCGAGGTGCCGCTCCACGCTCGCGTTGCCCGCGACGAGCGCGAGGTCGGCGACCTGCTGGGCGTCGATGCCGCTGGTGCCCAGGGGCAGCGCGGCGATGCCGTCGACGGCGCCGGAGTTGAACGCGCCGATGACGTGGTACGGGGGCAGTTCGCCCGCGGGCAGCGGGGCGTTCTCGCCGTCGACGAGGGCCGCGTAGGCGGAGGGCAGGCGGCGCACGGTCTGCGTCGCGTTGTTGATCAGGATGTCGAGCGGGCCCGCGTCGGCGATCTGGTCGGCGAGCGCGACGGCCTGCGCGGGGTCGCGCAGGTCGATGCCGACGACCTCCAGGCGGTCCATCCAGTCCGCGGAGTCCTCCATCGCCTTGAAGCGGCGGATGGCGTCCTTGGGGAAGCGGGTCGTGATGGTGGTGTGCGCGCCGTCGCGCAGCAGCCGCAGCGCGATGTACATGCCGATCTTGGCGCGGCCGCCGGTGAGCAGGGCGCGCTTGCCGGTCAGGTCGGCGCGGACGTCGCGCTTGGCGCGGTTCACGCGGGCGCAGTCCGGACAGAGCTGGTGGTAGAAGTAGTCGACCTCGACGTAGCGGGTCTTGCAGGTGTAGCAGGAGCGCGGGCGCTGCAGTATCCCCGCGATCCGGCCCTCCTCGGTCTGCGAGCTCGGCAGCAGGCCCTCGGTCTCGTCGTCGATGCGCTCGGCGGAGCCGGTCGCGGTCGCCTCGGTGACGGCCTTGTCGTGGGCGGTCTTGGCGGCGCGGCGCTCCTGGCGGCGGCGCTGCTTCACGGTGCGGTAGATGCCCGCGGTGGCGCGCCGGACGGTGATCGCGTCGGGGTGGTCGACGTCCAGCTCGTCCAGTTCGTCCAGCACGCTCAGGCAGATGGCGAGGCGCTCGGGGTCGATGCCCGGGCCGTACGCGGTGTCCGTGGCCTCGGCCGCCGTCGGGGCCTGGTTGTCCTCTGTCACGGTCATCGCCGCTGCTGTTCCTCGTGTCGCTCGTGCCGCGCCGATGCCCGGTGGCCGCGCGACTGCCAAAAGGCGGCACCTTACAGGTCACTCAGCTGATCCCGCCAGCTCCGGAGGATACTGGGGCGGGCGGGGTCGGCCAAATGACGGACGTCACGCCCGGGAGGCGCCGCCGGGGCTCGCGGCGCGCTCGCACTCCTCGGTGAGCACCCGCAGCTCGGTGCGCAGCGCGGTGGCGAGCACGTCGAGGTCGGGCACGGCGACGCCGTCGGCGACGAGTCCGTAGTGCACGCGGCCCCGGTACGTGGAGACGGCGACGGCGAGGGACTGCCCCTGGGCGAGCGGGGCCAGCGGGAACACCTCGGTGAGCGGGCAGCCGCCGAGCTTCAGGCCGAGGCTGGGCAGCGGGACGCTGGTGACGAGCAGGTCGAACAGGAGCCGGGCGTTCTGCCCGACGAAGGAGCCGCCGAGGCGGTGGCCGAGCGGCGGGACGTGGTCGGCGAGCAGGGCGACCGCGCCGGCGCCGCGGCTCGGGCCGTGGTCCTTGCGCCGGTCCATGGTGGCCCGTACGACGCGCAGCCGCTCCAGGGGGTCGCGCTCGCCGACGGGGAGCCGGACGAGATAGCCGGACAGGCGGTTGCCCTGCGGGGTCGCGGTACGGGGGCGGCGGCGGGAGACGGGGACGAGGGCGCGGGGCTCGACGCCCTCGCTGCCGTCGCCGCGCTCGTCGAGCCAGCGCCGCACGGCACCCGCGACGAGAGCGATGAGGACGTCGTTGACGGTGCCGCCGACGCTCTTGCGGATGCGGTGCACGTCGTCGAGGTCGAGCACGACGCCGGCGGTGCGCCGGGTCCCGCTGCCGGGCGAGGTGAGGGCGGGCGAGGTGCGCACGCCGAGGGTGGCGCGGGCGACGGAGGCGCCGATGGACAGGGCCTGCGCGGTGCTGCCGACGACGGAGCGGACGTGGTCGGGGTAGCGGCGCGGGTCGAGGTCGGCGAGGGTGAGCTCGCGCATGCCGGAGAACGGCAGGCGCAGGCCGCGGCCGCGCTGCGGTTCGGGTTTCGGGGCGCGGGCGAGCGGCAGGTCCGTCGGGTCCATGACCGCGGCGGCGAGGGTGAGGGCGCGCAGGCCGTCCGCGAGGGCGTGGTGGAACTTGAAGAGGACGGCGAAGCCGGAGCCGTCCGCCGCGGGCAGCACGTGGGCCTCCCACGGGGGCCTGCGCCGGTCGAGGGGCCGCTCCATGAGGGCGCCGGCGGCGGCGTGGAAGTTCTCGACGGGGACGCCGAGGCGGACGTGCTCGCGCGGGTCGAAGTCGCGGACGGGCACCCGGGCGGCGCCGCCGACGGGGAACAGCACCCCGGCGAGACGCATGCGCAGTCCGGGGACGGCGGCGGCGCGGGAGGCGAGCAGCTCGTACGCGTGCCGGGCGGCGCTCTTCCCGTCGCCGGCTCCGTCGAAGACGCCGAGCGCGCCCAGGTGCATGGGGTGCTCGGCGGTCTCGATGTTCCAGAACGCCAGGTCGAGGGGGGCGAGCAGGTCCGAACTCTGCGCAGTCATGGAGTGCTCTCGCGTCGAGGACAGGGGAGTCGCAGTCAACCCCGATCGATCGATTACGGTCAAGTACGATCCGCGCACAGACAGTTAACACTTGATTAAGAGGCGCCCGAATGGTGTCGGGCGTGACTCGTGTGGCAGAAGTGCTCTGCCGGATCAGGCGGCGAGCACCGCGGGCCGCCTCGCCGCGAGGAGCTGGACCCCGACGGCGAGGGCGCAGGCCACCCCTCCCCCGGCCCAGATCGCGAGATAGGCGGTCCGGGACGGCGTGTCCGTCGTGCCGATCACCAGGCCCGCCAGGACGGTGCCGAACGCGGCGCCGCCGATGCTGCCGCCGAGGGTCTTGAGGTTGTTGTAGACGGCGGTGACGCTCGCCGTGCGGTCGGCCGGGCCGGCCTCGACGACGACGGTGGGCAGTCCCCCGAGCGCGAGGCCGCAGCCGATCCCGGTCAGCGCGTTGGCGGCGGTGAACGGCGCGAGCGCGGTGTTCGCCCCGATCAGGCCCAGGTATCCGGCCGCCAGGAGGGTGAACGCCACGAGGAGGAGGCGCCGGTAGCCCATGCGGGCGGCGAGCGGGGCGCAGAGCACGGAACCGGCGAACGCGGTGAGGTGCGGGACGACGCCGTAGACGCTGATCTGCCAGGCGGCGAGTCCGAAGCCGTATCCCTCGTCGCCGGGTGAGGCGGCCATGAAGCTGACCCCGACGGCCTGCCCACCGAGCATCACGGCGCCGAGCACGAACGCGGAGGCGAGGTAGGGGGCGCTGTGCCGGTGGGCCAGGGCACGGACGTCCACGAGCGGGTGCGGGTGGGCCAGTTCGAGCCGCGTCCACACCGCCAGGAGCACGACGGCCAGGAGCAGTCCGCCGAGGGTGAGCGGGGAGCCCCAGCCCCAGGCCGCGGCGCGGGAGACCGTGCCGAGCAGGACGACGAGGGCGAGCGCGAGCAGGACGGCGCCCGCGCGGTCCATGCGCCCCTCCGGCCGGGTGCCGGACTCGGGGATCGCGGTGAAGGACACGGCGACACAGGCCGCGGCGAGCGCGGCGAGGACGAACAGGGTGAGGCGCAGGTCGCCGGTCAGCGAGAGCAGGGGCCCGGCGAGCGCGTGTCCGAGGACCGAGCCGAGGGTGAGCGCACCGACGAGGAGGCCGACGGCCCGGCGTCCGCCGTCGACGCTGAGCCGGTCCCGGACGAGGCCGATCTCCAGCGGGAGCAGCGCGGCGAGGGGGCCCATCAGGGCGCGGCCCACGAGGAGCACGGCCAGGTTCGGGGCGCAGGCGACGAGCAGTGTGCCGGCCGCGATCGTGGCGAGTGCGACCCGGATCATCCGGCGGTGTCCGTACAGGTCGCCGAGCCGCCCGAAGGCCGGGACGCTGATCGCGGCGGCCAGGAACTGGACGGTGGTGAACCACTGGGCCTGGCCCGTGGTGATGCCCTGCCAGTCCTGGACGGCGGGGACGAGGGGGACGGCAGCGCCCTGGAGGAAGCCGCTGACGAGCTCGAAGGCGACGAGCAGCCCGACGACCGTACGGACTCTGCCGTCGGCCGGGGCCGTCATGCCGCGCCGCCGCGGGCGAGGCGCTGCTCGGCGAGCTCGGTGAGCAGGGCGGCCTGCCGGCCGAGCACCCGGTCGTCGAAGACGGCGTGCGGCGAGTGGTTCATGGGGGCGGTCGACGCGTCGACGCCTTCGGGGGCCGCGCCCACCAGAAGCATCGTGCCGGGGGTGCGCCGCAGGACGAACGCGAAGTCCTCGGAGCCGTTGGCCGGGTGCGGGGCTTCCAGGACCTGGGTCGGGCCGAGCAGTTCGCGGGCGGCCTCCAGGGCGAAGGCGGTCTCGCCCGGGTCGTTGACGGTGACCGGGTACTGGACCCGGTAGTCGGTCTCGGCGTCGACGCCGTGGGACTCGGCGATGCCGCGCACCAGCCGCGGCAGGCCCTCGATGAGCTGTGCGTGGGCGGCCTCCGAGTAGCTGCGCACGGTGGCCTCGAAGGTGGCGGTCTCCGGGATGACGTTGGCCTGGGTGCCGGCGTGGAAGCTGCCGACGGTGACGACGACGGGGTCGAAGATGTCGAAGCGCCGGGTGACCCAGTTCTGCAGGGCGGTGACGATCTCGCAGGCGACCGGGACGGGGTCCTTCGCACTGTGCGGGGTGGAGCCGTGGCCGCCGGCGCCGCGCACGGTGACGGTCAGGACGTCGGAGGCGGAGGTGACGGTTCCGGGGCGGGTGGCGACGAGGCCGCCGGGCAGCCGGTTCGCCGCGACGTGCAGGGCGAACGCGGCGTCGAGCGGCTTGCCGGCGGCGTCGAGGACGCCCTCCTCGATCATGCGTCCGGCGCCGTTGTGCCCCTCCTCGCCGGGCTGGAACATGAACACGACGTCGCCCTGGAGGTGTTCGCGGCGCTCGGCGAGCAGCGTCGCGGCGCCGACGAGCCCGGCGGTGTGCAGGTCGTGGCCGCAGGCGTGCATCGCGCCGGGCACCTCGGAGGCGTAGTCGAGGCCGGTCTTCTCGGTGACGGGCAGGGCGTCCATGTCTCCGCGCAGCAGGACGGCGCCGCCGGGCCGGCCGCCGCGCAGGACCGCGGTCACGGAGCCGATGGCCCGGCCGGGGGTGATCTCCAGGGGCAGTCCGTCGAGCGCGGCAAGGACCTTCTCCTGGGTGCGGGGCAGCGCCAGGCCGAGCTCGGGCTCGCGGTGCAGGGCGCGGCGCAGCCGGACCAGGTCGGGCTGGAGTTCACGGGCGCGTTCGGTGATCGACATCGGGGAGGAACCTCCTGGTACGGTCCGGCGGGGCGGAGCGGGTGGGCTCAGGGTGCTGTGCCACGGCAGGAACGCCGCCCGGATCGCAGGGAAAACGCAGAGAGGTGGCCGCGCGTGCAGGAATTCGGCGGTGCGCTGGACGATCTCGACCAGGCGCTCGTGCACGCCCTCCAGATCGCGCCGCGGGCCGGGTGGGCGCGGATCGGCGCGGCACTCGGCGTGGACCCGGTGACGGTGGCGCGCCGCTGGGGCCGGCTGACCGAGGCGGGCGCCGCGTGGGTGAGCTGTCATCCCGGGCCCGTCCTCGCGGAGACCGGCCAGGGCTGTCTCGCGTTCGTCGAGGTGGACTGCGCGAACGGCCGGGTGCCGGAGGTGGCCCGGGCGCTCGCCGCCGAGCCGCACGTCATCGCCGTCGAGCACGTCAGCGGTGAGCGCGACCTGCTGATCACCCTGATCGCGCCCCGGCTGGCGGCGGTCACGCGCTGGGTGACGCACCGGCTCGGCGCCCTGCCGGGCGTCGTCACGGCCCGCACCCATCTGGCGAGCACCGTCTACACCGAGGGCAGCCGGTGGCGGCTGCGGGCGCTCGACGCGGCGCAGATCGCCCGGCTCACCGAGTCGGCGCCGCCGCGCGGGGACACGTCGGTGTTCGAGCTGACCGACCTCGACCATGCCCTGTTCGCGGAGCTGTCGGTGGACGGCAGGATCGGCCATAGGGCGCTCGCCGAACGCTGCGGCGCGGGCCCGGACACCGTGCGCCGCCGGGTCAACCGGCTGCTGGCCTCGGGGATGGCCCAGCCGCGCTGCGAGGTGGCGCGCCCGCTGTCGGAGTGGCCGGTGTCCCTTGTCCTGTGGGGGCGCAGCGCGCCCGACGGGCTGCGGGCGGTGGCGCAGCAGGTCACGGGCGCGCGCGAGGTGCGCCTGTGCGCGGGGGTGATCGGCCGGCACAACCTGAAGGTGATCGCCTGGGTGCGCTCCCTGGACGACGCGCAGCGCTTCGAGGTGCGGCTCGCGGAGCGGGTGCCCGCTCTGACGGTCGTCGACCGGGCGGTGGCCCTGTGGCCGGTGAAGCTGAACGGGCACCTGCTCGACGAGAACGGCTACCGCACGGGCGCGGTCCCGATCGACGCCCGCGACGCCGGCCGGGTCTGAGCCCGGCTCGGCTCAGCGCACCGCCTGCCCCTTCCCGAGCGCGATGACGCCGGTCTTCGACACCGTGTACAGCTCGGCGTCGCGGCCCGGGTTGACGCCGATCGTGGCGCCGGCCGGGACCTCGACGTTCTTGTCCAGGACGGCTCCGCGCACCACCGCTCCCCTGCCGATCCGCACGTTGTCGTGCAGGACCGAGCCCTGGACGACGGCGCCGTCGCCGATCTCCACGCCCGGCGAGAGCACCGAGCGGGTGACCTGGCCGCGGATGACGCAGCCGGGGCTGACGATCGACCCGCTCGCGATGCCGCCCGCGCAGAACCGGGCGGGCGGCAGCTGCCCGGGGTGGGTGTAGATGGGCCAGCGCCGGTTGTCGAGGTCGAAGACGGGCTGGTCCGAGACGAGGTCCATGTGGGCCTCGTAGTAGGCGTCGAGGGTGCCGACGTCGCGCCAGTAGCCGTGGTCGCGTTCGGTCTCGCCGGGCACGTGGTTGCCGTCGAAGTCGTAGACCTGGGCGACGCCGCGCTCGGTGAGCAGGGGCAGGATCGAGCCGCCCATGTCGTGCGCGGAGGCGGTGTCCTCGGCGTCCTGCTGGAGGGCGTCGACGAGGGTCTTGGTGGTGAACAGGTAATTGCCCATCGAGGCGAACACCTGACCGGGGCTGCCGGGCAGCGGCGGCGGCTCGGCAGGTTTCTCCAGGAAGGACTCGACGCGGGTGCCGTCGCGTGCCGGGGTGATGACGCCGAACTGGGAGGCCTCGGTGCGGGGCACCCGGATGCCGGCGACGGTGACACCCGCGCCGTTCTCGATGTGCTGGGCGAGCATCTGGCGCGGGTCCATGCGGTACACGTGGTCGGCGCCGAACACGGCGATGTAGTCGGGCTGTTCGTCGTGGACGAGGTTGAGGGACTGGAGGATCGCGTCGGCACTGCCGGAGAACCAGCGCGGGCCGAGCCGCTGCTGGGCGGGCACCGGGGTGACGTAGTTGCCGAGCAGGCTCGACATGCGCCAGGTCGTCGTCACGTGCCGGTCGAGGGAGTGGGACTTGTACTGGGTGAGCACGCAGATCCGCAGGATGTCGCCGTTCACCAGGTTCGACAGGACGAAGTCGACGAGCCGGTAGGTGCCGCCGAAGGTGACCGCGGGTTTCGCCCGGTCCGCGGTGAGCGGTAACAGCCGCTTGCCCTCTCCTCCCGCCAGTACGATCCCGAGCACCGAAGGTCCACCGCGCATGCCAACCCCCTGCCGTTCAGGCGCCGTCGATGATCTCCTCGTACACGTCCGCCGTGCGCCGCGCGATCGCGTCCCAGCCGAACTCGGCCGCGGCCCGCTCCCGTCCGGCCTCACCCATGCGGCGGGCCGCGTCCGGGTCGCCGACCGTCTCGTCGATCGCCCGCGCGAGGCCCGCCTCGAAGGCCTCCGGGTCCTGTTCCGCGTACGGGACGAGCAGTCCGCTCTCGCCGTGCGCGACGACCTCCGGGATGCCGCCGACCCGGGAGGCCACGACGGGGGTTCCGCAGGCCATCGCCTCCAGGTTGACGATGCCGAGCGGCTCGTAGACGGACGGGCACACGAACACCGAGGCGTGCGTGAGGAGTTGGACGACCTCGGTGCGCGGCAGCATGGACGGGATCCAGCACACACCGTCCCGGGTCCGCTTCAGCTCCTCGACCAGCGCGCGGAACTCCCGGCCGATCTCCGGCGTGTCGGGCGCCCCCGCGCACAGCACGACCTGGACGCCCTTGGCGAGGTGCCGGGCGGCGCGCAGCAGGTGCGGGACGCCCTTCTGCCTCGTGATGCGGCCGACGAACAGGACGTACGGGCGGGCGGGGTCGATGCCGAAACGGCGCAGGACGTCGGTGCCGGGGTCGGCGCGGTACAGGGAGACGTCGATGCCGTTGTGCACGACCCGGACCTTCTTGGGCTCCAGGGCCGGATAACAGGACAGGATGTCGTCGCGCATGGCGCGGGAGACGGCGATGACCCCGTCCGCGGCCTCGATCGCGGTGCGCTCGGCCCAGGCCGACAGGGCGTAGCCGCCGCCGAGCTGCTCCGCCTTCCAGGGGCGCAGCGGCTCCAGGGAGTGCGCGGTCATGACGTGCGGGACGCCGAGGTGCAGGGCGGCGAGATGGCCGGCGAGCGCCGTGTACCAGGTGTGGGAGTGGACGAGCTCGCGGCCTTCGAGTGCGGCGGCCATCGCCAGGTCCACGGACAGGGTGCGCAGCGCGTCGTTGGCCCCGTCGAGGGCGGGCCAGGCGCGGTGCCGGCGGACCCCGGCCGATGAACCCTCACCCCAGGTGTGCACTTCCAGGTCGACGAGCGGGCGCAGCTCGCGCGCCAGGAACTCGACGTGGACCCCGGCGCCGCCGTAGACGTCCGGCGGGTACTCCCTCGTGAGCAGTCCCACTCGCACGCGCGCCCCCGTGTCGGTCGTCCACCACTCGCTCGGATCGTCGTGCCCGGATCGCCCCCTCATGGTCACCCATGGGGGGCGCGGGCGGAAGACCGCCGACACGACGAGGCCACCCCTACGCCGCGCGACACCCGTCCTGGGGATGACCCGGAGGGCGGCGTACTCCATCGGCAGTACGACCCGATGCCGTCTGTGGTCGGACGACAGATCGGCTCGGGCGAGAGATCGTGGAGGGTATGAGAACCGATCGCGCTCCGCGCCGCACCACCAGGGACGCCATATGAGTGCCCTGGCGCTGTCCGTGCTGCTGTCGCTCGTCTCCGCCGTCGCGTACGCGGGCGGGGCGATCGTGCAGGAGCGCGTCGCGGAGACCTCTCCGGAAGCGGTGTACGCGCCGCTGCGCAGGCCGGCCTGGTGGGGCGCGGGCTGCCTGAACGGGATGGGAGCGCTCCTGCACGTCATCGCGCTCGCGTACGGGCCGCTGAGCGTCGTGCAGCCGCTCGGCGCGCTCACCATCGTGCTCGCCCTGCCGATGTCGGCGCTGCTGGTGGGGCGCCGGGCCGGGGCGACCGCCTGGCGCGGCGCGATCATGGCGACGGCGGGCCTCGCGGGGCTCCTCGCGCTGACCGGCACCCCCTCCGAGCAGTCCCTGGACGGTACGGAGCGTCTCGTGGTCGGTCTGATCACGGCCGGGGCCGTCCTCGTCCTGATGACGTCGGCGCGGGCCGCGCACCGGCATCCGGTGGTGCGGTCGGTGCTGCTGGCCATAGGGGCGGGCGGCGCGTTCGGCATGGCGTCGGTGTTCACGAAGTCCGTCGCCGAGGACTGGTCGGGCAGCGTCCCGGAGCAGCTCACGACGCTGCTGGCGATCGCCGCGCTGGCGACGACGGGCATGCTGCTGTCGCAGGCGTCCTACCGGGGCGCGGGCCTGGCCGCGCCCCTGGCGACGGCGACGGTCGTGAACCCGGTGGTGGCGTCCGCCGTCGGCCTCACCCTGTTCGGCGAGTCCTTCCGGCACGGCACGGCGGGCACCGTCCTGGCGCTCGGCTGCGGTGTCGTGGCGGCGGGCGGCCTGATCCTGCTCACCACGGAGCGCATCGGCCGGGACCGGCGGGCCGCCGGGGCGCGGGACGGGGCGTCATCGGACGCCGCGCCCGCCTCTCCGGCGCCGGACGGCCCGGTGGTACCGGACGGCCCGGTGGTGCCGGACAGTCCCGCCGCGCTGGACGACATCCCGAAGCATCCGCACCGCCCCGGCCGCCCGAGCCGCCCGCGGCGGCCCCGGGACGACCGGAGGATCCAGGACGTCAGATCCTGACGCCGCGGGCCCGCAGATAGCCGAGCGGGTCGATGTCGCTGCCGAAGCCGGGCCCGGTCCGCACCTCGAAGTGCAGATGCGGGCCCGTGCTGTTGCCCGTGGAGCCCGACCGGGCGATGCGCTGGCCCGCGACGACCCGCTGCCCGCTCTTCACGCTGAGCGCGGACAGGTGCCCGTACTGGCTGTAGCGGCCGTCGGCGTGCTTGATCACGACCTCGTAGCCGTACGAGCCGCCCCAGCCCGCGGACACGACCTGACCTGCGGCGACGGCCTTGACGGAGGTGCCGGTGGGCACCGCGAAGTCGACGCCCGTGTGGTAGCCCTTCGACCAGGAGGACCCGGCCGCGTGGTACGGGGTGCCGATGGAGGCGCTGACCGGGGCGACGACGCCGCTCGTGCGGTGCGTCGCGGGCTTCTCGGCCTGCGGCTTCTTCTTCGGCGCGGTTCTGTGCGGCGCAGCCTTCTCGCGCTCGGCCTTCTTGGGCTCGGTCCTCTTCGGGGCTGCCTTCTTGTGTTCGGGCTGCTTCGGCTCCGCCTTGTGCGCCGGAGGCTGCGCCGACTCCGCCGGACGCGCCGCGGGCTTCTGCGTACGGTCCGGGCGGACCGGGGTCGCCTTCCCGCCGGGCATCGCGAGGCGCTGGCCGGGCAGGATGAGGTCCGGGTCGGCGCCGATGGTCGAGCGGTTCGCCTCGTAGAGCCGGGACCAGCCGCCGGGCACCTTGCGGCTCTGTGCGATGCCGGAGAGCGTGTCGCCGCCGAGGACCGTGTACATCTCGGTGCGGCCGGCTCTGGACTGCGGCGTGACCTCGGGTTTCACGTCCTTGACGGCGCGGACCGCAGGACGCTCGGGGGCGCGGGGCGGGGCGGCTTCGGGGGTGCGGGACAGGCCCGCCCGCTGCGAGCAGACCGGCCAGGCGCCGGGCCCCTGCCCGTCGAGGACCTTCTCGGCCACGGCGATCTGCTGGTCGCGGGTGGCGAGGTCGGCGCGCGGCGCGTAGGCGGTGCCGCCGTACGCGGCCCAGGTGGAGCCGGTGAACTGGAGGCCGCCGTAGTAGCCGTTCCCCGTGTTGATGCTCCAGTTGCCGGAGGACTCGCAGGCGGCGACCTTGTTCCAGGTCGCGGCGTCGGCGGCCTCGGCGGTGCCCGCGCCTATCAGGGGGATCGCGATGCCCGCGCCGCCCACGGTCACGGTGAGCGACGCCCGGTTGACCCGGCTCGGCTGATACCGGCGGTGCCGGCCGCGTAACGCCATGAAAGCCCCCTCTGGTACCACCTGCGGGCACACGTAGGAGCGGCAAATTAGCCGCTCCCGCACAGTCGTGACAAGAGACTCCCAAGCCACTATGGCGACTTTTGGACCCTGGGCACCGGGCCCACGCCTCAGGAATCCCCGCCTCCGCACGGGATGCCCGCGCCGGTACCCGTACGTACCGTCGAAGGGTCGGCCCCGGCGTCCGGCGGACCGGCCACCATCCCGATCCAGGAGCGACAGGCATGAGCAGCAGCACAGCGCAGATCGGTGTCACGGGGCTCGCCGTCATGGGCCGCAACCTCGCGCGGAACTTCGCCCGCAACGGCTACACCGTGGCCCTCCACAACCGCACGGCGGCGCGCACCCACGACCTCGTCGCGGAGTTCGGCGAGGAGGGCATCTTCGTCCCGACCGAGACCGCCGAGGAGTTCGTGGCGGCGCTGGAGCGGCCCCGACGCCTGGTGATCATGGTGAAGGCGGGTGCGGCGACGGACGCGGTGATCGGCGAGTTCGCCCCGCTGCTCGAACCCGGCGACATGATCGTCGACGGCGGCAACGCGCACTTCGCGGACACCCGGCGGCGCGAGAAGGAACTGCGCGAGCAGGGCATCCACTTCGTCGGCACGGGCGTCTCCGGCGGCGAGGAGGGCGCCCTGCACGGTCCGAGCATCATGCCGGGCGGCAGCGTCGAGTCGTACGCCGCGCTCGGGCCGATGCTGGAGAAGATCTCCGCGAAGGCGAAGGACGGCGCCCCGTGCGTGACGCACGTCGGCCCGGACGGCGCGGGCCACTTCGTGAAGATGGTGCACAACGGCATCGAGTACGCGGACATGCAGCTGATCGGCGAGGCGTACCAGCTGCTGCGCGACGTGGGCGGCTACACCCCGGCGCAGATCGCGGACGTCTTCCGCACGTGGAACACGGGCCGGCTCGACTCGTACCTGATCGAGATCACGGCGGAGGTGCTGTCCCACGTGGACGCGGCGACCGACCGGCCGTTCGTCGACATCGTGCAGGACCGCGCCGAGCAGAAGGGCACGGGACGCTGGACCGTGCAGATCGCGCTGGACCTCGGGGTGCCGGTGTCGGGCATCGCGGAGGCGGTGTTCGCCCGCTCCCTGTCGGGCCACGCCGACCTGCGGGCGGCGTCCGGCGAACTCGCGGGCCCGCGCCCCGAGCCGATCGCGGACACGGAGCGCGCCGACTTCGCCGATCACGTCGAGCAGGCGCTGTACGCCTCGAAGATCGTGTCGTACACGCAGGGCTTCCACGAGATCGCGGCGGGCAGCGCGGAGTACGACTGGGACATCGACCTGGGGGCGGTGGCCCGGATCTGGCGCGGCGGCTGCATCATCCGGGCCGCGTTCCTGGACCGCATCACCGCGGCCTACGAGGCCGACCCCGGTCTGGTGTCGCTGCTGTCCGACAAGGGGTTCGCCGAGGAGATCGCGGCAGCCCAGAACGACTGGCGGTCGGTGGTGAGCACCGCGGTGACCGAGGGCGTGCCGACCCCGGGCTTCGCCGCGGCGCTCGCCTACTACGACACGCTGCGCGCGGAGCGGCTGCCGGCCGCGCTCACCCAGGGCCAGCGCGACTTCTTCGGCGCGCACACCTACCGGCGCGTCGACCGCGAGGGCTCGTTCCACACCCTCTGGGGCGGCGACCGCAGCGAGGTCGAGGCCTGAGGGCCCGCTAGGCGGGCGAGGGCTCGGGCTCCGGCGGCTTCGGGTCGGGGTCCGGGTCCGGTGGCACGGGGGACGGCGACGGCTCGGGGACCGGACGCGGCACCGGGGTCGGGAACGGGTCCGGCAGCGGCCCGGGGTCGGGCCGGTCGGGTCCGGGGCCCGGCCGGGGTCCCGGACCGGGTCCCGGCGTGGGTCCGGGCGGGACGGGGTCGGGGAACGGGTGGGTCATGGTCGTTCCTCCAGAGTTCTACGGGGGTCCTTCCACTGTCACCCCCGTCGCGTGCCCACGCCCGCGCGATCCACGCGTGACGCTCACCCCGGGTGGCGGAGCGTTCGCGGTTCGTGCCGGTCGGGGGCCGGTGAGGACGCTCGGAGGCCGGCCCGGAAGACCCGGGCGCCGTTACTCCACAGGTGCCGCGGCTACTCCACAGCTGCCGCGGCGCGTGCCGCGGCTGCCAGTCCGGGGCGCGGGCTGGAGAGCACGGACACGTCCGTACGGGTCCGGTCGGCGGCGTCCGCGATCGAGGCCTGGGCCAGCACGACGGCATCGGCGTCGGCGGGGCCGATGGCGTCCAGCGCGGCGGTGACGAGGCCGAGATATCCCTCGTGGTCCCCGGCGAGGAACAGCTCCCAGGCCCCCTCCACCAGCACCGTCCGTACGTCGACGGGGCGCCCGGCGCGGGCCGCCTCCTCCTCGACGAGGGCGACGGTGGGGCCCAGGGTGCTGTGGGTGGTGGCGACGACGGTCACGCGCGGGCCGAGGGCGACGGCGCGGGCCGCCATGGGCCGGTCGAGCCGCAGCACGGGCACCCCGAGGTCCGCGGCGAGTGACTCGGCGACGCCGCCGATCGAGGAGCAGGTGCACAGCACGGCTCCGGCCCCGTCGGCGGCGGCCTCGGCCAGCAGGTGGCGGACGTCGTCGGTGACGGAGGCGGGCCCGGCGGCCCGGGCCCGCTCCAGGAGTTCCTCGCGCACGACGTGCCGCAGGGCGAGCCCGGGATGGTGCGCGTCGCGCAGAGCCTCGAAGACGGGCACGTGCACGGGCGAGGTGTGCAGCAGGACGAGCACGGTCACCACTTCCCGGGGTCGGAGGCGAGTGCCTGCTCGGCGGCCCGCCGCAGCGTGTCGGACACGGTGGGCGCCTCACCGGGGTGCCGGGCGGCCCAGCGCACGGCGAACGGGCACAGCGGGACGACGTGCACGGCCTCCCGGGCGGCGATCGCGTACAGCTCGCGGGTGAGCGAGCCGGCGATGCCGCGGCCCTCGTACTCCCGCTCCACGATCGTGTGCACGGCGACCAGGGCCCGCTCCGGCTCCTCCAGCACGAAGTACTGGATGTGCCCGACGAGTTCCCCGTCGGGCCCGCCCATCCGGGCGCTCAGCCGGCCCCGCTCGCGGTCGTCCCGGATGTCGATCTCGCCCGGCGTGCTCGTGGGGCTCATGCGGCTCTCCTCGGGTTGAGGCTCTCCCGCGCCGAGGCCCCGCTCAGCCCGCGGGCACCGCCTGGGGGCTGCGCCGGTCGGCGCCGCCGGGGACGGGCTCGGAGGGGTCCGCACCCAGCGCGACGATCTTGTTCTCCCGGTCCACGTGCACGACCTGGGGCCGCAGCGCACGCGCCTCGGCGTCGTCGACCTGAGCGTAACTGATGATGATCACGAGGTCGCCCGGGTGCACGAGGTGGGCGGCAGCCCCGTTGATCCCGATGACTCCGGACCCCCGCTCCCCCTCGATGACGTACGTCTCGAGCCGGGCCCCGTTGTCGATGTCGACGATGTGCACGAGCTCGCCGGGCAGCAGATCGGCGGCGTCGAGCAGATCGGCATCGATGGTCACGGAGCCTACGTAGTGCAGGTCGGCCTGGGTGACGGTGGCACGGTGGATCTTGGACTTGAACATGGTGCGCAGCACTATGGACTCCTAGAAGGCGGCTCCCTGCCCGCTTTGTGCAGGTCAAGGGCGTTCTTCACTCTACATCGGCCCACCTTCGCCCCGAAGGCCTTCGGGAAGATCGTGCGCCCCGCCGAGCAGGCCCGCGCCGGCACGAGCCCTCGTGTCAGGAAGCGGCGGCGGACGCGATGCTCAGGGTCCGGCGGATCGCCTGGATCCCCTGGTCGACCATCGCGGCGACGGGCTCCGCGCAGCTGTGCGGCTGCACGTCGGTGATCCAGACGAATCGGCTGCGCCTGCCGGCTTCGGCGAACACCTGCATGGAGGCGTGGTGGTGGACGAGGTCCATGGATCCGCCCACCACCGCGTACGCGATGCGCCGGGCGTCGTCGTCCAGCGACACGACGAGCTCGTGCACGACCGTGCCGTCCGCGAAGGTCACCACCCGGACGTCGCCGTCGACATGGGTGTCGATGACGAAGCCCGGGGCGAGTCCGCGGTGGACCTCGCCCCAGTGATGGATCGCGGTCCACACCTCTGCGGGGTCGACATCGATCACGGTTCCCCCGGCGAGTCGCGTGAAGATTCTGCGCATATTGGGGCAATATCGGGCATGCGTGATGGTTGAGTCCGAAGGGCTTGCGACGCAGGGCACGACGATCACGCGACCAAGGGGCCGGCCTGGGTCCCCTCTTCTACCGGGCCGGCCTCTCGGGAGCTCAGGTCTCGAACCCGGGCCCCTCTCCGGCTGAACCCGCCTTCTCGGGTGGCGGGTTCAGCCGGAGAGGGGCCCGTATCTGCGCGCGATCCGGCCCGCCCTGACGGGCTGGTCCGCCACACGCCGAGCGAAATCGCCGCGGTACCGAGGTAGGGATCGCCGACTCCGTGGTGATGATGTTCGAGGCGCGGTTCAAGGCCGCGAGGCGGCCAGCGCCCGGCCCCCTCCGTTCAGGTCGGAGAGGTGCGTCGCCACGCGTGCGACCAGCCACCTGGCCCGTGCTGTGTCGTTGCCCGTGCTGATTCCGAAGACGTGCCGGCCGGCCACCACGGTCGCGTGGGCGACGGGGCTCTGCTCCAGGCCCGTTCTGTACGTGTACAGGTGGACGCCCGGTCGCGGCGTCGTGACCTGGGCCAGTACGCAGCCGCCGAGCGGCGGGTCGCAGCCCCAGGGGATGCCGCTCGTCGCATAGGTGCGGGCGGCCTCCTCGTCGGGTGCCACCCAACGGACGGTGACGGAGAAGATGTCGTCGTCGGATCCGGACTCCGTGGCGAAGCGGCACACGCTCGGGTGCGGCAGCCGGACACCCATGACCGTACGGCTCGATCGCACCGGCAGCTTGACGTAGTCCCGGCCGAGCTTCTGGAGGAGTCCGGCACGAACCAGTCCGCAGGCGTCGGGCCAGTCCTTGCGTGCGGCCCCGCCGAGGCCGGCGGGTCGGTCCCGGTCCACGGCGCGGTGCCGGGGCCGCAGGGCCGTGTAGCGGGTGCCGTACCGCTCTTCGCTGCGGACGATGAGCAGGTGGCCGCTCCTGCCCACGAACGTCCCGGCCACGGGCCAGGGAACGGAGGGGCTGCGCCTGCCCGCGCGGTCCGTCAGGCTGCTCGCACCGGGCCCCTGAAGGCGCGCGTCCCCGACGGACCAGCGGAGGTCCCCGACGTACGCACCGGCGACGCCCGCGTCACCGACGGCCACGTCCCCGCTCGGGTCGTCGGGCATTGGCGCGGGCTTGCGGTCCTTCCTTCCCCGCGCGTGTTCCTTGCCCGCCTCGGTGAACACCCGGAACTCGTCGTCGAAGGACACGACGATCGCGTGAGGGCTGGTGTCGATCCTCGCGTACTCCCGCCACTCCTCCAGCCGCCGCTTCCAGACGACTCCGCCGTCCCGCGCGTCCATCACCTGCAGTTCGGCGACCAGGCCCGGGCACTTGCCGAGCACGACGACGTAGTTGTCGGTCGCGCTGAGCTGGTACGGAGGATAGGAGGGCAGGCCGGGGCCCGCGGGCGCGACCTCTCCGCACGAAGCGACCGCGGGGATCCGCTTCCTCCAGCGGACCGCACCGCTTTGCGGGTCGAGGCCCGCGAGCCGGCCGCCGACCGCCTCGACCACGGGGCCCGGTGCCGGCAGCGACGGCGCTGTGCCCGTCCAGCCGTTGCCCGCCTTCTGCTGTCGGCTCCGGCTCGCGGTCTCGCGCCAGAGTTTCTTCCCGGTCGCAGGGTCGTATGCGTTCAGCGACTCCTCTGAGCCCTGCCGGTCCATCGCGAACATCACGCCGCCCGAGAATCCGGCGGGTTCGAGTTCGCTGCCCGCGCCGCGCAGGGTGGACAGGCGGCGGCCCTCGCGTGTGTCCACGATGCCCACCGTCGCTCCCAGGGGAATCGCCAGCATGCTGTCGTTCACGGAGGCCGGCGTGTCCGCCGCGTCCAGCGCTCGTCCGGGGGTGCGGAGGGACCACTCCACTTCCAGCGCGTTGGGGCGCTGCACCGGCTCCTGTCGCTGCGGCCCCGAGTCGCCGTCAGCGACCGCCAGCAGCAGGAGGGTCAGGGTGAGCAGCGTCGCGTAGCCCGCGTGCCGGGCCCAACGGGCCGTACGGGTCCACCGTGACATCATGTCGCCCCACTCCTCCTCGGCACGGGTCAGCACTTCTGGGACGCGGGCAGCCATGAACACGGCCGGGGGTCTTCGACGAGCCGGTACGCGCCGTCGGGGGATCCCTCGTAGACAGCCTCGTACCGTTCGGCGTACCCGGTCAGCGCGTAGCGTCCCCCGCGTGGGGCGGGGACCGGCACGATGCCTTCCTTGCCGTTCCGCACGTAGTGGACGACGAGTCCGAACGCGCGGGAGCCGTGCTCGGCCCGGAACGTCGCCGAGAGGTTGACCTGCTCCCCCGGCGCGAGCGTGATGACGTGGTCCCTGAAGTACCGCTGCTCGGAGTCCTTCCCGGCGAGGAAGACGGGTTCCGGGCTGTCCATGTCCGCGAACAGCTGGATCTTGGACTCGCCCCCGGCTCCCGGCTCGCACACGAGCGTTCCGTCGTACGGCTCGCCCGCCTTGGGCTGCTTCGCCTCGATGCCGATCGACGTGACGGTCAGCGACTTCGAACCGCCCTCAAGGGTGAGGCTCACGTTCATCTCGCCCGCCCGCGCGCCCTGATTGCGGCGGATGACGGCGCCGACGTCCCCGCCGGACACGAGTTCGGCACGGTCCTGCGGCGAGGACACCCGACGTGGCAAGGCCGCACAGCCCGCCTCGTCCTCCTGCCGGGCGGTCACGGCGAGCGGCGCCGCCGCCGAAGGGCTCGCTGATGTCGCACCTGCGCCGTCCGGCGCGGGGCTCGGCTCCGGGTCGCCGCCCAGGCCGATCCACTCAAGTGCCAGAGCGGTCAGCACCGCGCCGATCACAGGGAGACCCGCGCCGAGCCAGAGCACGCGCGCGTGCCGCTTCCACCACGGTTCGGGGCGCTCCGCCGCCGGCCGCCCCGGACGGGGACGAGAGCGTCCGCGCAGTGTGGTCCGGTTCCTCAATTCGCCCCCCGCGGATTCAGCGACAACTCCCGTGTTCTGACGACTCGTTGACGCATACCCGGTGGGGCTCGAAGGCACCCTGATTCCCGCGGACCGGATCCGCGCGGGCGAGCCCCGCTAGTCGACCGCAGCAGTCTCCGTCGTCGCCGGTACGGTCACCGCTTCGAGCCGCTTGATCAGGCGGCGTACGTGGAGCAGCGGCAGGATCCCGATGAGCCCGAAGGACATGTCGATGACCGACCACCAGAAGGGGATACCTCGCACGGGCCCGCAGACGAGGGCGAGGGGGATGATGCCGACGCAGGCGATCATGCCGAACTCGACGACCCAGATGTTGCGGACGGGGTCGCGGTAGGCGCCGTAGAAGGCGACGGCGATGACGAGGTGCGCGAAGGCCAGCCAGTCGGTGCCGTAGAGCAGATACGGGGCCTGCGCGTCGGCGGTCTCGAGTCCGCCCCGCACCCGGTCGACCCACTCGGCGAGCCCGGGAAGGGCCTGGGCCACGGGCGTCGCCCAGCCATCGAGCGAGGAGTCGAGCAGCCTGAGTTCGGTGACGAGCGGGAAGGCGGTGATGCCGCTGAGCACGAGACAGACGACGAAGACGATCAGCCAGACACGGATGCGTGCGCGGAGGGCTCTCGGCCCGTTCGAGTCGCTCATGGGGGCAGCGTACGCCCATCTTGAACGTGTTCAAGAACGGTGCGGCGGCCGCAGTAGGCTTGCCCGGTGACTGACGAGCAGGGATCGGTGCGGCCGGCTGGCGTGTGGGCCACGGCGGTGGGGGTGGCCAGGGTGCGGGCGCTGGAGACCGGGCGGGAGGACGCGCTGTTCCGCGATCCGCTGGCCCAAGCCTTCGCCGAAGCCGGGGGCCTGTGGCCGTCGTCGCCGCCGCTGCCCGATGACGAAGGGGCGCGACGGCGTCGGGCGGCCGTCTCGCTCTCCGTCGTCATCAGGACGAAGTTCCTCGACGACCTGTTGCGCGAGGCTTCCGAAAGCGGCGTGCGGCAGGTCGTGCTGCTCGGGGCCGGTATGGACAGCCGGGCGTTCCGGATGGACTGGCCCGAGGGCACCCGACTGTTCGAGGTCGACACCGCCGCGCCGCTGGACTTCAAGGCCTCGGTGCTGCGCCGCGAGCGGGCCGTCGCGCGCTGCGAGCGGATCACCGTGGCGGCGGATCTGCGGGAGGACTGGCCGCGCGCGCTGGCCGCCGCCGGCCACGACGCGGCCGCGCCGACCGTGTGGATCGCCGAGGGACTGCTGATCTATCTGCCCGAGGACGCGGTGGAGTTGCTGCTGGCCCGGATCGGCGCGCAGTCGGCGGCAGGCAGTCGGATGGGGCTGACGCTGGGTTCGCGCGGGGCGATCGAACGCTTCGGCGCGGACGCCGCGCCGGGGTCGGCGGCGTCCCTGTGGGTCTCGGAGATGCCCGAGGACCCCGTGGGCCGGCTGGCCGGCCCACGGCTGGCAGGCCGCATGTCACACGCTGCGTGAACGCGCCGCCGCCTACGGCCGCCCGGTCAGCACTCCGCCGCAACTCGTCGAGCGATCCGGCGGGTTGGTCTCGGCGGTCCGCGTGCCCGTCGGCTGATGCGCGGGGAACTGCGGTCCGGGCGCCCCTGATCGGGGTGCCCGGCCGTCGCTCTGTCTATAGTCGCCCGGGGAGCAGACACACCGGGGGGCTCGGAAGAGATGCGACGTGCGAGATCACTGGTCACGGTCTTCGTGCTGAGCGCGGTCGGCGTGCTGCTGCTCGGTGCCTGCGGGACCCTGCGGGCCGGTTCCGGGGGCACGGCGACCCCGACCGAGCCGGCGCGCCCGCAGACCTTCGCGCCGTTCCGGGTCACCGCCGCCCGGCTCGCCGACGACCGCCGCACCCTGACCGTCGACGCCGACGTGCCCGGCCCGGGAAAGACGTGCGCCCGCGACCTGAAGGCGGTCGTCACCGACACCTCGGACCGCACCGTATGGGTGCAGGTGACGTTCTCCGCTCTGACGGGCGGCGCCCCGCACGCCGACTGCCGCGGCACCGCGACGGCCACGGCGCAGGTGCGGCTGCCGTCCCCGCTGGGGCACCGCGAACTGGCCATGGACACCCACACCGTGTTCACCATGAACGACGCCCACCTGCCCGAACTGCGCCTGTGCGGCGAACGAGGCTGCCACCCCGCGCCCACCGGGTGCACCCCCGCCTCCTACGACCAGGCCGTGGCGGCCCTCGACGTGCCGGAGCACACTTCGCGCGGCGATGAGCACTGCGACGGGAAGTGGCTCGTGTTCGACGTCTCCTCGCGCATGGGGCCCGCCTGCCCCGAGGGCGCGGGCCCCGGCTGCGGGGCGAGCCTGGGCGACCGCTGGTTCTTCAAGGCCGAGAAGGCGGGCTGGAAGCCGGTCGCCCGTGGCACGAAGGGAGGCTGCGTCGACGTGCACCGCGTCGAGCCCGCCTTCCCGTCCGCCCTGTGCGCCGATCTCCCACCGCTCGAGCGGTCGAACTAGGGCCTGCGCAAAGGAAAGACCTCGGGCCCGGGGGGGGCGGACGGAAGCCGTGAGCTACTTGCGCACAGGGCGGCGGGCCGACCGCGGCCGGTACTCGACGACCGTGAGTGCGAGCGCCACGTAGCGCTCCACCAACTCGTCCGGCGACACCTCGCCGTCGACGCGGTACCACTGCGCGATCGCGTTGCACATGGCGATGACGGTGCGGCGGGCGTCGTCGGGGTAAGGCGTCAGGAACAGCCCGTCGGCGACTCCGCGCTCGATCACCTCGCGGAACTGCCGGGTGCCGCGCTCCTCGTTCTTCCGGTAGCGGGCCAGGTGCTCGGGCTCGAGGCTGCGCCCCTCGGTGAGGACGATGCTGCTCTTGACCGGGTGCTCGATCCGGAACCCCACGGTGGCCGTGACCAGCGCCTCCAGCTGCTCGGCCGGGTCGTCGCCCGCCTCCGTGAGCGCCGCCTCGCAGGCACCGAAGTAGGCGTCCAGTCCGTCGTCGAGGATCGCGACGAGCAGTTCCTGCTTGCCCTTGTAGTAGTAGTACAGCGCGGACAGGCTGACGCCGGCGCGCTTGGCGATGTCCCGGATCGACGTCGCCCCGTAGCCCTGCTCGGAGAACTCCTCGCGGGCGGCCTCGATGATGGCCTTGTGACCTGCGGGTCGAGTGGACACGACGCTCCGATCCGGATTCTTCGGGACTCCCTCACGCAACTGAACATTCGTACAGCGGTCAAGGCTCAGGTCATCGTACCGCCGGAGCGGACACCCCTTCCCGGATGCGTACTTTCGGTAGATCACCCGCGCGGGTGGGACAGATCCGAACTCCCGGCGCCGCGTCCCTGATGCGACGGGGCATGGTGGGCGGGACCCACGTCTGCTAATTTAACGAACGTTCAACACGGCTGGACGTGCACGAAGCCCCGAGCACCCACCCAGGGACGACCATGAGAGCATCCGACACCGCCGTCACGGCGTACGAGCAGATCTCCTGTGCCGTCGCCGACGGCATCGCCACGCTCACCCTCGACCGCCCCGAGGCCCGCAACGGCTACACCCCGCAGATGGCCGACGAGCTGGCGCACGCGCTGCGCGCCGCCGACGCCGACCACGCCGTGCGGGTCGTCGTCCTCACGGGCGCGGGCCGGGACTTCTGCGTCGGCGCCGACCTGTCCGCGGGCCGAGACAAGGGCGAGGGCTTCTCGCAGGACGTCGGCAAGGAGACGCTGCGGCAGCTCGAAGAAGGCTCCTACCAGGAGCCCGCCGGTCTCGTGACCCGCGAGCTGTACGCGCTGAACAAGCCGGTGATCGCCGCGGTGCGGGGCGCCGCCGTGGGCGTCGGCTCGACGATGCTGCTGCCGGCGGACTACCGACTGGCCGCGCACGGCACGAAGTTCGGCTTTCCCTTCACTCGGCGGGGCATCGTGCCCGAGGGTGCCTCGGCCTGGTTCCTGCCCCGTCTCGTGGGGCTGGGGCGGGCGATGGACTGGCTGGTCTCGGGCCGGATCGTGCCCGCCGACGAGGCGCTCGCCGCCGGGCTCGTGCACAGCCTGCACGCACCGGACGAGGTCCTCGACGCGGCGTACGCGCTGGCCCGCGAACTGGTCGCGCACACCGCTCCGGTGTCCGTCGCGATCACCCGCCAACTCGTCTACCGCATGGCATGGGCCGAGAGCCCCGAGGACGTCCACCGGCTCGACTCCCGTCTCGTGTTCGACACGGTGCGCGGCGCGGACGCGCGGGAGGGGGTGCGGTCGTTCTTCGAGCGCCGGCCGCCGCGGTTCCCGGGTCGGGTGCCGGAGGATCTGCCGCCGTACCTGCCGTGGTCGCAGGCTCGGCCCGGGGACACCGAGGTCTAGCGTCGGGCCGCCCGCGCGCAGCACGAGGGGGCACCTCAGCGAGCCCCCAGGCTCCCGGTGGTTCTACGGGTGTAGGTCAGGGCGCTGAAGCGGAAGAGCAGGGCGGGGTCGGGCCGCAGCGTGAACGCCCACTCGGCGGCGGCCTGTTGGACCGCCACGGGCGGGGCGGGCGGCCGTGCTTGGCGCCGTCGATGAGGTACCCGTCGCCCGGCCGCAAGGCGCGGGTGGTGAGTCCGGACGGGTTGGAGCCCGCCTCGGCCTCGGTCAGCGCGAACGAGGCGACCGCCCCCTCGGCGAGGCGCGGCAGCCAGTGCGCCTGCTGCTCCGCGGCGCCCGCGTCGACGAGGACCTTGCCGGCGATCGTGGATGCCGGCCAGGGCGCCGCCCCGCTTGCCCTTGCCGACGGGGGTGCGTACGGCGTCCACGATCACCGCGTCACGCATGCTGAACTCGTGCGTGGTGTTGGGTGGTTCAGCGGGGAGCCATGCGGATGGCGCCGTCGAGGCGGATCGTCTCGCCGTTCAGCATCGGGTTGACGACGATCGACTCGGCGAGCTGCGCGTACTCGGCGGGCAGCCCGAGCCGGGCCGGGTGCGGCACCTGGGCGCCGAGCGAGTCCTTGGCCTCCTGCGGCAGCCGCCCGAGCAGCGGGGTCTCGAACAGGCCGGGCGCGATGGTCATCACGCGGATGTTCGTGCGCGCCAGATCGCGGGCGATGGGCAGGGTCATGCCGACGATGCCGCCCTTGGAGGCGGAGTACGCGCACTGGCCGAACTGCCCGTCGAACGCGGCGACGGAGGCGGTGTTGACGATGACGCCGCGGTCGCCGTCGACCGGCTCGTTGCCGCCCATGGCCTGCGCGGCGAGCCGGATGACGTTGAACGTGCCGATCAGGTTGACCTCGACCACCTTGCGGAACATGACCAGGTCGTAGGGGCCTTCCTTGCCGACGGTGCGTCCGGCGCCGCCGATGCCCGCGCAGTTCACGGTGATCCGCAGCGGGGCGAGGGCGGTGGCCGCGCCGACGGCGGCGGTGACGTCGGCCTCGCTGGTGACGTCGCCGGGCACGAAGGTCGCGCCGATCTGCTTGGCGACGGCCACGCCGTCCGAGGTGGGCAGGTCGAGGACGACGACGTGGGCGCCGGCGGCGGCGAGGCGCTCGGCGGTGGCGCGGCCGAGACCGGAGGCGCCACCGGTGACCAGGGCGGAGGAGCGGGCGTCGATCTGCATGACAAGTCCCCTTCCAGCGAGATGAGTTGACGGATTCAGAGGCCGAGAGACTTGGCGATGATGGTCTTCATGACCTCGCTGGTGCCGCCGTAGATCCGGGAGACGCGGGTGTCGGCGTACAGGCGGGCGATCGGGTACTCGGTGACGTAGCCGTAACCGCCGTGCAGCTGGAGGCACTTGTCGATGACGCGGCCCGCGACCTCGGTGCAGAACAGCTTGGCCTTCGCGGCGTCGGCGACCGACAGCTCGCCCTCGTCGTGCAGTTCGAGGGCCCGGTCGGCCATGAGCTGGGCGGCCTCGACCTCGGTGGCGCACTCGGCGAGCACGAACTTGGTGTTCTGGAAGTGGGCGACCGGCTGCCCGAAGACGGTGCGCTCCCGCACGTAGTCGGTCGCGAAGCGCAGGGCGGCGGCGGCCGTGGCGGCGCCGCCGATGGCGATGGTCAGCCGCTCCTGGGCGAGGTTGTGGGACAGGTACGAGAACCCCTGGCCCTCCTCGCCGAGCAGGTTCCCCACCGGCACTTTCACGTCGGCGAAGGCCAGCTCGGCGGTGTCGGAGGCCTTCAGGCCGATCTTCTGGAGCTTGCGGCCCACGGAGAAGCCCTCGCTCGCCGACTCCACGACGAGGATCGACAGTCCGGCGCGGCGGTCGGCCGGGTCGAAGGGCGCGGTGCGGGCGACGACCAGGACGAGGTCGGCGAGGGCGCCGCCGGTGATGAACGTCTTGGCGCCGTTGAGCACGTAGTGGGTGCCGTCGGCGGACAGCTCGGCCCGGGTCTGGATGTTGGCCAGGTCGGAGCCTGCGCCGGGCTCGGTCATCGCGATGGCCGTCATCAGGTCCCCGGTGGCGAACCCGGGCAGCCAGCGCTCCTTCTGCTCCTGGGTGGCGTACGTCATCAGGTACGGCAGGATCAGGTTCGCGTGCACCGAGTAGTTGCCGAAGGAGACGCCGGCGCGGCTCGTCTCCTCGGCGGCGACGGCCGCGAAGCGGAAGCTGGTCTCGCCCGCCCCGCCGAACTCCTCCGGCACCTGGATGCCGAGCACGCCCAGCTCGCCGAGCCGGCGGTAGAAGTCGCGCGGCGGGTGCCCCTGCTGCTCCCAGTCGGCGTGGACCGGGACGACCTCCTTCGCGATGAAGTCCCGCAGCGTGCGACGGAACGCCTCGTGGTCCTCGTTGAACACCGTACGGCGCACGGCAACCTCTTCTCGTGCTGGGTGCGAGTGGGGCGGTCTGCGCACTCGGGCGAACGGGCGGCCCTCACGTGGCCTGCCCCGCAGACTCGGTGTCGAACGATCGTTAAGTTATGCCCGTACCGCAACCCCTGTCCAGAGCGCCCGTACACCGTGAGCAAGTTCGGGGTGAGGACACTGAACCTTGCGTCACGGACTTCGCCGCGCACGCGGGTCAGCGCACGTGCAGGAGCGCCTCCTGCGCCACGGACGCGACGAGCGCGCCGTCCCGGTCCCAGAACTCGCCGTGCGCGAGGGTGCGGCCGTCGCCCGCGACCCGGCTGCGGCACACATACAGCAGCCACCGGTCGGCGCGGACGGGCCGGTGGAACCACATGGCGTGGTCGAGGGAGGCGAGGGCGACTCCGGCCGGGCGGGGTTCGCCGAGCGGCACGAGGGCGGTCGGGGCGAGCGGCGCGTCGGAGATGTAGGCGAGGACGCAGGCGTGCAGGGCGGGGTCGTCGGGGAGCGCGCCGACGGTGCGCAGCCAGGCGTGGCGGACGATCTCGCCCGTCGCGGGGTTCCCGGGATGCGGTGGCCGCGGGACCTCCCGGTAGTCGAGGGAGGTGCGCAGCGGATGGTCCGTGGGGCGGAACGCCCAGGCGTCGCCGAGCCCCTCGGGGCCCGGCACGTCGGGCATGCCGGGCTGGCGGAGGGCGGACGCGGGCTGGGGCAGCTTGAAGGAGACGCTCATCGTGAGCGACTCCTTGCCGTCCTGGACGCCGGTGACCTGGCGCATGGAGTAGCTGCGGCCGTCGCGGACCGCCTGGGACTCGTAGCGGACGGGCCGCTCGGGCGAGAGGGCCCGCAGGAAGTAGGCGTGCAGGGAGTGCACGGCCCGGTCCTCGTCGACCGTCCGGTACGCGGCGGCCAGGGCCTGGCCGAGGGCGGCGCCGCCGTAGCTGCGGTTGCGGGCGCGGCCGGAGTGGCAGTACCCGAGGAAGGCGCCGTCGCCGGTGGCCTCGACGGCGATGTGCTCGCCCTTGCCGAGCGGGCCGGGCACGGTGCCGGGCCCCGGTGTGTGCCGCCCGTCCGCCGTCGGCGGTTCGCCGATCACGATGCCGCTCACCCTTCCCTCGCTCCACTCCGTCGAACGATCGTTAAGTTACGAGGCGTCGCGTGCCGTTGTCCACCCCGCACAGTGAGATCGGGCGGCCGAATCACCGCCCGGTGAGAGTCGGCTACAGCAGGGCCTGGCCCTCGCCCCGGTAGGTGGGCATGACGGCGGTGACGCGGTCGCCGTCCACGACATGGAGTTCGTTGACTCGCTCGCACAGCTCGCCGGCCTTGGTGTGGCGGAACCAGACGCGGTCGCCGACGGCGATCCGCGCGGCGCCGGGGCCGATCAGCGGGGTCTGGACCTCGCCCGCGCCTTCGAGCGGGGTGAGCCGGAGGCCGCGCGGCCAGACCGGGGTGGGGAGCCGGTCGCGGCCCGCGGCGCCGGAGGCGGGCCAGCCGCCGCCGAGGACGGTCACGCGGCCGGCGGACGGACGGCGCACGACGGACTGCACGAAGAACGTCGCGGGCCGGGGCCGGAATCCGCGGTAGGTGTCGAAGAGGGTCGGCGCGTAGAGGCCCGAGCCGGCGCCGAGTTCGGTGACGGCGCGCTCGGCGGCCGTGGACTCCAGGCTGCCCGTGCCGCCGCCGTTGATGAACTCCAGCGGCGCCACGCCCCGTACGGCCGCGACCACGGCGGCGCGGCGCAGGCTCAGTTCCCGCCGGGACGCCCGCTGCAGTGCCCGGATGCCCGCCCGGCGCAGGGGCGAGCCAGGGGCGTCGTCGCCGACGCCGGCGATCTGTGCCTCGTACGCCATGACGCCGACCAGCTGGAGTCCGGGGCGCTCCCGCACGGCGCGCGCGAAGGCGCGGGCCTGTGCGGGGGTGTGCAGCGGGGACCGGTGGGCGCCGAAGTGGAGCCTGCCGCCGAGGGACTTGAGCGAGGCGTCGAGGTCGAGGCAGACCCGCAGCGGATGGCCTCCGGCGGCCGCGGCCGCGGCCATCCGGTCCAGGTGCGCGGGGCAGTCGGCCATCAGCGTGACCCTGGCGGCGGCGCGGCCGTCGGCGGCCAGCCGGTGCAGGGCGTCGTCGTCGGCGGTCGGGTAGCCGACGAGGATGTCGTCGAACTCCTCGGCGAGCCACAGGGCTTCGGGCAGCGTGAAGGCGAGGATGCCCCGGAAGCCCGGCATCTCGAGGACCGAGCGCATGACGGACCGGCAGCGCACGGACTTGCTGGCGAGGCGGATCGGCTTGCCTCCGGCACGGCGCCGCATGGACTCCGCGTTGTGCTGGAGGGCGCGGAGGTCCAGGACGGCGAACGGGGGCCGGAGTTCACGGGTGGCCCGGTCGAGGGCGGCGAAGTCGGGCGCGTACATGGGCGGTCAACCCCTCGGGGGCGGGGAACGGGTGGGCGTACGGCGGCTGGTGCGCGGGCAGGCTGCGGTCGACGGGCGGGTTCAGCCCAGGTCCGCGCCGACCGGGCCGAGGACGCGGCGGACGTAGTCGTTGGTGAACACGCCCTCGGGGTCGAGCCGGGCGCGGACGGCCTGGAAGTCCCGCCAGCCCGGGTAGCGCGGGGCCAGCGTGGCGGCGGTCTGGAAGTGGCGCTTGCCCCAGTGCGGCCGTCCCTCGTACTCGTCCATGATCGCCTCGACGGCGCGGAAGAACGCCTCGTACTCGGCTCGCGCGATCTGGTGCACGGCGACGTAGGCGGTGTCGCGGCCGTGGGCGGTGGACAGGAAGGCGTCGTCGGGGGCGGTGAACCGGAGCTCGACGGGGAACAGCACGGGGAGCCGCCGGTCGGCGATCAGGGCCCTGACCCGCTCCAGCGCCTCGACGGCGTGGGCGCGCGGGATCGCGTACTCCATCTCCGTGAACCGCACCCGCCGCTCGTGCGCGAAGACCCGGTGGCTGTCGTCGAGTTGTTCGTAGCGGCCGATCAGGCCGCTCATGGTGCGGGCGATGCCGGGCACGGCACCGGGCAGGAGGCGGCCGAGGCCGCAGGCGGCGCCGAGGCCGGCGTTGCTGACGGCGTCGTCGTTCCACCAGGCGGCGATCCGGCCGGGCGGCGTCGCGGGTCGGTCGGTGCGGCGCGAGGCGTAGGTCAGGACCTTGTCGGTGTGCGGCAGGGCCATGACCTCGAAGTGGTCGTGCGCCGCGACCAGTGCGTCCAGGTCGCCCAGCACCTCGGCCGCGGGGCGGAGTTCGTCGATGCGGTGGATGCGGAACGCGGGCACGCAGCGCAGCGTGTACTGGGAGATCACGCCGAGCGCGCCGACGGAGACGCGGGCCGCGCGCCAGGTGTCGGGGTCGCGCTCCTCGTCGATCTCGACGACCTCGCCGGTGGCCGTGACGAGCCGGCAGCCGACGACGTTGGCGGACATGTTGCGGAAGCGCTCGCCGGTGCCGTGGGTGGCGGTGGCCAGCGCTCCGGCGAGGGACTGCTTGTCGATGTCGCCCTGGTTCTCCAGGGCGAGGCCGTGCCGGTGGAGCTCGGCGGCCAGCCGGTGCAGTTTGATTCCGGCCTCGACCTTCACCAGGCCGGTCCTCGGGTCGACGTCGAGGACGCGCTGCATGCCGCTCTGGTCGACGAGGACGCCGTCGGTGAGGCAGGTGTCGGTGAAGGAGTGTCCGCTGCCGACCGGGCGGACGGGCAGGCCCTCGCGGGCCGCGCGGGCGACGGCCTCGCTGAGCTGCTCCTCGTTCGCGGGGCGCTCGATGCGGGCGGGGGCGCAGGTCTGCTGGCGGGCCCAGTTGCTCCACTTCGCGGCCATGGCGGTCTCCTTCACGGGGTGGGGCGAGTTCACGGTAGGACGGGTCGGTGCGGGTGGAGGGGCGGGGCGGGGCGCGAGACGGTCTCGCGCCCCTTTCCGAGCCGTGTCAGCCCGTGGGGCCGTTCCAGTCGGCGGGGATCCGGGCGGCGCGCACCCGCTGGGGGTGGTCACCGACCGTCACGGAGGCGACCTTCCGGCCGGTGGCGAAGTCGATGGCGGTGACCTGGTCGGCGCCGCTCTCGGAGACGACGCAGTCGCGGCCGTCGCCGCTGACCGTGGCCCAGTAGGGCTTGGACACGGGGACGAGCGGGCCTTCGCTCAGGGAGTCGCGGTCGACGACGGTGGCGTAGTCGTCCATCGTTCCGGCGACGCACAGTTTGCTGCCGTCGGGGCTCATCGACATGCCGTGGTGGCGCGAGTCGTTGACGAACGTCGTGCGGTCGTCGCTGGTGGCCGGGTTCTTCGGCAGGGTCTTGACCCGGGTGATCCGGTCGGTGGCGACGTCGTACTCCAGGAAGCCGTTGAAGTAGGAGACCTGGAAGTAGAGCTTGGAGAAGTCGGGGCTGAACACGGCCGGGCGGACGGCGTCGGAGAGGTCCTTGCGGCCGAAGGCGTCCAGGCGGGCCCGCATGTCGATGGTCCGCACGACCTCGAAGGTGTTCGCGTCGACGACGGTGATGTGGCGGTCGCCCTTGGTCCAGTCCATGAGCGGGTCGTCGAGAGCGGTCTCGACGTTGCCGATGGACATGTTCCAGATGTACTTGCCGCCCTCGGTCCACACGTTCTCGTGGGGCTTGTCCCCGGCGGCGAACTTGCCCAGCTGCCGGCCCGTCTCGATGTCCAGGACGTACACGACCTTGCCGAGCGAGGCCGAGACGGCGACCTTGGTGCCGTCCGGGGAGACGGCCATGTGATCGGACCGGTACCCGGCGACCGCGAACCGCCAGTTGACCTTGCCCGTGGTCACGTCGATGGAGACGACGTCGCCGAAGCTGGGCCGCGAGGCGACCAGGGAGCGGCCATCGGGGGTGGAGTACAGGTCGTCGACGAGCTGGTCGTGGCCCTCGCCCGCGGTCGCCCGGATCCCCAGGTAGACGGCGAGGTTGACCGGGTTGAGGTAGATCGCGGCGAGTCGCTTCGACTTGTCGGGGACGACGTTGATCCGGCCGATCCTGGAGTAGTCGCCGCCGGGCTCGATGACGTCGGCGGTGCCGTCCCAGTTGTTGCCGACGAACATGACGTCCCGCAGGGCGGGTGCGGTGTCGGCGGCGGCGGTGCCGGCTGAGGCGGGCATGACGACACCGGCGGCCAGGACTGCGGCCAGGGTGACGCCCCGCAGCCGGCGGCGCCGCCCGTCGTGGCTTCTGGACCGGGCGGCGGTGCTCGCGACGTTCATGCGTGCTTCTCCTCGAGGTGAGTGCGTGCAGCGGGCAGAACACGAAGGAGCTGGGGGGAACGAGCTGTGGGTACCGGTGAACGACGCCGGACGGGGTCCGCGATGCACGTGCGGGTGAAGCACCTCACTCGGCGTGTTCGATGCCCGGGACCGTAGCACGCATCTCGTTCGTTCGAACGAACGAGAACAGGATTTTTTCTCCGGCCGGCTCGGTACGCTGTCGAGCGGGCGGCGGTCCGGCCGCGTCCGCCGCTGTACGAGCACCCAGGAGCACCCATTGAGCGCCGACGTCCGCACCCGCATCCTCACCGCGACGCTGGAGCTCATCGGCGAGCGCGGGATCGGCAGCCTGACCAACCGCATCGTGGCGAAGGCGGCGAACGTCTCGCTCGGGACGCTGACCTACCACTTCGTCTCGCAGGAGCAGCTGCTCGGCGAGGCCCTGCAGGCCTTCGTGGACGAGGAGCTCGACCGGCTCTCGGTGATCGCCGCGCAGCTGGAGGGCGCCACACTGAGCGTGGACGAGGCGCTGGCCCACGCGCGCGACGCCATCGAGACCCGTCCGTCGCGCCACGCCCAGACCGCCCAGCTGGAGCTCTACCTGCACGCCACGCGCAACGACGGCCTGCGCGAGGCGGCGGCCCGCTGCTACGCCGCGTACGACCGCGTGGCGGCCGCCGCCCTCAAGGCCATCGGCGTCCCCGAGGCCGACCGGGTGGCGCCGCTGCTCACCGGACTCGTCGACGGACTCGAACTGCGCCGCCTGGCCACCGACGACCCGGGGATCGACTTCGCGGCGGCCCTGACCACGTTCGTGCGGGGCCTGGGGGCCTCGCCCACCTCCTGAGCGGGGACGAGGAGCGCGCCGGCCGGCTCCGGCGATCACGGGCACGCGAAGCGGAACGTGCGTTTATCGTTTCGCGGCGTGGACATTCATCCGATGCGCAAGAAGCTCGTCCCTCTCGGCGCCGCCATGGCCCTGACCGGTGTGGTGATCGCGGCGGGCGCCCTGTGGCCCGAGCCGCGAGAGACCACGGCGGGCCGACAACAACAGGCGGTGGCAGCGGAGTTGGCGCACTGGCCGGCTCCCGTGGCGGAGAAGCTCGCGAAGGTCATCACCGCGCACGACCACGAGGGCGCCTACGCCGTCTTCGACGCGGACAACACCTCGTACCGCAACGACCTCGAGGAGTCCCTGCTGCCGTTCCTGGAGATGAAGGGCGTCCTCACCCGCGACACGATGGACCCGGCCCTGAAGATCATCCCTTTCAAGGACACGGCCACGCACAAGGAGACCCTGACCGAGTACTACGCGCGGCTGTGCGACATCGACGACCAGGTGTCCTATCCGTGGGCCGCGCAGATCTTCTCCGGCTTCACGCTGAGGCAACTCAAGGGCTATGTCGATGAGTTGCTGGCCTACGACGGGACGCTGCCCGGTGGCGCGAAGCCGCCGCAGGTCTCCATCGGTATGCAGGAGCTCTACCGTTCGCTGACGAAGCACGGCATCAGGGTGTACGTGGTGAGCGCCGCGAGCGAGGACCTCGTGCGCATGGTGCTCGCCGACCCGAAGTACGGCTATGCCGTGCGGCCCGAGAACGTGCTGGGTGTCTCCGCCCTCCTCAAGGACCGCACGACGGGTGACGTCACGAGCTCCCGCAAGGAGATCGCCGCCGGCCGCTTCGACCCCGCGAAGCTCGCCGACCGCGAACTGACGTCGACGCTGTGGGCTCCCGCCACCTGGTACGAGGGCAAGCCCGCCGCGATCTCCACGTACGTCGACCCCTGGCAGAAGCCGATCCTGGCCGCCGGTGACACCCCGAAGAGCGACGGTCCGATGCTCTTCCGGTCCACGGACGTCGAGCACGGCGGCGTACGGGTCTGGGTCAACCGCAAGGACGCGTACATGAAGGAGATCGACGGGATGAAGGCCGCGGGGGCGCAGCGGCAGAAGGAGTTGGGGCAGAAGGTGACGGCGGACAAGCGGTGGCTGACGGTGACACCCGATCAGATTCGCTGAGCACGGCGGGTGTCGGGTCGACACGTGGGGTCACGTGCGCGCACCGCGGGTCGGCCTGAGCTCCCTCAGGGGACGAGGACGATCCGGCCGCGGACTCCGCCCTCGGCCATGGCCCGGTACGCGGCGGCGGCTTCGTCGAGCGGGGTGACGGCGTGGACGCGCACCGGCAGTTCTCCCGTCGCGACCCGGGAGAGCAGTCCGGCGAGCAGCGCGCCGTCGGGGCGGGCGAACACGACCTCGACGGTGACGCCGCGCTCCTCGGGGAGCCGGGCGGCCGGCTGCACGCCGATGAAGCGGCCCCCGTCGCGGACCGCCCGCAGGGCCTCCTCCTGAAGCGCTCCGGCGTCGGCCACGGCGTCCCAGCCCCGACCGGCTTCGGTGGCGAAGCCGGCGCCGAGGCTCCGGACGAACGGTTCGTCGGCGGCACGGGCCATCCCGGTCACCCGCCAGCCGCGGCCCTGCGCGAGGACGGCGACGTACGCGCCCACGGCACCGGCCGCGCCGGTCACGAGCAGGCGCCCGCCCTTGTCCGGCGCGTCGCCCAGAAGCTCGACGAGCTGGGCGGCCGCGGTGGCGTTGAGCGGCACCGTCGCCGCCTCGACCAGGTCCGTGCGGTCGGGGACGACGGCGACGTTCGCGGCGGAGGCCAGGAGGTGCTCGGCGTGGGATCCGTGGTCGCGGTCGAACCCGTCGACGAACCCGGCGACCCGGGTGCCCGCCTCCAGTCCGACGCCGGGCCCCACGGCTTCCACCGTTCCGGCGAAGTCCCAGCCCAGACCGGTGTGTTCGGGCTGGTGGACCATGCCGAGCCGGTGGAAGACGCCTCCGGCCACCCCCAGGTCGACCGGGTTGACCGCCGCTGCGGCGATCTTGACGCGGATCTCCCCGGGACCCGGTTCGCCGATGGGGACCTCGACGGTCTCGATCGACGCGGGGCCGGACGGAACGCGTACCACGGCTCGCCGCGACATCGTCTGATTCATCGTCAACTGCTCCTTCGTGAAGGGCTCGTGGGGTGGTCTTGCCATCCCCTGGGCGCAGCACCACCATGAAGGAACCCGCTCTCCAGCGGGAAGTAGGCACCTTGAAGTGCCTAAGTCACCGAGCGGAGGAGACGAGCCATGCCGACCAGTACCGCGTCCCAGCGGAGGGCCTCGGCCAAGGCGGAGTACGACGCGTTCCTCGCGGCCTGCCCGAGCCGTCAGCTCCTGGAGCGCATCTCCGACAAGTGGGTCGCCCTCGTGCTCGCCGCGCTGGGCGGGGACGGTCCGCTGCCGGGCGCCGCCGACGGCGGCGCGCCCAGGCCGCTGCGCTTCTCCGAGCTGTCACGCCGGATCTCGGGCGTGAGCCAGAAGATGCTGACGCAGACGCTGCGTTCGCTCGAGCGCGACGGGATGGTGACCAGGACCGTGACGCCCACGGTGCCCGTCACGGTCACGTACGAGCTGACCGATCTGGGGCGGTCTCTCCAGGGAGTCATGCGGGGCATCAAGGCATGGGCGGAGGGGCACATGGACGAGGTTCTCCAGCACCGCGACGGCTACGACCAGGAGAAGAAGCGCGACGCCGCCGGCTGACGGGCACGGGCGTCCCCGGATCTCCCCGGACTCCCCCGCCCCTCAGCCGGTGTGGGCCACCAGGGCGTCGACGAGCCGGGGCCAGAGTTCCCGGGGGCGGTCGTGGCCCATGTCCGGGACCAGGAGGAGTTCGGCGCCGGGGACGAGCTCCGCGGTGCGCCGGCCGCCGCTGGGGTCGATGAGGGTGTCGTCCAGTCCGTGGATCACCAGGGTCGGCGTCCGCAGACCGCGCAGCCCGTCCGCGCGGGACCGCTGAGGATCATCGCGCCGAGCTGGCGTCCGATGCCCTCGGGGTAGTGGGCGCGGTCGTAGCTCGCGGCGGCCAGTTCGCGGAGGGCCGCCGGGTCGCCGTAGCGCCGGGAGGCCCACACCAGCTCACGTTCCGACGCGGCGACGTACGCCTCGCGGTCCGCGGGTTTCGGGGTGAACAGGACCGCCTGGGCCTCGGGGCCGGGCCGGCCGTACTCGCTCTCGCCGGTCGAGGACATCATCGACGTCAGGGTCAGCACCCGCTCGGGGGCGGTGAGGGCCATCGTCTGGGCGATCATTCCGCCCATCGAGGCGCCGACCACGTGGGCGCGTCCGATGCCGAGCGCGGTGAGCAGGCCGAGGCCGTCCTCGGCCATGTCGGACAGCCGGTAGGGGATCATCGCGAGCGCGGCGGGCAGGTCTCCCGAACTCACGGCGGCGATGAACGCGCCCAAGTCGACGGGGTGGTCCGCGAACTTGGTGGACAGACCGCAGTCGCGGTTGTCGTACCGGATCACGTAGCGGCCGCGGCCGGCCAGCTCCCGGCAGAAGTCCTCGTGCCAGGCGAGCAGCTGCGCCCCGAAGCCCATCACGAGCAGGACCGGTGGGTCGCCGGGGTCACCGAAGGTCTCGTAGGCGAGGGACACCTCAGGGGACACGTCGACGATCGGCATGGGCGCACCCTTTCACGGCGGCCCCTGCGGCGCACCTCGATTTCCCCCGCGAGACAGCGTCTGACCTGCTTCTATGCGCCGGCCCTCCGCGAAGCGCGGGCGCCCGTCAGCCCGCGGTGCGGCGCCACCGCGCGTCGGCCTGCACCCATTCCGCGTCCCAGCCGGCCAGCCGCCGCCGCTCCACGAGCAGGCGCACGCCCTTCGTGCCCGCCCCGACGACGACGGCCGTGCCGCCCGCGGCGAGCAGCCCGGCCATGGCTCCGCCGAACAGCGATTCGGCCGGGTTCACCGGCGGTGCCAGCCGGTCGCCCTCCCGGTCCGTCCACACGGTGACGTGCGCGCCCACTGCGGTCCCGGCGGCGACCTTCGCGGTGCCGGTGTGCTCGATGCCGTCGGGGGCGGTCCAGCGCACGGTGGCGCGGGTGCCGCCGCCGCCCGGCTGCATGATCTGCGGACGCGGGGCCTCCTTCACCACGACGGCGGAGAGCTCCAGACGCTCCGCCCGCTGCCTGCTGAGCGACGCCTCCGTCGCCGTACCCGCCAGCACCCCGGCCAGGGCGCCGCCGAGCACGGCGAGGATCCAGGCCACGAGGACGACCCAGCCCTCGAACACATCACAGTCACGCGTGAGGGGGCCACGCCCCCACCACCTCAGCCGCCGGCGTACGTCACCCATGGGCCGACACCTCTTCACCCGGATCGAGGCCCTGTCCTCATTGTCGCGTGGGTCGCGCCGCGGCTCCAGGTGTCACCCGGGAACGGCCGGCTTCCGCACCCTCGTCAGGAGAACCCGGCCAGCGCCGGTGCGCACCTCGTGCGGCGCGACTGGGTAGCGTGGCAGCCGTGAATCGTCGGCGCGGGTGCATCAGGCGGGGAGTCCCCCGTGTGCTCGCGCTGTGTGCCGTACTGGCCGGACTGTTCCTGATGCACGGTTTCCCGGCGAACGCGGCCGGGGGCTGTCACGGCGAGGCGACGCCGCTGACCGCGTCGGCGCCGGCGCCGATGTCGATGTCGGGGACCGGGGCGGGGCCGGAGACGGCAGTGGCGCACGCGGCCGGGCATGCCCCCGTGGTTGCGGGCACCGCGCGCGACGAGCGGTCCGCGCAGGCCGGCCCCGCCGTGTCCCGGACGGGCGGGGAGACCTGCGTGTCCACGCCCGCCCGCGACCGCCTGCCGCTGCCGTCGGCGGACGCGGTCCTGGTGTTCGGCCTGGCTGCCCTGTTCATGACCTGGCTGATCGGGTGCCGGCCCGGTGCGGCCGGCCGGGCCTATCGCGGGCCGCCGTGGAGCGGCCGAGGGCTCCTGATCCAGGTGTGTGTCGCGCGGACGTGACGGGCGCCCGCCGCTCCCCCTCCCAGTCCTGCCCCAGGGCTTCCGGACGGGGACGGCGACCGCGTCAGGCCCGTTCCCGCGCGCCCGCACCCGGGTGCGCCCACCCGAAAGACACCCACCATGTCCGTGAAGAACCCCTTCACCCCCACCACCCCCCTCACCCGAACCACTCCCGTCACTCCCGTACGCCGCCGGGCCCTCGCGACCGCCGCGGCCACCGCCGTGCTCGCCCTCGCCCTCGCGGCCTGCGGCTCGTCGGAGGACTCCGGGTCCGGCCACACGTCGATGCCCGGGATGGACCACAGCGCCTCGGCCGCGCCGGGCGGCGGCGCCTTCAACGACGCGGACGTGACGTTCGCGCAGCAGATGATCCCGCACCACCGGCAGGCCCTGGAGATGGCGAGGCTCGCCGACGGCCGCGCCGCCGACCCCGAGGTGAAGAGCCTCGCCGCCGCCGTCGAGAAGGCCCAGGACCCCGAGATCAGCACGATGAACGGCTGGCTCAGCGCCTGGGGCGAGCCCCGTCCGACGGCCGGCTCCTCGCAGCACGAGGGCGGCGACATGCCCGGCATGGACCACTCGAGTGGCTCGGGCATGGCCGGGATGATGTCCGACCAGGACATGGACGACCTCGAGGCCGCCCGTGGCAAGGACTTCGACAAGAAGTTCGCCCGGCTGATGACCGCCCACCACGAAGGGGCGATCGCCATGGCCGAGGACGAGCGGAAGCACGGCGAGAACGCCGACGCGAAGAAGCTCGCCGCTGACGTGATCAAGGGGCAGAGCGCCGAGATCACCCGGATGAAGAAGATCCTCGACCGGCTCTGATCCGCCGGCCGACGCACGACGGCGGCCGGTTCCGGCACCCCGGAGAGCCACCCCGGCCCGGAACCGGCCGCCTCACCCGCCCGCCCCGCCCGCCGACCGGCCCGTTGCCGTCCGCCCCCGAGGAGACGCGCCCATGGACGCCGCACTGCACGCCGTACTGCACGCCCTGGAGATCGCCGGCGCGATGACCTGGGAGGTCACCTGGGCCCTGATCCTCGGCTTCGCGCTCTCCGCCGTCGTGCAGTCCGTCGTGCGCCGCTCGACCGTCGTGACGCTGCTCGGCGACGACCGCCCTCGGACCCTCGCGCTGGCCACCGGGCTCGGTGCCGCGTCGTCCTCCTGCTCGTACGCCGCGGTCGCGCTGGCCCGCTCGCTGTTCCGCAAGGGCGCCGACTTCACCGCGGCGATGGCCTTCGAGATCGCCTCCACCAACCTGGTCGTGGAACTCGGGGTGATCCTGGCCCTGCTGATGGGCTGGCAGTTCACCGCCGCCGAGTTCGTGGGCGGCCCGATCATGATCGTGCTGCTCGCGGTCCTGTTCCGGCTGCTGCTGCGCGACCGGCTGCTGCGCGAGGCCCGTACGCAGGCGGAGCGCGGCCTGGCGGGATCCATGGAGGGGCACGCGGCGATGGACATGTCCGTCCGCAAGGAGGGCGGGTTCGCGGCCCGCCTGTTCTCGCCGGAGGGCTTCACCGCCACCTCGCACGTGTTCGTCATGGAGTGGGCGGCCGTCCTGCGCGATCTGGTGGCCGGGCTGCTGATCGCGGGGGCCGTCGCCGCGTGGGTGCCCGACTCGTTCTGGCGCGCCTTCTTCTTCGAGGGCCACCCGCTGGCGGCGAAGCTCTGGGGCCCGCTGATCGGCCCGCTCGTCGCCGTCGCGTCCTTCGTCTGCTCGATCGGCAACGTGCCGCTCGCCGTCGTGCTGTGGCAGGGCGGCATCAGCTTCGGCGGTGTGATCGCGTTCCTCTACGCCGACCTGCTGATCCTGCCGATCCTCTCCATCTACCGGAAGTACTACGGCGCGCGGACCGCCGCCTTCCTGTTCGGCACCTTCTACGCGTCGATGGCCGCCGCCGGCTACGTCGTCGAGTTCCTCTTCGGCGGCCTCGGCCTCGTGCCCGACCAGCGGGACGCCACCGTGCCCATGGAGGGCGTGAGCTGGAACTACACGACGTATCTCAACATCGCCTTCCTCGCCCTCGCGGCCGTGCTCGTCGCGCGCTTCTTCGGCACCGGCGGCCTGGGGATGCTGCGCATGATGGGCGGCGCGCCGGACGACGCGTCTACGCCCCCGGACGGGCGTCGATCGGACCCGTGACGCGGTGGTGGGGGTGGCCGGGCGCGAGGCCGCGGCGCTCGTGATCGACGGCCGGGTGCCGGTCCCGCGCCGCCGGTTGCGCCGACGCCGGCCACAGCCGTACCGCCGTCAGGCCCGCGCCCGCCGCGAGGGCGCCGAGCGCGGCGACGGCCCAGCCGAGTCCGGCCGTGGCGCCGAGCCAGCCCGCGAGCGGATAGGTGAGCAGCCAGCACCCGTGGGACAGCGAGAACTGGGCCGCGAACGCCGCCGTCCGGTCCGCCGGGGGTGCCGAGCGCCGGATCAGGCGGCCGGTCGGCGTGAGCACCATCGAACACGCCGCGCCGAACACCGCCCACGCCGCCAGCAGGGCCGGCCACCGCCAGCTCCCGTCCCGCCCGGCCGCGACGGCGCCGGTCCCCGCGAAGGCGACCGTCAGCAGCAGGGCGCCGCCGAGCATGACCCGACGGTCCGGCACCCGGTCCAGGACGCGCGGCAGGAGCAGCGCGACGGCCATCGACCCGGCTCCGTAGCAGCCCAGGGCGAGGGAGAGGGAACCGGCGGACAGGCCGAAGACGCCTTTGACGTACACGACGGAGTTCACGGTGACCAGGGCGCTCGCGCAGGCCACGGCCAGGTTGAGTGCGAGCAGGGCGCGCAGTGGCGGGAGGCGGAGGAAGAGGCGGGCGCCCGCGGTGGCCTTCGTGCGGGCGGAGCCGGCGGCCGGCGCTGCGGCCGGCTTGGGCAGGGTGACGGAGACGACCAGGGCGGCCGAGGCCAGAAAGCCGAGGACGGTGCCGGTGAACAGCCGGTCGTACGTCACCAGGGTCAGCAGCAGCCCGGCGAGCGCGGGACTGAAGAGGCTCTCCAGGTCGTAGGCGAGCCGGGACAGCGACAGGGCCCGGGTGTAGTCGCGCTCCTCGGGCAGCACGTCCGGGATCGCCGCCTGGAAGACCGGGGTGAACGCGGCCGAGGCCGACTGCAGCAGGAAGATCAGGACGTAGACCTGCCAGACCTGGTCGACGAGGGGCAGGCACAGGGCGACCGCCGCCCGGGTCAGGTCGGCGCCCACCAGCAGGGTCCGGCGCGGCAGCCGGGCGGCGAACGCGCCGAGGGCCGGGGCGACGAGCACGTACGCCACCATCTTGATCGCCAGCGCGGTGCCGAGGACCCGGCCCGCGTCGTTGCCCGCGATGTCGTACGCGAGCAGGCTCAGCGCCACCGTCGCGAGGCCGGTGCCGGTGAGGGCGACGGCCTGGGCGGCGAACAGACGGCGGTAGGTGCGATCACGCAGGACGGACAGCATGCGGCGGCTCCCCGGGCGTCGGCGACCCCCTGAGCATAACCATCATGTGCGCATCTGCGCACATGATGGTTATGGGCATATGACGGCCCTGGGCTCTAGGGTTGCCGCATGCCCGAACGCGACCCAGTCCCAGCTGCGGCAGGTGCGCATCTGCGCGAGCCCGACGCCGCCCGGCTCACCGAGGCGACGCGCGTGTTCGCGCTGCTGTCCGACGCGACGCGACTGCACCTGCTGTGGCTCCTCGCGCTGGAGGAGTCGGACGTGAGCACACTGACCGAGCGGTGCGCCGTGTCGCGCACGGCCGTCAGCCAGCACCTGGCCAAGCTGCGGCTCGCGGGCCTCGTCGAGACGCGCCGCGAGGGCCGGTACGTCCACTACCGGCTGACCGACGGGCACTTGAGGCGGCTGGTCATGGAGGCGCTCAGCCACGCCGACCACCGCGTCAGCGGTCAGGCGCCGCACGACTGACGGGCTGTCAGGCCGTCGGGCCCAGAGGCCGCCGGCCGCGCCGCGCTCGACATGCTCGGTGACCGGAGCGACGCCGATCACCCGCTGAGACAACGGGAATTGGCCGGGAGCAGTCGCCGAAGCGCCGGGAATCACCCGGGAACCGCTCAACGGCCGGAACGGCCCGGCCCCGCGAACTAGAGTCCCCGGCATGCCGGACCTCTCCCATCTCGCCGCCGTCCAGGAGTCCTACGACCGGGTCGCGTCCGCCTACGTCGAGCGGGTCAAGACCCCGGCGGAGCTCGATCCGCTGTCGCGGGGGATGCTCGACGTGTTCGCGGAGACGACGCGGACGGCGGGGCTCGGGCCCGTCGGGGACCTGGGGTGCGGACCGGGCAGGGTCACGGCCTATCTGGCGGAGCGGAACGTGCCGGCGTTCGGCATCGACCTCTCCCCCGCCATGGCCGGTCTGGCCCGCGCCGCCCATCCGGACCTGTGGTTCGGCGTCGGCTCGATGACCTCGCTGCCGATCAGGGACGACGCGCTCGGCGGCGTCCTCGCGTACTACTCCACGCACCACACCCCACCGGAGTCGCTGCCGCTGCTGTTCGGCGAGTTCCACCGGACACTCGCACCGGGCGGCAGCCTGATGCTGGCCGGCCACGTCGGGACCGGACAACACCTGCGCCCCACCGAGGCGTACGGCGGCCATCCGGTCTCCTACGCGTCCTACCTGCTGCCCCCGGACCGCATCGCCGCGCTCCTGACCGGGGCGGGCCTCGCCCTCACCGCACGCCTGGTGGAGGAACCCGCCGAGGGCGCCGACCGGACCTACGCCACCTTCCTCGCCCGCAAGCCCGTGCTGCTGCGCGGCTGAGCCCGCTGTACGAACCTGGAAGGAGTGAAACGGCCGGCTTTGTGGAGGTAGTCATGACTGCCCAGGTCACGGTGGGGCTGGACGGCTCCCCCGAGAGTGTCGCCGCCGCCCGCTGGGCGGCCCGCGAGGCCGTGCTGCGCGAGGTTCCGCTGCGGCTGGCCCACGTGGTGGAGCGCAAGGACGAGGCGCCGTCCGAGGACGACCGGCTGCACGCCGAGCGGATCGACGCGCTGCTCCGGGACGAGGCCGACCGCGCCCGGCGGGAGCACCCCGACCTGGAGGTCCTCACCGAGCGACTGCACGGCCGGCCGGCGGCCGAGCTCACGGCGGCGGCGGACGAGGCCGACCTGCTGGTGCTCGGCTCGCGCGGGCTGGGGACCGTGCACGGTTTCGTCTCCGGCTCGGTCGCCCTGTCGGTCCTCGGCAGCGCCCGGCATCCGGTCGTCCTGGTCCGGGCGCGGGAGACCGAGCGGGCCGCCGCGTCCCGCGGGATCGTCGTGGGCGTCGACATCGAGCACTCCTGCGACCCCCTGCTGGCCTTCGCCTTCACGGAGGCGGCCCGCCGCAACGCCCCGATCCGGTTCCTGTACAGCCGGCCGCTGCCCACCTTCTACGGATACGGCGGTGTCATGGATCCGAAGATGGGCGAGAAGGAACGGATCGGGGCGCTCGGCAGCCTAGACGAGCGGCTGACGCCCTGGCTCGAACGGTTCCCGGATGTGGAGGCCACCGCCGGGGCCGTCGAAGGCCCCGCCGGAGACCGTCTGGAGGACTCGTCGCAGGACGCGGAGCTGGTGATCGTGGGCCACCGCCCCCGCAAGCTCCCCGTCGGCCCGCGCCTGGGCCACGTCATCCACACGGTCGTGCACCACAGCACCGCCCCGGTCGCGGTCGTCCCGATGCCCTGAGGCAGTGAGTCGGGTCGTCCCGACGATCCGGGCCGGGCGTGGCTCAGTCCGTCGCCGGAACGCCCAGAACGGCCCTCATGCCGCGCAGCGCCCAGTCCTCCGCCCGGCTGTCGCCGTGCAGGAGGCGCGCCGGGGTGATGCCGGCGGCCAGGGACTCCAGGCCGTAGACGACCTGGGCCGTGTCCGTGCCGGGCGGAAGGTCGCCCGCGGCCACGGCGGCCTCGATGTCGCGGCGCAAGGTGTCGCGCCAGCGGCCGCGGCCCTCGGCGATCCGGTCGTGCACGGCGCCGGTGCGGCCGTCGTAGTCGTAGGTGACCTGGGTGAGCAGACAGCCGCCCGAGTAGCCGGGATCGGCGCCGTAGCGGACCCAGGCAGCGCAGGCCGCGAGCAGACGCGGCAGGCCGGGGTCGAGGTGGCGCACCGGCTCCCAGACCTGGGTGCGGAAGGCGTCCATGACCAGCTCCACGGTCTCCAGCTGGAGCTTCTCCTTGCTGCGGAACTGTCCGATCACGCCCGCCTTGCTCATCCCGAGCCGGTCCGCGAGGCGGCCGATCGTGACGCTGTCCAGGCCTTCCACCGAAGCGAGTTCGGCGGCGGCCCCCAGCACCGATCGCCGGGTCTCGAGCGCTGCCTGAGCCGATGCACGTCCTGCCATGCGAAGGAGTTTAGCAAACGACCGTACGGCATTGACGTACGAACGATCGTACTCTTAAATCCTCGCCATGACGCCTTCCGGCTCCGCCCCTCCCGCCCCTTCGGCCGCCCCTTCGGCTGCCCCTCCGCCCGACGCCTCGGCTGCCCCTTCGACCGTCTCGCCCGGCGCCTCGGCGCGCCGTGCCTCGCTCGCCCTGCTGCTCGCCTGCGCCGGCACCTTCCTCAGCTTTCTCGACGCCACCGTGACGAATCTGGCGGTGCCGCCGATCGCCGCCGACTTCGACGTCTCGCTCACCACCGTGTCGTGGGTCGCCACGGCCTACGTGATCCCGTTCGCCGCGCTGCTCGCCCCGGCCGGGCCGCTGGCCGACGCGGTGGGCCGGGCCCGCCTGTTCCTGGCCGGTGTCGCCGTCTTCACCGCCGCTTCGCTGCTCATCGCCGTGGCCCCGGACCTGCCCGTGCTGCTCGGCGCGCGCGCCGCCCAGGGGCTGGCCGCCGCCCTGCTGGTCCCCGCCTCGCTGGGGCTCGTGCTCGCGGAGATCCCGGCCGAACGCCGGCGCGCCGCGATCGGCGTGTGGAGCGCGGCGGGCGCCCTCGCCGCCGCCGCGGGGCCCGCCCTCGGCGGCGTGCTGGTCGAGGTGCTCGACTGGCGGGCCCTGTTCTGCCTCAACCTGCCGGTCGGCGTCTGGGTGCTCATCGCCGGACGCAGGCTCCCGGCCGCCGAGTCCCGAGCGGGACGGGGCCCCGACCTCGTGGGCGGCCTCCTGCTCGCCGTCGCCATCGGCTCGGCGGTGTACGGGCTGACGCAGGGCCCCGGGCACGGCTGGACCTCCGCGCACGTGACGGCCGCCTTCGGCGCCACCGTGATCGCGGGCGCGGCGACCGTGCTGCGGGCACTGCGGCATCCGCGTCCCGCGCTGCGGCTCGACCTGTTCCGCAGCCGGTCCTTCGCCGTCGCGAGCGGCGTCTCCCTCGCGTACGGCGCGGGGCTCTTCACCACGATGCTGCTCGGGGTGCTCTTCATGACGGACGCCTGGCACTACTCCGCCCTGGAGGCCGGCCTCGCGATGAGCCCGGCGGCGCTCGTCACGGCCCTGGTCGGAGTCGGCATCGGACGGCTCGGCATCCGCATCGCCCCGCGCACGATGGTGGTGGCGGGCTCGGCGCTGATCGCGGCCTCGGCGGCCGCGCTGGCCCTCTTCGTCGGCACCGAACCGCACTTCTGGACGCTCTGGCTCCCGACCGGCACGGTCATGGGCCTCGGCGTCGGCCTCACCACCGTCGGTGTCTCCAGCGCGGCCGCGCTCTCCGTCGCGCCGCGGCACTTCGCCGCCGCCACCGGCATGGTCATGGCCGCCCGGCAGGTGGGGGGCGGCCTCGGCATCGCCGCCACCGCCGTGATCGTCGCGGAGGTCTCGGGTGCGGGTGCGCGCCCGTACGCCGCCGTGTACTGGTTCGCCGCCGCCGTCGCTCTGGCCGCCGCCCTCGGCGGTCTCGCCCTGCGCGGCACTCCCCCGCCGGCGCCGCGCCCCGCGGCCGCCGCCCACGCCTACGAAGGAGACCAGCGATGACCTCTCGGACCTACGGAACCTCGCGGACCTACGAAGCCCCCCGCCGCCCGCCCGCCGATCTCGCCGCCGAACGGGCCGACCCGCACTGCATCGCCCCGGACACCGCCGCCGAACTGCTCCGCGACCGTCCGTGGCAGCGTCTCGCGGTGCTCGGCGACAGCGTCACCGCCGGCGTGCTGGACCCGCTGCCCGGCTACCTCGACCGCTCCTTCGCCGACCGCTTCACCGACGCCCTCGCCGCAACTCGCCCCGGTTTCGCGGCGGTCAACCTCGCGGTGCCGTATCTCCTGCTCGACGAGATCCGCGACCGGCAGCTCGGCCCCGCGCTGGAGTTCGCGCCGGACGTGGTGCTGGTGAGCGCGGGCGGCAACGACGCGTTCCGCGCCTTCGACCCGGTGGCGCTGCGTTCCGGTTTGGCCTCGCTCCTCGCGCCCCTCGCCGGCACCGGCGCCCTCGTCGTCACGATCGGCCTGTTCGACCTCGCCCGCTCGGGCCTCGTCCCGCCGGAGCACGCCGAGGGCATGGCCCGCCGCTTCGACGAACTCGACCGGATCACCGCCGCCCTGACCCGCGAACTCGGCGGCGTCCACGTGGACACCCACCACCACCCGCTGTCCGCCGACCCGGCCATCTACGCCGAGGACCGCGTCCACGCCAACGCCCGTGGCCACGCGGCCGCGTTCGCCGCCATCGCGACGACGTTGGGGCGTGCTGCCGGTGACGGGGCCAGGCCCGCGTAGCGTGGTGCCCATGCGCAGCCCGAAGAACCGATGGCCGAAGCTCGATGAGGTGAGCGGCGTCGAAGACACGACGCCGCTCATCCTCGAACGGCTCGGCGAGCAGGGCGTCGACGCCCTGCTCCGCGTGGATGCCGCGCGTATGCGGGAGGGCCTCCCGCCGTGGACCTTCGCGGCGAGCGGCGGCCCCTTGCCGCACGGGCTGCGGGCCGACGGTGCCACCGCCGGGGAGTGTCTCGGCCGCGCGTTGCTCGTGCTGCGCGACGCAGGGGTCGCCGTGCCCTTCTGAGCGGTGCGGCCGGGTCAGTACGTCACGGTGATGCGCCGGGCCGGGCCGTCCACGCGGACCAGACCTCCGTAGGGGATGACCAGTTGGGGGTCCGTGTGGCCCAGGTCCACGTCGAAGACGGCCATCGTGTGCGGGGCGTACGTGGCCAGGGCGCGCAGGACCGCCTCGCGCTGCTCGTCGGCGTAGAGCCGTCGGGCCTGGAGGTCGTTCGGGCGATCGAAGGACCAGGCTTTGGCACGGCCCATGAGGAGGGCGGGGAAGCGGGCCAGCAGGCCGCGTTCGCCCATGTTGCGCAGGATCCGGTGGACCTCCTCCGCGCGCGGGAGTTCCTCGGACGTCTCCAGGAACAGCACGCCGCCCTCGTAGGCCGAGACGTCCCGTTCGATCTCGCGGTCGGCCATCAGGAGCCAGGAGAGGATCTCCAGGTTGCCGCCCCAGGCGCGGCCCTCGACCGTGCGCTCGGGGCGGTGCCAGAGCCAGCCGCCGGCCGGCTCCGAGTCCGGTTCCGCCTCGAAGGTGGCGGGGTCCGCCCAGTCGCGGTCGGTGTCGCGGTAGCGCTCGGCGGGGCGCAGTTCGTAGGGGCCGTGGGTGAACAGGGCGGCGCGCAGGGACTCGGCGGTCAGCGGGTGGAGGCTGTGCGGGCGGCCGAACTCCGTCATCAGGCAGCCCCCGTGGTAGCCGACGATGCCCAGGTTCCGCAGGAACAGCAGCAGGTTGGTGTTGTCGCTGGAGCCGAAGAACGGCTTGGGGTGGGCGCGGATCAGCTCACGGTCCAGGAACGGGAGCACGGTGATCTGGTCGTCGCCGCCGATGCTGGCCAGCACCGCCTTGATGTCCGGGTCGGCGAACGCGGCGTGGAGGTCGTCGGCTCGCTGCTGGGGCGTGGAGTTCGTCTTCCGGGTGGACGGGTACTCCACGGGCTCCAGGCCGAACTCCGTGCGCAGCCGTTCGAGGGCGAGCTCGTACGGGAGCGGGAGGAGGCCCGGGAGCCCGGAGGAGGGCGACAGGACCGCGACGCGGTCGCCGGGCACGGGCTTGGGCGGATACTCGGGCGGCTTCATCCGCCGAGGATAGGAATCCGGTTCCCGGCGCGCACCCGCGTTTCCCGGGCGCGGCCCGCGGGTTCAGCCCGTCTCGGGCTCGGCGGGCCGGCCGATCGCGATCATGGCGGCGTCGTCGTCGAGGCGCCCGCCCACGTACCGCAGCAGATCGCTCCGCAGGCGGTGCAGGAACCGGTCGGGGTCCTTCTCGGTCCAGCCGGTGACGCGCTCGGTGAGCGGGTAGAAGGGACCGCCGGGCTCGCGGGCCTCGGTCACGCCGTCCGTGTAGAGCAGGAGCAGTTCGCCCGGCTCGAAGGGGAACCGGTCGACGCGGTAGCGCGCCTGCGTCAGTTCGCCGAGGCCCAGCGGGGGCGCGGGCCGGGTCGCGTCCATGGAGGTGGGCCGGCCGTCGCGCAGGACGATCGGCGGCGGGTGCCCGCAGGAGATCATCTGGACGGCGCCTCTGTCGTCGGGGATGTCGAGGAAGACGGCGGTGATGAAGGTTTCCCCGGGGCGGAGCGTCTCGCCGGGCTCCATGAGGTCCCAGCACACGCTCCGGTCCAGATAGGCCACCAACTCCCCGAGGCCCGCCTGGCGATGGGCCGCGCCGCGGAACGCGCCGAGCAGCAGCGCGGCGTCGCTCACCGCGGTGAGCCCCTTGCCCCGCACGTCACCGACCATCAGCCGGGTACCGGAGGTGGTGCGTGCCGCCGCGTACAGGTCCCCGCCGATCTGCGCCTCGGCCTGCGCGGCGAGGTAGCGGGAGGCGACGCGCAGCGGCCCGATCCGGCTGGGCAGCGGCGGCAGCACACTGCGCTGGGCCGCCTCGGACACCGACCGCACCCGCATCAGCTCCTCCGCCCTGCGGTCCCGCACGACGCAGAAGACCACGAGGCAGATCCCCACCAGGGCCAGGGCGATGATCTGCGCCTGGTGATTGGCCGAGAACAGTGCGTCGGGGTCGCGCAGAATCCCGATGAGTGCCTGGGCCAGCACCGCCAGCGCGGCGATCGCCCCCACGGTCCGGGGGCCGCCGAACGACGGGGTGATCGCCGGGGCCGCGACCAGTAGCGGCCCGAGGTGGACGTCGGGCGGCGCGAGGACGTCGATCACGACGACCGCGACGATCCACGCGACCGGCACGACGACCAGCGAACGGCTCGCCCGCGCCGGCCCACGGAGCCCCTCGGATCGCTGTGGCATGACTCCTGCCTACACCGCGTCCGTCCGCCTCGCACCAGCTGGCATGCACCCGACCACGGCTCACCTGGGCGGACGTCCGGCCGGGCCGCGGCCGAGGGGCGGGTGTCGGTCCCCGGTGGCAGGCTGGGGCCCGTACGGCATCTGCGAAAGGAATGCCCATGATCACCACCGATTTCGCCCCCGGCACGCCCTGCTGGCTCGACCTCGGTGCGCCCGACGTGCCGGCCGCGGCGGCCTTCTACCGCTCCACGCTCGGCTGGGACTACGAGCCCATGAGCGGCGGCGGGGAGGACATGGAAGGCGGGATGTTCCGCAAGGACGGCAAGATCGTCGCCGGCCTGGGCAAGCTCACCGAGCAGGGTGCCCGTCCCGCCTGGATGATCTACTACACCGTCGCCGACGCCGACGCGACGACGGAGGCCGTGGAGCGCGCCGGCGGCTCCGTGCGCGTCGCGCCGAGGGACCTCGGCGAGTGGGGACGCATGGCCCAGTACTCCGACCCGCTGGGCGGGCAGTTCGCCGCCTGGCAGCCCGGTTCGGACACGGGTGTCGAGCTGGTGGACGCCCCGGGCGCACTGTCCTGGACGGAGCTCTACACGACCGACGCCAAGGCCGCGCAGGAGTTCTACGGCGCGGTCTTCGGCTGGCAGTTCTCCGACATGGAGCTGCCGGGCGGCGGCGGCACGTACACGCTCATCACGCCCGCGGGGCTGCCCCCGGAGCGTATGCAGGGCGGGCTGATGCAGCTCCCCGCGGAGCACCTCGCCCTCGCGGACGGACGCCCGTACTGGCACCCGGTGTTCGACGTCGGCGACTGCGACGCGACGGTCGCGCAGGTGACCGGGCACGGCGGCAGCGTCCAGATGGGTCCGGACGACGCCCCGGGCGTGGGCCGGCTGGCCGTGTGTCTCGACCCGTCCCGCGCGGACTTCGTCGTGCTGACCCCGGAGGCGTCGGCCGCGAAGTGACTTGACGGGTCAGGGCAACGGGCGGGTCGGGGAACGGCGGGGCCGGTGTCAGCAGGCCTCGCCGCTCCGCGCCGTCAGGGGCGCCCACGTGTAGCGGACGCGGACGCCGTGGTCGCGCAGCCAGTCGGTCTCGCGGTGCCGGAGTTCGTGCGCGGACTCCGGCGCGATGGCGCTGGGCCAGCGCACCAGGACCGCGGTGACGTCGCCCGTCTGCACGAGCTGCTTCACCCGGCGCCAGCCCGTGCGCCGGGCCGGGTCGGGCTCGCCGTACGTGTCGGTGACGACCTCGGCGATCGTCATGCCGCGCTCCCGGGCGAACGCGTGGCCTTCGGTCCGCGCACACTGGGTGGCCGGCCCCGGCAGGCCCGGGGTCCGGTCGGCGCACACGTACAGCACGACGGGTGAGGAAGCGGTGTCTCTGTGGGGGGTCATGGGCGCCTTCTGCAGGTCGGTCGGGGAGAGGGGGCGCCCCGCCGCGCGAAGGGGACGCGGAGGGGTCGTGCGAGGACGTCGGCCGTCACCGGCCACGCCGCCAGGGACAGCCCGTCGGACTGGACGGCCAGGGACGGGCCGTCGGGCTGGACCTTCCGGGGTGGGCCGTCGAACCGAACTGTCAGGGCTAGCCCGTCGAACCGGGCAGTCACGGGCAAGTCACCGCGCCAGGCCGTCACGGGTGCGCCGCCGAGCCAAGCTGTCACGGGCAGGCCACCGCGCCGGGCCGTCAAGGGTGAGCTGTCGCCCCCGACAGTCACGGGCAGGCCACCGCGCCGAACAGCCACGGGCGAGCCGCCGAACCGGACAGTCACAGGTGCGCCACCGAGCCCAACTGTCATGGGCGAGCCGTCTCCCCGGACAGTCACAGGCGCGCCACCGCGCCAGGCCGTCACGGGTGAGCCGCCGAGCCAAGCTGTCACGGGCAGGCCGCCGCGCCAGGCCGTCACGGGCGCGCCACCGAACCAAGCTGTCACGGGTAAGCCGTCGCCCCCGACAGTCCCGGGCAAGCCACCGCGCACGGAAACCACGGGTGAGCCCGCGAACCGGGCCGTCCCGGGCAGCCCGCCGCGCCGGGCTGTCACGGGTGGGCCGTCAACTCCGCCCAGACGACCTTGCCTTCGGCTCGTGTCGAGCGGGCCGAGCCCCAGCGGTCCGCGAGCTGCTGGACGAGGAAGAGTCCCCGCCCGTTCTCCTCGCCGGGGCCCGCGCGGTGCGCGGTCGGGTGGACCGGGACGCGGCCCTCGTCGTGCAGCTCGATGCGCAGGCGCCGCTCGTCGCCGGTCAGCGTGAGGCCGCACAGGACCCGGCCGCTGCCGGTGTGCAGCACCGCGTTCGTCGTCAGCTCGGAGACCAGGAGCACCGCGTCGCAGCACGTGTCCCCCGGCACCTCCCAGGCACGGAGCCGGTCGCGCACGGTGTCGCGGGCCGATCTCGCGCTCGTACGCAGGGCGGGCAGGCCGAACCAGTACTCCCGGGGCTGCGCGTTCGTCGCTAAGGCGGGGGCGGGGGCCGAGGGCGTGGGCAGATGCACGGATGTCGCCTTCCAGTGCCGTCCGAGGGGCGGGCGCGGTGTGGGGACGCGGGCCGCGGCTCGCGCGGTGAGCGGTGAGTGCCGGGCCGGACCCCCTGCGCCGGGGCGCCGACGACGGCATCGGCATCGGGCGGCCCCTCGGGGCCGGATGCCGCGTCGAAGCTGTGACTCGACCGCTCACATGGCCACTATGCGCGTGATCACGTTCAGGCTGCAACCGACTCCCTGATAATTTCAGCAGCGCGGGTATCACCCTGGCGTCGTCTTCAAGTCACTGCCAGAATGGCGATGTTGATGATCCTTCAGGAGGTTGGGCGTGAGTGAAGCCCGGTCCGCCACCAGCGCGCCGACGGTTCTTCGCATGATCCTCGGCCGCAGGCTGCAGGACATGCGGCTGGCCGCCGGCGCCTCGCTGGACGACGCGGCGAGGGCTCTGCGCGTGAAGTCCCTGACGATCCGTCGGCTGGAGAAGGCCGAGGTCGCCCTCAAACCCCTCTACGTGGAGAAGCTCCTCGAGACGTACGGCGCGGGCCGTCAGGAGATCGAGGAGTTCGTCGACCTGGCCGAGCAGGCCAACGAGCCGGGCTGGTGGCACTCCTACCGCGACGCCGTCCCCAGCTGGTTCACCGCCTACGTCAGTCTGGAGACCGGCGCCAAGACGCTGCGCACCTACGAACCCCAGTACGTCACCGGCCTGCTGCAGACCGCCGACTACGCGCGCGCGGTGCTGCGCGGCGGGCTGCCCAACGGCAGCGAGGAGGACCTCGACCGGCGTGTGGAGCTGCGGCTGCGCCGCCAGAGCCTGCTGGAGAAGCCCGACGCGCCCACGCTGTGGGTCGTCATGGAGGAAGCGGTCCTGCACCGGGTGGTGGGCGGACCGGAAGTGATGCGCGAGCAGATCGACTGGCTCCTGGAGGCCTCCGAGCTCGCGCACATCAGCCTCGACATCGTGCCCTTCGCCGCGGGCGCGCATTTCGGGGCGTGTGCCCCGTTCACGTATTTCCGGTTCGAGGAGCCCGAGCTGCCCGACATCGTCTACAGCGAGCTGCTGTCCGCGTCCGTGTACCTGGATCAGCGCGTCGACGTCGTCGCCCATCTCGAGGCGCACTCCCGCATGGCGCTGATGACGTCGTCGGAGGACAGCAAGGCGCTCCTGAACCGCATGCGCAAGGAGTACTCATGACGATCACCGACGAGGGCGTCTACAACGGGATGCCGGCCCGCGACCTCGGGGAGCAGGGCTGGGAGCGCCCCTGGAGCGGTCCGAACGGCGGTCAGTGCGTCGAGACGAAGCTGCTCGCCGACGGCCGGGTGGCCGTACGGCAGTCGACCGACCCGGCCGGGCCCGCGCTGATCTACGCGCCGGAGGAGATCGCCGCGTTCGTGCGCGGCGTCAAGGAGGGTCTGGCCGATCATCTGACCGCCGGGTGAACCGGCGGGCACGAGGGGCGACGGCACCGGTCGCGCCCCCTGGCCCACGGGCCGACAGACAGCCGGCGCGGAAGCCGACGGAGACACGCGTGAAGGGGAGCACATGAGCACCAGGCAGGCCGGCCGGGATCTCGACACCAGCAAGGCGCACTCGGCCCGGATGTACGACTACTTCCTCGGTGGCAAGGACCACTTCGAGATCGACAAGGAGGCGGCCCTGGTCGCCGCGCAGGCCCATCCGGGGCTGTACGTGACGGCGCGGGAGAACCGGGCGTTCATGCACCGGGCCACCAGGGCCCTGGCCCAGGAGCACGGCATCCGGCAGTGGCTGGACGTCGGCACCGGCATCCCGACCGAGCCCAACCTCCACCAGGTCGCGCAGTCGGTCGTTCCGGAGGCCCGGGTCGTGTACGCGGACAACGATCCGCTGGTCCTCAAGTACGCCGAGCGCCTCATGCGCAGCACGACGCAGGGGCGTACGGCGTACGTCGAGGCCGACGTCCGGGACCCGGAGGCACTGCTGAACGCGGTGCAGGACGCGGAGGTGCTGGACTTCGACCAGCCGATCGCCCTGTCGCTCAACGCGCTGATGCACTTCATCACCGACCCGCACGACCCGTACGCCATCGTGCGCCGGCTGCTCGACCCGCTCCCGGCGGGCAGCGCGCTGGCCATGAACCACTGCACGCCCGACTTCGACCCCGAGACGTGGAACAAGGTGGCGGAGGTGTACACGAAGTCGGGGTCGCCGGTGCAGTTCCGCAAGCACGACGACGTGCTGCGCTTCTTCGACGGGCTCGACCTGGTCGAGCCGGGCATCGTCTGCTGCCACCGCTGGCGGCCCGCCGCGCCCGCCGACGGCACGGAGCCTTCGGACGCGCAGATCAGTCTGTGGGCGGGGGTCGGCATCAAGCGCTGAGCCCACCGCTTCTCCTCGCGCTTCTCCTCGCTCGGTGTCGCCGGGACACCGCCGGGTACCCGGGGCCCGTGGACGCCGAGCGAAGGAGAGCGGGACGATGCGTATCGCGTTTCTGACAGCGCCCGAGGGCGTGGAGCAGGTCGAACTGACCGAGCCGTGGAAGGCCGTCTCCGACAGTGGCGGCACGCCGGTTCTGGTCTCCACGGAGCCCGGCCGGATCCAGGCCTTCGACCACCTCGACAAGGCGGACACCTTCCCCGTGGACGAGGTCGTCGCCGACACGACCGCCGCCTCGTTCGACGGCCTGGTCCTGCCGGGCGGCGTGGCCAACCCCGACGCCCTGCGCATGGACGCCGGCGCGGTCTCCTTCGTACGGGACTTCTTCGGCCGGGGCCTTCCGGTCGCCGCCATCTGTCACGCCCCGTGGACGCTCGTCGAGGCGGACGTCGTCTCCGGCCGGGTGCTCACGTCGTGGCCGAGCCTGCGGACGGACATCCGCAACGCGGGCGGCACCTGGGTCGACGAGGAGGTCCGTCTCTGTGACCACGGCCCCAACCTCCTGATCACCAGCCGTAAACCGGACGACCTTCCGGCCTTCGGCGAGGCGCTGGTGAACGCCTTCAGCCGCGAGCCCGCCTGACGGCCCCCGCTCGGCAGGCCCCGCCGCGTTAGCGTCGGGGGATGAACACTCCCGATCCCTACGCCCGGCTGCGGGCCGAACTCGCCGGCCGGCAGCGGCCGGGGCCCGTGCGCGTGGTCGAGGTCGTCGGCTTCGACGGCGGTGACGTGATCGTGCGGGCGGGCGAGGACGGGGCGCCGGGGCGGATTCCCGCGGGTGAGGTCTCGATGCGGCCGGGCGGGAGCGCGCGGGAGGTCTTCGAGGCCGGGCAGCTGGTCGAGGCCGAGGAGTTCGGTGTCCGGGAGCAGGACGGGGCCCTTCTGCTGTCGGCCCGGGCGTGTGAGATTCCGGCCCTGCGGGCCTTTCTGGCCGGGCTGGAGCCCGGGCAGAGAGTCACGGGGACCGTGGCGAGTGTGCGGCCCTTCGGGGCGTTCGTGCATGTCGACGGGGAGCCCGAGGGCAGGTGCACGGGCTTGATCCAGATACCCGAGCTGTCCTGGTCGCCGGTCTCCCACCCCTGCGAGGTCGTCGAGGCGGGCCGGCGGATCACCGCCGAGGTGATCGTCGCCGAGCCCCGCACCGGGCAGGTCTCCCTGTCCCTGAAGGCTGTGGCCGGGGACGGTCAGGACGGGCCGTAGCCCGGGTATCCGTCCACGAAGGCCGCGTAGAGCAGGTAGACGGTCGCGAGTTCGACGAGGAGTCCGAAGAGGATCAGGAAAACGGCCACGGCCACCGATCCGGCCTTCTGGCCGCCCGACTCGGGGATCCGTACGATGTGCGGCTTGTCCGGGTGGTAGGCGACCTCCACAGTCGCGCCGCCGCCCCGATGGTGCGCGGTCCGGCTCTCTCCGTGCAGGTCCGTGTAGACGTACGTCTGGAACGTACCGCCCGCGATGCGCGACTGCCCGACCCGCCGGGCCTGGACCGTGATGCCCCGGCGCGGCAGGTACCACTGGAGGTAGAGGTCCTCGACGCCCATCCACGCGTAGGCCAGGCTCGCCGCGCCGACCGGCCCGACGAGCAGGGTCAGGAGCGCGACGATCGGCTGGCCGTGGATGCCGACGGCGAGCGCGAGGGCGAGGAAGACGGAGCCGGCCGAGGCGATGCCGATGCGCGTCCGGCGCCTGCTCCTGCGTCTTCGTTCCTCGTCCGGGGTCTCGGTCAGGGCCCGGACGACGACCAGTGCCGAGCCGTCGGCCGGCTCCGCTCCGGCATCGCGCTCGGGCAGGACCGCGGTGACCGCGTCGGCGAAGAGCGCGGCGGCGGCCTCGCTCACGTCGTCCAGCCGGTGCACGGCCGGCGCCGCTCCCGCCGGTGCGGTGAGTTCGACGGCGACGGCGCGTCCTTCGGCGCGGATCCGCGCGATGGCCGGGAGCGGGATCCGCGCCTCCTCGCCGGAACGGCTCAGGAGGAGTGCCCCGTCCTCGTAACGGAGCGTGGATCCACCGGAGTTGTGCAGAACGGGTATGGGTGAGGTGAGTGACATGTGCGTGATCGTAGGGCCGCGCGCTCAGAGGAGGCGCAGCAGGGCGGCGAGCGCCGGGTTGTCGTTGTCCTTGCGCCACACGAGGTCCAGCTCGACCGGGCGGGGATCGTCCGGCAGGTCCAGCGGCCGGTAGGCGACCCCGGCGTAGCGCATGCTCGTGGCCGCCTCGGGGACGAGCGCCACGCCCCAGCCGGAGTTGACGAGGGCCAGCATGCTGTGGACCTGGCTGAGGTACTGGACGAAGACGGGTCGCACGCCCGCCGTGTGGAACGTGGTGAGCAGCAGCTCGTGGAAGTAGCGGGCCTCGACGGAGGAGTACATGAGGAAGTCCTGGCCCTGGAACGCGGCCAGTTCGAGCGGTCCGTCGCCGGACGCGAGCGGGTGGTCCGCGGGCAGCGCGGCGACGAGTCCTTCGCGGACGGCGGTGCGGGAGGTCAGGTCGGAGCCGATCGCGGACGGCCGAATGAGCCCGAGGTCGAGGGTGCCCTCGCCGAGCGCCTCCAACTGGTCGCGGGTGACGAGCTCGTGGAGCAGGATCTCGACGTCGGGCAGCGCGCCGCGCGAGGTGGCGAGCAGTTCCCCGAGGGCGGAGTAGGCGCCGCCGGCGGTGAACCCGACGGCGATCGAACCGGTCTCGCCCGAGGAGACCTGCCGTACGGCAAGGGCCGCGTGCTCGGCCTGGCGGACGATGCGGCGGGCCTCACCGAGGAAGGACCGGCCGGCCGGGGTGAGGCGCACGGTCCGGTTCGTCCGGTCCAGGAGGCGTACGCCGAGCTCGTGCTCCAGGAGCTGGATCTGCCGGCTCAGCGGCGGCTGGGTCATGCGCAGGCGCTCGGCGGCCCGGGTGAAGTGCAGTTCTTCCGCCACGGCCATGAAGCACGTCAGCTGGGTCAGGGTGAACAAGCGCGTACTCCCTCGTCGGCCTGTCGGCGGTTCCGGCCTCGACTCTGCCATGCGGAGCCGTCGATTCCGTCATGCTGTTCTTGGATCGTGACATCCAAAACTTATGTTGGACGTAAATCAATGGCGGGCCCTAGCGTCGAAGGCGTCGGCCCCGGCGGTGCCCCCCGCCCGCCCCGGTCCGATCCCCCTTCCCGCCTACCCAGGGACACGATGTGGCGACCACGACGAACACGACACCCGGCACCTTCCGGACCGCGGGCGAGGCCACGTTGGACCGGGTCGCCTGGCTGCGCCTGTCCTCGGTCACGCTGCCGCTGGCGACGCCGATCAGCGACGCGAAGGTGTTCACCGGCCGGCAGCGGCCGATGACCGAGGTGGCCTTCCTGTTCGTCGAGATCGCGACCGAACAGGGCCACGAGGGCGTCGGGTTCAGCTACTCCAAGCGGGCCGGCGGTCCCGGTCAGTTCGCCCACGCCAAGGAGATCGCCGACCAGCTCATCGGCGAGGACCCCAGCGACATCGGCCGGATCTGGACCAAGCTCGTCTGGGCCGGCGCCTCGGTCGGGCGCAGCGGTCTCGCCACACAGGCGGTCGCCGCGTTCGACATCGCCCTGTGGGATCTGAAGGCGAAGCGGGCCGGACTGCCGCTCGCCAAACTCCTGGGCGCCCACCGCGACTCGGTGCGCTGCTACAACACCTCCGGAGGCTTCCTGCACGCGCCCACCGAGGAGGTCCTCGACAACGCCGCCGCCTCCCTCGCGAACGGCATCGGCGGCATCAAGATCAAGGTCGGTCACCCGGACGGGAAGTACGACCTCGCGCGCCTGACCGCGCTGCGCGAGCACGTCGGCGACGACGTGCCGCTCATGGTCGACGCCAACCAGCAGTGGGACCGCCCGACGGCGCAGCGGATGGGCCGTGCCCTGGAGGAGTTCGGCCTCGTCTGGATCGAGGAGCCGCTCGACGCCTACGACGCGAAGGGGCACGCGGCGCTCGCCGCCTCCCTGGACACGCCCGTCGCCACCGGCGAGATGCTGGCGAGCGTCGCCGAGCACGTGGAGCTGATCCGGCACGACGCCGCCGACGTCATCCAGCCCGACGCGCCCCGGATCGGCGGCATCACCCAGTTCCTCAAGCTGGCCGCGCTCGCCGAGCACCACCAGCTGCAGCTCGCCCCGCACTTCGCGATGGAGATCCACCTCCACCTCGCGGCCGCCTACCCGATCGAGCCGTGGGTCGAGCACTTCGACTGGCTGGAGCCGCTGTTCGACGAGCGGATCGAGATCCGCGACGGCCGCATGCACGTGTCGTCCCGCCCCGGGCTCGGCTTCACCCTCAGCGACCAGGCCCGCGCCTGGACCGTCGCCGAGCACGAGGCCGGCCGCCGCCCCTGAGCACCCGCGCCGCTTCCTCCAACTCCCCCGCCAGCCACCCGACTTCCGCGCCCCAGCCACTCCCCGCCCCAGCCACCAGGAGCAGCACCCCATGACGCGCTACACCCCGGCAGAACTCGGCCGCCGCATCGGCTCCGGACTGCTGTCGTTCCCCGTGACGCACTTCGCCGCCGACCTGTCGTTCGACGAGGACGCCTACCGCGAGAACATCGCCCGCCTGGGCAAGTACGACGCCGCGGGGCTCTTCGCGGCGGGCGGCACCGGCGAGTTCTTCTCGCTGACGCCCGCCGAGGTGGACCGGGTCGTCACGGCCGCCGTGCGGAGCGCGCCCGAGGGCACGCCGATCCTCGCCCCGGCCGGCTACGGGACGGCCACCGCCGTCGAGTTGGCGGTCGCCGCGGAGCGGGCCGGCGCCGACGGCATCCTGCTCTTCCCGCCCTACCTCACCGAGGCCGGACAGGAGGGCCTGGCCCGGCACGTAGAGGCGGTCTGCCGCGCCACGTCGCTCGGCGTGATCGTCTACAGCCGCGCCAACGCCGTCTACGCGGCCGAGACCGTCGCCCGCCTCGCGGACAGCTGCCCGAACCTCATCGGTTACAAGGACGGCGTCGGCGACATCGACACCGTCACCCGCATCCACGCCCGGCTCGGCGACCGCCTCACCTACATCGGCGGTCTGCCCACCGCCGAGACCTTCGCGCTGCCCTACCTCCAGCTCGGGGTGACCACGTACTCGTCGGCGATCTTCAACTTCCTGCCGGAGTTCGCCCTCGACTTCTACGCGGCCGTCCGTGAACTGCGGCAGGCCGACGTCACTCGCATGCTCGCCGAGTTCGTGCTCCCCTACACCGAGATCCGCAACCGGCAGGCCGGCTACGCGGTCAGCATCGTCAAGGCCGGCATGACCGCCACCGGTCACCCCGCGGGCCCGGTCCGCGCCCCGCTCACCGATCTGACCCCGCAGGAGCTCGACGAGCTGACGGCCCTGATCGCCCGGGTCCGCCCCATCACGGCCTGACCCCGGCCGACGCCCCGCGCCCGCCGATCCCCACCACCGAGGAATCCCCATGAACCCCGCGTCCCCGCCCTCTCAGCCCGTTCCCCCGCCGGCCGCCGAGCTGACCGGCGCGATGTTCATCGGCGGCCGGCGCGTCACCGGTACGGGCCCCGAGGTTCGCGCGCACGACGCCCGCACCGGCGCACCGCTCGAACCCGCCTACCCGGGCGGCACCCAGGAGGACGTCGCCGCGGCCTGCGCGGCCGCGGAGGACGCCTTCGACCCGTACCGCGCCCTCCACCCCGCGGACCGGGCCCACTTCCTGGAGACGGTCGCCGACAACCTGACCGCGCTGGGGGACGCCCTCGTCGCCCGCGCCCACCAGGAGACCGGCCTGCCCGTCGCCCGGCTGACCGGTGAAGTGGCCCGCACGGCAGGCCAGTTGAGGATGTTCGGCCACGTCCTCACCGAAGGGAGCTGGATGGGCGCGCGCATCGACCCGGCGCAGCCCGGCCGCACCCCGCAGCCGCGCCCCGACATCCGTCAGCGGCAGATCCCGCTCGGCCCCGTCGCGGTCTTCGGCGCGAGCAACTTCCCGCTCGCGTTCTCGGTGCTCGGCGGGGACACCGCCTCCGCGCTGGCCGCCGGCTGCCCCGTCGTCGTCAAGGCCCACGACGCCCACCTCGGCACGGGTGAACTCGCCGCGCAGGCGGTCCGCGCCGCCGTCGTCGCGCACGGCCTGCCGGACGGCGTCTTCTCCCTCCTCGTCGGCGACGGCCCCACCCTGGGCACGCAGTTGGTCACCGATCCGCGCATCCAGGCCGTCGCGTTCACCGGCTCCCGCGCCGTCGGACTCGCGCTCGCCCGCACGGCCGCGGCCCGCCCGCGGCCCGTCCCGGTGTACGCCGAGATGAGCAGCGTCAACCCGGTCGTCCTGATGCCGGGCGCGCTCGCGGAGCGGGCCGCGCCGCTCGCCGAGGAGTTCGTGGCGTCGCTGACGCTCGGCGCGGGACAGTTCTGCACCAACCCCGGGCTGCTGCTCGCCGTGGACGGCCCCGGCCTGGAGACGTTTCTCGACGTGGCGGGCCGCGCCGTCACGGCGGACGCGGGCGCCACGATGCTCACCGAGCGCATCGCGCGGGCCTACCGGACCGAGACGGACAGCGTGGCCTCCCACCCCGGGGTCGAGGTCGTCGCCCGCGGCGCGCTGCCCGACTCCGCGAGCCCCGGGCAGGCCACCCTCATGACCGTCGCGGCGAAGGACGTGCTCGCCGATCCCGCGCTGCAGCGCGAGATGTTCGGCGCCGCGGCCCTCGTCGTGCGGTGCGCGGACCTGACGGAGCTCACCGAGACCGTGCGCCGGATGGAGGGCCAGCTCACCGCGACCCTGCACACGGCGCCGTCCGACACCGAGGACGCCCGCGCCCTGCTCCCGCTGCTGGAGCGCAAGGCCGGCCGGGTCCTCGCCGGCGGCTGGCCGACCGGTGTCGAGGTCGGCCACGCCATGGTCCACGGCGGCCCCTACCCGGCCACGACCGACCCCCGCACCACGTCCGTCGGCTCCCGCGCCCTCGAACGCTTCCTGCGGCCCGTCGCCTACCAGAACCTGCCGCACGACCTGCTGCCCGCCGCGCTGCGCGACGACAACCCGTACGGAGTCCCGAGGCGCGTCGACGGGGACATCGAGCTCCCCCGTCCGTGAGCCCGTGCGGGCCACGCCACCTCTCGGCGCCGCCCTGAGCACGGTCCGCTCACCGGGACGGCGACCCGCTGTCACCGACGGTCGCTAGGCTGCAACCCGGCACACCGACGGAGACTGTGACGGGGTATGAGCGAGTACACGGGGGAGGCGGGCGACGGGCGGCTGGTCGCCGGCCGGTATCGCGTCGTCGGACGGCTCGGCCGCGGCGGCATGGGCACGGTCTGGCGGGCGGTCGACGAGACGCTGCGCCGCGAGGTCGCGGTCAAGGAGCTCAGGTCGTTCAGCGACGCGGACGCGCAGGATCTCGCCGAGCAGCGGCTGCGGATGCAGCGGGAGGCGCGGGCCGCCGCCCGGGTGCGGCATCCCGGTGTGGTCTCCGTGTACGACGTGACCGAGCACGAGGGCCGTCCGGTCATCGTGATGGAGCTGGTCGACGGGCCCTCGCTCGACGGACTGCTGCGCGAGCGCGGTGCGCTGGAGCCCGCGGAGGCCGCCCGGATCGGCGCCGAGGTCATGGACGCGCTGGCGGCGGCGCACGCCGTCGGCGTCCTGCACCGGGACGTGAAGCCGGGCAACATCCTGCTGGAGCGCACCGGCCGGGTCGTCCTCACGGATTTCGGCATCGCGGCCATGGACGAGCCCGACGACGGCGCCGCGACGCGGCTCACCCGCAGCGGTGAGGTGATCGGCTCGCTCGACTATCTGGCGCCCGAGCGGGCGCGGGGCGGCGAGCCGGGCCCGGAGGCGGACGTGTGGGCGCTGGGCGCGACGCTGTACGCGGCCGTCGAAGGGGTGTCCCCGTTCCGGCGGACCTCGACCTGGTCGACGATAACGGCGATCGTGTCGGACCCGCTGCCGCCGCCGCGGCGGGCCGGGGCGCTCCTGACGCCCGCGCTCGCCGAACTGCTGGAGAAGGATCCGCTGCTGCGCGCCGACGCGGTCCGCGCGGCCCAGGTGCTGCACGCCGTGGCCGCGGGTCAGCCGCTGCTGCCGGGGTCACCGGACACGGTGCGGCTGGGCCGTGCGGCGCCGGTGGCGCCCGCACCCGCAGGACAGTTCGGGCCGCCGCAAGGGCCACGGACCGCGCCGTCGGCGCCCGTTGCGGCCCCGCACGGCTCCGAGGCGGACACCGAGCGGCGGAAGGCGGGCGGGCGGCGCAGGGCCGCCGTCGCCGGGGCCGTCGCCGCGGTGCTGCTCGCCGGGGCCGGTGCGACGTACCTCGTCACCAGCCGGGACGACGGGGGCGGGGGCGGGCGCGGCACGGAGGCGGCGGACTCCGCGCGGCCGGGCGCGCGGCACAGCGCGGGCGACGACGCGGGCTCCTCGGAGTTCCCCGAGGGCGACGGGGACGCGAAGGGGGACGGCAAGAAGGGCGGGGGCGACAAGAGGGAGGGCGGCGCGAGCGGGGCGCCCTCCGCGGACGCCTCCGGCCCGGCGGCCTCCCGGAGCGCGTCGCCCACGGCGTCCGCGCCGGGAGGCGACAAGGGCTCGGGCGGAGACCCCTCCGACGACGGCGCATCCAGCGGATCCGGTGGATCGGGTGGCGCGGACGGCGGCTCCGGCGGTGGTTCGGACGGGCCGTCCTGCGGCAGCGTCGGCGGCGGCAAGGTGAACTGCGAGGTGTGGCGCTCCGCCACGTCCTACGACTCCGGTCACCGGGCGGTCGGCACCCTCAACCAGGGCACCAACTACTTCTACTGCCAGGCGAAGCTGCCGTACCGGGAGACGTACGGGCAGTGGACGAACGTCTGGTGGGCGAAGACCGACGACGACTCGGGGAACGCGAACGTGTACGTGAGCGCCGTGTACCTCAAGGGCGGCGAGAACGACCAGCCGGTGCCGGGCCTCCCGGTCTGCTGAACTGCCCTAGGCCTCGGACGACATCGGGGAGGCGCCGCGGTCGCCGACCGAGTCGCGTGTCACGGACTCGGGGACGGGCCGGTCGTGGCGCAGCGCGTTCCACACCCGCTCGTCGGCCTTGCGCAGCGGCAGCACGCGGCCCGCGTCCTGCGCGTCGTAGGTGACGGGCAGCGTGAGCATGTGGGTGCGCTCGGGGCTGATGCCCTTCAGTTCCTGGGCGAGGCCGAGGAGCTTCTTGGCGGAGGCCAGTTCGGAGTCGGCGCTCAGGGACTTGGTCGCGGTGTCCATCAGGGCGTACGACTTGGCGGGATGGCTGAGCGGGTCGAGGGTGTCGGCGCGCTGGATGAGCGCCTTGACGAAGGCCTGCTGGAGCTGGATGCGGCCGAGGTCGCTGCCGTCGCCGACGCCGTGCCGGGTGCGGACCAGTTCGAGGGCCTGCTCGCCCTTGAGGCGGTGCTTGCCCGCGTTCAGGGTGAGGCCGCTGTAGGGGTCGTCGATGGCCTTGCGGGTGTTGACGTCCACGCCGCCGAGTTCGTCGATGAGCTTCTGGAAGCCCTTGAAGTCGACTTCGAGGTAGTGGTCCATGCGGACGCCCGACAGGTGCTCGACCGTCTTGACGGTGCATGCCGGGCCGCCGACCTGGTACGACGAGTTGAACATGGTGGCGTGGGCGGCCGGGGCGCTGCCGCCGTCGGTGGTCCGGCACTCGGGCCGGTCGACCATGGTGTCGCGCGGGATGCTGACGACGGTGGCCTTCTTGTGGCTCTTGTCGACGTGCAGGACCATCGCCGTGTCGGCGCGGGCGCCGGCGATGCCGGTCCCGTAGTGGCCGTGCGTGCCGGCCCGGGAGTCGGAGCCGAGCAGCAGGATGTTCATGGCGCCGTCGTGCCGCGCCTGCGGGCGGTCCTTGCCCAGGGCGGCGTTCACGTCGGTGCCCTTGATGTTGCCGTCGAGGTGCTGCCAGGCGTAGGCGACGCCGGTGCCGCCGGCGACGACGACGGCCGCGGCGCCCCAGGCCACCCAGCGCAGGCGCCTCCCGCGCCGCCGGTGCCGGGAGCCCCCGGTGCTCGGGGGCCCGTACTCGGGGGCCGGGTGGGGATGGTCTGCGCTGCTGCCGTGCATGTGGTGCTCCTCGCCGCCCTGACGGGCGGCCCGCGTCGTCGTCCCGGGTCGTGCCTCGCCCCCGTGCCGTCGGCTCAGTACGCGCCGAAGACGTTGTCGATCGAGCCGTAGCGGTCGGCGGCGTAGTTCGCGGCGGCCGTGATGTTGGCGACCGGGTCGGTCAGGGAGTAGGCGGTGCCCTCGACGTGGTAAGCGTCGAAGGTCGGCTGGATCACCTGGAGCAGACCGATGGACGGGGTGCCGTTCTGGGCGTTGATGTCCCAGTTGTTCTGGGCCAGCGGGTTGCCGGAGGACTCGCGCATGATGTTGCGGTAGAGGCCGTCGTACGAACCGGGGATGCCCTTGGCGGCCATGATGTCGAGCGACTCGCGGATCCAGCCGTCGAGGTTGTTCGCGTAGCCCTTGGCGGCGACCAGGGACGCCGTCGTCACCGAGGCGGGGGCCGCGGCGGGCTCGGCGGCCTGCGCGGTGGTGGGGACCAGGGTGAGCGCGGCGGCCACGGCGCCGGCACCGGCGATTCCGGCGACGGAGAAGCGGGGAAGGCGAGCGGTGCGGGCGGCGCCGGTCCGGGTGCGCTTGAGCTTCATGCGGGGGAACTCCCTGGTGCGTCGTGAGGCTCCGGCGGAGGATCCACCGGTCTGCCGTCCCGGCTGCTGCCTGGAACGACGCACAGCTTTAGGGGCGGTCCACACAGGACGCAAAGGTGTGACGTACTACCCGACTACGCAGTAAACGGACGTCTCGGCGAGGCGGAGCACGCCGGGGCCACGGCGTGCGGCTACTACCCGGGCCCGTAGATGACCCAGGTCACATGGCGCGGCTCACACAGGCGTGTCCGATCCGCCCTTTTCCTCCCCGCGTCACGCGGCGCCAGCCCCCTGACCTGCGCAATTTCGGGATTTGTCCCGCTTTCAGCAGGCATGGTCGGATGGGATGGATCAAGCCTGGGCGCGCCCACGGAGACGGACCGGGACATAGAGGACAAGAGCGACTACGAAGGCCACGTAGTAGCCGAGGTCGGCGCCGTGCAGGGCTTCGGCGACGGGCCCCACGTAGAGGGCGGTGTCCATGAACGGCACGGTGGCGGCGAAGGACCCGGCGAACGCGATCAGGGCGGGCAGCACCGGCTGCGGCCGGCTCTCCTCCGCCACGAGGTCCACGGGCGCCCCGCCGCGGGCGCGGTGGCGGGCCAGCCAGTCGACGAGGACGACGGCGACGAAGCCGGGGATCCAGTAGCCGACGAACAGCAGGACGTTCTGGAAGCGGGCCGCGGTGTCGGCCGCGTGCATCCACAGCACGAGCGGGAAGCCCAGGAGCGCGGCGAGCGCCGCGCCGAGCGGGCGGGGCAGGCGGACGCCGACGACCTGGAGGGCGAGCGAGCCGCTGTAGTCGTTCATGGCGTTGCTGCACAGCGCGGCGAGCGCGACGGCGAGCAGTCCCAGCGAGCCGACGACGCCTCCGCCGAGGAGGGTGTCGACGCCCTGGGCGGTCTGGTCGGTGAAGACGGACGTGCCCCACAGGCCAAGCGCCTCGACCGCGGTGAAGGAGACGGTGATGCCCGCGAGGGTGCACCAGAACATGCGGGACGGGGACGTGGTGCGCGGCAGGTAGCGGCTGAAGTCGCTCGCGTACGGGGCCCAGGACACGGACAGGCTGAGCGCGATCGTGGTGGTGAGGACGAACGCGCCGATCCGGTCGGCGCCCTGCGCGGCGCCGTGGGACGCGGGGGTCACGCCCGCGTCCGCGAGGCGCAGGGCCAGGGCGCAGAAGGCGACCGCGAGGACGGCCGTCATCCACTTCTGCAGGCGGTGGATCGCCTCGTAGCCGAACGCGCCGAGCAGGCCCTGCGCACCCATCATGACGAGGGCCCCGAGCCAGAACGGCCAGCCGCACAGCCGGGCGAGCGCGTCGCCGCCGAACAGGCCGATGAGCGCGTCCCACGCGATGGACGACAGCCACTGGAGCGCGCCGGGGACCACGACGCCTCGGCCGAACGCGAGGCGGGCGAGCGGCAGTTGTCCGGCGCCGGTGCGGCTGCCCCAGGTGCCGAGGTAGGCGGTGGGGACCGCGCCGAGGACCGTACCGAGGACGACGGCGGCCAGCGCCGTCGCGAAGTCGAGGCCGAGGGCGATGCCGACGGTGCCGGTGAAGACGCCGCTCATCGTCAGGTTCGGCGCGAACCAGACGGTGAAGAGGCGTCCGGCGCCGCCGTAGCGGTGCTCCTCGGGGACGGGGGCGATGCCGCGCGCCTCGGGGCGCCAGTCCCCCGGCGCGGTGGGCATCCGCCCGTCGAAGGCGGTGCTCCGGGGCTCGCTCGAGACATGCGGTATCGACATCGCTGACATCCCTCCGCCAGTGCTAACTGGTTCAGGTTCTACGGGTGTGATCTCAGCTCCTCGCATGTGCGGGAGCACCCCGTGTCGGGCAGTACGGGAGCGAACACTAGCCGTTCGCCGGGCGTGGGACGAAGCCGCCCCCGGCTCCGTCCCACACTCCGGTCAGCAGTCCTGACGTCGGGGGCGCGTCACATGTTGATCATGTGGCCCGCGAGTCCGTGCACCGCCTCCTTCACCGCCTCGCCGAGGGTCGGGTGCGCGTGCACGTTGCGGGCGACCTCGTGGACGGTGAGGTCCCACTGCTGGGCCAGCGTCAGTTCCGGCAGCAGCTCGGTGACGTCGGGGCCGATCAGGTGCCCGCCGATGAGCTCGCCGTGCGTGGCGTCGCTGATGAGCTTCACGAAGCCGTTGGTGTCGCCGAGGCCGTGCGCCTTGCCGTTCGCCATGAAGGGGAACTTGGCGACCTTCACGTCGTAGCCGAGGTCGCGGGCCTGCGCCTCCGTGTAGCCGAAACTCGCGATCTGCGGCTGGCAGTAGGTGGCCCGCGGGATCATCGCGTAGTCGAGCTCCATCGTCTCGGCACCGGCGAGGGTCTCGGCGGCGATGACGCCCATCGCCTCGGCGGTGTGCGCGAGCATCAGCTTCGCGGTGACGTCGCCGATGGCGTAGATGTGCGGCACGGACGTGCGGCAGAAGCCGTCGACCTGGATCGCGCCGCGCTCGGTGAGCGCCACGCCGGTGCCCTCCAGACCGTAGCCCGTGACGTTGGGCGCGAAGCCGATCGCCTGGAGGACCTTGTCCGCGGTGAGGACCTGCTGGGCGCCGTCCTTGCCGGTGACGGTGACGCGGACGTCGGGGCCGGACTCGTCGATGGACTCGACCCGGGTCGAGGTCAGCACGTCGATGCCCAGCTTGCGGTACTGGCGGGCCAGTTCGGCCGACACCTCGGCGTCCTCGAGGGGCGCCATCCGGTCGAGGAACTCGACGATCGTGACCTTCACGCCGTACTGGTGCAGCACGTACGCGAACTCGATGCCGATGGCGCCCGCGCCGGCGATGACGATCGAGCGGGGCAGGTCGTCGGCGAGGATCTGCTCCTCGAAGGTGACGACGCGTTCGCTGCGCCGGGTGCCGGGCAGCAGCCGGGGCGTGGCGCCGGTGGCGATGATGCAGTTCTCGAAACCGATGGTGCGGGTCGTGCCGTCGGCCCCGGCGACCTGGAGGGTGTGCGCGTCGAGGAAGGTGCCGCGGCCGTCGAACTCCGTGATCTTGTTCTTCTTCATCAGGTAGTGGACGCCCTTGACGCGGCCGTCGGCGACCTTGCGGCTGCGGGTGAAGGCCTCGCCGTAGTCGAAGGTGACCTGGCCGTCGACCTTGATGCCGAAGGTCTTCGCCTCGTGGTTGAAGATGTGGGCCAGTTCCGCGTTGCGCAGCAGGGCCTTGGTGGGGATGCAGCCCACGTTCAGACAGACGCCGCCCCAGTACTTCTCCTCGACGACCGCGACCCGCTTGCCGAGCTGGGCCGCCCGGACCGCGGCCACGTATCCGCCGGGTCCCGCTCCCAGTACGACCACGTCGAACCGCTCGTCCTGCTCCACCATGACCATGTCCTCTTTCATAGCTTCGTCCGTCGCGGGGATCGCCCGCCGTGTCGGATTCTGCCGCTCCGCCGGGTCGGCCACCACCGCGATCAAGCGCATACCCTCGACAGCGTCGGACATCACAGTCGGCGGACACGACAGTCGTCACCGTCGCCGGACATCGCAGGGGAGGCGAAGTGTCCCGGTCCCTCGGACGCGGGCGGCCGCTCGCGGTCGTGCTGTGCGTGCTCGCCCTGCTGCTGCTCGGTCCGAGCGCGCCCGGCGGGACGCTCGTCGCCCGGCCCGCGCTGCCGCCGGGCGCGCCCACGGCCGTCGTCGAGGGCCGGGTCATGACGTGGAACCTGTGCAATCCCTGCGGCGGCCCTGAACTCGCCGTCGGCCGGGCCGCGCACATCGCCGCGTACGCGCCGCAGGTCATCGGCTTCCAGGAGGCGTGCGCGCGGGACGTCGAGCGGATCCGCGCCCATCTGGAGCGCCTGTACGGGCTGCGCTACCACGTGGCGTACGGGCCGGTGCTGCGCAACTGGGGGCGCTGCGGCGGGCTGCCGTGGCGGGCGGGCGGCTTCGGGCAGGCGATCCTGTCGGCTCAGCCGATGACGCGGCGCGGGAGCGTGGAGTACCCGGACGGCGGCTCCGAGGACCGCGGCTATCTGGCCGTCACCACCGAGGTGGGCGGCCGGCGGGTCCGCGTCTTCGACACGCATCTCGCCCAGCGCAGCCAGGCGCCGGTCCGGGCGGGCCAGGTCCGTTTCCTCGCGGCGGCCGTCTCGCGGTACGCGCACGCGATCGTGCTCGGCGACTTCAACGCCGTGCCCGGCTCGTCCGAGCTGCGCCCCATGTGGAAGGTGGCCCGGAACGCCGCGCCCGAGTGCGGCCCCTCCCCCACGACGGACTGTGCCACCACGACGGACTGGCACAGCACCTTCGACTACGTCTTCCTGCGCGGGATCGCGGCGCGCGGGCACGGGGTCCATCCGAGCCGGTACTCGGACCACGACGCCGTCCACGCCGACCTCGGGCCGGCTTTACGGACGGCGCCCGGCTCAGTCCGCGGTGCGGAAGGCGACCCGGCCTCCTGACAGGGCCGCGCTCCCCCGCTCCGCGTCGGCCGCGGTGAACGTCAGGGCGCGCGGGCCGTCCGTCCGGCACTCCGCGATCAGCCGGTCGCCGGGGAACACCGGAGCCGAGAAGCGGGCCTCCAGGGTCTCCAGGTCGGCGGGGTGGGCGCCCAGGGTGCGGGCGAGCGGCAGCGTCGTCGCGGCGAGCGTGCACAGGCCGTGCAGGAACGGACGGGGCATGCCGGCGGCGCGGGCGGCCGCTGGGTCGATGTGCATGGCGTGCCGGTCGCCCAGCAGGCGGTAGAGCGCGGCCTGTTCGGCGTGCGTGGGCACGGTGACGCGGTGGTCGGGCGCGGTGCCGGACGGGCGCGGCACGGAGGGGCCGCGCTCGCCGCCGAAGCCTCCGCGCCCCGGGGCGAACAGGGACCAGGTCGCCACGAAGAACTCGCTCTCCACCTCGACCTCGTAGACGGCGGCGGCGCCCTTGTCCCACACCTCCGACACCCGTGCCGACATGGTGAGTTCGCCGCTGCGCGGCAGGGGGCGGCGCACGGTGAGGCGCTGCGCCCCGTGGACGGCGGTGGTCACGTCGAACGCGCCCGCCGAGCCGAGGGCGTCCGGCGCCCACTGGGCGAGGGTGAGCGCGAAGGTGGGAAGGACCTGCAGCCGGTCCTCGTGGACGAGGTCGAGCTCGTCGGCGCGGGCGCCGACGGCGAGCGCGTAGAGGATCGCGTCGCGTTCGGCGTAGGCGACGGTGCGGGTGCCGAGGGCGTGGCCGCGCCAGTCGGCGCCGGTCAGTTCGGACACGGGTGCGTTCATCGGTCGACTCCCAGGACGAGACCGCTGGTGGGGACGCCGGTGCCGGCCGTGACGAGCACGTGGCCGACGCCGTCGGGTTGGTTGCAGGAGGTGCCGCGCACGAGGCGGACCCCCTCGGCGATGCCGTTCATGCCGTGCAGATAGGCCTCGCCGAGCTGGCCGCCGTGCGTGTTGACGGGCAGCCGGCCACCGAGTTCGAGATGGCCGTCGGCGATGAAGTCCTTGGCCTCGCCGGTGCCGCAGAAGCCGAGCTCCTCCAGTTGCGGCAGGACCAGCGGGGTGAAGTGGTCGTAGAGGATCGCGGCGTCGACCTCGTCGGGGCTAAGCCCGCTCTGCGCGTACAACTGCCGGGCGACCAGGCCCATTTCGGGGATGCCGCTGATCTCGGGGCGGTAGTAGCTGGTCATCATGTGCTGGTCGTCGCCGAGGCCCTGCGCGGCGGCGCGGATCACGGCCGGGGGGTGCGGCAGGTCGCGGGCGCGTTCGGCGGAGACGATGACGAGGGCCTGGCCGCCGTCGGTCTCCTGGCAGCAGTCGAGCAGCCGCAGCGGTTCGGCGATCCAGCGGGAGGCCTGGTGGTCGGCGAGCGTGATGGGCCGCTCGTAGTACCAGGCGGCGGGGTTGGTCGCGGCGTGCTTGCGGTCGACGACGGCGACGCGGCCGAAGTCCTCGCTGGTGGCCCCGTACTCGTGCAGGTAGCGGCGGGCGAACAGGGCGACCCACTGGGCGGGCGTGTTGAGCCCGAAGGGGGTCATCCACGCGTACGCGGCACGGTCGGCGCTGGTGTCCATGACGCGGTCGGCCTGGCCGAGCCCGTACCGCTCGCCGGAGCGCTCGTTGAACGCCCGGTAGCAGACGACGACTTCGGCGGCGCCGGTGGCTACGGCCATGGCGGCCTGCTGCACGGTGCCGCAGCCGGCGCCGCCGCCGTAGCCGATGCGTGAGAAGAAGGTGACCTCGCCCATGCCGGTGTTGCGGGCGACGTGGATCTCGGAGTTGGTCTCGGCGGTGAAGGTGACGAGGCCGTCGACGTCGGCGGGGGTGAGTCCGGCGTCGGCGAGCGCGGCGAGCACCGCCTCGCAGGCGAGCCGGAGTTCGCTGCGTCCGGAGGCCTTGGAGAACTCGGTGGCGCCGATCCCGGCGATCGCCGCGCGGCCCGACAGCGGGCTCGCGCCGGTCACCGCGGGGCTCCGGCCGGGAGGGACAGGGCGATGGTGCCGGTGACGTGGGCGCCGAGGCTGTTGGTGCCGCGCACCGCGATCTCCACGCGCCGGTCCGCGTCCGTCTTGGTGACGACGGTTCCGGTCAGCACCATCGTGTCGCCGGGGTGGTTGGGGGCGCCGAGGCGGATGCGGAGGGCGCGGACGACGGCGCCCGGTCCGGCCCAGCCGGTTGCGTACCGGTCGACGAGGCCGTTCGTGGTGAGGATGTTCATGAAGATGTCCTTCGAACCGCGCGCGCGGGCGAGTTCGGGGTCGTGGTGCACGTCCTGGTAGTCGCGGCTCGCCAGCGCGGTGGCGACGATCAGGCTCCGGGTGACGGGGATCTCCAGCGGCGGCAGTGCCTCGCCGACCGTCACGTCGTCGTACGTCCGGGTGGGGGCGGCCGGGGCGGTCACGCGGGCACCTCCTGCGCGGCGAGGAGGTCGCCGAGCCGGGCGAGGCCCGCGCCGGGGCCGCCGAGGGTGGTGGAGAGCTGCCGGCCCCACAGGAAGTGCCGGTGGACCGGGTAGTCGGTGTCGACGCCGAGGCCGCCGTGCACGTGCTGGACCCGGTGCACGACGTTCGCGCCGCCGTCCCCGGCCCACCACTTGGCGACGAGCACGGCCTGCTCGGCGCCTTCCCCGTCCGCGAGCGCGGTGACCGCCTGCCACAGGGTCACGCGCATCGCCTCGATGTCGATGAGGCAGTCGGCGAGCTGGTGCCGGACGGCCTGGAACGTGGCCAGGGGGCGGCCGAACTGCTCGCGCGCCGCGAGGTACGTGGCGGCGTGTGCCAACGCGCCCTGCGCGACACCGAGTTGGAGTGCGGCGAGCGCGACGGACGCCTGGTCCACGAGCCGCTCCACGACGCCGTCGCCGGGTGTTCCGACGGCCCGGGCGCGGGCGCCGGCGAGGTCGAGGTGGGCGCTCAGGTCGTGGGTGGTGGTCTCGGCGGGCGTCCAGGTCACGCCGGGCGCGTCGGCGGCGAGCAGGAACAGGCCCGGTCCGGCGTCGGTGGCGGCGCTCACCAGGACGTGCCCGGCGCCGGCCGGTGAGGGGACGACGGCCTTGGACCCGTCGAGCCGCCAGCCGTCCTCGTCGGGGCGGGCCGTCGTCGTCCGGGGGTCGCGCGGGTCGGCGGGCCCGAACTCCTCCAGGGCCAGCGTGACTCGGGTGCTGCCGTCGGCGAGGGAGGACAGCGGCGGACAGCCGCCGTGGGCGGCCAGGGTCAGGGCGCCGAGGACGACGGGCCACAGCGGGACGGGCGCGACGCGGCGGCCCTGCTCCTCCAGGAGCACGCAGAGCGCGGGCAGGCCGAGGCCCGCGCCGCCGGCCGCCTCGGGCAGCGGGGCGGCGAGCAGGCCGGACGCGGCGAGGGTCCGCCAGAGCTCCTCGTCGGTGCGGGTTTCGGAGGTCTCGACGGCGCGCAGCCGGTCCGGGGTCGCCCGGTCGTCGAAGATCTCACGGGCGAGGTCCCGCAGGGCTTCGAGTTCTTCTCCCAGGGAGAAATCCATCAGCGGGCCTCCGTCGTGGCGGGCCGGAACACCGGCAGGGACAGGTCGGGGTCGGCGTCGAGCCAGTCGAGGACGACGGGCAGGTCGATCTCGACGTCCTCGGGGGCGATGCCGGTGAGGTTGGTGATCAGCCGGGTTCCCTCGTCGAGTTCGACGAGGGCGACGACCAGCGGGTACTGGAACGCCGGGTGCCGCGGGTGGTGGTTGACGGCGAAGCTGTGGACGCGGCCGCGGCCCGAGGCCTGCACGGTGTCCCAGTCCAGGGAGCCGCAGTGCGGGCAGCACGGGCCGGGCGGATGCCGCAGCACCTTGCAGTCGGCGCAGCGCTGGACGAGCAGCCGGTGATCCTTGGCTGCCTCGAACCAGAAGGCGTTGTCGCGGTTGACCGCCGGACGCGGGCGCAGGGCGCGGGGCGGGCGGGCCGTGCCGGGGGCGGCGGGGCGGAAGCGCAGGGTGCGCCAGCGCTGGGTGGCGACGACCTCGCCGTGCCCGTCGCGGTACGTCCTGAGGGTCGTGACGAAGCGGCCCGCGCCGAGGCCGGTCCGCTTCTCCTCGGAGATCGACTCGACGACCTCGGCGACGGACACCTCGTCACCGGGCACGAGTTCGCGGACGAACTCCAGCTCGGAGTCGGTCGCCACGACGGAGGTGTAGCCGCCCTCGTCGAGCAGGTCGGCGAGCGCGTCGGCCCCGCTGCGCCCGGGTCGCGGCGCGACCGTCGCCGTGTACCCGCGCATCGTCCAGGCCTGCACCATCGGGGCGGGGGCGACGACACCGTCCCGGCCGGTGGCGCGGGCGGCTGCCGCGTCGGTGTAGACGGGGTTGGTGTCGCCCATGGCCTCGGCCCAGTGCCGGATCATCGGCTGGTTCACGGGGTCCTGGCCGGGCGCGGGATCGCTGAGGACGCGTCCGGTGAAGGCCTGGAGGCGGGCCTCGTACGCGCTGTCCGGCTCGGTGCTCATGCGGTGCGCCTCTCGCGGGGCAGGCCGAGGCCCTGGGTGGCGGCCATGTCGCGCAGGACCTCGTTGACGCCGCCGCCGAAGGTGTTGACGATGCTCTGCCGGGACAGCTGCTCGACCTGCCCGGCGAGCACGGCGCCCGGTGACTCGGGGCGGATCCGTCCGGCCGCGCCGAGGATCTGGCTCAGGGACCGCTGGACGTCGATGTGGGTCTCGGTGCCGTACGCCTTGGCGAGGCCCGCGTCGGCGCCGGTGAGGGCGCCGCGCGAGACGGCGTCGGTCATCTTCCAGTTCATCAGGCGCATCGCTTCGAGACGGGCGTGCGTGCGGGCGAACTCCTGGCGGACCCAGGGCAGTTCGGCCGTGCCGTTGCCCTTGGCCCAGTCGAGGACCTGCTGCCACAGCTGGAGGGTGCGGCCGCCGAGCGCGGCGAGGCCGATGCGTTCGTGGTTGAGCTGGGCGGTCATCAGGCGCCAGCCGTCGTGCACCGCGCCGACGACGGAGTCGGCCGGGACGCGGACGCCGCTGTAGTAGGTGGCGGTGACGGTCATGCCGCCGACGGTCCGGATCGGGCTCCAAGAGAAGCCCTCGGCGTCGGTGGGCACGATGAGCACGGAGATGCCGCGGTGCCGGGGCGCGTCCGGGTCGGTGCGGGCGGCGAGCCAGATGTGGTCGGCGGTGTTGGCGCCGCTGGTGAAGATCTTGGCGCCGTCCACGACGAAGTCGTCGCCGTCGCGGACGGCCCGGGTGGTGAGGGAGGCGAGGTCGGTGCCCGCGCCGGGCTCGGTGTAGCCGATGGCGAAGACGGTCTCGCCGGCGAGGATCCCGGGCAGGAACCGCTTCTTCTGCTCCTCGGTGCCGTACTCCATGAGCGTCGGGCCGACGGTGTTCACGGTGACGAACGGGAAGGGCAGCCCGGCCCGCTGGACCTCGTCGAAGAACACGTACTGGTCCTCGGCGGAGCGGCCCTGGCCGCCGTACTCGACGGGCCAGCCGATGCCGAGCCAGCCGTCGGCGCCGAGCCGGGCCACGACCTCGCGGAACCGGCCGCCGCCCACGCCCTCCTCGCCGGCCCTGCGCCGCTCGTCCTCGGGCAGCAGGGCCGCGAAGTACGCCCGCAGTTCCCGGCGCAGTGCGCGCTGTGCGGCGCTCTCGCGCAGGTCCATCTCGTTCTCCACTCGCGTGTCGGTTCTCGTCAGGGCAGGAAGCGGGCGCGGCCGTTGGCCAGGAACTCCTCGCGCAGCGCCGCCTTGTCCGCGTCCGTCATGAGCGCGTACGCGGGTGCGCCGCGGCCCGTCCAGCGGTAGACGGGGTCGGCGGTGCGCCAGCCCTCGGACTGCATCTCCTTCTTGCGGAGCTTGTTGGACCCGGTGGCGGGCAGGGCGTGCGAGACGCGGACGTAGCGCGGGACGCCCTTGGTGCCGAGGTCCTCCTGTCCGGCGAGGAAATCGGGCAGCTTCAGCGCTGCGAAGCCGGTGCCCTCGGGGATCTCGATCGCGGCCATGACCTGGTCGCCGCTGCGCGGGTCGGGGACGCCGAAGACGCCCGCGGCGAGTACGTCGGGGTGGCGGCGCAGGACGCGCTCGGTGAGGAGCGCGGAGGTGTTCTCCCCGTCGACGCGGATCCAGTCGCCGGAGCGTCCGGCGAAGTAGAAGTAGCCGGCCTCGTCGACGTAGCCGAGGTCACCGGTCCAGTACCAGCCGTGGTGGACGCGTTCGGCGTTGGCGGCGGGGTTCTTGTAGTAGCCCTCGAAACGGGCGGCACCCTCGGTGTCGACGATCTCGCCGATGGCCTCCTCGGGGTTGCGGACCCGGCCGTGGGCGTCGAGCAGGGCGGGCGGGCACACGGCGCGGGTCTCCGGGTCGACGATCCGCACGCCGTCGCGCGCGGGCACGCCGAGCGCGCTCGCGGGCCCTCCGGGCGCCTGCTTCAGCATGCCGGCGCCCTCGCTGGATCCGTAGCCCTCGACGAGCCGGCAGCCGAAGCGGCTCAGGAACGCCGACTTGTCCTCGGGGGACGCCTCGGTGCCGAAGGCGTGGGTGAGGGGGTTGTCGGCGTCGTCGTCGCGGGCGGGCTGCCCGAGGACGTAGGCGATCGCCTTGCCGACGTACGTGAAGAAGGTGGCGCCGAAGTGCCGTACGTCGGGCAGGAATCCGGACGCGGAGAACTTCGGGGTGAGGGCGACGGCGGCGCCCGCGGCTAGGGCCGGCGCCCACAGGGCCATCAGCGCGTTGCCGTGGAAGAGCGGCATCGGGCAGTAGCAGATGTCGTCGCGGGTCACTTCGTACTTGGCGGAGTTGGCGTGGCCGAGGCCGGCGAGGCGGCCCTGTGAGCAGATCGCCGCCTTGGAGGCGCCGGTGGTGCCGGACGTGAACAGGAGCAGCATCCGGGTCGTCGCGTCGACGGCCGGGTCGCGGGCGGGCTCGGCCGCGAGGGCGGCGACCCGGTCCGCGTACGCCGGGTCGTCGACGAGGACGAAGCGCTCGGGCGGTACGCCGACGTCGAGCCCGTCGAGCAGCGCGCGCCCGGCGCGGTCCGTCACGATGAGCCGGCAGTCGGTGTGCCGGACCTCCTGTTCGAGGTGACTGCCGCGCCGGGTCGGGTTGATGCCGACCACGGCGGCGCCGGCGAGGGCGGCGCCGCCGAGCCAGAAGAGGTACTCCGGCACGTTGTCGAGCAGGACGCCGATGTGGAAGGGCCCTTCGGCGCGCGGGGTCCGGGCGAGCGCGGCGCGGGCCGCGCTCTCCCGGACGACCTCGTCCCAGGTCCAGGTCCGCTCGCGGGTGAGCAGTCCGGGCCGGGTGTCGCCGGTGCGGGCGAGCAGCAGGTCGGCGATGGTGTCGTGGGTCACCTCTCGGTCCCCGGTTCAGATCATCGAGCGCATCGGGCCCTGCGGGGGCTCGACGCCGATGTCGGTCAGCGCGGCGGCGTGGTAGACGGAGCCGGGCACGTGGATGGCGTGCGTCAGGCCGACGTGGGCGTCGCGCCAGAACCGCTGGAGGGGGTTGTCGTTGCGCATCGCGTTGCCGCCGGAGCGGGCCACGATCTCGTCGACGGCGCGCACGGCCCGCCAGGCGGCGCTGGTCTGGATCCGGCGTCCGGCGGCGCGCCGGGCGAAGTCGACGGTCTCGCCCGCCTCGACCATGTCGTACACGCGGCAGACGTTGTCGAGCAGCGCGGAGCGGGACGCGGCGATCTCGGCGGCGGCCTCGCTGACCGCGTAGAGGACGTACGGGTCGTCGCGGACGGCGGTGCCGGTGATCTGCACGCGGTCGCGCTGGTAGGCGAGGTGGTGGGCGAGGGCGCCCTCGCAGATGCCGATGACGGAGGCGGTGATGCCGAGCGGGAACGCGGCCGAGAACGGCAGGTGGTACATCGGGTTGGTCAGGCCGCGCTCCTTGGCGAGCCGGCCGTCGATGACGTCCTGGAAGTCGATGACGCGGTACTCGGGGACGAAGGCGTCGCGGACGACGATGTCCTTGCTGCCGGTGCCGCGCAGGCCGACGACGTCCCAGGAGTCGGCGACGATCTCGTAGTCGGCGCGGGGCAGGATGGCATGCATGGCCCGCGGCGGCTGGAGCATGGCGCCGTCCTCGTCGGCGAGGAAGGCGCCGAGGAAGATCCAGTCGCAGTGGTCGGTGCCGGACGAGAACTGCCAGTGCCCGTTGAAGACGTAGCCGCCGTCGACCGGCCGCAGCAGGCCCATCGGCGCGTACGGGGAGGCGATCCAGGTGTCGGGGTCGGTGCCCCACACCTCGTCCTGCACCTTGGGGTCGGCCATGGCCATCTCCCAGGGGTGCACGCCGACGACACCGGAGACCCAGCCGGTCGCGCCGTCGCAGGAGGCGATCTTCATGATCGTCTCGGCGAACTCGCGGGGGTGCAGCTCGAGTCCGCCGTGCGTCTTCGGCTGGAGCATGCGGATGGCGCCGGTCTCGCGCAGGGCCTTGGCGGCCTGGTCGTCGAGGCGGCCGAGCGTCTCGTTGGCGGGACCGAGGGCGCTGATCTCCTCGGCGCGCTCGACGACGGCGTCCAGAACCGGATTGGGCATGGCGGATCACTACTTCCTTGCGAAAGGCGGGTGAAGGGGGGAGAGAAGGGCGCGGGGCGCCGCCGGCGGCCGGGCGGGACGGCCCGCGTTCAGGCCGTGCCGGCCACGGTCAGGCCGTGTCCTTGCGGGTCAGGAAGGCGAGGACCGCGCTCTCCCAGGCGGCCTTCTGCTCGATCATCACCCAGTGCCCGCAGTCGGGGAACACGTGGAGTTCGGCGTCCGGGATGGTGCGCATCGGCACGATCGACATGTCGACCGGGCTGACCCGGTCGTCCCGGCCCCAGGTGATGAGGGTCTTGGCCTTCAGGCGGTGGAGCACGGCCCAGTACGGGGGTTCGTCGGAGGCCGCGGCGGCGGCCGCCATGGCGGCGAACGCGGCGCTGCCGTACATGGAGCGGGCGGTGGCGAGCGCGTCGGGCGCGACGGCCAGCTGCCAGCGTTCCTCGACGAGTTCCTCGGTGACGAGGCTCTGGTCGAACACCATCGAGCGCAGCCAGCGGATCAGGCCCTCGCGGGTGGGGTCGTCGGTGAACTCGCTGAGCAGCCGGATGCCCTCGCCGGGGCCCGGGCTGTACAGGTTGCGGCCGATGCCGCCGATGGTGACCAGGCGGCGGACCCGGTCGGGGTGCTTCAGGGCGAACTGGGTGCCGACGATGCCGCCCATGGAGTTCCCGACGAGGTCGACCTGCTGGAGGCCCAGCGCGTCGAGGAACCGCTCCAGGGCCGCGGGCGCGGTCACCATGGGGTGGCCCTCGACCGGGTCGCTGACCCCGAAGCCGGGCAGCTCCAGGACCAGACAGCGGAAGTGCTCGGCGAACGCGGCGAGGTTGCCCCGGTAGTTGCGCCAGCCGGTGACGCCGGGGCCCGAGCCGTGCAGAAGGACGAGCGGCGGCCCGTCCCCGGCCTCGTGGTAACGCAACACTCCTTGTTCGGTGACGAGTTCACGCAAGGTGGACTCGTGGGTCAGCTCCGTCATGTGCCTCGCCTCCGCCGGTTCCTTCGGTCGACAGCGCGAACGGTGCCAGGGGCGGGGGCCCAGCGGTCGGGGCCGTCCCGATCAGCGGGACGGGGCGTCCGGCCGGCCGGGATTCGCGGCCCGCTCGGGGCCCGGGTACAGGTCGCAGGAGACCTGCCGGGCGGCGTCGAGGACGAGCGGGGCGACGCGGTCGAGCGGGGCCCGGACCTCGCCCGCGAGGGAGATCGCCGCCACCGGTCCCGCGGGGCCCTGCACGGGCGCCGCGACGCAGGCGATGCCGGGGAAGTAGGCGCCGTACTCGAAGGCGATGCCCTGGCGGCGCCGGATCCGGTTCAGCTCCTGGTGCAGCTTCGGCGGGACGGCTACGGAGCGGGCGGGCGGGCGTTCGCGGACGGAGTCGAGGCGGGCCTCGGCCTCCTCGGGTTCGAGGCCGGCGAGCATGGCCTTGCCGAGCGCGGTCGCGTGGGCGGGCACGCGGCCGCCGACCCAGGAGGGCACGTTCGCGGCGAACCGGCCGCCGGCCTTGTCGAGGTAGTGCACCTCCGCCTCGTCGAGCACGGCGAGGTGGACGACAAGTCCGGTGCGGATCTGCAGTTCGTGCAGGCGGCCGGCGGCGGCCGAGCGGATGTCGGCGTGGGCGCCGTCGCCGCCGAGCCCGAGGGCGCGGCGGCCGAGGCCGTAGCCGGAGCGGGTGTGATCGAGCCAGCGGAGCCGGACGAGCTGTTCGAGGATCCGGTGGGCGGTGGAGCGGGGCAGGCTGGTGCGGCGTGCCACGTCCTCCAGGGTCAGCCGGGTCGTCCGGTCGGTGAACGCGTCCATGATCAGCGTCATGCGCTCGACCATGGACGGCGGCAGCTCCCGGCGCGCGGGCGCCTGCGCCACGGGCTCGGCGTCGACAACCGTCATGAGGCCCTCCATGCGGAAAGTGCGGGGTGCGGGGCGGTGGAACGCCGGCCTGAAACGGCGTCCGTTTTCCGAGTTCTAGCAGCGGGCCAGGACCGCAGGAAGGTGCCCGCAACGCGCTTTCCCACTCAGCGGGACAGGGGCGCGGAGAGCGTCGGGTCAGGTGCGGGAGGCCCGGAGTTCGACCGCGTCGAGGAGCAGGGAGAGGGTCGTCTCGAACTGGTCGTCCTCGTCCGCCTCGGCCAAGTAGGGGGCGGCCGCGGCGAGATGGGGGTAGGTCGCGGGCGGTACGGCGAGGTACTCGCGGCGCCAGGCGAGCCGGTCGCCCTCGCGGGCCCCGCTGTCGAGTGCGGCGAACGCGGCCTCGTACGAGGAGACGGCGAGCGCCGTCTGGACCAGGGAGCGGTAGTAGCGGGCGGCCTCGCGGTCGTCGAAGCCGGCCTGGCGCAGGGCGCCGATGACGACGTCGGCGCCGCGGAACTCGGCGGTGCGGCGCGAGACGCGGGAGGCGACGAGGACGGCGACCTGGGGGTGGGCGCGGCAGGCGGCCCGGACCCGGCGGGCCAGTGACTCCAGCGTGGCCCGCCAGGTGCCGGCGGGCGCGAACCCTTCGAGAGCTTCCTCGATGAGCCGCTCGGCGAGGCCGCGCAGGATCTCGTCCTTGCCGGAGAAGTGGCGCAGCACGGCGGTGTGGTTGGCGCCGAGGTCCGCGCCGAGCCGGCGCAGGGTGAGCGCGTCGGGGCCCTCGCGCTCGACGAGGGCGAGGGCGGCGTCCAGGACGACCTGCTGGTTGAGCGACGTGCTCGGGGGGCGGCCGCGCCGTGCGCGGGGCCCGGTCCCCTCGGGCGTCCCCGGTTGCGTCATGCCGGTCATCCTAGCGACCGGGCCCGACGGCCCGTGGGGTCAGTCGCGGGCGTCGAGCCAGGTCACGAGCGAGGTCAGGGCGGCGACGGTCTCGGCGTCGAGCGCGTCGTCGTCGGCGACGGGCCAGGCGCCGGTCTTCACGATCACGACGTCGGCGGCCGGGTCGATCCACAGGTACTGGCCGTAGATGCCCCGCCCGGTGAACGCGCGGTGCGGGCCGCCGAGGGTCCACCACTGGTTCGTGTAGCCGTAGTGGCCGGGCAGGTCGGGGCCGAGGGCGCCGGCCTGGAGGTGGGGGCGCCCGGGGGTGCGGCCGCGCTCGATCCAGTCGACGGGCACGATCTGGCGTCCGTCGCGCTTGCCTCCGGCGGCGAGCAGGGCGCCGAGCCGGAGGAGGTCGCGCACCGACGCGTTGAGGGAGCCGCCGCCGAGTGCGGTGCGGGGGCGGGCCCGGGTGAGGAAGTAGTGGGCGTCGTGCTCGGCGCCCATCGGCTGCCACAGGCGCTCGGTCGCGTAGCGGGCCAGCGGGGTGCCGGTCGCCGCTTCGAGGGCCCAGCCGAGGACCTGGGTGTCGAGCGTGGAGTAGTTGAAGACCGTCCCCGGTTCGGCGGTGCGGGGCAGGGAGCGGATGACGTCGAGGACCGAGCCGCCGCCGGTGACGGCCCGCTCGAACCGGCTGATGGGGGCGTGCGGGTCCGCGTAGTCCTCGACGCCGCCGGCGCCGCTGCACATGTCGAGCAGGTCGCCGACGGTCGGCCCGTCGTACGCGGATCCGGCGAGCTCGGGCACGAGCGAGACCGCGGTGCGGTCCAGGCCGTCGAGCGCGCCCTCTTCCAGGGCGATGCCGGTGAGCAGGGAGGTCACGGACTTGGTGACGGAGAAGAGCTGGAAGCGCGCGTCGGGACCGGCGAAGCGGCCGGGGTAGGACTCGTGCACGAGCTCGCCGCGGTGCAGCACGGCGAACCCGGTGGTCCAGGTGCGCCGGTGCAGCTCGTCGAGGGTGCGGGTGCGGCCGCCGTGGGAGTAGGTGACGTCGAGCGCGAGCGGGCGGCGCGGGAGGGGGTGCGGGGTCGCGGCGCGGGTCACGGTGTCGGTCGGCATGAGCGCCGCCATGTGCGTGAACGTCCACTCGTTGACCGGCCGGGACATCGCGAGCGTCCCCTGGTTGCGCCACAGCCAGGCGGCACCCGCCGCCAGGCCCACGGCGGCGGCTCCCGCGACCGCCCGGTTCCTCTTCGTGCCGCGCATCGCGCCCGCCCCTCCGTCGCCCGCCCCGAATTATGAACCAATGGTGACACCAGTGGTCCGCTCCGGCAAGGGTTCCGGCGAGGGCTGCGTCGAGGCGTGCTGCTCCTCCCCCGCGAACTGGGTGCGGTACAGGTCCGCGTAGCGCCCCTCGACGGCGAGGAGCTCGGTGTGGGTACCGCGTTCGACGATGCGTCCGTCCTCGACGACGAGGATCTGGTCGGCGGAGCGGATCGTGGACAGGCGGTGGGCGATGACGAGGGCGGTGCGGTCCGCGAGGGCCTCGGCGAGGGCTTCCTGGACGGCGGCCTCGGAGGTGTTGTCGAGGTGGGCGGTGGCCTCGTCGAGGATGACGACGCGCTGCCGGGCCAGCAGGAGGCGGGCGATCGTCATGCGCTGGCGCTCGCCGCCGGAGAGCCGGTAGCCGCGCTCGCCGACCACGGTGTCGAGTCCGTCGGGCAGGGACGCGACGAGGGCGTCGAGCCGGGCCCGGCGCAGCACGTCGTGCAGTTCCTCCTCGGTGGCGTCCGGGCGGGCGAGCAGCAGGTTGGCCCGGACGGTGTCGTGGAAGAGGTGGCCGTCCTGGGTGACCATGCCGAGGGTGGCCCGCAGCGAGGTCGCAGTCAGGTCGCGTACGTCGACGCCGCCGATGCGGACGCTGCCGGAGTCGGTGTCGTAGAGGCGGGGCAGGAGCTGGGCGACGGTGGACTTGCCGGCGCCGGAGGAGCCGACGAGGGCGACGGTCTGGCCGGGTTCGGCGCGGAAGGAGACACCGTGCAGGACCTCGGCGCCGCCGCGGGTGTCGAGCGAGGCGACCTCTTCCAGGGAGGCGAGGGAGACCTTGTCGGCGGACGGGTAGCCGAAGCGCACCTCGTCGAACTCGACGGCCACCGGACCCTCGGGCACCGCGCGGGCGTCCGGCTTCTCGTCGATGAGCGGCTTCAGGTCAAGGACCTCGAAGACCCGCTCGAAGCTGACCAGCGCGCTCATGACCTCGACGCGGGCGCCGGCCAGGGAGGTCAGCGGGGCGTAGAGCCGGGTGAGGAGCAGGGCGAGCGAGACGACCGCGCCGGCCTGCAGGGTGCCGTCGAGCGCGAAGTACCCGCCGAGGCCGTAGACGAGCGCGAGGGCGAGGGCCGAGACGAGCGTGAGGGCGGTGATGAACGCGGACTGCGCCATGGCCGTCCGCACGCCGATGTCCCGCACCCGGCGGGCCCGCTCGGCGAACTCGGTGGACTCGTCCTCGGGGCGCCCGAAGAGCTTGATGAGGGTGGCTCCGGGGGCGGAGAACCGCTCGGTCATGCGGGTGCCCATCGCGGCGTTGTGCGCGGCGGCCTCGCGCTGGAGGCGGGCCATGCGGGAGCCCATGCGGCGGGCGGGCAGCACGAAGACGGGCAGCAGGAGCAGCGCGAGGAGGGTGATCTGCCAGGAGAGGGTGAGCATGACGGCGAGGGTCAGGAGCAGGGTGACCACGTTGCCGACGACGCCGGACAGGGTGTTGCTGAAGGCGCGCTGGGCGCCGATGACGTCGTTGTTGAGGCGGCTGACGAGCGCGCCGGTGCGGGTGCGGGTGAAGAAGGCGACGGGCATGCGCTGGACGTGGTCGAAGACGGCGGTGCGCAGGTCGAGGATGAGGCCCTCGCCGAGGTTCGCGGAGAGCCAGCGCGCGAGGAGTCCGATGCCGGCCTCGGCGAGGGCGATGACGGCGATCAGCAGGGCCAGCCGTACGACGTGCCCCTGGTCGTGGCCCTTCACGATGCTGTCGACGACATCCCCGGCGAGCACGGGGGTGGCCACGGCCAGCAGCGCGGTGACGATGCTGAGCAGGACGAACTGGGCGATGCGTCTGCGGTGCGGGCGGGCGAAGGCGGCGATCCTGCGCAGGGTCGCGCGGTCGAAGGGGCGACGGTCGGGGCCGCCGTTCTGGGCGTTCATGACGCTGTGCAGCTGCGTCCAGGCTGTGGTCTCCATGCTCATGCCGGTGACGCTACGACCTCAAGCAATGTTGAGGTCAAGGGAACGGCGCGCGTTCCCCGAACGTGCCGCGCGGCGCCCGGCGAGGCTCCCTTGACCGGCCTGCGGCCGACCCATAACTTCGCACCGGATTCACCCCTTTTGCGGTGGCGGTCGACCACCGGAACCGACCGACGGGAAGCCCTCGGATGCCCCAGCTCGGCAGGCGCACGCTGTTGTCCGCGATCGGCGTCACGGCGGCGGCCGGTGCCGCCGTCGCCGCCCCGGCCGCCCGCGCGTCCGTCGCGGCGCGCTCGGCCCGCCGGGCGCGGCGCGGCCCGTACGACGGCGAGGTGCGGGCGCTGCTGCGCCGGATGACGTTCGAGGAGAAGCTCGGGCAGTTGCAGCAGTTGCCGTGGTCGTGGGAGCTCAATCCGGGGTCGGGCGAGACGAGGGAGGTCGAGGACGCCGCGCGCGCGGGCCGGCTCGGCTCGGTGCTCAGCGTCCTCGGGGCCGCCCGCACGAACGCGCTGCAGCGGATCGCCGTGGAGGAGTCGCGGCTCGGCATCCCCCTCCTGTTCGGCCTGGACGTGATCCACGGCTGCTGGACCACGTTCCCGATCCCGCTGGCGCAGGCGGCGAGCTTCGACCCCGAAGTGGCCCGCACGGACGCCGAGGTGTCGGCGCGGGAGGCCCGCTCGTGCGGGGTGCACTGGGTGTTCTCGCCGATGATGGACGTCACGCACGAGCCGCGGTGGGGCCGGATCGCCGAGAGCGACGGCGAGGACCCGTATCTGACCTCGCGGTTCGCGGCCGCCAAGGTCGCGGGCTATCAAGGCGACGGCTACCGCGACGGGCGGACGGTCGCGGCCTGCGCCAAGCACTTCGTCGCGTACGGGGGCGCCGAGGGCGGGCGCGACTACAACACCGTCGACGTGTCCGAGTCGCGGCTGCGCAATCTGTATCTGCCGCCGTTCAAGGCGGCGGTGGAGGCGGGCGTGGAGACCGTGATGGCGTCGTTCAACACCATCGGCGGGGTGCCGGCGCACGGCAACGCGCACACGCTCACCGACATCCTCCGCCAGGAGTGGGGCTTCGACGGGATGGTCGTCAGCGACTGGGCGGGCGTCCAGGAGCTGATCGCGCACGGCTTCGCCGAGGACGGCGCGGACGCGGCGCGGCGCGCGCTGAACGCGGGCGTGGACATGGAGATGACCAGTACCCACCTGCGGACCGAGGGCCGGGCCCTGCTGGACGCCGGACGCATCACACGCCGCCGCGTCGACGACGCCGTGTCGCGCGTCCTGCGGCTGAAGTTCACGCTCGGCCTGTTCGAGGAGCCGTACGTGAAGGAGTCCGCGGAGATCACCGCGCCTTCCCCCGCCGCACGCCGGGCGGCACGCACGGCGGCCGCGCGCTCGATGGTGCTGCTCAAGAACGACGGCGGCGTGCTGCCGCTGCGGCGCTCGGTCACCTCGATCGCCCTCGTGGGACCGTTCGCGAGCTCCACCGACCTGCTGGGGACCTGGGCCGTGCCCGCCGCGGCGAAGCGCTTCCCCGCGGCGAAGGTCCTGGACGCGGTGCGCGAGGCCGCGCCGGGTGCGCGGGTGACGTACGCGCGGGGCGTGGCCGCCGACGGCGCCGGCACGTCCGGGATCGCGGAGGCGGTCGCGGCGGCGCGGGCCGCGGAGGTGACCGTCGTGGTCGTGGGCGAGCCGGCCGCGCTCAGCGGTGAGGCGGCGGCGCGCAGTGATCTCGGACTCCCGGGCGCACAGGAGGAGTTGATCGCGGCGGTCGCCCGGACCGGAAGACCGTTCGTGGTGGTCCTGGTGAACGGGCGGCCGCTGACGGTCGGCGACTGGCTGGACGCGGCGCCCGCCGTCCTGGAGGCCTGGCACCCGGGTGTGGAGGCGGGCCCGGCGATCGCGGACGTGCTGTTCGGCGCGGTGAACCCGGGCGGCAGGCTGCCGGTGTCGTTCCCGCGCACGGTGGGCCAGCTCCCGGTGCACTACAACCACGAGTCGACGGGCCGCCCCGCCGACCCCGGCAACAAGTACACGTCGAAGTACCTGGACCTGCCGTCCTCCCCGCAGTTCCCCTTCGGGCACGGCCTGAGCTACACGACGTTCGAGCTGGGCACGCCCGAACTGAGCCGCGCCGCCGTGCCGGCCGCCGCGCTGCGCGAGGGCGCCGGGGTCGAGGTGACGGTGGACGTGCGCAACACGGGCGGGCGCGCGGGCGACGAGGTGGTGCAGCTGTACATGCGTGACCGCGCGGCGAGCATCGCGCAGCCCGTGCGCCGGCTCATCGGGTTCGAACGGGTCACGCTGGAGCCCGGCGCGACCCGCACGGTCCGCTTCCGGTTCGGGGCGGCCGAGCTGGGCTTCTGGACGAACGACCCGGCCGGTGAATTCCTGGTGGAGGAGGGCGCGTTCGACCTGTACACCGGGACGAGCTCGACGGCGCGGGCCAGACTGACCCTCACGGTCGAGTAGTCCCGGCCGCGGTCCTGTCCGTCCCGCGAGAGGAAACCCCCGTGCCGTCCCTCAATCCCCCGCCGTCCGTCCGCGTCGAACGCGCCGGGCCCGTCACGACCGTGGTGCTGTCCCGGCCCGCCGCCCGCAACGCCGTGGACGGCCCGACGGCGGCCCGGCTGGCCGCCGCCTTCCGGGAGTTCGAGGCCGACGACACGGCGCGGGTCGCGGTGCTGTGGGGCGAGGGCGGGACGTTCTGCGCGGGCGCGGACCTCAAGGCGGTCGGTACGGAGCGGGGCAACCGGGTCGCCGAGGACGGGGACGGGCCGATGGGCCCGACCCGGCTGCGCCTGACCAAGCCGGTGATCGCGGCGGTCGCCGGGCACGCCGTGGCCGGCGGGCTCGAACTGGCGCTGTGGTGCGATCTGCGAGTCGCCGAGGAGGACGCCGTGTTCGGGGTGTTCTGCCGGCGCTGGGGCGTTCCGCTGATCGACGGCGGCACCGTCCGGCTGCCGCGGATCGTCGGGGAGGGCAGGGCGCTCGACCTGATCCTGACCGGCCGCCCGGTGCCCGCGCCGGAGGCCCTCGCCATGGGCCTGGTCAACCGGCTGGTGCCGCCGGGCCGGGCCCGCGGCGAGGCCGAGGAACTCGCGCGGCGGCTCGCCGATTTCCCGCAGGCCTGCCTGCGCAGCGACCTGGCCTCCGTACGGGCCACGGCCGGAATGCCGGAGGCGGAGGCACTGCGCACCGAAGTCCGGTTCGGGACGGGCGTGTTGCGCGAGGGCGTCGAAGGGGCGGGGCGCTTCGTGGCGGGTGAGGGGCGGCACGGCGCGTTCGGCGCACCGGCCGGCCCGGACGTCCCGGCGCCCGGGTCAGCCGAGTTCGAGTGAGGTGACGCCGAAGACGCGTTCGGCGTGGTGGGGGCGGACCGGTCCGGTGTACATGCGGGCGGTCTCGAACCCGGCGGCGAGGCCGCGCTCCTCGGCGAGGGCGACGGCGGCCCGGTTCACGTCGGGCACGTCGAGCGCGACGGGCCCCTCGGCGGGCGCGAGCGCGTCGAAGAGGGCGGCGGCGTCCTCCGCCGTGTCGGCGAACAGCGGCCCGATCCGCGGCATGTCCCGGCCCGCCCTGACGACTCCGTACCCGGTGATCCGGCCGCCGGTGACCCGCACCAGCGCGGTGTGTCCGGCGGTGGCGAGCCAGGACTCCAGGAACCGGGGCCGGTCCGCGGGCTGGCAGGCGCTGTCGTAGGCGTGCAGTTCCGGGAGGCGGTCGCCGACCGGCTCGACGCCGTCGGGGCGCGGGGGCGCGGGCCGGCTCGGGACGCCGGTGTAGCGGACGGTGCGGTGGGCCGGGGCGAATCCGGAGCGGCGGTAGTTGTCCTGCTGGGCGACCACTCCGTCCAGGCCGACCGTCCGGCTGCCCGCGTGGGCGAGCCCGGTGCGCCAGGTGGCGATGCCGTAGCCGCGGCCGCGCAGGTCGGGCCGGACGAGGTAGAAGCCCAGGAAGGCGTAGGCGTCGCCGTAGTTGACAACGGAGACGGCGGAGGCGGGCTCGCCGTCGACGCGCCCCAGGAAGAAGCCCCGCGGGTCCTGCGCGAAGAAGCTCGCGGTGTCGGCCAGGCCCGGGTTCCAGCCCTCGGCGGCGGCCCAGCCGTGGACCACGGCCCAGTCGGCGGGCGTGGCCGGGGCGATGTCGAGCCGCCGGGAGACGTCCTGCATGCGTGCTGCTCCTGTTCGTCACGGTGTGGCCGGTGTGTCGTCGCCGCGACACGGACCGGGTGTAGGGTCCGACCTTCCCGATCACGCCCCGGTCGTCACATGCCTGCGGCAAGATGACCGGACGCAGTCGCGAACCACCAGTATTCACAAGGGAGTTGACATGACCGAACCGTCCCCCGCCGACGTCCGGATCGACACCAGCAGGCCGCATCCCGCCCGGGTGTACGACTGGTACCTCGGCGGCAAGGACAACTACCCCGTGGACGAGGCCCTCGGACGGCAGATCACCGAGATGGAGCCCACGGCGCCGTACGGGGCCCGGCACAACCGCTGGTTCATGCAGCGGGCGACGCGCATGCTCGCCGGGCGGCTCGGCATCCGTCAGTTCCTGGACATCGGCACGGGCATACCCACCGAGCCGAACCTGCACCGGATCGCGCAGACCGCGAACCCGGACGCGACCGTCGTGTACGTCGACAACGACCCGATCGTGCTCGCCCACGCGGCGGCGCTGCTGCGCGGCACCCCCGAGGGCGTCACCCGCTACCTCCAGGCGGACGCGCGTGATCCCGGACGGATCGTGGCGCTGGCGCGGGAGATCCTCGACCTCGACCGGCCGGTCGCGCTGTCGCTCATCGCGCTGCTGCACTTCGTGCCGGACGAGGAGGGCGCGTACGAGATCGTGCGCACGCTGGTCGACGCGCTGCCGTCGGGCAGTCATCTCGTGCTGTCTCAGCTCGCCTCGGACTTCGATCCGGAGCGCACCCGGGAGGCCGTCGCCATGTACAAGGCGGGCGGAGTCTCGCTCGTGCCGCGCACCCGCACCGAGATGGCGAAGTTCTTCGAGGGCACGGATCTGCTGTCGCCGGGGATCGTGTGGCTGCCGGACTGGCATCCGGAGCTGGGGGTCGACGAGGTGCGCGACGGGACGCCGGTGCCGCTGTACGCGGGGGTCGGCCGCAAGCCCTGAGCACGTCCGGGAACCGGGGTCCGGCGCGCCACGCCGACATGGCGAAGATCACACATGGCGATGCCCACGTGACGGACCGGAGCGAAAAGCGGCACCGATCGCCTACTCTCTTTCACATGTCCTCCACTCCTGCCCCGCACTCCGAACGGTCCGCCGACGAGGTCAACGAGCAGATCCGTGACCTGTGGGCGCGTACCGGCGGGCAGTTGACCGCCGAGGACCGCGCGGAGTACGAGGTGCTGGTGACGGAGTGGGCGATGGCGATCGGTGAAGGAGCCGTGCAGAGGGCCTGATCCGGCCTCCGACCTCGGCCCCGACCCCGCCCCGCCGCTCAGTTCCGGTCCGCGTCCCCGTTCAGGACTGGGGACGCTTGCCGTGGTTCGCCGCGTGCTTGCGGCGGGCCTTCTTCTTACGGCGTCGCTTCGATGACATCGGGACCTCCCGGGGCGTAGCGGACACATCCGTGGCTCACCTTTCCACAGCCCGTTCGCGTGCGCGATTCCGCGATGTCACACCATGTCCCCCGTGTGTCCGCGCCCGCGGGGCGGCGCCGGATGTTCACGGCTCCTCCGCAAAGGCGTTGACGGGGCCGGAGGGGTCTGGGAGGGTCACCTGGCCCGTCGCTCCGCCACCCCCGGTGAGGGACCGAGGAGATCCCACCCCGATGACGCACAGCCCCGCCCCCGCCTCCGAAGCCCCCGGCTCCGGCTGGCGGCGCTTCGCCCGGGCCCACTGGTCCGGGGATCCGGTGGTGGTGGCGGACGCACCCGGGACCGGCCTCACGGCGGCCGAGGCGCACGCGCTGCTGGTGGCCGCCGCGGCGCGCCCCGGCCGGACCCGGCTGACCACCTCGAACGCCGTGCTGCCCGCCCCCGGACCGCTCCTGCCGGGCCCGGACGATCCCGACACGGCCGCGTACGTCCGGCGCATGGCCGCCGCGCCCGAGCTGGCGGGTGACGGCTGGCTGCTCACCGCCACGGACCCGCTGGCGCACGACTTCGGCCTGTGGGCGCGGGTACGGGACGTCCTGGACGGCCTGTGGCGGCACGTCGGGCGGCCCGCGCTGCCCGTCACGGCGGAGCTCGCCGTCGGGGACCGGCACCACGCGCCGGACCGGCCCGGGGTCCGCGCGGACACCGCGGGCCTGACCTGGGTCCTCGACGGCTCCCTCACCGTGCGGGTACGGCCCGAGCACACCGGCACCGAGTTCGTCCTGCACGCCCGCGCGGGCGATCTCGTGCACTGGCCGGCCGGCAGCCACCACCTCGACCAGCGTTCCGGCCCCTGCACGACCCTGCGCCTCTCCGTGCCCGCACGGCGCGCCTCCGCGCTCCCGTACGTCTCCGAGGTCCTCGGCGCGCTGATGCGCGACGACGCCGGGCCCTGGCCGGAGCGGCGCCCGCTCCCCTCCCCGGTGCCCGCCGCGCCCGACGGGCGGATCGCCGTGCCGGCAGCGCTGCGGGACTGCGCGGAGCTGCTGCGCGGGACGCTCGCGGGGCGCGCGCCCGAGCGGGCGCTGCTGCTGCGCTGGGCCGCGCTGCGGTCCGCAGCCGGGCTCCATCCGCCCCCGCCGCCCCGGCCGGGCATCGCCTTCTCGCCGGCGCACCGATTACGGCGCGTGGCGGAGATCGTACGGGTCGCCGACGGGGCGGACGGGCCCGTGTGGGCGGCCAACGGGCACGCCTGGCCGGTGCCGGCCTCCTGCGACCGGCTACTCACAGCACTGCGGGGATCCGGCACCACCGTGGCCGAACTGGCCCGCGCCGCCGGGCTGCGGCCCGCGTCCCCCAAGCTGACCGGCCCGCTGGACGCGCTGTACCGGGCCCGCGCGGTGGACGTGGAGCCACACCCCGGCGCGGGGCGTCCGTGACCGCCGCCGGACCGATACGCACGGACGTCCTGGACCCGCTCGACTGGCGGGTCTTCGCGCGCGACCACTGGGACCGGCGGCCCGTCGTGCTGCGCCCCGCGGGACCGGGCACGGCGCCGTTCGACCGGAACGAGGTGTTCGAGAGCGCCGTCGTCGCCGCGCAGTTCGCGGTGACCGCCGCACGGGCCGAACTGACCGTCGGATCGCGGCTGCTCACCGACCCCGGGGACCTGCTGCCCCTCCAGGAGGACGGCTCGTTCGCGCGCTACGACCTGCGTCTCGCCGGGCGGACCGAGGGGCAGCCGTTCGCGCTGGCGGTGCACGCCCTGCACGCGGGACACCATCCGCTGTGGGCGCGGGAGCGCTCTTTCCTCGCCGGGCTGTGGGACGAGGTGGGCCGCCCGCACGGCGCGGTGAGCACGACCCTGACGCACAGCACGCGGGAGCCCCTGGTGCCCGCGGAGGCGGCGCGGGAGGCCCGGTTCGTGTGTCTGCTGACCGGGCGGCGGCATCTGCGCGTGACGGACGGCGACGGGACCACGAGCGTCGCCGCGACGGTCCCCGGTGACCTGCTGTATCTGCCGCCGGGCCATGCCTGGTCGGCGGATCCCGCGCCCCGGCCCGTCACCACCGTCCGCGTCGGCGTCCCCCGCGACGCGCACCCGCACTGCCCGCCGCCGCATCCGCACGAGCCGGACCCGCCCGGTCGTCCGGGCGGCGACGACATCCTCGTACGCGGCGACGGGGACGCGGCCGGGGCGCTGCCCGCGGTGCTGGCCGGGGCGCTCGACGCGTTCCGGCTCGCGGCGCGGCCCGCCGCGACGGAGCGGCGCCTGGTGCGCGAGGCGCTGCGGCACGCCACCGACGGCGGGCTGCGTCCGGTGCCGCCCGCGGCGCGGCCCGGCTGGTTCACGGACGACGACGTGGTGCGGGCCGTCGAACCGGTCCTGTGGGCGCCCGGGGCCGGGCGGCGTCCGGTCGCGGCGTGCGGACACGTCACCGAGACGGACCTCTCGGAGGCCGAACTCGCCGCCTTCCTCGGTGTGTTGAATGCCGGGCGGCCCGTGGCGGTGGTCGAACTGACGCCGCCCGCGCGGAACCTGCTGTCGGTCCTCGCCGGATTCCGCGCGATAGAGCGCCTCTGACCGGGAGCCTCTTCTCGTGCTCTCGGCTACGAACTGTAGGGAATCGCGAGGTACTTGTACTCCAGGAACTCGTCGATGCCGACCCGGCCGCCCTCGCGTCCGAGGCCCGACTGCTTGACACCGCCGAAGGGGGCGGCCGGGTTCGAGACGAGGCCGGTGTTGAGGCCGACCATGCCGGTCTCGAGGCGTTCGCCGACCCGGAGGGCCCGGTCGAGATCACGGGTGAAGACGTACGACACCAGGCCCCACTCCGTGTCGTTCGCGATCCGGACCACGTCGTCCTCGTCCTCGAACGTGAACAGGGCGGCGACCGGGCCGAAGATCTCCGTGCCGGTCAGTTCGGCGTCGCGCGGGACCTGGGCGAGGACGGTCGGCGGGTAGAAGGTGCCGGGGCCCTCGGGGACCTCACCGCCGGTGAGGACCTTGGCGCCGCGGCCCACGGCGTCGCGGACCAGGCGCTCCACCTTGTCCCGGCCGGCCGCGTCGATGAGCGGGCCGACGTCGGTGCCGGGCGCGGTGCCGTCGCCGACGGTCAGGGCGGCCATCCTGGCGGTGAGGCGGGCGGCGAAGTCCTCGGCGACGCCGGCGTGCACGTAGACGCGGTTCGCGGCGGTGCAGGCCTCCCCCATGTTGCGCATCTTGGCGACCATCAGGCCGTCGACGGCCGCGTCGAGATCGGCGTCGTCGAAGACGATGAACGGTGCGTTCCCGCCGAGTTCGAGCGAGGTGCGCACGACCGTGTCGGCGCACTGGGTGAGCAGGATCCGGCCCACCTGCGTGGAGCCGGTGAAGGAGAGCTTGCGGATGCCGCCGCCGCGCAGCAGGGGTTCGACGACGGCGGCGGCGTCGGACGTGGTGAGGGTGTTGAGGACGCCGGGCGGCAGGCCCGCCTCGGCGAGGATCGCGGTCAGGGCGAGGGTGGACAGCGGGGTCTGCGGGGCGGGCTTGAGGATCATGGTGCAGCCCGCCGCCACGGCCGGGCCGATCTTGCGGGTGCCCATGGCGAGCGGGAAGTTCCACGGGGTGATCAGGAGGCAGGGGCCTACGGGCTGACGGAGCACCAGGTGGCGGTTGCGTCCGTCGGGGCTGGTGGCGAAGCCGCCGTCGATACGGACGGCCTCCTCGGAGAACCAGCGGAAGAACTCGGCGGCGTAGGCGACCTCGCCGCGGGCCTCGGCCAGCGGCTTGCCCATCTCCAGGGTCATGAGCAGGGCGAGGTCCTCGGCGCGTTCGAGGATGATCTCGTGGGCGCGGCGCAGGATCTCGCCCCGGGCGCGGGGGGCGGTGCGGGCCCAGCCCTGCTGTGCCTCGCGGGCGGCGGCGAGGGCGCGGGCGGCGTCCTCGGGGCCGGCGTCGGCGACCTCGCACAGGACGGTGCCGGTGGCCGGATTGTCGACGGCCAGCGTCCGTCCCGACGCGGCGGCCTCCCATCCTTCACCGATCCGCAGCTGCTTCGGCACGGAGTCGATCACGGGGTGCGTGGGCATTCTCGGGGCTCCTGGTGGGTCGGGGGACGGTCCGCCGCCTGGGGCGGTACGGGTGGGTGGGCTGCACTCTGGCGGGGCGCCGGGTGCGTGTCGGTCGGGCATGGGTCAGGGGGGCGGAGGGTCGCTGCCGGGTGCCGGGCCGTCGTGGTGGCTCGCGCCCACGCGGCGGAGCCGCAGATCGATGCGGTCCCGCTCGCGCGGCGAACGCCGCAGGATCCACCCGCCGTAGGGGCCGAGGATCGCCGGCGGGTGCCGCGCCGTCGTGGTGGCTCGCGCCCACGCGGCGGAGCCGCAGATCGATGCGGTCCCGCTCGCGCGGCGAACGCCGCAGGATCCACCCGCCGTAGGGGCCGAGGATCGTCGGCAGGTGCCGCGCCCTCGTGGTTGCTCGCGCAGTTCCCCGCGCCCCTGAAGGCGCACTCCGTGCGCCCCAGGGGCCCGCCGGTACCGCGACTCGCCGCGGCACGACTCGTCGCTCACCCCGTGGCCGTGTTCACCGCTGCGCTCCACATGCGGAGCGCCTCGTCGATCTGGGGTTCGGAGACCACGAGGGCCGGGATCATGCGGACCACGTTGCCCCAGGGGCCGCAGGTCAGCAGGAGGAGGCCCTCCTCCGCCGCCGCCTGCTGGGCGCGCACGGCCGTCGTCGGGTCGGGGGTGCCGTCGGGGGCCGTGAACTCGCTGGCCAGCATCAGGCCCAAGCCGCGCACGTCGCCGATCGCCGGGTGCTTCGCGGCGACGTCCTCCAGGCCGGCGCGCAGCCGGGCGCCCATCGCTTCCGCGTTGGCGACCAGGCCCTCGTCCTCGATGACGTCGAGCGTGGCGCAGGCGGCCGCGCAGGCCACCGCGTTGCCGCCGTAGGTGCCGCCCTGGGAGCCGGGCCTGGCCCGGTGCATGAGGGCTTCGGGCGCGGCGATGCCGGACAGGGGGAAGCCGCTGGCCAGGCCCTTCGCGGTGATGAGGATGTCGGGGCGGACGGCGAAGTGCTCGTGGCCCCAGAAGCGGCCGGTGCGGCCGACGCCGGTCTGGATCTCGTCGAGGATCAGCAGGATGCCGTGCCGGTCGGCGCGCTCGCGCAGCCCTTGCAGGAAGGCCGTGTTCGCCGGGACGTAGCCGCCCTCGCCGAGGACGGGTTCGATGATGATCGCGGCGGTGTCGTCCGGGTCGGACACGGTCTGCAGGAGGTGGTCGAACTCCTTCAGGGCGAACCGCGTGGCCGTCTCCTCGTCCCAGCCGTAGTGGTACGCGTTCGGGAACGGGGTGATCGCGACCCCGGCCATGAGCGGTCCGAAGCCGGTGCGGATCTTCGTGCCGGAGGTGGTGAGGGAGGCGGCGGCGACGGTGCGGCCGTGGAAGCCGCCCTGCGCGACGACGATGTTCGGCCGCCCGGTGGCCTGGCGGGCGAGCCGCATCGCCGCCTCGACGGCCTCGCTGCCCGAGTTGGCGAAGAAGAGGCTGTCGAGGCCCTCGGGCAGCACGTCGCCGAGCCGCTCGACGAGCCGTTGCAGCGGCTGGTGGAGGACGGTCGTGTACTGGCCGTGGATGAGGGTGGCGACCTGCTCCTGGGCGGCGGCCACGACCCGGGGGTGGCAGTGCCCGGTGCTGGTGACGCCGATCCCGGCGGTGAAGTCGAGATAGCGGCGGCCGTCGGTGCCGTAGAGGTGGACGCCCTCCCCGCGCTGCGCGACGACGGGGGTGGCCTGACGCAGATGCTCGGACAGTCGGGTCATGGTCTCCACCCTCGGGGTCGGGGCGAACCGTCGTCAATGGGTCATGTGCGACGATTCCCCGCCATGCGTGAATTCACCCCTCTGACCTGGGAGTTCATCGATCCGGAACGACTCCCCCCGCGTGTCGGACCTCGCGGGGGCGTGCGGCAGGATGGCCGCGCGCGGGCGGTCAGGACGCCCGCGCGCCCCATCCCCGATCCGGCAGGTACCAGGTGACGAAACATCACATATCGCTATACCCGGCAGTGTTGAGCACGGGAGGTGCCCGGTGACCCGCGCCGTCGAACTGCACGATCTGCTGTTCTCCGGCGTCGCGCTGCTCGCCGGGCTGATCGGCGGCCTGCTGCTGCGGACGCTGATGCGCTGGCTGGGGGTGCGGGCGAGCCGCACCAAGTGGGGCGGCGACGACGTGATCGTCGACGCGCTGCGCACCCTCGTACCGTGGGCCACGGTCGCGGCGGGCGCGGCGGTGGCGGCCGAGCTGCTGCCGCTGACGCAGCGGACCGGCCGCAACGTGAACACGGCGCTGACCGCGTTCGTCATCGTCGCCGCGACGCTCACGGCGGCGCGCATCGTGACGGGCCTGGTGCGCACGGTCGCGCAGTCCCGCTCCGCGGTGGCCGGCTCCGCGACGATCTTCGTGAACATCACCCGGGTGGTCGTCCTCGCGATCGGCTTCCTCGTGGTGCTGCAGACGCTCGGCGTCTCCATCGCCCCGCTGCTCACCGCCCTGGGCGTCGGCGGCCTCGCGGTGGCGCTCGCCCTCCAGGACACGCTCGCCAATCTCTTCGCGGGCGTGCACATCCTCGCCTCGAAGACGGTCCAGCCCGGCGACTACATCCGGCTGAGCAGCGGCGAGGAGGGCTACGTCGTCGACATCAACTGGCGCAACACGGTGGTGCGGCAGCTCTCCAACAACCTCGTGATCATCCCGAACAACAAGCTGGCCGGGACGAACATGACCAACTACAGCCGCCCGGAGCAGGAGATGACCCTGCTCGTGCAGGTGGGTGTCTCCTTCGACAGCGACCTCGACCAGGTCGAGAAGGTCACGATGGACGTGGTCGCCGAGGTGATGAGCGGCGTCGAGGGCGCGATGCCCGAGCACGAGCCCGCGGTGCGCTTCCACACGTTCGGCGACTCGCGGATCAGCTTCACGGTGATCCTGGGCGTCGGCGAGTTCAGCGACCAGTACCGGATCAAGCACGAGTTCATCAAGCGCCTCCACCGGCGCTACCGCGACGAGGGCATCCGCATCCCGTCCCCGGTGCGCACGGTGGCGCTCGCGCAGGGCAGTGCCCCGGTGGTCATCCCGCAGCAGCGGGACGGCGAGCAGCACCCGGTCGGCTGACCGGGCGTCAGCCGAGCAACCGGCCGAGGACCCGGGCGGCGGTGTCGGCCATGAACGCGTTCCGCCCGCGGTAGTACGCGAGTTCGTGGACGGCGATGGTCAGGGCCCAGCCCCGGCCCCGCCGCCAGGCCGCCTCGTCGTGGCCGACGGCCGTGCGGAAGACGGCGGCGCCCTCCTCGTCGAGGACGTACCAGGCGGCGATGAGGTCGACGGCCGGGTCGCCGAGGCCCGCGCAGCCGAAGTCGATCACGGCGGTGAGGCGGCCGGTCTCCGGGTCGACGAGCACGTTGCCGGGTTCGAGGTCGGCGTGCAGCCAGACGTCGGGGCCGGTCCACGCGGGCGCGTCGAGGGCGTCCTGCCACAGGGCGGTCGCCGCCCCCGTGTCGACGATCCCTTCGAGCCGGCCGATGGTCTCGCGGGTGCCGGCGTCGCGCGGCGCGAGCGATCCGCCGCGGTAGGCGGCGGGCGCCCCGGCCGGGTCGGCCTTCTGAAGGGCGCGCACGAACTCCGCGACGTCGACGGCCAGTCGGGCGGGGTCCTTGAGCCGGTCGCCGGCGGGGATCGTGCCCGGCAGCCAGCGGTACACGGCCCACGGCCAGGGGTAGCCGCGCCCGGGCGCGCCGGTGCCGAGCGGCTCGGGCACGGCGACGGGCAGTCGGGGCGCGAGGCGCCGTACGGTGTCCTGCTCCCCCGGTACGTCGGCGGCGGCCCCGGGGGTGCGCGGCATGCGGACGACGAGGTCGTCGCCGAGCCGGAACAGCAGGTTCTGGGTGCCGTCGGAGGCGACGGGGCGCAGCGGCAGGGCGGCCCAGCGCGGGAACTGGTCGGTGAGCAGCCCCCGGACGAGCGTCTCGTCCATGGCGGGCTCGTCGTCGTGCAGCGTGCGCGGTGCGCTCATCGTGACCCTTCGCCGATCCACCGGTCCACCGGTTCACCGGCCCGTCGGCCGGCCGACCGAGCCTAGGGCCCGTACCGGCCGCGGGCATCCGGATTTCTCCAGGTCCCGGGCCGTCATTGTCAGCCGGTACCGAGCCTTCCGGCCGCGATGTGGCAGGCCGCGACCAAGACAGGCCCCGGGGGGCCCGGCCTACGGTCGGCAGCATGGTCGAACCCGCACAGATGACACCCCCCGAAGCCCCGGCGTGCGCGCCGGAGGTCCACAATCTCGTCCGCGCCGACACCTACGTCGACTCCGTGGCGCTGATGCGCATCGCGAGCGCGCTGACCACGCTGCCCGGGATCGCGGCGGCCGGTCTGGTGATGGCCACGCCCGCCAACCGGCAGCAGGTGGAGGCGGCCGGGCTGCTCGCCGCCGAGGGCGCCGCGGCCCGCCCCAACGACCTGCTGATCGCGCTGCGCTGCCCGCCCGACGCCGTGCCCCGGGCCGTCGAGGAGGCCGACCGGCTGCTGGCACAGGGCCGCCCGGACGACGCGCACGGCGCAGGAGGTGCGGGCGCCCGCGAGGACGAGGACGAGCCGCACCGCTCCCTCGCCACGGTGCCGGGCACCCCGCGTCTGGCCGTCATATCGACGCCCGGCGCGTACGCGGCGGCCGAGGCGCTCAAGGCGCTCCGCCTGGGCATGCACGCCTTCGTGTTCAGCGACAACGTGCCCGTCGCGGACGAGGTCGCGCTCAAGCGCGAGGCGCATGCGCGGGGCCTGCTGATGATGGGGCCCGACTGCGGCACGGCCGTGCTCGACGGGATCCCCCTCGGCTTCGCGAACGCGGTGCGGCGCGGACCGGTCGGTCTGATCGGCGCGTCCGGCACGGGACTTCAGCAGGTGTCGACGCTGCTCCAGGCGTACGGGACCGGCGTCAGCCAGATCATCGGCGTGGGCGGGCGGGACCTGTCGGAGGAGGTCGGCGGTGCGTGCATGCGCGACGCGCTCGACGTGCTCGCCGCCGATCCCGCGACGGAGACGATCGTATTGGTCTCGAAGCCGCCCGCTCCCGGTGTGGCCCGCGCGGTCCTCGCGCACGCGGCCCGCACCGGCAAGCCCGTCGTCGCCGCGTTCCTGGGCGGTGCGCCCGACGCGCCGCCCGGCGTCAGCGTGGCGGGCAGCCTGCGCGACGCGGCCCGGATCGCCGCCGGTCTCGACGGTCCCGCGCCCGTCCCGGCTCCCCTCTCCCCACCGGCCGGTGAACGGCGCCTGCTGCGGGCCCTGTACGCGGGCGGCACGTTCGCGTACGAGGCACGGCTGCGCCTGGAGGCCGCCGGGGTCAAGGCGGACACGGACGCGCGGCCGCCCGCGCCGGGCGAGGCGCCCCGGCTGCCCGGCTCCCATGTGGTCCTCGACCTCGGCGACGACCTGTTCACGGCCGGGCGCCCGCACCCGATGATCGACCCCGCGGTGCGCGCCCCGTGGCTGGCGGCTGCGCTGCGCGACCCGTCGACGGCCGTGGTGGTCGTGGACGTCGTCCTCGGGTACGGGGCCGGCGCGGACCCGGCGGGCGCGGTGGCAGACGTCGTCGCTCAGGAACGCGCGGTCTCCGGTGCGCGGTTGCCGCACATCGTGGCGTTCGTGGTCGGCACCCCGGACGATCCGCAGGGCCTCGACGGGCAGGTGCGAGCCCTGCGCGACGTGGGCGTCACCGTCCTCGACAGCAGTACGACGGCGGCCGACGCCCTCGCCGCCGCGTTCGCCCCCGTGCCCTGCGGCACGCCGTCCGACCGGAGGAACCGATGACCGCATCTCTGCTCGGAGCGGACCCGCACGTCGTGACCGTGGGGCTGGACTCCTTCGGTGCGGCGCCCCGCGCGGCGGGCGCCCGTGTCACGCCGCTCGACTGGCGGCCGCCCGCCGGGGCCGACCCCGTGCTGGGTGCGAAGCTCGCCCGGCTGACGGCGCACCCCCTCGTCGACGCCGCCAACGAGGAGGCGCTGCGCCGCGTCCTGGACGTACGGCCGCTGTGGACGGACGTCGTGACGGCGCGTGAGGCGCTGCCCGTGCTGGCGGGGCCGGAGCGGGTGCTGCTGCACGCGGGGCCGCCGATCGCGTGGGAGCGCATGTGCGGCCCGATGCGCGCCGCGGTGGTGGGCGCGGCCCTGCTGGAGGGCTGGGCGGACACGCCGGAGGCGGCGGAGCGGCTCGCCGCGTCCGGGGGCATCGCGTTCGCGCCCTGCCACGACCACGACGCGGTCGGGCCGATGGCGGGCATCGTCTCGCCGTCGATGCCGCTGCTCGTCGTGGAGGACGCGGGCACCGGCAGGCGCGCGTACAGCAATCTGAACGAGGGTGCCGGGCGCTGTCTGCGCTACGGGGCGCTGGGCGATGACGTCCTGGCGCGGCTGCGCTGGATGGGCGAGCGGCTCGCGCCGAGCCTGAAGGCGGCGCTGCACTCGCTGCCCGAGCCGGTCGACCTGCGCTCGCTGACCGCGCAGGCGCTCCAGATGGGCGACGAGTGCCACAGCCGGAACACGGCGGCCAGTGCCCTGCTGCTGCGGGCCATGGCCCCGGCGCTCGCCCGGCAGGCGGACCTCGGCGGCGTGGAGGCGCTCGACTTCCTCCAGGACAACACGTACTGGTTCCTCAACTTCTCGATGGCGGCGGCCAAGACGGCGACGCTCGCCGGGCACGGCGTGCCGCACTCGACGCTGGTGACGGCGTTCGCGCGCAACGGCGTGGAGGTCGGCATCCGGGTCAGCGGCGGCGGTTCCGCCTGGCACACGGCGCCGGCGGCGGTCGTCGAGGGCCTGTACTTCGCCGGCTACGGGCCCTCGGACGCCAACCCGGACATCGGGGACAGCGCGGTGACGGAGGTGTACGGGCTCGGCGGCTTCGCGCTCGCGGCGGCGCCGGCCATCGTCGGTTTCGTCGGCGGGACGCCGCGCGGGGCCCGGGCGACGAGCGTGCGGATGGGCCGGATCACGGTGGGCCGCCACCGTGAACTGCGGCTGCCGGGGCTCGATTTCGAGGGGAGCCCGCTCGGGATCGACGTACGCGCCGTGGTGGACACCGGCATCGAACCGGTGATCACGACCGGGATCGCGCACCGGGAGCCGGGCATCGGCCAGATCGGCGCGGGCCTCACGCACGCCCCGATGGAGTGCTTCACCGGGGCACTGCGGGCGTTCCCGGAACCGGAACAGCGACCGGGACCGGAACCGGAGCACGGCCCGGAGCACGGCCGCGAGCGGGCGCCGGCGGTGTGAGCCAGCGGCGAGGACGTCACCGGGGCGGCGGCGCGTGCGGGGCCGTCCGCCGCGGCTGACGGCCGGAGTGTCCTGGGCGCCGCCCCGCGCCCAGGGCCTCCTGGCCATCGGGTGGGGAGCGGATCAGGGAGTCTCGGGCCGGACCGCGGCCCGCCCGGCGTCCGCGGCGGCCGTCTCCGCGCTCTCCGCCGCCTGAGCCGTCTCCCGCGGGCCGGCCTCGCCGCCCGGTCCCTCCGTGCGGCCGGCCGCCGCGGGCAGGTCCGGCATCTGCGTGACCGGGAAGGTCAGCTTCATCGAGAGGTAGGCGTAGACGGGGCCGAGGGCGTTCATGGCGACGACGCACACCCAGGCCGCCCACGGGTTGCCCGGGTCGTAGCCGAAGCCGCCGAAGAACGTGGCGAAGTAACAGGCGAAGCCGAAGAACATGCCGGGGATGAGCGTGAAGAGCTTCGTGCGGCCCGTGTACATGAGGGCCGAGTTCACGACGAGGATCACCAGGGCCTGCATCAGGTTGCGGGCGAACTGCCCCTCTCCGAGGGCCGTCCCCGCCCGCTGCTCGACGAGCACGATGACGAGGGCGAAGCTCGATCCGGCCACCATCGCCGGCCAGAGCTTCTTCGCCCCTTCCATGCTGGGGCCGCCCATCAGGAACATCGCCGCCCAGGGGACGAAGATCGCCCAGGGCGGCAGGTGCAGTGCGGTGCCGCCGACGAAGGCGGTGGTGGCGGCCAGGATCGACGCGACGATCTCGTGCGGTACGCGTTCACGCATGACGGGCTCCACTTCGCTGGGATCAGGGCCCCGGAGGGCCGGGCGGTGCGGTGGGCGGGTCGATCAGCGTGCGGGTTCGGGTGGTGCGCGCCACGACGCGGCCTGCCTTGATCACGTAGGCGCGGTCGGGGCGGTCCAGGACGATGTCGTCGTAGCGGGTGGTGTCGAGCACGACGAGATCGGCGGCGGCGCCCGCGCGGACGCCGTAGGTGTCGGCGATCCCGACGACGCGGGCGGCGTCGTGGGTCACCATGCGCAGGACCCGGCGCAGATCGGCCGGTCCGTGCAGATGCCCGGTCTGGGCGAGGAGCAGCGCGATGTCGAGCAGGTCGCCGGTGCCGTACGGCGTGAACGCGTTGCGGAGGTTGTTGGAGGCGGTGGCGGTGAGGACCCCGGCCTCCCACAGTTCGCGTACGGGGGCGATGCCGCGGCGCACGGGATGGCGGTCGGTGCGGCCGCCGAGGTGGAGGTCGGTGGCCGGCAGCGGGACGACGGCGACGCCGGCGTCGGCGAGCGCGCCCAGGACCTTGGCCCGCTCGGGTCCGGGGCGGGCGGCGAGCGAGGTCATGTGGCCGAGGGCGACCCGGCCGCCGAGGTCGCGGGCACGGGTGGCGTCGGCGACGTACTCGGCCATGGCGTAGCGGGTGTCGCTCGCGTCGTCGGCGAAGTCGGCGTGCAGGTCGGCGGGGACGCCGTGTTCGGCGGCGAGGTCGAGCACGAGGTCGACGTGGCGGCGGCACAGCTCCACGGAGTCCTCCTGGTAGGCGCAGCCGCCGACCACGTCGGCGCCGGCGGCGAGCGCGCGGCGCAGGAGCTGTTCGGTGCCGGGCGAGCGCCAGATGCCCTCCTGGGGGAAGGCGACGATCTGGATGTCGATGAACTCCCGGTACTCCTCGCGCAGTTCGAGCAGCACTTCGACGCCGAGGAGGCCCTGCACGTGGTCGACGTCGGGGTGGGCGCGCAGGGTGGTGGTGCCCGCCTGGATCGCGGCCTCGACGGCCCGCCGGGAGCGGGCCGTGACGTCCTCGTGGGTGAACTCCCGCTTGAGTTCGAGGGTGACGGCGATGGCGTCGGCGAGGGCGGGGCCGCGCGGGGCGCGCCGCCCGTCGAGGTAGGCCTTGTCGGGGTGGATGTGCGCCTCGACGAATCCGGGCAGGACGACGCGTCCGGCGCAGTCGACGACGTGCGGGCCTTCCGCGTCGGGCCCTCCGGGTCCGGTCGGCCCCACGGATGCGATCCGGCCGTCGGTGACGAGGATGTCGGAGAGGCCGGTGGCGTCCTCGACGCGGGCCCGGCGCAGCAGCAGACGGTTCACGCGCGCACCTCCAGCGCCTCGGCGGGTTCGTCGCCGAGGCTCGGGACGTCCCCGAAGTCGGACTTGCGGATCAGGCAGTGGACGCCCTGCACCTGGTCGACGACCTGCGAGACCTCCAGATCGGCGGCCGCGCTCAGATAGGCGTAGGCGCTCGCGGGGTCCATGCCGACGCGGGTGGTGAGGAAGCGCAGGGCGACCTGGACGCTGTCCCGCATCGCTTGGTTCAGGTCCTCGTTCAGGCCGATGGCGACCCAGTGGGTGCCGGTCTCGCCGAACGGGGTGTCGATCAGGCCGACGGCCCTGCGGGCGGCGGCTCCGCTGAGGACGCTGAGCCGGAACGTGGCGCGCAGCGGTGCCTCGAACGCGGTGAGGGCGACCTCGCCGTTGCCCTGTGCGAAGTGCGGGTCGCCGGTGGTGAATCCGGCGCCCTCGACCTGGACGGGCAGGTACAGGGCGCTGCCGGTGTCGAGCACCTTCACATCGAGGTTGCCGCCGTGCCGGCCCGGGGGCACGGTGCTCAGCGGCGTCTCGTGCGCCGGGGTGACGCCCATGATCCCCATGAACGGCCGCAGCGGGAACCGCGCGCGCCGCCCCTGGTCCCCGTACGGCAGCAGTCCGAACTCGCGTCCCCGGCTGTCGACTTCGACGGTCGTGTACGTGGAGACGGTGCCGCAGGGCATGCGGCGGGTGACGCCGGTGCAGGGGTGGGCGGGGTCCGGGTGGGCGGCGGGCAGGGCGCCGCGGCCGTGCCGGCTGGAGACGATGCCGTAGTCGGTGCGCCGGTACAGGGAGAGGACCTCGACCTTGAGGAGGTCGCCGGGTGCGGCGCCGGTGACGGCGACGGGGCCGGTGACGACGTGCGGGCCGTGCTCCTCCGCGTCGCGGGGCATGCCGGAGGCGGCGATGTCGCGGGCGTCGGCGGGCACGGCGTGCTCGGGGACGCCGTAGGCCCCGAAGAAGCTGACCGGGTCGCGCCCCTGGTCCTCCAGGATCCCCTCGTGCGACACGGAGTCGACGGTGACGGTGTCCCCGTCCCGGACGGTCAGGACGGCCCGGTCTCCGGGCGCGGGCAGTGTCCCCCAGCGGGCGTTCTCGGGCGTGGTGCGCAGGTGGTGACGGCCTTCGGGTGCGGCGAGCTGACGGGTCATCGAGGATCTCCCTGAGCGGCGGTCGGTACGGGGCCGGTGACGCGTTCGGGCGCGGGAATGTCCGGGGGCGGCGGTGGTGCGGGTGCGGGGGCGCCGGTGGCCGGAGCGGCGGGACCCGGGTGGATCCAGGTGCCGCCGGCTCCGGCCAGCGCCTCCGGCAGCGCCACCGGTGACGTGATCAGGACGCGGGCTCGGGGGCCGGACGTCCGCAGGAAGGCGAGGGCCGCCTCGATCTTGGGGCCCATGCTGCCGGGTGGGAACTGGCCCTGGTCCAGGTGGAGTCGTGCCTCGGCAGCGGTCAGGAGGCCGACGGGGCGTTCGGTGGGCAGGCCGTGGTCGAGGGCGACGCGGCCGACGCCGGTGGTGATGACGAGGAGTTCGGCGCCGAGGCGGGCGGCGAGCAGGGCGGAGGTGGCGTCCTTGTCGATGACGGCCTCGATGCCGCGGTAGCCGCCGCCCGGCTCCTCGACGACGGGGATGCCTCCGCCGCCGCCCGCGACGACGATCTGGTCCCGGTCGAGGAGTGCGGTGAGCGCGGCCTCCTCGACGACGCGGCGGGGCGCGGGCGAGGGCACGACGCGGCGCCAGCCGCGCCCCGCGTCCTCGGCGACGCTCCAGCCGTGCCGGGCGGCGAGCTCCCGCGCCTCCTGTTCGGTGTGGAAGGAGCCGATGGGCTTGGTGGGGTGGGCGAAGGCGGGGTCGGCGGGGTCGACGACGGTGTGGGTGAGCAGCGCGGCGACGCGGTCGCCGAGGCCGCGGGCGCGGAGCCGGGCGCCGAGGGCGGTGGCGAGGATGTGGCCGAGGGAGCCCTGGGAGTCGGCGACGCACATGTCGAGGTCGAGGCGCGGGAGTTCGGGCGCGAGTGCGGCGGCCAGTTCGGAGCGGCGCTGGATGAATCCGACCTGGGGGCCGTTGCCGTGCGTGACGAGCAGGCGCCGTCCGCCGGCGGCCAGTTCGGCGAGCGGCGCGGCCGGCGTCCTGGCCGCGTCGAACTGCTCGGCCATGGTCGCGCCGGGCCCGCCGCGCAGCAGGGCGTTGCCACCGATCGCCACGACGGTCACGGCTGCGGGGACGGCGCCCAGCGGGAGGGAGTCAGGCATGGCGGTCACCATAGGAACGGCCCGACCAGCAGGTCATGGGCAACGGACGCCAGCGGCCGGGGCCCCTCGTTGACGCCCGGTGACAGGGCCCGCGCCGCCCGCCCGTTTCCGGCGTGTAAGCATCCGATTTCCCTCGTGATCCGCATTTACAGCGTCTCGGGGGGTGCTCATAGTGGAGGGCGTGCCAGCCTTCCGAGTGCACGTCCAGGCCCAGGTGAGCGCGGCGGAGGTCCCCCCGCTCACACCCGCCCCCGCGCCCGCGAGACGCCCTCCCGCGTCCGGGATCACGGTCGCGGAGGCGCTCGGGCTGCCCTGCCTGGCCGGGGCCCGGCTCGTGGCGGGCGGCCGGGGCGCGGACCGGGTGATCCGGGTCGCGAACATCATGGAAGTACCGGACATCGTGCGCTGGATGCGCGGCGGCGAACTGCTCCTGACGACGGCGTACGCGCTGCGCGACGACGAGGAGGCGCTGGCGGCGCTCGTGCCGTCACTGGCCGGTCGCGGACTGGCGGGGCTCGGTGTGAAGATCGGACCGTATCTGCCGCGGCTGCCGGACCCGTTGCTGCGGGCGGCGGACGAACTCGGTTTCCCGGTGCTGGAGTTGCCGGGCGAGGTGATGTTCAACGATGTCCTCGCCGAGGTGATCGGCACGGTCCTGAACCGGCGGGCGCTGACCCTGGAGCGCACCCAGGAGGTGCACGAGCGGCTGGCGACGGCCGCGCTGCGGGACGGCTCCTACCAGGAACTGACGCGGGCGCTGGCCGAGTTGGCGGACTGCCCGGCGGCGGTGCTCGGCCCGGACGGGACGCTGCTGGCGGGCGCGGGCGGGCCGCCGCAGGACTGCACGCCGACGGCCGAGCGGGCGATCGGGGTGCAGGGAGCGGGCGTTGCGGCGGGACGGGTCGCGCTGTGGTGTGCGCAGCCGCCCACGGAGGGCCAGTTGGCGGCGCTGGAACACGCGGCGACGCTGGCGGCGATGGTCGCGGCGCAGGAGCGGGCGGTGGCCGGCCGGGAGCGCCGCTACCGGGCGCTACTGCTCACGGAGCTCGTCTCGGGGCGCCCGCAGGACCCCACGGAGACGGCCCGCCGGGCCACCGCGATGGGCTGGGAGCTGGACGTGCCGCGCGCGGCCGTCCTGGTGGAGCTGAGCGCGTCGGCGTCGGCGCCGCCGTCCGAGCGGCCGGCCGAGGAGCGGTTGCTGCCGTTCGTGCGGGCCGTGGTCGGGCCGCGCGCGATCGGCTGGGGCGTGCCGTCGGGCCTGGCGCTGCTGGTCGAGCCGGGCGGGGCGCTGCGGGACGTGTGCCGGGCGGTGTTCGACGCGGTGTCGACGGCGCTGCCCGCGGCGCGGGTGCGGGTCGGGGCGGGCGGCGTGCAGGCGGACTTCGCGGATCTGCACCTGAGTTACCGCGAGGCGCAGGCCGCGCTCGCCCTGGGCCGTGAGCTGTACGGCGGCACGTTCGTGTGCGAGCACCGGGACCTCGGCGTGTACCGGCTGCTGGACCAGTTGCCGGCGCGGGAGCTGCGCCGTCTGGTCGAGGAGGCCCTGGGGCCGCTGATCGCGTACGACTCCGCGCACGAGGGCAGCCTCGTGCACAGTCTGGGCGTGTACCTGGCCCGGGACCGCAACGGGGTGGAGGCCGCCGAGCGCCTCCACATCCACTACAACACCCTGCGCTACCGCCTCAAGCAGATCGAGCGCCTCACAGGCGGTTTCGACCGGGACCCGATGACCCGGCTCCAGACCGAACTGGCCGTGCACGCCCACCGCCTGCTGGCCGCGCGCGCCCGCGTCTGAGGCGAACGCCGGCGCCGGGCGAGGCGGCGGTCCCCGTCGCACCGGTTCTTCTCGGCTCCCCGGCGGGCGTCGCCGGGGAGCCCGGGTTCAGCCGCCGCGCTTGCTCAGTCCGGCCTGCAGGTCCTCCTGGGACATGACGGGGATGATGTTCACCTTGGCCCCCATCTCCTGGAAGAAGGGCTCACAGATGACGGGGATGTCGGACAGCTCCTTCAGGTCGAACACGAGGAAGGCGGTGCGCACCCCGTCCTTGGCCCCGAAGTACGCGGACTCGGGAGCGAGCCGCTCCAGCGCCGACTTCATGATCTCGGGGAGCTTGTTGTCCGTGATCGCCTTGTTCGCCCGCTCAGTGTCCATCTGAACGGTCAGCATTACCCTCACGGCCTTCCCCTTTCTTCGCTCTTTCGACACATTTGTGCCCTTCCTTCGATGGTGGCGCGATTCCCCGGAACGCGCGCCCCCTGAGCGGTCCGTACCGGCACGTGAACGGCCGACGGGGCGGCCGCACCGGCCTCCTCCCGGACGTCTGGGCAGGTGACACGGCGCGTCCCCTCATATCGTGGAATCTCAACGCATGGACGGCCCGTGCCGAGGTGGCAGCACATGAAGGACCCGCAGATCGACTACGCGGCGGTCTTCCGCGCGCTGCCCGGCATGGTGGCGCTGCTGACCCCTGACCTCGTGTACGCCGATGCCAACGAGGACTTCCTCCGGCTGGTCGGCCGCACCCGCGAGCAGCTACTGGGCCGCTACATCTTCGACGTCTTCCCCGAGAACCCGAACGATCCGGCGGCGGCCGGAATGCAGGAGACCAAGGCGTCGATGCTGCGCGTGGTGACGTCCGGCGAGCGCGAGACGATGGCCCTGCTGCGCTACGACATCGAGGACTCCGCACGGCCCGGACACTGGGTGGAGCACTACTGGAGCCCGGTCAACGCCCCCGTGCTGGACGCGGACGGGGAGGTGACGCTGATCGTGCACCGGGTCGAGGAGATCACCGAGCTCGTCCGCGCCGGCCGCGGCGCGGACACGGGCGAAGACGGGGACGGGCGGCGGGGCGAGGCCCTGGAGGCCGAGCTCTACACCCGCTCCCGGGAGCTCCAGGAGGTCAACGAGCGGCTGCGCCGGGCCCACGCCCGTGAGCGCGAGGTCGCGCTGGCCCTCCAGGCCGCGATGCTGCCGGCGCCGACGCCGGTCGGACACCACCGCGCGGCCGTGCGCTACCGGCCCGCCGTCGGCGCGCTCAACGTGTGCGGCGACTGGTACGACCTCGTCGACCTGCACGGGGACCGCATCGCGGTCGCCGTCGGGGACGTCGTCGGCCACGGCCTGGAGGCCGCCTGCGTCATGGGGCAGCTGCGCAGTGCGCTGAGCGCGGCCGCGCGGGTCGCCGACGGCCCGGCCCGGGCCCTGGACGCGCTCGGGCTGTACGCCCGGCACGTCCCCGGCGCGCAGTCGACGACGGTGGTGAAGGTCTACGTCGACTGGGACACCCACACCCTCGCCTACAGCAGCGCCGGCCACCCGCCGCCCGCGCTGCTCCACCCCGACGGCTCGGTGACCTTCCTCGACCGGGCGACCGATCCGCCGCTCGGCGCCCGCCCCGAACACGTACCCCGGCCCCAGGCCCGTACGGCCTTCACGGAGGGGGCGGTCCTGGTCCTGTACTCGGACGGCCTGATCGAGCGCCGTGACGAGGACATCGACGTCGGCCTGGCCCGCCTCGCGGACTCACTCGTCCGGCACGGCGGCAGCGGCCCTGAGGAGATGGCCGACGCGCTCCTGGCCGACCTCCTGCCGCCCACGGGCAGCACCGACGACACGGCGCTGGTCATCATCCGCCTGTGAACCCGTGCCCGGGCGGCCCCGCCCGGGTCCGGCGGCTGCCCGACTTGACTCCGCGGCCGGTTCTGCCAACGTGGTGAGTGTCATGTCCCACGCATCCCGCGGCGGCGCCGCCGACGGCGCCGCCGGGGCCCTGACACCGAGTGGCGAGGCTGTGCTCGCCTCCCGGTTCACCACCCCGCGCGTCCCCGCGACGTTCGTCCGCAGGACCCGCCTGACGGAGCGACTCACCCGGGCCCAGGCCGGTCCGGACCGGTTGACGCTGGTCAGCGGCCCGGCGGGCGCGGGCAAGACCCTGCTGGTCGCCGACTGGGCGCGGACCTGCGCTCCGTCCGGCCCGGTGGTGTGGCTGACCGTCGAGTCCGGGGACAACGACCCGGGCAACTTCTGGACCTACGTCCTCGCGGCCCTGCGCCACCACGGTCTGACCCCGTCCGGCGGCCTCCCCGGACCCGCGCGGCCCGGCGAGGCCGAGGACTCCGTCCTGACCCGGCTCGCGGCGTACCTGAACAGCCGGACCGAGCCGGTGATCCTCGTCCTGGACGAGTGCGAGCGGATCTCCTCGCCGGAGGTCGCCGGCGAACTGGACACGGTGCTGCGGCACGCGGGCGGAGGCCTGCGCCTGGTCCTCCTCAGCCGCACCGAGCCGCCGCTGCCCCTGCACCGGTACCGCGCCGCCGGGGAGATGACGGACCTCCGCGCCGCCGACCTGGCGTTCCTGCCCGAGGAGACCGCCGAACTCGCACGCCGGCACGGCATGCCCCTGCCGGACGAGGCGGCACGCTCGCTCACCGCACGGACGGAGGGCTGGGCGGCGGGGCTCCGGCTCGGCATCCTCGACGCGCTGCGGACCGAGGACCCGCGGGCCGCGCTGGAAGCGCCCGAGACGTGGCAGGGCACCGTCGCGGACTACCTGGTGTCCGAGGTGCTGGACGCCCAGTCCCCCGCGGGCCGGGACCTCCTGCTGCGGACCTGCGTCTGCGAGCGGATCCGTCCCGGCCTGGCGAACGCCCTGACCGGACGGGACGACGCCGCCGCCGTGCTGGCACAGCTGCGGCGCGCGAACGCGTTCGTCGAGCCGGCGGGCCGCTCCGGGTACCGGCTGCACCCCCTGTTCGCCGAAGTGCTCCGGGCGCGCCTGTCCCTCGGGCGTCCCGGGTCGGTACGGGAACTGCACCGCACCGCAGCCCGCTGGCTGAGCGACGCCGGACTGCTCACGGAGGCGCTGCCGCACGCGGCCGAGGCCGGAGACTGGGCGTTCGCGGCGGGCCGGGTCGTCCACGAGCTGGCGATCGGCCGGCTGCTCACGGGCCCCGACGCCGCCCGTCTCGGCTCGCTGTTCGCCGCGATGCCGCCGGACACCCCGGGTCCGGCCGCCGAGCTCGTCCGCGCCGCCCGCGCGTTGTCCCGGCACGACGCCGAGCGGGCGCTCGCCGGTCTGGGACGTGCCGAGTCACTGCTGCCTCCCGCCGGGACGGACGACGCGGCGGCCGCCCATCTGACCCTCGCGACGCTGCGGGTGCTCGCGGGCCGGCAGCTCGGCTCGTCGGCCCTGGCCGAGTCCGCCGACCGGCGGGCGGAGGAGCTCGCCGGGCGGGAGCTCGTGGCGGAGCGGCTGGCGGCCCATCCCGAGCTACGGGTGCTGCGGCTGTCCGCGCTGGGCTCGGCCCAGCTGTGGGCGGGCCGCTTCGCGCCGGCCCGAGCGGCGCTGACCGCCGCGGTGCGGGCGTCCGGCGCCTCCTCCACCGCCTCCCTCCGGCACGACTGCCTGGGCCGGCTGGCCCTGATCGAGTTCCTGGACGGCTGGCCGGGCCGGGCCGAGGCGCACGCGCTGCAGGCGATCACCGAGGGCGACCGGTCCGGCCTCCCGCCCTCCGGCCGGACCGCCCTGGGGCCGCTGGTGCTGGCGTCCGTCGACATCGAGCGCGACGATCTCGCCTCCGCCCGCGCCCACGTGCACCGAGCGTCCCCGCCGTCCTCCTCCCACGACGCGGTCGTCGCGTCCTGGCTGGCCGTGACGCGTTCCCGGCTGCTGTCCGCCGGAGGGGACCCGGTCGAGGCCCTCCACGCCCTCGGCGACGTACGGGAGCCTCCGTCCGCCGTGGCCCCCCCGGCCTGGGTGGACACCCAGGTCGCGGTCACCGCGGCCACCGCGCACCTGGCCCGGGGACGTCCCTGGGACGCCGTCAACGTGCTGGCCCGGTGCCAGGACGCGCGGCCGGAACACACGATCGCCGCGGCCCGCGCCCGTCTCGCGTCGGGCGACGGCGACGCGGCACGCTCTCTCGTCGAGGCGCTGCCCGGCCCCGACGGCCACGGGCCGGCGCTGACCGTCCGGTCGCTGCTGGTGCGGGCCGAGGTGGCCGGTGCGCGGGGCGACGGCGTCACGGCCGGGCACTTGGTCGCCCGCGCCTTGGCGCTCGCGCGCCCCGAGCGGCTCAGACGCCCCTTCCTCGAAGCGGGCCCCTGGCTCCGGACCGTCCTCGGCCGCCGGCCCGCACTGGCCCGGACGCACACCTGGCTCCCGGACTGCCTGCTCCCCGAGGAACCCCCGACGGAACCCGGCGGGTCCGCCCCCGCCCCTGTCGTGGAGCCGCTCAGCGACCGCGAGCTCGAGGTCCTGGAGCGGCTGGCCCAGATGATGTCGACCGAGGAGATCGCCACCGAACTGTTCCTGTCCGTCAACACGGTCAAGACCCATCTGCGGAACATCTACCGCAAGCTCGCGGCGGCCCGGCGCGGTGAGGCCGTGCGCCGGGCCCGGGAGCTGCGTCTGCTGTGACGCCGCTCAGGGTTCCCGCGGCACCACGCACAGCGCCCAGATGACGAAGGCGTACAGCGCGATCAGGGTCAGGGACCAGAACGGGTAGTACGGGATCGACAGGAAGTTGGCGATGATCAGCAGTCCCGCGATGCCCACGCCGACGATCCGCGCCCATGTGGCGCGGGCGAAGAGGCCCAGGCTCACGAGGACGGCGATCACGCCGAGGACCAGCTGGATCCAGCCCCAGCCGGTCAGGTCGAACTGGAAGATGTAGTTGGGGGTCGTGACGTAGACGTCGTCCTCCGCGATCGCCATGATCCCGCGGAGCAGGTCGAGGACACCGGCGATCATCAGCAGGACGGCGGCGAACACGGTCAGTCCGCTCGCCGCCGTCCGGGCCGTGTCCGAGTGTTGGTGGGTCGTCGTAGCCATGGCTCTTCCTCACTCTGCCGTGCGCTGTCGCAGCCGGCTCGGTCTCTTCGAGCGTGGGCCCGCCACGGCCGGGAGCACTCACCCGTGGCGGGTGAGGTTCACCGGCCGGTGCGCTGCTGTCCTGAGAGCCCGAGGGCTGGAGGCCGGGTGAGCGGTGACGCGTGGATCGGTGTGGCGGCGGCCGGCGTCACGGCCGCCTACGTACTGGTCTCGCGCAGGCTCGCCCCCACGCACGTGTCGTCGGCGATGGTGTTCACCGGCTGCGGAGTGCTCCTGGGACCGGCCGTGCTCGACGTCATCGACCTGGGGCACGACGCCGGGGCGATCCTGACCCTGCTCGAGGCGGCGCTCGCGCTGATCCTCTTCACCGACGCCATGACCGTGCGCCCCCGGGACCTGCGGTCCGGGGGCTTCCTGCCGGGCCGGCTGCTGGGCATCGGGCTGCCGCTGACCATCGGCGCGGGCTGGCTGCTGGCCTGGCCCCTGCTCCCCGGACTGTCCGTGTGGGAACTCGCCCTGGTCGGAGCCGTCCTGGCCCCGACGGACGCGGCCCTCGGCAAGACCGCCATGACGAGTCCGCGGGTCCCGGCGCGCGTACGTCAGGGGCTCAATGTGGAGAGCGGCCTCAACGACGGCATGGTGCTGCCCTTCTTCGTCCTCTTCCTGGCCGGCATCCCCGGCACGTCCGCCGCCGAGACGGGTGCGGCCGGTGTCTTCTGGCGGGCGCTCGTCCTGAGCACGGTGCTGGGCGCGCTGGCCGGCGCGGCCGGAGGGGTGCTGCTGGGGGCGGCACGGGCCCGGGGGTGGGTGTCGCGGGAGTGGGCGCCGCTGTTCGTCCCGGCCGTCGCGGCGGTGTCGTACGGACTGGGTGTCGTGGTGGACGGCAGCGGGTTCATCTCCGCCTGGATCGCCGGTTTCGCCTTCGGTCTCGCCGAGCGGCGCTTCCGGCCGGGCGGCGCCGATGCCACCGGGCAGCGGGAGGGGCCCGGCGACACCGCCTCGTTCGCCGAGCAGCTCGGCGGACTCCTGGCCTCACTGAGCCTCCTGGTGTTCGGCGCGGTGCTTCTCGGGCCGGTGCTCGACGACCTGAGCTGGAGGGTCGTCGGCTACGCCGTGCTCAGCCTGACCGTCGTCCGGATGCTGCCGGTGGCGCTCGCACTGGCGGGCAGCGGGCTCCGGCTGCCCACGGTGGCGTACATCGGCTGGTTCGGGCCGCGCGGTCTGGCGTCCGTGGTGCTCGGGCTGCTGGTCCTGGAGGAGCGGGTCCCCGGTGTGGGGCTGCTGGCCGAGGTGGTCGCCGCCACCGTCGCGCTGAGCGTCCTGCTCCACGGCTTCTCGGCCGTCGGTCTCGCCGACCGGTACGGCCGCTGGATCGAGCGGGCCGCCGCCCGCGGCAGCCCGGTCACCCGTGAGGGGTGAGGCGCGCCGGACCGGACGCGGTGATGGTGGAGGAGCAGTCGGTCGGACAGCTGAGCGACGAGGAGAACCGACGTGGCCGATGACCCTGCGGCACAGACCGCACCCGACACCGACGACACCCGGCCGGACCGGCCCGTGCTCGACACCTTGATGCGGATGACGGACGGCGCGTACGAACAATCCGGCCTCGATCCGGAGACCTACCTGCTGACCCGCATAGCCGCGCTGGTGGCGATGGGCGCCGCCCCCGCCTCGTACCTGCTCAACCTGGGCGCCGCCGAGGACATCGGTGTGCCGCCGGCGCGGATCCAGGGCACCCTCGTGGCCATCGCCCCCGTGGTGGGCAGCGCCCGCGTGGTGACCGCGGCGCACGGCATCGGGGACGCCTTCGGACTGCACCTGCTGCCCCTGCCGGACGGCGGGGACGAGGACGAAGGAGCTACGACATGAATCTGGCCTACGACTACCCGGTCCTCGGGGCGTTCTGGACGGTCATGTGGATCTTCCTGTGGATCCTGTGGATCGTCCTGCTCTTCCGGATCATCGGCGACATCTTCCGGGACGACGAGCTCAGCGGGATCGCCAAGACCGCCTGGCTCGTCTTCGTGGTCGTGGTCCCCTTCCTCGGTGTGTTCGTCTACACGCTCGCCCGGGGCCGTGGCATGGGCAAGCGCGAGGCGGAGCACGCCCGCGCCCACCGGGAGGCCGTCGACGAGTACATCCGCGCGACCGCGGGCAGCGGGGCGGAAGCCGACAGCACGGTGGACCAACTCGCCAAACTCTCCGACATCCGGGCCCGGGGCGACATCGACGACGCCGAGTTCGAGCGGGCCAAGGAGAAGATCCTGCACTGAGCCCGCCACGCGCCAACACCGCGCGTGCGCGGCCCTCTTGAGCCGGACGACGCAACGACGAAGGCCGGTTTCGGATTGCTCCGAAACCGGCCCTCATCAGCGACTCTTTCGAGTCGGGACGACAGGATTTGAACCTGCGACCCCTTGACCCCCAGGAGTGAGGGTCGAGGGTTTTTTCTGGATATAGCGGACTTAATCCGGGTGCAAGTTGTGGGTGGGAACGTCCGTCGTGCACTGTCGCGCATATCGTGTGGTCCCCATCTGGTCCCCAGGGGTGCAAGTAGGACCAGCGGCTGGAGTGAGCTTGGACGAACACGATGACAGCAGCTGGTCCGCACCTGGACCTACGGCCCCGAAGGGCGACATATTCGCCTGGAACTCCCTCACGGGTTACCGCGAGTCCGCTCGTCTACGACGAGGCGTCGTCCAGCCGCAATGTCACCCATGTGGAGCCGACCAGCTTGAGGAAAGCCTCACCACGAGCCCTTGAGACTTCGGCCACAGAGTGGGCCAGCCGCAGGACGGCGACCGCATCGGCCGTGGCGAGCACGTCCAGCTCCTCGAGTATCAACTGATAGTCGCACGGCAACGTCCCCACTTCGGAGACGAGAACGCGCTCGGCGAAAGAGGCCAGCACGTCCACGGCCAGCTCTCCGGGCCGTAGCCGGTGCCTGCTCCAGAGTCGTTCCACCTCGCGCACGTAGTAGTCGCGACGTTTGGGGTGCAAATGTAGGCCGAGATCCGCGGCGACCCTGGCAACGACGGCCTGGACGCTCTCCGAAACCTTCGCATGCCATCCCCGCCGGAACGGCTCGCTACTCCGGCCCGCGGCGGCCAGCTTGTAGAGGGCCTCGATCGCGCTGTTGAGCGATGCCATAAGAGCCTGGCCGCAGGCAGCCCAGTCGTCCTCGCCGGCAGGCTCGTGTCCGCCTGAGGAATCCCGCGTCCACGCCGCCCAACGTGCGGTCGCCTGGGCGTTGTCCGTATGCTGCCGAGCCGTACGCAGGTGATAGATCAGGTTGTCGAAGTCCCATGCTGCCCCACCAGTCCTGCGATCACCGAGCAGGAAACCGATGTCCAGCTTCCACTTCTCGCGCCACAGCTTGTACGCGGCGGAGACGAGACGTTCGAGGTCGCCCTCGCTGCGCACGTGCGCCGGCCACGCGTCCGGCGCGGGGATGTGCAGCTCTTCACCCGTGCAGAGCCGCCTGTGCTGAGACAGAGTGAGACACGACCGCTTGAACCGTTCCAGCTCATTGTGCATCAGGTGTCCGTCTCTCCCCTCGGTGCGCCGCGCGGATGGGATCCGCGAGTGCTCCTCGCATGTTGAACGCGATGTGGAATGAGGGAAGGATGTCTCCCTTCCTGCGGAAGTCCGTGACCGAGAAGCGTTGCGGAATGAAGGGGACTTCGATGCGGAGCTGGTCCACCCATGCGATGCCCCGCCTGCCGTCCGGAGTCGCCCAGACAACCCTGCCGGTGAACAGCAAGGCCTTGCCGTCACTCCCCGACGCGAGGTAGGTGGAGACGATACGGGACGACAAGTCCTGGGATTCCCGGTCGAGTCTGCGGAACACTTCCTCCGAGGCCCGGTAGGAACCGAGGTGGAAGAGGCTCAGACCACGCAAGAAGTCCAGTCGATAGCGATCGAAGTCGCCTGCGACAGGGATGGCGTCGGTGATGCGGAGGCACTCGTTCCAGTCCGCCTCCGTGAAGGCGAGCACTTGACGTTCACCGCGCAGGAACGGCTTTCCGGTCTTCAGCTCCCAGAAGAGATCGAGCAGCAACCGCGAGCAGCGCCAGTCAGCTCGGACCTCGATCGACGCGCGCAACAGGGACTCAACCGCCACCTTTACGCCTTCCGGCCCGCGCCGTGCGGCCGATCGGGCCAAGAAATAGTAGGCGGCCGGATCGTTGTTCTCCGTTAGCGCCGCGAGGTGCTTAGCTTCCAGAGCCTTATCGTTGAGCATGCGCGCCATTTCCACGCGCCGCTGGTCGTACGTGGCGCGCTGGGCGGGGCTAAGCGTGCCCGGATCGATCGAATCCAGGGACGCCTGGGCGTTAGCAAGCAGGTCGATCCGTGTCTCCTCGGAGAGCACCCCCGTCTCGACCGCGCGCCTCGTGGTCCACGCCACGACGTCCACCGGATAGACATTCTCCGGGTCGTACGCCCTCGCCGACAGGGCCGCCCGTGTCACCTCGCTCATCAGTGCCGAGATGGCGGACGCGTTCGACGGCTCGCCGCGCTGTGACAGTTCGAACACCTGGGCACCGTCGGTACTCGCAAGCTCCACGAGCAGGTTGAGTCGCGAGCGCGGAGAGGCGTCGGCCTCCTCGATCGTGACTTCGAGTAGGCGCTGTACGTGGCGGAGTAGCTCGATTCGTTCGGCGGAGCTGCTCACATTGTGCTTCTGTGCCCACAGCACGTGCTCGCGAGTCAGGTTGGCCTCCAGCAGCACCAACCTGTGGTGTGCCAGACCGCGCCCCTCCCGCAGGTGTACGAACGCGTTGGCGAGGTCAAGGTAGTGCTCCGCGTAGCGGGTCGAATCCCGGGACTGCGGGCCCATCCCTTCCATCAGATCGACCATGAACTGGACCTCTTCCCCTCCCCCACGGGTAGGCATGGGCCGCAGGTTCTCGATCATCTGGCCCGTGACCTCAACCTCCGTGCGGACGTTCAGGTCCTCACGGGCCAGCAGTTCGGCTTCGAGCTGCGTCCGCGCTCCCAGGTACTGGCTGCCCCTCTCGTCCTCGGTCCAGCGGAAAATGTCGAAGTTCCGCACCAGTTCGACGATGCGGCTCGATCCTTCCCGGCCGAGGATGCGCAGCACGAGTTCCAGCGGTACGAGGAGACCTCTGCGCCCCGCGACGAGCACCATCGAGGTGAGCCGCTCGGTGGAGCTCCTCTCCTCAAAGGAGAGGTCGATGAGCTCGGCGTGCGGGCGCTCCGAGGGCGCCAGCGCGTCGATGTCGAACCCGGCGTCGGCCAGCGCCTGTGCGATCGCCCCGAGGCGGGACGAGCCGGTCTCCTCGGTTGCCTTGGAAAGCTTCTCCAAGCCGATCTCGGCTTCGCGCATCTCCATCGTCAAGCCACGGCGCAGACCGCGCTCCGTCTCCGGCAGTACCCGGTAGAGCAGTGCGAGGAACGAAGAGTCGAGTTTCCCGCCGATGTCATCGGGAACCGGGACGGCGAAGGCAGGGAGCCAGTCCTTGACTCGCGCGACCTCGGCCTCGCTGAGACCCGAATCGACCCGGATGACTTTCTTGACGTGCTGAGGGGGGAGATAGCTGCTTCCGACGATGAGTACGCGCCGGCCCCTGGAGCGCAACTGCCTTTGCAGCGTGTAGTACTCGTCTATGTCGACCATGCCGTCCCACACGAGCAGTGTGGGGATCGCGTGGTTCTCGTCGGCCCAGGAAGCGAAGGCGTCGATGTCAGCGAGCGTCGGCCGGTCCCCGCGGCGTGACCGGTGGAGAACGGCGGCCTGACCGGAGCGTGCCACCTGCAGAGCGAGCGAGCACAGCGCTATGGTCTTGCCGGTCGCGGTCTGCCCGGCGATGACGATGGGTTCCGGCATCGACAACTCGTCGAGACTGCTCTGCACACGTCTGAGCAGAACCTCTTCGAAGTCCCGGCGCAGGTTGTAGCCGCTCGCCACCGCCTTCCAGGGCGGAGAGCCCTCGCTCGCCCCAAGAAACGTGCGGAAGCGCTGGTACTTCAGGGCCGACGAGGCGGACGGGAAGGGTTCCAACAGCTCGTTGTCCACCGGGCGCGCTGCGCCGATCACCCGGTTCCACGTGTTGACGTCCACCTCGGCGAAACCATCGCCGATCGGGATGAGTCGCTGCCCTGCCATCGCCCGGCCAGCCGACATCCGCTGAAAGCGACCTGACGTTTCCAGTTCGTTCAGCACGGCACTGAAGGTCTCGCTGTGCGCGACCAGCATGCCCCGGTCGATCGCCGCACGTACGAATGTGTCTTCGCGCAAGGCCTCCGTCACGGAAAACAGGTGGGCCTGCCCCGGCTGCAGGCGGTTAACGAAAGTGAAGAGCTCCTGCGTCGTCAGCCAATCACCCGGCCGATAGCCCTCGATCACGATCACGCCGCGTGGAGTGGCCAGTGTCTCGGCCAAGACTTGGAGCATCTCAGCGGCCCGCGCCTTGGACTCGACTTCCTGGATGACGTCCGTCGGCGGCCGCTCCTCCTCGGGCAGCCCCACCCCGCCGAAGAGGTACCGCACCTGCATTTCGGTGGCACTGCGTGGATGCCGTCCGAGGAACGCCTGGGCGGTCGGAACAACTCTGCGCCACTCGCTGACGAACACGTCCGGCAGGGATGAATCGATCCGAGAGGTGAAGACGCCGTTCCAGGGATACTGAGCGGCCTCGGAGAGCCACTCCGGCGGCTCGACAGCACGGACCTCCCGGTCGAAGCGCTCGTACTCGGCCGCCGCGTTGTCGCTCAGCGACTCCACAGCGCTGGGAACGACCGAGCGCGCGGGACCTGAGGCAGCCTGAAACTCCTCCAACGCCTGCCCCAGCAGCATGAAGGCAGGGCCCGTCACGAGCCTGGAGAGCAAGGTTTGGATTGAAGATTCCATACATGCCCAGAGTAGCGCGTGCGGCCGCGCTAACCCCATAGTCGCAGGGAAATCGCTTGTCCAGACTTGCCCTTGCTCGAACGGTGGTCGAGCTCAGCGGCAGCTTGCGCACGCACGGGAGTAACTGGCCGGGCACTACCGCGTATACGCCGACACGGTCGCTCGCGGATTCAACCGTGCGCCATCGCGCCCCTCCTGCCTCGGCACGGTCGCTCCCGAGCCAATGACGTTTGCAGGAACCTGGGCGAGCAAAGACGCGAACAAACCGTGCGATACGAGCCGCGACGCCCTCAGCATGGCGTACGCCAAAGTCGGCTGTCGCGTGCTCATTCGGCCCTTGCTCCCGATTCACTTCAGGTGATCGGTCCAGAGACTAGGCAAGAGATCCGCCCGGTTCTGTCCATCGTTCGGTTGACCCCGGGCCGAGGACGCATCCGCCCGCACGTCGCGCCGGAGGGCAAGGGTTGGATGGGCAAGGTCAGGGCACCTTCCTCCAGCCAGAGAGCGAAGGTGCCGTCCTCGGTCGTGCGCACCGTGCAGTTCGCCGTCGAGCCGTCGATCACGACGGACTGACCGCCGTGGCCCCATGCGAGCAGCTGCGCCGGCCCGTCTCATCCCCGGCTGTGCAGCAGCTCAACGGCACCGCGCGTCCCGAGCACCGTGCTCACCACGCCGTCACCATCGGGCTCAACGGTTTCATCAAACCCGCGGGCGACTTCGCCAAGAGGCACGACCTCATCACCCTCGGCCGCGAGGACCTGAAGCGATGGGCCCACGGCACCCACCTCTACGACGTCGTCCGGGCGGGCGGCGCACCTTGACCCGGTCAAGGTGCGCTTCGGTCAGTCAAGTGCGCTGGTCCCCAAGTGGTCCCCAAAAACGAGTCAGGGGCCGTTTCAGATCTTTCTGAAACGGCCCTTGACCTGCGACTCTTTCGAGTCGGGACGACAGGATTTGAACCTGCGACCCCTTGACCCCCAGTCAAGTGCGCTACCAAGCTGCGCCACGTCCCGATGTCCACTGCCTTCCGGGCGGTCCCTTCCGGCGGCGACAGACAGAACAATACCCCAAGCTCACGGCTGGTTTGAAACCGGTTCGGCGTCCTCGGGGCGGGGTCGGCGAGAATCGGCACATGAGCACTTCGCGCGGCGCCGGCCGGGACCGGGACGAGACGGGCAGGGCGCGCAACGCCCGGCCGCGGGACGGCCTGGGCCGACCGCTCCCCTACGGCAGCACCGGGGTGGCCCGGCAGCCGGAGGGCGTCGTGCGGACTCCGGAGGAGACGGTCGCCGAGGCGCAGTCGCTGCTCGACGCGGGGCGGCCGTTCCACGCGCACGAGGTGTTCGAGGACGCGTGGAAGTCCGGTCCGCCGGAGCAGGAGGCCCTGTGGCGCGCGCTCGCCCAGCTGGCGGTGGGTCTCACCCACGCGGCGCGGGGCAACACGAAGGGAGGCGCGCGCCTGCTCCGCCGGGGCGCTGCCTCCCTGGAGTCATGGCCGGGCACACCCCCGGCCCGCCTGAACACCCGGGCCCTGATCGAGTGGGCCCACGCCCTGGCGCACCGGGTGGAGTCCGGTGGCCCGGTGGATCCGGCCGCCGAGGCCCCCGGTCTCACGAGCGCCCCGTAGAGGCGCGAGGCCGTGTCGGTGTGCGGCCCGTTCCCGCGTGCGCACAGCCCGCATACGGGTGACGATGCGAACGTGACCACAGACACCGCCGCACCCCCCGCCGAAGCGGCGCAGCCCCCCGTTCTGGACAAGCGCCGCCGCAACGTCGTCTTCGTCACGATCATGCTCGGCATGCTGCTGGCCGCCCTGGACCAGACGATCGTCGGCACGGCGCTGCCGACGATCGTCTCGGACCTGGGCGGCGCCGCCCACATGTCCTGGGTCGTGACCTCCTACCTGCTCGCCGAGACCGTGGCGACGGTCCTGGTCGGCAAGTTCGGTGACCTGTTCGGCCGCAAGATCGTCTTCCAGGTCTCGGCGATCGTCTTCATCACGGGCTCGTTCCTGTGCGGCCTCGCCACGAACATGTCGCTGCTGATCGCCTGGCGGGCGATGCAGGGCATCGGCGCGGGCGGCCTGATGGTCACCTCGATGGCGCTGATCGCCGACGTGATCCCGCTGCGCGAGCGCGGCAAGTACCAGGGCGCGATCGGCGCCGTGTTCGGCGTCTCCACGGTCGTCGGCCCGCTCCTGGGCGGCCTGTTCACCGACCATCTGACGTGGCGCTGGGCGTTCTACGTCAACGTGCCGATCGCGATCGTCGTCGTCATCGCGGCGGCGCGCACGATCCCGGTCGTGAAGTCGGCGGTCCGGCCGGTCATCGACTATCTGGGCATCGCCCTGGTGGCGGTCGGCGCGAGCGCGCTGATCCTGGCGACGAGCTGGGGCGGCAACGAGTACGCGTGGGGCTCCGGGGTCATCATCGGCCTGTTCGTGGGCGGCATCGTGGCGCTCGGCCTGTTCTGCGTGGTGGAGACGCGGGCGGCGGAGCCGATGCTGCCGATGCGGCTGTTCCGCAACCCGGTCTTCACGGTGTGCTCGGTGCTGAGCTTCATCGTGGGCTTCGCGATGCTGGGCGCGATGACGTTCCTGCCGACGTATCTCCAGTACGTGGACGGGGACTCGGCCACGATCTCGGGCGTGCGGACGCTGCCGATGGTGATCGGTCTGCTGGCCGCGTCCATCTTCTCCGGCAACGTGGTGAGCAAGACGGGCCAGTACCGCCTGTTCCCGATCGTCGGCTCGCTCGTGATGGCGCTCGGCCTGTATCTGCTGTCCCTGATGGATCCGTCGACCAGCACCTGGCTGTCGTCGCTGTACATGCTGGTGCTGGGGCTCGGGATCGGACTGTGCATGCAGGTCCTGACGATCGCCGTGCAGAACACCGTGGAGTACGCGGACCTGGGCACGGCGACGTCCGGCGTCACCTTCTTCCGTACGCTCGGCAGCTCGTTCGGCACCGCCGTGTTCGGGACCATCTACGCGAACTCCCTCAAGCCGAACCTCACGGAAGGCGTCGCGGAGGCGGCCCGCGCGGGGACCGGGGTGGATCCGGCGACGCTGGCCGGGGCGGCGCAGAGCCCGGAGGGGCTGCATCAGTTGCCAGCGGCGGCGCAGGGGCCGATCGTCGACGCGTACGCGGACTCGCTGCACACCGTGTTCCTGTGGACGGTGCCGGTCGCGCTGATCGGTTTCGTGGTGGCGCTGTTCCTGAAGCAGGTGGCGCTGCGCGACAGTGCGCGGATGGGCTCCTCGGACATGGGCGAGGGCTTCGCGCAGCCGACGACGAGCGATTCCGAGCGCGTCCTGGAGCGGGCGGTGAGCTCCATCGTGAAGTCGGCGGACCTGGACACCGCGCGCCGGATCCTCGACTCCTCGGACTCGCGGCTCGACATGGCGGGGGCCTGGGCGGTGATGCAGGTGGAGTTCTTCACCCGGATGGTCGGTCACGCGAGCCTCGGGATGATCGCGGCCCGGCGGCGGCTGCCGCCCGAGGTCCTGGTGCCGGTGTTCCAGCGGATGGTCGACGAGGGCTATCTGACCCGGACGGGCTCGTACTTCTCGCACACGGCGGCGGGGCGGCGCGAGGCCGAGGTGTTCAACCGGGCGTGGGGCAACTGGCTGAGCGCGCGGGTCGAGGAGGACCTGGGCCGGCCGCCGGGTGAGGACCTGCGGACGGCGGTGGACACGATCGCGAAGCGGCTGCTCGTGGAGGACCTGGCACAGGGACTGCCGCAGCGGCCCGGTTCGGCCCGCATCCTCAGCCCCTCCTAGGACCTGGCCCGTTCAGCGCAGCAGGAGTTGCAGGCCGCCGAGGACGGTCGCCGCGAGGACGAGCTGTTCGAAGAGCCGCTGATTGATGCGGTTCACCGCCCACTTGCCGATGAGGGCGCCGGGCACGACGAACGCGGCGAGGGCGGCGTCGAGCAGCAGGGACTTGCCGTCGATCAGGCCGAGGCCGACGCTGAACGGCACCTTCGCGGAGTTCACGATGAGGAAGAACCACGCGGAGGTGCCGAGGAATCCCAGCTTCCGGAAGCCCGCGGAGAGCAGGTAGAGGGAGAGCACGGGGCCGCCCGCGTTGGCCACCATCGTGGTGAACCCGCCGAGGACCCCGTACGAGCCGGCCTTGATCCGTGCCGTGCGGGTCGCCGTCTCCTCCGGTTCGGGCCGTTCGGCGGCGCGCCGGCGCCACACCGTGACGGCGGCCATCAGGAGCAGGATCGCACCGATGCTGGTGCGCACGGCGCCGTCCCCCGCGAAGCCGAGGAAGACGGTGCCGATGACCACGCCGACGGCGACGGCGGGGAACAGCCGCCACAGGGTGGGCCAGTGGGCGTGCCGCCGGTAGGTGAGCACGGCGAGGACGTCGCCGCAGATGAGGATGGGCAGCAGCACGCCCGTGGACTCACGGGCGGGCAGGACGGCGGCGAAGACGGCGAGGCTGACCGTGTTGGCGCCACTGACGGCGGTCTTGGAGAAGCCGACGAGGACGGCCGCGACGGCCAGCGCGGCGAAGCCCCAGGGCGTGATCCCGAATATCTCGTGCATGCGGAGACCGATGCTAGCCGCATCGATCTCCGCCACCGCGCCGGGAGGTCAGGCGGAGCGGTACGCGTCCCGCAGCTCTCGCTTGAGGACCTTCATGCTGGGGCCGAGCGGCAGTTCGCCGGTGATCTCGACGCGGCGCGGGTACTTGTGCTTGGCCAGGTGCTCCCTGGACCAGGCGATGACGGCGTCCGGGTCGGCGCTCTCGCCCTCCTTGGGCACGACCACGGCGCAGACCTCCTCGCCGTGCACGGGGTCGGGCAGCCCGATGACGGCGACGTGGGCGACGGCCGGGTGCCGCATCAGGACCTCCTCGACCTCGCGCGGGTACACGTTGAAGCCACCGCGGATGATGACGTCCTTCTTGCGGTCGACGATGGAGATGTAGCCGTCGGCGTCCTTGGTGCCGAGGTCGCCGGTGCGGAACCAGCCGTCGACGAGGGCCTGCGCGGTCGCCTCGGGGCGGCCCAGGTACTCGGTGAAGACGTTGTGGCCGCGCACGACGATCTCGCCGAGCTCGCCGGCGGGCAGCAGTTCGACGCGCTCGTCGACCTCGGCGCGGGCGATCTCGACGTCGACGCCCCAGATCGGGTGGCCGACGGTGCCCGCCTTGATGCCGTACCAGGGCTGGTTGACGGCGGCGACGGGCGAGGTCTCGCTGAGTCCGTAGCCCTCGTGGATGCGGGCACCGAACGTGGCCTCGAAGGCCTCCAGGACCGCGAGCGGCAGGGAGGCGCCGCCGGAGACGGCCACGCGGAGCCTGGGCAGTTCGGCGGCGTCCCGGGCGGCGGCGAGCAGGTGGACGTACATCGTGGGCACGCCGTGGAAGACGGTGACGCCCTCACGGACCATCAGGTCGATGGCGCGGGCGGCGTCGAAGCGGGGCAGCAGGACGAGCGTCTTGCCCGCGCGCCACACGGCGTTGAGGGAGGCGGTCTGGCCGAAGGCGTGGAAGAAGGGCAGGGCGCCGAGGACGATGTCGTCGGGGCAGTACTCGTGGGCGTCGAAGGCGTCCACGGTGGCGTTCATGACGAGGTTGAGGTGGCTGAGGACGGCGCCCTTGGGGACGCCGGTGGTGCCGCTCGTGTAGAAGATGACGGCCGCGTCCTCGGGGCCGCGGGCCGCGTACACGTCGAGCGGGGTGGCCCCGGCTGCGGCCGCGTCGAGTTCGCCGTCCTCGCCGAGGGTGGCGACGCGGGCTCCGGCGGCCTCGGCGGCGGCGCTTCCGACGGCGGCCTGTCCGGGGTGGCACAGGAGCAGGTCGACGCCGCTGTCGCGGAGCACGTGCGCGGCCTCGTCGGCGGACAGCAGGAGGTGGACGGGGACGACGACACCGCCGGCCGCGAGGATCGCGTAGTAGGCGCGCGGGAAGTCCACGGTGTTCGGGGCCATCAGGGCCACCCGGTCGCCGGGCCGGACGCCGTACGTGTCGACGAGCGCTCCGGCGCGGGCGCGGACCTGGTCCCACAACTCACCGAAGGTGAACCGCTGGTCGCCCTGGACGAGGGCGGTCTTGTCGGGCCTGCGGCGGGCGTTGTCGGCGAGGATCGCGGCGAGCGAGAGAGTGGCCATGAGGGGGTGGTGCTCCGTTCCTTGCTGGTGGTGCGAGTCCTTGCTCGGCGGTGCGAGTCCTTGCTGGTGGTGCGGCCGGCCGCGGGACCGGGGCCCCGCGGCCGACGTCCTGACGTGGTACGGGAGTTCAGCCGCGCTCGACGAGCACGGCGCTGCCCTGGCCGACGCCGACGCACATGGTGGCGAGGCCGCGCCCGGCGCCGGTGCGGCGCAGACGGTGCAGCAGGGTGGTGAGGATGCGGGCGCCGGAGCAGCCGAGGGGGTGGCCCAGCGCGATGGCGCCGCCGGTCGGGTTGACGAGCCCGGGGTCGATGCCGAGGGCGTCGACGCAGGCGAGGGCCTGGGCGGCGAACGCCTCGTTGAACTCGGCCTCCTGGACGTCACCGATCCCCCAGCCGACGCGGGCGAGCGCCTTCTGTGTGGCGGGGACGGGGCCGATGCCCATGACGTCGGGGTGGACTCCGGCGGAGGCTCCGGCGACGTAGCGGCCGAGGGACTCGAGGCCGAGGTCGTTCAGTGCCTGCTCGCTGACGAGGAGGAGTCCGGCGGCTCCGTCGTTCATCGGGGAGGCGTTGCCCGCGGTGACCGAACCGCCCTTGCGGAACACGGGCTTGAGACCGCCGAGCTTGTCCAGGGAGGTGTCGGGCCTGATGCACTCGTCGGCGTCGACGACGACCCCGTCGGGCCGGGTGACGGGCAGGATCTCGGCGTCGAAGAGTCCGTCCTTGCGGGCGGCGGCGGCGCGCTGGTGGCTGCGCAGGGCGAAGGCGTCCTGGGCCTCGCGCGAGACCCCGTACCGCTCGGCGACCTCCTCGGCGGTCTCCCCCATCGCGAGGACGCCGTGCAGGTCCTTCATCTTCGGGTTGACCAGGCGCCAGCCGAGGCGGGTGTCGTAGGTCTGCATGCTGTGGGGCAGCGCGTCGTCGGGGCGGGGCAGGACGAACGGGGCCCGGCTCATGGACTCGGAGCCGCCCGCGAGCACGATGTCGGCCTCGCCGGCGGCGATGGTGCGGGCGGCGGTGGTGACGGCCTCCAGGCCGGAGGCGCACAGCCGGTTCACGGTGGCGCCGGGCACGGTCTCGGGGAGGCCCGCGAGCAGCGCGGCCATGCGCGCGATGTTGCGGTTGTCCTCACCGGCCTGGTTCGCGGCGCCCCAGTAGACGTCGTCGATCCGGGCGGGGTCGAGGGCGGGCACGTCGTCGATCAGGCCCCGGATCACGGTCGCGGCGAGGTCGTCGGGCCGGACGGTGGAGAGGGACCCGCGCAGCTTCCCGATCGGGGTGCGGCGCGCGGCGGCGAAGTGGACAGGACGCACGGTCAGCTCCTGAGGTGACGCGGACGGTACCAAAAATTAGCACTGCTAGTTTTGGACTATAGACCCGGCGCTCGGCCCCTGGGAAGAGCCGTCCGGGCGGGAAAGAGGTACCCGGCGCTCCGCATCTCAGGGCTGGCCCTGATGTCCCGCCCCGCCCGGCTCTCCTAATCTGGAGCTCCGGCACCGCTCCGCGGACGACGTACGGGGGACCACGGGGGAGCACGGGGGACGGCGTCGTCTCCGGAGCGGACAGCCGGAACCTCTTGGGTGCGCGGCCTCAGCCGCGCAGGTAGGTGAGCACCGCCATCACCCGGCGGTGCTCCATGAGGTCGGGTTCCAGGCGCAGCTTGGTGAAGATGTTCCGGACGTGCGTCTCGACCGTCTTGCCGCCGATGACCAGTTTCTGCGCGATGGCCTCGTTGGACCGCCCTTCCGCCATCAGGGCGAGGACGTCCCGCTCCCGCCCGGTGAGCGTGCCGAGCGGTCCGGCGTGACCCGGACCCTCCATCAGCCGGGCGACGACCAGGGGGTCCAGCACGGTCTCCCCCGCCGCGACGCGTTCGAGGGCGCCGCGCAGCTCGTCGATGTCGGCGACGCGCTCCTTGAGCAGGTAGCCGAAGCCCTCGGGCCGGTCGGCGAGCGCCTGCACGGTGGCGGAGGTCTCGACGTACTGGGAGAGCAGCAGGACGCCGATGCCGGGGTGCGCCTCACGCAGGGCGGCCGCGGCGAGCAGGCCCTCGTCGGTGTGGGTGGGCGGCATGCGGATGTCGAGCAGCACCGCGTCCGGCGTGTGTTCGGCGGCGAGCGCGAGCAGCGGGCCGGGGTCGCCGAGCTCGGCGGCCACCTCGATGCCCTCGTCGGTCAGCAGCCGGACGATGCCCTGCCGCAGCAGTGCCGAGTCCTCGGCCACGATCACACGCACGGCAGCTCCGCCCTGATCCTGGTCCCGCCGCCCGCGGGACTGTGTATGTGCAGTACACCGTCGACGGCGGCGAGCCGGTCGGCGAGGCCGCGCAGGCCGGTGCCGCGGGCCGTGTCGGCGCCGCCGACACCGTCGTCGACGGCCTCGACGACGAGCCGGCCGTCCTGGTGCCGCGCCGAGACGCTGACCGCGCGGGCGCCGGCGTGCTTGGCCGCGTTCGAGAGGGCCTCGCAGACGGTGAAGTACGCGGTCGACTCGACGAGCGGGTCGTAGCGCCGGGCCTCGGCCGCGACGACGACCGGCAGGGCGGCCTCCCTGGCCAGCGCGTTGAGCGCGGGGGCGAGGCCTTCGCGGGTGAGGACGGCGGGGTGGATGCCCTGGGCGATGCCGCGCAGTTCCTGGATGGCGAGGCGCAGGCTGGACTCGGCCTCGTCGGCGGCCTCGCGCAGCTTCTCGTCGGGGTGCTCGGCGAGCCCCTTCTGCACCCGGCGCACGGACATCAGGGCGAACACGAGCCGGGCCTGCGCGCCGTCGTGCAGGTCGCGCTCCAGGCGGCCGCGCTCCTCGTCGGCGGCGCGGACGATGCGGGTGGCGACGTCCTTGGCGCGGGTGCGCAGCCACACGTTCTCCAGCGCGAGACGCAGCGCGGCGGCGACGGACGCGAGCAGTTCGGGGTCCTCGGCGAGCGCGCGGTCGTGGTGGAGCAGGGCGAGCGGGCGGCCGTCGGCGGCGCGGACCGGGGTGCGACCGGGCCCCTCGGGGTTGACCTCGCGGCCCGACCCGTCCACGTAGCCGCCGCGCTCCTCGCGCCACAGGCCGAGCCGGAGCGTCGGGTCGCCGAGGACGCGGACCAGGGCCTCGCGCACGCGCGCGGGGTCGGGGTCGGTGCCGACGTCGATCACGAGCCCGCTGACCTCGGCCCGCTGCAGGTGCAGGCGCAGCAGTCCGCCGAGGAAGGCGAAGGGGACGGCGACCTGGGCCAGGTCGGAGAGCAGATAGACGGCCTGCTCTCCGAGCGAGCCGACCTCGCCGAACCAGGGGACGACGTAGAAGAGCATGTCCCACATGAGGAAGGCGACGGCGACGCCGATGCCGATCCAGGCGGGGAGCAGGGCGCGGCGGCGGGCGGCGGAGGCGTGCCGCCAGCGCTGGACGACGGCGACGGCGGCGACGACCGAGACCAGCCAGCCGGCCGCGTGGTAGGCGGCGTCGAAGGTCCCGAAGAAGCCGTCCCAGGCCGGTACGTGCAGCAGGTTCGGGCCGCAGTTCCGGCAGTCGAGGTAGGTGGCGCCGGTCTCGCGCCGGGGGTCGAACAGCAGGGTGCGGATCAGGCCGCCGACGGCGACGAGCCCGTAGGTGAACACGACCAGGCGGCGGGTCAGGACGGTGGTCAGGCGGCCCTCGGGGAAGGAGAGCATGAGGTGCAGCAGGATCGCCATGTTCAGCGCCTCCCACCAGGCGCCGAAGGCGAACAGGGCGGGCACGGAGGTGCCCTGGAGGTTGCCGAAGAACCAGGTGATCCCCTCGGCGACCATGAGCCGGCCGGTGTGGTTGGCGGGCCTGCGCCGCCAGGCGACGAGACCGGCGACAACGTACGCCCAGCCGACGGCCAGGTCGCGCACGAGGTCGCTCGCGGACGCGCCGGCCCGTGCGTAGGCCCAGGATCCGACGCCGCCGGACAGCACGGCGAGGGCCGCGGCCCCTGTCAGCTGGAACCGAACCGTCCGCTTCCCCTGACTGTCCACGGTCACACGTTAAGCCATTTCTGAGGAGGACACGGAAGCCGCCCCCGCGCGGGAGCGGGAGCGGCTTCTGTGGCGGGCGCGGGGACCGTCAGACGGTCGCGAGCGGCACCGGGAACGTCGGGTACTCGACGCCGGAGACGTGCTGGACGACCCGGATGACCTGGCACGAGTAGCCGAACTCGTTGTCGTACCAGAGGTAGAGGATCGCGTTGTCGCCGTCGACCTTGGTGGCGCCGGCGTCGACGATCGAGGAGTGACGCGAGCCGATGAAGTCGCTGGAGACCGCGTCGGGCGAGTCGGTGAAGTCGATCTGGCGCTTGAGCGGCGAGGTCAGCGAGATCTGGCGCAGGTGGTCGAGGACCTCCTCGCGCGAGGTCTCACGGCCCAGGCGCAGGCTCAGGATGGCGATCGAGACGTCCGGGACGGGGACGCGGATCGAGCTGCCCGTGATCGGCGCCTTGAGGTCCGGGAGGGCCTTGGCGACGGCGGAGGCGGCACCGGTCTCGGTGATCACCATGTTGAGCGGCGCGCTGCGGCCGCGGCGGTCGGCCTTGTGGTAGTTGTCCAGCAGGTTCTGGTCGTTCGTGAACGAGTGGACGGTCTCCACGTGACCGCGCAGCACGCCGAACTCGTCGTCCATCGCCTTGAGCGGCGGCACGATCGCGTTCGTGGTGCAGGACGCGCAGGAGATGACCTGCTCGTCGGGCTTGATCATGTCGTGGTTGACGCCGTGCACGATGTTCGGCACGTCACCCTTGCCGGGCGCGGTCAGGACGACCTTGTCGATGCCCGGGCGCAGGTGCTTGGACAGGCCCTCGCGGTCCCGCCACTTGCCCGTGTTGTCGATCAGGATCGCGTCCTTGATGCCGTACGCGGTGTAGTCGACCTCGGAGGGGTCGTTCGCGTAGATCACCTTGATCGCGTTGCCGTTGGCGACGATCGTGCTGTTCGCCTCGTCCACGGTGATGGAGCCCTGGAACTGGCCGTGGATCGAGTCGCGGCGCAGCAGCGAGGCGCGCTTGACGAGGTCCTGCTCACCGCCGCCGCGCACGACGATGGCGCGCAGGCGAAGGCCCTTGCCGGAGCCGGCCTTCTCGATGAGGAGGCGGGCGACGAGGCGGCCGATGCGGCCGAAGCCGTAGAGGACGACGTCACGGCCGGAGCTGCGCTCCGCCTTGTTGGCACCGGTGGCACCGGCGACGGCCTCGGCGGTGAACTCCTCGACGCTCAGACCGCGCTCGTCGGTCTTGTACGTCGCGGCAAGCATGCCGATGTCGATCTGCGAGGGCCCCAGGTCGAGCGAGGTCAGGGCCTGCAGGAACGGCATGGTCTCGATGACCGAGAGCTCCTCGCCGGCGATCTGCCGGGCGAAGCGGTGGGTCTTGAGGATGCTGACCACCGACTTGTTCACCAGGGAGCGGCTGTGCAGCAGGACGTTCACGTCCCGCTCGCGGTGCAGCTTCCCGATGATCGGGATCATGGATTCCGCGGTCTCCTCGCGGGTGTTCCAATTGGTGAACGAGTCGTCGTTGACAGTCACTGGCACATCTTTCGAGCTAGGCGGCGCTCATATGCTAACCCGACCGTCCGCCGGCCCGTCGTCGGCCCCCTGCCCCGGGCGCCTCGCTCACCGGTCGGCGAAGGCTCCGCCGGGCCCGAAGACCCGCTCGGCGAAGCGCTCCCCGATGCGCCGGTGGGCGGCCGCGTCCGGGTGCAGTTCGTCGGGCAGCGGCAGTTCGGCGTAGTCCGCGGCGCCGTACAGCTCGCGCCCGTCGAGCAGGTGGAGGCGCGGGTCACCGGCCGCCCGCTGGGCCACCACCCTGGCCAGTTCCTCGCGGATCACCTCGAGCGTGAGCTTCCCGTACGCGCGCTCCGCGGGGTCGCCCAGCGCGGCGAACTTCAGCTGCCCGTCGGCGAGCGAGGAGAAGTCGGGGGCGCCCGGTCCGGGGGTCCGCTCGTGGATCGGGCAGAGGATCGGCGAGACCACGAGCAGCGGGGTCTCGGGGTGGCCCTCCCTGATGGTGTCGAGGAAGCCGTGGACGGCGGGGCCGAAGGCGCGCAGCCGCATCAGATCCAGGTTCACCAGGTTGATGCCGATCTTGACGCTGACCAGGTCGGCCGGGGTGTCGCGCAGGGTGCGGGCGGTGAACGGGTCGAGCAGGGCGCCGCCGCCGAAGCCCAGGTTCAGCAGCTCGACCCCGGCGGCGGACGCGGCGAGCGCGGGCCAGATCGCGGTGGGGCTCGCGGCGTCGGAGCCGTGGCTGATGGAGCTGCCGTGGTGCAGCCAGACCGGGCGGCCGCCGTCGGGCAGCGGCTCGACCGGGGCGTCGGCGCGCAGGCCGACGAGTTCGGTGGTCTCGTTGTGCGGCAGCCAGATCTCGACGTCCTTGACCGTGCCGTCGAGGCCGTCGAAGCGGAGGGTGCCGGGCGCGCCGGGCGTGTGCGCGAACGTACCCTTCGTCATGTCGACGGTGACGACGTGACCGCCGGGCACGGACCCCTGGGCGAGGAGCCGGCCGTCGACGACGAGGTCGTAGACGCCGTCCGGGCGGGGCGGCACGCCGACGTAGGCGCGCTTGGTCGGCAGTGTGTCCAGTTCCACAACCGTGGCGCGGGTGCGGAAGGCGAGGCGGACGCCGGAGGGCTGGGACTCCGCCATGGTGAGCTGCCCGTCGGTGTTCTGGGCGCGGGCCCACGCGGGCAGCCGGTGCGGCAGCAGTCCGCCGCGCTCGGTCCGCTCCGCCTCGAGGGCGCCACGCAGGAGCGCGGGGGTCAGGTCGGCGGGGGTGAGGGGCGGGGCCATGGCGGGCCTCTCTGTGAGGGGTCGGCGCCCTAGGAGGCGTTCGGGGCGGGCCAGTTGCGCAGGAGGGCGTCGAGGGCGTCGAGGGTGCGGGTCCACGACTCGTCCGAGTCGGGCGCGCTGTGACTGAAGCCGCCGGACGCCTCCAGGCTCACGTAGCCGTGGAAGACGCTGCCCAGGAGTCGTACGGCGTGGGTCTGTTCGGGCTCGTCGAGGTCGTAGCCGCGCAGCACCGCCCGCGTCATCCGCGAGTGCTGCGGGCCCGCGCTCGCGGCGGCGGTCTCGGGGTCGAGGCGGAGCTGGCCCGCCGCGTACCGGCCGGGGTGCTCGCGGGCGTAGTCGCGGTAGACGTTCGCGAGCGCGACGAGGGCGTCCTTCCCGGCCCGCCCGGCGAGGGCGTCGACCGCGCGGTCGGCGAGCTCCTGGAGGGCGAGCAACGCGATCCGCACCTTCAGGTCGTGCGAGCTCTTCACGTGCGAGTAGAGGCTCGCGACCTTGACGTCGAAGCGGCGGGCGAGCGCCGAGACGGTCACCTGCTCGAAGCCGACCTCGTCGGCGAGCTCGGCGCCCGCCTCCGCGAGCCGTTCCGCGTTCAGCCCCGCACGCGCCATGACACCCCTTCCGCGATGTTCCAAAGTTCCGAACTCGATTATGCGTTTGCCTAAAGCTTTTAGGCAACTTAGCCTCGCTCTTATGAAGCCACTGACAGAGCAAGAGATCCGCGCCTCGTTCGTGAACTGCACCAAGGGTGAGGCGAAGCGCCTGTCCGTGCCGCACGATCTGGCCGACCGCCCCTGGGACGACCTGGACTTCTTCGGCTGGCGCGACCCGCAGGCCCCCGACCGCGGCTATCTCGTCGCGCCGCTCGCCGACGGTCTGCGCGGCGCCGCGCTGCGCAGCACGCACGCGCCCTCGGGGCAGAACCGCCGCAGCCTGTGCCGGCTGTGTCTGACCGCGCACACCGGCGGTGTCTCCCTGATGGTCGCCCCGAAGGCGGGCAAGGCCGGCAAGCAGGGCGACTCGGTCGGCGCGTACATCTGCAGCGACCTCGCGTGTTCGCTGTACGTACGCGGGAAGAAGGACGCGGGGATGGGGTCGCGGCTGCCCGAGACCCTGACCCTGGAGGAGAAGATCGAGCGCACCCTGGGGAACCTGACCGCGTTCTTCGCGAAGATCACCGCATGACGAACGCGTCGAGGCCGCACCCCGCGCGGACGCGGAGCCGGCCTCGACGGGTGCGACGCGTCAGTTGCCCGGCGCCGGGGAGGCCGTCTTGTCGGCCTCGATGTCGAACTTCATCTGCTTGCCCTCGACCGAGGTGACCTTGACGGAGACACCGAGGCTGCTGCCGTCGCTCGCGGTGAGCGTGCACCGGCCGGTGGCCCCGACCTTGCCCTCCAGGTCCTCGGGGCAGGTCACGTCCGGCTTCGGCTGACCGGTCTGCGCCGCGAGCGTGGTCGCGATCTTGTCGGCGACCTTCTCCTTGGACATCTTGGGCGTCGAGGTGCCCACGTGCGCCTCGACGGAGCAGCCGGCGAGCAGCGCACAGGCGGCGACCGCGACGAGAGCCGGGACACCTGCGGACAGTCGGGGCTTGATCATGAAGGGGTTCTCCGTCGAACGGTCGCTGGAGCGAATCTGCGGCTGGGACCACGGCAGCCTAGTGGCTGCCCCGGCGGCTTCGCGGGCCGACCGCGTCAGATCCGCAGCCGGTCGAAGGTCACGAGCCCGCGCGCCCCGCTGCCCCCGCCCGCCGCCGTCATGAACGCGCCCACGTCCTGCGCCGCCCCCGCCCGCGCGAGGGTCGCCGTCCCGACCGTGGTCCAGGTGGACCCGCCGTCGGTGCTGAACTCCCCCTTGTACGCGGTCCCTTCCCGCGTCAGCCGCAGCTCGACCGGCGCCGCCACCGAGCCGCCGCCCGCGGAGAGGAACGTCTCCAGGCGGCCGTCGCCGCCCGCGTCCCAGCTCAGGACGACGCCGTTGGCCGGGGTGAGGGCCAGGTTCACGAACCCGGCCGCGCCGTTCGTGGCGAGGTCGTCACGGACGACGAGTCCGGCGCGCGCCCAGTTGCCGGTCCGGTCCTGCGAGAGGACCCGTACGGACGCGGAGCCGCCCGCGGCGAAGGCGCCGGGACGGTACACGGCCCCGAACTCGTTCGTCCCGCCCCACAGATCGGCGCCACCGCCCTCGATGGCGAACGTGTCGCCGGACTGCCCGAACACGGCACTGTTGAACGACACGGTCCGGTACGGATCCTGGACGGCTCCCCCCGCCATGACGCGCACTCCGGCGACGGCGGCGCCCCGCTCCCGGCCCGACCGGTACGCGGCGTCGACGCGGATCCGGGCCACGATCTCGGCGGGCGTCCCCGTGAGCGTGAGGGTGAAGCGGGCGGTGAAGGTCGCGCCGGGCGCCACCGAGTCGGCGGTCACCGGCCCGTCGGGCACGGCGGTCAGCCCCTCGGGCACGTCGAGCGCGAGCGTCACGTCACGGGCGGCCGTGAAGCCGTTGTGGTTGGTGAACACGACCTCGACACCGGCGGGGTGGCCGGCGGAGACCGTGCCCTGAAGGGCCTTGGCCCGTACCGACGCCTGGTCCGCGCCGTCGGCGAGAGCGTCGCGGATGCGGCGGGCGAGCGCGAGGATCGACCCCGTGGTGCGCGTCGGGTGCGTCTCGTGGCCGTGCGCCCAGCGGTCCTCCAGCGCGAACCAGTCGATCGCGGCGGGCCGCTCCCCCGACTCGAGCGCGGCGGACAGCGCGTCGAAGTACGTCTTCCAGCGCTCGCGGTAGAGGCCGCCGACGAGCCCGGCCCACTCGCGGTTGGCGTAGTCGTGCAGACCGCCGTCCTCGCTGCCCGAGCGGCCGCCCCAGGTGGTGAGGAGGGACCGGGCGTCGTACTCCAGGCGGTCGCGCTCCGCGGCGTCGGCGCCCCAGGCGCGCGCGTCGGCGATCCAGCGGCCGAGGAGGTGCTGTCCGGAGGTGGCGAGGGCCTGGTCGAGGAGGTCCGTCCACGTGAGCCAGGTGCCGGTCAGCCGCTGGAACAGGGCGCGGTCCCCGGCCTCGTAGGCGGACTTGATCTGCGGGAGCAAGATGCGGCTGCGGTTGGAGAGCACCTGCCGGGTCACGTCGAGCAGGTCGTACCGGTAGGCGCTGGAGGCTCTGAACTCGGGCGCCACAGCGAGCAGTTCCGTCAGGGCCTCGTCGAAGGCGGCCAGGTCGTAGCGGGGCGCGGCCGGGCTCCACGACGCTGCGTTGGTGACGGTCAGGGAGGGGCGCGCGCCGAACAGGCCGTCGGGCGGCTCGCTCCAGGAGTCGGTGCGCCGGGTGCCGTACGCGGTGCGGCGCAGCACCTGCCAGGCGGCGGCCGCGTGCGGGTCGTCGCCTCCGTAGCGGGAGGCGGCCCACCGGTCGAACCACTGCTCCAGGTCGACCGTGCCGGGTGTCCAGGCGAGGTCGCAGAGCAGGGCGAGGGCGGCCGGGTTGTTGTCGGCGCCCTCGGGCATCGCGGCGATCCCGGACAGCTTGCTGCCGGTCTTGTCGCGCCACTTCGGGTAGGTGTCCACCCAGTCGGGGGTGTTGGCGCCGAGGGTGGTGTGTCCGCCGAAGTTCCAGATGCTGCCGTACGCGTATGGGGCGCCGGCCCAGTCGCGTTCGCGGTCGGTGACGCTCGGGAAGCGGTCGGAGAGGCCGTCGACGACGAGCATCCGGGAGGTGTCGACGGCCTCGACGATCTCGCGGCGCGGATTGTTCTGCCAGCCGAGCAGCGCCCACACGGCGCCCGGCCTGGCCTTCTGCAGGCAGGCCTCGACGGCGCGCGCGGCGTCGCCGACGGGCACGTCACCGGCCCGGCCGCCCTCGTGCAGCAGGTCCATCTTGTACATGCCGCTGGGGCCGAGCCGTTCGCCGAGCCGGGCGTAGAACTCGGCGCCGACCTCGGCGAACGCGGGCGTGCGCGGGTCGAGCCAGTCGGGCCGCTCGAAGCCGACCCAGGTGCCCTGCGGGACGACCTTCGCGCCGGGTTTGCGGTCCGGGAAGCCGCCGGGGACGGTGCCGAAGTAGCCGGGGAACACGGGGGTCATGCCGAGCTCGCGGACCCGGTCGGCGACCTTGCGGCCCAGTTCCGCGCGGCGCTCCAACAGGCCGCGGCTGACGGGCCCGCCGAACCCGGACATGTTCTGCAGCAGCCACCAGGGCTGGTGCGCGGGCGCGGGGATCCAGGAGAGCAGCTCGGCCTCGGAGTAGCCGAAGCGGCGGAAGGTGTCGTGGTAGACGGCGTCCGCGCCGAGCGTGACGAGCACCTCGTTGAAGCCGTGCAGGGCGAGGACGTCGAGCTCGCGCTGCCAGGCGTCCCAGTCGCGGTAGGGGCCGGTGTAGCCCTCGTTGGTGTCGTTGAAGGCGAAGCGGTGGGCGACGTTCGCGCCCGCGGCGATCTCGCCGTCCGGGGCGGGCAGCCGGTGCGGCAGGTCGAGCTGCTCGCCGTTCCAGGTGATGGACGCGTGCGCGGTCTCGCGGAGGTAGGCGTGCACCCCGGCGAGCAGGACGGCGGGGCTCGTCCCCTCGACGACGACGCGTCCGCTCGTCCCGGTGACCCGGTAGCGGTCGGCCGCGCCGGCGACCGGCCGCAGGACGAACTGCCCGTGGTGGCCCGGGAGAAGGCGGCGCAGCGCCGCTTCGGCGGGACCGGTGTCGAACCGTCCGTCGGACGCGGCCTGCGCGGCGCCGGCGCCGGGCGCGGGCAGCACGAGGAGGGCTCCGCCGAGCGCGGCGGTGCCGGTGAGCAGACGTCTGCGGGTGACACCTCTGTGGTCGTTCACATGCGTCCTTCCGGAGCGGCCCGCCGGTGCGCGAGGGCAGGCGACAGGACGAGGATGCAAGAACTTGATTGATCCATCCATTTTTCAAACAGGATCAGTCAGGTGTCAACGGGTGGTCGAGACCTGTTCACACCGTTTCCCAGGCCCGCCCGACGACCACGTCGTACGGGGACGTCCCGGCCCGCGCCTGCTCCAGGGCCCCGCCGACACCGGGCAGCGGACGCTCCCAGTCCGCGGCCGACCATCCGTCGTGCAGGGCCGTGATCGTGCGGCCGCGTCCGGCGTCGACGTGCACGAACTCCCCGGTGACGACGGCCAGTACGGCCTCGTCGAGCACTTCCAGAATGCCCGCGGAGCCGTCGTCGCAGGCGTCGCAGCCGCAGTCCGGGACCAGGGCGGCCGGCACGGCGGGCTCCCCCGCGCCGACCGTGAGCACGGTCCGCGGCACGCCGTCGATCGCCCCGAACCCGAACAGGAGCGGCACCGCGCCCGCACTGCCGAGCGGCCACAGCCGTACGGCCTCGTCCACGGAGACGGCGGGCTCCCCGCGCCACAACGCGCCTGCGGCCCGCGGGATCCGTTCCTCCCGCGCGAGCCCGAGCCCGCACAGCGCGCGCGTCCACGCCTCGGCGCGGGCGGCGAGGACGCGGTACTTCGCGGGGTCGAGGCAGCGCGAGTACTCCTCGTCCGCCGGCTCCCGGTCGGCGTGCGGATCGGGCCAGGGCGGGGTGTCCGCCCCGGTCTCGGCGAACGCCTCGTCAACGGCCCTGAGCAGTACGGATCGGTCCATGCCGGGGACCTTACGCGGGCGTCGCGGAGGCTCCGATTCCGTCGGGCAGGACGTAGGGTTCGAAGCGGCCGGCCGCGGGCCGGCGGCGTACGGGAGACACGGGGAGGAGCGGCGATGGCGGACGCGGCGAAAGAGTCGTGGAGTTCGGAGCTCACGTCGGTGGTGGTGTACGCGCGGGGCGCGGTGTGCGTGCGCCTGGCCCGGGGCGCCGTACCGGCGGACGGCCGGGTCCGGGTGACGGGACTGCCGCGCACCCTCGACCACGGATCGCTGCGGGCCCGGGTGCTCGACGCCTCCGGTGTCCGCGTGACCGAGGCCCGGGTCGTCGTCGAGGCCGAACCGCCCGCGCCCCAGGCCCCCGAGGACCTGCGCCGCGAGGTGGAGCGTCTGTACGAGGAGCAGCGCGCGGTCCAGACGCGCCGGGACCGCCAGAGCCGCCGGATCGACGAGGTCGCCGCCCTGCGCCCGGTGGCGCCGCCGCGCCGGCGGGACGAGCCCGCGTACCGGCGCACCCCGGTCGGCGCGTGGCTGGAGCTCGCGGAGTTCGTCGACGCCCGCCTGACGACGCTGCACGCCGGACTGGCCGAACTGGACGAGCGGCTGCGGGTCCTGGAGCACGAGATCGACCTCGCCGCGGACCGCCTTGCGCGTGCGTCGACGGACGCCCCGTCCTCCCCCGTGCCGACCACGGTCGCGGCCGACCTCGTGCTCACCGGGCCTCCGGGCGAGGTCCGCGTCGAGCTGGAGTACCGGACGCCGGGCGCGGTCTGGGTCCCGTCGTACCGGCTGACGCACCTTCAGGGCGAGGGCGGCGGCCGCCTGGTGCTGCGCGCGTCGGTCGCGCAGCGCACCGGCGAGGACTGGACCGGGGTGCGCCTCGGCCTGTCCACGGCCGATCTGCACCGGCCCACCGGGGTGCCGGTCCTGCGCTCGGTCCGCATCGGCCGCAGCCAGCCCGTCCCGGCACCGTCCGGCTGGCGCGAGCCGCCGGCGGGGCTCGGCGAGCTGTTCGCCGGGTACGACGGGGCGGGACCGCGGCCGCTCGCGCCCAGGGGTGCCGTGGCCGGCGGGGCCGCCGACGTCTCCGAGGACTTCGAGCTGGAGCCCGCGTCGACGCCCGCGGCCGCGCCGCAGCGGGCTCGCCGTGCGCGGACCGGGGGCGCCCGGCCCAGGGCGGCCGGGTTCGGTGCCCCGCCGCCCGCCGCGCCGGCCCCGCCCGGCGGTATGCCTCCCGCGTACGGCGGCGCCCCGGTGCCCCCGCCGGCTCCCGGGGGTCCGGTCCCGGCCCCGCAGGGCCTCGCCGGAAGTCCCGTACCGCCGCCTCCCCCACCGCCGCCCGGCCCCCCGCGGCCGAGCGACGCCGAACTCGACTACGCGGACCTGGTGCTGGCCGGCCCCGAGGCCCCGGCCGCCACGCGCGGACTGCTCTCGCCGGGCACCCCGGCCGACCCGGTGGCCGTCCAGTACCGGCGCCGCGCCCAGTCCGTGTCCGCGCTGGCGCTGCCCGCCCACGCGGTGCGCCCGCGCGAGTCGGCCGGTTCCTTCGACCACCGCTACGACGCCCAGGGCCCCGCCGACATCCCCGCCGACGGCACCTGGCACACCGTCACCGTCACGGAGCTGCCGGTCGGTCTGCGCACCGAGTACCTGTGCGTGCCGTCCGTCGAAGAGACCGTGTACGCGACGCTGGTCGTCTCCAACGCCACCGACCAGGCCCTCCTGGCGGGCCCGGTCGACGTCACGGTCGACGGCGATCCGCTGCCGACCACGGCGCTGCCCACGCTCGCGCCGGGTGGCACCGGCCGGGTCGGGCTCGGGCCCGCCGAGGCGATCCGGGTGGCGCGCCGCACCGAACAGCACGAGTCGACCGCGGGTCTGCGGAGCACGACCACGGTGCTCACCCACCGCGTCCACGTGGAGCTGGCCAACCGGCTGCGGCGCCCGGTCACCGTGGAGGTCCGCGAACGGGTCCCCGTCACCTCCGAGTCGGACATCCGGATCGAGGAGCGCGCCGACTGGACCCGCCCGGCCGACGGCGAGGGCCCCGACCGGCACGTCCCGGGCACCCGCCTGTGGCGCGTCGAGGTGCCCGCGGGCGACACCGCCGTGCTGGACGGCGGCTACGAGATCCGGATCCCGGCCGCCAAGGCCCTCACCGGCGGCAACCGGAGGAGCTGACCCATGACCCAGAACATCCTGTTCGACGCCCCGCTGCCCGTCACCGCGGTGACGTGTCTGGAGGACCGCGCCCAGATCGAGCGCACCACCGAGGTCGAGCTCCCGGCCGGCGTCCACCGGCTGCGCCTCGGCCCGGTCGGCGCGCTCGCCGTCGACCGCAGCCTGCACGCCGAACTGACCGGCGCCGAAGCCACCGTCCTGGACGTACGGATCGTGCGGGCGTGGACCCCGCGCGGCCCCCAGCCGCCCACCGAGGACGACTCCCCGCTGCGCCACCGGCTCCACGCCCTCACCGAGGAGCAGCAGAGCCTGGAACAGCGCCGCGACCGCCTGACCGCCCGCCTGGACGTGCTCGCGAAGCTGGCCACGGACCTCCTGCGGGACATCGCCGAGGGCGCCGGCACGGGCGAGAGCGAGCCTGAGCGCTGGAGCGCGGAGCTCGACCGGGTGGACGCCGAGCGCGCCACCCAGGAGGACGAACTCACCACGGTCACAGGGCGCCTGAGCGTCGTGACGGACGAACTCGGCGAGACCTACCGGGTGTTGAACCTATCCGAGTCCGAACCCCCCTCCCTGACCGCGCACGTGGAACTCACCGTCGAGGCCGTGGCACCCGCCCGCGCCGGCCTCCGCCTGACCCACCTCACCCCGTGCGCCCTGTGGCGCCCCGCCTACCGGGCGACCCTCGACGGCGGCGAACTCACCCTCCAGACCGACGCGATGGTCTGGCAGCGCACGGGCGAGGACTGGTCGGACGTGGCCCTGACCCTGTCGACGGCCCGCTCCACCCGCGCCACGACTCCGCCCCGGCTCGTCGAGGACCGCCTCACCCTGCGGGACCGCTCGACGGAGGAGCGCCGCACGGTCGCGGTCGCCGTGCGCGAGGAGGACATCAGCGACGTCGGCCCGCTCGAGGTGTCCGGCCTCCCGGGCGTGGACGACGGGGGCGAGACCCGCGTCCTGCACGCCCCGTCCCCCGCGTCCGTCCCCTCCGACGGCCGCGCCCACCGCGTCCCGCTCACCACGGCGACGGCACAGGCCCGCACGGAACAGGTCTGCGCCCCCGAGCTCTCCCCTCTCGTCACCCAGGTCGCCCGCTTCACGAACCCCACGGGCCACGCCCTGCTCGCGGGCCCCGTCGACCTGATCCGGGGCAGCGGCTTCACGGGCCGCGGCACGCTCCCCTTCACGGCCCCCGGCGCACCCCAGGAACTGTCCTTCGGCACCGCCGACACCTACCGGGTCACGCGCAGAACGGAAGAGTCCCGCGACACGACGACGCTCACCCAGCGCACCGTGATCACCCGCACGGTCCGCCTCCACGTCTCCCGCTTCTCACCTCCCGGCGAGACCGCCCCCGAGACGATCACCCTGCGCGAGCGCGTCCCGGTCTCGGAGGTCGCGAACGTCGACATCCGTCTCCGCAAGGAGTCCTGCGACCCGTCCCCCGACACCCTCGACACCGAGGGCATCGCCCGCTGGGACCTCACCCTGCCACCGGGCGGGCGGGCGACGGTGACGCTGGTGTACGAGGTGGTGGCGGGGGCGAAGGTGACGGGGTTGTAGTCCGGCGGGCGGGGCGTCGGCCCGGCGTCAGCGCCGCTCCGACTCCTCGCCCACGTCCGACGTCTCACCCGCGACCGGCTCCTCGCCCGCGGCCGGTTCGGCATCCGGCCCGGCCGCACGGCGACGGCGGCGCACCAGTACGACGCCGCACACCGCGAGCGCGAGCAACACGACCCCGGCCACGCCCCAGGAGGTGTGCCGGGTGAACAGCCAGCGCAGGAAGGCCAGCGCCCCCGTACCCACGAGGCCGTACAGCGTGGCCCAGGCCGCGCCGCCGACGAAGAGGGCGGGGAGGTAGCGGCGCAGGGGCATGCGGAGGGTGCCGGCGACGAAGTTGACGGCGGTCTGGAAGCCGACCGTCAGGAAGGAGACGGCGACCACCGGCATCCCCCAGCGCCGGATCGCCCGCTCGGCGCGCTCCAGGCGGGCCGCCGGGATCCGCTCGGAGAAGCGGCTGCGCCGCACGCCGGACCCGACGAACCAGCCGGCGGCGAACGTCGCCCCGGCTCGCAGCAGGATGACGGCATACAGCCCGGCGACGGTGAGTACAGCCCCGTCCACGACGCTCCTCATTCCCCCGTGCACCAGGTCAGTGGACACGGCACGCCGACAGCGCATCGAACAGCGATTCTACGGACGCCGCCCCGTCGGCCCCGCCCCCGGGTCCGACGGACGGCCTGATCAGAGCGCAGGGCGGCAGAAAGTGTGGCACGCGGGGGCGGCGGAACCAGGTAACGTCATCGCCATGTTCTTCCAGACGCCGATTTACGAGTGAGCGTGACGGGCCGCCGTTGACGTCCGTCGCCGCCGCGCCCCTCCTCCACCGATGAATCCGTAGATCACTTCACCTCACCACCGGGAGAACCCGTGACCGACAGCAAGAACATCAACAACCCCGTGGGCCAGGGCGGCGGCCCGCGCAAGCGGCTGTCCCGCGCCGAGCGGCAGAACAACGGCCCGCACCGCAACCGCGACCGTGAGAGCGCCGCCGAGAAGAAGGCGGAGCTGCTGCGCAAGATGCGCGAGAAGGCACGCGGGACCGAGGGGACCGCGCAGGCGGGCGACGACACCGCGCAGAGCTGACGCACCACCGCATGACAGCAGGGCCCGGACCGTGACGCGCGGTCCGGGCCCTGCTGTCGTGTCGAGGGCTCCCGCCACACGGCCACACACCCGGAACACGGCGAAGGCCGTCCTCTCATGGATGAGAGAACGGCCTCCGACCTGCGTTTCCGCACAGTCGGGACGACAGGATTTGAACCTGCGACCCCTTGACCCCCAGTCAAGTGCGCTACCAAGCTGCGCCACGTCCCGATGCCCGCTGACCTGGGCTTTCGCCCGGCCGAACGTGCACGGAAACCATACCGCACTCCGGGCCGTGGTCGCGCATCCCTTTCCGTCCCGGCGGGCCGCGGGCTACGGACCTGCGGTGATCAGCGCGACCGCCGTCCGGGTCACCTCGCGGTCGGGCGGGGTGTCGTCGAGGGCGCCGTGCAGGGTCAGGCCCTCGATCAGGGCGTCGAGGCGGCGCGCGGCAGGTGCGCTGAAGTGCTGTTCCAGGAGGCGGCGGCTGCTCCGCATCCAGGCCGCGGTCAGGGTCCGGTACTCGGGGCGGCGGGCGGCCAGGGTGTAGAGCTCCTGGGTCAGGACCAGGTCCCGGCGCGGACCCTCGGCGACCGCGTGGATCAGCGTGGTCACGGCCTCACGGGCCTGCTCGGGGGTCCGGGCCGGGGCCAGGTGGCGTTCGAAGACGGCGACGATGTGCGCGGCGAACCCGGTGAAGGCCTCCCTGAGCAGGTCGTCGATGCCGGTGAAGTGGTACGTCATGGAGCCGAGCGGGACCCCGGCGCGGGCCGCGATCTTGCGGTGCGAGACGCCGGCGACGCCCTCGTCTGCGATCAGGTCGAGGGTGGCGGCGAGGACCGTCTCGCGGCGCCGGGGGTCGGTCTGTCCGGTGGCCATGAGAGTCGCCGCGGTCAGATCGTGCGGACGGGGCGGGCCGGATTGCCGACCGCGACGACGTTCGCCGGGATGTCGCGGGTGACGACGGCGCCGGCCCCGATCACGCTGTTGTCCCCGATCGTGACGCCCGGGCAGACGATGGCGCCGCCACCGAGCCAGACGTTGTCCCCGATGGTGACGGGCCGGGCGGCCTCGAGCTTGTCGCGGCGCGGCTGGGGCTCGACCGGGTGGGTCGGGGTGAGGAGCTGGACGTTCGGGCCGATCTGGCAGTCCTCGCCGATGGTGATCGCGGCGACGTCGAGCGCCGTCAGGTGGTAGTTCACGAAGGTCCGGGCGCCGATCGTGATGTTGCTGCCGTAGTCGACGTAGAGGGGCGGCCGCAGTTCCACGTCCTCGCCGACGGAGCCGAGCAGTTCGTCGAGGAGCGGGCGGGCCGCGGCCGGGTCCTCCAGGTGGGCGGCCTGGTAGCGGGCGGCCAGGCGCATGGCCCGCTGCTGGCGCCGGGCGATCTCGGGGTCGTCGGCGATGTAGAGGTCCCCGGCCTCCATGCGCTCCAGCTGGGAGCGCGGGTCGTCGGCGAGGGCGTCCGGCGCGGGGCGGGGTGTCGTGGACTCAGGCATGCGTACGATCGTACGCCTCGCAGTGTACGAACGTACGCCCCCGGCCGTCGGTCTCGACTGCCTGCGGTCGGAGCGGCGCGCGTACGCGTGGGTCATGCGGCTCCACCGCGGGCTGCCCCGGGCGGCGGCCGGTACGTGATGGAGCGGCCCGAGCCGGTCGATCCTCCGGCCGCCTGCCGCGCCCTTGAGTAGGCTCCCGTCTTCGTGAGCCTCTTGATGTCCCGGGCCCGGGCCCGCCTGGCCCCCGGCACCGTCGCGGTCTGCGATCTGCTGGTGTGCGGTGTGCTGTTCCTGGTGGGGCTCGGCGTGATCGGGACCGCGCCGACCACCGGGGCCGAGGAGAGCGCCGCCTGGGAGTCGGCCGGGTGGCTCTACGTCGGCTGGCTGCTCGGCGGGCTCGTGCTGTTCGCCGCGCTGTGGAGGGTGCCGGGGGCGCTCGCGCACGTGGCGGCGATGCTGGTGTCGCCGTGCGTGGTCGTGTTCCTGCCGCTCGGGGTGTCAGCCCTTCTCCGGTGAGGATCTGGCGGAGGCCTGCGCCGGTGACGCCTGGGGCCTGCCCGTGCGGACCGGTGTCGCGTCCGCGCGGACCAGGCCTCTGATCGCCGGGACGGCCAGCAGCATCGCCGCCACCAGGACCGTCACCGCGCCGCCCGCGAGGAGGACGTGATGGGTGCCGAACAGGCCGGCCGCCGGGCCCGCCAGCGCCTGGCCGACCGGGGCCATCGCGAGGGAACCGGCGACGTCGTAGGCGTGGATGCGGTTGAGCACCTCGCGCGGGACCTGGGTCTGGACGCTGGTCGCCCACATGACGCCCCAGAAGGACTGGCCCGCGCCGGCCACCGCGCAGCCGGCCATCATCCACGGCACGGACAGGCCCGCGCCGACCGTCGCGGGGAAGAGCGCGAAGCCGAACAGGGCGAGGGAGCCGGCGCGGAGCATCCGGCGGGGGCGCAGGCGCAGGGCGATGAGGCCGCCGACGACGGTGCCCGCGCCGAGCGCCGAGTTGATCAGGCCGTAGACGCGGGGGCCGTGTTCCTGCGTGACCTGGGTCGCGACGAGCGGTATCGCGGGGCCCGAGGCGCCCACCATCAGGACGCACCAGATCGCGATGACGCCCCAGAGCCAGGTCCGGGAGCTGAACTCCCGCCATCCGACGATCAGTTGCCGCTTGAATCCCTCGTGCGGGGCCTGGTCGTCGACCGGGACGGGCGGCAGGCGCAGCAGGAGGAGGCACAGGGCGCTCAGGGCGTACGTGGCGGCGTGCGCGGCGAAGACGAGGCCCGGGGAGGCGAAGGCGACGAGCATGCCCGCGACGGCCGGGCCGGCGAGCTGGGCGCCGGACTCCGCGACGCGGATCGCACCGTTCGCCGCCTGGACGTCGGCGGCGAGGCGGGGCACCGTGCTGGCGACGCCGGGCTGGAAGAGGGCGGAGGCCGCGCCGTTGACCGCGCCGATGACGCAGATCTCCCAGAGCACCACGTGCCCGGTGAAGAACATGACCGCGGCGAGGGCCTGCGTGATCAGGCGGGTGACGTCGGCGCCGATCATCAGCAGCCGCGTGCTGAAGCGGTCCGCGAAGACACCGCCGAAGATCACCAGTCCGGCGAAGCAGCCGACTGACGCCGCCATCGCGAGGCCGACCGCGCCGGCGCCGTATCCGTACTGGAGCAGTCCCGCCGCGAGGGCGACGGGCAGCATCGTGTCGCCGAGCTTCGCGACGGCCCGTGCCGTGAAGAACAGGTTGAAGTCGCGGGACCAGATCCCGCGCCGTCTCCCCTTTCTCTCCTTCCTCGCCCGCTCGACCGGCCCCGGGTCCTCTCCCGGCTCTCCTGACTCCCGCGTACCGTCCCGCCCCCGTGACGACCCGCTGCTCATACCCTCCGGCTCCTCCCCGGTGCCGCGCCGCGCACGGCCGCACCGCCCGATCCCACCCCGCGGGCCGGATCATGCCACGCGGGGCGGACAGGTCGCCGGGGATTTCAGTCCGTGGCCGGGCGGCCCAAGTGCGGGTGGGATTCGAGCAGTCGGGTGGGGGCGGCCTGGCGCCAGGAGTCGGCGAGGATGTCGCGCAGCTCGTCCGTGTCCTCGAGTGCGGAGAGCCGGACGCGGACCCAGGCGAAGGCCGCCTCGTGGTCCGCGATCCAGAACTTCTCCGGCTCCGCGAGCACCAGTTCGTCCCGCTCCTCCTTGGGGCAGCGCACCGCGATGGAGGTCTCCTCCTCGGGCAGCGTGGCGAACATCTTCCCCGCCACCCGGAACGTGGGCATGCTCCAGGCGATCTTCTCCGTCGTGTCCGGGAGGGAGAGGGCGATGGTGCGAACGTCTTCTGCGTCGGGCATGGAAGGAACCGTAACCAAGAGCACTGACAACGGCCCGCGTTCACGACCCGGCCGGTCCGGACCGGTCGGGGCGGGTGCCGGCCGTTTCAGGGCAGGCGCTTGTCCAGCCAGGCGGTCAGGTCCGCCTGCACCTCGTCGCGGTTGGTCTCGTTGAGGATCTCGTGGCGGGCGCCCTCGTAGCCCTTCCAGGTGAGGTCGGTGACGCCGACGTACCGGAGGTCCTCGAGGAGTTCGTGGACGAGGGTCATGCGCTGGTTGCAGGGGTCCTCGGTGCCGACGGCTATGTGGACGGGCAGGTCGGCGGGGATGCAGGCCACGTTCGCGGGTTCGTTGATGCGGCGGACGGCGCGGACCCAGTCCAGGGACAGGCCGGCGGAGAACGGGAAACCGCAGCGGTCGTCGGCGACGTAGCGGTCCACCTCGTCCGGGTCGCGCGAAAGCCACTCGAAGCCGGTGGCGCCGGCCTCGTCCTCGTACGGCGCGTTGAAGGAGGCGAAGAGGTCGGGGACGTACGAGGAGATCGCGGCGCGGCCGCGGTCGGCGATGTCGGCCTCCAGGGCGGCGATGGAGCCCTCGTTGTCGGCGCCGGGCAGGGAGCGGAAGGTGCCGGAGAGGATGAGTCCGGCGAGGTCGTCGGCGTAGCGCTGGGCGTAGTCGCGGGCGAGCATCGAGCCGAGGCTGTGGCCGAGCAGGACGAACGGCACGTCGGGGTGGAGCGCGCGGGCCTGGTCGCCGATGGCCTTGAGGTCCTCGACGATGGACAGCCAGGCGTCGACGGTGCCGGGTTCGGCGTCGTCGGTGACGCCGTGGCCGCCGGTCGTGGCGGCTGTCGCGCCGTGGCCTCGGTGGTCGGAGGCGATGACTCCGTAGCCGTGGGCGGTGAGGTGGCGGGCGAAGCGGTCGTAGCGCAGTCCGTGTTCGGCGGCGCCGTGGGCGATCTGCACGAAGGCGCGGGGGCGGGCGCTGTCGGGCAGCCAGGTGTAGACGGCCACGGCGGCTCCGTCGCCGGTGGTCAGCTGGCTCGTCACGTAGGCCGGGTCGGTGGCTGTCATGGGCGGCTCCGCGATCGGGGGGGGGGCGGGACAGGGTGCATCTTGCCCGTCGCCGCCGTGCCCATACCTGTCGTCCGGCCGGCGGGCGGGATTGTCAGAGGCGGCGTCTAGCGTGGGGGCGTTCGTGATCGACGGTGCGGTGTGGCTGCGGGGATGGTGGCGAGGGTGCGGGAATCGGCGCTGATGAGCTTGCGGGAGGTCTGTCCGCGCGTCGCCGGGATGGACGTGCTGGGGGATCTGCTGGTCGAGGGGCAGACCGCGCATCACATCGTGCGGGACCCGGAGACGGGGCGCGTGTACGCGACGGAGTCGTACGATCCGCCCGACGAGATGTACCCCCTGGCCCCCTCCGCGGAGGCGCTGCGCCGGATGTCCGCCGCCGTGTCGGACCTCGACGCGCTCAGAGGTCCGTTCTCCGGGCTGCGGGGGCGGTTCGGGCTCGGGGCGGTCAAGGAGGCCGCCCGGTTGCTGAGTTCGGCCTTCACCGGGGAGGACTGGGGATCCGACGGCTGGGGCCTCGCGGCGGAGGGCCCGGAGGAATGGGTGCACGGGCTGCCGCCGGTGTGGCGCATCCAGGCCTGTGTGAAGCCGCTGGCCCTGATCGCGGGGCCCGGGCGGGGGCTGCGGATGGATCTGGCGGCGGACGTGCTCACGAACATCTTCGGGGCGGACGGGGTCCGGCGGTTCACGCCCGGCGATCTGCCGGAGGCGCTGACGCACGCGCCGACGCGGCGGTTCCTGACGGAGGTGGGGCTGCCGTCGGACGTCCCGCTCTTCTACCCCACCGGGAGCGAGGACGACCCGCTGTGCACGGTGGCCGAGCATCGCGCGGCCAGCGCGCGGGATCCGCGGCTGCGGCGCCACTTCGAGGACGGCACGAGCCACCCAGTGATCCCCGACGCCGACCGGTTCGTCCTGCTCGGGGGCACTCCGCAGGACGTCGATGTCGTGGTCGACGGCAGGACGGGCGAGGTGCACTGGACATCGTTCCTGGGCGACGACCTGACCGCGATGAACGCCGACATCTCGACCCTGGTGTTCGCGCTGTGGATGTACGGCACGGTCGAGGCGCTGGAGAAGCCGTACGCCCTCAAGGGGGACGACACCGACTCGCACTACCACTTCCTGGCCGACACCATGGTCGGGGTGCTGGAGTCCGTGGACCCGGTGGCCTGTCTGCCGGAGACCGGGCCCGAGGACTACCGGTACTGGCCCGAGGTGTGGCACGACGAAGCGGGAGGGGTGCTCTAGCCGCGTGCCGCCTCGCCTAGCGCCTCCAGGACCGGCCGGATCAGCGGATGCGCCTCCGCGCCGTGGCGGACGGCCGCGAAGACCTTGCGGGTGGGGGCCGCGCCGTCGATGGGGCGGACCACCGTCTGGGCGAGGTCGACGCCGATGAGGGCCGAGCGCGGGACCAGGGCGACCCCGGCGCCGGCCGCGGCGAGGGCGATCACGGCGCGGAAGTCGTCGGAGGAGTGCTCGAACTGCGGGGAGAAGCCGGCGTGCTCGCAGGCGAGGACCACCACGTCGTGGCACGGGTTGCCGGGGTACGGCCCGATCCAGGTGTCCTTGGCCAGCTCGGCGAGCGGCACCCGCTCCGTGTCCGCGAGCCGGTGCGCGGCGGGCAGCACCGCGTCGAAGGGCTCCGCGTACAGGGCGACGCGGGTGATGCGGTCGTCGTCCGCGCCGGGGGCGCCCCGGTACTCGACGGCGACGGCCACGTCGATCTGCCGCTCCAGGAGCATCGGCAGGCTGGCGTCGCCCTCGGCGTCCCGTACCCGGACCCGGATGCCGGGGGCGGACTCCGCGAGGCGGGCCAGGGCCGGGCCGACGACGAGGCCGATGCCGGTCGCGAAGGAGGCGAGCGTGACGGTCCCGGCCTCGCCCGTGCTGTAGGCGGCGAGCTCGGCCTCGGCCTTCTCCAGCTGGGCGAGTACCGCGTTGGTGTGCGTCAGCAGGATCTCGCCGGCCGGGGTGAGCCGGACGCCGCGGGCGCCGCGCTCGACGAGCTTGTGCCCGGTCTCCTGCTCCAGGGCCGTCAGCTGCTGCGAGACGGCCGAGGGGGTGAGGTACAGCGCGGCGGCAGCCGCGGTCACGGTCCGGTGGTCGGCCACCGCCCGGAGGATGTGCAGCCGCCGCGCTTCGATCATGTACCCGATTGTCGCAAACCGGTCAGCCGAGCTGGGCGCGGGCCTCGACGAAGGCGTCGACGGCGCGGTTCACGTCCTCCGTGGAGTGCGCCGCCGACAGCTGGACGCGGATACGGGCCTGGCCCTGCGGCACGACCGGGTAGGAGAAGCCGATCACGTAGACGCCGCGCTCCAGGAGCAGCTCGGCCATGCGGCCCGCGACGGCCGCGTCGCCGATCATGACGGGGGCGATGGCGTGGTCGCCGGGGAGGATGTCGAAGCCCTCCTCCGTCATCCGGGTGCGGAACAGCTTGGTGTTCGCCGCGAGCTGTTCGCGCAGGTCACCGGCGGACTCCAGGAGGTCGATGACCTTGAGGGAGGCGGCGGCGATGACCGGGGCGAGGCTGTTGGAGAACAGGTAGGGGCGCGAGCGCTGGCGCAGCAGGGCGACAATCTCGGCGCGGGCGGCGACGTAGCCGCCGGAGGCGCCGCCGAGGGCCTTGCCGAGGGTGCCGGTGATGATGTCGACGCGGTCCATGACGCCGTGCAGCTCGGGGGTGCCGCGGCCGCCGGGGCCGACGAAGCCGACGGCGTGCGAGTCGTCGACCATGACCATGGCGTCGTAGCGCTCGGCGAGGTCGCAGATGTCGACGAGCGGGGCGACGTAGCCGTCCATGGAGAAGACGCCGTCGGTGACGATCAGCTTACGGCGGGCGCCGGCCTCGGTGGCGGCCTTGAGCTGGGTCTCCAGGTCGGCCATGTCGCGGTTGGCGTAGCGGAAGCGCTTGGCCTTGCTGAGGCGGATGCCGTCGATGATCGAGGCGTGGTTGAGGGCGTCGGAGATGACCGCGTCCTCGGCGCCGAGGATCGTCTCGAAGACGCCGCCGTTGGCGTCGAAGCAGGAGGAGTAGAGGATCGTGTCCTCCTGGCCGAGGAAGGAGGACAGGCGCGCCTCCAGCTCCTTGTGGACCTCCTGGGTGCCGCAGATGAAGCGGACGGACGCCATGCCGTAGCCCCAGCGGTCGAGGGCGGCGTGGCCGGCGGCGATGACCTCGGGGTGGTCGGCGAGGCCGAGGTAGTTGTTGGCGCAGAAGTTGAGAACCTCGCCGGGGCGGCCGCCCGCGGTCACGCCGACGGTGGCGGACTGGGGGGTGCCGATGACGCGCTCGGGCTTGTGCAGCCCGGCGGCGACGATCTCGTCGAGGGTGGTCTGGAGGTCGGCGCGTACGTTGTCGAACATGCGAGAAGTCCTTAGAGGGGTGAGGAGTTCAGGGACGCGGGGGCCGGGGGAGGCGAACCGAGCCTCGAGCGGAGGGGCTCAGGCGGCGCTCCAGTCCAGGATGACCTTGCCGCCCTTGCCGCTGGCCGCGTCCTCGAACGCCGCGTCGAAGTCGGTGTACGCGTAGCGGCCGGTGATCACGGGGGCGAGGTCGAGGCCGGCCTCCAGGAGGACCGACATCGCGTACCAGGTCTCGAACATCTCGCGGCCGTAGATGCCCTTGATGGTGATCATCGAGGTGACGATCCGGGCCCAGTCGACGGCGAACTCCTGCGCGGGCAGGCCCAGCATGGCGATCTTGCCGCCGTGGGTCATGTTGGCGAGCATGTCGCGCATCGCGTGCGGGTTGCCGGACATCTCCAGGCCGATGTCGAAGCCCTCGCGCAGGCCGAGCTCGCGCTGGCCGTCGGCGATGGAGGACTGCGCCACGTTCAGGGCCAGGCTGACGCCGACCTTGCGGGCGAGCTCCAGACGCTCCTCGCTGACGTCGGTGACGACGACGTTGCGGGCGCCGGCGTGCTTGGCGACGGCTGCGGCCATCAGGCCGATCGGGCCGGCGCCGGTGATCAGGACGTCCTCGCCGACGAGCGGGAAGGACAGGGCGGTGTGCACGGCGTTGCCGAACGGGTCGAAGATCGCGGCGACGTCGAGGTCGACGGGGACGCGGTGCACCCACACGTTGGAGGCGGGCAGGGCGACGTACTCGGCGAAGGCGCCGTCGCGGCCGACGCCGAGACCGACGGTGGCGCGGCAGAGGTGGCGGCGGCCGGCGAGACAGTTGCGGCACTTGCCGCAGACGAGGTGGCCCTCGCCGCTGACGCGGTCGCCAACGTTGATGTCGCTGACGTCGCGGCCGGTCTCGACGACCTCGCCCACGAACTCGTGGCCGAGGACGAGCGGGGCCTGGATGGTCGACTGGGCCCAGCCGTCCCAGCTGCGGATGTGCAGGTCGGTGCCGCAGATGCCGGTGCGCAGCACCTTGATCAGGACGTCGCCGGGGCCGATGGAGGGCTCGGGCACGTCGGTCAGCCAGAGTCCCGGTTCGGCCTTCTCCTTGACCAGCGCCTTCATCGGTACGGCTCCTGTCGTCGCGCACGCGGGCAGCACGCAGCGGCCCGCACACGGGGAAGAGTGAGTGGAGGTGGCGGCCGGCAGGCCGCCGCCCCGGACTCTTCCGTACCACGGCGGCTCAGGTCCATCGAGGATTTCTTAAGCGGCGCCGAAGCTTTCCTACAGGCCCGGTCCCGTTTCCTGCAGGACCGGTCCCGCGTCGGCCGGTCTCTCGCGGGTCCGGGCGGCGCCGCGGGCCGACGCGCGGCACGATGGGGGCATGACCGAGCGAGCGGGCAAGGTGACCGGCGCCGTCACGGTCTCCGTCGACGGCTACTCGGCGGGGCTCCACCAGACGGAGGAGCGGCCGTTCGGCGACGACGGCGGTGACGGCACGGGCGCGGGGCTGCACGCATGGATGTTCGAGACTCCGGACGAGAACCGCGCCGAGGTCGAACAGATGACGGCGGCGGACGCGTTCGTGATGGGGCGCAACATGTTCGGCCCGGTCCGGGGCGCTTGGGACCGTCCGTGGAACGGCTGGTGGGGCGATGATCCCCCGTTCCACGCCCCGGTCTTCGTGCTGACGCATCACGCACGTGAGCCGCAGCCCATGGCGGGCGGCACGACGTACCACTTCGTCACGGACGGCATCGTCGCGGCGCTGGACCGGGCCCGGGCCGCCGCGGGCGCCGGGGAGGTGTCCGTCCTCGGCGGCGCGACCACGCTCAACCAGTACCTGGCCGCCGGGCTGATCGACGAGCTGCGGCTGCACATCGCGCCGCTGACGCTCTGCGCCGGCACCCGCCTGTTCGAGGGGGTGCCGGCGCTGCGTCTGGAACAGGTGTCGGCGCGGGCGGCGAGCCTGGTCACGCACGTGACCTATCGCGTGCTGCGCTGACGGGCGCTCGCACTACCGGTTCTGGCCGCCCTCGAAGTAGGCGACGAGCTCGGGGTCGAGTGGCGGGACCTCGCGGGGAGTGCCGCCGGCGCGGAGGGACTCGGTGGCGCGGACGCCCGCGGCGACGGCCATGCGGGCGGCGACGGGCGAGGTGTCGGTGGTGCCGCCGTCCCGGACGAAGCGGAGGAACTCGTCGATGAGGAGCGGGTCGGCGCCGCCGTGTCCGGCGTTGTCCTCGGCGTCCGGGACCGGGTGGGCGGCGTCGGGCTCGTCGCGGTAGGTGGAGCGGCGGCTGTTCCAGACCTTGACCACTCCCCCGGGGCCGTCGCCGAAGTTCTCCAGGCGTCCCGCGTCGCCGATGACGGTGTAGTTGCGCCAGTAGTCGGGGGTGAAGTGGCACTGCTGGTAGGAGGCGAGGACGCCGTTGTCGAGGCGCATGTTGACGAGGGAGACGTCCTCGACGTCGATGACGGGGTTGAGGCCGCGCTGGGTGGCGGGCGGCCAGTGGCCGTCCTTGGTGTACCAGTCGTCGTGCTTGGGCTCGCCGGGTGCGCGGCGGTGCGGGTTGTCGCCGTAGACCATGAGGTCGCCGAGGGCCTGTACCTGGCGGGTGTAGCCGCCGGCGAGCCAGTGCAGGACGTCGATGTCGTGGGCGGCCTTCTGGAGCAGCAGGCCGGTCGTGTACTGCCGCTCGGCGTGCCAGTCCTTGAAGTACCAGTCGCCGCCGTAGCCGACGAAGTGGCGCACCCAGACGGTCTTGACCTCGCCGATCTCGCCGCGGGCGATGATGTCGCGCATCAGGCGGACGACGGGCATGTGGCGCATGTTGTGGCCGACGTAGAGGCGGGAGCCGGTCGCGTGGGCGGTGCGCAGGAGCTCGTCGCAGCGTTCGACGCTGATGTCGAGGGGCTTCTCGACGAAGACGGGCTTGCCGGCCTCCAAAGCCTCGCGGGCGACGTCGGCGTGGGTGTGGTCGGGGGTGAGGACGAGGATCGCGTCGACGTCGGGGTCCTCGACGACCTTCTTGTGGTCGCTGGAGACGAGTGCGCCGGGGAAGGCGAGCGCCGCCTCCGTCCGCGCGGCGGCGTCGTGGTCGGCGAGCGCGGTGACCCGGGAGCCGGCGCCGGGCCGGTGCGCGGTGCGCGCGATCGAGCCGCGCAGTCCGTAGCCGAGGACGCCGAGGCGCAGGTCGGAGGGGGCGTCGGTCATGGCGTAACCGCCTTTCCTGTACGGGGTGTTGGTGCGGTCGGCGTAAGGAGCATGGAAGCACGGGGCGTCGCGGACCCGCCGACCGGTCCGCGACGCCCCTTGCGGTGCTGTCGTGTCAGGGGTGGACGAGGACGTGGGAGAGGGCGACGCGGCCGGTGCCGGTGAGGCGGACGCGGACGTAGCGGGCCTCGGTGTCCGTGTCGAGGACGGTGGGGCGCAGGGCCTTGCCGGTGACGTGGACGGTGGTGGCGTCGGAGAAGTCGGCCGAGGAGGCGAGCTGGACGTCGAAGTCGGCGGTGGTCATGGAGCTGTTGTTCCAGACCTCGACCTGTCCGACATGCTGCGCGGAGCCGAGGTCGACCTGCCACCAGGCGCCGGCCTCGGAGAGGGTGCGGGTGTCGGTCGTGGTGTCGCCGTCGGTGGCCTTGTCGGCGGTGGCGGTGCCGTCGGTGGAGGACTGGGTGGCGGTGCCCTCGCGGGCGAGGTCGGGCCGCAGCTGCCGGACCTTGCCGCGGCCGTCGGCGCCGGCGGCCTCGGCGACCTTGACGGCCTCGGCGGGCAGCCGGTCGAGGCCGGTGAAGTTGTCGGTCATGGTGGAGCCCCGCCCGGACAGGGCCGGGGCCGCGGTGTCGGTCCAGTTGCCGGTGGCGTGGTTGTCGATGCCGTAGCCGGCCCAGTTGGAGACCCACTTGTAGCCGACGCGGGTGATGACGTTGCCGGTGACGGCGATGTGGCTGGACTGTTCGTCGAGGTAGACGCCGTTGCCGTCGCGCTCGGTGTTGCCGTAGGCGCTGCGGTCGATGTAGTTGCCGGAGATCACGGTGCCGGGCTGGGCGCCCTGGGTGTAGATGGCGGCGCCGTCGTGCTGGTCGTGGCGGACGAGCATGACGTCGGTGATCCGGTTGTCCGTGATGCGGTTGTCGCGCAGGACGGAGGTCTGGGCCTCGGGCTGGTTCCAGCCCCAGCCGACGGAGATGCCGGAGTAGGGCAGCTCTTCGAGGGTGTTGTGGTCGATGACCGTCTCGGCCTCGTAGCCGGCCCAGATGCCGACGGAGTCGGTGTACTCGACGCCGGTGCGGCGGATGGTGTTGCGCTCAATCGTGTTGCGGGCGCCGGCGAGTTCGGCGGTGGGCATGGGTTCGGTGTCGCCGATGTAGGCGGCTCCGGAGGACAGGTCGGTGAAGCGGTTGCGGGCGAGGGCGGAGTCCTGGGTGCCCTGTTCGAAGACGACGCCGGCGCCGCCGAGCCTGCTGAACGTGTTGCCTTCCACGGTGACGTCGCGGCCGCCGCGGACGGTGAGGGCGGCGGCGGGCTTGGTGTAGAAGCGGCCCGCGTGGTCGACGGGGCCGGTGGCGCCGGTCAGGGTCAGTCCGGCCTGCATGCCGGCGTAGCCCTCGTCGGTGTTCGGCTGCTGGTACGCGGAGTAGGCGAAGCCGAGTCCGGAGAGGTGGACGTCGTGGGCGCCGTCGAGGACGAGAAGGCCCTCGGTGACCGGGGTGACGGCGCGGGAGCGGCGCGGGTCCTCGCCCTGGCGGGGCAGGTAGGTGACGGTGCGCTCTGCGGAGTCCCACACGAACTCGCCGGGCTCGTCGAGGAGTTCGCGGGCGTTCTCGAAGAAGGCGACCTTGCTGTAGCGGGACGAGTCCACGGTCGTGGAGTCCCAGGCGGGTCCGGTGCGGTCGGTCCCGGAGGCCGAGTTGGTCCAGCAGGGCTGGGCGAAGGTCATGACGTCGCCGGTGACGGAGGTGATGCGGCAGTGGTAGTTGCGCCAGCGGACGCTGATGACGGCCTCGGCGTCGGTGGGCCGGGCCCACCGGGCGATGCCGGTCTTCTCGGCGCCGGTCATGCCGGTCTTGGTGGCGTCGCACACGGAGGCGGCACAGGACTCGCCGCGGGCGCGTACGGCACGCTCGCCGTCGACGAACAGCTGGCGCGGGGTGATGCCCTCGGGCACCTTCGTGGTCCAGGTGCCGTCGGGGTTCACGGTCCAGCCGGTGAGGGCGCGGCCGCCGGAGAGCACGGGGTCGGCGTCCTGCGCGGCGCCCCAGGTGACCCCGGAGTCCTCCTTGCCGAGCTTGAGGGGCTTGCTCAACTCATAGGTGCCGTCGGCGAGTTCGACACGCACGGACCGGTCGTCGATCGTGCGGGCGACGTCGCGGGCGCCCTCCACCGAGCAGGGGTGCCCTACGGTGCAGTCGGTGCCGGAGCCCCGCGGTGCGGCGTGCAGGGTCAGGGGCGCCGGGTCTGCGTGAGCGGCGGGCAGCGGTGCCAGGGCGAGGGCGGCGGTGGCCAGGAACGCGGCCGCGCCGGTGCGGGCTCTCATGCGGTGACCTTTCCTCAGGGGTGGGTGCGCGGACCGCCTCACGCGGCGGTCGTCCAGTCGGGGTGTCCGGGCATCGGCGGGTTCTTCGCGCCGAACAGCCAGTCCCGCAAAAACGCGTCGACGGAGCGGTCGCCGGTCATCTCGACGGCGTGCTTGACGAAGTCCTCGCTGGTGACGGTGCGGTCCTTGAAGCGGCGCGGCCACTGGCCCATGATCAGGTCGAACTTCCGCTGCCCGACGTGCTGTCGGAGTGCGTAGAGGACGAGGGCGCCGCCGTCGTAGATGTTCGTGCCGCCGAGGGCCTTGGGCAGGCCGGGCGGTCCGTCGCTCGCGCGGATCGCGTCGAGCTTGGCGTAGGTGGCCTTCATCTTGTCGGCCATGACGGACCAGCCGCGTTCCTCGCTGTACAGGGCGGCGTAGTAGACGGCGGGCCCTTCGTTGAGCCAGGCCTGCTGCCAGTCGTTCGGGGTGACGCTGTCGCCGAACCACTGGTGGGTCAGCTCGTGCACCATCGTGTTCTCGTAGGTGGGGTTGCCGTCGGCGTTGAGCTTGAACCAGCTGGTGCCCATGAGGGTGAGCGTCGAGTTCTCGAGGGCGTCGGAGTATCCGTCGTAGATGTGCAGGCCGTAGACGGAGAAGGGGTAGCGCCCGAACTTGGCCTCCAGCCAGGCCAGATGGTCCGGGGTGCGGGCCACGATCGGGCCGTACTTGTCCTCCTGGCCCTGCGGGACGACGTGGCGCAGGGGCAGTCCGGTGTGCGAAGTGCCGTACAGGTAGGTGCCCTTGACGACGGCGATGCCGAGCAGCTCGGTGGGCATGCGCTCGCGCAGGGCGAAGTGCCAGACGGTGGAGCCGTCGGCGCGCTTGTCCTTGCCGGTCAGCTCCCCGTTGGCGGCGGCGACGAAGCCTTCGGGCGCGGAGAGGTGGAAGGTCCAGGTGGCCTTGTCGGACGGGGTGTCGTTGCAGGGCATGAAGGTGTCGGCGCGGGAGGACTGCACGGCGGACGCGAAGCCACCGTCGCTGCCGAACCGCCAGCCGGTCAGGCCGGCCCGGGGTGCCTTTCCGTTGCCGCGGTAGGCGACGGTGACGGTGAACGGGGTGTCCTTGTGCAGCGGGGCGGCCGGGGTGACGGTCAGCTCCTGCCCGGACTTGCCGAGGGAGAGGGCGTGTTGGGCGGGGCGGCCGTTCACGGTGACGGACTCGATGGTGTGGCCGTCGGTGTCGAGGTTGAACGCGGAGAGGTCCTGGGTGGCGCGCGCGTTCATCTTCACGACGCCGGTGAAGTCGTAGGTGACCGGCGTGAAGTCGAAGGTGAGGTCGTAGTGGACGACCTCGTAGCCGCCGTTGCCCAGGGTCGGGAACAGGGGGTCGCCGACGCCGTCGGAGCCGGGCTTCGGGTCGAAGCCGGTCGCCCACGCGGGCGCGGCGATCAGCGGGACGGCGAGCGCGGCGACGCCGGCGCCCTTGAGGAGGGTGCGTCGGGTGGTGGGTCGGCTGGTGGTCACTTCTTGCCCTTCTGCGAGGCCTGCTCGAACTCGGCGCGGCACTGGTCGCCGCCGGCGTTGCGCCACTTCTTGACGACGGCGTCGTAGGAGGACATGGGCTTGCGGCCGGTGACGATGTCCTTGATGCCGTCGCTGTGGATGGTGTTGAGGCTGCCGAGGCCCTTGGAGTCCCAGGTGGGCGACGTGTACGCGAGGGTGGGTTCGTCGATCAGCAGCGGGATGAGCTTGGTGTACGCCTCGTGGACGTGACGGGTGGCGTCGGAGCTCGTGGCGCTGAAGAAGGCGGGCGTCGCGGAGCCCAGGAAGCCCCACGGGACGGTGGTGTCCTGCGTGCCCTGCTTCGTGAGGACGGGGGTGCCGTCCTTGTCTCGCTTGTGGTCGACGCCCTCGACGCCGTACTTGATGAGCGTGTACTCGACCGATCCGAAGGGCGAGGCCGCGAAGTCGGCGAGGCGCAGGATCTCCTTGACCCTCTTGTCGTCCGCCTTCGTGATGAAGCAGTAGGACAGGGCGGTGTTGTTGGTCCAGACGACCGCGTCCCCGCCGACCGGGACCATGGGGCGCACGTCGAAGGACTTGTCGATGGCGGCCATCGTGTCGACGTATCCGGTGCCGGGAGTCAGGTAGGCCGGCATCCCGTCCGAGACGTAGGCGCCCTTGCCGTTCTTGAACAGGTCCGTGTACTGCGCCTTCTGGGCGCCGGACATCTGGACGGTGCCCGGGTAGTAACAGCCGTCCTTGTAGAGCTTCGCCGCGATCTCGACGGAGTGGCGGTACTTGTCGTCCTCCAGCTGGTAGGTCCACTTGCCGGTCTTGGTGTCGTGCTTCCAGGACGACTGGGCGCCCAACGACTGGGCGAGGAGCGTGCCGGCGCCGCTGATGAAGAAGTACCGGTCCTTCTTCTCGTCGGTGAGCTCCTTGGCGAGGTCGACGAGCCGCTCGACGCTGTCGATCTCGTCGAGACTGGACACGCCCGCCTGCGCGAAGAGGTCCGCGCGGTAGAAGCCCGCCCCGGCCGTGCCGTTCCGGGTCAGCGGAATCCCGTACAGCTTCCCGCCGAAGATCGCCCCCTGCCACGCGTACTCCGGGATCGCCGCCAGGTTCGGGTAGTCCTTGACCTTGTCGCCGGACAGGTGCGGTCCGAGGTCGACGCACTTGGCCTGGAGGAACGCGGCCTTGTTGTCGACGCCGCCGGTCTCCGGGTACATGAAGACGTCGGGCAGCTGGTCGCCGGCGACCATCGTGGAGAACTTGGCCGGGTAGTCGTCGGCGGGGACGGCCGTGAAGTCGACCTTCGCGCCGAGCAGTTTCTCGATCTCGCGCCAGGCGGCGTTCTTGCCGCGCTCCGGGGGCAGCGGGGCGAAGGTCTCGGTGACCGCGGTGATCGTCTTCGCGCCCTTGAGGGGGGTGCCCTTCGTGGCGCGGATCGGGTTCGCCGGGTACGTGAGGTAGGCGCTCGGGACGCCGGCGGCGGTGCCGGGCAGGTCGGGGCGGGCGCCGACGTTGCGTACGGCGGTGGTCGGCAGCAGTCTGGCGCTCTTGGCCTCGGCCTTGGCGGCGGTGCCGCCGTCGCCGCACGCGGCGATCAGGGGCGCCGCGGCGACGGCGAGACCGGCGCCAGCACCCCAGCGGAGCACGGTGCGGCGGTTGACGGGTGTGGTGCCGGACATCGGAGGACTCCTCAGCACGAGGGGACACGGGGACGTTTGGGGGGTGCGGAGCCGTGGTGGCGACGGGTGCGGGTCAGCCCTTGACGGCGCCGGTGAGGACGCCCTTGGTGAAGAACCGCTGGAGGAAGGGGTAGACGAGGAGGATCGGCACGACGGCGATGACGAGGACGGCCATCTGCACGGCCTGCTGCGGGGCGATGGCCTCGCCGGCGGCCGCGGTGTCGAGGTTCTGGCCCTGGAGGATGAAGGTGCGCAGCACCATGGGCAGCGGCCATTTGTCGTTGTCGCCGAGGTAGAGCAGCGCGTTGAAGTACGCGTTCCAGTACGCGACGGCGTAGAAGAGTCCGACGACGGCGATGACCGCCTTGGACAGGGGCAGGACGACCCGGATCAGGGTGCGGAAGTCGCCGGCGCCGTCGACCTTCGCGGCGTCGTAGAGCTCTTCGGGCAGGTTCATGAAGAAGGCCCGCATCACGACGAGGTTGAACGCGCTGACCATGGTGGGGAGCACGAGCGCCGCGAAGGTGTTGTAGAGGCCGAGCTCCTTGACCAGCAGGAAGTTGGGGATGACGCCCGCGTTGAACAGCATGGTGAACAGGGCGGTCATGAGGATGAAGCGGCCGCCGACGATGCCGCGCCGCGACAGTCCGTACGCCATGCCGATGGTGGCGAGGAGGCTGCAGACGGTGCCGGTGAGGGTGACGCCGATGCTCACGAGCAGGGCGCGGGTCACGCGGCCGCCGGTGAACGCGGTGCGGTAGGCGTCGAGGCTCGGGTGGTCCGGCCACAGGACCAGACCGTTGGAACGGACGATGTCGCTCTGCGAGGCGAAGCTCGTGCCGATCACGCCGAGCAGCGGGTACGCGACGAGGGCGACGACCAGCACGAGGGCGAGGCCCTTGAGGAAGAGGCCGAGCCGGGTGGGCCGCTCCATCCACGGGGGCCGGATGCCTGAGGGGCGCAGTTCCCCGCTGCCGGCCGTGGTGTGCGCCGGGCGCGGGCGGCGCCGCGACTTCACTGCGGACGTGTCAACGGTCAGCACCGCGGTACACCCCTTCGTGGCCGAGCCGGTGGGCGAACTTGTTGGCGCCGATGACGAGCACCGTGCCGATCACGGCCTTGACGAGGCCGACGGCGGCCGAGGTGCCCCACTGGTTGTCCTTGATGCCGTGGAAGTAGACGTACGTGTCGAGGACTTCACCGGCGCCCGGTCCCACGGCGTCGCGCTGGAGCAGGATCTGCTCGAAGCCGACGGTGAGGATGTTGCCGAGGTTGAGGATGAGCAGCAGGACCAGGACCGGGGACAGGCCGGGCAGGGTGACGTGCCAGAAGCGGCTCCACCGGCCGGCGCCGTCCATGGCCGCCGCCTCGTACAGGCCGCGGTCGATGGACAGGAGCGCGGCGAGGATGATGATGGTGCCCCAGCCGGCGTCCTTCCACATGACCTGGAGGGCGAGCAGCCAGGGGAAGGCGTTCGGGTCGGTCGTCATGTCGTAGCGCGGCAGGCCGAGCGATTCCAGCAGGTCGGGGACGACGCCCGCGCCGCCCAGGATCTGCTGGAAGATCGAGACGATGATGACCCAGCCGATGAAGTGCGGCAGGTAGACGACGCTCTGCACGAAGCGGCGCAGCTTGTCGCTGACGATGCTGTTGAGCAGCAGGGCGAGGCCGATCGGCACGGGGAAGAACAGGACCAGCTGGACGAGCGCGATCTTCAGCGTGTTGCCGGTGGCCGACCAGAAGTCCGGGTCGGCGAAGGCCGTCGTGAAGTTGGTGAAGCCGGTCCAGGCGCTGTGCATGTAGCCCAGATAGGGCTGGTAGTCCTGGAACGCCACCATGTAGCCGAGCAGCGGCACGTAGTGGAAGACCACGAAGTACAGGAACCCCGGCAGGCACAGCAGCAGCATCACCTTGTCGCGCTTGAGGCGCTGCCACAGGGACTTACGAGGTGCGGGGGCTGTACGTGGTGCACGAGGTGTGCGGGGTGCGGCCACGGGTGGCGCGGGAGCAGTCATGAGGCGGTCCTGTTCGGCCGGGTGGCGCAGGAACTGCGTTTCTGCGGCGGCAAGTTAGTAAGCGGTTAACCCCCTCGTCAATAGATCGGAGCAATCCGCTCGCCGGTTCCTCCTACCTCCGGCCCACCCTGGAGCCCCTCAAAGCCCGCCATTTACCGCATGAATCGGACAGTCCGCCGCCACTGACGGCCCCGGTGACCTTGACGGTCACGCCGCGACCTCCTTAGCGTTCCGTCCCGTCATAGAACACGTTTACTGTCCGGAGGCAGGGTGCGTACCACTGACGAGGTGCCGGTCACGGCCGGTGCCGCCGACGCCACACCGCCCCCGCGGCGGCCCCGTACGGTTCTCGCGATGGACGCGTCCGTCGTCGACGACGTCTTCCCGCCCGCGGTGCGGGCCCGGCTGGAGGAGACCGCGGACATCCGGCCGCCTGGCGCGGTCCGGGAGTTCACCGGTCCCGAGGCGCGGGCCGCGCTGGCCGAGTGCGAGGTGCTGCTCACCGGGTGGGGCTGCCCGCCCATCGACACGCAGGTGCTCGACCGGGCACCCCGGCTGCGCGCGGTGATCCACGCGGCCGGCACCGTGAAGACGTTCCTGAGCCGCGACGCCTACGTCCGCGGCATCGCCGTGTCCTCGGCCGCCGCGGCCAACGCGGTGCCCGTCGCGGAGTTCACGCTCGCCGCGATCATCCTCGGCGCCAAGCGCGCCTTCCCCCTCTCCCAGCTCTTCCGCACCCGGCGCACCCACCGCACCGAAGCCGATCTGCACCGCCACGCCTGGCTCGGCACGCACGGCATCACCGTCGGCGTGGTCGGCGCGTCGCACACCGGCCGCCGCGTCGTGCAACTGCTGCGCTCCCTCGACGCCGAGGTGCTCCTGTACGACCCGTACGTCGGCGACGCCGAGGCCGAGCTGCTCGGCGCGACCCGCACCGACCTGGACACCCTCGTCGCGACCAGCGACGTGGTGACCCTGCACGCGCCCGCCACCGCCGAGACCCGGCATCTGCTGGACGCCCGGCGCCTCGGCCTGCTGCGCCCGGGTGCGCTGCTCGTGAACACCGCGCGCGGCCCGCTCGTCGACACCGAGGCGCTGGTCCCGCACCTGGTCGACGGCCGGATCGACGCCGTCCTCGACGTCACCGACCCCGAGCCGCTGCCGCCCGGACACCCGCTCTGGGACCTGCCCAACGTCTTCATCACCCCGCACATGGCGGGCGCCCAGGGCAACGAGGTGGCCCGGCTCGGTGCCCTCGCCGTGGACGAGCTGGCCCGCTACGCGCGCGGTGTGCCGCTGAACCATCCCGTTCTTCTGGAGGACCTGGAGCACATCGCGTGAACGGGACGGGGCCGCACGTCATAGGCTCGGGACCGGCCGGACGGGCACAGGGCGACCGGCCGGAGCGGGTGAACCACGCGGACGGGCACGAGCGGCAGGGGGTGGGGCGGATGTCCCGGCAGGGAACCACAGCGGGCGGCGCCGGCGGAGGCGCGCAGCGCCGCGCCACCGTCGTGGACGTGGCCAGGCTCGCGGGCGTCTCCACGGCGACCGTCTCCCGCGTGATGAACCGCAACTATCCGGTGGCGGCCGCGACCCGCGAACGCGTCGAGTCCGCCATGCGCGAGCTCGGCTACGTGGTCAACGCCCACGCCCGCGCCCTGGCCGGCGCCTCCAACCGCACCGTCGGCATCATCGTCAGCGAACTCGTCGACCCGTTCTACGCGTACATCGCGCGCGGCGTCGAGCGCGAGGCCAGCGAGGGCGGCCGGCTCTGCCTGATCTGCTGCCACCAGGGCGATCCGCAGCGCGAGCTCGCCTTCATCGAGCTGATGCACGAGCGGCGCGCGGACGCGGTGGTGCTGGTCGGCGGCAGTGTCGACGACCGCGCCTACAAGGCCGAACTGGCCCGGCGCGCCCGGGAGCTGGACGCGGGCGGCTCCAAGCTGGTGCTGTGCGGGCGGCCCTCGCTCGGTGACGACGTGCCGACCGTCGGCGTCGAGTACGACAACGAGGGCGGCGCCTTCGCCCTCACCGACCACCTGATCACCCAGGGGCACGAGCGGATCCTCTACCTCGGCGGTCCGCCCGGCCTGTCGACGGCCCACGACCGGCTCGTCGGGCACCGGCGCGCCCTGGAGCTGCGCGGTCTGCCCCGCGACCCGCAGCTCGAACACCCCGGACCCTTCAGCCGCACCTTCGGCTATCGCAGGATGGTCGAACTGCTGCGGGACGGCCCCGCGTTCACCGCCGTGTTCGGCGCCAACGACAACGTCGCGGCGGGCGCGGCACAGGCCCTGGAGGAGGCCGGCGTGCGCGTCCCGCAGGACATCTCGCTGGTCGGCTACGACGACGTGCCCGTCGCCCAGGAACTGCGGCCGCGCCTCACCACGGTCCGGATCCCGCTGGAGGAGATGGGCCGGCAGGCGGTGCGGGTGGCCATAGGCGGTGACGACGAGGACGACTGGCGGGCCCCGACGACCGGCACGCTGCGCCTCGGCACGCACATCGTGGTGCGGGACTCGGTGGCCCGCGCGCCGCGCCGGGGCTGAGCGGCACCCCGAACTCCGGCAGGCATGCTTTATCCTGCTCGGATTCGGGCCGGTCCGCGTAGTAACGAACAGAAACTCGGCGGACCCTCTTGCGGCTGGATAGCAAACGCTTACATGCTGACGCGCAGCCCCACCGCACGTCCCGCTCCTCGCACCGACTTCGCCCCTTCTCACGGGAGTCCCTGGATGCGCCCTGCCCACAAGCCTGTCGCGGTCCCGCACATGCCCGTCTCCCCCGCCAACGCCTCCTCCGCCTCCCACGCCTCCGTATCGCCGCTCGGCTTCGGCCGTCGTTCGATACTCGCCGCGCTGGCCGGGGGCGGCGCGGCCCTCGCGCTCGGCGCCGGCAGCGCGAGCGCCGCGGCCCCGGCCGAAAGCGCGGCCGGCTCCACGGTCGGTCCCGCGATCGCCGGGGCCGGCACGGAGCGCTGGAACCGGAGCGGCGACACCCTGCTCCTCAAGGCCTTCCCCGACGCCGAGACGGAACGGATGCGGCTCGCCCGGTCGCTGCGCGCCAGTGAGTTCGTCCCCACCGGGCGCCACGCCGCGGCCGGTGAGACCGTCACCGTCCACGTGCGGTCCGCCGAAGGCACGCTGCCCGTGCTGCACATCGGCACCTTCGACGACTACAACACGGTCCCCGCGCTCAAGGCGCCCCGCGCCTATCCGCTGCGGCCGGGCCCGAACCGGATCAGCGACCCGCACGGCGGCCCCGTCTACCTCAGCTGCGCCGGGCACGGTCAGCGCGCCGCCGTCACCTTCGTCTCCGGCACCACGCGCATGGCCGTCTTCACCCTCGGCCGCACTTCTGAAGCCGAATTCCAGCGGCAGCTCGACGCCGTTACCGTGCCATGGGTGGAACTCGTCACCGACCGCGCGATCCTGACACTCACCCGTGAAGGCGCACTGCTGTACCGGGACCAGGACCACGCCGCGCTGATGTCGCTGTTCGACACCGTCATCGACTCGCACGACCGGATCAGCGGCCTCGACAGCGGCCGCCCGCTGGACCGCCCCAAGGCCGGCCGCTACCACTTCACCGAGGTCAGCGTCGTCCCCAAGGGAGTCACCGCCTACGCCTGGCACGGCCACAACGGCTTCCCGCGCGCGTACCTGGACCGCCTGTGCAGCGTCACCAACCTCACCACGCGCGGCTGGGGCCTCTACCACGAGCTGGGCCACCTCAACCAGCAGGCCGCGTACCAGGCGGGCACCCTCACCGAGGTCACCGTCAACGTCTACTCGCTCGCCGCGCAGCGCACCCTCGGCCGCCCCTCCAACCTCCTCACGGTCGACCCGAAGACCGGACTCGACTGGTTCCAGTCCGCCCGCGCCAAGCTCGGCACGCCCGGCCTCTCCTACGTCGACGATCTCGGCCCCTACGAGAAGCTCGTCCCGCTGCGGCAGCTGGAGCTCGCCTTCGGCGACGACTTCTGGCCCCGGCTGCACCGGCTGGTCCGCACCGAGCACCAGCACGACGCGCCGGTCGAGGACTACGACCACCCGCCGGAGGTCGAGGCCCGCCAGTACCGCGCCCTCGCCACCTACGCCTCCCACACCGCGGGCCGCGACCTCACCGACTTCCTCGCCGGCACCTGGGCGATGCCCGTCGACGCGCGGGGCCGCGCCGAGATCGCCGCCCTGCGCCTGCCCCGGCCCGACACGGACCCGAGCACGCTGACCGACTGACGTCACCGCGTGCCGCACCCGCCCCAGCACCGTACGGATCACCTCAAGGAGACGACACCTCATGCGCACCCCCGCATCCCCGTCCCGCCGTACCGTCCTCGCCTCCGTCGCCGCCGGCGGCGCCGCACTCGCCGTCGGCGGCCCGGCCGCGGGCCTCGCCCGGGCCGCCGACGGACCCACCGTGGAGCTCGTCGCCCGCCCGTCCGCCGAGGCCGAGCGGCTCCGGCTCGCCCAGGCGCTGCGCGGCTCCGAGTTCCAGACGACCGGCCGCTATCTGCCCGCGGCCACCGCGCTCCGCCTCGACGTGCTCCCGTACGACGAGGTCGTGCCCACGCTGTGGGTCGGGCAGTGGGACTACTACGGCACCGTCACCGAGCCGCGCCGCTATCCGCTCAAGCCGGGCTCGAACACCGTGACCGACCCGCACGGCGGCCCCGTCTACTTCACCCTCGAAGGGCGGGGCGAGCGCGCCGCCGTCAAGCTCAAGGACGGCTCCGTGCCGATGCCCGTCTTCACCCTGGGCGGCACCGAAGAGGCCGACTACCAGCGCCAGTTGGACACCTGTACGGACGTGCCGGTCGTCGAGCTGCACGGGCCGCGCTCCATCGTGACCCTCACCCGGGACGGCGCCCTGCTGTACCGGGGCGAGGACCACGCGGCGCTGCTGCGCCTCCTCGAGCAGATCATCGACGCCGAGGCGGCCGTCAGCGGTCTCGACAGCTCCAGGCCGGTGCACCGGCCCAAGGCCGGCGCCTACCACTTCACCGAGGTCTCCAAGGTGCCGTCCGGCGTCGGCGCCTACGCGACCCACGGCTACAACGGCTTCCCCCGCGTCTACCTCGACCGGGCCACCACCGTGCAGGGCCTCCTCACCCGCGGCTGGGGGCTGTACCACGAACTCGGGCACCTCCACCAGCAGATGGCGTACAAGCCGACCGGCCTCACCGAGGTCACCGTCAACATCTACTCGCTGGCCGTGCAGCGCGCCCTCGGCCAGCGCTCGAACCTGCTGACCGTCGACCCGAAGACGGGGCTCACCTACTTCCAGTCGGCCCAGGCCAAGTTCGGCACCGACGGGCTCACGTACGAGAAGTCCTTCACCTCCTACGAGAAGCTCGTGCCGCTGCGACAGCTGGAGCTCGCGTTCGGCGACGACTTCTGGCCGCGGCTGCACAAGCTGGTCCGCGAGGAGAACCCGCAGTCGGACTACACCGAGACGGCCAAGCGGTACCGCGCACTCGCCACCTACGCGAGCCGGGTCGCCGAGCGCGACCTGACCGACTTCTTCCTCACCACCTGGGCCTTCCCCATCGACGCCCAGGGCCGCGCCGAACTGGCCGCCCTGAACCTGCCGAAGCCGTCGGTCGACCCGGCGACGCTGACCGACTGACCCGGAGGACGACGACCGACCATGGAACTGAGCAGACGCCAGACCCTCGCGCTCGCCGGAGCGGGCGCGGCCGGGGCCCTCGTCCCGTTCGCGACCGGCTCCGCCACCGCCGCGACGTCCGCCGACGATCCGTACGAGCCGCTGCTCGCCCGGGCCGCGCGCCAGCTGACCGGCGGCGCCTTCGACCCGGCCGACCCGGACTTCGAGGCCGCCCTGACCACCTTGGACACCCAGGCCGGGGGCTGGTGGCGCGGCATCGACACGTCGGCGGGCCGCAAGGCGCTGTGGACCGACCTGTCCCCCGCCTCCGACCCCGGCATGTTCGGCCAGAGCTACACGCGGCTGCGCACGATCGCGACCGCCTGGGCCACCCCCGGCACCTCGCTCGCCGGGGACGCGGCCGTGCGCGACGGTCTGCTCGACGCGCTGCGTTTCCTCAACACCGTCGGGTACAACCCGGCGCGCGGCGAGTCCGGCAACTGGTGGTTCTGGGAGATCGGCGCGCCCCGCGCGCTCATGGACACGTGCGTGCTGCTGCGCGCGCAGCTCCCGGCCGCTGACCTGGACGCGTACCTGAGGACCGTCGCCAGGTTCGTCCCCGACGCGGACCGGCGCACCAATTCCCCGAGCCTGGCCGAGACCGGCGCCAACCGCGCGGACAAGGCCGTCATCGTCGCCCTGCGCGGCCTGCTCGCCCGCGACCCGGCCGTGCTCGTCAAGGCCCGCGACGCCCTGTCCGATGTCCGGGACAGCGGGAAGAACAGCCTCTTCACGTACGTCACCTCGGGCGACGGCTTCTACCGTGACGGCTCCTTCGTGCAGCACACGTACGTGGCGTACACCGGCACGTACGGCAGTGTGCTGCTCGGCGGCGCCGGCCAGCTGATCGCGCTGCTCGCCGGCTCCGACTGGGCGGTGACCGACCCGTCGGTCGAGGTGCTCCACGAGGCGGTGGACCGGAGCTTCATGCCCGTCCTCTTCGACGGGCTGATGATGGACTCGGTGCGCGGGCGCGCCGTTTCGCGGGACCGGGCCCGGGACCACACGGACGGCGCGGTCACCGTCTCGTACATCCTCCAGCTCGCCGAGGGCGCGCCCGCGTCCTACGCGGACCGCTGGCGGGCGGCGGCCAAGGGCTGGATCCTGCGCAATCGTGAGACGCCGTACACCGGCCTGGTCGGCATCCCCGCGCTGGTCCGCGCCAAGGCGCTCCTCGACGACGCGCAGGTGACGCCGGCCGACCGGCTGACGGGGCACTTCCTGCTGGCCGACATGGACCGGGTCGTGCACCGGCGCCCGGCGTGGGCCTGCGCCCTGTCGCTGTCCTCGAAGCGCATCGCCGCGTACGAGGCGGGCAACGGGGAGAACCTGCACGGCTGGTACACCGGCGACGGCATGACGTACATCTACGACGGCGACGACCTGGACGCCTTCGGCGACTCCTTCTGGCCGACCGTCGACCCGTACCGCCTTCCGGGCACGACCGTCGACACCCGGCCGCGCACCGACCTCGGAACCGTCCCCGGAACCAGCACCTTCCGTCCGAAGAACGCGGTGGCGGGCGGGGCCGTCCTCGACGGACGGTACGGCGCGTCCGCCATGGAACTCGTCGCGGACGGGTCGACGCTGCGGGCCAAGAAGGCGTGGTTCCTCCTGGACAACGCCGTCGTCGCGCTCGGCTCCGGCATCACCGCGAGCGACGGCCGCACGATCGAGACGATCGTGGAGAACAGGAACCTGCACGCCGACGGGCTGCCCGCGCTCACCGTCGACGAACGCCGGCAGCCCACGGAGCAGGGCTGGTCGGCCGAGCTCGACGACGCGGGCTGGGCACACCTGGAGGGCGTCGGCGGCTACGTCTTCCCCACCGGCGGCCCCCTGCGCGCCCTGCGCGAGGAGCGCACCGGCACCTGGCGCTCCATCAACTCCGGTGCGGACACCGGCGGCGACCCCACCCCGGTCACCCGCCGCTACGCCACCCTCTGGTTCGATCACGGTTCCTCCCCCGACTCCGCTTCGTACTCCTACGTCCTGCTGCCCGGTGCGACCGAGGCGGCCACGCTCGCCTGGTCCCGCTCCCGACCCGTGCGGATCCTGGCCAACTCCCCCGAGGTCCAGGCCGTCTCCTCGCCGCGGCTCGGTCTGCTCGCGGCGCACTTCTGGGCGGCGGGATCGATCGACGGCCTCGCCTGCGACGGACCCGGCACCGTCCTGGTGTCGCGGCGCGACGACGGCGTCACCGTCGCGGTCGCCGACCCGGGCCGCACGGCGGCGACCTTGACCGTCCGGCTCCCCTTCCCCGTCGACGAGGTGGTCGCCACCGACGACACCGTGACCGTCACCCCCGGCCGCCGGCCCGTGCTCACCGTCCGCGTGGGCGGCTCACACGGCCACACCCACACCGCCCGGCTGCGCTGACCCCGCGTCCGCGCTCCCGCCCGATCTCCACCGTCCGCACGAACCGCACCGTCCGCGTCCGCCGAAGGAGCCAGCGAACCGCCATGCCCGCCCCGTACTTCTCCCTGCCGCCCACGGACCGTGTCCGCTCCCCGCTGACCGGCTGGACCCGGGCTCACTGGGAGGCCCTGACCGACCGTCAGCTGGACGCCCTGCTGCCGTACGCGACTCCGGGCTTCGCCCAGTACCGGCTGCCGGGGCGGGCCAGCTGGTCAGGCGTCGTCTCGGACGGGCTCGAAGGGTTCGCTCGGACATTTCTGCTGGCCTCCTTCCGGATCGCGGGCGCGGGCGGTCAGGACGAGCCGGGCTCGTCCGTGATCTCCCACCTCATCGAAAGGTACACGGAGGGTCTGACAACGGGCACGGAGCGTGACGGCGCCGAGGCCTGGCCCGAACTCACCGACTGCTCCCAGCAGATGGTGGAGGCCGCGTCGATCGCGATCGGGCTGCACGAGACCCGACCCTGGATCTGGGACCGGCTCGACCCCCGGGTCCAGGAGCGCGTCGTCGACTGGTTCTCCGGCTTCGTCGGCGGCCGCACCTGGGACAACAACTGGCGTCTCTTCCAGGTCGTCTCCGAGCAGTTCCTCGCCTCCGTCGGCGCCCCGTACAGCCAGAGCGACATCGACGGCGGGCTCGACCGCATCGAGGACTGGTACGTCGGCGACGGCTGGTACACCGACGGCGACGGCCGCAACTTCGACTACTACATCGGATGGGCCCTGCACCTGTACCCCCTCCTGTGGGCGCGGATGGCCGGCCCCGAGGCCGACGGCGGGCGCGCCAAGGTCTACAAGGAGCGGCTGGCCGCGTTCCTCGGCACGTATCCGCAGTTCTTCGGCGCCGACGGGGCGCCCGTGCACCAAGGGCGCTCGCTCACCTACCGGTTCGCGGCGACCGCACCGGTGTGGATGGGGGCGCTCACGGACTGCTCACCGCTGGCCCCCGGACTGACCCGGCGCCTGGCCTCGGGGACCGCCCGGCACTTCGTCGAGCGCGGCGTGCCCGACGAGCGCGGCCTGCTGCCGCTCGGCTGGTACGACACCTTCCTGCCCTCCACCCAGGCGTACTCCGGTCCCGCCTCCCCGTACTGGGCCAGCAAGGGATTCCTCGGGCTGCTGCTGCCGGCCGACCACCCCGTGTGGACGGAACGCGAAGTCCCGCTGCCCGTCGAGGAGTCCACGCAGTACACGGCGCTGCCCGCGCCGGGCTGGCTCCTGCACGGCACCCCGCACGACGGCATCGTCCGGCTGATCAACCACGGCAGCGACCACAACCCGTCCGACGGGCCCGCCACGGACGATCCCCACTACGCCAAGCTCGCCTACTCCACCGCCACCGCCCCCGAATCCGCCCCGCACGCCTGGGCGCGCACCGTCGACAACCATCTGGCGCTGCTCGCGCCCGACGGCACACCGTCGCGCCGGCGCCGCATCCACCCGCTCGCCTGCGAGGGCCGGCGCGCCTCGTCCCGTCACGAGGCTCAACTCCCGGGGCACGAGGAAGAGTTCCCGGTCGAGTCGACGAGTGTGCTGCACGGCCCGTGGGAGCTGCGGGTGCACCGGGTGCAGGCCCCCGCCGGGATCACGGTGCGCGAGGGCGGTCACGCCGTCGCCGGCACCGACCGCCCGCACGAGGAACGGGGCCCCGGCTGGGCGCTCACGCGCACCGCCGACGGCCTGACGAGCGCCGTCGTCGCCCTGCACGGGTGGGACGAGGAGACGGGTGTCGCCCACGAGGTGGAGGCCAACGCCTTCGGACCCCGCTCGGCGACCCCGTACCTGCGCGCGCAGGACCACCCGGGCGGGACGAGCGTCCATGTGAGCCTGGTGGCGCTGACCCGTGACGTCGTCCACCCGCGGGCCCTGCGCGCCGCGGTCACCACCTCGGTCGACGGGGACGGCGCAGTGCGCGTCACCTTCCCGGACGGCGAGGTCGTGACCGTGTAGGCGCGGCTCACATGTGGGCCCCGTACCCGGAGGGCGCGGGCGCGTGCGCCAGCAGGTGGCGCACCAGCACGAGCAGCGTCTGGATGCCCGAACTGGAGATGCGCGCGTCGCAGCGCACGACCGGCACCCCGGGGTCGAGGTCGATCGCGGCGCGCACCTCTTCGGGTTCGTAGCGGTACGCGCCGTCGAACTCGTTCACGGCGACGATGAATCCCATGCCGCGTTCCTCGAAGAAGTCGACCGCCGCGAAGCACTCCTCGAGGCGGCGGGTGTCGGCGAGGATGACGGCCCCGAGTGCGCCTTCGGAGAGCTCGTCCCACATGAACCAGAAGCGCTCCTGGCCGGGGGTGCCGAACAGGTACAGGACGTGCTCCGGGTCCAGGGTGATGCGCCCGAAGTCCATCGCGACCGTGGTCTCGACCTTGTTCTCGATGCCGTCCAGGTTGTCGGTGGCGGCGCTGACGGTGGTGAGCAGCTCTTCCGTACTGAGCGGTGCGATCTCGCTCACCGCGCCGACGAAGGTGGTCTTGCCGACGCCGAACCCGCCCGCGACCAGGATCTTGAGCGCGGTGGGGAACAGGTCAGAGCTGTCGTCGTAGTCCATCGAGCACTGCCTCCAGTAGGGACCGGTCAGTGGGGTTTTCGTGGAACATGGGGGGCTTGGTGGTGATCGCCCCGCAGTCGACGAGGTCGGAGAGCAGGACCTTGGTGACGGCTGCGGGGAGTCGGAGGTGGCCGGCGACCTCGGCCACGGAGGTGGGCTCCACGCACAGGTCGAGCACCTCGCTGTGCTCGGGGCCCAGGTAGCCCACCGGGGTCGTGCCGGTGGCCATGACGAGGGAGAGCAGGTCCATCGCCGTGGTGGGCCGGGTGCGTCCGTTGCTCACCGTGTACGGGCGCACGAGCCGGCCGGCCGCACCGTCGAGCCACGGCCCGTCCTGCGGGGCCGCCACCCTCAATTCCTCATCGCCGTGGGTTCGGCCGAGGGCTGCCGGGGCGCGGTCACCAGGTAGGGGCGCACGCTCTTGACGAGCATGGCCATCTCGTAGCCGAGGACGGCCGCGTCGGCCTCGCGTCCGGCGAGGACGGCGAGACAGGTGCCGGATCCCGCGGTGGACACGAACAGCAGGGTGGAGTCGAGCTCCACCACGACCTGCCGCACGTCGCCGCCGTCGCCGAACCTGATCCCCGCGCTGCGGCCGAGGGAGTACAGGCCCGAGGCGAGGGCCGCCATGTGGTCGGCACTGTCGGCGTCGAGTCCGTGGACGGACTTGACGAGACCGTCGGAGGAGAGGAGCACGGCGCTCGTCGTGTGGGGAACGCGCTGGACGAGGCCGCTCATCAGCCAGTCGAGATCGGACACATGACCCGTCGGCACATCGCTCGCCATGGGGGATCGACTCCTTGGTGGACTGCTCGGTGTGGTGCTGGTCGGGGGAAGCGCGGGGGCGGGGCGGGGCCCGCCGGGTATCGCTCGCGGGGCCGGGGCGGTGCGCGCGTGTCTCACTCGCCGTGACCGCCCTCGGGGCCGGGGGACGGCGGTCGCGGCTCGCGCGACAGGTCGCGCGGCTCGGCGCCCTCGGCGAGGGTGATGCCGCGCTGGAACGCCGCCATCAGGCCGGGGTCGTGGCCGACGGGCTCGTCGTCCTGGCGCGGGGCGGGGGCGCCGCGCAGTTGCGGAGCCAGGTGCTCCTGAGCTCTGCGGCGGGGCAGTTGGGGGCGGCCCATGGTGCCGCGCACCTGGCCGCCGAGCGGGACGGGCGGGACCCGCGGGCCGGCCGGGTGCTCCCCGGTGCCCTGCCGGTCCTCGGGCCGGATGCCGGGAAGCGCGTCGGCCGGGGTGGCGCGCCGGTCGCCCGAGGTGCGCTGCGGGAGCGGCACGTGGCCCGGGCCGTGGGACGGTGACGCGGTGCGGGGCTGACGGGGGACGGCGGCGACGGCACCGTGCGGGGCGACGGGGGTGGCCGGGGTCCCGGGTGCGGACGGGGTGTTGGGGCCCTCCGGGGTGCGCGGGGTGTGTGGTGCGTTCGGGTTCGGCGGGGTGACCGAGGTGTACGGCGTCCCGGCGTGGTGCGGGCCCTCCAGTGTGCTCGGCGTGCCGGAGTGGTCCGGCGTGCCGGGCACCGGTGACGTACCGGGGGCAGCCTGCGTATCGGTGTGGTGCGAGGTGCCGGAGGGGTGCGCGGGGGCGGGGCGGGCCGAAGTGTCGGGTGCCACCGGTGAGTTCGCCGGGGCCAGTGCGGCCGGGGCGGGGTGCGCTCCGGGTCCGAGGCCGGGGTGGGCGACGGCGCTCTGCTCGTGCGCGGCCGCGGCCTGCGGGCCGAGGACGCTGTCGGCGGTGGCGGCGGCCGCGGCCCGGCGCACGTGCGGGCTCCTGCGGGCGTCGTCGCCGTCGGCGCCGAGCAGTGCCTGGGGCAGGACGAGGACGGCCTGGACTCCCCCGTAGATGTTGGTCTGCAGCCGTACGGTGATGCCGTGCCGCCGGGCGAGCTGCGACACCACGAAGAGGCCGATCCGGCCGTCCTGGAGCAGCGTCGCCACGTTGACCTGGTCGGGGTCGGCGAGCAGGCCGTTCATCTTGTGCTGCTCGGTGGCCGGCATGCCGAGGCCGCGGTCCTCGACCTCGACGGCGAGGCCGGAGGCGACCATGTTGGCGCGGAGCAGGACCTGGGTGTGCGGTGCGGAGAACACCGTGGCGTTCTCGACGAGTTCGGCGAGCAGGTGGATGCAGTCGGCGACGGCGTGGCCGTGCAGGGTGCCGTCGACCGGCGGGACGAGCTTGACCCGGGAGTACTGCTCGACCTCGGCGATGGCGGAGCGCATGACCTCGGTCATGGAGACGGGGTGGCTCCACTGACGGCGGGAGACGGCGCCGCCGAGCACCGCGAGGTTCTCCGCGTGGCGGCGCATCCGGGTGGCGAGGTGGTCCACCTGGAAGAGGCCGGCCAGCAGTTCGGGGTCCTCGACCTCGTTCTCCAGCTCGTCGAGGACGGTGATCTCGCGGTGCACGAGGGACTGCAGGCGCCGGGCGAGGTTCACGAAGACCTCGACCTTCTGCCGGCTGCCGGCCTGGCTGGACAGCTGGGTGGCCTGAACGACCGCGGAGACGGCGGTGTCGTGGGCGCGCGCGAGGTCGGCGGCGAGGTGGTCGAAGTCGTCGGCGTCGGACGCGGCGGCGGCCGGGGCGCGGCGGGCCGGCGGGGCCTCGCCCTTGCGCAACTGCTCGACGAGGCCGCGCAGTTCCGCCTGGCCCCGGGCGCTGGTGCGGCGCAGGGCGACGAGGCGGTCGCGGACGGCTGCGGCCGCGCGGCCCGCGGCGACGGCGGCGATGACGATGCCGGCGACGGTGACCACGAAGGCGCCGGTGAGCACGGCCCACAGCTCGGGGCCGGGCCGGGTGCCGGTGGAGCGGATCGCGAAGAGCACGGTGGCCGTGCAGGCGAGGGCGACCGCGAGGGGCGGCAGGACGGCGATGCGCAGCAGTTGGGGCCGTATGTGGGTCTCGGCCGGGTGCGACGTGGCCCGGCCGGTCGGCCTGCCGTGCCGACCGCCTTCGCGACGGTCCGCGCGGGCGGCCGGCTGGCGCAGCTGAGACATACGGCGTCCTCGTCCTCGGTGCTCGTGGGGTGGGTGGGGCGGCGCGGCGGCGACGAGCGGGGCGACCGGGCGTCGCGCAGCGGACACTCACGGTAGTTGTGAACGCATCATGTGCGGTGGGCAGTTGCCGAACTCCGGCGGTGGACGTCCCGCTCTGGTATGAGGCCTCGCACGGCAGTCCGAATATGACTTCGGACAGGCGTTCGCCCAGCTCCCCGGGGGTCGGCCGGGGGCGGTGGATTGTCAGTGGGCGCGCCTACTGTCGGAAGGCAGACGACGCGAAGCGCCCCGCCGTGCGGTGCACGGAGCGGGGCGCGGGTGGTGCGGTGTCGCGGTGGGGCCGCTGTGGGTCGAGGTGCGGTCAGTCGGGGGTGGGGGCGTGATGGTGCAGGCGGAGCCAGGTGTCGAGGTGTTCGTACGCGCTCCGGCGCACGCCGGGCAGGGAGAGGAAGACGTCGTGCCGGGCGTCGGTGACGGGGACGTCGGCGGTGTCGCCGCCGAGGCCGGCCGCCGTCCAGCGGGCGATCTGCCGGACGTCGAGGACGGTGTCGGCCCGGTCGCTGCGCTCGCTGTAGCGCAGCGAGTAGTGCGTCTTGTCGGAGCGCAGCACGAGGGACGGGACGCCGACGTCGATGCCCTGGTGCAGGGCGGCGTGCCCGCGGCGCACGGCGTTGAGCCAGCCGATGGTGACGGGGAATCCGTCGAGCGGCTTGAGGTCGACGTCGTACTCCCATTCGCCGGTGCCGCTGGTGTGCAGGGTGCGGCCGTAGACCCCGCCCGGGAGGTTGAGCGCCTGGAAGGGGCGCACGCGCGCGAGGGCGCGCAGGGCCCAGGTGACGGGTCCCCGCATGAACGGCTTGCCCTGGAGGTCGAACCAGGGGCTGTTGAGCACCAGGCCGCTCACCGCGGTCGGGCGTCCGGCGCGGCGGCGCCGGTCCAGGTAGAGCGGTGCGACGAGGCCGCCCGTGGAGTGGGCGGCGAGCACGACGGGCAGGTCCGGGTGCTCCTCGGCGATCAGTTCGAGGGCCTCGTCGAGTTCGGCGTCGTAGAGGGCGAGGTCGGACACGTAGTGCGCGGTCTGGCCCGGGCGCCGGGCTCGGCCGCACTTGCGCAGGTCCAGGCCGTAGAAGGCGAGTCCGCGCGCGGCGAAGAAGTCGGCGAGCTCGGTCTGGAAGAAGTAGTCGGAGAAGCCGTGCACGTACAGGACGGCGCCGGTGACCGGCTCGTCGGGGCGGACGCTGCGGCGGACGAGGACGGCGCGGGCGTCGCCCTCGCCGTCCGGGTCGGGGCCCAGGTCGATGACGCGCTGCGCGTAGTCCTCGCCGAGGAGGTCGGGCTGCCAGTCGGCGGCGCCGTCCGCGGCCGGATTTGGTGCCGTGACGGGCTTGAGGCTGCGGGCGAGGTCGGTGCGGAGGGTGGTGAGCGCGTCGAGCACGTAGTTCTGCCGCATCCGCCACGGGCTGCGGTCGCCCTGGTGCGGGAAGGAGCCGGCGGCGCGCTGGATGTAGCCGGAGGCCAGGTCGAGGAGCGGGCGCGGGGTGAGCGCGTGGTCGGGGCGGGGCGCGACGGCGGGGTGGCCCTCGCGGTCCATCCAGGTCAGCACCTTGCAGACCAGGCGGTGGGTGAGGTCGGCGCGCAGGGTCCAGGAGGCGTTCGTGTAGCCGACGCAGACGGCGAAGTTGGGGATGCCGCTGATCATGGCGCCCTGCCAGATGAAGCGCTCGGAGAGATCGGCCTCCTTGCCGTCGACGCGCGGCCGGATGCCGCCGAAGGGCAGCAGTCGCAGGCCCGTGGCGGTGACCACGATGTCGGCGGGGAGCACCTCGCCGGAGCGCAGCCGGACGCCCTCGGGCACGAAGCGGTCGATGTGGTCGGTGACCACGCGCGCGGTGCCGGCGCGTACGGCCTTGAAGAGGTCGCCGTCCGGGACGGCGCACAGCCGCTGGTCCCAGGGGTCGTACGCCGGGGTGAAGTGCTCGGCGACGAGTCCGGCGTCGCCGACGCCCTTGGTGGCGAGCCGGCCGAGGATCTTGCGGGCGGAGCCGGGGCGACGCCGGCAGTACTGGTAGAAGGCGGTGCTGAAGGCGATGTTCTTGGCGCGCACGGCTCGGTGGGCCAGGCCTTCGGGCAGCACGGAGCGGGCGCGGTCGGCGAGCTTGTCGCGCTGCGGCACGGAGCCGATCCAGGTGGGGCTGCGCTGGAGCATGGTGACGTGGGCGGCGGCCTTGCCGCTCCGGCCGTCCTGCCGTCCGGTGGTGTCTTCGAGCAGGGAGGGCACGAGGGTGACGGCGGTGGCCCCGGAGCCCACGACGACGACCCGCTTGCCGCCGTGGTCGAGGTCCTCGGGCCAGAACTGGGGGTGCACGATCTCCCCGCGGAAGTCCCCGGCGCCCTCGAACACGGGCGCGTGCGGGTGCTCGTAGTCGTAGTAGCCACCGCAGGAGTAGAGGAAGTCGCAGCTCAGGGTCGTGCGGGTGCCGTCGCGGGGGTCCTCGACGGTGAGCGTCCAGCGGCTGGTCCTGGTGCTGAAGTCGGCGCCGACGACCTTGCTGGAGTAGCGGATGCGCCGGTCGATGCCGAACGCTTCGGCCGTCTCCCTGATGTAGCTCAGGATCGAGGCGCCGTCCGCGAGCGACTTCCCCTCGCGCCAGGGCCGGAAGGGGTAGCCGAGGGTGTACATGTCGGAGTCGGAGCGGACTCCGGGATAGCGGAACAGGTCCCAGGTGCCGCCGAGGTCCTCACGCGCCTCGAGCACGGTGTACGTGGCGCCGGGGCGGGCCGTCTGGATGCGATGGGCCGCGCCCACGCCGGACAGGCCCGCGCCCACGATCACGACGTTCACGTGCTCGGTCGGGGCGGCGGGCGTGCCCTGCTGCGCGGCGTCCGTGCCCTGGGCCGGGGAGAGCGGTGTGAGGGACATGGCACTCAGTGTCCGATGCGGGGCCCTCCTTTTCTTGCCCGAGCGCGACATAGATTTGCCCGAGGGCGACACGGCCCGTCGGGGAACAGGGGGCTCGGGGTGTACATCAGGTCCGCCGCGCTGCGCGGTTTCCGGTCGACGGTGGGTGAGCTGGGCGGTGACGGGGCCCGGTTCGCACGGGCCGCCGGGCTCGAGGTGTCGGCCCTGGACAGCGATGACGAGCTGATCCCGGAGCAGGCGGTGGCGACCGCGCTGGAGGTCGCGGCGCACGAGCTGCGCTGCCCCGATCTGGGGCTGCGGATGGCGACGCGGCAGGACATCACGATGCTGGGTTCGCTCGCGGTGGCGCTGCAGCACTCGCCGACGCTCGGCGACGCCCTGGAGTGCACGTCCCGCTACCTCTTCGTGCACAGCCGGTCCCTGACGCTGACGCTCGGGGACGACCCGGCCGGGGAGCCCGGCACGGGCGCGCTGCTGTACGGTCCGGCGACGTCGGCGGGGCCCGTGCAGGGCACGGACTGCGGGCTCGGCTTCGTGCACCGCACGATCGGTTTCCTGTGCGGCGGGCCGTACGGGCTCCGCGGCGTGGAGCTGCCGTACCGCCCGGCCGCGCCGCTCTCCGCGCACGAGGCCTTCTTCGGCGCGCCCGTGCACATCGGCCGGGTCCAGGGGTACGCCGCCCTGCGCCTGCCGCGCACGCTCCTGCACCGCCCGACCGGCCGGGTCAACGCGAACCTGCGCCGGCTCGCGCTCGCCTACCTCGACGAGCAGGCCCAGGGGGTCACGGACACGGTGACGGCACGGGTGCGGGCGGCGATCCAGGAGTCCCTGGCCACGGGCTCGGCCTCGACCCGCACGGTGGCCTCCCTCCTCGCCCTGCACCCGCGCACACTCCAGCGGCACCTGGAAGCGGAGGGCACCACCTTCGGCGCGCTCCTCGACGACGTCCGCCGCCACACGGCCCGCCGCCTCCTCCTGACCACGGCCCTCCCCATCGGCCAGATAGCCGCCCTCCTCGGCTTCGCCGAACAGTCGGCCCTGTCCCGAGCCGCCCGCCGCTGGTGGAACGCGTCACCGCGGCGGGTGCGGGCCGAAGGGGCGAGTGCGGGCGAGTGACCCGCTCATGGGGCTTCGCCCTGTGGAGATCGGCGACAACCGCCCCTTTCAGCGGCCGTGGCAAAGCGCAGAGAGGTACAGGTGGCGCCGACTCTGCCGATTGCGCGGGTCGACGGCGGAGCGGCCCGGAGACGGTAGCTGCCCGCGTCAGCCCTCCGGGCGGAGGCGGGCGCGGGCGTCTTCGAGTCGCTGGGCGTAGTCGGGTGCGAACAGTGCGGGGAGGGTCTTGTCCAGCGTGCCGGCGATCCGGTGGACGGGTGCCCAGACCGCCGGGTCGTCGACCACCCGGCTGAGATCGGTCATCTGGAGCTTCTCCAGCCAGTGCGACAGCACCAGCGCCTCGTCGGCCGTGAGCCTGATCGTCACGCGGTCGTCCGTCATGCGTGTCCCCGGCTTCCCCGCGACGCGATCCGCTCCGCGCACGGCGCCCCCTCGCACCCGGCTCCACGCACGGCGCCCCCTCGCAACCCGCTGCCCGCTGCCCGCTGCGCGCACGGCGGCCCGCTCGCGCCCCGCATGCCCGCCGGGCCTTCCGCTCGCGACGGGCCTCGCCTCAGTGCCCCGCCACCGCCACCTCCGGGTCGTCCGTGCCCGCCTTCGGAGCCGGCTCCGGGACCGGCCAGCCGCCGCGCGGGATCGCCGCGACCGAGCGCCACCACTGCTCCATCGGCAGGGTCTCCGCCGCGGGCTCGAAGGGCTCGCCGGGGCGCGGGAGCGCGATGCGGGCCGCGGCGCGGCGGGCCGCCGTGACCGTGCCCTCGCCGGGCTCGGTCCAGGCGTGGGGGGCCAGGTTGAACGTCGCCCAGTGGATCGGGAGCATCGGCCCGGAGACCGGCCCGCCCTGGAGGTCGAGGTGGGCACGCAGGCCCTCCTCGGGGGTCATGTGGATGTCCGGCCACCACTCGGAGTACGCACCGATCTGGATCATCGTCACGTCGAACGGGCCGTGCTCGGCGCCGATGTCCTGGAAGCCGCGGAAGTACCCGGTGTCGCCGCTGTGGTAGACGCGGTGGTCGGGGCCCGCGGCGACCCAGGAAGCCCACAGGGTGTGCTGCGCGTTGCGCAGGCCGCGGCCGCAGAAGTGGCGGGCGGGCGTCGCGGTGAGGGTGACGCCCGCGACCTTCGTGGACTCGTGCCAGTCCAGCTCGCGCAGCCGGTCGGCCGGCACACCCCAGTGCTCCAGGTGTGCGCCGACGCCGAGCGGCACGGCGAAGACGGTGTCCGTGTCGGCCAGCGCCTTGATGGTGGGCATGTCCAGGTGGTCGTAGTGGTCGTGCGAGATCACCACCACGTCGACGGGGCCGAGCGCGGCGAGCGGCAGCGGCACGGGGTGCAGCCGCTTGGGCCCGGCGAAGGGGAACGGGGAGCAGCGCTCGCCCCAGACGGGGTCGAACAGCACCCGCACCCCGTCGATCTCGGCGAGCACGCTGGAGTGCCCCATCCAGGTGATCCGCAGCCCGGTGGCGGGCGGCTTGGACAGGTCGGCGAGGGTCGTGGCGTGCACCGGGACGGTGCCGGAGGGGGCGCGGCGCAGGCGCTCCTCCTTGCGGAAGTAGACCTTCGCGAACTCGACCATGGAGCCCTCGGGGCGGGTGCGGGCGCCCTCCGGGTTGCGGAACGAGCCGTCCGAGAAGTTCGGCGACCTGCGGATGCGGTCGAGTCGCGCCCCGGCGGGCTCGGCACCGAAGGATGCGGGCTGCAGCGAACGCAGTCCGGAACTCAGCGAACGTGACACGGCGCCTCCCGACGATCGATCAGGCTCCCATTATGTGCGGCCCCACCGACAACGCGCCGGGCCCCTTGTGTCCGCAGTCCCCGTACCCCCTCCGGCCCCACCCGCGCGAACTGATCCATCATTCAGTATCCCGTCCATTGACAGCGCTCTCCGAGGCTCCAGATACTGACTCACGATTCAGTAGAGCCGCTTGGCAGTCCCCTTGGAGGCATCGTGTCGGAGCTCCCCACCGAACTGGTCCCGCTCAGCCCCGAACAACTCGCCGTGGTCGATCTCGCCCGGACCTTCGCGACCGAGGAGATCCGCCCGCGCGCGCGTGCCGTGGACGAGGCGGACGTGGAGACGCCCTGGGACCTGTGGCACAAGGCGGCCAAGGTCGGCATCACCGGCTTCATGCTTCCCGAGGAGTACGGGGGCGGCGGCTTCACGGACGTCTTCACGCAGTGCCTCGTCCAGGAGGAGCTGTGCGTCGGGGACCTCGGCATCGGCAATCTGCTCTGCTCCAACGGCTTCTTCGCCGACCCGGTACTGGAGCTGGGTTCCGAGGAGCAGAAGCGGACCTGGCTGACCCCGCTGGCCGGCCCCGACACCCCCATGACGTCCCTGGCGACGACCGAGCCGGGCTCGGGCTCCGACGCCGCGTCCATCACGACGGCGGCCGCCCGCACGGAGGGCGGCTATGTGCTGAACGGCCAGAAGGCGTGGATCTCGAACGCCGGCGAGGCCGACTTCTACGTGGTGTTCGCGAAGACCGAGCCGACCCTGCGCTCGCGCGGGGTGAGCGCCTTCCTGCTGCGCAAGGACACCCCCGGACTCACCTTCGGTGAACCGATGCGCAAGATGGGCCAGCGCGCGATCGTGTGCCGCGAGGTCTTCCTGACCGACGTCTTCGTCCCGGAGGAGCAGCGGCTCGGCGCGGAGGGCGAGGGCTTCGTCGGCCTGATGCGCACGTTCGACATCTCGCGCACCGTGCTGGGCGCGGCGGCCACCGGTGTGGCCCGCGCCGCCTACGAGTACGCACGCGACTACGCGCGCACGCGCGTGCAGTTCGGCAAGCCGATCGTCGAGCACCAGGCGGTCGCGTTCCGTCTGGCCGACATGCGCACCCGCATCGAGCAGTCGCGCCTGATGACGTGGCGCGCGGCCCGCCGGATCGACGCCGGTCTGGACGCCACGGCGGAGGCCGCCATGGCGAAGCTCACCGCGTCGGAGACGGCCGCGTACTGCACCTGGGCGGCCGTGCAGACGCTGGGCGGCTGGGGGTACTCGCGTGAGTGCCCCGTCGAGCAGTGGATGCGCGACGCCAAGCTGGAGGAGATCGAGGAAGGCACCTCGGACATCATGCGTCTCGTCATCTCGAGGTCGCTGTGACCGCCGGGCCGGAGCATCTCACGGGCGGCGAGGCGGTCGTCCGCGCCCTCGCCGCGCACGGGGTCACGCACGCCTTCGGTATCCCGGGCACCCACAACCTGGAGATCTACCGGCACCTGACGGCTCACGGGATCGCCCACGTCGCCCCGCGTCACGAACAGGGCGCGGGCTACGCGGCGGACGCCTACGCGCGCGTGACGGGCACCCCTGGCGTCGCGATCACCACGACGGGGCCCGCGCTGCTCAACATCGCGGCGGCCGTCGGCCAGGCGTACTCGGACAGTGTGCCGCTGCTGGTCGTGTCGCCGGGGATGCCGCTGCGGCATCCCAGCCGCGCCACCGGTCTGCTGCACGAGATGCGCAGCCAGACCGACGCACTGCGCGGGGTCGCCGCGTTCAGCCACCGCGTGACGTCGGTGGCCGAGATCGGGGCGGCGGTGGCGCGGGCGTTCACGGTGTTCCGTACGGGCCGGCCGCGCCCCGCGCACATCGAGGTGCCGCTGGACCTGCTGGGCGCGCCGGCGCCCGCGGGGCCGGCGCTCCTGGCTCCCCCGGCGGCGCCGCCCGCCCCGGACGCGTCCGCGCTCGCGGCGGCCGCCTCGCTCCTGGCGTCGGCCGAGCGCCCGGCGCTGGTGCTCGGCGGCGGCGCGCGCGGAGCCGCCGACCTGTGCCTGGCCCTCGCGGAGCGGCTCGGCGCTCCTGTGGCGACGACGGCGAACGGCAAGGCGATCGTCGACGAACGGCATCCGCTCTCGCTCGGTGTCTCGCTGCACAGCCCCGCCGTGCAGAAGTGGCTGGCGTCCCGCGACGTGGTCCTGGCCGTCGGCACGGAGCTGGCCGAGGCCGACCTGTGGACCGAACTGCCTCCACTGCAAGGTGCGTTGCTCCGGGTCGACGTCGACCCGGAGCAGATGTACGGCGACCATCCGGCGGACGTCCCCCTGGTGGGCGACGCGGAGGTGGCCCTGAGCGGTCTGCTGGACGCGCTCGAAGGCTCCGCACGGCGCACCCCGGTCGAGGAGCAGTCGGCCGACGCGCCGGCCGCCCTGCGCACGGCCCGCGACGACGAGACACGCACGCGTGACGCGCTGTGGCGCCCCTACCTGGACGCGATCGGCACCGTCCTCGCCCCGGACGCGATCGTGACCTCCGACAGCGCCCAGTGCTGCTACTACGGGGCACTGCCGCACCTGCGCCTTGGCCCGCGGGCCCGCTATCTCCACCCGACGGGGTTCGGCACCCTCGGCTACGCCCTGCCGGCCGCGATCGGCGCCAAGACCGCCCGTCCGGAGCGCCAGGTCGTGGCCCTCAGCGGCGACGGCGGCCTCCAGTTCAGCGTCCAGGAGCTCGCCACGGCGGCCCAGTCGGGGCTGCCGCTCCCCGTCGTCGTGTTCGACAACGCGGGTTACGGCGAGATCCGCGACGAGATGAACGCCCGCGGCGACGCCGCGCTCGCCGTCGACCACGCGCGCGTGGACCTGCCCGCGCTCGCCCGCGCCTACGGAGGCCACGGCGCCACGGCCCGCTCTCCCGAAGAGCTGGCCCGCCTCCTGGAACACGCCATGACCGTGCCGGGCCCCACCCTCATCACCGTCCCCGAGGAGACCGCATGACCACGCCCACGCCCCCGCTGGTCCAGCTGACCTGGACCGACCACGTCACGGGCCGCACCGGCCACCTGGTCGTGGACCGCCTGGTCCGCGGTGTCTCCAGCGGTGGCCTGCGCATGCGCGCGGGCTGCACCCTGGAGGAGGTCGCGGGCCTCGCGCGCGGCATGACGATGAAGGAGGCCCTGCACTACAACCCGCAGGGCCGCTACATCCCGCTCGGCGGCGCCAAGGGCGGCATCGACTGCGACCCGCGGGACCCGGAGGCGTACGGCGTCCTGGTGCGCTACCTGCGGGCGATGCGCCCGTACGTCGAGTCGTTCTGGACGACCGGCGAGGACCTCGGCCTGACGCAGGACCTCGTGGACCGGGCGGCGGAGGAGGCGGGGCTCGTCTCGTCGATCCAGGCCGTGTACCCGCTGCTCGACGACGAGGCGAGCGCCCGCGCGCGGCTCGCCGACGCGTTCGCCGTCGAGGTCGACGGCATCGGCCTGGACGAGCTGGTGGGCGGCTGCGGCGTCGCCGAGTCCGTGCTGGTGGCCCTCGACCGGGCCGAGGTGCCGTACGCGGGCACCCGGGTCTCGTTGCAGGGCTTCGGCACGATGGGCGGCGCCACGGCCCGTTTCCTGGCCCGGGCGGGGCTGCTGGTCGTCGCCGTCGCGGACCTCAAGGGCACGATCGTCAACGAGGCGGGGCTCGACGTCGAGGCGCTGCTCGCCGCGCGGGACGCGTACGGCACCGTGGACCGGGCGGCGCTGCGCCACGAGGACCGTGAACTGCCGGGCGACGCCTGGCTGTCGGCCGACGCCGACGTGCTGGTGCCGGCCGCCGTGTCGTACGCGGTCGACGCCGGGAACCAGGAGCGGGTGACCGCGCGTTGGATCGTCGAGGCGGCCAACATGCCGGTGCTCGCCGACGCCGAGGAGCTGCTGGCGCGGCGCGGCATCACCGTGCTGCCGGACGTGGTGGTCAACTCGGGGACGAACGCCTGGTGGTGGTGGACGCTGTTCGGTGACATCGGCGCGGACGCCGACGAGGCCTTCGCGCACATCCGGCGCTCCATGCGGGCGCTGATCGACCAGATGCTGTCCCGCGCGGAGGCCGACGGCACGACGCCGCGCGCCGCCGCGCACGCCATCGTCGCCGACCGGCTGCCCGTCATCGCGGAGCGGTTCGGGTGGTACAGGTGACCGGCCCGGCGCCGGTGAACCTGGACGCGCTGTACGACCCGGCCTCGGTCGCGGTCGTCGGCGCGTCCGACAACCCGGAGAAGTGGGGCTACTGGCTCGCCTCCGGGGCGCTGAGCGGCCGTGACCGGCGCGCCGTCCATCTGGTCAACCGCAGGGGCGGCCAGTTGGAGGGCGCCCGGTTCCTGCCCGATCTGGCGGCGCTGCCGGCGCCGCCCGAGCACGTGGTCGTGGCGGTGCCGCCGCCGCACGTGCGCTCGGTCGTCGCCGAGGGGCTCGCGGCCGGGGCACGGTGCTTCACCGTCATCACGTCGGGCGGTGCGGGCGCCGCCGAGGAGCGGGCCCTCGCCGAGCTGATCACGTCGAACGGCGCCCGGTTGCTCGGCCCCAACTGCATGGGCGTCGTCGACACGACCAGCCGGCTGCGGCTGAGCTGGGGCGACTTCCCTTCGGGCGGGCTCGGTCTGGTGTCGCAGAGCGGGAACCTGGCCCTGGAGATCGGCCGGCATCTCGCCCGCGCGGGCCAGGGGTTCTCCCGCTTCGTGTCGCTGGGCAACCAGCGGGACATCGACGCCACAGACGCCCTGGAGTCCCTGATCGAGCACGCGCCCACGCGCGCGATCGCCGCGTACGTGGAGGACTTCCGGGACGGCCGGCGGCTCTCGCGCGTGCTCGCCGCCGCGCACGAGGCCGGAAAGCCCGTGCTGCTCCTCACCGTGGGGCGCAGTGCGGCGTCCGGGCGTGCGGCGGCCTCGCACACCGGCGCCCTCGTCAGCCCGTACGCGACCGTCGCCTCCGTCTGCCGGCAAGCCGGTGCCCTGCTGCTTTCCTCGGCGGGCGAACTCGTCGATACGGCCGTATATCTGATGGCTCGTGACCTGCGCGCGGGCTGGGCGGCTGCGCGCCCGGTTCCGCCGCGCCGGGTGGCGGTCGTCGGCGACAGCGGCGGCCAAGGAGCCCTGGCCGCCGACGCGTTCGCCGCGGGAGGGCTGGAGGTGCCGACCCTGTCCGAGGAGACGGTCGCGGCCCTGGACGACGCGCTGCCGCCCGGCGCGGGCCGCGACAATCCGGTCGATCTGGCCGGTGCGGGCGAAGCCGATCTGGGCAACTACGCGCGCGTGGCGGACGCCCTGCTGCGCGGGGGCGACGCCGACGCGGTCGTCCTGACCGGCTACTTCGGTGACTACGCGTCGGCCAACCCGGCGCAGGCCGCGCGCGAGTGCGAGGTCGCCCACGCCCTGGCCGACGCGGCGGCCTCGGCGGGCCGCGACCTGGTCGTCCACACGATGGCCCGGGACACGGCGGCCCTCGCCGTGCTGCGCGAGCGCGGCGTTCCCGTCTACGAGCGCGTCGAGCAGGCCGTGACAGCCCTGTCCGGCGCGGCCCTGCTGGCCTCGTGCAACCCCGTCGCGCCCCAGGACACACCGGCGACCTGGTCCGCGTACCCCCTCGACGACGGCGGCTACGAGCACGTACGGGAGTTGCTCGCCTCCTACGGGGTGTCGTTCCCGGTCGCCTCCTTCGTGGAGGACGCCGACGCGGCCGTGCGCGCGGCGGAGGGCACGGGCTATCCGCTGGTCCTCAAGGCGATGGGGCTCGCGCACAAGACGGAGGCGGGCGGGGTGGCCCTGGGCCTCGCCGACGAGGCCGCGCTGCGGGCCGCGTTCGCACGGATGCGGGAGGCGACGGGCGCGGCGCGGTACGTGGTGGAGGCGATGGCCGCGCCGCCGTACGCGCACGAGCTGATCGTCGGGGTGCGGAGGGACGCGGCGTTCGGCCCGGTCGTCGTGGTCGGCGCCGGCGGTGTCACCGCCGAACTCGACGCCGACACGGCCTCGGCCCTCGCCCCGCTCACGCCCGCACGCGCGCGTGAGCTGCTGCTCGGGCTGCGGCGCGCGCCGCTGCTGACCGGGTGGCGGGGTGCGCCCGGCGTCCATCTGGAGGCGGCAGCGGCGGCGGTGTGCGCCGTGGCACAGGCGGCGGCCGACCACCCGGAGCTGGCCGAACTGGAGGTCAACCCGCTCCTGGTGCACCCGGGCGGCGCGCTGGCCCTGGACGCGCACGCCGTCCTGGACGTGGGGGGCATTCCGATGCGGTGAGACGGACCGCAGCGCATGAAGGGTCCCGGCCCGGCCATGGCCGGGCGGGACCCTTCCCATGTGTCCCGGCCCGGCCGGCGACCCGCCGCAGACGCCGAGCGTCCTCCCCGGGTGGCCCGCCGTGCGGCTGGTCACGCCCGCGCGGCGGAGCCGCACACCGACACAGCCCCGCGCCCCTTACTGGGTGCGCTCCCTCGCCCGGCCGCGTCGGCGGCGGATGGCGCACCGCAGGAGGCGAACAGGCCGAGCAACAGACGCTGCTCAGCCTTCATCGGGGGAATGCCACCTGAAGGGTCCGCATTCCAGGGGCGCGGGGAACTGCGCGGCCGGCCACGACGCAAGCCCCGACCGGCAGCATCCCCACGCGGCGAGCCGCACACCGACACAGCCCGCACCCTGGCGAGACGCCCCGTGACGCACCAAGGGATCCCGCCCGGCCGAAGCCGGGCGGGATCCCTGGTGCGCGGACGACCCGTCATGTCACTCGCCGGTCAGGACGTCCTCACGGTCCGACTCCCCACGGGCCCGCTGCGCCGCCCGCGCCTTGCGGCCCGACGCGTAGAAGAGAAGGCCGATGCCGACGAACAGGAGCAGCGGGAGGACCTGGCTCAGGGTGTACTCCGCGCGCTGGCCCGCGAAGGACGCGGGCAGCGAGTCGGCCGCGTTGCCGTCCGTGCCGAACCAGCCGACGCCGAAGCCGGGCCAGATCAGCACGACCACGGTGAAGGCGACGAGGCCGGTGGCCAGCGCGGCGACGATCCAGGTGCCGAGCCGGCCGCCGGGCACGGCGTAGGGCCGGGGCTGGTTCGGGTACTTGCGGCGCAGCACGACGAGGCTGGGGAAGATGACGACGTACGAGATGAAGGTCGTGCAGATCGTCAGGCCCAGGCCGGCCGCGAAGTACTTCTCCCCGTTCCCGTCGGTGAGATTCAGGGCGACGACGAACAGGATCGAGGCGAGCACGGCGGACAGGATGTTGACCCGCACCGGCGTGCCGTGCTTCTCGGAGATGTGGCCGAGCCAGGCCGGCCCCGCGCCGTCCGCGCAGGCCACGGCCTGGGCGCGGTGGGCGCCCATGGCCCAAGTGACTCCGGAGGTCAGCAGGCCGATGATGAGACCCGCCGCGGCGACCGCGCCGAACACGGAGCCGAGACCGGTGAGGGTGACCGTGCCGTCGGCCGCGATGGAGCCTCCGTAGACGGTGAAGACGGCCTTGCAGGCGTCGATGAAGCCGCCGAGGCTGCCGATCTCCTTTCCGGGCAGGACGAACAGGATGCCGAGGATCGGGCCGCCGTAGAGGAGCACGGCGGCGAGGCCGGAGCGCAGGATCGACAGCGGGATGTCGCGGCGCGGGTTCTTCATCTCCTCGGCGGCGGAGCTGGGCAGTTCGAAGCCGACGTAGTTGAAGATGAGGACGGGGACGAGCGCGACGAACCCGGCGTACGTGGGGACGAACTCGCCCGCGGGCAGCGTGTGCACGCCGTGCTCCAGGGCGAAGATCACCACGGAGACGAGGAAGAAGCCGAGGAGCACGATGCGGGCGACGGCGCCCGCGATGGGCACCCACTTGCCGATGCGGACGGACTGCACGACGGCGAGGGCGCCGCCCCAGATGAAGATCAGGCCCGCCGCGTACTTCCAGAAGCCGGGCAGCGGGGTGAAGAACTCCTCCCAGGTGGTGAGGGCGATGATGCACAGGCTGCCGCCCACCCAGACCGGGTTGGAGATCCAGTAGAGGAGCTGGTTGACGCCGGCGACGAGCCGGCCGAAGGCCAGCCGGGTCCAGACGTAGGGGCCGCCCTGCACGGGGAACGCCGAGCCGAGTTCGGCGACGAGCAGGCCGTAGGGCAGGAAGAACACGAGGGCGAGGATCGCCATCCAGGTGATGCCCTGGGGGCCCTGGGCGGCGACGGAGCCGATCGTGTCGAGTCCGACGAGGGTGCAGATGAGGAAGAACAGCACGTCCAGGCGGCGCAGATCCTTGCGCAGCCGGGAACGCTGCTCGCCCCAGCCCTCGGAGAGGTCGGGGGCGTCCGGGGCGGGCGGGGGCGTGGGGACGGGCGGCGCTTGGGTCACTGAGGGCTCCTGGCGACGACAGGACTGCTCGGTCGGGGACGGGCGGTGCGGGCGGCCGGGGAGACCGCGGGTGCTTCTCGTGGACCGGCTATTGACTGAATGGCCAGTCAGTAGAGAGCGGGTAGGTGGACTGTGGCGCGCGCCACGAGAGGGTGTCAAGAGCCGTGCACGAAGCGGTTGGGGACGCGATCGCGCACGCGGCGCCGGACCCCGGCCCGGAGCCGGTCCCCGCAGCCGCCCTGACGCGATCCCGGATGCCGCTTCGCCGGGACGGCAACTAGGGTGACCGGGTGACCAGAGTCCGGTTGAGCGTGGCCGAGCGGCGCGAGGAGCTGCTGCGGGCCGCCATCGAGCAGATCGAGGCGCGCGGGGTCGCCGCCGTGCGCATCGCCGACGTGGCATCGGCACTCGGCGTGAGCAACGCGCTGGTGCTGTACCACTTCTCGACGAAGGAGAAGCTCGTCGCGGCGGCGTTCACGTACGCCGCCGAGGGCGATCTGGCCCATCTGCGCAAGCTGCTGGGCCGCCGCACGAGCGCGCTCAAGCGGCTGCGGGCCGCGGTGCGCTGGTACGGTCCGACGGGCCAGGCCAAGGGCTGGCGGCTGTGGATCGAGGGCTGGGCGGCGGCGCTGCGCGACGACGCGCTGCGGGAGGTCACGCGCGAGCTCGACCGGCGCTGGAAGGCGGAGCTCGCCGAGGTGATCTCACAGGGGGTCGCGGCCGGCGAGTTCGTGTGCGCCGATCCGATGGCGGCGGCGCTGCGCCTGACGGCGCTGCTCGACGGTCTGGCGGTGCAGATGACGGCGTACGACGGGACGGTGTCCCGGGCTCGGACGCAGGAGTGGGCGGACGAGGCCCTGGCCCGGGAACTGGGCCTGGACCGGGCGGAGTTGACCCGGGCGGCCCAGGCCTGAAGAGTGCCGGCCGGACACCCGGCCGGCACCGCTCACGAAACGGCGACCCGAGGCGGGCCCAGGGGGCCGTCACGGCTCACGTCAGGGGGAGCATTGAACTGGGGCTGGGCGGAGTGGGCAATCAGCGGCGCGGGCGCCGCCTTCCTGATCACGGCAGCGGTCGGGCTGCGCACCCGACCCGACGGGCCGCCCGAGGCCCGCGTCAGGCACGGCCTGTACCGCGTCCTCCTGCCGTTCATGCTCGGCTGGGCTTTCTTCCTGCTCTGGCTCCCCCGAGCCCTCGGCGCACCGTGGTTCGTCTCGGACCTCTGCCGGCTGGTCGCCATGGCACCCGTCGTGCTGCTCGCCGTCGCGGCGCGACGCCGGGCGCGCTGACCCGGCCGGCAGAGGTCCGGGACCTCACAGGCTCAGGAAGCCGACTCCAGGTGGGCCTTGATGGCGTGCGGGTCGAGGATGCCCTTGGCCTCGACGCGATCACCGGAGGACTCGCCGCGCAGACGGCGGCCGATCCAGGGCACAAGGAACTCGCGGGCCCAGTGGATGTCGTCGCGTCGCACCTCGAAGGTGCCGCGGGGCGGCAGCGGGGGCCAGGCCTGCTCGGGGTCGGCGGGCACGTCCACGCCGAGGACCTGCCCGGCGCGCAGGGCGACGCGGGTGTGCCCCTCCGGCGAGAGGTGCAGCCGGTCGTCGTCCCAGGCCCGGCGGTCCTGCACGGAGCGCAGGGACCACAGGTCGAGCACCGGGCAGCCGTACCGGTCGGCGATGGCGCGCACGTGCATGTTGTACGTGGCGATCTTGCCGCGCAGATGCTTGAGGACGGCCACGTCGCGGGTGTCGAAGCCGGTGGCGACGAGGACGGTCCCGGCGGCCTCGGAAAGCCGGGCCACGGCCTTCTCGAAGCGCTCGGCCACGTCGTCCGGGTCGGTACCGGGACGGATGATGTCGTTGCCGCCGGCGACCAGGCTCACCAGGTCGGGGGCGAGCTCCAGGGCCTTGGGGAGCTGGTGCTCGACGATCTGGTCGATGAGCTTGCCGCGCACGGCCAGGTTCGCGTACTGGAACGTGTCCTCGGGGACCCGGTCGTCGAGGAGGACGGCGAGCCGGTCGGCCCAGCCCACGAAGCTGCCGTCGGGCCCGGGGTCCCCGACGCCTTCGGTGAAGCTGTCCCCCACCGCCGCATAGGACCGAATCGTGCCGCCGCTGAGTGATCTCGATTCGTTTGCCACGACCACACATCCTTCACCCTGACCTGTGACCTACGCGACCGTAGCCAGGGGTTGACGAGTGGTGAGATACAGCACTCGGCGCCCGGGGAATATCCGGGCGCCGAGTGTGGATCATGCGCGTGGGTCAGATGGAGACGCCGTGCGCGCGCAGGTACGCGACCGGGTCGACGTCCGAGCCGTAGTTCGGGGTGGTGCGGATCTCGAAGTGCAGGTGCGGGCCGGTCACGTTGCCGGTCGCGCCGGAGAGGCCGATCTGGGTGCCGGCGGAGACGGCCTGGCCGGCCGAGACGCCGAGCTGCGACAGGTGGGCGTACTGCGAGTAGTGGCCGTCGGCGTGCTGGATGACGACCTGGTTGCCGTACGCGCCGCCGTTGCCGGCGGAGACGACGGTGCCCGCGGCGATGGCCTTGATCGGGGTGCCGGTGGGCACGACGAAGTCGGTGCCGGTGTGGTAGCCGCTGGACCACATGCTGCCGTTCTGGTGGTACGGCGTGCCCTCGGTGGCGTCGACCGGCTTCACGTAGGCGGCGGTGGAGGTGCTCGCCTGGGTGGCCGTGGTCTTCGCGGCGCCGCCGAGGGTGAGCTTCTCGCCGGGCTTGATCAGGCCGGCGTCGGAGCCGATCACGGACTTGTTGTCCGCGTAGAGCTTCTTCCAGCCGCCCTCGACGTTCTCCGCCTTGGCGATCTTGGAGAGCGTGTCGCCGGCCTTGACCGTGTAGGTCTGGGCGGTGGCGGCCTGCGCACCGGTGGCGCCGATCAGCGGCAGCGCGAGCGCGGCACCACCGACGGTGGCGACGGCGGCGGCGCGGCCGAGACGGAAGGACTTCGGGCGGCGGTGCTTACCCTGTGCGGGCATGACGAGATTCCTCTCCGTCGCCTGCGAGGTGAGCTGTCGGGTTCGGACGGGAGATGTCCGGCCGCACCCTTGCCATTCCTGACAGGGACACGACTTCACCCCGAGCCGCTGTGGGGAATTCCCGGGCGGCGTTCTTGCCTGTGGGTCCCCCGCTCCTGCCGTCACGGGTCGTAGTGAGGAATCCGGGCGGCGGCAGGACTAGGCGTTCCGACCGGAATGAGACGTGACCGTAGGGCAGCAGGAAACGAAGCGACAAGTTCCGAATTCCCTCTGACCTGCCTTTTCTTGATCGTTCACGCCTTTCCTGCGTCACCCTGCGTCTATCCCGCCCGCTTTACCGGCGCCTTACCCTAAGGAATTCCCGGGAAAGCCGTCCGGAAGATCCACCACGGACCGTCACGGATATGACGCTGCTCACGCGACGGGCGACAACGTCCGCAAATCTGCGGACAGTTAATGACGTATAGGCCAAAACGGACACATGGTTGCCCTCTGAATTCATGTCGTATCGTCGGGAGCGCGCCCGCCGGCGAGCAGCGCCGGTGACCGACCGGGAGGAGCACCCGTGACGCAGCACGCCCCGTCCACCGAGCCCGAGCTGACCGGAGTGCGCAACTTCCGCGACGTGGGCGGCCTCCCCACCGTGGACGGCCGGCGCGTGCGCCCCGGCGTGCTCTTCCGCAGCGGACACCTCGCCCACGCCACGGCCGAGGACGCGGCGTTCCTCTCCGGGCTCGGTCTGCACACGATCTTCGACTTCCGCAACGCGGCGGACCAGAAGCTGGAGGGCGCGGACGTCGCGCTGCCCGGGGTGCGCAATGTGAACCTGCCGCTGTCCGACCCGGCGGACGGCTCCGAGTTCTGGAAGATGGTCCGCGACGGCGACATGGACCAGCTCCGGTCGCTCCTCTCCGGGGGCCGCGCCGCGGACCGCATGATCAACTCGTACCGGTCGATCATCACGGACCGCACGGCCGAGCACGGCCGGGTGCTGCACGCCGTCGCCGAGGACAGCGTGCCCGCGCTGATGCACTGTGCGGCGGGCAAGGACCGGGCGGGTCTGTCGATCGCCGTGACGCTGCTCGCGGTCGGCGTCGAGCGCGAGGCCATCGAGGCGGACTACCTGGAGTCGAACGCGAAGCACCGCCGCTACAAGGTGCACCGCAGCTCCACGTCCCCGGACGCCTACTCCCCCGAGGTCATGGAGCTGCTCAGCCCGCTGTTCGACGCACGCGCCGAGTACCTGCGCGCCGCCTTCGAGACCATCGAGCAGCACTGGGGCGGCACGGAGCGCTACTTCGCGGAGGGTCTCGGGCTCACCGCGGCCGACCGGGACCGGCTGCGCGAGCGCCTGCTCGTCTGACAGCTGCGGCTACCGGTTCGCGCCCAGGGTGAAGAGCAGGTAGATGAACCCGGCGAAGGCGTGCCCCGCGAAGACATAGAGGAGGACGCGCACCAGGATGCCGCGCGGCATCTTGTCCTCGATGTTGCGGGCGGCGGGCTTGGGGGCGTCGGTGGGCTCGGTCGCGTCACTCATGTCGGGCCTCTCAGACCTCTCGGATCGGAGCCGACGCCGGGCCGAGGCACAGGGCGGCGGTCGGACTCTGCAGCAGGGTGTGGACGAAGAGCAGCTCGGCCCCGGACCGGTCCGCGGCGGCGATGCGGTGCGGGGTGAGCGAGTCGAAGTGGGCACTGTCGCCCGGCTCCAGGCGGTACGAGGTGTCGCCGAGGCGCAGCTTGAGCCGCCCCTCCAGGACGTACAGCCACTCCTCCCCCGGGTGCACCCGCACGATGTCGCCCTGGGTCCCGTACGGGACGTGGACGCGCAGCGACTGCATGGCGCGGCCGGGGGAACCGGCCTGGAAGTAGGTCCAGCCGCCGGCCTCGGTGGGCTCCATGGCGGCGGACCGGACGACGGCGTCGCGGTCGGCCGGGGTCTCACCGAGCAGCTCGGAGACCGTGGTGCCGTAGATCCGGGCGAGTCCGAGCAGCATCGGCAGCGAGGGCTGGCGCTGCCCGGTCTCCAGGCGGGACAGATGGGCCGGGGACAGACCGGCGGAGCCGGCGGCGGCCTCCAGGGTGAGGGAGGCGCGGCGGCGCAGGGCACGCAACTGGGGTGCGACGGCGGGCAGCTCCGGCGGTTCCGGAGTACCCTCCGGGGAGGCAGGGCTCATGCTGACGATTCAGCCAGAAGCCTGCCTCTCCGGCAAATTGCTTGCCTCAGAGGCAAAAAATCCCGCGGTTTCCGGTCACCGGCCGCCCGTCGCTCCCTGCCGGTCCCTGCTCCCGGTCACCCGCCTCCGGTCACCGATTGGCCACCGCCTGCTTGATCAGGGTCTTGCTGAAGTCCCACATCAGCCCGCCCCCGCTGTGCGCGTCGTCCATGACGGCGGTGAACGCCTCGACGAACCGCTCGACGTCCGCCTCGTCGACCACCAGCGGCGGGATCAGCTTGATGACCTCCAGATGGTCCCCGGAGACCTGGGTGAGGATCCGGTGCTTCTGGAGCAGCGGCACCACGACCATCTGCGCGAACAGGCCCTTGCGGGCGGCCTGCAGCATGGTCCAGCGGCTGCGCAGCTTCAGGGACTTGGGCCGGCCGAACTCGATGCCGATCATCAGGCCGCGCCCGCGCACGTCGCTGAGCAGCTCGTAGCGGTCGGTCAGCGCGGCCAGCCGGGAGGACAGCAGGTCGCCCATGGCGCGGGCGTTCGCGACGATCTGGTCGTCCTCCATGACGGACAGGACGGCGAGCCCGGCGGCCATCGCCTGCGCGTTGGAGCCGAAGCTCGCCGAGTGGACGAGGACCCGGTCCATGGACGAGTAGACCTTCTTGAAGATCCAGTCCTTGCCCAGCGTCGCGCCGACCGGCACATAGCCGCCCGACAGCGCCTTCGCGACGCACACCAGGTCTGGCTCGACCCCGTCCTCGTGCTGGTACGCGTAGAAGTCACCGGTGCGGCCGAGGCCGGTCTGCACCTCGTCGGCGATGAGCAGCGCCTTGTGCTTGTGCAGCAGTTCCTGGGCGGCGCGCAGATAGCCGGGCGGCGCCTCGTGCACGCCCTTGCCCTGGATCGGCTCGACGATGAGGGCGGCGACGTCTCCCCGCTTCAACTCCCGGGCCAGGGCGTCGAGATCGCCGAGCGGGACGGCGGTGTCGGGCAGCAGCGGGGCGAAGCCGTCGCGGAAGCCGTCCTCCCCGTTGACCGAGAGGGAGCCCGTCGTCAGGCCGTGGAAGGCGTGCGCGCAGTAAAGGACGCGCGGCTTGCCGGTCGCGTACCGGGCGAACTTCAGGGCGGTCTCGACGGCCTCGGTGCCGCTGTTGCCGAAGAACACCCGGTCCAGGTGCGGGCTGTGCGCGATCAGCTTCTCGGCCAGCAGCCCCGGCAGCGGCTGGCAGTCGAACCGGGTGAGGTCGGCGAGCGAGGCGTCGAGCACGTCGTGCAGCGCCTTGCGCACCACGGGGTGGTGGCGGCCGAGGCCCATGACGCCGAACCCGGCGAGCATGTCCAGGTAGTCGTGGCCCTCGGCGTCCCAGAAGTGCGCGCCCTCGGCCCGCTCGTAGACCTTGTCGAAGCCGATGGTGTGGAGCATCTTCGGCAGCTGGTGGTTGAGGTACCTGGCGTGCAGCTCGTACCGTTCGGCGCCGCGCTCGGCGAGCAGCGTGCCGAGGTCGAACTCCTTGCTCATGCGTCGTTCTCCTTGCCGGCCTTGAGGCCGAGACTCGTACCGATCCGGCCCGCGATCTCGACGGGGGTCAGACCGATGTCGGCCAGCACCTCGCCGCGTTTGGCGTGGGCCAGGAACTGCTCGGGGATCCCGAACCGCCGTACGGGCACGTCGACCTCGGCGTCCCCGAGCGCGAGCGCGATCGCCGCGCCGACGCCCGCGCTGCGGCTGTTGTCCTCCACGACGGCGACCAGGTCGTGCTCCGCCGCCAGCGGGGGGAGGTCGGGATCGACGGGCTTGACCCAGCGCGGGTCCACGACGGTGCAGCCGACGCCGCGCGCCCGGAGGAGGTCCGCTGTCTGGAGGCAGACCGGCGCCATGACGCCCACGGAGACGAGCAGCACGCGCGCCTCCGTGTCCCGGCTCAGGACGTCGAGGCCGCCGATCCGGTCGACGGCCGGCACCGACGGGCCCACCGACTCCTTCGGGAAGCGCAGCACGGTCGGCGCGTCGTCCACGGCGACCGCCTCGCGCAGCTGGGCGCGCAACTGGTCGGCGTCGCGCGGCGCGGCGATCCGGAGGCCGGGCACGACCTGGAGCATCGACATGTCCCACATGCCGTTGTGCGAGGGGCCGTCCACACCGGTGACACCGGCCCGGTCGAGCACGAACGTCACCCCGCACTTGTGCAGGGCCACGTCCATGAGGACCTGGTCGAAGGCGCGGTTGAGGAACGTCGCGTAGACGGCGACGACCGGGTGCAGCCCTCCCGTGGCGAGCCCGGCGGCCGAGACGGCGGCGTGCTGCTCGGCGATGCCCACGTCCCAGACCCGGTCGGGGAACTGCTCGGCGAACTTGGTCAGGCCGACGGGGTGCAGCATCGCCGCGGTGATCGCGACGACGTCCTCGCGCTCCTTGCCGATCCGGGCGATCTCGTCGCCGAACACCGAGGTCCAGGACGGGCCGTTGGAGGGGGCGAGCGGTTCGCAGGTCAGCGGGTCCATGACGCCGACGGTGTGGAAGCGGTCGGCCTCGTCGGCGAGCGCCGGCTCGTAGCCGCGGCCCTTCTCCGTGAGGCAGTGCACGAGGACGGGCCCGTGGAAGCGTTTCGCGCGGCGCAGCGCGGACTCGACGGCGCCCACGTCGTGCCCGTCGATCGGCCCCACGTACTTCAGGCCCAGGTCCTCGAACATGCCCTGCGGCGCGAACGCGTCCTTGAAGCCCTTCTTCGCGCCGTGCAGCGACTCGTACACTGTGTGCCCGACGACGGGCGTGCGCAGCAGCACGTCCTTGCCCCAGGCGAGGACCTTCTCGTACGAGTCGGTGGTCCGCAGGGTCGCGAGGTGGTTGGCGAGGCCGCCGATGGTGGGCGCGTAGGAGCGCTCGTTGTCGTTGACGACGATGATCAGCGGGCGGTCCTTGGCGGCGGCGATGTTGTTCAGCGCCTCCCAGGCCATGCCGCCGGTCAGCGCGCCGTCGCCGATGACCGCGACGACGTGCCCGTGCTCGCCCTGGACCTGCCGCGCCTTGGCCAGCCCGTCGGCCCAGCCGAGCGCGGTCGAGGCGTGCGAGTTCTCGACGATGTCGTGCTCGGACTCCTCGCGGGACGGGTAGCCGGACAGGCCGCCCTTGCCGCGCAGCTTGGAGAAGTCCTTGCGGCCCGTCAGGATCTTGTGGACGTAGCTCTGGTGTCCGGTGTCCCACACGAGTTTGTCGACGGGCGACTCGAAGACCCGGTGCAGGGCGACGGTCAGCTCCACCACGCCCAGGTTGGGTCCCAGATGGCCGCCGGTTCTCGCGACCGCGTGGATCAGGAACTCCCTGATCTCCGCGGCCAGTTCGTCGAGTTCCTCCTCGCTCAGCGCCTTCAGGTCGCGCGGTCCCCTGATGTTCTCCAGAATCGTCACGCTCGAGCCCCCTTCCCGTCCGTACTCAAGACCTCAGCTCACGGTGACGTCGGGCGGGCCCGACGCGACGCCGTCCTTCTCCATCTGTTCGGCGATCTTCATCGCCTCGTCGATGAGCGTCTCGACGATCTTCGACTCGGGGACCGTCCGGACGACCTCGCCCTTGACGAAGATCTGTCCCTTGCCGTTGCCGGACGCGACGCCCAGGTCCGCCTCGCGGGCCTCGCCCGGCCCGTTCACGACGCAGCCCATGACGGCCACCCGCAGGGGGACCTCCATGCCGTCGAGCCCGGCGGTCACCTCGTCGGCGAGCTTGTACACGTCGACCTGGGCGCGGCCGCAGGAGGGGCAGGAGACGATCTCCAGGCGGCGCGGGCGCAGCCCGAGCGACTCCAGGATCTGGCTGCCGACCTTGATCTCCTCGACCGGCGGCGCGCTCAGCGAGACCCGGATCGTGTCGCCGATGCCCTCGCTCAGCAGCGCTCCGAACGCGACGGCCGACTTGATGGTGCCCTGGAACGCCGGTCCTGCCTCGGTCACGCCGAGGTGGAGCGGGTAGTCGCAGGAGGCCGCCAGCTGCCGGTAGGCGTTGACCATGACGACCGGGTCGTTGTGCTTCACCGAGATCTTCAGGTCGCGGAAGCCGTGCTCCTCGAACAGGGACGCCTCCCACAGCGCCGACTCGACGAGCGCCTCGGGCGTCGCCCTGCCGTACTTCTGGAGCAGGCGGCGGTCCAGAGAGCCCGCGTTCACGCCGATCCGGATCGGCGTGCCGGCCTCCGAGGCGGCGCGTGCGATCTGCTTGACCTGGTCGTCGAACTTCTTGATGTTGCCGGGGTTGACGCGAACCGCCGCACATCCGGCGTCGATCGCGGCGAACACGTACTTCGGCTGGAAGTGGATGTCCGCGATCACGGGGATCTGCGACTTGCGCGCGATGGTCGCGAGCGCGTCCGCGTCGTCCTGAGTGGGGCACGCGACGCGCACGATCTGACAGCCGGCGGCGGTCAGTTCGGCGATCTGCTGCAGCGTGGCCCCGACGTCCGAGGTCCGGGTCGTCGTCATCGACTGCACGGACACGGGTGCGCCGCCTCCCACGGCCACCGGCCCGACCTGGATCCGGCGGCTCACGCGCCGCTCGGCGACCGGTCGGGCCGGTACCTCGGGGAGGCCCAGTGAGACGGGCTCTCCGGTGCTCACGGCGCCGTCACCCACGGTTCCCGGCGACGGTCTCGGTCATCGCGCGCAGGGACTCCTTCAGGGAGCCCATGGTCGCGAGGACCGCGGTCGGCTCGTAGCCGCAGTGCGCCATGCAGTTGGCGCATCGCGGGTCCTTGCCGCGTCCGTACGCGTCCCAGTCGGTCTTCTCGATGAGCTCGCGGTACGTGGGCACGTAGCCGTCGCTCATCAGGTAGCAGGGCTTCTGCCAGCCGAACAGGGAGTAGTTCGGGATCGCCCACGCGGTGCACGGGAAGTCGACCTTGCCCTCGAGGAAGTCGAGGAACAGGGGTGAGTGGTTGAGCCGCCAGCGGCGCCGGTTGCCGCCCGCGAAGGCCTTCTTGAACAGTTCGCGGGTCTGCGCGACGCCGAGGAAGTGCTCCTGGTCGGGAGCCTTCTCGTAGGCGTAGGCGGGCGAGATCATCATCTCGTCGACCTTGAGGTCGTCGTTGAGGAAGTTGAGCACCTCGATGATGGTCTGCGGGGTGTCCGTGTTGAAGAAGGTCGAGTTCGTGGTGACCCGGAAGCCGCGCCGCTTGGCCTCCTTGATCGCCTCGACGGCCTCGTCGAAGACACCCTCCTTGGCCACGGACTCGTCGTGGCGCTCCCGGAGCCCGTCGATGTGCACGGCGAAAGCGAAGTAGGGCGAGGGCGTGAACTTGTCGATCTTCTTGCGCAGCAGCATCGCGTTGGTGCACAGGAAGACGTACTTTTTCTTGGCCACCAACTGGCGCACGATCTCGTCGATCTGAGGGTGCATCAGGGGTTCGCCACCGGCGATGGAGACCATCGGGGCACCGGACTCCAGGACCGCGCCGACGGCCTGCGCCACCGGCATGCGCTGCTTGAGCACACCGGCCGGGTGCTGGATCTTGCCGCAGCCCTCGCACTTGAGGTTGCACGCGAAGAGGGGTTCCAGCTCGACGATGAGCGGGAACTTGTCCCGCTTGCGGATCTTCTGTTCAGCGAGATACGTCGCAACCTTGATGGACTGACGGAGCGGCATGGCCATCTGGCTCACCTCCGGGGGAGCAACAAAGAACGGTGCCATTCGAAAAAAGCGGGAAGGACGGCACGAAGGACACGGAAAGCCGATAGTCCACCGCGAAGCGTGCCGATCCGGACGAGTTCATGTTCTGGAGAGTCCACGACCACCCGGACGGCCGCAACCGGGCGGCCCTCCGCGGGCCCGGTCGCGGCCGCCGTGCGCAGCGTGGCCGCGGACTCCATGTCGACGGCGATCGCGCCGGTGGCCAGCAGGTCTCCGCGCTCGGGGCCGCGCACCACATGGTCGGAGCCGATCAGCGGCCCCGTGTGCACGGTCCGCCCGGGCACGGCCCTGACCAGCTCTTTCACCAGCAGCTCGGTACCCACACAGGCCGTGCTGCCGTACGGGTCCCGGGTCTCCTCGGCGACGACGAGGTCGCCGGGGTGCATGCCGGGGGCGAGCCCCGCGCAGAACCCGGTGGCGAGCACGGCGGCCTCGCGCAGGTCCGCGCCCGCGAGCGCCCTGCCGGTGGCGCGTTCGGCGGCCCGGGGGCCCATGCCGGTGCGCAGGACCGTGGCCGGGATCCGTGCGCCGCCGGTGCGCAGGGCGAGGTGCTCGATGCCCAGCGCGCAGGCGATGAGCAGCGGCACGGTGTCCGGCGGGGGTGCGGCCGCCGGGTGCTCGGTCATCAGCTCCCCTCGGCCGGGGCCGCGGCGCGGTCCGTGAACGGTTCTCCGTGGACGTACCGGCCGAGCGCGGTCAGCGGGAAGACCTGCCGGTACAGGTGGTAGTTGATCGAGAAGTCCCAGGGGAATCCGGTGCCGGTGAAGTACGGCTCGTCCCAGGTGCCGTCCTCCGTCTGGGTGTCGGCGAGGAACGCGACGCCGCGCTCGGCGGCCTTGGAGTCCCTCTCGCCGGCCGCGAGGAGCGCGAGGAGCGCCCAGCCGGTCTGCGAGGCGGTGGAGACGCCGTGGCCCTTCCAGTCCTCGTATCGGTACGAACGCAGGTCCTCGCCCCAGCCGCCGTCCTCGTTCTGCACCGACTCCAGCCAGGCGACCGCGCGGCGGATCGCGGGGTGCGTCTTCGGCAGGCCCGCGGCGACGAGGGCGGGCACGACGGACCCGGTGCCGTAGACGTAGTTGACGCCCCAGCGGCCGAACCAGGCGCCGTTCGCCTCCTGTTCGGCGAGGAGCCACTGGATGCCGCGGCGGGTGCGCGGGTCCCGGGTGCGGCCTTCGACGGCGAGCATCTCGACGACGTGCGCGGTGACGTCGGCGGACGGCGGGTCGATGACCTCGCCGAAGTCGCAGAACGGCAGCCGGTTGGGGAACGGGCTGGTGTTGTCGACGTCGAAGGCGCCCCACGCGCCGTTCTTCGACTGCATGCCCAGGTTCCAGCGCACGCCGCGCTCGATCGCCTTCTCCAGGCGCGGCCGGTCGGGGTGGTTCACCCGGCGCAGGGCGAGGACGACCTCGGCGGTGTCGTCGATGTCGGGGTAGTTGTCGTTGTGGAACTCGAACGCCCAGCCGCCGGGCTCCAGTCGGGGCCTTCGCACCGACCAGTCACCGGGCCGGTCGATCTGTTCGTCCAGCATCCAGCCGGCGGCCTTGACGAGCGCCGGATGGTCGGCGGGCAGTCCCGCGTCGGCGAGCGCGATGGTCGCCAGGCAGGTGTCCCATACGGGCGACTGGCAGGCCTCGATCATCCGGGCCCCGTCCTCGCGCCACACCGCGAACCGGTCCAGGGACTCCAGGCCGGCCTTGAGGACGGGGTGGTCGAGGTCGTAGCCGAGCAGGTGCAGGGCGATGACGGAGTAGACGGCCGGGGGCTGGATGCCGCCCCAGCAGCCGTCGTTCTCCTGCCGCTCGATGATCCAGCGGGCCGCCGTGTTCATCGCGGCCTTGCGCAGCGGCTTGAGGGCCACCTTCCGGTAGCCGTGCATGAGCTGGTCGAGGCGCTGGAAGGCGCCGTCCCAACTGGCCACGGGCGCCAGGGGCCTGCGGGGGTTCGGGTTGCGGGGGTCGGTGTGCAGCTCGTCGAGCGGGAAGGGCGCGGGCCGCACCGGACGCTTCGCGGACACGATGGTGAGCGGGACGATGGTCTGCCGGGCCCAGCAGCCGAAGTCGTAGATGTTGAGCGGCATCCACTTCGGGAAGTAGATGAGCTCGGGCGGGAGTTCGGGCAGGTCGTCCCACTTCCACCAGCCGAACAGGGCCAGCCAGATGCGGGTGAAGACGCGGCTGGCCGCGATGCCGCCGCGCTCGCGGACCCACGCGGACGCCCTGGCCATGTGGGGGTCTTCCGGCTCGTCGCCGGCCAGGCGCAGGGCGACGTAGGCCTCGACGGTGGCGGAGAGGTCGCCGGGGCCGCCGTAGAAAGTGGCCCAGGCGCCGTCCTCGCGCTGCTCGCCGCGGATGAAGAGGGCGGCGGCCTCCGTGACGGCCCGGTCGCGGATGCCGAGGAACTGGCGGAGCAGCAGGTCCTCGGCGTCCATCGTCACGTTGGTGTCGAGGTCGCCCTTCCACCAGCCCCGCTCGTCCTGCCGGGCGAGCAGGAACTCGGTGGCACGCTGTATGGCTCGTCCGGCGGCGGCCCGTGCCCCTGCCGCGTCGGGCGTCGCCCCCGCGGGGGCGGTGGTGGCCGCGGTCGCCTCGGGAGCGGGCGCTCCGGTGCTTCCGTCGGTCGTCGCTGTCATGGCTATCCCTTCACGCAGTGGAGCTGAATGCTGGGTAACCGTCGGCCGATGCCCCGGTGGAACACCGGCCGGCGACTGCGAGCTATATGGAGCCGATGGCGATCATCTCTTCCGTACGACGACGAAGTCGGCGAGCGCGGCGAACTGCGCGCGCACCGAGGCGGGCATCTGGACCGTGTCCAGGGCTTCGAGGGCGACGGCGTGCTGGCGCCGGGCCTCCTCGGCGGTCCACTCGCGTCCGCCGGCCTCCTCGATGAGGGCGGCGCGGGCGGCGAAGTCCTCCTCGGTGAAGGTGTCGAAGTCGACGTTCTTGGCGTCGGCGGCGAGGATCTCGCCGAGCCGCTCGGAGGCCGGGCCGCCCGCGCCGAGCGCGGCCACGACGGGCAGCGACTTCTTGCGCTGGCGCAGGTCGCTCCAGGTCTGCTTGCCGGTCGACTCGGGGTCGCCCCAGATGCCGAGCAGGTCGTCGACGGCCTGGAAGGCGAGGCCCAGGTGGTAGCCGTACTTCTCCAGGGCGTCGGCGGTGGCGTCGTCGGCGCCGCCGAGGACCGCGCCGATGGAGGAGGCGCAGGCGAGCAGGGCGCCCGTCTTGTTGCCCTCCATCTCCAGGCACTCCTCGACGGTGACGCGCTCGCGGTGCTCGTAGCTGATGTCCTGCGCCTGACCGTCGATCAGGGCGCGGGAGGCGGTGGTGAGGCGGCGCGTGGCGCGGCCCGCGTCGACGGTCTCCAGCTCGAGGAGCACCTCGTTGGCCAGCGCGAACAGGGCGTCGCCGACGAGGATCGCCTGGGCCGGGCCGTGCACCTTCCACACGGTGTCCCGGTGGCGGCGCTGCTCGTCGCCGTCCATCAGGTCGTCGTGCAGCAGCGAGAAGTTGTGGACCAGTTCCACGGCGACGGCGCCGGGGACGCCGACCTCGGGGGCGGCTCCGGCGGCCTGTGCCGACAGCACGGCGAGCGCGGGGCGCACGGCCTTGCCGCCGTCCCCGTCGGACGGGTTGCCCGCGGCGTCGATCCACCCGAAGTGGTAGGCGGCGACGGTGTCCATGGGCGGGGCGAGGCGCTCGACGGCCGCCTTGAGCACCGGCGTGGCCAGCGTTCGGCCGCGCTCCAGAAGCGCGGTCACGTCCACCGCGTCGGCAGCCGCTTCGGCCGAGGGCACAGGTGGCACAGTCTCTCCTTGTTGTACAGGTGTCGGCGCTTGCGCCGTGGGAAGTTCGATGCTCACGCCGCCTCCCGGAACAGATGGCCGCGGGGGCGGTCGAGGGCGGCGAGGGCCGCGTCGGCGGCGCTGACACCGCTGCGCACCGCGCCTTCCATGGTCGCGGGCCACCCGGTGGCGGTCCACGCGCCGGCCAGGTAGAGGCCGGGGGCCTTGGTGCGGGCCGACGGCCGCAGCGCGCCGACGCCGGGGGCCGGCGCGAAGGTGGCGGTCCGCTCCCGGGTCACGAAGAAGTCGTGGATCTTGGCGCCGCGGGCGGCGGGCAGCAGCCGCTCCAGCTCGGGCAGATAGCGCTCGCGCAGCACGGCGACGGGTTCGTCGATCTCGTCCTGGGCGGCGGACTGCGAGATCGCCAGATACTGACCCTCGGTGAGCCCGGAGGCCTCGGTACGGTCGAAGACCCACTGCACGGGCGAGCCGAGCGCCGTGAAGAAGGGCTGCTTGAGCACCTTGCGGCCGTAGACGACGTGCAGGTTGAGGATCGGCGCGGTGCCGATGCCGAGCAGCCGCTCGGGGGCGTCCAGCGCGCCGTCGGGCAGCAGGTCGTGGGCCTCGCGCTGGGGCACGGCGAGCACGACGGTGTCGGCGTCGAGGACCTCGCCCGAGGCGTCCGGGCCTTCGGGCACCTCGACCGCCCACCGCCCGTCCTGCGTGCGGGAGACGGAGCTGACACGGGTGCGCAGGGCGATGCGCACACCGGCGGCGTCCAGCGCCTTGCGGGCCAGGGTGTCGTGGAGTTCGCCGAGGGGCACGCGCGCCCAGCCGATGTCGGCGGCGCCGTTCTCCGACAGCAGACCGGTCTTGAAGACCATCGCGGCGAGGCCGAGCGAGGACTGGCCCGCCACCGCGTTCAGGGTCGCTACGCCGACGAGGTCCCAGAGCGCCTCGACGGCGCGCGGCGACTGGCCGTGCGCGGCGAGCCAGGAGCCGAAGTCCTGGGTGTCGAGCGCCGGGTCCAGCGGGTCGAGGGCCTTGAGGGCGAGCGCGGCACGGCCGACCTTGGCCCGCTCGGCCAGGGACAGGTGCGGGTACGTGGCGAGGCTCTTCGCGAGGTGCAGCGGCACGGGCAGCCCGGAGCGGCGCAGCCGGCCGAGCCGGCCCCGGTCGGCGTCGAGCACGGGGACGTCGAGCCGGTCCTGGAGCGGCGCGAGCGCGGTGGCGTCGATGCGGTCGAGGAACCAGCGGTACGCGGTGCAGCAGCGCAGGTACACGTGCTGGCCGTTGTCGATGGTGAGGTCGCCGCGCTTGAAGGAGAAGGCGAGCCCGCCGAGCCGGGGGCGCCCTTCGAGGAGCGTGACGTCCATGCCGCCGTCGGCGAGGGCGAGCGCGGCGGTGACTCCGGCGAGTCCGCCGCCGACGACGACCGCGCTGCGCCTGTGGGTCTCACTCATGCGCCCTCCCCCTCGACGGCCGCGGCGGGTGCGGTGTCCGCGCGGCGGACCGTCGCCTGCTGGGACGCCGGGTCGCGGTGGAGGGTTGCGCGCCGCTTGCGCGGGGCGCCGGGGGCCGGCCGGGTGCCGGGTCGCGGAGTGCTCATCAGGCGCGCCCCCGCAGGGCGGCGCGCGAGACGGTTCTCGCGTCGAGTCCGGACAGGCCGCGCACGGCGACGTAGGCCTTCTCGCGGCCGGGCAGCGAGACGCGGCCGCGCAGGACGCCCTCGGGGTCGCGCTCGATGCGGTCGAGCAGCCGCCGGTAGATGCCGGCCATCGCGGCGACGCAGGCGCCGGAGCGGCGGTCGAGCATGGGCAGCAGCCGGTAGCCCTCGGCGAACAGAGCGCGGGCGCGCCGCACCTCGAAGTGGACGAGGCCCGCGAAGTCCGAGCCGGGCGGCGGGGTGGGCCCGTCGAACCCGGCGGAGCAGCCGAACTTGGCGAGGTCGTCGGCGGGCAGGTAGGTGCGCCCGTCGGCGGCGTCCTCGCGCACGTCCCGGAGGATGTTGGTGAGCTGGAGCGCGAGACCGAGCGTGTCGGCGTACTCGGGCGCCCGCTCGGCTCCGCGCGCCCCCGGTTCGGTGCCGAACACGCCGAGGGAGACCCGCCCGATCGCCCCGGCGACGCAGCGGCAGTAGACCTTGAGGTCGTCCCAGGTCTCGTACGTCTGGCCGTTCAGGTCCATGACGACGCCGTCGATCAGCTCGTCGAGCCCGCCGAGCGGGATCGGGAAGCGGTGCGCGGCGTGCGCGAGCGCGACGGCCACCGGGTCGGTGTCGTCCTCGGCGACCTCGCCGTCGCGGATCCGGGCGAGCAGGGCCCGGGTCTCGTCGAGCCGCTGCGCCTTCACCTCGGGCGCCAGCGTGCCGTCGCCGATGTCGTCGACGCGGCGCGAGAACGCGTACACGGCGGACATGGCGCGGCGCTTCGCGGTCGGCAGCAGTCGGATGCCGTAGGCGAAGTTGCGGGCCTGCCGGCCCGTGACGGTCTCGCAGTAGCTGTATGCGGCGAGCACCGGTGCCGACATCTGCTGGTCAGACTCCACGGCCTTGCTCACCCCTCTCCTCGCAGAGTGGCTCCCGCCTCGCGCAGCAGACGGAGTCGATTGGGCCTGGGCGGTCCGGGCAGGACGTCGTACGAAGCGTCGGTGATCGCGTGCACCGCCGCCTTCCCCCCGGCCACGAACCCGGCCAGCAGCAGCTTCAGCCTGCCGGGGACGCTACCCACCAGGGGGGTGCCTTCATTCAGCAGCTCACGGGCGCGTTCCGCCTCGTACGCGACCAGGGCGCGCACCGATGCGCCGGCGCTCGGCGCCGCGAGATCCGCCTCCTGGACGTGGAACCGGCGCATGTCCTCGGCCGGCAGGTAGATCCGGTCGCGGCCGAGGTCCTCGGCGACGTCCTGCAGGTGCTCGACGATCTGCAGCCCGGTGCAGACGGCGTCGGACCTGCGGATGCGCTCGGGGGTCGCGGTGCCGGTGATGGCGAGCACGAGCCGGCCCACGGGGTTCGCGGACAACTCGCAGTAGGCGAGCAGCTCGTCCCAGGTCTCGTAGCGGCTGACGAGCTGGTCCTGGCGGTTGGCCCGCACGAGGCCGAGGAAGGGCTCGGGGGTGAGGGAGCGGCGCCGGACGGTGGGCTGCAGGGCGCGCAGCAGGGGGTGGTGCGGGGTCCCGTCGAAGACGCGCGCGAGGTCGGCCTCGAAGGCGTCCAGCATCACCAGCGGGTCGTGCGCCTTTTCGGGTGGCACGCCCAGGTGGCGGGCGTCGGCGCCGCCGGGGTCGAGGTCGCCGTCGCCGATGTCGTCGACGAGGCGCGCGAAGCCGTAGACGGCCATCAGGTCGTCGCGCCAGGCGCGGGGCAGGAAGAAGGGGGCCACCGGAAAGTTCTCGTCGGCGGCCTTGGCGAGCGTCGCGTCCTGCGGGGCCTGCACGGCTTCCGGGCGCACGCGGGGGGATGCGGTCACCGGGTGCGGCCCGCTTCCGCGAGGACGGCGAGAGCCTCGTGGAGCTGGACAGTTTCCGTAGCCATTGCCGTCACATCTCCCGTTCTACACTGCGGACCCAATACATCCTATTTCGGACACGCCGCCCGGCCTCCCGCACGGCGAGCTCTCCCCCTCCGGTCCGGGGTGCCGCGTATTATCGCCCCACTTGCCGCGAATCGGCACCGGTACAGCTTACGTTGTACAACGCGACGTGCCACGACGGGGCATTCCGCGCATCACAACAACACACCGATCGTGGCCAAGATTCCTCCGGGGCAGGGAAGTTGACCCGGCCTTGACCTTGATCGCCACATAGTTGGCAACTGCAGACATATCGCAGGCCCCACCGGGTGAACACCGGTGGGGCCTGTGATGACGCGTGCGACGGCGACAGGGTTGAGAAGCTTCACTTACCGGTGAACTTCTCGTACTCCTTGAGCACCTCGTCCGTCGGTCCGTCCATCCGCAGCTCGCCGCGCTCCAGCCACAGGACGCGGTCGCAGGTGTCGCGGATCGACTTGTTGTTGTGGCTCACCAGGAAGACGGTGCCGGCCTCCTTGCGCAGCTCGCGGATGCGGGCCTCGGAGCGCTTCTGGAACTTGCGGTCGCCCGTGGCCAGCGCCTCGTCGATCATGAGGACGTCGTGGTCCTTGGCCGCCGCGATGGAGAAGCGCAGGCGCGCCGCCATGCCGGACGAGTAGGTCCGCATCGGCAGGGTGATGAAGTCGCCCTTCTCGTTGATGCCCGAGAAGTCGACGATCTCCTGGTAGCGCGCCTTGATCTGCTCGCGGGACATGCCCATCGCGAGACCGCCGAGGATCACGTTCCGCTCGCCCGTGAGGTCGTTCATCAAGGCCGCGTTCACGCCGAGCAGCGAAGGCTGGCCGTCGGTGTAGACCTTGCCCTTCTCGGCCGGCAGGAGACCCGCGATGGCGCGCAGCAGGGTCGACTTGCCCGAGCCGTTCGAGCCGATCAGGCCGATCGCCTCGCCGCGGTAGGCGGTGAAGGAGACGCCGCGCACGGCGTGCACCTTGCGCACGCCCCGCTCCTCGCCCCGCTTCAGGATGCGGCTGAGCGCCGCGGTGGCGCTGCCCTTGCCGGTCTTCGCGCCGTTGACGCGGTAGACGATGTGCAGCTCGTCCGCGATCACCGTGGGGACGCGGGCGTCCTGCGTCTTGTCGAGATCAGCCACGGCCGTACCGCTCCTCTGCCTTCCAGAAGTAGACGAAGCCCACGACACCGAAGAGGACCGCCCAGCCGGCCGCGAACGCCCACACGTGCGGGGGCAGGTACGCGGACCCGTAGCCGTCCGCCCGCATGAACGCGTAGCGGATCAGGTCCATGTAGATGGAGGCCGGGTTCCACTGCAGGACGTCGCCGACCCAGGACGGGACGCCCTTCTTGCCTTCGAGCATCGCCGGGATGCTGAACATGACGCCGGACGCGTACATCCACGTACGCATCACGAACGGCATCAGCTGCGCCAGGTCCGGCGTCTTGGCGCCCGCCCGCGCGAAGATCAGCGCGAGGCCGGTGTTGAACACGAACTGGAGGGCCAGCGCGGGCACCACCAGGAGCCATGACAGGCCCGGGAGGATCCCGAAGCCCAGCATGATCAGCACCAGCACGATCATCGAGAACAACAGCTGCTGGAGCTGCTGGAGCGCGAACGAGATCGGCAGCGAGGCCCGCGGGAAGTGCAGCGCCCGCACGAGGCCCAGGTTGCCGGAGATCGCCCGCACGCCCGCCATCACCGAGCTCTGCGTGAACGTGAAGACGAAGACGCCGGTGACCAGGAAGGGCACGTAGATGTCGTGCGGGATGCCCTTACGGGCACCGAGCAGCAGTCCGAAGATGAAGAAGTAGACCGCGGCGTTCAGCAGCGGGGTCGCCACCTGCCAGACCTGGCCGAGCTTGGCCTGGCTGTACTGGGCGGTCAGCTTCGCCTGCGAGAAGGCGAGGATGAAGTGCCGCCGGCCCCACAGCTGCCGTACGTACTCGTTCAGACCGGGGCGGGCCCCGCTCACGGACAAGCCGTACTTGGCGGCGAGCTCGGCAGGGGAGAGCCCGTCGTCGGGCGACGGGGCCGCGCTCACCGCGACACCGCCGTCATGCGTTGTCTCACTCACAAGGGGAAACTTTCGTCTTCAAAAGCGCAGCCTGGTGGGGCATGGGCGGGAGCCAGGGACCGGGTTCGGCCCGATGCTCTCAGACTCGAGCTTGTCAGATGACAGGAGGTCGTCCCAGTCGGGTCAGGCGCCACACCGTACGCCACTTCATGGGGCGCCGGGGGCCGCAGGGCGACGTCCAGCCCTCCTTGAAGCCGCCGAGCCAGGCCTTCAGCGCGGGACCGGAGGGACGCCGGGCCAGCGTGAGCAGCAGCCACACCCCGAGGTAAACGGGGACCAGGGGCGCGGGCAGGTTGCGGCGGGCGAGCCAGACCCGGTTGCGGGCCACCATGCGGTGGTAGACCGCGTGCCGGGACGGGGCCGTGGTCGGGTGGTGCAGCACCATGTCGGCGCGGTAGTCGATCAGCCACCCCGCGTCGAGGGCACGCCAGGCGAGGTCGGTCTCCTCGTGGGCGTAGAAGAACTCGTCCGGCAGTCCGCCGACCTCGGCGACGACTCGGGTCCGCAGGGCGTTGGCCCCGCCGAGGAAGGTCGTCACGCGCGAGGAGCGCATCGGGTCGGCGGCCCGCAGCCGCGGCACGTGCCGGCGCTGAGTCTCGCCGGTCTCCGGGTCCGCGATGCGGAAACTGATGATGCCGAGCTCGGGGTCGGCGGCGAACGCCTCCCGGCACAGCTGGGCGGTGTCGGTCAGCGGCAGCAGGCCGTCGTCGTCGAGGAACAGCAGCACGTCGACGTCGGAGCCGGACGGGCCGAAGGCCTCGATGCCGACGTTGCGGCCGCCGGGGATGCCCAGGTTCTCGGGCAGCTCGACGGTCCGTACGCCCTCGGGGACGTCCGGGACCGGGGAGCCGTTGCCGACGACGACGACCTGGACCGGGTCGCCCTCCTGCTTGGCGACCGAGTCGAGCAGCGCGCGCAGCTCGGCCGGGCGGTTGCCCATGGTGATGACGACCGCGCCGACCTTGAGCGACGCCGGGGCGGCGCTCACTTGAGCCTGCTGGAGGCGAGGATGGACACGAGGTGCAGCAGCGTCTGCAGCAGGGCGATGCCCGCGAGGACGGCCACGCCGAGGCGCGTGAAGAACAGGTCGCCCCGGATCTGGTCCACGACCGCGAGGACCAGGATGAGCAGCGACGCCTCGATGCCGAGGATCAGCCGGTGGAACTTCAGCGCGGCGGCGGCCCTGCGGGCCAGCGCCATGCCGGAGGAGCGCATCTCGGAGGCGGACTCCTTGACCTGCTCCTTGCCGCTCGCCGCACGGGCGAGGCCGACGAGGTCCGTCTCGGCCTTGATCATGATGGCGCCGAGCGCGGCGAGCGTGCCGAGGAAGGCCCACAGCCAGTCGATCCGGCCGCTCCCCCACAGGTCGGCGGCGCGCAGTCCGAAACCGACCAGGACGGCCGCGTCGGTCAGGTACGCGCCGACCCTGTCCATCCAGACCCCGGCCAGCGAGTACTGCTTGCGCCAGCGGGCGATCTCGCCGTCGACGCAGTCCAGCAGCAGGTACAGCTGGACCGCGACGACGCCGAGCACGGCGCCCCAGACGCCCGGGACGAGCAGCGCCGGGGCGGCGAGGACACCGCACACCGTCATCAGGTAGGTCAGCTGGTTGGGCGTGACCTTGGTGTTCACCAGGTGGCGGTCCACACGCAGCGAGATCTCGCGCATGTAGAGCCGGCCCATCCAGTGCTCACCGCTGCGCCGGTCCTTCACCCCGGCCGGGTGAACGACCGGGCGCAGTTCAGCTACCGATGGTTTTTGCATAGTCGGCGTAGGCGTCCCTGATCTGGTCGGTGGACAGGTCGAGGTGTTCGAGGATCGTGTAGCGGCCCGGCCGGGTCTGCGGAGCGAACTCCACGACCTTGACGAACTCGTCCACGGTGAAGCCGATCTCCTCCGGCAGCACGGGCAGGCCGTGGCGGCGCAGCACCTCGGCCATGTACGCGGACTCCTCGCGGGCACCGCGCAGGTGCATCGCGAAGGCCGCGCCGAGGCCGCACTGCTCGCCGTGGCTGGCGGCGCGCTTGGGGTAGAGGAGGTCGAAGGCGTGGTTGATCTCGTGGCAGGCGCCGGACGCCGGCCGCGAGTCGCCCGAGATCGACATGGCGATACCGGTCAGGACCAGACCCTCGGCGAGCACCTGCAGGAAGCCGTCGTCACCGACGCCACCGGGGTGGCGCAGGACGGCCTCACCGGCCTGGCGGGCCATGGCGGCCGCGAGGCCGTCTATGTCCTCGCCGCGCTCCCGGGCGGCCAGCTCCCAGTCCGCGACCGCGGAGATGTTGGACAGGGCGTCGCCGATGCCGGAGCGCACGAAGCGGACCGGGGCCTCACGGATGATGTCGAGGTCGATCACGACGGCGATCGGGTTGGGCACGCCGTAGCTGCCGCGGCCCGCATCGTTGTCGAGGGTCGCGACGGGCGAGCACAGGCCGTCGTGCGACAGGTTCGTCGCGACGGCGACCAGCGGCAGACCGACCCGGGCCGCGGCGAACTTGCCGCAGTCGATGATCTTGCCGCCGCCGAGTCCGACGATCGCGTCGTAGCGGCCGGCCTTCTTCACGTCGTCGGCGAGCTGGATGGCGTCGTCGAGCGTGCCGCCGTCGACCTCGAACCAGTCGGCGTTGGGCAGCGACGGGGCCAGCCGGGTGCGCAGGGCGGCGCCCGAGCCACCGCTGATCGCGATGGCCAGGCGCCCCGTGGACGACGAGATCCTCTGGTCGGCGAGGACACCGGCGAGGTCGTTGAGCGCCCCCGGCCGGATGTCGACGACGACCGGCGAGGGAATGAGCCTCGTCAGTACTGGCACGCGATCTCCCGGGCCTTGGCGAGGTCCTCGTGGTTGTCGATCTCGACCCACGGGACGTCGCCGATCGGAGCGACGTCGACCTTGAAGCCGCGGTTCACGAGCTCCTGGTAGCCGTCCTCGTAGTACAGCTGCGGGTCACGCTCGTACGTGGCCTTCAGGGCGTCGGCGAGCTCGTCGGCCGCCTCGCCCTCGATGAGGGTGACGCCGATGTACTCGCCCGTGGCCTCGGCCGGCTCCATCAGCTTCGTGATCTTCTGGACGCCCTTGGCGGGGTTCACGACGACCTTCATCTCCTCGTCGCCCAGGTTCTTGACCGTGTCGAGCGCGAGGATGATCTTCTTGCCGTCGCCGCGGGCGGCGAGCAGGGTCTTCTCGACGGAGACCGGGTGCACGGTGTCGCCGTTGGCGAGGATCACCGAGTGCTTGATGGCGTCACGGCCGCACCACAGGGAGTAGGCGTTGTTCCACTTCTCGGCGACGTCGTTCTCGATGAGCGTCAGCTTCAGGCCGTACTTCGCCTCCAGCGCCGCCTGGCGCTCGTAGACGACCTCCTTGCGGTAGCCGACGATGATGCCGACCTCCGTCAGGCCGATCTCGGCGAAGTTCTTGAGCGTGAGGTCGAGGACGGAGAGCTCGTTCTCGGTCCCCTCGCCCACGACGGGCACCAGCGCCTTGGGGAGCGTCTCGGTGTAGGGGCGGAGCCGGCTGCCGGCGCCGGCGGCCAGGACGAGGCCGATCATGCGGGTTCTCCTTCATCGTGAACGGCGGGTGCCCCGCGGCGGGCGGAGGCGACCCAGAAGCGGATGCTCTCGGCGAGCACCACGAGTGCCACGAACACGGCGCAGGCCGTGAGCGCGACGGTGAAATCTGTGGCGGTGAGCAGCGCGGCCAGCACGGCGACCACCAGGGTCCGGCCTTCGTGCCCGCCGATCGTTCGGACCAGCCACCGGGGCGGCGCGCCGGTGCCGCCGCGGATGCGGTACACCGTGTCGTAGTGATGGTAGGCGACCGCCGCCACCAGTCCGAAAGCCGCGGGCAAGGCCCCGTTCACGTCCGCGCGGGCCGCGAGGACCAGGATCGTGAGGTACTCGGAGGCCCGGAAAATCGGGGGGACGAGCCAGTCGAGGGCGCCCTTGAGGGGGCGGGCGACGGCGAGTCCGGACGTGACGCAGTACACGGCCGCGGCGACCGCCGGCCAGGCGCTGCCGAAGTCCGTGAGGGCGCTCACCGTGACGACCGCCACGCCGCCGAGCGCGGCGACGACGGGCGCGGCCGCGCTCCGGCCGATCCGGGCGACGGTCTCGGCGAGGGGGCCGGAGTCGGCGAGGTCGGCGAGGGCCTCGGCGGCCCGGTCCGTGCGGCGGGCCCGGCGGGTCAGCGAGCGCAGGACGCGGCCCGCGGTGGTGTAGCAGGCGGCGAGGGCGCAGCCGACCAGGAGCACGTAGAAGGTGATGCGCGGGGTGGTGAGCGCGGTGAAGAGGGCGATGAGGGCCCAGCGCTCGCCGATCGGCAGCACGATCATGCGGCGCACCCAGACCGTCCAGCCGACGCTGTCGAGCTTGTCGGAGAGGGCGGCGGTGGGGCTGGTGTTGGCGGTGGCGTCGTGGTTCGCCTCGTTGAAGGAGAAGTCGACGACGTGCCGGCAGGTCTGCAGGACCATGGCGCCGAGCGCGAGGGCCCACACGTCGTCGCCGGACGCGTTGGCCGCGCCGAGCGCGAGGCCCGCGTAGTAGGCGTACTCCTTGGCGCGGTCGAACGTGGCGTCGAGCCAGGCGCCCAGCGTCGAGTACTGCAGGGAGTAGCGGGCGAGCTGCCCGTCGGTGCAGTCCAGGACGAAGGAGAAGAGGAGCAGGACGCCCGCGGCGACGAAGCCGGGCCGGGTGCCCGTGGCCGCGCAGCCCGCCGCGATCAGCGCGGTGAGCAGCGACGCGGTGGTGACCTGGTTCGGGGTCAGGCCGCGGCGGGCGCACCAGCGCGCGATGTAACGGGAGTACGGGCTGATGCAGTACGTGGTGAAGAAGCCGTCCCGGGCCTTGACCGCGGTGCGCAGCCGGATCGCCTCGTCGTCGACGGCGTCGACGGCCCGGCGGACCTCGCCCCGGGCCTGCGGGTCGGCGGGCACGGCGGCGACGAGCTCACCGAGCTCGGGCCGGTGCACATCGGTGCCGTCGGCCTCGATGCCGTGCGCGAGGGCGTCGGGCGTGATGCCCGTCTCCTTCGCGGCCCGTTCGAGCGCCGGGCGGGCCGCGGCCTGCGCGGTGACGGCGCCGGGGATGGCGGAGGCGGAGAAGCGCGGGTCGGTGAGGCCGAGGCGCAGGGCGTGGACATGGCCCACGAAGCCCGCGTCGACGACCGCGACGCGCTGGTCGCCCGGGACGCCGGCGAGCGCCGCTGCGGCGTCCGCGGGGTCCGGGGCGAGCCGTACGTCGAAGCCGAGGGCCCGCAGATCGCCCTCCAGGGACGAGCCGGGCACCGGCTGACCGGTGACGATGGCGGTCGACAGACGAACTCACTCCTCGGTGCCGGCGCACGGGCGCACCGGTCTCGCGCACGATCAGGGGGGCGCCCTGGACCCCTGCACAGCAGGGTCGGCCGGGCGGCATGTCGGCAGAGGCTATCGGATGACGGGAAGCGGACGTTCACCGCCCGTTTACGGCCCGACAAGCCTCTGTCCCCTGCGGTCCGCGCGGGCACCGCCGTCGCACGACGGGCCCCGGGCCGCGCGGTCATCATTGTCGATCAAGGCCCCGGGCCACAAACTCCCGCCGGTCCGCGACCGGCTTAGGGTGGTGCGTCATGACATGGCTGATCACCGGCGGAGCCGGATACATCGGGGCACACGTGGCGCGGGCGATGACAGCCGCCGGCGAGCGCGTGGTCGTCGTGGACAACGTCACGTCGGGGATGCCCGAGCGGCTGCCCGCGGACGTCGCGCTGGTCCGGGGCTCGGCCCTGGACGCGGAGCTGGTGCGCCGGGTGTGCGACGAGCACGCGGTGAGCGGTGTCGTGCACCTGGCCGCGCACAAGCAGGTCGGCGAGTCGGTGGAGCGGCCCGAGCTGTACTACCGGGACAACCTGGGCGGTCTTGCGACGCTCCTGGAGACGGTCGCTGACGCGGGCGTGCGCCGCTTCGTGTTCTCCTCGTCGGCCGCCGTGTACGGCAATCCGGACACCGGCGTCATTCCCGAGTCGACGCCGTGCGCGCCGGTGAACCCCTACGGCGAGACGAAGCTCGCGGGCGAGTGGCTGGTGCGGGCGTCGGGACGCGCGCACGGCATGGCGACGACGTGCCTGCGCTACTTCAACGTGGCGGGCGCGGCCGAGCCCGCCCTCGCGGACACCGGGGTCTTCAATGTGATCCCGATGGTCTTCGACCGGCTCACGCGGGGCGAGGCCCCCCGGATCTTCGGCGACGACTACCCGACGCCGGACGGCACCTGCATCCGGGACTACGTGCACGTCGCCGACCTCGCCGAGGCGCATCTGGCGGCGGCGCGCCGGCTGGCCCGCCCCGGCGTGAGCGGCGATCTCACGGTGAACATCGGCACGGGGCACGGCGCCTCGGTGCGCGAGCTGATCGACGTCATCGGGGAGGTCACCGGGATCGGGACGCCCGCGATCGTCGAGCCGCGCCGCCCCGGGGACGCTCCGCGCGCGGTCGGCGCCACCGAGCTGGCGGAGAAGGAGCTCGGCTGGACGGCCTCGCGGTCGGTCCGCGACATGATCGAGTCGGCCTGGGCCGGCTGGTGCCTGCGGCATCCCGAGGCCGCCGCGCACTGAGCGCGATGATCGCCGCGACGCCCTGACCTGCACACATACCGTTCAGCGTTTTCGCAGGTCAGGGCACATGACAACGGTGTTCACCGCCATGTTTGCGGATACCCCCTCCCCGTAGTTGACTGGGGTCGCCGGCCCGTTCCGGGGGCGGTGTGGGGCGAGCCGAGCGGAGGGCGGTTTCGATGGGTGCCGGGCACAGCCACGACCACGGGCACGGACCGACGACGGGGACGGCCGCGGCCGCGCACCGGGGGCGGCTGCGGATCGCCCTCGGGATCACGCTCACCGTGATGGTGGTCGAGATCGTCGGCGGGATCGTGGCCGACTCGCTGGCCCTGGTCGCGGACGCGGCCCACATGGCGACGGACGCGCTGGGCCTCGCGATGGCCCTGCTCGCCATCCACTTCGCCAACCGCCCGGCGACCGAGCAGCGCACGTTCGGCTACGCCCGCGCGGAGATCCTGGCCGCCCTCGCCAACTGTCTGCTGCTGCTCGGCGTCGGTGGCTACGTCCTGGTCGAGGCGGTCCAGCGGTTCGTCGAGCCGGCCGACACCGCGGGCGGGCTGACCATCGTGTTCGGCCTCATCGGCCTGGTGGCGAACATGATCTCGCTGTCGCTGCTGGTCAAGGGCCAGCAGGAGAGCCTGAACGTGCGGGGCGCCTTCCTGGAGGTCGCCGCCGACGCACTGGGCTCGCTCGCCGTGCTGATCTCGGCCACGATCATCCTGACGACCGGCTGGCAGGCCGCGGACCCGATCGCCTCGCTGGTCATCGGCCTCATGATCGTCCCGCGTACGGTGAAGCTGCTGCGCGAGACGCTGAACGTGCTCCTGGAGTCGGCGCCGAAGGGTGTCGACATGGCGGAGGTGCGGGCCCACATCCTCGCCCTGCCCGGCGTCGAGGACGTGCACGACCTGCACGCCTGGACCATCACCTCGGGGATGCCGGTGCTCTCCGCGCACGTCGTGGTCAGCCAGGACGTGCTGAGCACGATCGGGAACGAGAAGATGCTGCACGAGCTCCAGGGCTGCCTCGGCGACCACTTCGACGTGGAGCACTGCACGTTCCAGCTGGAGCCCACGGGGCACGCCGAGCACGAGGCGAAACTCTGCCACTGACCCGCCGGGGGCGTGGTAGCTTGGCGGGCGTTCTCGAAGGAGGTGGGTTGATGACTGTCGTCGCGGTGAGCGCTGCCGTGCGCAGCGACAGGTGCATCCCCGCTCTCCGGGCCACCGGCTGACCCTTTCCGCGCTCTCGCGCGCCGTCGGCCGGGCCCCTTCACAAAGGTTTCCGTCTTGACCGACGACCAGACCGCGAACGCCGTTCGCGACTCCTTCTTCGCCCTGCACCACGGACTGCCCCGGCAGGGCCCCGGCTCCGACGCCACCACCTGTCGGCTGCTCTCCTTCGCGGGCCCGCTGCCCGCACGGCCGCGCATCCTCGACCTGGGCTGCGGTCCGGGCCGCTCCGCGCTGCTGCTCGCCGCCGAGACCGGCGGCGAGGTGACCGCTGTGGACCTGCACGAGCCGTTCCTCGACGAGCTGCGGGCGGCCGCCCGGGCGCGCGGGCTCGACGACCGGGTGCACGCGGTGGCCGCCGACATGGGCGACCTGCCGTACCCGGCGGGCTCGTTCGATCTGATCTGGGCCGAGAGCTCGGCGTACAGCATCGGATTCGACACCGCTCTCGCGCGGTGGCGGCCGCTGCTCGCGCCGGGCGGCACGCTCGCGCTCACCGAGTGCGAGTGGACCACCGACGCCCCCTCCCTCGAGGCGCGCGCCTTCTGGGAGGAGCACTACAAGCTGCGCACGACCGAGGAGAACCTCCGGGCGTGCACGGCGGCCGGGTACGCGGTGCTCGGCGTCCACCACCAGCCGGAGTCCGACTGGGACGAGTACTACGGCCCGCTCGCCGCGCGGGCCGAGGCCGCCGACCCGTCCCGCCCCGGGATGGCCGAGGCGCTGGCGGGCACGCGCGCGGAGCTGGCGATGCGGCGCGAGCACGGCGCCGAGTACGGGTACACCGGCTACGCGCTGCGCCCTGTGGACGCGTGGCCGACCCGGCCGGAGACCTCCGCGGACCGGGCGGCCGTGCACGGCGTCAACGCGGCGGCGTTCCCCACCCCCGCCGAGGCCGATCTCGTGGACGCGCTGCGCGCCGACGGGGCGGCCTGGCTGGACGGGCTCTCGTACGTCGCCGAGGCGCCGGACGGTTCCGTCGCCGCGTACGCGCTGATCACCCGCTGCACGGTGGGCGGGGCGCCGGCCGCCGCGCTGGCGCCGGTGGCCGTGCGGCCTGAGCACCAGCGCTCGGGGGCCGGGGCGGCCGTGGTCCGGGCGGTGCTCGACGCGGCCCGCGCGCGGGGTGAGCGGCTCGTGGTGGTGCTCGGGCATCCGGACTACTACCCGAGGTTCGGCTTCACGCCCGCTTCGGGGTTCGGTGTGCGGCCGTCCTTCGAGGTGCCGGACGAGGCGCTGATGGCGCTCGTCCTCGGCGGTGGCGACGATTCCGCGCCGATTCCGCGGGGCACGATCACCTACCCGGCCGCGTTCGGCGTCTGATCCGCGCCGAATGCGGTGTCCTGTCCGGCCGTCACGGCCGGGCGGGACATGCGGGGGTCTGTGTGTGCGGGCACTATTCGTCCCGTACGGCAGACTTGGGGTTCGAGGACCGAAGCGAAGGATGGGTATGCCGATCACACCTGCCACCGCGGCGCACAGTTCGTCGAACGGCACCGGAGAAGCGATCTTGCTGGAACTCGTGGACGAGGACGGCAGGACGATCGGCACCGCGGAGAAGCTCGCGGCTCATCAGCCGCCGGGGCAGCTGCACCGCGCGTTCTCCGTGTTCCTCTTCGACGAGCAGGGCCGGCTGCTGCTGCAGCAGCGCGCGCTGGGCAAGTACCACTCCCCCGGCGTGTGGTCGAACACGTGCTGCGGGCACCCGTACCCAGGCGAGGCGCCGTTCGCGGCGGCGGCCCGGCGCACCTTCGAGGAACTGGGCGTCTCGCCGTCGCTGATGGCGGAGGCCGGCACCGTGCGCTACAACCACCCGGACCCGGAGTCGGGCCTGGTGGAGCAGGAGTTCAACCACCTGTTCGTCGGCATGGTGCAGGCGCCGCTCGCCCCGGATCCGGAGGAGGTCGGGGCCACCGCGTTCGTGACCGCCGCCGAGCTGGCCGAGCGGCACGCGCGGGACCCGTTCTCGGCGTGGTTCATGACCGTGCTCGACGCGGCCCGGCCCGCGGTGCGCGAGCTGACGGGCCCGTCGGCCGGCTGGTAGCCGCGCTCAGTACCGCGCGGGCGGCTGGAGGGGCAGGGCGGCCCAGATGACCTTGCCCCCGCTCGCGGTGTGCTCCACGTCGCAGACGCCGCCCGCCTCGGCGGTGATCTCCCGCACGAGGAGCAGACCGCGGCCGCCGGTCTGGCCGCTGGTGGCCTCCAGGGCGGTGGGCCGGTACGGGTGGTCGTCCTCGACGGAGACCCGTACCCACTCCGCGCCGACGGCGACCTCGACGGCGAGCATCGGCGAGAGCAGGGCGGCGTGCCGCACGGCGTTCGTGACGAGCTCGGAGACGATCACGAGGAGTCCGTGGACCAGGTCGTCGGAGGCGGGCACGCCCTGCCGGGCGAGGAGTTCGCGCACGGCGCGCCGGGCCTGCGGCACCGAGGCGTCGACCGCCTGCGCGGTGAACCGCCAGACCCCTTCGTAGGGCAGCGGGGCCTCCAGGGCGGGTCCGGGCGGAGCTGCCCCGCTGTCCTGAGACCCTGGACGGGAGTCCCGCCCCTGGTCGCTCATCGTCCGGTCGCCGCCCTTGCGCTCGATTGTCACCACCCCTCGAGTGTGGGAATCCCCTGGTCCGTACCCCTCGACTGACCATAAGTCGGCGACTATCGACGGAATTTGACCGTCGGCGAATGCCCCGGTCAGGCCTGCGACCGGTCCTGTACCGGTTGTTCGCCTTTCGGAGGCTCTTCAGCTTGTTGTACGAGGGTGACGATGCGCCGGCCGCCCAGACCCGTCGCCAGCAGGCCCAGCCCGTCGAAGAGCAGCGCGAGCGAGAAGAAGCAGCCGAGGACGTAGCGGCTGGACTCGGGCCAGTTGCCGAGGACCAGGACGCCGAGCACGATGCCGAAGGCGCCCTGCACGAGGGTCCAGCCGAACTGCGGCCCCCGCACGACGAGACCGCCGACCAGGCGGAAGACGCCGCCGGTGAGGAAGAGCAGCGCGGCGAACATGGTGAGCGCCTGGGCCGTGCCCTCCGGGTGCCGGATCACGACGACGCCGGCCGCCAGGTCGAGGGCGGCGACGACACAGCCGAGCCAGAAGTAGTTGGTGCCCCGGGCCTGGACCGCGTGCAGCAGGCCGACGACACCGCCGATGAGCAGCAGCCAGCCGAAGAGCAGCATCGAGGTGAGCGTGGCGAAGGCCGTGTAGGCGAGGCCGACGAGGCCGGCGAGGACGAGCAGGCCGCCCAGGACGGCGATGGCGCCGAGACCCCGGCGCAGCTTTCTGCGTTCGCCCGCCGCCTCCCGCGCGGGCGGGTCCGCCGTCTGCGGACGGTCGTGACGGTCGCGGTCGTGATGGTCGCTCCGGGCCATCGGCGCCTCCTCCCGGCACCCCTCCTCGATCGTACGTTCGCGGCCTGGGGATAGCATCCGGCCATGGTTCCCCCGGCCGTACAGCGGCTCACGCACGAGGTCACGGACGGTGTCGCGACCGTCGTCATCGATCACCCGGCCAAGCGCAACGCCATGACCGACGCGATGTGGGCGGCGCTGCCGCCGCTGCTCGCGGAACTGGCCGCGGACCCGGCGGTGCGGGCGCTGGTGCTCACCGGCGCCGGTGACACGTTCTGCGCGGGCGCCGACATCTCCACGCTGGGGCGGGGCGCGGCGCCCGGGCTCGCGGTGGCGGCGGAGGACGCGCTCGCGGCGTTCCCCAAGCCGACGCTCGCCGTGGTGCGCGGGTACTGCGTGGGCGGCGGCTGCCAGTTGGCGGCGGCCTGCGATCTGCGGTTCGCGGCCGAGGGCGCGCTGTTCGGGGTCACACCGGCCAAGCTGGGGATCGTCTATCCGGCGTCCTCGACGCGGCGGCTCGCGGATCTGGTCGGTCCGGCGGGCGCGAAGTACCTGCTGTTCTCGGGCGAGTTGATCGGCACCGAGCGGGCGCTGCGGACCGGGCTCGTCGACGAGGTCTGGTCTCCGGAGGAACTCGACAAACGGGTCGTCGAGTTCACGCGCGTGCTGGCTTCGCGCTCCCAGTTGACGCAGGCCGCGGCGAAGGAGTTCGCGGCGGGCCGCGCCGACCGCGAGCCGTACTGGGCGGAGCAGGCGCGGGGCAGCGACGACACCGCCGAGGGTGTCGCCGCGTTCCTGGAACGGCGCCCGCCCCGCTTCGGGTGGACCGTGAACTCCTAGACCCGAGGTCAGGCCCGTGTGCTGCGGAACCGCGCGACGAGATTCGCCGGGGCCTTCTCGGGGGATCCGGCGTCGTACGGCGGCTGCGGGTCGTACTCGGTCATGAGCTGGACGGCCTGCGCGGTCTCGTCGCCGGCGATCCGGCCGACGAGGGCGAGGCCCATGTCGATGCCGGAGGAGACGCCCGCGGCGGTGACGTACTTGCCGTCGAAGACGACGCGGCGGCCCGTGGAGCGGGCGCCGAGCTTGTCCAGTTCCTCCAGGGCGAGCCAGTGCGAGGTGGCCTCGCGGCCCTCGATCAGTCCGGCGGCGGCGAGCGCGAGGGAGCCCGTGCACACGGACGTGGTCCAGGTGGTGTGCGCGTCGGCGGCGCGCAGCCAGCCGAGCAGCGCCTCGTTCTCCGTCTGGTCGCTCGCGACCGGGCCGCCGGGCACCACGACGATGTCCGGGGTGGGCACCTCGTCGAAGGTCTTGTCGGCGACGAGTGCGAGCCGCCCCGAGTCGTCGCGCACCGGGCCGGTCCGCTCGGCGACGAACACGACGTCGGCGCCGGGCAGGCCGCCGAGGGTCTGGTACGGGCCGACGGCGTCCAGGGCGGTGAAGCGCTCGTAGAGGGCGATGGCGATCTGCATCGGGTTCCTTACGTCGTGGGTGGGTCGGTTCGGTTCGCTTCAGGTGGTGCGGTTCAGGGCCGCGCGCGGAAGCGGAGGCGGTACTCCGCGGGCGGGGTGCCGAGGGTTCTGAGGAAGGCGCGGCGCATGGCCTCGGGCGTGCCGTAGCCGCTGGCCCGGGATATCTCCTCGACGCCGTCGGCGGTGTCCTCCAGCAGGCGCCGGGCGTGCTCGACGCGGACGCGTTCCACGTAGCGGCCCGGCGTCAGGCCGGTCTCGGCACGGAAGGCGCGCGCGAAGTGGCGCGGCGAGAGGCGGGCGCGGGCGGCCAGGGCGTCCACGGACAGGTCCTCCTCCGGGTGCTCGGTGACCCATTGCTGGACCTCGCGCAGCGGTTCGCGGCGGGCCGTCTGGGCGGCGAGCTGGGCGCTGAACTGGGCCTGGTTGCCGGGGCGGCGCAGGAACACCACGAGCGCCCGGGCGATCGCGAGCGCCGTGTCCCGGCCGTGGTCCTCCTCGACGAGGGCGAGCGCGAGGTCGATGCCGGCGGTGACTCCCGCGGAGGTCGCCACCTTGCCGTCGCGTACGTAGATGGGGTCCGGGTCGACCTCGACCGCGGGGTGCTCGCGGGCGAGCCGGGCGCAGTACGCCCAGTGCGTGGTGGCCCGGCGGCCGTCGAGCAGGCCCGCCTCGGCGAGCAGGAGGGCGCCCGTGCAGACCGAGACGATCCGCTCCGCGCGCGGGGCGTGCTCGCGCAGCCAGCCGACGAGCCGCGGGTCGGGGTGCCGGGTGCCGTGGCCGCCGGGGACGAGCAGGGTGTGCGGGACGGGCGCGCCGTCGAGCGCGAGGTCGGGCACGAGGGTCAGACCGCTGGATGTGCGCACGGGCGCCCCGTCGGGCGACGCGGTGCGCACGCGGTACCCGGCCCCCGCGCCGGTGAAGACCTCGACGGGGCCGGTGACGTCGAGGCTCTGGACCTGGTCGTAGAGGGTGACCAGGACGGTGCGCGTCGACGGGGCCTGGGGGCGTGGGGGCATGCGTGTCATTCTTCGGGGGCGGCCCTCATGGCTGCAATGACGAGCAGCCCACCTTTCCGGCCATCGTTTCCGTGCCCCGCACTGGCACCACGTACCGACCGGTCAGTAACGTACGGGCATGACTTCCGAAGAGACCCTGCGGGCCGCCCGCCGCTGTCACAACGTGCTGAACCCCTTCCACTCGACGCACTACTTCTCGCCCGACCTCGCCGAGGAGCTCGCCGCGGTGGGCGTCACCGACCGCGGGGCCACCTACTTCGCGGCCCGCTCCGCCGCCATGGGAGCCGTCGGCCCCGGCGCCGTGACCGCCGCCTTCTACAACTTCAACCACGAGCTCGTGGCCCGGCACCTGCCCGCGGTGTGGAGCGTCGCCTCGCCGGAGACCGTCCTCGCCGCGCGCGAGCGGGCCGTCGACTCGACGCTGCGCCGGCTGCTCGGCGCGGACGTGCTCGCCTCCCCGGAGATGGCCGAGGCCGCCGAGCTGGCCCTGCGCGCCACCGAGGCCTGCACCCGGCACGCCCGCCCCCTGTACGCGGCGCACGCCGACCTGCCGGTGCCGGACGCGCCGCACCTGGCGTACTGGCACGCGACGACGCTGCTGCGCGAGCACCGCGGCGACGGGCACCTGGCGGCCCTGCTCGGCGCCGGCCTCGACCCGCTGGAGGCGCTCGTGAGCCACGTCGCCACCGGCAGGGGCATGGCCCCCAAGTGGCTGCTCGTCACGCGCGGGTGGAGCCGCGACGACTTCGACGCGGCGGCCGGCCGGCTGCGCGCGCGGGGTCTGCTGACCGACGACCCGGAGCTCACCCTCACCGAGGCCGGCACCGCGCTGCGCGCCGACCTCGAGGCCCGCACCGACCAGCTCGACCGCGCGCCCTACGAGCACCTCGGCGCCGAGGGCGTCGCCCGGCTGACCGAGCTGGCGTCCGGCTTCACCGGGACGGCGCTGGGCAACGGCGCGTTCCCCGCCGACCTCATCGGCAAGGCCGCCTGACAACCGGTGCGACCCGGCCGGGCCGCGCCCTGATCCTCCGCTGACGGTGCCACCTGCCACAATTGCGGCGCAACGTCAGTCGACATAGGCGGTACGGGATCGTGGCGACACCCACTGTTGGGTCCATCGAAGGCAGGATTGCCGAGGAACTCGGCGTACGGGAGCGGCAGGTGAAGGCTGCCGTCGACCTCCTTGACGGCGGTTCGACGGTGCCCTTCATCGCCCGCTACCGCAAGGAGGCGACGGAGTCCCTCGACGACGCCCAGCTGCGCACCCTGGAGGAGCGGCTGCGGTACCTGCGCGAGCTGGAGGAGCGCCGCACCGCCGTGCTCGACTCCGTGCGCGAGCAGGGCAAGCTGACCGAGGAGCTGGAGGCGCGGATCCGCGCCGCCGACACCAAGGCGCGCCTGGAGGACATCTACCTCCCGTTCAAGCCGAAGCGCCGCACCAAGGCGCAGATCGCCCGCGAGGCCGGGCTCGAGCCGCTGGCGGAGGGCCTGCTGGGCGACCCGTCGGTGGACCCGCTCGCCGCCGCGGCCGCGTTCGTCGACGCCGACAAGGGTGTCGCCGATCCGCAGGCCGCGCTGGACGGCGCCCGCGCGATCCTCACCGAGCGCTTCTCCGAGGACGCCGACCTGATCGGTGAACTGCGCGAGCGCATGTGGACGCGGGGCCGGCTCGCGGCGAAGGTGAAGTCGGGCAAGGAGGAGGCGGGCGCCAAGTTCGCCGACTACTTCGACTTCGCGGAGCCCTTCAAGGAGCTTCCCTCGCACCGCGTCCTGGCGATGCTGCGCGGCGAGAAGGAGGACGTGCTCGAACTCGTCCTGGAGCCGGAGGAGCCGGCCGCCGACGGGGCGCCCTCCTCGTACGAGCCGATCGTCGCCGACCGCTTCGGGATCCGCAACCAGGGGCGGCCCGGCGACAAGTGGCTGGCGGACACGGTCCGTTGGGCCTGGCGCACGCGCATCCTGGTGCACCTCGGGATCGACCTGCGGCTGCGGCTGCGCACGGCCGCCGAGGACGAGGCCGTCAAGGTCTTCGCGGCGAACCTGCGGGACCTGCTGCTCGCCGCCCCCGCCGGCACGCGCGCGACGCTGGGCCTCGACCCCGGTTTCCGTACGGGCGTCAAGGTGGCCGTCGTCGACGCGACCGGCAAGGTCGTCGCGACGGACGTCATCCACCCGCACGTCCCGGCGAACCGGTGGGACGAGGCGATCGCCAGGCTGGCGAAGCTGTCGAAGGAGCACGCGGTCGACCTGATCGCGATCGGCAACGGGACGGCGTCCCGCGAGACCGACAAGCTCGCCGGTGAACTCATCACCAAGCACCCCGAGTTGAAGCTCACCAAGGTGATGGTGAGCGAGGCGGGCGCCTCGGTGTACTCGGCCTCCGCGTTCGCCTCGCAGGAGCTGCCCGACATGGACGTGTCGCTGCGCGGCGCGGTCTCGATCGCGCGCCGGCTCCAGGACCCGCTGGCCGAACTCGTGAAGATCGACCCGAAGTCGATCGGTGTCGGCCAGTACCAGCACGACCTCAGCGAGGTGAAGCTGTCGCGCTCGCTGGACGCGGTGGTCGAGGACTGTGTGAACGGTGTGGGCGTCGACGTCAACACGGCGTCGGCCCCGCTCCTCGCCCGCGTGTCCGGCATCAGCGCCGGCCTCTCGGAGAACATCGTGGCGCACCGCGACGCCAACGGGCCGTTCACCAGCCGCAAGGGCCTCAAGGACGTCGCCCGGCTCGGCCCGAAGGCGTACGAGCAGTGTGCGGGCTTCCTGCGGATCCGGGGCGGGGACGACCCGCTGGACGCGTCGTCCGTGCACCCGGAGGCGTACCCGGTGGTACGGCGGATGGCCAAGTCGACCGGGGGCGCGGTCGGTTCGCTGATCGGCGACACGGGGACGCTGCGCTCGCTGCGGGCGGCGGACTTCGTGGACGACACGTTCGGTCTGCCGACCGTGACGGACATCCTGAAGGAGCTGGAGAAGCCGGGGCGCGACCCGCGGCCCGCCTTCAAGACGGCCACCTTCAAGGAGGGCGTCGAGAAGATCTCCGACCTGGAGCCGGGGATGGTGCTCGAAGGTGTCGTCACGAACGTGGCGGCGTTCGGGGCGTTCATCGACATCGGTGTGCACCAGGACGGGCTCGCGCACGTCTCGGCGCTCTCGCGGACGTTCGTGAAGGACCCGCGCGATGTCGTGAAGCCCGGGGACATCGTGAAGGTGAAGGTGCTCGACGTCGACGTGCCGCGCAAGCGGATCTCGTTGACCCTGCGGCTCGACGACGAGAAGGCCTCCGGCGGGGGCGGGAACGGTGGCTCGGGGCGCGGTGAGCGCGGCGGGGACCGTCGGCCGCCGCGGCAGTCGTCCCGACAGGGGCAGGGGGGCCGTGGCTCCGGCGGCTCCGGTGGCAGCGGCAAGGGCCGTCAGGGTGGCGCCCCGGCACCGTCGAACTCGGCGATGGCCGACGCCCTGCGCAAGGCTGGGCTGGCCTAGGCGCCGTCGGGGCCGATCCCGGTGGGGAGCTGCGGGCCGGTCGGTGGCCGGCCACGCAGTTCCCCGCGCCCCTGACGGGGCACCTGCCGCCCCCGGCGACAGAGTCCCACACCCCTGACAGGGCCGAACCCGCCCCGGAACCCATCGCCGGTACCGCGGGCCGGGCCCGGTCGCGCCCCGCGGCGAAGCCGCAGAACGGTACAGTCCCGCACGCCTGACAGGGCACCTGCCGCCCCCGGCGACAGAGCCCCACACCCCTGCCAGGGCCGAACCCGCCCCGAAGCTCATCGCCGATGTCGCAGGCCGGGCCCGGTCACGCCCCGCGGCGAAGCCGCAGAACGGCACAGCCCCGCGCCCCTGACGAGGCGCCTGTCGCGCCCGGCGCCAGGCGCCGCTGAACCGTACAACCCCGCCCTCTCACGGGGCCGAGCCTCCCCGGAGCTCGTCGCCGGGATATCGGGCCGGGCCCGTCGCGCCCCTTACCGGAGCCGCTGAACGGTAAGCCTCACGCGCCTTACGAGGCTGAACCCGCCCCGGAGCTCATCGCCGGTGTCGCGCGTTCGCGGCCCAGGCCGGAGCCGCTGAACGGCACGGCCTCGCATCCCTTGCCGCGCCTGTCACGCCCTGCGGCAGGCGCCGCAGAACGGCGCACGGCCCCGCACTCCTTGCGGGGCCTGTTGCGCGCCGGGGTGGGGCCGCTGGACGGTACGGCCTCGCGCCCCCGTCGGGGCGTGTGTCGATGCGCCGGGTGCAGTAGTGCGGGCTGCCTCTCGGGGTGGTGGCCGGGACGCTGGGAGGCACGTCTCGTGCACGCCGTCTCCAGGAGAGCCGATGCCCCGTCACCCTCGACCTCGCAGTTCCCTCAGAGCCGTCACCGTCGTCGCCGCCTGTCTCGCCCTGCTCGCTCCGGGGGCCGCCGAGGCCGTCGGACGGGGCGAGGGGCACCCGCACGATCCGCTGCGGCAGCAGCTGGAGGAGCTGGTGCGGGCTCCCGGCGGGCCGCCCGGGATCATCGCCGTGCTCGGCGACGGGCACCGGCGCCGGGTCGTGCAGGCCGGGGTCGCGGACCTGGACACCGGGCGCGCGCCGCGGTCCGGCGACGCCATGCGGATCGCGAGCACGGCCAAGGCGTTCAGCGGGGCCGTCGCCCTGTACCTCGTCGAGCACCGCCTGCTGAAGCTCGACGACACCCTGCGCGAGCGGCTGCCCGCGCTGCCCCGGGCCTGGGGGAAGGTGACGCTGCGGCAGTTGCTGAACCACACCAGCGGCCTGCCCGACTACTCGCAGACCCAGGCGTTCGCGGACACCCTGCGCGCCGACCCCCATCACCACTTCGACTCCCGCCGGCTGCTCGACTACGCCGCCGACGAGCCGCTGCGCTTCCGGCCGGGCTCCCGGTACCAGTACTCCAACTCGGACAACATCGCCGTGGCGCTGATGGCGGAGGCGGTCACTCACGTCCCGTACGAGCGGCTGCTCGCGGAGATCGTGTACGGGCCGCTCGGGCTGCACCGGACCAGCCTGCCGCAGGGCTTCCGGATGCCCGAGCCGTATCTGCACGGGTACGACGTCAGCCCGCCCGAGCCGACGGAGGACGTGAGCGAGCTGATCGGGATGTCCGGGGTGTGGGCCTCGGGCGGCATCGTCTCCACCCCCGCCGACATGAGCCGCTTCATCGGCGCGTACGCCGGGGGCCGGCTGTACGGTCCCGGGCGCGGCGTCGTGCGGGAGCAGCGGCGCTGGGTGCCCGGCGGGGCGTCCGAACCCGCGGGCCCGGGGCGCAACGACGCCGGGCTCGCCCTCTTCCGGTACACGACCCGGTGCGGGGTCGTGCTCGGGCACACCGGGAACACCGCGGGCTACACGCAGCTGATCGCGGCCACGCCGGACGGGCGCAAGTCGCTGACCTTCTCCGTGAACACGCAGATCAACCAGCGCTCGAAGCCGGAGCTGCTGAAGCGGCTGCGGGCCGTGCAGGAGAACTTCGTCTGCGCGCTGCTCGGCAGGAAGGGCTGAGGCGCCCGCGCTACCGCTCGGTCACCTTGCCGTCGGCCACCTCGAGGCGGCGTCCGACGTGCACCGCGTCGAGCATGCGCCGGTCGTGGGTGACCAGGAGCAGGGTTCCCTCGTAGGAGTCCAGAGCGGATTCGAGCTGCTCGATGGCCGGCAGGTCGAGATGGTTGGTGGGCTCGTCCAGGACCAGGAGGTTGACGCCCCGGCCCTGGAGGAGGGCGAGGGCGGCGCGGGTGCGTTCGCCGGGTGAGAGGGTCTCGGCGGGGCGCAGCACGTGGTCCGCCTTCAGACCGAACTTGGCGAGCAGGGTGCGCACATCGGCCGGAGCCGTGTCGGGCACGGCCGCGCAGAACGCGTCGAGCAGGGTCTCGGGGCCGTGGAACAGGGCGCGGGCCTGGTCGACCTCGCCGACGACGACTCCGGGGCCCAGCGCGGCGTGGCCGGAGTCGAGCGGGGCGCGGCCCAGGAGGGCGGCGAGGAGGGTCGACTTGCCCGCGCCGTTGGCCCCGGTGATCGCGACGCGGTCGGCCCAGTCGATCTGGAGGGTCACCGGGCCGAGGCGGAAGTCGCCGCGGGCCAGTTCGGCGTCGCGCAGGGAGGCTACGACGGCGCCGGAGCGCGGGGCGGCCGCGATCTCCATGCGCAGCTCCCACTCCTTGCGGGGCTCTTCGACGACGTCGAGGCGCTCGATCATGCGCTGCGTCTGGCGGGCCTTGGCGGCCTGCTTCTCGCTGGACTCGCTGCGGAACTTGCGGCCGATCTTGTCGTTGTCGCTCGCCTTGCGCCGCGCGTTCTTGACGCCCTTGTCCATCCAGGATCGCTGCATCTGGGCCCGGCCCTCCAGGGCGGCCTTCTTGTCGGCGTACTCCTCGTACTCGTCGCGGGCGTGCCGGCGGGCGACGTCGCGCTCCTCCAGGTAGGCCTCGTAGCCGCCCCCGTAGAGGTTGATCTGCTGCTGGGCGAGGTCGAGTTCGAGGACCTTGGTGACGGTGCGGGTGAGGAACTCGCGGTCGTGGCTGACGACGACGGTGCCGGCGCGCAGGCCCCGGACGAAGCTCTCCAGGCGCTCCAGGCCGTCGAGGTCGAGGTCGTTGGTCGGCTCGTCCAGGAGGAAGACGTCGTAGCGGGAGAGCAGCAGCGAGGCGAGGCCCGCGCGGGCGGCCTGGCCGCCGGAGAGCGAGGTCATGGCCTGGTCGAGGCCGATGGTCAGGCCGAGCTGCCCGGCGACCTCCTCGGCGCGCTCGTCGAGGTCGGCGCCGCCGAGGTCCAGCCAGCGCTCCAGGCTCGTCGCGTAGGCGTCGTCGGCTCCGGGCGCGCCGTCGACCAGGGCCTGGGTGGCCTCGTCCATGACGCGCTGGGCCTCGGCGACGCCGGTGCGGCGGGCGAGGAACTCCCGGATCGTCTCGCCGGGGCGGCGCTCCGGCTCCTGCGGCAGGTGGCCGACGGTCGCGCCGGGCGGGGAAAGCCGCAGCTCGCCCTCCTCCGGGGTGCCGAGGCCCGCGAGGAGGCGCAGCAGGGTGGACTTGCCCGCGCCGTTGGCGCCGACGAGGCCGATCACGTCGCCGGGGGCGACGACGAGGTCGAGCCCGGTGAACAGGGAGCGGTCACCGTGGCCGGCGGCGAGGTTCTTGGCTACGAGAGTGGCAGTCATCAGGCCGCCGATCCTAAGGCCTGTCCCACCTGGGCGGATCAGCGTGCCATCGGTGCCACCAGGACGCTGCCGGTGGTGCGGGCCACGAGGAAGGACTCTCCCTTGGTCGCCCGGGGGTCGAGCGGGATGCGGTGCCGGCCGGGGCCGAGCACGTCGTCGAAGACGTCGCGGGTGTGGGTGCGGTACAGGCGGTCGAGGCGGTAGGCGGTGAGCCGGACCCGGCAGGTGGAGGTGACCTCGAGTCCCGCGGCGCCGTCGGCGGCGACGAGTCCGGTGAGCCGGCGCCGGGTCTCGGGGCTGCGGTCGAGCGCGGCCTCGATCTGGGCGACGAGCAGCGGGATGATCGGCGCGAGTCCGTCCACGTACGCGATGTCGACGCCGGCCCGCTCGAACTGGCGCCGGACCGCCGTGCGCTGGGTCTCGCCCACGGCGCGGCCGAACGCGACGGCGCCGTAGGTGCGCAGTTCCTCTGCGGGCACGCCGGAGGCGTCGTGGACGATCTCGGCGCCGATGCCGATGGTGCGCAGGGCGGCGGCCAGTTTGGCAAGGACGGCGACGCGGGCGCCGATGAGCAGGACACGGCGGCGGGCGGCCGGTTCGGCGGCGTCGGCGAGCAGCCGGCCCAGTGCGGCGCGGTACTCGGCGCCGCGGAAGCGGAACGGCCCTATGCCGTGGTACCCGTTGAGCTCCAGGTCGGCGTGTTCGTCGGTCTGCCAGGCGAAGTCGCGCCAGACGACGTCGTCGGTGCCGTCCCCGGCCGGTTCGATGGCGGCGGTGACGGCGCCGCACTCCAGGCCCTCGCACTCGGGGCAGCCGTAGATGACGTAGCGGCCCCCGGCGAGCGGGGCCTCGGCCTCCAGGAGCAGGCTCCTGACGTGGCCGGTGAAGATGGCGGGCGGGATGTCGGCGGCCAGCGGGGAGACCGCGTCGAGGTCGGAGAGCTGGAACAGCAGCGGGCGTCCGTCGACGATGAAGTCCACGAAGTCCCGGTGGACTTGGTAGTCACCGTTGGCGAGGACTCCACCGGCGCGCATCGCCGGTGCCAGGCCGAAGGTCGCGTACTCGGCAGACATGCGGTGAGTATTCCCACCTGACGCCTGATGTGAGCACGGCAGGGCACATTCCGCTACGGTCCCGGCGTGAACAGTCACGTGAGCGGCGAAGTGATCGTGGTCGGCGGCGGTGTGATCGGGATGTCCACCGCGCTGACGCTGGCGGAGCGCGGGCGGCGGGTGCGGCTGTGGTCCAGGGACCCGGTGGACCGCACCACCTCGGCGGTGGCGGGCGCTCTGTGGTGGCCGTACCGGATCGATCCGGTGGAGCGGGTGGGGCCGTGGTCGCTGCGGTCGCTGCGCCGGTACGAGGAGTGGGCCCGGCGGCCGGACGAGACGGGCGTGCGGATGGTCGAGGGCGTCCACGCGCGCACCCGCCTCGCCGATCTCGGCGGCTGGGCCTCGGAGGTGGCGGGGCTGCGGGACTCGGCGCGGGGTCTGGCGGCGCGGCTGCCGCTGCTCGACATGCCGGTGCATCTGCGCTGGCTGTGGGATGTCGCGGAGCGGGCCGGCGTCGTGCTGGAGACGCGCACGGTGGCGTCGCTCGACGAGGCGCTCGTGGCGGCCCCGGTGGTCGTGAACTGCACGGGGCTCGGGGCGCGGGAGCTGGTGCCCGATCCGTCGGTGCGGCCGGTGCGCGGGCAGCTGGTCGTCGTACGCAATCCGGGGGTGCGGCACTGGTACACGGCGGCGGACGAGGGCGCGGCGACGACGACGTACTTCTTCCCGCAGCCGGGCGGGCTGATCCTCGGCGGCACCGCGCAGGAGGACGACTGGTCGCTGGAGCCCGACCCGGCGGTCGCGGCGGCGATCGTCCGGCGGTGCGCGGCCGTGCGGCCGGAGATCGCCGGGGCGCGGGTGCTCGGCCACCGGGTGGGGCTGCGCCCGGCGCGTCCGGCGGTGCGCATCGAGCGGGAGGTCACCGGCGAGGGGCGGGTCCTGGTGCACAACTACGGGCACGGGGGCGCCGGGGTGACGGTGGCGTGGGGCTGTGCGCGGGAGGCGGCGGAGCTCGTCGAGGGCCCGGCCGGGCCGGACGCCTGACGGGCCCCGCCGCCTCCCGCGGGGCGGGTCAGTCCTTGGCGAGCGGGGTGTCGCCCTCCTCCTCCGGGTCCGGCTCGGCGCCCGGTTCGCGGTGGAGGTGCTTGCCGATGGGGTCGCCGGCGGTCTCCAGGCTGTCGCCGGGGCCGATCCGGATCTCGAACTCGCCGCCGTACTTCTCGTGTCCGGCGACGACGGCGGCCTCGACGACCTCGATGCCCATGTCGCCGCGGACGATGAGCGGGTCCTGGCGCAGGTCGCGCATGAGGGACACGCACATGCCGATCATGACGAGGGTGAACGGGGCCGCGACGAGGATCGTGAGGTTCTGCAGGCCGGTCAGGGCGTTGCCCGAGCCGTTGCCGATCAGCAGCATGACCGCGGCGACGGCGCCGGTGACCACGCCCCAGAAGATGACGACGAAGCGCCCTGGTTCGAGGGCTCCCTTCTGCGACAGCGTGCCCATGACGATGGAGGCGGCGTCCGCGCCGGAGACGAAGAAGATCCCGACGAGGATCATCACGAGCAGGCTCGTGGCGGTGGCGATCGGGTACTCGTGGAGCACGCCGAACAGCTGGGCCTCCGGGGTGTCCGCGCCGCCGAGCTCGCCGCGCTCCTTCAGCTTCATCGAGGTGCCGCCGAAGATCGCGAACCAGATCAGGCTGACCGTGGACGGGACCAGGATGACGCCGCCGACGAACTGGCGGATGGTCCGGCCGCGGCTGATGCGGGCGATGAACATGCCGACGAAGGGCGTCCAGGAGATCCACCAGGCCCAGTAGAAGACCGTCCAGCTGCCGAGCCAGTCGGCGACTCCCTTGCCGCTGGAGGCCTCGGTGCGGCCGACGAGCTGGGGCAGGTCACCGAGGTAGGCGCCGAGCGAGGTCGGGATCAGGTCGAGCACGATGATGGTCGGCCCGGCGATGAACACGAAGACGGCCAGGATGAGCGCGAGCACCATGTTGATGTTCGACAGCCACTGGATGCCCTTCTCCACACCGGAGATGGCGGAGGCGACGAACGCGACGGTGAGCACGGCGATGATGGCCACGAGGAGACCGGTGGAGACCTTGTCCATCCAGTTCAGGACCTCGAAGCCGGAGCCGATCTGCAGGGCGCCGAGACCGAGCGAGGCCGCGGAGCCGAACAGGGTGGCGAAGATGGCGAGGATGTCGATGACCCGGCCCCAGGAGCCGTTGGCCCGCGACTCGCCGATCAGCGGCACGAAGACGGAGGAGATGGTCTGCCGTCTGCGGCGGCGGAAGGTGCTGTAGGCGATGGCGAGTCCGACGACCGCGTAGATCGCCCACGGGTGCAGGGTCCAGTGGAAGAGGGTGGTCGCCATGGCCGTCTCCATGGCCTGAGCGGCGTCGGCCGGATCGGTGCCCGGCGGCGGCGTCGTGAAGTGCGCGAGCGGCTCGCTGACGCCGTAGAACATGAGGCCGATGCCCATGCCGGCGCTGAACATCATCGCGACCCAGGAGACCGTGCGGAACTCGGGCTCCTCCCCCTCGGCACCGAGGTGGATCTTGCCGTAGCGGCTGATGGCGAGCCACAGGGCGAACACGACGAAGCCGCTCGCGGCGAGCATGAACGCCCAGCCGCCGTTGTGGATCAGGCCGTTGAGCAGCCGGGTCGAGACGCTCTCGAGGTTGTCGGTGGCGACGGATCCCCAGACCACGAAGGCCAGGGTGAGCACGGCGGTGACGCCGAAGACGATCCGGTCGGTGGCCGGGCTCCGGCCACCGGCCGGCCCCTGATCGGGGAGGGGCACGCCCGTGGGTGGATTCTGAGGTTTTGTCACCCTTTAGGGCCTACCACAAACGGCGCGTCCCACACCTCTTCAGCACCCTGTGTCGGGCGTCCCTTCCGTCAGGTGGTACGTCGCGCGGGAGTCGAGCAGCAGCGCGACCAGGGCCCGTTCGGACTGCCGGAGCGGTACGACGACCCCGCTACCCGATTTCCGTACGGTGATGCCGTGCAGCGCCAGTTCGTCCCCGACCTCGGCGTACTGGTCCGCGGTCAGCCGGTATCCGCAGGGCGGGTCCTGGATGACCTCGGCGGGTTCCGCCGGGTCGTTGTCGGCGCCGCCGACGTAGACGGGCCCGGTGTCGCGCAGTCCGGCGACGCGGGCCGCGCCGGTCGCCGTCTCGATCTGCCCGCGCCGCTCCTGGGCGAAGTCGAACAGGCCGCCGAGCGCCGCGAGCTGGGAGTCGCGGCGGCGCCGGTTGTTGAGCGCCTGGTCGGCCTCCTCCTCGGGGGTGCCGGGGTCGACGCGGCTCTCGATGAGCAGGCCGACGGCGTGCTTGAGCCCGGAGAGGTTGCGCAGGATGCGCTCCTGTCCGTCGCCCGCGGTCTGCTTGACCGGTTCGCCGGTGACGGGGTCGGTCCAGATGCCGTACGTGCCGGTGGAGTGCCCGGCGGCCTCCGCGGCGGGCCGCACGTACGAACCCGAGAGAGTGCGGGCCTCGTCGTGCACGGCCGCGTCCGTGTTGAGGTTGCGCGGCCAGAGGTCGAAGAGGTCCTTGTCGTAGTACTCGGGGGTGGCCCCGTACTCGTGCAGGTCGTAGATGACGTCGGGCCGGCGGTCGCGGATGACGGCGGCCATCGCGCGGCCCTCGGCGGTCTTCAGGGCGACGTGGTCGCGGTTGATGTCGACGCCGTCGGAGTTGCCGCGGGTGTCGGCGGCGCGGCCGTCGGGGTTGGCGGTCGGCACGACGAGCAGGGTGGTGCGGGACAGGAAGGCGCGGGTCGCGGGGCTCCGGTCGTAGGTGAGGTCGCGCACCTTGGTGAGGCAGGCCTCGCGGCCGGAGGGCTCGTTGCCGTGCTGGCTGCAGATCAGCAGCACGGTGTTGGTGGTGGTGCGTTCCCCGATGCGCACGAGCTGGAGCGGCCGGCCCTGCTTGGTGGTGCCGATGCGGGAGACAAAGACGCGGTCGGAGGCACGGTCGAGTTCGGCGAGGAGCCGCTGTTCCTCGGGCTGGCTGGTCCAGCGGGCCCCGTTCGTCTCCTCGAAGCCCGTGCGGGGCGGGTGGCCGGTGGCCTGGGCCGGGGCTGTCACCACGAGGGGCGCGGCGAGCGCGGCCGCGGCGCAGGCGGTCAGGGCCAGTCTGCTGAGTCTCATCGGTTGCTGCCTCCCGGTACGGGGCGGCCGGGCCGGAAGGTGCTGGGCCCGTCGGCCGCGGAGGGTCGGGGGGTGGCGACGGTGGGTCCTGCGGTGGCGGCGGCGAACGCGCCGGCTCCGCCGACGACGGGCACCCGGGCCGCGGTGCGCGACAGGTCGAGCGTGAGCGTGGGCCGGGTCGACGGGGGGTCGATGAGGTCCTTGTCGGTGCCGGCGACGATCAGGGCGAGCCGGTGCCCCTTGGGCACGACGTGGTCGCCCGCGGCGAGGGAGATCGTGAGCGTGTACGGCGTGCCGGGCTGGAGCCGCCGCCCCTTCGCCGGGTCCGCGTACGTGCCGAGGTCGGCCCAGCCGCGGCTGAACACGGTCGCGCCGACGTCGGCGGTCGCGGCCCGGGTGGCGAGGAAGCAGGAGCTGTCGCCGGGGGCGCTCGGGCCCCAGCAGGTGCGGTCGGTGAGCGTGTCGATGCCCTCGCCGGAGCCGGTGAAGTCGCGGATCGTGGCGGGACCGAGGTCGACGAGCACGGCGCTCAGGTGCGCGGTCGGGGTCGTCGGGGTCGCGGTGACGGTCACCTTCGAGGAGCCGGACAGGCGCAGGTCCTCGCCGAGCGGGCGGCTGAGGAAGCCGGCCTTGTCCGGGGTGCCGGTCTCCAGGTCCGCCGCCCAGTCGGTCTCGGAGCGGGACGGGTCGTCGGTGAACTTCGCGGTGCCGGTGCCCGGTTCGAGGCCGAGGGCGCCGACGCCGGGGGCGCTGCCGGTGGCGGGGCGCAGGGCGGTGGCGCGGGTGTCGGCGGGCGGCCAGACGCGGTCGGTGGTCCAGCGGTCGGGGGCGCGCTCGATGTCGGCCATCGGCTCGCGGTCGACGCCGTTGTCGTAGCCGAGGAGTTCGTGGTCGAACCAGCGGTGCAGGGTGTCGACCCACTGGGCGCGCCGGAAGTCGAACGGGTCGACGTGGCCGGTCTGGGCGAGCCAGATCTTGCGCTCGACCCCGTTCTTCGCGAGGGCCTCCCACCACTGGCCGAAGTGCTTGGCGCGGACGTTGAGGTCCTGCATGCCGTGCACGACGAAGACGCTGGCCTTCACCTTGCTCGCGTCCTTGACGTAGTCGCGCTCCTGCCACAGCCCGGTCCAGTCACCGCTGCGGGGCGCTTCGTCGACAAGTCGCTTCTGCACGGCGGCGCAGCGGGTGCGCGCCTCGGGGCTCTCGACGTAGTCGGACAGCCACTCGGGGCCCGAGTCGTAGAGCGGGGCGCCCTGCTGGAAGTAGTAGTCGTACCAGGAGGAGATGCCGCCGATCGGGACGATGGTCTCGAGGCCCTCGACGCCGGTCGCGGCGACGCCGTTGGCGATCGTGCCGTCGTAGCTCTTGCCGATCATGCCGGTGCGGCCGTTGCTCCAGTCCGCGCGGGCGCGTTCGGTGCCGGTGCGGGTGGTGTAGCCCGTGGCGCGGCCGTTCAGCCAGTCGACGACGGCCTTGGCGGACTGGATGTCGGAGCGGCCGCCGACGTCGACACAGCCGTCGGAGCGGTTGGTCCCGGCGAGGTCGACGCCGATCACCGCGTAGCCGCGCGGCACGAAGTAGTTGTCGTAGTAGAGCGGCATCTGCACGACGTTCCCGTCGGCGTCGTAGGTCTTCTTCTGGCTCTCGTTGCCGCGCCCGCAGCAGGAGTAGTAGGGGCTCGCGTCCATGATCACGGGGATGCGGCGGCCCTGGGCCGCAGGCTCGCGGGGGCGGACGATGTCGACGGCGACCCGGTCGGTCCGTCCGTCGCCGTCCCCGTCGAGGCGGGTGTCGACCCAGACGGACTCGCGGATAGCGGTGTCGTACGCGTAGACGGGCCGGGACTCGCGGGCACCGTCGGCGGCGCGGGCGGCGCCCGGCACGAGCAGCACGGCGAGCAGGGCGGCGGTGACCGCGGCGGCGAAGGTGCTCCAGAGGCGGTGCGTGCGTCTGGCAGGTATCGGCATGGCGCGGAAGGTACACGGGTCAACTGCTGTGCGACAGAGGGCCGTACGCGCCGATGTCAGGCCCGTGGGGCGTCCAGACGCATGTCGGCCGAATGGCGATCGTGTGACAGGAGGGGCCATGGACATGACCTGGGGCACGGGTGCTGAATAGGCTCGCGGACGAGCTCAACCCCCTGTCCGTCCCGACGACTTGGAGCCTTTGTGTACCGCAGACTCATCGTCCCCGGCGCGATCGCGGCCTCCCTCCTGCTGGCGATCCCGGCATCGGCCGCCGACTTCGAGCCCGGGGCCTCGGGCATCGGCGATCCCTACTACCCGACGTACGGGAACGGCGGCTACGACGTCTCCCACTACGACCTGCGTCTGAAGTACCAGCCGAAGACGGACCTGCTGGAGGGCACGGCGACGATCATCGCCACGTCTACGCAGGACCTGTCGCGGTTCGACCTCGACCTCGGGCTCGCCGTGAGCGAGGTCCGGGTGAACGGCAAGAAGGCGCGGTTCGCCCGGTCGGGCGAACAGGAGCTGGAGGTGACCCCGGTGAGCGGGCTGCCGAAGGGCTCCTCGTTCTCCGTCGTCGTCAAGTACGCGGGCAAGCCCTCGGAGCTGAAGCTCTGGGGCTTCACGTCCCCGCAGCGCACCCCGGACGGCGCCGTCTTCGCCAACGAGCCGGAGTCGGCGGCCTGGTGGTTCCCGTCGAACGACCACCCGCTCGACAAGGCCACCTACGACATCTCGGTCGCGGTGCCGGACGGCACCCAGGCCATCTCCAACGGCACCCTCCAGTCGCAGAGCTCCAAGCTCGGCTGGACCCGCTTCAACTGGCGCTCCAGCCACCCGCAGGCCACGTATCTGGCGACGCTCGCGGTCGGCAAGTTCGACATCACCACCGACAAGACCGCGGACGGCCTGCCGGTCCTCAACGCCTACAGCAAGGATCTCGGCGCGAACGAGGGCGCCGCGAAGGCCAGCGTGGAGCGGACCGTCGAGGTCGCCGAGTGGCTGGAATCGATCTACGGCAAGTATCCCTTCGAGGCGCTCGGCGGCTACGTCCCCAACGTCCCGTCCGGCTTCGCCCTGGAGACCCAGACCCGGCCGTTCTACTCCCCCAAGCAGTTCGCGAACGGGGCGAACGTGTCCGTCGTCGTCCATGAGCTGGCCCACCAGTGGTACGGCGACAGCGTCTCCGTGAAGAACTGGAAGGACATCTGGATCAACGAGGGCTTCGCCCGCTACAGCCAGTGGCTGTGGTCGGAGAAGGAGGGCGAGGGCACGGCGCAGGAGCTCGCGGACTACGTGTACGCGCAGCACCCGGCGGACGACGCGTTCTGGACCGTCAAGCCCGGGGATCCCGGCGCGGAGAACCAGTTCGCCGGCGCGGTGTACGACCGGGGGGCGCTGGCGATCCAGGCGCTGCGCAACGAGGTCGGCGAGAAGAAGTTCTTCGCCATTCTGAAGGGGTGGCCGCAGCAGCACGCGTACGGGAACGCGGAGGTCTCCGACTTCGTGGCGTACGCGGAGAAGGTGTCCGGTAAGAAGCTCGCTCCGCTGTTCGACACGTGGCTGTATCAGCCGGTGAAGCCGGGGGCGCCGGCGCTTTCGGCTGCCGCCGGGGCGGTGCGGGAGCCCAGGTCGTTCAAGCGGATCGCGGCGACGAACTCGATCCACGACGTGCGCTGATCCGTTTGTCTGCAGCCCGGTGGGGCTTCTCGCGCAGTTCCCCGCGCCCCTGAAATGCAGACGCTTCGCGTCGCATTTCCCCGATGAGGCGCAGCCTCATCAGGGGCGCGGGGAACTGCGCGACCAGCCCCCACCGGCCCGCACACGGGACTCCGACCGAGCCTCGCGGGCCACGCTCAGGTACCGGAGGCGTTCCGGGAGGTGGGGGACGGTCAGGCGGACCAGGGCCGCGAAGCGGCGGAGCCGGCGCTCGTCGCGGGGCGACCACGGCAGCCCCAGAGCGTCCCGCGCCTCGGGAGGGAGCAACCCCACCGACAAGAAGCGCAGCCCCCGCACGAGAAGCGGCCGTACCAGGGGCCAGACGAGCCGCGCGGCGCCCGGCGGAGCCGGCAGCGCGCGGTGGGCGGACGTCAGCTCGGAGACGACCGCGTTCGGTGCGATCTCCAGGGCCAGCATCCGGTGGTAGTACGGCCAGAAATCCGCCGTCGTCTGCGGCATGTCCCGGTCCCGGATGCCGAGGATCCGCCCGACCATCAGCCACTCCGCGTAGAACCGCTCGTCCTCCTCAGCGGTGAACGGCCGCGCGAAGTAGCGCCGGGCGTACCGCGCGACGGGGTACCCGGTGGCGTGGACCCAGGCGTAGTAGGCGGGGGTCAGCGCGTGATAGCGCCGGCCGCTCGGATCGGTGCCGCGCACCGTGCGGTGGACGCGGCGCAGCCGGCGGCCCTCCTCGACGGCGGCCTCTCCCCCGTACACCCACAGCAGCACGGAGTTGAGGGAGCGGGCGCCGCGGCCCCAGGGGTCGGTGCGGAAGACGGAGTGGTCGTCGACGCCGGCGCCGACGGCGGGGTGGGCGACCTGGAGGACGAAGGCGGCGGGCAGCGCGAGCAGCGAGCGGATGTCACCGGCGGTGTCCCACAGGATGCCACCGGGGGGCGGCGGGGACGGGTCCGGGCCGGAAGGGATGTCCGGTTCGTGCTGCGTCATGGTGTGTCCCGTGGGGCGGCCGCGTACGGGTGTGGCGTGTGATCCAGTATGCGCCGGGCGGGTGCCGCCGCTATGTCTCGCCGCCGTAGCGTTTGGCCAGGTCCGAGGCGAGCTCGGAGACGCAGGTGCACAGATCGCTGACGGCGACGGAGTGCTCGGTGACCTGGGCGGGGGCGGGGCGTGCGGGGACGATCCGGGCGCGCAGGCCGCCGGGTCCGGCCGGCGGGGCCGCTCCCCCGTTGCGCCGGGGCCGCAGCCGCGCGGAGGTGACGAGCGCCGTCGCCAGCGCGACCGCGAGAACGGCGAGTCGTCCCGCCTTGACCTGGACGCGCCACGGAACCATCGCCATGGCTGGTTCCTACCCGCAGGGCGGGACGTGATGTCACCCGTCGTGGTCGTACACGGTGACAGGTGTCCCGCGATGCACGAGGCGCTCGGTGATCAGGGGTTCGACGCGGGACCACGCGCCGCCGGCGAGGCCGCAGCCGATGCGGGGGGTGGGGAGCTGTTCGGCGGCCCGCCGCGGGGCTGAGTCTCTCGTCGCCGGGTGCCGCCCGGTGGGGGCTGGCCGCGCAGTTCCCCGCGCCCCTGAAATGCCTGCCCTTCGGGCGCAATTCCCCGATGAGATCGCGCACGAAGTGCGCGCATCTCAGGGGCGCGGGGAACTGCGCGAGAAGCCCCACCGGGCGGCACCCGGCAATGGACGGGTCAGGCCACCCACGGGGGCCGGCCGAACGCGGCGGTGGCGTCACCCCGGACATACGTGATCTCCGACATGACGCCACCGTAGGGCGAGGCACTGACAACGGGCGGGTCAGTCGCCCTGGGCCACCTTGGTCAGCTCCTCGGTCGCCGTGCGCTCCACGCGGCGGCGGACGCCGAACCAGCCGAGGACGAGCATCGCCGCGACGATCGGGATGAGGTACAGCGTCTTGCGGCCGACCTCGGGGTCCTTCCACATGAGGCCGAGCACGGCCAGCAGGAAGGCGATCGTCACGTACTCGGTGACACCGCTGCCGGGCAGCTTGAAGTGCGGCCGCTGGACCAGGCCCTGCTTGGCCCGCCGGACGAAGGCGAGGTGGCAGATCATGATGATGACCCAGGTGCTGATGATGCCGAGCGAGGCGACGTTCAGCACGATCTCGAACGCCTTGCCGGGCACGACGCTGTTCAGGACGACGCCGAGGACTCCGACGCCCGCGGTGAGCAGGATGCCGCCGTAGGGCACCTGGTTCTTGTTCATGACGGCCGTGAAGCGGGGCGCGGAGCCCGCCATCGCCATCGAGCGCAGGATGCGGCCGGTGGAGTAGAGGCCGGAGTTCAGGGACGACATGGCGGCGGTGAGGACCACGAGGTTCATCACGTCACCGGCGGCGGGGACGCCGATCCGGGAGAGGACGGTGACGAACGGGCTCTCGTCGGCGGAGTACATGACGCCGGGCAGGAGCAGCGCGAGCAGGACGACCGAGCCCACGTAGAAGAGGCCGACGCGCCACATGATCGAGTTCACCGCGCGGGGCACGACCTTGTGCGGCTCGGCGGTCTCGCCCGCGGCGACACCGACCAGCTCCAGGGACGCGTAGGCGAAGACGACACCCTGCATGACGAGGACGACGGGCATCATGCCGTGCGGCAGGAAGCCGCCGTTGTCCGTGATGACGCTCAGGCCGGGGGTCTGGCCGCCGACGTCGTGCTGGGTGACCAGCAGGAAGATGCCGACGAACATGAAGGCGACCAGGGCGGCGACCTTGACGATCGCGAACCAGAACTCCATCTCGCCGAAGATCTTCACGGAGATCAGGTTGATGGCGAGGACCACCGCGAGGGCGATCAGGGCCAGCACCCACTGCGGGATGCTCGTGAAGAAGCTCCAGTAGTGCGTGTACAGGGCGATCGCCGTGATGTCGGCGATGCCGGTGGTCGACCAGTTGAGGAAGTACATCCAACCGGCGACGTACGCGCCCTTCTCGCCCAGGAACTCACGGGCGTACGAGACGAACGAGCCGGAGGAGGGCCGGTACAGGACCAGCTCGCCGAGGGCGCGTACGACGAAGAAGGCGAAGATGCCGCACACGAGGTACGCGACGGCGAGGGCGGGGCCGGCCGAGTGGAGGCGGCCTCCTGCCCCGAGGAAGAGTCCGGTGCCGATCGCGCCACCGATCGCGATCATGTTGACGTGGCGGGCCTTGAGGTCCTTGCTGTAACCGGCGTCGCCCGCATCGGCGGGCGCCTGGGACGCATCTGTGCGGGATGCGTCCATAGCCGTGGTGACGGCGTCCTTGCTCACGTGGGGGTGTCCACTCTGTGGTGCCCGGCGACGTGGGGGCCGCCGGGGTCCGGATGTGCTCCGGTCCGCGACACCCCTGACAGCGCGCGGACCGACGGTGCACCTTCCCCCACGCATCCCGGAACACGCGGTGGCGGAGATCACATAGCGGCGCTTCTCACATGGCGGGACGCCTCTATGCACGGACTCGAGCGCGGGTGTATGGCCGCCGGAGCACCTGCCCACGGGCTTTCACACCGTAGGTGTGTCAGCAATACTGTAGAACCCGATCGCACGCGTACGAGGACGAGGATGACGACGGACATCGAGGACGCCGGGACGGCGTCGGGCCCCACGCTGACCGTCGACGAACTGGCGGCCCGCGCGGGCGTGACGGTCCGCACCATCCGCTTCTACAGCACCAAGGGACTGCTCCCGCCGCCGGTCATCGGGCCGCGCCGGGTCGGGCACTACGGGCAGGACCACCTCTCCCGGCTGGCGCTGATCGAGGAGCTCCAGCACCAGGGCATGACCCTTGCCGCGATCGAGCGGTACGTGGAGCAGCTGCCGGCGGACCTGAGCGCGCACGACCTGGCGATCCACCGGGCCGTCGTGGCGAGCTGGGCGCCGGACACGGCGGAGGAGATGAGTCTCGCCGACCTGGAGCGCCGGTCCGGGCGCCCGCTGTCCGGCGAGGATCTGGACCGGCTCGCGGCGATGGGCATCGTCGGCTACGAGGACGAGGCGGACGCCTACCGGGTGGACGTGACGCTGCTGCGGCTCGGCGTGCAGCTGCTCGACGTGCCGATCGCGCACGAGACGATCCTGGCCTCGCGGACCGTGCTGCTCGATCACGCGCGGGAGGCGGCGCACGAGCTGTCGCGGCTGTTCCGCGACGAGGTGTGGGGTCCCTACCGCGAGCGGGAGTCGGATCCCGAGCACGTCGCGGCGATGAAGTCGCTGTCGGCCCATATGCAGCCGATGGTGATGCAGGCGCTGGTGACCGCGTTCCAGCGGTCCCTGAGCGAGGAACTGCGGGAGGCGTTCCGCTCGGGCTCGGAGAACTGAGCGGAACGCCTCCCGGTGGGTGCTCGGCGGGTCAGTCGGAGAAGGTCTCGCCCTTCTCCGCCTTCTCGACGAGCAGCGCGGGCGGCAGGAACCGGTCGCCGTAGCGCTCGGCCAGCTCGCGCGAGCGGGCCACGAAGCCGGGCAGACCGCCCTCGTAGCCGTTGATGTACTGCAGGACGCCGCCGGTCCAGCCCGGGAAGCCGATGCCGAAGATCGAGCCGATGTTGGCGTCGGCGACGGAGGTGAGGACGCCCTCCTCGATCAGCTTCACCGTGTCGAGGGCCTCGCTGAAGAGCATGCGCTCCTGCATGTCCTCGAACGGGATGGTGTGGCCCGGCTTGGTGAAGTGCTCGCGCAGGCCCGGCCAGAGTCCGGCGCGCTTGCCGTCCTCGCCGTACTCGTAGAAGCCGGCGCCGCCGCTGCGGCCGGTGCGGCCGAACTCGTCGACCATGCGGTCGATGACGGCCTCGGCGGGGTGCGTGTCCCAGGTGCCGCCGGCCTCGGTGATCGCGGCCTTCGTCTCGTTGCGGATCTTGCGCGGCAGGGTGAGGGTCAGCTCGTCCATGAGGGAGAGCACCTTCGCCGGGTAGCCGGCCTGGCCCGCGGCCTGTTCGACGGACGCGGGCTCGATGCCCTCGCCGACCATGGCGACGCCCTCGTTGATGAAGTGGCCGATGACGCGCGAGGTGAAGAAGCCGCGCGAGTCGTTGACGACGATCGGCGTCTTGTTGATCTGCCGGACCAGGTCGAAGGCGCGGGCCAGCGCCTCGTCGCCGGTGCGCTCGCCCTTGATGATCTCGACGAGCGGCATCTTGTCGACGGGCGAGAAGAAGTGCAGACCGATGAAGTCGGCCTGGCGCTCGACGCCCTCGGCGAGGGCGGTGATGGGCAGCGTCGAGGTGTTGGAGCACAGCAGCGCGTCGGGCTCGACGAGGTGCTGGATCTCCTGGAACACCTTGTGCTTGAGCGACGGGTCCTCGAAGACGGCCTCGATGACGGCGTCGCAGCCCGCGACGTCCTGCGGGTCGGCGGTGGGGGTGATGCGGGCGAGCAGCGCGTCGGCCTTCTCCCGCGTGGTGCGGCCGCGGCCGACGGCCTTCTCGCAGAGCTTCTCCGAGTAGGCCTTGCCCTTGGCGGCGGACTCGGCGGAGACGTCCTTGAGGACGACCTCGATGCCGGCGCGGGCGCAGGAGTAGGCGATGCCGGCGCCCATCATGCCGGCGCCGAGGACGGCGACCTTGTTGACCTTGCGGGGCTCGATGCCCTGCGGGCGGTTGGCGCCCGAGTTCACGGCCTGGAGGTCGAAGAAGAACGCCTGGATCATGTTCTTCGCGGTCTGGCCGGTGACCAGCTCGGTGAAGTAGCGGGCCTCGATGGTCAGGGCGGTCTCGAAGTCGACCTGGGAGCCCTCGACGGCGGCCGCGAGGATGTTGCGCGGGGCCGGGTAGGGGGCGCCGTTGAGCTGCTTCTTCAGGTTGGCCGGGAAGGCCGGGAGGTTGGCCGCGAACTTGGGGTTGGCGGGGGTGCCGCCCGGGATGCGGTAGCCGGGCTTGTCCCAGGGCTGCTGCGACTCGGGGTTGGCGTCGATGAAGGCGCGGGCCTTCTCGAGCATCTCCTCGCGGGTGGCGGCGACCTCGTGGACCAGGCCGTTGTCCAGCGCGCGCTTCGGCGTGTACTGGGTGCCCTGGAGAAGGATCTTGAGGAGGGCGTCGGCGATGCCCATGAGGCGGACGGTGCGGGTGACGCCGCCGCCGGCCGGAAGCAGGCCGAGCGTGACCTCGGGCAGGCCGATCTTGGAGCCAGGGGCGTCGAGGGCGACGCGGTGGTGGCTGGCGAGGGCGATCTCGTAGCCGCCGCCCAGGGCCGCGCCGTTGATCGCCGCGACGACCGGCTTGCCGAGGGTCTCGATGCGGCGCAGGGAGTTCTTGATGCCGGTGCCGGTCTCGAAGACGGCCTGGGCGTCCTCGGGGCCCGCCTTCATCATGTCCTTGAGGTCGCCGCCCGCGAAGAAGGTCTTCTTGGCGGAGGTGTAGATGATGCCCCGGATCGAGTCGCGCTCGGCCTCGGCGCGGTCGGCGATCGCGGCGATCGAGTCCTTGAACGCCTGGTTCATGGTGTTCGCGGACTGGTTCGGGTCGTCGAGGACGAGGGTGACGATGCCGGTGTCGTCCTGTTCCCAGCGGATGGTGGTGCTGGCGGTCATGTGTGTCTCCGTGAAGTCGGGTGCGGGTCGCTTTTTGGCGGCTACGGGAGGGGTGGCCGGGTCTCGTTCGCCGGGTGCGGGCCGGTGGGGCTTCTCGGGCAGTTCCCCGCGCCCCTGATGAGGCTGCGCCTCATCGGGGAAATGCGACCCGAAGGGTCTGCATTTCAGGGGCGCGGGGAACTGCGCGACCAGCCCCCACCGGGCCTCACTCGCCGACGAACCGGCGGAGCTACGGCGCTAGATCCGCTCCACGATCGTGGCGATGCCCATCCCGCCCCCGACACACAGCGTCGCCAGCCCGTACCGGAGGTCCCGCCGCTCGAGCTCGTCCACCAGCGTGCCGAGGATCATCGCCCCGGTCGCCCCCAGCGGGTGCCCGAGCGCGATCGCCCCGCCGTTCACGTTCACCTTGTCCAGCGAGAGCCCCATGTCCTTCACGAAGCGGAGCACCACGGCCGCGAACGCCTCGTTGATCTCGACGAGGTCGATGTCGTCGATGGTCAGCCCGGCCTTGGCGAGTGCCTTGCGGGTGGCCGGCGCGGGACCGGTGAGCATGATGGTCGGCTCGGAGCCGGACACGGCCGCGGAGACGATCCGGGCGCGCGGCGTGAGCCCGTACCGCTCCCCCACCTCGCGCGAGCCGATGGCGACGAGGGAGGCGCCGTCGACGATGCCGGAGGAGTTGCCCGCGTGGTGGACGTGGTCGATCTTCTCGACCCAGTGGTACTTCTGCAGCGCCACCGCGTCGAAGCCGCCGAGGTCGCCGATGTCCTTGAAGGACGGCTTCAGCCGGGCCAGCGAGTCCGCGGTGGTGCCCGGGCGCAGGAACTCGTCGTGGTCGAGCACGGTGAGGCCGCTGCGGTCCTTGACCGGGACGACGGACCGCTCGAAGCGGCCGTCCTTGACGGCGGCGGCGGCCCGCTCCTGGGAGAGCGCCGCGTACTCGTCGACGTCACGCCGCGAGAAGCCCTCGATGGTGGCGATGAGGTCGGCGCCGATGCCCTGCGGCACGAAGCCGGTGTCGAAGTTGGTCATCGGGTCGGCGAACCAGGCGCCGCCGTCGGAGGCCATCGGCACGCGCGACATGGACTCGACGCCGCCGGCGAGGACGAGGTCCTCCCAGCCGGAGCGGACCTTCATGGCGGCCAGGTTCACGGCTTCCAGGCCCGAGGCACAGAAGCGGTTCTCCTGGACGCCGGCGACGGTGTCGGGCAGGCCGGCCGCGATGGCGGCGATGCGGGCGATGTCGGAGCCCTGGTCGCCGACGGGGCCGACGACGCCGAGGACGATGTCGTCGATCGCGGCGGGGTCGAGGTCGGGGAAGCGGGCGCGGATCTCGTGGATGAGCCCGACGACCAGGTCGATCGGCTTGGTGCCGTGCAGCGAGCCGTTGGGCTTGCCCTTGCCGCGCGGGGTGCGGATCGCGTCGTAGACGTACGCGTCTGTGGTCACGGAGGTGCCTTTCGGGGCTGTGGAGCTGTTCAGGGCTTCGGAGGCGTGCGGGAGGTCAGGCGAGCAGGGAGCGGCCGATGATCTCCTTCATGATCTCGGTGGTGCCGCCGTAGATGGTCTGGATGCGTCCGTCGGTGAAGGCCTTCGCGACGCGGTACTCGGTCATGTAGCCGTAGCCGCCGTGCAGTTGGAGGCAGCGGTCGGCGACGCGCTTCTGCAGTTCGGTGGCCCACCACTTCGCCATGGAGGCGTGCACGGCGTCGAGGGTGCCGTCGGAGTGGTCCTCGATGCAGCGGTCGAGGAAGGTGCGGGTGACGGCGCACTCGGTGGCCATCTCGGCTATCTCGAACCGGATGTGCTGCTTGGTGGCGAGCGGCCGGCCGAAGGCCTCGCGCTCCTTCACGTACGTCGTGGTGATCTCCAGGAGGTGCTCGGCGGCGGCGATCGCGGCGACGGCGATGCCCATGCGCTCCTGCGCGAGGTTCGTCATCAGGTGGATGAACGCGCCGTCGAGCTCGCCGAGCAGATTCTCCTTCGGGACGCGGACGTCGTCGAAGAAGAGCTCGGCCGTGTCCTGGGACTTCTGGCCGATCTTGTCGAGGTTGCGGCCCCGCTCGAAGCCCTCCATGCCGCGCTCGACGACGAGCAGGGACAGGCCGTGGGCGCCGCCCTCGGTGGTGGTCTTGGCGACGACGATGACGAGGTCGGCGAGGATGCCGTTGGAGATGAAGGTCTTGGAGCCGTTGAGCAGCCAGTGGTCGCCCTTGTCCTCGGCGCTGGTGCGGATGCCCTGGAGGTCGGATCCGGCGCCGGGCTCGGTCATGGCGATCGCGGTGATCAGCGAGCCGTCGCAGAAGCCGGGCAGCCAGCGCCGCTTCTGCTCCTCGGTGGCGAGGGAGGTGAGGTACGGGCCGATGATGTCGTTGTGCAGGCCGACCGCGAACCCGGCGACACCGGCGCGGGTGAACTCCTCGGCGAGGACGGCGCTGTAGCGGAAGTCCTCGTTCCCGCCGCCTCCGTACTCCTCCGGGACGGCGAGGCCGAGCAGGCCCTGGCGTCCGGCGGCGAGCCAGACCTCGCGCGAGACGATGCCGTCCTTCTCCCACTGCTCGTAGTGCGGGGTGACCTCCTTGGCGAGGAAGGTGCGGACGGTCTCGCGGAACGCCTCGTGCTCGGCGCTGTACAGGCGTCGCTCCATGCCGGTTCTCAACTGCCTTCCGTTGTCGTCTGGTCCAGTGCCGGTACGCCCCAGTCGCGGGCCACGTCGGCGGTGCCGGCGCCCGGCCGGGCGGGGCCCGAGCGGATGCCGGTGGGGGTGCGGGAGAAGCGCGGCGCGGGGGCCGGCTGGGTGATGCCGCCGTGCTCGACGAAGGTGGCGCGGGCGGCGAGGTGCGGGTGGGAGGGGGCCTCGCGCAGGGAGAGCACGGGCGCCACGCAGGCGTCGGAGTCCTCGAAGACGGCGGTCCACTCCTCGCGGGTCCGCTCCTTGAACCGCGCGGCGACCGCGTCGTGCAGTTCGCCCCAGCGGGCGATGTCCTTGCGGGCGGGCGCCGTCCCGTCGAGGTCCATGAGCCGCATGAACTCGTCGTAGAACTGCTGCTCCAGGGCGCCGACCGCCATGTACTGGCCGTCGGCGGTCTCGTAGGTGCCGTAGAAGGGGCAGCCGCCGTCGAGGAGGTTGCTGCCGCGGCGGTCCTGCCAGCCGCCGGCGGCGAGCATGCCGTGGATCATGGAGGAGAGGTGGGACGTCCCGTCGACGATGGCGGCGTCGACGACCTGGCCGGGCCCGCCCGCGCGCGCGTGGTGCAGCGCGGCGAGGATGCCTACGACCAGGTAGAGGGAGCCGCCCGCGTAGTCGCCGACCAGGTTGGCGGGCACGGTCGGGGCCTTGTCGGGCTCGCCGATCATGCCGAGGGTGCCGGTCAGGGCGATGTAGGCGATGTCGTGCCCGGCGCGCTGGGCGAGGGGGCCGTCCTGGCCCCAGCCGGTCATGCGGCCGTAGACGAGGCGCGGATTGCGGGCGTGGCAGGCGTCGGGGCCCACGCCGAGGCGCTCGGCGACGCCGGGCCGGTAGCCCTCGATCAGGACGTCGGCGCGCTCGACGAGGTCCAGGACGCGGTCGGCGCCGTCCGGCGCCTTCAGGTCGACGACCACGGAGCGCTTGTTGCGGTTCGTGATGTCGAAGGCGGGGTCGATCGCGAGGCCTCCGCCGCCGGGGCGGTCGACGCGGACCACGTCGGCGCCCAGGTCGGCGAGGAGCATCGCCGCGAAGGGGCCCGGCCCGATCCCGGCGAGCTCGACCACCCGCACACCGGCGAGCGGTCCGTTCCCGCCGTCTTCGGGCTGTCCGCCTGTCACTGTCATTCCGCCACGCCCCTGGGCTCGCTTGTGACACAACTGATGTAACACCAGTGATGCTATGAACGAGCCCGGCCGGGCACAAGCCCCCAAGAGCAAGCGCTTAGACATTTTCCCGGGGACCTAAGGGAAAGCTTGTGCGCGCCGCGCGCTAGCCTCGGCCACCGACAACGGCGCGGACGCGGGACAAGGGGTGTCATGAACAGGCCTGAAGAACCGGCCAGGACGTACGACGTGGTGCTGTTCGGGGCCACGGGCTTCGTCGGGGTGCTCACCGCCGAGTACCTCGCCGCGCACGCCCCGGAGGGCCTGCGCTGGGCGATCGCCGGCCGCGACACCGCGAAGCTGGAGCGGCTGCGCGAGCGCCTCACCGGGATCGACCCGGCGTGCGCGGTGCTCCCGCTGGAGCGCGCGGACTCCGCCGACCCGGCGTCCCTGCGCGAACTCGCCTCCCGCACGCGCGTGGTCGCCTCGACCGTCGGCCCGTACCTGGAGTACGGCGAGGGACTCGTCGCCGCGTGCGCGGACGCGGGTACCGACTACGTGGACCTCACGGGCGAGCCGGAGTTCGTCGACCTCATGTACGTGCGGCACGACGCCCGCGCGCGCGAGACGGGCGCCCGCCTGGTGCACAGCTGCGGCTTCGACTCGGTCCCGCACGACCTGGGCGCGTACTTCACGGTCCGGCAGCTGCCCGAGGGCGTGCCGCTGCGCGTCGACGGGTTCGTGCGCTCCAACGCCCAGTTCTCGGGCGGCACGTTCGCCTCCGCGCTGAACCAGTTCGCGCGGGCCCGGCAGATGCTCGCCGCGCACCAGGACCGGCGCCGGCACCAGCCCCGCCTGGTGGGCCGTACCGCGTACGCGCCGACGGGCGCCCCGCGGTACGCGCCCGAGGTCGGCGCCTGGGCGGTGCCGCTGCCGACGATCGACCCGCAGGTGGTGCAGCGTTCGGCGCGCGCCCTGGAGCGGTACGGACCCGACTTCCGCTACCGGCACTACGCCGCCGTGAAGTCGCTGCCCGTCGCGGTCGGCGGGGTCGCCGCGGTGAGCGCGGTGTTCGCGGCGGCCCAGGTGCCGCCCGCGCGGCGCTGGCTGGGCGGGCGGCTGCGACCCGGGGACGGGCCGGGCGAGGCGCGCCGCGCGAAGAGCTGGTTCTCGGTGCGGTTCGTCGGCGAGGGCGGCGGGCAGCGCGTGTTCACCGAGGTGTCGGGCGGCGACCCGGGCTACGGCGAGACGGCGAAGATGCTGGCCGAGTCGGCGATGTGCCTGGCTCTGGACGAACTGCCCGCGACGGCGGGGCAGGTGACGACTGTTCAGGCCATGGGCGACGCCCTCCTGGAGCGGCTCCAGGAGGCCGGGCTCACGTTCCGGGTCGCCACCCGGCGGTGACGTCGAGCAGGGCGTCCCGGCACAGCCGGTCCGCCCTGCGGGTCGTCTCCGGGATCCGGAACTGCGGGGTCAGCGCGAGGACATGGGCGCAGGCGTTGTCCAGCGTCACGCGGTGCCCGACGGACACGTAGACCGGTTTGACGCCGGCCCGGGTCCGCAGGGCGCGGCCGACCTCGTCGGCGCCGTCGAGGAGCGCGGCCGCGGCGCCCCGCTCCGGGCCGACCTCGCCGTGCGCGAACACGAACGGCTTCTTGGCGACGCCCACCGTGGGCAGCCCGGTGAGCACGCCGAGGTGGCTGGCGAGCCCGAAGCGGCGCGGGTGGGCGAGCCCGTAGCCGTCGCACACCACGAGGCCGGGGGCGGCGTCCAGCGCCTCCAGGGCGCCGAGGACGGCCGGGATCTCGCGGAACGCCAACAGGCCCGGCACGTAGGGGAAGGCGACGCGTCCGACGGCCGTCGCCTCCTCGACGACGTCGAGCGTCGCCGCGTCCAGCACGACGGCGGCGGCCGCCACGACGCCGCGCTCGTCGTCGTAGGCGACGTCGATCCCGGTGACCGTGCCGGTGCCGGGCGCGGGCCCGGTCTCGTCGCGCACGACGCGTCCGCGCAGCGCGTCCTGCACGGCCAGCGCCGCCGCCTCGTCCTCCGGCCAGCCCTCAGGGATCCCCGTGATCGTCCGCATGTCCTCACCTTAGACAGCCGGACGACCGGCCCCGCGCGGCGGCAGTAGGGTGGCGATCATGTTCGTTCTCGAATTGACGTACACCCAACCGGCCGACCGCGTCGACGCGTTGCTGCCCGCCCACGTCGAGTGGCTGGACGCGCAGTACGCGGCCGGCACCTTCCTCGCGTCGGGCCGCAAGAACCCGCGCGACGGCGGCGTCATCCTGGCCACCGGATCGGACCGCGAGGCGATCGAGTCGCTCACCCGGACCGACCCGTTCGTGACCGGCGGCGTGTGCGCGTACCGGGTGACGGAGTTCTACGCGACGAAGACGTCTCCCGAACTGGCGGACCACCGCGACGAGTTGCCCGCCGACGCGTAGCCGCACCCGGTACCGCGCTCACATACGGCTACCGGCGGCTACCGGCCCGAGCGGGCCACCCGGCCCTTCTCGCCCGATGCCCAGCACGCGCCGTCGCGGGTGCAGTCCACCGTGTCGTACGAGCCCGTGTCGACGGTGCGCCAGGTGCGGCCGCCGTCGGTCGTGAGGTCGGTGCCGGTCGGGCCGACCGCGAGGGCCGCGGCGCGGCTGTGCGGAAGCCAGGCGACTCCGGAGCGGTAGGCGGGCGGCGGCCGGTCCGACGGGTTCCAGGTGCGGCCCGCGTCCCCGGTGACCGCGGCGGCCCGCGGGGAGGCCTGGTCGGCGCGGTAGTCGCCGCCGACGGCGATGCCGTGGGCGCGGTCGCGGAAGGCGAGCCCGAAGACACCGCGGGCCGGGTCGCCCGCCGGGACCGGCGTCTCGTGGGCGGTCCAGGTCAGGCCGCGGTCGCCGGAGTGCAGGACGCGGGCGGTCGCGCCGCCGCCGGTCGCGAGCCACACGTCGGAGCGGCCGGCCGACACGAGGCACTGCCCGGACGCGGCGAAGCCCGCCTCCCCCGGCTGCGCGGCCGGCATCCCGGCGCTGGGCAGCACCTTCCAGGAACGGCCGCCGTCCCCGGTCGCCAGGATGCGGTACTTGCCGTCGACGGGGTCGCTCATGGCCAGCCCGTTGCGGTGGTCGAAGAAGGTGACGCAGTCGTAGAAGGCCTTCGGGTCCGGGTTGCGGAAGGACTCCGTCCAGGTCGCGCCGCCGTCGTCGGTGCGGAAGATCCGGGAGTCCTCGCCCTCCCCGATGGCCAGGGCCACGGCTCGGCGCGCGTCGAAGGCCTCGATGTCGCGCAGTTCGAGGCCGCTCGCGCCGGGCGGCGAGACGTTCCGCCAGTGGGATCCGCCGTCAGTGGTGCGCAGCACGGTGCCGCGCGAGCCGGCGACCCAGGCGGTGGAGCGGTTCACGGCGGCGAGGCCGCGGAAGCGGGCGTCGGTGCCGGTGTCCGTGAGCCGCCAGGCGCCGGGCTCGCCCGGCGCGCCGCTCGACGCGGGGGCCGGGGCCGCGCCGAGCGCGACGGCGCCGAGGACGGCCGCCGCGAGCACCGCGGCCCCCTTCGTTCCCCTCGTTCCCCCGCTCCGTGCGCGCGCCCTCTCCCCGGTGCGCAGGAACCTCAGTACTCTCGTTGCCCTCGATCTCCCCATGGCGCGCGAAGCTAGTGCAGCACCTCGGTGGCGTCCAGAGGGCCTCCAGGGCCTCAGGAGAATCAGCCGGTACGCGGGCGACATGAAACCGGTGACCGAGGTCACTCGTTTTTCGTCCGAGTTCCTGTGCACGGATCGGTCCGTTCCGCCGTCTATTCCAGTGAGGCCGTCCGAGCGTGGCCGGCCTCCGTCCAGCCTTCACAAGGGAGCAGGCGTTGTCCTTCGTCATCGAGCAAGCCGTTGAGGCCCGTCTCGTCGCCGCCGCGCCGCGCATGGCGAGCATCCCCGCGACCCTGCACTACGACCTCCACGACCCGTTCGCCGTGCGCATGTCGTTCCCGGCGTCGGCGACGCTGGAGGGTGTCGAGGTCTGCTGGACGTTCTCGCGCGAGCTGCTCGCGGCGGGAGTCGTGGACGCGGTGGGCGCCGGTGACGTGCGGGTGCGCCCCTACGGCTACGACCGCACGGAGCTGGAGTTCCACGCGGTGGAGGGCACGGCGATCGTCCACATCCGCACCGGTGAGCTGCGGCGCTTCCTCGGGGACACGGACGCGCTGGTGCCGGTCGGCGAGGAGTCGGCCTTCCTGGACGTCGACGGCGACCTGGCGGAGCTGCTCCGCGACGCCTGAGTCTCCGCCCCGCGGACCCCCGGCCGCCCCGCGTAATTCCGTTGACGGGCCCGAAGGCGGGTCCTACGTTGTACAGCGGTTCTGTTGCCGTCGATCGGAGAAGGACGTTGCTCGTCTGAGGTCCTGAGACACCGCGCATGTCACGCAGTGCACGCGTACCCCGCACTTCCGGGCGTACGGCTGCCGTGCGGCATGTCGTCGTGCGAGACCTCGGCGATCCGAGCCGTCCGTCCTGTCCACCACAACAGGCCCTTTTTGTGGGCCTTTCGCCCGCGGTGTCTCGAACGCTTCGCATGTCCACCGTTCGTTCCGAGCACCCGCGAGGCCCGTATGTCCATGTCCCCCCATTCGCACGGCTCCGCCCCCGCGTCGATCGCCTGCACCGCCCTTTCCTACGCCTGGCCGGACGGCACCCCCGTCCTGGACGGACTCCAGGTCGCCTTCGGCCCCGGACGCACCGGCCTGATCGGTGTCAACGGGTCCGGGAAATCGACCCTGTTGAAGCTGATCGCCGGCGAGCTCACGCCCTCGGAGGGCACCGTGCGGGTCGCCGGCGAGGTCGGCTACCTGCCGCAGAACGTCACGCTCGACACCGGGCGGCGCGTCGACGAGGTGCTCGGCATCGCCGCCACCCGCGCCGCGCTGCACGCGATCGAGGCCGGCGACCCGAGCGAGGAGCACTTCACGGCGGTCGGCGACGACTGGGACGTCGAGGAGCACGCGGCGGCGACCCTCTCCCAGCTCGGGCTCGACCGCATCGACCTTGACCGCACCGTCGGCGAGGTCTCCGGCGGCGAATCGGTGCTGCTGCGGCTCGCCGCGCTGCTCCTGCGCCGCCCGGACGTCCTGCTGCTCGACGAGCCGACGAACAACCTGGACCTGTACGCCCGCCGCCGGCTCTACGCGGCCGTCGACGGCTGGTCCGGCGTCCTCGTCGTGGTCAGTCACGACCGTGAACTCCTCGACCGCGTCGACCAGATCGCCGATCTGCGCGGCGGCGAGGTCACCTGGTACGGCGGGAACTTCTCCGCCTACGAGGAGGCCCTCGCCGCCGAACAGGAGGCGGCCGAACGCATGGTGCGCGTCGCCGAGTCCGACCTGAAGAAGCAGAAGCGCGAACTGGCCGACGCCCACGTGAAACTGGCCCGCCGCAAGCGGTACGGCCAGAAGATGTGGGACACCAAGCGCGAGCCCAAGGTCGTCATGGGCGAACGCAAGCGGCAGGCCCAGGTCGCCGCCGGCAAGCACCGCATCATGCACGAGGAGAAACTCGCCGAGGCCAAGGAACGCCTCGACGAAGCCGTGGAAGCGGTCCGCGACGACGACGAGATTCGCGTCGACCTGCCGTTCACGGCGGTGCCGCCGGGCCGGCAGGTGCTCACGCTGCGTGAGCTGAGGCTCGCGTACGGGGCGCGCGTGGACGGCGAGTTCGAGCTGCGCGGCCCGGAACGGATCGCGCTGGTGGGACGCAACGGCGCGGGCAAGACCACGCTGCTGCGAACGATCGCCGGCGAGCTGGCCGCGCTCGAAGGAGAGGCGACGGCGCATGTGCCGCTGCGTTTCCTGCCCCAGCGGCTCGACGTGCTGGACGAGGAGGCGAGCGTCGCGGAGAACGTGGCCCGGTTCGCGCCGGACGCCACGGTGAACCGGATCCGGGCGCGGCTCGCCCGCTTCCTGTTCAAGGGGGCGAAGGCGGACCAGCTCGCGGGCACCCTGTCGGGCGGCGAGCGCTTCCGGGCGACGCTGGCCGCGTTGATGCTGGCCGAGCCCGCCCCGCAGCTCCTCATGCTGGACGAGCCGACCAACAACCTGGACATGGCCAGCGTCCGACAGCTGACCTCGGCCCTGGAGTCGTACGAGGGGAGCCTGATCGTGGCCAGTCACGATCTGCCGTTCCTGGAGTCGATCGGCATCACGCGCTGGCTGCTGCTCGACGGCCGCCTGAGGGACACGACCCGCGAGGGGGTGCGCGCCGCCTGACATGAAGAGCGGCCGACAGGGGAGGTGTGACTTGCCTCTCAGTCCGGCCGCTCGGGCTCCTGGGGTGGGGACGGCTCTTTACCGAGCGCTTAACCTACGGGAACGTAACCTACGACACCGTAGGTAGATCCGCTCGTTCCGCCCGCTGTATCTCCGTCCCCAGGAGCCCTTCGTGACTGTCATCTCCCCCCGCCTCGGTTCGTCGACCAGCTGGACCGACGCCCGGCTGCTGTACGCCCTGGAGGAAGTGGTCGAGAAGGAGCTCAACCGGCACCTGAAGGTCGCCAAGGACTGGATGCCGCACGAGTACGTGCCCTGGTCGGACGCGCGGAACTTCCCGGGCCTGTTCGAGGACGGCGAGGCCTGGGACAAGGAGCAGTCCAAGGTCACCGAGATCGGCCGCACGGCCCTCGTGGTGAACCTCCTCACCGAGGACAACCTCCCCAGTTACCACCACGAGATCGCCTCGCTCTTCGGCCGTGACGGCGCCTGGGGCACGTGGGTGCACCGCTGGACGGCGGAGGAGGGCCGGCACGGCATCGTGATGCGCGACTACCTGCTCGCCTCGCGCGCCGTGGACCCGGACAAGCTCGAGGCGTTCCGCATGTCGCACATGAGCGAGGGCTTCGAGTCGGACAACCGCCACTCGATGCTGCACTCGGTCGCGTACGTGGCCTTCCAGGAGCTCGCCACCCGCATCTCGCACCGCAACACGGGCCACCAGTCCGGCGACCCGGTCTGCGACCGGATGCTGTCCCGGATCGCGACCGACGAGAACCTGCACATGGTCTTCTACCGGAACCTGCTGAAGGCCGCCTTCGAGCTCGCCCCCGACCTGACCATGCAGGCCGTGCGGGACGTGGTCGTCGACTTCCGCATGCCCGGCCACGGCATCCCCGGCTTCGAGCGCGCCGCCGCGCAGATGGCCATCGGCGAGGTCTACAACCTGCGCATCCACCACGACGACGTGCTGCAGCCCGTGCTCCGCTTCCTGAAGATCATGGAGATCGACGGCCTGGGCCCGGAGGGTCTCAAGGCGCAGGAGGAGCTGGGTCTGTTCATGAACGGCCTGGACTCCGAGGCCGCCAAGTTCGACGAGAAGCTGGCCGCCCGCAAGGCCCGGATGGCGGCGCGCGCCGCCGCCAAGTGAGCCGACCGGCGCACGGGCTCCAGGAGCCCTAGGAGGAGCGCCTGATCTCGTGGCGCTCCTTCTCGGACAGTCCGCCCCAGACGCCGAAGCGTTCGTCGTGCTTCAGGGCGTACTCGAGGCAGGCCGGCCTGATCTCGCACATCCGGCAGATCATCTTGGCCTCGCGGACCGAGCTTCCGGGTTCGGGAAAGAAGAAGTCCCCGCCGGTCTGGGCGCACAGGGCCTGGTCCCGCCAGGTGGGGCCGGCAGGCGTGAGGGTCGTGTTCGCGTGCATGCCGGTCATGCTGCCGCGCGGCGCGAAACGTTCGATCAACGAATGATCAACGCCCGCGCCGCGCGCTCGTCACTGCTGGTCGGGGTCGCCCTTGATGACCGCGAAGCCCGCACCGTAGGGGTCGGCGAGCTTGGCGATGCGGCCCACGCCGGGGAGGCTGACGGGCGCCAGGCGTACCGTACCGCCCAGCTCCTGGGTCCGGTCGGCGACCGCGTCGACGTCCGGCACATGGACGTACGGCGTCCAGTGCGCCCCGTCGGGCGCCTCCACCGGGTCCGCCTGGAGCGGCACCATCCCGCCGAACATGCCGTTCTCGTCGGTGCCCGCCGGGTTGACCGTCGTGTACGTGCCGCCGGGGAACTGCACGTCGAAGGCGCCCCACCCGAGGACCGTGCCGTAGAAGGCCTTCGCCGCGGCCACGTCGGGCGTGTAGAGCTCCACCCAGTTCAGGCCGCCGTCCTCGGTGACATGCTCCAGGCCCTTGTTGGTCCCGGGCTGCCAGATGCCGAAGGAGGCGCCGGCCGGGTCGGCGAGGATCGCCATGCGGCCCAGGTCCATGACGTCCATCGGCTGGAAGAGCACCGCGCCGCCCGCCTTCTCGGCCGCCGCGGCGGTGGCGTCGGCGTCGGCGCTCTGGAAGTAGACGCTCCAGGCGGGCTGCCCCTGCTCCGGGGTGACGGTCATCGCGCCGGCCGTCGTGCGTCCGCCGAGCTGGAAGAGTCCGTATCCGCCGGTCTCGGGCGGGCCCGGCTGGAAGCTCCAGCCGAACAGGCCCCCGTAGAAGGAGACGGCACCGTCCAGGTCGGGGGTGCCGAGGTCCATCCAGTTCGGCGCGCCGTCCGTGTAGTCCGTCGTGATCATGGTCAAGCCCTCCTCGTCGAGGGATGCGCGGGATGTACGGCCGAGTCTTCCACCGACCGCCCGGGATCGCCGTCGCACCACGCTGACCAGCACAGGTACGGACCAAAGCAGATCCTGCGCCACGCATTCACTTCTTGAACAGAAACAAAAGATGGGAGCGCTCCCTGCCGCAAGTCTTGACGGCCACGGTCCCGCTCGCCACAGTGGGCCTCCCCCACACCCCCCACGTGTCAGGAGTGCCGACCGTGATACCCCGGATGTCCCGCAGGATGTTTCTCGCCGGTGCCGGTGCGACCGCCGCGACGGCCGCCGTGTCCCTCGCCGTCCCCTCGTGGACGGCGGGAGCGGCCGCCGCGCCCGCGACCTGTGAACTGGCCCTGGAGAACAAGTCGTTGAGCGGCACGGTGCGCGCGTACGTCACCGGCCACGAGCAGTCCACCGGCAACTGGGTGCTGCTGCGCGCCGACGGCGGTGTCTACCGGCCCGAGTCGCCGGGCGCCCCGCAGACCCCACTGCCCGTGGACTGCGCGATCCCGCTGGGCGCAGCGGGTTCCGCGCCCAAGGTGGTGACGCTGCCTCAGATGTACGGCGCCCGCGTCTACTTCGTCCGTGACGACACCCTCGACTTCTTCATCAACCCGGGCCCCGGTCTCGTCGAGCCCGCGTTCGCGACGCCCACGGACCCGAACTACGGGAAGACCTGGTCGTTCTGCGAGTTCACCTTCAACTCCGACCAGCTGTACGCGAACATCAGCTACGTCGACCTGGTCACCGCCCTGCCCATCGGGCTGACCCTGGAGGGCGACGCCACGCACACGGTCGCCCCGCTGCCGGACGGCGCCGTCGAGAGGATCGCGGCCGACCTCACCGCGCAGGCCGGGACGGACGGTCAGCCCTGGGACCGGCTCGTCATCCGTGGCGGCGACGGGAAGGTGCTGCGCGTGATCTCCCCGCAGAACCTGATGGCGCCCTACTTCGACCGGCCCGACGAGATGCCCTTCCGCGACGTGTGGAACGGGTACATCGACCGGGTCTGGGAGAAGTACCGCGGCACCGACCTGAAGATCGACCTCCAGGGCGGGCGGGGCGTGTTCACCGGCCGGGTCACCGGTGACACGCTCACCTTCGACGGCGCGCACACCTTCGCCAAGCCCACGTCGAAGGACGTCTTCACCTGCAACCACGGGCCGTTCGCCAACAACCCGGCCGACCCCGACGACAAGAAGGGCCTGCTGGCCCGGCTCGCCGCCGGGTTCAACCGCAGCATCATGCTCACCCACCCCGAGCAGCCGAACGGCACGACGTCCGGCGACTACTACAAGGACGCGACCACGAACCACTGGGCGCGGGTCGTGCACGCCAACTCGCCCATCGGGTACGCCTTCCCGTACGACGACGTCCGGCCCGACGGGCAGCCGGACGTGTCCGGCGCGGCCCACGACGGCAACCCGCGCCGGTTCACGGTGAGCGTCGGCTCATAGGGCGTGTCCGCAAAGATCGGTCAGGCGCGGGCGTCCTCGCGGATCAGTTCCACCGCGCGCTCCGCGAGGGCGACCGTCGGGGCGTGGGTGTGGCCGCGCGTGATGCGCGGCATGACGGAGGCGTCGACGACCCGCAGTGCCTCCACCCCGCGCACCCGCAGCCGCGGATCGGTCACCGCGTCCGGGTCGGCGCCCATCCGGCAGGTGCCGACCGGGTGGTAGAGCGTCTCGGCGCCGGCCCGGATCGCGGCGGCGAGCGCCGCGTCGTCCACGACGCCCGGGTAGCCGCCCATGGGGGCCGAGCGCAGCGGGCGCAGGGCGGGGTCGTCGAACAGTTCCTCGGCGCGCCGGACCCCGGCGATCAGGGTGCGCAGGTCCTCCTCGTCGGTGAGGTAGCCGGGGTCGATGCGGGGCGCGGCCCCGGAGCCCGCGCCGGTCGGGGTGATGCGGCCGGAGCTGCGCGGCTGGAGCAGGACGACGCCGACGGTGAGGCCGTGCTCGGTCGGCGGGGTGAGCCCGTGCCCGATGAACGGCACCGGTGCGTAGATCAACTCGATGTCGGGCGCGGCGAGTTCGGGCCGGGTCGCGACGAACGCGACGGCCTCGCCGACGTTCGAGGTGAGCGGGCCGCGGCCGCGCAGCAGGAAGCGGGCGATGTTCGCGGGGGTGTCGGCGCCGGTCAGTGAGACGGGGTGCGGGGTGCGGACGGTCACCGCGTAGGAGAGGTGGTCCTGGAGGTGGCGGCCGACGTCCGGGGACGCGACCCGGGTCTCGATGCCGGCGGCGGCGAGGTCCTCGGGGTCGCCGATGCCGGCCTGCTGGAGCAGGTGCGGGGATCCGATGGCGCCGGCCGCGAGGATCACCTCGCGGCCGGCGCGCAGGACACCGGGGACGCCCTCGGCGGCGACCCCGGCGGCTCGGGTGCCGTCGAAGTCGATGCGGGTGACCCGGGCGTCGGTGAGGATGTCGAGGTTGGGGCGGCGCGCGGCGGGCTTCAGGTAGCCGTCGGCCGCGCTCCAGCGGCGGCCCTTGTACTGGTTGAGCGGGGTGAGGGCGAACCCGGAGTGGTCGGGCTCGTTCAACTCCCCCAGTTCCTTGAGCCCTTGGGCGCGGCAGGCGTCGAGGAAGGCCGCGGTGGTCGGGTTCGGGTCGCGCGGCGGGGAGATGTGCAGGGGGCCGAGCCGTCCGTGCGCGGAGTCCTCGCCCGGGGCGCCGTGCCAGCGTTCGGCGCGCCGGAAGTAGGGGACGAGCCGGTCGTGCCCCCACTCCTCCCCCGCGGCCTCGCCCCAGGCGTCGTAGTCGTCGCGGTGTCCGCGCACCCACATCATGGCGTTGATGGACGACGAGCCGCCGAGTGTGTGGCCGCGCGGCCAGAACAGCTCCCGTTCGTCGAGGCCGGGCTGTTCGCAGGTCGCGTAGTCCCAGTCGTACGCCGTCTTGAAGAGTTTGGGGAACGCGGCCGGGATCCTGATCTCGCTCTTGCGGTCGCGCGGCCCGGACTCGACGAGGGCCACGCGGACGCCCGGGTCCTCCGAGAGCCGCCCGGCGAGCACGCAGCCCGCGGATCCGGCCCCGACGATGACGTAGTCGTACGTACGGTCCTTGCTCAACTCGGCTCCCTCGACGGCTGGTCGGCGCGTTCTGGTCCACCGCTGGTCTACACCCGGGCGGGGGCGGGCGTACATATGCGGTTGTCCCGGCGCCGGGCCGGAGCGCATGATCGCGCCATGCAGGAGATCACGCCCCGGACGCCGGACCACGCCCTGCGTCCCTACGCGCGGATACCGTCCCGCGTGCGCACGCGGCTGGTGCGGGCCTCGACGGTGGACGCGGCCGGGCACGCGCACTGGCTGCTCGCGGGCCGGGACGCACGGGCGCCGTACGAGGCGCGGGTCGTCTCGGTCGCCCCGGACGGCACGTCGCGTGAGACGGCTCTGCGCGGCGTGGGGGCGCGTTTCCCGAAGTTCGACGCGCTGCCCGACGGCGGGTTCGTGGTGGCGAGCGCCCGGGCCGGCCGCACCGACACGGACCAGGTGCAGGTCTTCGACGCGCTCGGGGAGGTCGTCCGCGCCTTTCACGTGGGGGACGCGATCGAGCACCTGCTCGCGGACGAGGCCGGGCATCTGTGGGTCGGGCACTTCGACGAAGGCGTCTACGCAGACGACGAGCTGAGCCATGCCGGGCTGCGACGGTGGAGCAGCGGCGGAGACCCGCTGTGGTCCTACCTCCCGCCCGACGGCACGACGCACATCGCGGACCTGTACGCGCTGAACGTCGTCGGGACGACGGCCTGGTCCTGCGCCTACACGGACTTCGCGCTGGTGCACAACCGTCCGGGGCGTCCCTCGGTCGTCCGGAAGAACCCGGTCCGTGCCGCCAGGGCCCTGGCCGTGCACGGCGACCGCGTCGTCTTCCTCGGCGGCTACGGGGACGACCACGACCGGCTCGTCGACTGCGATCTCGTCGGGCTGGAGGTCCGGCCCGTCACGACCGGCCGGCTGACCCGGCCCGGCGGCGCCCCGCTGAAGGGGCGCCGCCGGGTGGTGGCCCGGGGGCCGCGGATCTACGTGCAGGAGGCGCCGTGCGCCGAGTGGTGGGTGTTCGGCCTCTCGGCGCTGTAGGAATCAGGCGGTCGCGGCGCGGATCCCCTTGCGGGCCAGCAGCCAGTAGGCGAGGCCCGCGACGATCATGCCGACCGGGAGCGCGAGGTCGACACCGTCGAAGACGGAGGCGAGCGGTCCCGTGTAGAGGGTGTTGACGCAGAGCCCGGAGGTGACGGCGCCGAGGAGCAGCGCGGTGGCGCCGGACCAGTTGACGCCGCCGCGGAACCAGTAGGGGCCGCCGCGGGACTCGTCGCCGAGGGCCGCGCCGTCGTAGCGGTTGCGGCGCAGGACGATGTCGGTCGCGTAGACGGCCACGCTGGGGCCGAGGAGGACGACGGTCAGCTGGAGGACGTTGCTGACCGTGTCGAGGAAGTTCGAGATCAGCAGGCCGTACAGGGTGAGGGCGACGGCCGCGGTGCCGTCGAACAGGACGCTGACGGTGCGGCGGATGCGCAGGCCGACGGCCTGGAGGGCGAGGCCCGCGCTGTACGCGGTCAGGGCGTTGATCGAGATGGTGCCGAGCACGAGGGCCAGCAGGAAGAGCGGGGTGAACCAGCCGGGAAGGATCTTCGCCAGGCCGCTCTGCGGGTCGCTCATGTCGACGACGGTCGCGCCGAAGACACCGAGGGAGCAGACGATCATGCTGGGCAGGAAGCCGCCGAGCGCGGTCCACCCGAGGACGGCCTTCTTCGACGTCGTGCGCGGCAGGTAGCGGGAGAAGTCGGCGCTGGTGGTGTACGAGAGCGGGCCGGAGGCGATGAGGGTGACGCCCGCGAGGGCGACGGCCCACAGGTCGACGCCGTGCAGCGGCTCGGCGGGCACGTACGCGTAGTCGGCGTGCCGGAACACGGCGACGGCGACCACGGCGAACGCGGCGCCGAGCACGAGGGTGATCGGGACGTAGAGCCGCATGATCACGGCGTGACCGTAGACGCTGATGGTCAGCGTGAGCGCCGCGATGACCACCACGACGATCGTCTTGACGGTGGTGGTCGCCGGGATGCCGGCCTTCTCGACGAGGGCGAAGGCGGCGACCGCGGCGGCGGACAGGTTCAGGGCGAAGTAGCAGACCGAGACGAGCCAGCCGGTGACCGCGTTGTTCACGCGGTTGCCGATCACGCCGAACAGCGCGCGGGTGATCACCTCGCTGGGGGCGCCCGCGGCGGGGCCCGGCACGGCGAGCAGACCGGTCAGGACCCAGAAGAGGTTGCCGACGAAGAGGACGGCGAGGGCCTGCCAGAGCGTGAGCCCCATGAGGATCAGTGCGCCGCCCATGACGAGGCTGAGGTAGTTCACGTTCGTGGCCGCCCAGACGGCGAACAGGTCGCGGGGGCGGCCGCGCCTTTCGGAGTCCGGGATCTGGTCGATACCGTGGGCCTCGATGCGTCCCGCGGGACGGTCCTGGGGCGGGGTGGTTGGTCGGCCCGTTTCCGGGGACTTCTTGGGGAGCGTCGACGCCATGGAGGGCCTCCGGTGTCCTGGTGCATGGCGGCCGCACGACCGCTTGCCTATTGGTCGCACACTCAATAGTGTGCCCGGCATGCCGTCAAGCGTTGAGCGCAAACGAATCCGAAAATCTCCGACCGAGCGACGTGCGGAAATCGTTGCGAAGGCCGCTGAGATTGCGCTTTCCGAAGGTCTGGAGAGCATCACGCTGCGCCGCATCGGCGAGGAGCTGGACGTGCGCCCCGGTCTGGTGAGCCACTACTTCCCCTCGGCGGAGGAGCTGGTCGCGGAGGCGTTCGGGGACGCGGCGAGCGGCGAGCTGGACGCGCTGATCCCTCCGGCCGCCCCGGACACGGACCCCACGGCGCGGCTCGCCGCGTTCTTCGCCCACACCAGCGGGCCCGCGTGGAACGACATCAGCGCGCTGTGGGTCAACGCCCGGCACCTCAGCCGCTACCGGCCCGCGCTGAGCTCCCGCGTCGCCGAGCAGGAGGCGGCCTGGCGCGACCGGCTGTCCGGGCTGCTCGCCGACGGGGTGGCGCACGGCGCGTTCCGCACCCCCGACCCGGTGGTGACCGCCCAGATGATCCTCGTCGTCCTGGACGGGCTCGGCGCGGACGCGGGGGCCGAGCACGACGTGCTGCCCCCGGCCGTGCGCCGCATGGCGATCACCCTGGCCGAGCACGAACTGGGCCTCGACAAGGGCGCGCTGGCCCCGTACTGACCCGAATTCCACCCCGCACGGCGCCGCAGGGGCGGCGCACCCGACCACGGATCCGGAGCACCGCACCATGCACCCGCAGCTCGTCCTCCTCTCCGCCCGGCTGCTCGACCCGGCCCGCGGCCACCTTCCGTACAGCGCGCTCGCCGTGCGCACCGACGGCACGATCAGCGCGCTCGGCGACGACCACGCGATCCGCTCGCTCGCCGGTCCCGGCACGACCGTGATCGACCTCAAGGGCGCGGTCGTCACCCCGGGCCTGGTCGACGGCCACTTCCACCCGGCTTCGGGCGCCGAACTGACCCGGGGCCTGGACCTGTCCCGCCGCACGGACCTCGACGCGGTGCGGGCGGCGCTCGACGAGGAGCGGCGGCGGCTCGCGCCCGGCGCCTGGCTGCACGCCTGGGGCCTGGACCCGAACGTGTTCGGCGACCGCCCGGTCACGGCCGACATCCTCGCCCCCGTGCTGGACGGCGTGCCCGCGCTCCTCCAGCTCTTCGACGGGCACTCCCTGCTGGCGAGCGCCGAGGCCCTCGCACGCGCCGGGGTCGACGGCCCCCGCACCTTCGACCAGGCCGCCGAGGTGGTCTGCGACGCGGACGGCCGGCCCACTGGGCTGCTCCTCGAGGACGCGGCGTGCGAACTGGTGCTGCGGGTCACGCCGCAGCCCAGCCGCGAGGAGAAGCGCGCGAGGCTCGCCGAGGTGCTCCGCGGCATGGCCGCATCCGGTCTGACCGGCGGACACTCGATGGAATCCGAGCCGGAGGGCACCGCGCTCCTGGCCGAGCTCGACGCGGCCGGTGAACTGCCGCTGCGGCTGCGGCTCGCGCCGATCTGCCAGCCCGGCGCCGACGCCGGCACGATCCGCTCGATGATCGACGCCCAGGGCACGGGGGGCGGCCTGTGGCGCATCGCGGGCGTGAAGCTGTTCATGGACGGCACCGTGGACAACGGCACCGCGTGGCTGGAGCACCCCGACTGCCACGGCGAGTCCACGCACGCGTTCTGGCCCGACCCGGCGGACTACACGCACGTCGTCACCGAACTGCACCGGGCGGGCGTGCCGACGGCGACCCACGCGATCGGCGACGCGGCCGTGCGTCATGTGCTCGACTCGGTCGCGAAGGCGCGCGCCGAGGCGCCGGGCGGCGTACGGCACCGGGTGGAGCACATCGAGACGGTGCCGGACGACACAGTGAGCCGCTTCGCCGAGCTGGACGTCGTCGCCTCCATGCAGCCCACGCACTGCTGCGACTTCACGCGCGCCGACCACACCGACAACTGGTCGCGCCGGCTCGGCGAGGAGCGGGCCGGGCGGGCCTGGCGCTGCCGGGACCTGTGGGACGCCGGGGCGCGCATGGTGCTCGGCTCGGACTGGCCGATCGCCCCGTACCCGCCGCTCGGGGTCCTGGCCGGCGCCCGCCACCGCCGCCCCACCCACGACCTGACCCAGCCCCCGCACGGCCCCGGCCAGGCGCTGACGGGGGCCGAGGCGCTGCGCGCGATGACGCTGAACGCGGCGTACGCGGCCGGGGAGGACCGGGTCACGGGCCGGATCGCGCCCGGCTTCCGCGGCGACCTGTCGGTGTTCGCGGCGGATCCGACGGCGGTCGACGCGCTGGAACTCCCGGACCTCCAGGTGCGGTTGACGGTGGTCGGGGGCCGCGTGACGTTCCGGGCCGCCGATCTGTGACGCCGGGGCGGGGGCCCGCCGTCAGTGGTGCGGCGGGTCGTAGCCCGGGATCGAGCCGTCGGCCTTCCTGACCAGGAACAGTCCGGCCATGCCCATGTCGGAGTGGCTCTGGACGTGGCAGTGGTACATCCAGGCGCCCGCGCCGACGCCCTCCCCGGCGATGAACTGGAAGCCGAAGGAGTCGGCCGGGCCGCAGATCTTGTTGTCGAGGACCTGCGTCGGGTCGTCGGGGCCGGTCAGCGTGCCGGTGCGGTTGTCCGCCCAGCGATGACCGTGCAGGTGGAACGTGTGGTAGTACTCGCCGTGCGTGATCATCACGATCTCGACCCGGTCGCCCACCGTCGCCTCGAAGGTGGGGGCTTCGTGGGCGGCCTTGTTGTTGATCGTCATGTCGTTGAAGACGATCGCGAAGGTCTTGCCGGGGTCGGGCAGGACGTCGCCCTTGCGGCGCACGATCACCGGCCCGTACAGGCCCTTGCGGATGCCGCCCGTGCCATGGTCCGTGCCCACGACGTGGTCGTGGTAGTGCCAGTAACCGGCCGTGCCCGCGCGCCAGGTGCCGTCCTTGCGGCGGCCCGGGGCGTGGGTGCGCCAGGTGTAGGTGCGGGTGCCGCCGGGCTCGACATGGCTGCGGTTCATGCGCGTGCCGTCGCTGGAGATCTCGTAGTCCATGCCGTGGACGTGCAGGCTCGCGTCGGTGTCCGTGAGGTTCTCGAACTCGATGTGCAGGGTGTCGCCCTCGTTGAGCTCGATCAGCGGGCCCGGGATCGACGCCTTGCCCTTCTCGAAGCCGTAGCCGAGCTGCCCGTCCGCGAGCTTCTCGGCGTACATCTTGATCCGCCGCACCTCGCCGCCCGCGGGCGCGGTGCGCGGCGGGGTGTCGGCGCCGGCCGCCGGTGACGCCGCGGCCGCGAGGGACAACGATGTCACCCCGGCCGTGGCGGCCGCCGCGCCGCCGATCAGCATCCGGCGGCTGAGCGCGCGTCTGTCCTCCTCGGTGGCCCGGGGCTCCTGATGAGCCGTGCTGCGGTTCGGTTCGTCGCGTTCCGTCACGGACAACTCCCCACCCTCGTACGGGCTTTCACGTCGCGTGGGGCACCGTAGCCACCTGATCTTCGTTTATCCACACCCAGGACAAAGTTCGCGCCAGTGCGGTCATAGCTATTGGCGCGCCGCGAAAAGAGGTCTAGCTTTCACGGCGCTGTTGCTGTGTCCGATGGGGAGTGGGTGAGCACATGCGGCGGTTACCGCATCACAAGCCGTTGCCCGTACGAGAGTTCAGCGCCGGAAGAAGCAGACGCGGCCGGGTCTGGGCCGTCGGGATCGCCGGGACGGCACTGGCCGCGGGACTGCTCAGCGGTCCCGCGGCCAGCGCCTACCCGGATCCCGGGAACGGGCGTATGACAACGATGTCCATTCAGTCGCCGCCCGGCGGCGCCAACGTGCGGGTGCTGGTCTTCCACGGCTCCGCGGCCGGCGGCGACGAGTCGCCGATCGTCGACGCGGGCATCGCGGCGATCGAGAGGATCGGCCTGTCCGGGCCCACCGCCCAGCGGTTCAAGGTGGTGGCGAGCGACGACGCCTCGGTGTTCACGGACGCCGCCCGGCTGAGCCGCTTCAACGCGGTGGTCTTCCTGACCGGCGGCGGGGACGTCCTCGACCCCGACCAGGAGGCGGGCCTGGAGAGCTACATGGAGGCGGGCGGCGGCTTCGTCGGCATCCACGACGCGGCGCGCGCCGAGCCGTACTCCGACTGGTTCGGCGGGCTGATCGGGGCACGCCCCGCGGCCTCCGCGCCGCCGGCCGTGCAGCGCGCGACCGTCGAGGTCGGCGACCGGCAGCATCCGGCGACGAAGGACCTGCCGGTGCAGTGGAAGCGCCCCGACCAGTGGCTGAACTGGGCGAAGAACCCGTCCGGCGACGTGCACACCGTGGCCCGGGTCCGCGAGTCCACGTACAAGCCGGGCACGGGCGCGAACGGCGCCGACCATCCGGTGTCCTGGTGCCGTGACTACGACGGCGGACGCTCCTTCTACACCGGGATGGGCGGCACCGTCGCCTCGTACGACGAGGTGGACTTCCGCGACCACCTGCGCGGCGCGCTGCTGTGGACGTCGCGGATCGTGCGGGCCGACTGCAAGGCCGCGATCAACGGCAACTACAAGGCCGAGCGTCTGACCGCGCCGAACCAGCCGGGACAGAGCGACCAGATCGGCGAGCCGCACGGGCTCGTCACGGCCCCCGACGGGCGCGTCCTGTACATCGGGCGCGGTGGCGGGGACTCCTCGCAGCCGGTGGTCACGGACTGGAACGACCCGGACATCGGCACGGGCAAGGGGCAGGTCCACGTCTACGACCCGAAGACCGAGAAGGTCACGCTCGCGGGCGAGTTGACCGTCTTCGGCAACAAGGGCGGCGGCGACGAGCTCATCAAGGTCGAGGAGGGCCTGCTCGGCATCGAGCTCGATCCGCGGTTCGAGGAGAACGGGTGGGTGTACCTGCACTACACCCCGCACTCGGGGCTCGACCGCGACAAGCAGATGGCGGAGCGGCGCGTCTCGCGCTTCACCCTCGACCCGGCCACGGACAAGCTTGACCTGAGCAGCGAGAAGGTGCTGCTCAAGTGGCCGGTGCAGGTGCACAGTTGCTGCCACGCGGGCGGCGGGATGACCTGGGACTCGAAGGGCAATCTCTACATCGCGACGGGTGACAACAACTCCTCCGGCTTCAGCGGCGGTTACTCGGGCAACAACCCGGAGCCGAACTACAAGGGCGTCTCGTTCGCCGACGCGCGCCGCACCGCCGGCAACACCAACAACCTCAACGGCAAGATCCTGCGCATCCACCCGGAGCCCGACGGCACGTACACGCTGCCCGAGGGGAACCTCTTCACCGGGAAGGAGACCGCGGAGGGCGGCGGCAAGACGCGGGGCGAGATCTATGTGATGGGCGTCAGGAATCCCGCGCGGATCTCGGTCGACAAGAAGACCGACACCCTGTACGCGGGCTGGGTCGGCCCGGACGCCGGTGAGCCGTCGACGACCTGGGGTCCGGCCAAGTACGACACGTTCGCCGTGATCACCAAGGCCTCCAACCGCGGCTGGCCGTACTGCATGGGCAACAAGCAGCCCTACCGCGACCGCAATCTGCCCGACCCGTCGAAGCCGCTGGGCTGGTACGACTGCGACCACCCGAAGAACGAGTCGCCGAACAACGACGGGCTCGTCAACCTGCCGCCGGTCACCGGGAACAACATCTGGTACTCCCCGCAGGGCGGCGCCCCCGACTATCCGCGCGACGCCGACGGCGTGCCCTCCTACAAGAAGGAGGAGGCGACCTATCTGCTGCCGTGGCTCAAGGGCGGCGGACAGGCCGCGATGGACGGGCCCGTGTACCGCTACGACGCCTCGGTGCCGAACGCGGACAAGTGGCCGAGCTACTGGGACGGCAAGTGGTTCATCGGTGACTTCTACGACTCCGACCAGCCGCGGCACGCGGTCCTGACCGATCCGGGGACGCACGGGGACGGCTCCGTGCCGGTGCACGCCGAGTCGCTGAAGAAGATCGTGCCGATCGGCAACGACGGCATCAAGAACCTCATGGACTGGAAGTTCGGCCCCGACGGCGCGCTGTACGTCCTCGACTACGGGCGTGGCTTCTTCACCTCCGACGGCAAGTCGGCGCTGTGGAAGGTCACGTACACGGGCGGCGCGGCGACCCCGGCGGCCGATCAGCTGGCCAGGAAGGGAGAGTGACGATGACGGACCGGCGCAGGCGAAGACTGTGGACGGCGCTGCTCGCCGCCCTGCTGATGTGCCTCGGGCTCGTCGGCACGACGTCGACCGCGTACGGGCGGCCGGACGACACCCGGCAGGCCGCGGCCGAACAGGTGCTGACCTGGACTGCGGGCGACGACATCACCAAGTACGGGTCCGCGCCCACGACGGCGGTCGCGGGCAAGGCGACGATCGTGTTCGAGAACAGCGCGGCGACCGGCAACACGACGGGCATGCCGCACACGCTGACCTTCGACGTCTCGGACCCCGAGTACAACAACGACGTCCCGCTGAACATCCTGGCGAACCCGAACGACGACCAGGGCGGCAAGCACTCCGTCGAGGTCACGCTCTCCCCCGGGCGCTACCGCTACCACTGCACGATCCCGGGCCACAGCGGCATGCAGGGGATCCTCGTGGTGACGGACGGCGGGGGCGGTGAAGACACCACCGCGCCCGAGACCTCCGCGAAGGCGGAGGGGCAGACGAACGCGGACGGCGCGTTCGTCGGCTCCGCGTCGGTGACCGTGTCCGCGACCGACGCCGGGTCGGGCGTGGACCGGATCGAGTACGCCCTCGACGGCGGCGCGTACACGCCGTACACGGCGCCGGTCGTGGTGAACCAGGTCGGCGCGCACACCCTGAAGTACAAGGCGACCGACAAGGCGGGCAACGCGGCCGAGGAGAAGTCGCTCGCCTTCACCGTGGTCGCGCCGCCGACGGACGACTCGACTCCGCCGGAGACGTCGGCGACGGTCGCCGGTGAGAAGGACGCGAGCGGCGCGTACGTCGGCATGGCCACCGTGACGGTCTCGGCGTCGGACACCGGCTCCGGGGTCAACACGGTGGAGTACGCGCTCGGCGCCGACGGCGCCTGGCAGCCGTACACCGCGCCCGTCATGGTCCACGAGCCGGGCGAGCACACGGTGCGCTACCGGGCGGCGGACAGGGCCGGCAACCAGGCTGCCGAGAAGTCCGTCACCTTCGAGGTCGTCGAGCCTCCGGCCGAGGACACGACGCCGCCGACGGTGTCACTGTCGGTCGCGGGCGAGAAGAACTCGGACGGCGCGTACATCGGCGACGCGCAGCTGACGCTGACGGCGACGGACGACGACTCGGGCGTCGCCACGGTCGAGTACTCGCTGGACGGCGGCCCCTATCTCGCCTACACCCAGCCCGTGGTGGTGGACCGGGTCGGCGCCCACTCGGTGGCGTACCGGGCGAGCGACAAGGCGGGGAACGCGTCGCAGGCGCAGACCTTCGTCTTCGCGGTCGCCTCGGGCGGCGGGGTGCCGGCGCCGAACTGCCCGGAGTACGACGAGCGTTCCACGGTGTTCGTCGGCACGGTCGACACGGGGGTGCCGAACCGGGTCACCGAGAACCGGTGCCGGATCAACGAGTTGATCGAGGACGAGAAGGAGTGGACGTCGCAGGCCCTCTTCCTCAAGCACGTGAAGACGGTCACCGACGGGCTTCTGAAGCAGGGCGTCATCGACCAGCGCGAGTACAACCGGATCAACCGGGCGGCGAAGCAGTCCGGGATCGGCAAGCCGGGACAGACCGAGGGCTACCGCAAGATCCTCGACGGCACCGAGGAGTCCTTCGCGCGCTGGGAGCAGGTCGGCGGCGGGAAGTTCGCGCTCAACGCGGACGGCTCGATCACCAGCCGCACCGATGTCCAGGGCATGGGCATGCTGTGGTTCCCGGAGCGCAAGTACGGCGACTTCTCGCTGAAGCTCCAGTGGCGCGACGACGCCCCGGGCACCGGCAACGCCAACGGCGGGGTCTTCGTCCGCTTCCCGTGGGTGCACGACAACCCCGAGGAGACGCGCCCGGAGTGGGTCGCCATCAAGTACGGCCACGAGGTGCAGGTGCTCGACCGGCCGGACGGCGACATGTACAAGACCGGTTCGATCTACGGCTTCGACCGGGTGGGGCTCGCGGGCGCGGGCGTCACCCAGAAGGGCACGTGGAACGACTACGAGATCAAGGTGGTGGACCAGCACTACTCGGTGTATCGCAACGGTGTGCTGATCAACGAGTTCGACAACACCGGCGGCCAGGTCTTCGAGCCGCCGCGCTCGGACGACCCGGGCACCGACGGCCGGCGCTACGCCTCCGGCTACCTCGGGCTCCAGGTGCACAGCACGACGGACGTCATCTCGTACCGCGACATCCGGATCAAGGAGCTGTGAGTCCCGTTCCGTGCGGGTGAGTCCGAGCCGGGTCAGTCCTCGTGTCTGGCCCGGCTCGGCTGTACGCGCTTGGGCTCGCCCGGCATCTTCGGGTACTCGGGCGGGTACGGCAGGTCGCCGAGGCCGCGGTCCTTCTCGTCCTTGTCGGCCAGTTCCAGGAGGGCCTCCAGGGAGTACCGCTCCTCGTCCATGCGGGCGTGCACGTCACCGACGTCGGCGTAGCGCTTGGGCATGGTCATGATGTCGAAGTCGCGGGGCAGCGCGTCGCCCACCTCGTCCCAGGTCAGCGGGGCGGAGACGGGGGCGTTGGGGCGGGCGCGGATCGAGTAGGCGGAGGCGATCGTGCGGTCGCGGGCCGTCTGGTTGAAGTCGACGAAGATCCGCTCGCCGCGCTCCTCCTTCCACCAGGCGGTGGTCACGTGGTCGGGCATCCGGCGCTCCAGCTCGCGGCCGCAGGCGATGGCGGCGCGGCGCACCTCGACGAAGGTCCAGCGCGGTTCGATGGGCACGAACACGTGCAGGCCGCGGCCGCCGGAGGTCTTGGGCCAGCCGCGCAACCCGCCGAAGTCGTGGAGCACGGCGCGCAGTTCGCGGGCGGCGTGCACGGCGTCGCCGTACTCGGTGCCGGGCTGCGGGTCGAGGTCGATGCGCAGTTCGTCGGGGTGGTCGGGGTGGTCACGGCGCACGGGCCAGGGGTGGAACGTGAGCGTGCCGAACTGGGCGGCCCACAGGACGGCGGCCTGTTCGGTGGGGCACATCTCGTCGGCGGTGCGGCCGGAGGGGAAGGTGATGGTGGCGGTGGGGATCCAGTCGGGCATGTTCTTGGCCGCGCGCTTCTGGTAGAAGTGCTCGCCGGTCAGGCCCTCCGGGTAGCGCTCCAGGGTGGTGGGGCGGTCGCGCAGAGCGCGCAGGATGCCGTCGCCGACGGCGAGGAAGTAGTTGGCGACGTCCAGCTTGGTGTAGCCCGTCGCTCCCCCGTCGGGAAAGTAGATCTTGTCGGGGCTGGACAGACGCACCGTCCGTCCGCCCGCCTCCAGCTCGACCGCCGTGCCCTTGCTGCCCATGCGCCCACGCTAGGCCCAACGGACGAACCCCGCACACCGGGCGTCTTCCGCCCGTACGGGACAGAATCGGGGCATGGATCTTCCCGTCATGCCGCCGGTCCGCCCGATGCTCGCGAAGTCCGCCGCGCGGATCCCGGCGGGGATGCACTACGAGGCGAAGTGGGACGGCTTCCGCGCGATCGTGTTCCGCGACGGTCCCGAGATCGAGGTCACCAGCCGCACCACCAAGTCGCTGACCAGGTACTTTCCCGAGCTGGTGGCGGCGCTCGGGGAGCGGCTGCCCGAGCGGTGCGTGCTCGACGGGGAGATCGTCATCGCGCGGGACGGGAGGCTCGACTTCGACGCGCTGACCGAGCGGATCCACCCGGCCGAGTCCCGGGTGCGGACGCTCGCGGAGCGCACACCGGCGTCGTTCGTGGCCTTCGACGTGCTCGCGCTCGGCGACGAGTCCCTGGTGGACGCGCCGCTGAGCGAGCGCCGGGCACGCCTGGAGGAGGCGCTCGCGGGGGCCGACGCGCCGGTGCATCTCGCGCCGGCGACGACGGACGCGGAGCTGGCCCAGCGCTGGTTCGAGCAGTACGAGGGCGCGGGCCTGGACGGGGTCGTGGCGAAGCCGCTGGATCTGCGGTACCGGCAGGACGAGCGGCTGATGATCAAGGTCAAGCACGAGCGGACGGCGGACTGCGTGGTCGCCGGGTACCGCTTCCACAAGAGCGGTCCGGTCGTCGGCTCGCTGCTGCTCGGCCTGTACGACGACGCGGGCACGCTGCAGCACGTCGGGGTGTGCGCGGCGTTCACGATGAAGCGCCGCACCGAGCTGATCGCGGAGCTGGAGCCGCTGCGGATGGACGCTGCGGACGGGCATCCGTGGGCGGCGTGGGCCGACGCGGCCGCGCAGGAGAAGTCCCGGATGCCGGGGGCGACCAGCCGCTGGACCGGCAAGAAGGACTTGTCGTGGGTGCCGCTGCGCCCCGAGCGGGTGGCCGAGGTGGCGTACGAGCACATGGAGAACGGGGCCCGCTTCCGGCACACGGCACGCTTCCGGCGCTGGCGCCCGGACCGCACCCCGGAGAGCTGCACGTACGCGCAGCTGGACGAGCCGATGTCCTTCGACCTGGCGGACGTGCTGCGCTGAGCCCGGCGTGGTCCAGTCCCGGTTTTCGGCCAACCGCGGGCTCCTGTCACGCACGGGTCTTCCGGGTCCCGGGTGACGCCCCTATGCTCCTGCGCCCGTCGAGGCTTACCGCCGGTAAGCCCGGGGCGACGAGGGGGACGCGGGCATGGCGGCGACACGGCGCGGGTTCATGGCGGGGACGGGGGCGGCGGCCGCGGGGCTCGCGCTCTCGGGGGCGGCGGCTCCGGCGACGGCGGCGGACACCGAGGGCGAGCCGGGCGGTTCGGTGGCGGTGCTCGGCGGCGGGGTCGCGGGGCTGACCGCCGCGCACGAGCTGGCCGAGCGCGGGTTCGCGGTGACGGTGTACGAGCGCCGGGCGCTGGGCGGCAAGGCCCGCAGCATGGACGTGCCGGACAGTGCGAGGGGGGCGCGCAGACCGCTGCCGGGCGAGCACGGCTTCCGGTTCATCCCCGGCATCTATCACAACCTGCCGGACACGATGCGCCGCATCCCGTTCCCCGGCAACGCGAACGGCGTCTGGGACAACCTCGTCGCCCCGCCCGAGATGATGTTCGCCCGCACCGGCCGCGAGGACATCCGGCTGCCGCTGCCCTGGCCCGGACACCAGCCGGCCCAGCTGGACCTGGACGACGTCCGGCGCGCGCTGACCGCGGTGCTCGACACCGCCGTGAACCTGCCGCTGACCGAGACCGCGTACTTCGTGAACCGCATCCTCGTCTTCCTCACCAGCTGCGACGAGCGCCGCGACGACCAGTGGGAGCGCACGCCGTGGTGGAACTTCACCCGCGCCGGCCAGATGTCGAAGGACTACCAGCGCATCCTCGCGGTCGGCGTGACCCGGAACATCGTGGCGACCAAGGCCGAGGAGGCGAGCACCCGCACGGTGGCCACGCTCCTGGAGGCGTTCGCGTTCAACGCCCTGGGCCGGGGCGCGGACGGCCCCCTCGACCGGATCCTCGACGCCCCCACGAACGAGGCGTGGATCGACCCCTGGGAGAAGCACCTGCGCTCGCTCGGCGTCGAGTTCCGCATCGGCTGGACCGTACGCGAACTCGCCTACGGGGACGGCCGGATCACCAAGGCGGTCGTCGAGGACCCGGACGGCGTACGGCGTGACGTGACCGCCGACCACTACGTGCAGGCCATGCCCGTGGAGCACGCGCGGGCCACCTGGGGTGCGCGACTCAAGGCGGCCGACCCTCAGTTGGCGGCGTGCGACCTGCTGGAGACGGACTGGATGACCGGCATCCAGTTCTATCTGACCGAACGGCCCGACCTGCTCGACGGACACCTCAACTGCATCGACTCCCCTTGGTCGTTGACCGCCATCGCACAGGCCCGGCACTGGCCGGACCGCGACTTCCCGGCCGAGTACGGGGACGGGGTCGCCGTCGACTGCCTGTCCGTGGACATCTCGGAATGGGACCGGCCGGGGATCCTGTACGGGAAGACCGCCAAGCAGTGCACCCGCGAGGAGGTCGCCAAGGAGGTGTGGGCGCAGCTCAAGGCCGCGCTGAACGACACGGGCCGCGCCCCGCTGAAGGACAGCACCCTGCACACCTGGTTCCTCGACCCGGGCGTCGACGGCCTCGGCACCCCGAACCCCACCAACGTGGACCAGCTCCTCATCCACCCCACCGGCACCTTCCACCACCGCCCCTCGGCCCGCACCGCGATCCCGAACCTCTACCTCGCGGGCGACTACGTGGCCGTACCGATCGACCTCGCGACGATGGAGGGCGCCAACACGTCCGCGCGGCTCGCCGTGAACGCGCTCCTCGACCGGACCGGCTCGGCCGCCGCCCGCTGCACGGTCCGGGCCCTGCACCGCGAGCCGGCGCTCGAACTCCTCAAGCGACACGACCGCACCCGCTACCGACTGGGCCTGCGCAACGCCCTCGACCTGGGATGACGGACCCCTCCAGCGGGTATGAACCGGGCGTGGACGCAAGTCGCAGACGCGCCGCCCTCGTGGCGGGACTGCTCGCGGCGCTGCTCGCGGCCTGTACCCCCGGCGGGACGCCGCCCGATGGGGGCGACTCGTCGGGGCCGACGCAGGGCGGCGCCTCCGTGCTCGCCGTCAAGATCGACAACGTCGGGGTGGCGCGGCCGCAGACCGGGCTCGACCGCGCGGACGTGGTGTACGCGGAGCGGGTCGAGGGCGGGCTGAGCCGGCTCATGGCGGTGTACGGGACGCGGGTGCCGGAGGTCGTGGGGCCGGTGCGCAGCGCCCGCGAGACCGATCTCGAACTGCTGGGGCAGTTCTCGCGGCCCACGCTCGCCTTCTCGGGGGCGCAGCGCGCGCTGCTGCCGGCCATCGCGGCGGCCCCGCTGCGAGCGGTGACGCCGGACTCGGCGCCCGGCGGGGCGTTCTATCGCGGCGCGGACCGGCCGGCGCCGCACAATCTCTATCTCCGCCCGGGAAAACTCGACCGCGCGGTGTCGGGCACGAACGCGGGCACGCTCGCCGGGTTCACGTACGCGGCCCGGGTCCCCGAGGGCGGGCGCCCCACGTCCCAGCGCACGGTGAGCTTCCCCGCGGCCCGCTTCGACTTCACGTGGTCGGGGCCGCAGCATCGCTGGCTCGTCTCGATGGACGGCCGCCCGGCGACCACGGCATCCGGCACCCGTCTCACGGCGGCGACGGTCGTCGTCCAGTACGTGGACATCCACGACTCCCGCCTCCACGACAAGCTGGGCAACGCCTCCCCGGTCTCCCGCACGGTGGGCTCGGGCAGGGCGGAGGTCCTCCGCGACGCCCGCGCCTACCCGTCCCACTGGACCCGCCCCACCCCCACCTCCCCCACCCACTTCACACCCCCGACGAACACGTCCCCTCTCCCCTTCGCGCCGGGCCCGACATGGATCCTCCTCGCACAGGCGCCGGGTACGGGCGGGGGCCGGGGCTGATTCGACACCGAGGGTGGGCGAGCCCGGCAGAGGGCGAGCTTGTTTCGGCACCGGTACGGATGCGCTCCGCGAAGGCCCGGGGGCCGTACGAGGTCGGAGAGTCCGTCGCCGGGCGCGACCAGCCGCCCCTGGGGCGCACGGAGTGCGCTTTCAGGGGCGCGGGGAACTGCGCGAGCAACCACGACGCCGCGACACCCGGCGACGATGCTCGACCCCTACGGCGGCGGCGTTGGAGCGGAGGCCTGAAGAAGCCCGCGCCCGGGGAAACCGGGGTGCTGCCCAAGGCTGGGCAACCGGACACGCACCCCAGCGCCGCGGTGTCGCCCGAGGCCGGGTGCCGGGCCGACGCCCCCGGAGGGGGCGGGTGGGTGGGACAGGGGCTGGGGCCAAGGGCCCTCGGCACAACGCCGGGCGACCGTGGCCCGGACACGTGGCGCGGCGGACAGCGGCCCGCGACAGGGCACCGGCGAACGTGCCCCGAACCCCGGCGCGGGCCGCCGTGGCCCCGTACAGCAGGGCGCGGGCCCCACAACCGCTCCGGGTTCCGGCGGAGCCGCTGCCGCTACCTCAGACCCCGCCCCGTCTCCAACACCTCCCGCGCCCGGGCCGCGAGGCCGTCCGCCCCGCAGGAACGGGCCAGGGTCAGCCCCCGGTTGAGCTCGGACAGGGAGCGGGCGGCGATGCCGTACTCGACGCGGGCCAGGGCGTGCTCGTAGGCGCAGGGCGAGGCCTCGAGGTACGTCACGGCCTTCGCGTAGAGGTTGAGCTGGGCCTGCCCCGTCTCCAGCGCGGCGGCACACCGCAGGGCCTCACCGATCGCGGTGTCCGTACCGAAGCGCTCGGCCTGGACCCGGGCCTCCCCGGCGAGTTCGGCGGCCCGGCGCGGATCGGTGAGCGCCAGCGCACGCGCGAGGTCGCAGGCCCAGGGTGCCATGATCGTGTTGTGCCCGCCGCGGGCGATGGAGGCCTTCGCGGCGGCCTCCAGTTCGCTGATCCCCGCGTCGATGTCACCGGTCGCGAGGAGCAGCCGCCCCCGCACGGAGTGGGCGTCGGGCAGCACGAGCGTGGACGGGTACGGCGGCCCGAAGGAGTACCGCTCCGCGATCTCCAGCGCCTCGTCGGCCTTGCCGCGGGCCAGCAGCGTGTCGATGAGGATGCACGCCGCGTCCCAGTGCATGGGCAGCCCCGTACCGACCCGGTCGGCGAGCCGCAGCGACTCCCGCAGGAACGCCTCGGCCTCGGTGAGCCGCCCGCGCCTGCGGTGCACGAAGCCGACGAAGGCCTGCGCGAGGGCGAGGTGGCCGCCGCTCCAGCCGGCCGTCTCGTACGCGCGGACGGCCTCGGTGAACAGGCTCTCGGCGCGGTCGAGCCGGTCGGACATCACGTACGAGTTGCCGAGCATGATGAGGACTTCGAAGCCCCATTCGGGGTCGGTCCAGCCGAGGCCCGGGGCGAGCCGCCCGTTGACGAGGGCGCGGTCGCAGCGTTCGACGACCTCTTCCGCGTTCTCCCCGCGGGTCATCGCGTCGAAGGCGCGCAGGATGAGCAGTACGCGCTCCGGGTTGGCGCGGCCGGGCAGCCGGTCGGCGAGCGCGGCGAGGTTGCGGGACCGGCCCGGGGAGTCCTCCTCGCCCGCGTGGATGCCTTCCCACATGAAGTGGACGGCTTGCAGGCGCAGGCGTGCCGGGCCCGGTTCGAGCAGTTCAGCCTCGTCGTCGATGAGCCGGAGGGCGTCCTCCAACTGGTCGTTGTGGACCAGCGCCTGGGACAGCCGGCACACCGCGTCGACCCGTCGGTCGCCGACGAGGCCGGGGGTGGTGTCGAGGGCCGCCTCCAGGTGCCTGACGGTCGTCGCGGGCGAGGTCAGCAGGGTCGCGCAGCCCAGTTCGTAGAGCACCTCCGGGCGGATCTCGGGCAGCGGCGGCTCCTCCAGGGCGCGCTCGAGGCAGCGGCGGGCCGCGTCGGGCGCACCGACGGCGAGGTGCTCGCGGGCGGCGGCACGCATCTGCTCGACGAGCTCGGGGTCGTCGTCGGGGTGGACTTCGAGGAGGTGCCGGGAGGCGGCGGCGGGACCGTGTCCGGAGGCGGTGACGGCCCACGCGGCCTGGCCGTGCATGGCGGTGCGGGTGGCCGGCGGGATCGCGTCGTACACGGCGGAGGCGATCAGCGGGTGGACGAACTCCAGGGTGCCGACGGCCCCGTAGGTGGCGTCGGTGAGGATGCGGGCGGCGAGGAGCCGCTCGGCGCAGCGGCCGGCCTGCTCGGGGTTCATGCCGGCGAGGAGCGCGGCGAGTCCGGGCTCGATGCGGGTGCCGAGGATGGCGGCGGCCCAGGCGAAGCGGGTGGCGTCGACGCCGAGTCCTTCGAGCCGGTCGACGAGGCCGCGGCCGCGCGCCGCCTTGTTCAGCGCGCGCAGTTCGGCGGCGGAGCCCTCTTCGGGGGCGAGGTCGCTGTCCTGCACCTTGGCGAGCAGCTCGACCGTCTCGTACGGGTTGCCCCCGGTGACGGCCCAGACCTCGCGGCAGAACGGGTCGTCGGCGTGGTCGCCGAGCGTGGCGCGGGTGAGGCCCGCGGTGGCGTCGGGGGTGAGGGCGCGCAGGCTGGTGGCGCCGGGCCGGGCGGCGTCGCCGACGGCGTCGAGGCAGGCGGCGGCCTGGGCGTCCTCGGGGTCGCGCTGGGCGACGACGACGAGGACGGGCAGGTCGTCGAGGCGCTCGGCGAACGCGGCGAGCCATTCCAGGGTCTCGAGGTCGGCCCAGTGGGCGTCGTCGACGAGCAGCACCAGCGGCCAGTGGAGGCGGGCGAGCCGGGAGCTCGCCGCGACGAGACCGTCCCGCACACCCTGGGGGTCCGCCTGACGTCCCGTCGGCTCGGCTATCCCGAGAGCGGGTCCGGCGATGTCGTACCAGTCGCCGAAGTACTCGCGGGCCTCTTCCTCGGTGAGGGCGAGCAGCGCGGGCTGCAGCAGCTGGCGCACGACGTTGAACGGGACGGAGGTGACCGTCTCGCCGCCGCGTGCGGACCAGACGGTGGCGCGGCCCGCGGCCATCGCCTCGACCCGGGCGAGCAGGGCGGTCTTCCCGATGCCCGCCTCTCCCTTGTAGACGACGAGGCTGCCGGACGAGGCGGAGTCGCCGCACAGGTCGTCAAGTGCCCTCGCGGCTACGTCGAGTTCGGATTCCCGCTCCCACAGCGGCGGGCCAGAGGAGGCGGCGTCGGCGTGCCGTCCCTGAGTCATCCCGCACCCTCCCGGTGTCGTGCGCGTCGGTCGATCGGCGTACTGCTGTCGAGACTAGTGCGCCCCGGCCTGCTGTGGAGGGGGGTCTTCGCAGCCCGTGGCGAACACGCGTGCCGATCGGTAACGATCCCGATCGCAATGCGGACCCTCTCATCACGTTTTCAGGCACGCCTCATACTGTTTCGTCCATGACCTCGCAGACTCCCGCAGGCTGGTACCCCGATCCCGGCCAGGTCCAGGGCGGCTCGCGCACCGAACGCTGGTGGGACGGCGGCCGCTGGACGGACCAGACGCGACCGGCCACGACCGCGCCGCCGCTCCCGCCGCAGCCGGCCGGGCAGGCGCCCGCACAGCCGGCCCCGCCGGCGCAGCCCGCGTACCCGGCGCAGCAGCCGACGGCTCCGGGGACGCTTCCGGCGTACGGTCACCATCCGGGATATCCAGGGCAGTTGCCGCCGAAGCCGCGCAGTTCGGCACGTGTGGTGATCGCCGCGGTCGTGGCGGTGGTGGTGCTCGCGGGCATCGGCGGCGGCGTGTACGCGCTGACGGCGGGCGACGACGGTTCGGACAGCGTGGCGCGGTCGAAGGAGTCGCCGGAGCCGGAGCCGCCGGGCACCGACGGCGGCGGCAGCGGAGGCGGAGGCGGGACGTCGCCCTCGCCGGACGACGGACAGCAGAGCCCGCGGGCGCCGCTCGACAAGGGTTTCGCCACCGATGTCGCGAACGGGGTCGCGCTGCCGATGCTCGAGGGCTGGACCGGCGCCGACGGCGCGGGCATAGCCGGCGTGTCGACGGGCCCGTACCCGTGCCCGGACGACACGTCGAAGAAGTGCGTGCGGGGCGGGGCGTCGACCTCGTCGGCGAAGGATCTGAAGCTGGACGCGAAGACGGCGGAGGCGGCGGCGAAGGAGGACATCCTCAAGAACGCACAGGCCTCCTACGGCGGCAAGACGTACGGCGGTCTGCTGAACCACGACGAGCTGGCGTCGGAGAAGGTCACGGTCGCCGGGCAGCAGGGGTATCGGGTCCGCTGGAACGTGGACACCAAGTCGTCGCTGGACGCGTGGGTGGAGTCCGTCGCGTTCCCGTCGCCGTACGACCCGAAGAAGCTCGTCGTGGTGCGGATCGGTGTCGACATCCCGAAGACCGCGAAGGAGAAGGCCGAGGGGCCGGACGACACCGCGATCGACAAGATCGTGAAGGGCATCAAGGAGGCCCGGGTCACGAGCGGTGACTCGGGCGGCGCCGGCAAGGACGTCTGACCCGCGGCGGCCGGCCGGTGAACGGCCGGCGCACCGGGGCCGGGCGGGCTCCCCTCCGCTCAGTGGAGGAGCCCGCCCGGCCCGGGGGTGCGCGCCGCCCCCGTCCCCACGGTGCGGCGCGGGCAGACCGCCGGCCGGTCATCCCTGCGGCCGGCGGTCTCCCGTTCAGGTGGCCTGTTCCGGAACGGTCAGGCCGAGTCCCGGGACGAGCACGTCCGTCACGAAGCGGACCAGATATTCCGCGTCGGCGTCGCGTCCTTCCAGGACGGGGCGGCTGCGCATGACTCCGAAGAGCTGCGCGCCCAGGTAGGGCAGCATCGGGTGGCCGGGATCGATCTCGCCGCGCGCCACGGCCCGCTCGACCATCTCCGCGATCGACGCGAGCTCCGGCTCGACCAGCGCCTCGCGCAGCGCGGCCTTCAGCTCGTCGTCCTGGAGCGCGGCGTGCCCGAGGGCCTGCATCAGCGCGGTGTCGCGCTTGCCCTGGCCCGCCGCGTTGCGCGCGGCCACGATCAGATCGCCGGCCAGCGATCCGGTGTCGGCGGAGAAGAACTTGACGCAGCGGCCCGCCCGCAGCGCGGCCGCCACCATCTGCGGCTTCGTCTTCCACTGCCGGTAGAGCGTGGACTTGCTGCAACAGGCCTGGGCGGCGACGCCCTCCATGGTGAAGGCGTCGTAGCCGTGCGCGCGCAGCTGGTCGAGGACCGCGTCGTAGAGCTCCTGCGCCCGCTCGGGCGTGATCTTGGAACGGCGCGAGCTCGTGGGTCCGCCGGTGGTGGCCCGTTCTCGCGTCGTCATGACTCTGCTCTCCTCGCCCGCTCGCGGTGGTGGCGGCCTCTGCTGCCGACATGTCGATGAGATCACATCAGCTATCGATACGCCAGTGTACCGGTACGCCGCCGTATCGGTACACTGGCGTATCGGTACGCGGACGTATCGCACAACTCATTCGTCACGAAAAGAGGCCGGGGGATGACTTCCCTTACCGAGCCTGCCGAACCGGAGCCGGACCCTCGCGCTTCCCGACCGCCCCTGGTCCGCGAGCTCCTGCTGGTCGTAGGACTCTTCCTCGTCTACAAGTTCGGACGGCAGCTGGCCAACGGCCACACCGCCGAGGCCTTCCACAACGCCGACCGCGTGTGGAGCCTCGAGCGCGCCCTCCGTCTGCCGGGCGAGGGGGGCGTCCAGGGCGTGCTGCTCGACAGCGACGCGCTGGTGCACGCCGCGAACATCTACTACGCGACCGTGCACTTCCCGGCGACCCTGGCATTCCTGGTCTTCCTCTACCTGCGCCGCCCGCGCCACTACGTGTGGTCGCGCCGCGTGCTCGCCGCGCTCACGGCGGCGGCGCTCGTGCTGCACCTCTCGTTCCCGCTGGCTCCGCCCCGGATGCTGCCGGCCGCGCACCTCGTGGACACCGCACAGGTCTTCGGCCCCTCCGTCTACGCGGCACGGCCGGACACCGACACGATGGCCAACCAGTTCGCGGCGATGCCCTCGCTGCACTTCGGCTGGGCCCTGATGGTCGCGATCGGCCTCATCGCCGCGACCCGCTCCCGCTGGCGCTGGCTCTGGCTGCTGCACCCGCTGCTGACCCTGCTCGTGGTCGTCGGCACGGCGAACCACTACTGGCTCGACGCCCTCGTCGCGACGGCTCTGCTCGCGGTCGCACTGGCCGCGCTGCGGATGCCGGCCGCGCTCACCGCGCCGCGCCTGCGCCGCCACCTGCTGCCCGCCCCGGCCCACCCGGCGCTCCCGGCCCCCCTGCACGGGTCCGGCACCCCGGCGCCCTGGTCCGCGCACGCCGCGTTCCGCACCCCGCCCGACTCCCTGACCGCCGCCCAGGTCCTGGACCGGGCCCGGATCCCCGTCCAGGTCACAGCGGGCTCCGCCTCGGCGGCGACCACTCCCCCGCCCGTCCCGACAGGAGCCCGCCGATGAGCGCCACCCTGCTCGCCGTCGCCCTCTCGCTCGTCTCCGCCGTGGCCTACGCGGCGGCGGCCGTGGCCCAGGAGCGGCTCGCGGCCCGTACCGCGGGCGCCGGCGCCGGTGTGTGGCGGCTGCTCGGCACCGGTTCCTGGTGGTGGTCGGTGTCGCTCAACGCCTCGGCGGCCCTGCTGCACGTGGCCGCGCTCAAGTTCGGACCGCTGACCCTGGTGCAGCCGCTCGGCGCGCTCACGCTGGTCGCGGCCGTGCCGCTGGGCGCCCGGCTCGCGGGGCGGCGGGTCACCGCGGGCGAATGGCGCGGCACCGCCCTGACCCTGGCCGGTCTGGCGGCGCTGCTGGTGACGGCGACGGGCCCGGCGCCGGACGACACGCTCGCGCTGCCCGAGGCGCTCGCGGTGGCGGGGGCGACGGCGGCGCTCATCGGCTTCCTGGCCCGGCGCGGCGCCCGGCCCGGGCTGCGGCACGCCACGGCGTCCGGCCTGGCCTCGGGGGTGGCGTCCGCGCTGACGCAGACCGTGACGGTCGCGGCGACGGACCGCTCGGGGCCGCTGCTCGACGCGCGGGTGATCGTGGTGGCGCTGCTGGTGGCGGCGTTCGCGGCGGGCGGCCTGCTGCTGTCGCAGACCGCGTACCGGGGCGGGCTCGGCGCGCCGCTGGCGATGGTGACGCTGGCGAACCCGGTCGCGGCGGCGCTCATCGGGCTCTCGCTCCTGGGCGAGCGGCTGCAGGGCGGGATCGCGGGTCTGGCGCTCGCGCTGGCCGGTGCGGTGCTCGCGGCCCGGGGCGTGGTCCTGCTGACCCGCTCGGCGGTGCCGACGGCGCCGGGTCCCGTGCCCACGGGGCCGGAGCCGGACGGGGCACTGGCCGCGGTCGTGCCGCTGCCGGTCCGGGCAGAGCCCGAACCGGTCGTCCTGCGGGCGTCCTGACGGTCCGGCCGGGTCCTCCCGGCCGGACCGTCAGGCGGGCCCGGTCATCCGAAGCCGCGCGAGTCCTGCTTGAGCGCGGTGTCGACGGTCAGCGCCGTCGCCACGACCAGGCTGAGCAGCGGCTCGGGCAGCTGGAAGTGGATCTGCAGGACGTAGTTGTCCGCCGTGGTGAACATCGTCTTGGCGAGGCCCTCCCACGTCTTCGTGATCCGCGCGACCTCCTGGTCGGCGTGGTCCACGATCGCGAAGTTCCAGGCCCGCCAGTTCTCCGCCTTGATCGCGCCGACCTGCTGGCCGTTCACCATCATGCCGAAGTTGATCTTGCCGATGACGTTCTGCTGGACGATCTCGCCGACCGGCGAACCGTCAGGGCGCTCGACGATCACCCGGGACTTCATGAACTTCGCGGGGCGCGTGAGGATCAGCTGCGGCTGCCCGTAGGCGTCGCGGATCTCCAGCTTGTGCGTCATGAACTGGTCGACGCTGGAGACGAAGCGCAGCGCCTTCTTCAGGCTGCTCTGGCCGATCTCGGTGACCGTGCCGAGCGGGCGGCCCTGCTGGTCCATGACGCTGTACTCGTTGGTCAGCTCGATCAGCTTGGCCTTCTGGTTCACGACCAGGACCGGCTCGGTGAACAGCGTGCCGCCGCCCTGCGCGCTCGGCGCGACACCGGCCTGCTGCTGCACCTGGTGCTGGACCCGGGCCGCGTCCGCGTGCTGCTGCGCCTGCGCGCCGTAGGCCTGCTGCGGGGCGTGCTGCTGAGGCGCCTGCTGCTGCGGCTGACCGCCGTACGGCTGCTGCTGCGGCGGCTGGGCCTGGGCCGGCTGGGGCTGGTGCTGCTGAGGCTGGGCCTGCGACGGGGTCTGCTGCTGCGGGACCTGGGCCGCCGCGTGCGTGTGCTCGGTCCACTGGGAACCGTCCCACCACCGCAGTGTCTGGGGAGTCCCCTGAGGATCCGGGTACCAGCCTGCAGGGGTGTTCGATTGCGTCGTCACCGGGGCACACTATCGCGCCGCCCCATGGACCGGACCAGGCCGGACAGATGTGATGTGTGCCCCTCCGGTCCCGTCGGCACCGGAGGGGCACACCCGGGTCACACGGTGGCGATGGCCGGGTCGCTCACGCCCGCCGTGCCGTTCTCCACGTGCCCGGCGAGCCGGCGCAGATAGCCGGTCACGCCCTCGGCGACGATCGTCAGGTCGTACCAGCGCCGGGTGCCCGACAGGTCGACGGTCCGCTGGAGCGAGCCGCCCGCGGGCACGGTGTGGGTCTGCACGGCGCCCCCGTACGCGTTGGTCACCGTGAGCCGGACCGCGGCCGCCGTCGGGTTGGTCAGGGTCAGCTCCAGGTTGCCGGTGCCCCCGTTGTGGCGGGCGGTCACCTCAGGGCCCGCGACCTTGTTGTCGCCCTTGAAGGCGCGCAGGAACCCGTTCGGGCCGTGCACGGTCAGGTCGTAGGCGCCCTTGGAGTAGTACGAGTTCCAGCTGTCCGAGATCGACTTGCCGGCCTCGGCCGTGTACGTCCAGGGCCCGTCGGTGCGGTTCTGGGAGCGGATCTGGAAGGCGGCGCCCGCGCTGGGGCCGCCGCTGAGGGTCAGCTTGTACTTGCCCGTCGCGATGTCGGCGGCGCCGTCCACGTAGGGCGCGTAGGGGAGCGGGCGGCTCGGACGGGAGCCGGCCTCCTGGCGGGGCAGGGAGCCCTGCGCGGGCGGCTTCGGGACGTAGCTGGGGTGCCGGTCGCGGTCCGGCGGCAGGTAGCCGGAGGTGTCGGGCAGCCGGGCCGGGTCGGTGACCTTCAGGGAGAAGTCGAAGGCGGAGGTGAGGTCGCCGCAGATGGCGCGGCGCCACGGCGAGATGTTGGTCTCCCGCACCCCGAAGCGCTGCTCCATGAACCGCAGGATCGAGGTGTGGTCGAAGGTCTCCGAGCACACGTATCCGCCGGTGGACCAGGGCGACACGACGATCATCGGGACACGCTGGCCGAGCCCGTAGGGTCCGGCGGCGCGGGTGATGCTGCCCGGGTAGTAGTCCAGCTTGGTGTCGACGGTGGACAGGCCCTGGCTCGCGGAGGACGGCGGGTACGGCGGCACGATGTGGTCGAAGTAGCCGTCGTTCTCGTCGTACGTGATGAACAGGGCGGTCCTGCTCCACACCTCGGGATTCGAGGTGAGCGCGTCGAGGACCTGCGATATGTACCAAGCGCCGTAGTTGGCGGGCCAGTTGGGGTGCTCGGAGAACGCCTCGGGGGCGGCGATCCAGGAGATCTTCGGCAGTGTGCCGGCCTTCACGTCGGCCTTGAGCACGTCGAAGTAGCCGTCGCCCGCCTTGGCGTTGGTTCCCGTGCGGGCCTTGTCGTACAGCGGGTCGCCGGGCTTGGCGTTGCGGTAGTTGTTGAAGTACAGCAGCGAGTTGTCGCCGTAGTTGCCCCGGTAGGCGTCGTTGATCCAGCCCCAGCTGCCGGCCGCGTCGAGCCCGTCGCCGATGTCCTGGTACACCTTCCAGGAGATCCCGGCCTTCTCAAGGCGTTCGGCGTACGTGGTCCAGCCGTAGCCCGCCTCCTCGTTGCCCAGGACGGGGCCGCCGCCGGTGCCGTCGTTGCCGACGTATCCGCTGAGCATGTAGTAGCGGTTGGGGTCGGTCGCGCCGATGAACGAGCAGTGGTAGTCGTCGCAGACGGTGAACTTGTCGGCGAGGGCGTGGTGGAAGGGGATGTCGTCGCGGGTCAGGTACGCCATCGTCCCGGTGCCCTTGGCGGCGATCCAGTTGTCGTAGCGGCCGTTCGCGAAGGCGCTGTGCCCGCCCGCCCAGTCGTGGTCGAGGCCGGCGATGAACTGCATGCCGAGGTCGGCCGCGTCCGGGTGGTACGGCAGGGTCTCCTTGCCGGCACTCGACTGGTACCAGACCGGTTTGCCGCTGGGCAGAGTGACCGGGCGCGGGTCACCGAAGCCGCGGACCCCCTTCATGGTGCCGAAGTAGTGGTCGAAGGAGCGGTTCTCCTGCATGAGCACCACGATGTGCTCGATGTCCTGGACGGTGCCGCTGCGGCGGGCCGCCGGGATGGCGGCGGCCCGCTCGATGGAGCCGGACAGGGCCGTGTAGGCGGCGGTGGCTCCGGCGATCTGCAGGAAGCGGCGCCGGTTCAGTTCGGTCATGGGTGGGGGGATCTCCTGTTACGTCGGTGGATGCGTCGGCGGACGGGATCGACGGGAGTACGCCAACGGAGTGTTCAAGACCACCGGGAGAAAGGGAAGGGGCGGTGACGCACGTGTGAAGCCGGTGGGGCGGACGGCCGAAAGTCATCGGTGCGGCGCCGGATCCGGACCCTGTGACTCCACCGCCGGACCGAGGGGCTCCCCCGCGAGCCACTCGGCGACGGCCCGCCCGATCCGCTGCCCGGTCTCGATCTCCACGAAGCCGAACTGCCCGGACTGGTTGCACTCCAGGAACCACCAGATGCCGTCCGCGTCCTCCGCGAAGTCGAAGGCCCCGTAGGCGAGTTGGGCCCGGGTCAGATAGGCGTGCACGCCGTCGGCCACGCGCCGCGGCACGTGTACCGGCCGCCACGGCCCCGCCGTGTCGTTGAAGCGCACGTCGACGACGGCCTCGTCGGCCTCCTCCGCCTGCGGCTCGCTCCGCGCGCGGGCCGCGAACAGCCGGTCGCCCACGACGGTCAGGCGGATGTCGGCGACCTTGCGGACCCGGCGTTGCAGCAGCGTCGGGCCGTGCGCGACGTCCCGGTAGTCCTCGCCCGGCCGCACACGTGTGGTCGGCACGGCCATCCCGTGCCCGTCCGGGTGTGCGCCGGAGACCGGCTTCACGACGAGGTCGGGATAGCGCTCCGCGAACTCCCGGGCCACCCGGGGGAACGTGGTGATGAGCGTCGCGGGCACCGGCAGCCCGCAGGCCCGGGCCAGCCACAGCTGCCAGGGCTTGTGCCGGGCCTGCCGGGCCGCGTCCGGATGGTTCATCCAGCGCGCGTCGGTGCAGCGCAGCATGCCGTACAGCGACTGGGAGGCCTCCTCGGTCAGCCAGTCGGAGGCGGCGAGCGCGCGGGCGGCGGGGGTGCCGGGCCTGCGCACCCACACGGAACGCAGACCCGCCATGCTCACCACCCGGCCACCGACGGACAGATGGCCATGAAACGCCCCATGGGCGAACTCTCCGGACACTCCGACGCCGCCGGGAAGTTCGGCCGGATCCAGTCTCAGCACCGGGATTCCCCCGGCGTTCAATTCCACGACGGCCATGTCGGCCGTCACGTCCTGTTCGTTCGTCAGGATCAGAACGGTCATTTCCGCGCGGCCGTTCAGTCGTCGAAATGGGTTTTGGACCCTGCCGTGGACGTGGTAGCGGCACTCTCTCGCAACACAGCGTAGTCGTACGCGGCCACTCCGCCGTCGGGCAGCACATTCAACTGCAGTGCGGAGTCGTACGTGTACGGCGCGCTGACCTCTGCCTCTCGTACAGCTCGGGCATAGTTCAGGGCGAACGGTCGCATGAGTACTCCTCGTTGGGGGGCGCACCAAGCTAAGCGCATGGTGACTCTCCGGCGTCACACTCCTAGCGAATTTCTCAGATTCTTTCTGTAGGACGCATCACACCTGCGGACGAGTTCATTCCGCCACGGAGCGTGATGACGCAACGTCAGCAACCAGAAAGGGGCGGCCCTTTGGGCCACCCCTCTGCTATACCGCGCCTTTACAGTCCTTTACACTCCTTCACGCCACCGTCACCGGGCCGCCGTCAGGCCCGCAGCGGGGCCAGCTCGGGGTGCGCCGACACGTATCCGTCCAGGAGCCGGCGGGCGACGGCGACCGAGTCGACGAGCGGGTGCAGGGCGAAGGCCTTGACCGCGGCGGCGCGGGACGCGGTCGTGGCCGCGGTCAGCACCTCGCGCTCCACGGCCTTGACCGAGGTGATCAGGCCCGTGGCGTGGCCGGGGAGCGGGTCGACGGCCACGGGGTGCGCGCCGTTGGCGTCGACGAGGCAGGGCACCTCGATGACGGCGTCCGCGTCGAGGGCCGAAAGGACGTGCCGGTTGCGGACGTTGAGGATGAGTGTGGCGCGTTCGTCGCGGGCGATGGCCCGCATCAGCGCGAGCGCGACCTTCTCGTACCCGCCGGACTCCTCCAGGTCGGCCTCGTCGCGCTCGCCCGCGCCGGCCGCCTCGCGGTTGTCGGCCATGTACGTGGCCTCGCGCTCGGCGCGGGTGCGGTCCCAGGAGGCGTAGGAGGGATCGGCGTAGAAGGCGGACTGCTGGTCGGCGAGGAAGGCGCCGCGGGTGCGTTCGGCCTCGCGGTAGGCGCGGACGGTCTCGCGGTTGAAGTAGTAGTAGTGCAGATACTCGTTGGGGATCGCGCCGAGGGAGCGCAGCCAGTCTGTGCCGAACAGGCGGCCCTCCTCGAAGGAGCCGAGCAGGTGCTCGTCGGCGAGCAGCCGGGGCAGCTCGTCGCGGCCGTGCACGCGCAGGCCGCGCAGCCAGCCCAGGTGGTTGAGGCCCACGTAGTCGATCCACGTGTCGGCCGGGTCGGCGCCCAGGACCCGGGCCGCGCGGCGGCCGAGGCCGACGGGCGAGTCGCAGATGCCGATGACGCGGTCGCCGAGGTGGCGGGACATGGCCTCGGTGACCAGGCCGGCGGGGTTGGTGAAGTTGATGACCCAGGCGTCGGGGGCGACGGCGGCGACGCGGCGGGCGATGTGGGTCGCGACGGGCACGGTGCGCAGTCCGTACGCGATGCCGCCGGCGCCGACGGTCTCCTGGCCGAGAACCCCCTCCTCCAGCGCGACGCGTTCGTCGGCGGCGCGGCCCGCGAGACCGCCGACGCGGATCGCGGAGAAGACGAAGTCGGCGCCCCGCAGCGCCTCGTCGAGATCGGTGGTGGAGTGCACGGCGGGCGCGTCGGGAACACCCATGGCCTGCTGCGCGAGCACCCCGGTGATCGCCTTCAGCCGGTCGCCGTCGATGTCGTGGAGGGTCACCTCGGTGACCCGGCCCGGGGCGTGGTCGTCGAGCAGTGCGCCGTACACGAGGGGCACCCGGAATCCGCCACCGCCGAGAATCGTCAGCCTCATGGCCCGATCGTAGGGCAGCCTGATCCCCGACCAGATCTTCGACCGGCGGAGGACCCCCATGCACATCCGCTCGACCACGACCTCTACGTCGCCCCGTACCAGACGCACCGGACGCCGACTCCTCACCGCGGCCGCCGCGTTCGCCGCGCTGGCGCTCGGCGCCGGGACCGCGACGGCCGCGCCCGGGTGGACCGAGACCGGCACGGCGCGCGTGGACTCGCTGTCCGGCAGCCAGGGCCTGGCGAGCCGCGCGGACGGCTCGCTGGTGTACCGCGGCCTGGCCTCGGTCCCGCTCGACCTGCGGATAGCCGGCTGGACGCACGTGGGCGACCCGGACATCGCGGGTGGCTACACCTTCGACGCGTACCAGGGCGGTGACGGCGCGAAGAAGAAGATGTACGCGGTGACCGCGCCCGGCGGGAAGCGCACGACGTACGAACACGCGCTGGATCCGGGCGAGTTGCTGAACAACTCGTTCGCGACGGTGTCGCCGGACGGGCAGTGGCTGGTGTCCGGCGAGTGGGGCACGATGCGCCGCCTCCAGGTCTTCCCGGCGCCCGTCCTGAACCCGTCGGCGCCCGCGCCCGGCACGAATCTCCCGCAGGCCGGCCAGATCACGCTGGACCGGTCCGTCGACGACATCCAGGGCTGCGACTTCACCGACGCCACGCATCTGCTGTGCTCGTCGGACGGCGCGGCCAAGGAGGTCCTGGAGGTCGCGCTGGACCGCGCCCTGGACGGCGCGCCGGTCACCGGCCGGGTCACCTCGGCGTTCGCGATCCCCCAGCGCAGCATCTGCTCGGGCACGTTCGAGTCCGAGGGCGTCGACTACGACGCGGCGCGCGGCACCCTCCGGGTGGAGATGGTGCCGCCGTCGCCGTGCCTGGTGACGACGGCCGTCATCTCGTACCGCAGGGGCTGACCGGTACGAGCGGTCACGGGGTGGGGCCGGCCGGGATCAGCCTCGCTCCCGGCCGGCGCCCTCCGGCTTCTTTCGCGGGTCAGGCGGGCACCGGTGCGGCGGCGGGGAGGTACGGCGTGACGTTGCGCAGGGCGCGCTCCACGTACTCCTCCTTCTCGCCGACCGGCGCGACGTAGTGCAGCGCGCTCGCCGCGGCCTCGACGCCCCGGGTGCGGGCGATGATCCACGCGGCGAGATACGGGGAGGCGAGGCAGCCGCCGGCGGTGGCGACGGAGTCCCGGGCGTGGAAGGGCTGGTCGATCACGTCGATGCCGGCGGCGACGACCCACGGCCTCGTGGTCAGGTCGGTGCAGGCGGGGACGCCTTCGAGCAGGCCGAGCCGGGCCAGCACGAGCGCGCCGGAGCACTGGGCGGCGATGAGCTGGCGTGCGGGGTCGAGGCCGCGCAGGACGCTCATGATCGCCGGGTCCTCGACGACCTCGCGGGTGGCGATGCCGCTGCCGATGATCACGGCGTCGGCGGCGCACGCGTCCTCCAGCGTGGACATCTGCTCGACGACCACGCCGTTCATCGACGTCACCTTGGGGCTCGGGGTGGCGATCGTGACGCGCCAGCCCTCGCTCCTGACGCGGTTGAGCACGCCGAGCGCGATGAGGGAGTCGAGTTCGTTGTAGCCCTCGAAGGTGAGGATGGCTATGTGCACGGCGGCGGTCCTTCCGGGAGCGGGTGCGGGACGGAAGCCGACCGTAGGGACAGACATCCAGGACAGCCAAGAAATTGTCATGCGTACAATCCGCCGTATGGCTGCCCCGCGGTACAAGACGCTGGTCGACGCGCTCGCGTCCGACATCCGGTCCGGAAGGCTCGCCGCGGGCGCCCGGCTGCCGACCCATCGCGGGCTCGCCGCCCGGGAGGGCATCGCGGTGGTGACCGCGACGCGGGTGTACGCGGAGCTGGAGGCGATGGGCCTGGTCAGCCGGGAGCAGGGCCGGGGCACGTTCGTACGGGACCTCGCGGTGCCCGCCGGACACGGTATCGACCAGGCGGCCGTGGCCCCGGACACGGTCGACCTCAGCTTCAACTACCCGTCCCTGCCCGGGCAGGCCGGTCTCCTGCGGCAGGCCCTGCGGGAGCTGGCCGGTTCCGGTGATCTCGACTCGCTGCTGCGCTATCAGCCGCATCCGGGGCGCCCGCAGGACCGGGCCGCGATCGCCCGGCACCTGCGGCGGCGGGGGCTCACGACGGACGCGGAGCGGGTCCTCGTCGTCAACGGCGCGCAGCACGGCCTGGCCGTCACGGTCATGGCGATGCTGGCGGCCGGTGACGTCGTCGCGGTCGACGCGCTCACCTATCCGGGGTTCAAGGTGCTCGCCCACGCCTTCCATCTCGACCTGGAGCCCGTCCCGGTGACGGCCGGCGGGCCGGATCTCGACGCGCTGGAGCGCCTGTGCGCGACCCGCCCCGTCCGCGCGATCTACACGATGCCCACGCTCCACAACCCGCTGGGCGGGGTCATGTCCGCGGCCGACCGCACCCGCCTCGTCGCCGTCGCGCGGCGGCACGGCGCGCTGATCGTCGAGGACGCCTCCTACGCCTACCTGGTGGAGGACCCGCCTCCGCCGCTGGCCGCCACCGCGCCGGACCTCACCGTCCATGTGTCGGGGCTGTCGAAGAGCGTCGCCACGGGTCTGCGCGTCGGTTTCGTCGTCGCCCCGCCGTCCGCCGTGCCGTCGCTCGAACGCGCGATCCGGGCGACCACGTGGAACACCCCGGCGCTCACCACCGCGATCGTGTGCCGCTGGCTCGAGGACGGCACCGTGGACGCGTTGGAGGCACGCAAGCGGGCCGACGCCAGGTCCCGTCAGGGCATCGCGCGCGAGGAGTTGGCGGGTCTGCCCTTCCTCGCCCACCCCGCGTCCTATTTCACCTGGCTTCCCCTGCCCGAGGACGCCCGCGCCGACCGTCTGACGGCCACGCTCGCGCGGCGCGGCATCTCGGTGTCCACGGCCGAACCCTTCACGACCACGCACCACACCCCGCAGGCCCTGCGGCTCGCCCTCGGCTCGACCGACCCGGAGAGCCTGCGGTCGACGCTGCGGACGGTGCGGGAGGTCGCGATCGAGGACGCCTTCGCCTGAGGCGTCTGCGCGCCGGTGCGTAGCATCCAGGCATGCTGAGGATCGGTTCTGTCGTGCTGGGTGTGTCGGATGTGCCGCGTGCGGCCGCGTTCTGGACGGAGGCGCTCGGCTACGTCCCGCGCGACGAGGTCGGCGACGACTGGGCGGTGCTCGTCCCGGCGGACGGCCCCGGGGTCCAACTCGCGCTCGGTCTCAGCGAGTCGCCGGTCCAGGAGCACCCGCGTGTCCACCTCGACCTCTACGCCGGGAACGCGGCCGAGCAGGCCGCCGAGATCGAGCGGCTCGTGTCCCTGGGCGCCCGGCAGGTCGACTGGGACCTGTACCCGCAGGACCCGGACTTCGTGGTGCTGGCCGACCCGGACGGCAACCGCTTCTGCGTCATCGACACCGCCCACCCCTGAACCGGAGCCGATCCGAAGGCGGGTGACCACCTCCGCGTGAGCGGGCTCCCTCCGGGGAAAAGGTCAGGATCATGACAGAGACCCCGGAGATCCTCAGCACCACGACCCGCCCCGCACGCCCCGTTCGGCAACTTCTCGCCGCTTCTGTCGGAAATGCGGTGGAGTGGTACGACTGGTACGCATATACGTTCCTGGCCACCTATATCGCCGACCAGGTCTTCCCGAAGAGCGCCGACAACTCGCTCGTACCGCTGCTGTCCACGTTCGCCGTCTTCGCCGTCGGCTTCTTCATGCGGCCCGTCGGCGGGCTGCTCATGGGGGCCGTCGCCGACCGGCGCGGGCGGCGGACCGCGCTGACCGTGACCATCCTCCTGATGGGCGGCAGCAGCCTGCTCGTCGGGCTCACCCCGACCTACGCGGCGGCGGGCGTGCTCGCGCCGGTCGTCCTCGTCCTGGCACGGCTGCTGCAAGGGCTGTCCGTGGGCGGGGAGTTCGCCGCGTCGACGACCTTCCTCGTCGAGTCCGCCGGGCCCGGCCGCCGCGGCCTGTTCTCCTCCTTCCAGTACGTGTCCACGTCCATCGGGCAGTTGACGGCCTCGGGGGTCGCCGCGCTCCTGGTGAGCACGCTCACCGAGGGGCAGATGGACGGCTGGGGCTGGCGCGTGCCGTTCCTCGCGGGCGCGCTGCTGAGCCTGGTCGGGTTCTGGATCCGGCAGGGGGCGCAGGAGACCCGGGAGACGCGGGGCCCGCGGCCCGGCCTGTTCGACGCGCTGCGGCACCACCCGCGTCAGTCGCTGCTGATCTGCGGCATCACGGCGGGCGGCACCCTCGCGTACTACACGTGGACCTCGTACCTGCCGACGTACGCGGAGCTGAACACCGGCATCGACAAGTCCGACGCGCTTCTCGCGGGCACGCTGTCGCTGGCGTTCTTCGCGCTGCTCCAGCCGGTCGGCGGACTGCTCTCGGACCGGTTCGGGCGCAAGCCGCTGCTGCTGTTCTTCGGGCTCGGGTTCGCACTCCTGAGCGTGCCGCTGCTGCACGGGCTGACCGGCTCGTTCGTCTCGCTGCTGCTCACGCAGTGCGCGGGCATGGTGCTGCTCACGGGCTTCACGTCGATCTCGGCGGCGGTCAACGCGGAGGTGTTCCCGGCGCGGGTGCGCGCGGCCGGGATCGGGTTCCCGTACTCGCTGACGGTCGCTCTGTTCGGCGGCACCGCCCCGTACATGGGGACCCTGTTCAAGGAGCTCGGGCACAGCGGGATCTTCCCCTGGTACGTGGCCGCGCTGTGCGTGGTGTCCTCCGTCGTGTATCTGCGACTGCCCGAGAGCGCACACCGAGAACTCGAGCGGTGACGGCCTAACGTCAGGACATGAACCGACGCGCGCATGTCTGCCTCGTCCTGCTCGCCGGCGCCTCCGGTGCCGTGGACGGGCTCGCGTTCACGGTGCTCGGCACCGTGTTCGCCGGGGTGATGACCGGGAACCTGGTGCTGCTCGGCGTCTCGGCCGGCGGCGGGGACGCGGCCGACGTGGCCGCTCCCCTGTACGCCCTCGGCGGGTACGCGCTCGGCGCGGCGCTCGCCGCGCTCGTGTGCCGGGGCGCGCCCGCGCGCTCCGGCGGCGGCTGGCCCGGGCGGGTGGTGGCGTGTCTCGCCGGGCAGGCCGCGCTGCTCGGCTTCGTCGCGGTGGTGTGCGCGGTCCTCGACGGCCGCCCCGCCGGCGTCTGGCGGACGGCGCTCCTCGTGGTGTCGGCGCTCGCGATGGGCGGGCAGTCGGGCGCGATGGTCGCCGCCGGCGCCTCGCCGACCACGTACTTCACGGGGACGCTCACGACGCTGGTGACCGGGCTCGTCGACGGTTCGGGGCGCGGGGCCGGTCAGGTGTGGGGCGCGGCGCGGCTGCTCGCGGTGGCGGGCGGGGCGGCGTGCGCGGTCGCCGTGCACCGGGGCGCACCGGTCTGGGCGTTCGTGCCGCCGGTCGTCCTCACGGCCGCCGCGGTGCTGTGTCAGAAACCTGCACATCGATTGCGCACCGCGGGCACGACGGTTCACGAAAATCCATTGCGGGATACACATGACGGGCGTCATTGATGCGCTGGTGTCCCATTCCGGGAAAGCGGGCACAGCATGTTCACCATTTCCGCAGTGAAGAATGTGAAGGAGCTGGCAGCGCCTCGTGAACGGGTGTGCACCATGCGGTAGTTGAGCGGGCACATCCCCTCTGACCGGGGACCTTCCGATTGGCTGTGCGAGCTGCGGTCATGCTTTGATCCACCGCATCGTGGAACGGACGGACCCGGTTCCCCGCCGGATCACCGCGCCTTCCGCGTTTTTCGAAATACCAGGTACACCCCCCATTGAGAAGGGCGGCTCACATCATGAGCAACACCCCCAAGGTCGAGACCCTCGAGATTTCCGACGCCGAGCTGGACAACGTTTCGGGCGGTCTGCTCGGCGGCGTCGCCGGCAACCTGACCGGCACCGTCGACTCCATCGCCCCGGTCTCGGGCGTCGTCGCCGGCCTGACCGGCACGGTCGAGGGCGTGACCGGCGTCAACACCGCCGCCGTCACGGGCCTGGCCACCGGCCTGACCGCCGGTCTCTGAGCCTGATCCCACGGATCGGTTCGATCGGGCCGCCGCCGTCCTGACCGGCGACGGCCCCCAGGCCCCGGGACCCCCTCCGGTCCCGGGGCCTTCGGCCGCGTCCGGACCACCCCCCTTCCGGTCCGGGCGCGGCCGGGATGCTCGCCAGACAAGGGAAACCCGCTCGTGCAGTTCCGCCAACAGGCTCTGTCCAAGCTGCAGTCGCCGGAGGCGCTGGACCTCCCGGTGCGGCTCGCGCGGCCCCAGGGGCTGCTCGTGCTCGCCGTCACCCTCGTCGTGATGGCCGCCTCCGCCGTGTGGGCCGTGACCGGCTCGGTGTCCTCGACGCTGAAGGCCGACGGCATCCTCACCTACGGGCAGGGCAGCTACGTCCTCCAGACCCCGGTCACCGGTCAGGTCACCGGGGTGTTCGTGCGGGAGGGGCAGCGGGTCCGGGCGGACGCGCCGCTGCTCAAGGTCCGCACCGAGCAGGGCGACCGGGCCGTACGCGCCATCGAGGCGGGCCGGGTCACCGCGCTGGTCGCGCGCATCGGCGCCGTCGTGACGACGGGCGCCGACGTCGCCACCGTGGAGCGCACCGGCTCGGCGCGTGATCCGCTGGTCGCGATGCTGTACGTGCCGGCGACCGGCGCGGGCACGGTCCCGGCGGGCGCCGAGGTCGATCTGACGGTGCCGCAGGCCCGGCAGTACGGGATGCTGCACGGCACGGTGAAGGCGGTCGGGCGCGGTGCGCAGACCCGCCGCCAGGTCGCCGACCTGCTCGGCGACGCCGACCTCGCCGGGCAGTTCACCCGGGGCGGCCCGCGCGTGCCCGTCCTCGTGAAGCTGACCAGGTCGCCGGCGACGAAGTCCGGCTACGCCTGGTCGACGCCCGACGGTCCGCCGTACGCGCTCACCTCCATGACCCTCGCCTCCGGCGCCGTGCACCTCGCCGAGCAGCGCCCGATCGATTGGCTGCTGCCGTGACCTCGACCTCGCTGCCGCCCGCGGGCCACGGCCGGCGCCGCGCCCGCCCCGCTCCCCCGCCAAAGAAGTCACGCCGCCACAAGACGGTGCGCACGCCGACCGTGCTCCAGATGGAAGCGGTGGAGTGCGGCGCGGCCTCGCTCGCGATGATCCTCGCCCACCACGGCCGGCACGTCCCGCTGGAGGAGCTGCGCATCGCGTGCGGCGTCTCGCGGGACGGCTCGCGCGCCAGCAACCTCCTCAAGGCGGCGCGCAGTTACGGCCTGACGGCCAAGGGCATGCAGATGGAGCCGGCGGCTCTCGCGGACGTCCGCGGGCCCGCGATCCTGTTCTGGGAGTTCAACCACTACGTCGTCTACGACGGCACCGGCCGGCGCCTCGGCCGGCGCGGCGTGCACATCAACGATCCGGACAAGGGGCGCCGGTTCGTGCCGACGGAGGACTTCGACACGTCCTTCACCGGGGTCGTCCTGGTCATGGAACCGGGCGACGACTTCCGCACCGGCGGACGCAGGCCCGGGGTGCTGAAGGCGCTGCCGGGCCGGCTGCGCGGGACGACCGGGACGATGCTCGCCGCGCTGCTCGCGAGTCTGCTCCTGGTCCTGGTGGGCGCGGCGGTGCCGGCGCTCAGCCGCACGTACATCGACCTGTTCCTGATCGGGGACCAGGCCTCGCTGCTGGGGGCGCTGTTCGCGTCGATGGGCGCGATGGTGGGGCTCACCGCGGTGCTGACCTGGCTGCAGCAGGCGAACCTGCTGCGCGGCCGGATCATCTCGTCCACGCTGAGCAGCGCCCGGTTCTTCGGGCATCTGCTGCGCCTGCCCGTCACGTTCTTCGCCCAGCGCAGCCCGGCCGACCTGGTCCAGCGGCTCCAGTCGAACGACGCGGTCGCCGAGACCCTCGCCCGCGATCTGACGGCCGCCGGGGTGGACGGCATCGTGGTGCTGCTGTATGCGGCGCTGCTGTGGACGTACGACCCCCAACTGACCATGGTCGGCGTCGGGATCGCACTCCTGAACGTGGTGGCGATGCGGATCGTCGTCCGCCTGCGGGCCACCCGTACGCAGAAGCTGCGGGCGGACTCGGCGCGGCTGACGAACACCTCGTACACCGGCCTGCAGCTGATCGAGACGATGAAGGCCACCGGCGGGGAGAACGGGTACTTCCGGCGGTGGGCGGGGCAGCACGCGACGACGCTCGAGGAGCAGCAGCGGCTCGGGGTGCCGAGTGCGTGGCTCGGGGTCGTGGCCCCGACACTCGCGACGCTGAACAGCGCGCTGATCCTGTGGATCGGCGGACTGCGGGCGGTCGAGGGGCATCTGTCGGTGGGCCTGCTCGTCGCGTTCCAGGCCCTGGTCACCCGGTTCACGGCCCCGATCACCCGGCTGAACGGGGTCGCGGGCCGGATCCAGGACTTCGCGGCGGACGTGGCGCGTCTCAAGGACGTCGAGAACTTCCCCGTCGACACGCTGTACGCGCGGCCCGAGCAGGTGCGCAGTACGCGCCGGCTGAAGGGGCACGTGGAGCTGGAGAACATCACGTTCGGCTACAGCCCGCTCGACAAGCCGCTGCTCGACGGGTTCTCGCTGAACGTGGGGCCCGGCCGGCAGGTCGCGCTCGTGGGGGGTTCGGGCAGCGGCAAGTCGACGGTGTCGCGGCTGATCTCGGGCCTGTACGCGCCGTGGGAGGGCGTCATCCGCATCGACGGGACGCGGCTCGACGACATTCCGCGCGGGGCGCTCGCCGCGTCGGTGTCCTTCGTCGACCAGGACGTCTTCCTGTTCGAGGGCACGGTGCGGGACAACGTCGCGCTGTGGGACCCGTCGATCAGCGACGAGGCGGTGGCGGACGCGCTGCGCGACGCGTGCCTGTACGACGTGGTGGCGCGGCGGCCCGGCGGGATCCACGGCCGGGTCGAGCAGGACGGCCGGAACTTCTCGGGCGGGCAGCGCCAGCGTCTCGAGATCGCGCGGGCGCTCGTGCGGCGGCCCAGCATCCTGGTGCTCGACGAGGTGACGAGCGCGCTCGACGCGGAGACCGAGCAGACGGTCATGGACAACATCCGGCGGCGCGGCTGCGCCTGCGTGGTGATCGCGCACCGGCTGAGCACGGTGCGCGACAGCGACGAGATCGTGGTGCTCGACCACGGCGAGGTCGTCGAACGCGGCCGGCACGAGCATCTGGTGGCGGCCGGCGGGCCGTACGCCGAGCTGGTCAGGGAGCACTGAAGTGACGTACACGCAGGACGGGTTCACCTCGCACGCGGCGTCCGACCAGGTGGTGGCGGCGTTCGGCGGGCTCGGCACGCCGGTGGACTGCGCGGGGGTGCGCAGCCTGCCGCTGGAGGGGCCGCAGGTGCTGTGGCTGGTGGCCGACGGGGCGCTCGACCTGTTCGCGGTGGACGCGCTCGCGCAGGGCCACTGGCACTTCCTGGGCCGCCTGGAGCCGGGCACGCTGCTCCTCGGCCCCGTCGAGGGCGCGCAGCACACGCTGGTGGGCCGCCCGGCGACGGGCTGCGTACTGCGCCGGATCCCGCTGCGGGAGCTGCCGTACACGCCGCCCGCGCACGACGGCTCGTACGACGCGGCGTACGGCGGCGGGTACGCGCCGGCGTGGAGTCTGCTGGAGGAGGCGTTCGCGCTCGGGGTGGGACGCGGGCAGCGGGTCCTCTTCGAGGCGCCGCTCGACGGGCGGACGACGACGGACGCCGGGTACGACGGGCACGAGGAGAGCGACGACGACGTGCTGTGGCCGCAGCTGTCGCCGGGCAGCGTGCAGTACGGGGCGGCGTACGCGGCGGACGCGGCCGGCGATCTGCTGGTGGACGGCGCGCTGTGGCAGCGGATGGTGAACCAGCAGTTCCGGCTCCTGTCGGCGCTCGACCGCTGGATCGAACGCCTGGAGAGCGCGCACGAGGACCGGGCCGCGGCCGGGATCCGGGCGGGCGAGGCGGTCCGCGAGCAGGCCGAGCGCACGCTCCTCGCGTCGATCGGCTCGGGCCGGCGGCGCAACCGGGGCGGTGAGGCGGCCGGTGTCGACGCGACGTACGCGGCGTGCGCGGTGGTGGCCCGGGCGGCCGGCCTCACGCTCGCCGAGCCGCCGCGCGGGCAGGCGGTCAACGAGCGGATCGAGCCCGTGGAACAGATCGCGGTGGCCTCCCGGATCCGGACCCGGCCGGTGCGGCTCGCCGGGGACTGGTGGCGCCGCGACGCTGGGCCGCTGGTCGGGTTCCGGGCGGCGTCCGGGGCGCCGGTCGCGCTGCTGTGGCGGCGCGGCGGCTACGAGGCGGTGCACCCTTCGGGCGAGCGCGGGACACGGATCGACGAGGACAACGCGGAGGACTTCGAGGAGCGGGCCGTCATGCTGTACCGGCCGCTGCCGGAGGGGCCGTCGAGCCCGTGGCGGCTGATGCGGTTCAGCATGCGGGCGAGCGGCGCGGACGTGCGCAGGCTGCTGCTCGCGGGCCTCGTCACGGTGGGGCTGGGCTCGCTGGTGCCGATCGCGACGGGCCGGGTGCTCGGCACGTACGTGCCGAACGCGCAGACGAGTCTGATCACGCAGGTGTCGCTCGCGGTCGTGGTGGCGAGTGTCGTGTCGGCGGCGTTCATGCTGCTCCAGAATCTGACGGTGCTGCGGGTCGAGGGCCGCGTCGAGAGCGTCCTCCAACCCGCGGTCTGGGACCGCCTGTTGCGGCTCCCGACCCGGTTCTTCGCCTCGCGTTCGACGGGTGAGCTGGCGAGCGCGGCGATGGGCATCAGCGCGATCCGGCGGCTCCTGTCCGGGGTCGGTCCCGTGGTCGTGCAGTCCGTGACGATCGGCGCGATGAACCTCGTGCTGCTGTTGGTGTACAGCGTGCCGCTGGCGCTCGCGGCGCTCGGCATGCTGGTCCTCGTCGCGGGCGTCTTCCTGACGCTGGGGCTGTGGGAGCTGCGCTGGCAGCGGCAGTTGGTCGAGCTCGGCAACAAGCTGAACAACCAGGCCTTCCAGACCCTGCGCGGGCTGCCGAAGCTGCGCGTCGCGGGGGCGGAGAGCTTCGCGTACGGGGCCTGGGCGCAGGAGTTCGCGCGCAGCCGGGAGCTGCAGCGGCGGGCGGGCCGGATCAAGAACGTGACGACCGTCCTCAACGCGGTCTATCTGCCGCTGTGTTCACTCGTGATGTTCATGCTGCTGGCCGGTCCCGCGCGGGGCACATTGTCGGCCGCCGCCTTCCTGACCTTCAACACGGCCGTGACGATGCTCCTCACGTCGGTGACGCAGCTGACGGGGGCGCTGCTCTCGGCGGCCGCCGTGCTGCCCATGTACGAGCAGATCAAGCCGGTGCTGGAGGCGGAGCCGGAGGTGCAGGAGGCGGCGTCGCAGCCCGGCGAACTGTCCGGCGCGCTGGAGGCCCGCGGCCTCTCCTTCCGGTACGGCGACGACGGGCCGCTCGTCCTGGACGACGTGTCGCTCGCGGTGCGCCCCGGCGAGTTCGTGGCGATCGTCGGCGAGAGCGGCTGCGGAAAGTCGACGCTGCTGCGCCTCCTGATCGGCTTCGACGCGCCGACCTCCGGCAGTGTCCTGTACGACGGCCAGGACCTCTCGGCGCTCGACCGGGCGGCGGTGCGCAGACAGTGCGGGGTGGTGCTGCAGAACGCGCAGCCGCTGACCGGTTCGATCCTCGACTGCATCTGCGGTGCGGAGGCCTTCTCGCAGGAGGAGGCATGGGAGGCGGCCGCGATGGCGGGCCTGGCCGAGGACATCAAGCGGATGCCGATGGGGCTGCACACGATGATCGCCGGGGGCGGCGCGATCTCCGGCGGCCAGCGCCAGCGCCTCATGATCGCGCAGGCGCTGATCCGGCGCCCCAAGCTCCTGTTCTTCGACGAGGCGACCAGCGCCCTCGACAACGAGACCCAGCGCACCGTCATCGACAGCACGCGCTCCCTCCGGGCGACCCGCATCGTGATCGCCCACCGCCTCTCCACGGTCCTGGACGCGGACCGGGTGATCGTGATGGCCTCGGGCCGCGTAGTCCAACAGGGCGCCCCGGCGGACCTTCTGGCCGACACGACCGGCCGCCTGCACGAGTTGGTGCGGCGCCAGATGGTCTGACCGGCCCTACAGCGACGGCGGGGCCGACCGATCCCGAACCCGGCACCTGGGCGCCGCCTTGCCCACCCGCGCCGCCCAAGGCGGCAGACTGCCCAAGGCTAGGCCGACCGAAGCCGTACGCGGCACCAAGGTACTGCCGGCCGACCAAAAGGCGCCGGGAAAGAAGCGCCCCGCCAGGGGCGCGGGGAACTGCGCGACCAGCCACAACGACGCGGCACCCCGCAACGCCCCTCAACCCCCACGGCGGGGACGCCATCGGCAGCCGGAAGCCGTACTGCCCCAGGGCCCGACGCCGGGCCGACGCCCCCGGAGGGGGCGGGAGGGTGGGTGCAGGGCCGGGGCCAAGGTGTGTCGTCATGGCGGCGGGCGCCGAGGGAGCAGGCGGAACCGCCGACGCCGAGTGAGGCCGGGCGCCGCCCCTGCGGCGCCGCACGCGCCCCGCCCCCCATGAACCGGCGCCGGGCGGAGCCCAAGGGTCAGGGTTCGATCGGGGCCGGGGTCGGGTCGAAGAGAAGGCGGATGGCCTCCTCCCGGTAGTGGCGGACATGCCGCAGCGCGCACTCCGCGGCCCGCTCCACATCCCGCGCGGCGATGGCCTCGTACAGCTCGCGGTGTTCCTCCCACACCGCCTCGGGGTCGTCGACCTGCTGGAAGAGCCAGCGCATCCGGCCCTCCAGGGGCTGGAGCGTGCCGGCGAGCATCGTGTTGCCCGCGATCTCCACGATGTGGTGGTGGAAGTCGGTGTTGGCGCGGGAGATCCGCGCGGCCCGACCGGTGCCGGTGGCTTTGCGTGCCACCTCCAACAGGCGTCGCAACGCGTCGAGTTGGGGCTTCTCCGCACGTTCGGTGGCGCGCCGCACGGCCAGCACCTCCAGGGCCTCGCGCAGGTCGAAGAGGTCGAGGACGTCCTGGAAGGACAGCTGCTTCACCACGATCTTGCGCGGCGATACGGCTTCCAGGAAGCCCTCGCTGAGCAGGACGCGGATCGCCTCGCGCACGGGAATGCGGGAGACGCCGAACTCCTCGGCGACCTCCCGTTCGAGGAGCCGGTCGCCCGGCCGGAGGTGCCCGGCGATGATCCGGTCCCTGATTCCCTCGCAGACCTGGTCGCGCAGCCATCCGACCTCGCCGGACCCCGCCTGTGCCATGTGCCCTCCCCGGAGAATTTTGAATTTACGGTATACCAACGCCTTGACGCAGGCCATGGTCTTCCGCATTCTTTGGTATGCCATAGCGCCGAACGCGCACGTCACATGCACCTCACATCTGCCCGTCCGACCGCCACCGCGGCCGCCCGCAGCATGCCTTTCCGCAGCTCGTCCCCCTGCCGAAACAAAGGGTCAGCCATGTCGTCAGCCAAGCCCGCGTCGTCCCCGGACGCGGCCACCGAGGCTCCCAGAGCCACCGCCAAGGGCTCTCCCAGCCGCACCCGCTGGAAGGTCTTCGTCCTTCTCCTGGGCGTCGTCTCGCTCAACTACATCGACCGCGGCTCCGTCTCCGTCGCGCTCCCCCTGATCACCAAGGACCTGCACCTCACCAAGGAGGTCACCGGCTTCGTGCTCAGCGCGTTCTTCTGGACGTACGCGCTGATGCAGCTCCCCGCGGGCTGGCTGATCGACCGGTTCGGGCCCCGCAAGATGGCCGGCGGCGCCTGCGTCGGCTGGGGCATCGCCACCGGCCTGACCGCCGGCGCGACGGGCGTCGGCTCGCTGCTGGCGGCCCGCCTCGCGCTCGGCGCCGTCGAGGCCCCGGTCATGCCGGCCGGCGGCAAGCTCAACGCGACGTGGCTGGCCCCCAAGGAGCGCGGCCGCGGCGCGGTCCTGATGGACGGCGGCGCCCCGCTCGGCTCCGCCCTCGGCGGTATCGCGATCTCCGGCCTCATCGCCTGGACCGGCAGCTGGCGGATCAGCTTCGTCGTGGCCGGTGTCGTCACGGTCGCCGTCGGCTTCCTCGCCCTGTGGTTCCTGCGTGACACCCCGCGCGAGCACCGTTCGGTCAACGACGCCGAGGCCACGTACATCGAGGAGGCGCACGCCGCGGAGGACGCGGCCGCCCCGTGCGAGGACCGCCCCGCCAAGCTCCGCTCCTACGTGCGTCACCGCTCCTTCTGGGGCATGTGCCTGGGCTGGATGGGCTTCAATGGCGTCTTCTACGGCCTGCTGACCTGGGGCCCGCTGTACCTCTCGGAGACCAAGGGCTTCGACATCAAGTCGATCGGCTGGTCCACCCTGGTCATCTTCGGCGCCGGCTTCGTCGGCGAGCTCATCGGCGGCTGGCTCTCCGACACCTGGCGCAACCGCGGCGGCAACACCAACACCGTGCTGCGCACCATGATGGGCACCGCGGGCGTGGCCGTCATGGCGGGCCTGCTCGGCGTGGTCCTCGTCCCGGACGCGCTCACCGCCGTCCTGCTGCTCGCCGGCGTCCTCTTCTTCCTGCGCTGGGCCGGCCTGTACTGGGCGCTGCCCTCCACGCTCGGCGGCCGCGCCAACGCCGGTGTCGTCGGCGCCGCCATGAACCTGTCCGGCAACATCGCCGGAATCGTCACGCCCATCGTGGTCGGCTTCATCGTCGGCGGCACCGGCTCCTACACCTGGGCGCTGCTCTACTTCGTCGGCGCGGGCGCCCTGTTCACCGTCTCGTCCCTGGTCATCGACTACTCGAGGAGGCTCGTCGTCCGATGAGCGACAACCGTCCGACGATCGGCACCCGTCCGCTGCGCGTGGGCATGCTCACGCCCTCGTCCAACACCTGCCTGGAGCCCGTGACGTACGGGCTGCTGCGGGGCGCGGCCGGCACGGTCAGCGCGCACTTCGCGCGGGTGCCGGTCACCCGGATCGCGCTCGACTCGGGCAGCGACGCCCAGTTCGACCCGGTCCCGATGCTGGCCGCCGCCCGGCAGCTCGCCGACGCCAAGGTCGACGTCCTGGTCTGGAACGGCACCTCCGGCTCCTGGCTCGGCGTCGAGCGCGACCGCAAGCTCGCCGCCGCGCTCACCGAGGCCACCGGCGTCCCCGCCACCACGTCGACGCTCTCCCTGCTCGACGCCTGCGCCGCGTACGGCGTGACCCGGCTCGGTCTGGCCCTGCCGTACACCCGTGACGTCGCCGACGCGATCGTCGCGGAGTACGCCCGGGAGGGCCTGGAGTGCGTGCTCGCCGAGCCCTTCGGCGAGGACGACAACGAGGCGTTCGCCCGGATCCCGGCCGCCGACGTGGCCCGCCAGGTCGAGGCCGCCGCGACGGACGGCGCCCAGGCCGTCGCCGTCGTCTGCACGAACGTGCACGGCGCGTTCGAGGCCGAGCGGCTCGAACAGGCCCTGGACATCCCGGTGTTCGACTCCGTGACGGCCACGCTGTGGAACGCGCTGCGACTCGCCGGTGCCGCCCCGTCGTGGTCCGGCTTCGGCACCCTGCTGCGCGACGGCGCCCTGCGCGCCGAGGTGCAGTCGGTGCTCACCGGTCTGCTGTCGGCGACCGGCGCGGACCGCACGACGTTCCGCGTGGACCTGCCCGCGCACGGTCTGCACGTGGACCTGACCGCGGGCGAGGCCCTGGGCGAGGGAGTGCGCTCGATCCGCCGCGACGCCTCCCTCGACCAGCGCCGCCTCAACACCGTCGAGTGGCTGGAGGCCGAGCGCCGCGCCTTGGTCCAGCCGCACTTCCGGGACGCCCCGAACCCTCCGCAGGCCCTCATCGACGTCTACGGCGTCAACGCCCAGATGCTGTCGCCGGTCCAGACGGGCGGCGCGATGACCGGCTGGATCTCCGTGCACAGCATGCGCGAGCGCGCGTGGTCCGCCGCGGACCAGGAGGCACTGGCCGCCGCGACGGCGGTCCTCACCGAGCGCCTCTCCTGACCCTCCCCGCCCGTCTTTTTCCCCCGTACCAGTTGCAGTAGTTAGGGAGCACCCCTTCATGGCCAAGGACATTCAGATCGCACTCGGCGTCGACGTCGACGCAGTGGCCGGCTGGCTCGGCTCCTACGGCGGCGAGGACTCGCCCAACGACATCCAGCGCGGCGTCTTCGCCGGTGAGATCGGCACCCCCCGCCTCCTCAAGCTGTTCGAGCGCTACGGCATCCGCACCTCGTGGTTCATCCCCGGCCACTCCATCGAGACCTTCCCCGAGCAGACCCGGATGGTCGTCGAGGCCGGTCACGAGGTCGGCGCGCACGGCTACTCGCACGAGAACCCGATCGCGATGACGCCGCAGCAGGAGGAGGACGTCCTCGCCAAGTCGGTCGAGCTCATCGAGGAGTTCACCGGCCGCAAGCCCAAGGGCTACGTCGCCCCCTGGTGGGAGATGTCCGAGTCGACGGCCGCGCTCCTGCACAAGTACGGCTTCAGCTACGACCACTCGCAGAACTACCGGGACTTCACCCCGTTCTACGCCCGGGTCGGCGACTCCTGGACGAAGATCGACTACAAGGCCGAGGCCAAGGACTGGATGAAGCCCCTCGTCCACGGCCGCGAGGTCGACCTCGTCGAGTTCTGCGGCAACTGGTACGTCGACGACCTGCCGCCCATGATGTTCAACAAGCACAGCCACAACAGCCACGGCTACGTGTCGCCGCGCGCCCTGGAGCAGGACTGGAAGGACCAGTTCGACTGGGTGCACCGCGAGCTCGACTACGCCGTCATCCCGGTCACGCTCCACCCTGACGTGTCCGGCCGCCCGCAGGTGCTCCTGATGCTGGAGCGTTTCATCGAGTACGTCTCCGGGCACGAGGGCGTCTCCTTCGTGACCCTGGAGGACGCGGCCGACGACTTCCGCCGCCGCTTCCCCTTCGAGGGCACCGAGCGCCCCGCCGACATGCGCTGACGCTCCGCTCCCCTCTCCCCATGATCGGCCGCGCGTGCGTGCGGCCGGACGAGGGCGCCCGCCGCTCCCGCGGGCGCCCTCCCGTACTTCCACTCCCAGCTGCATCCCACTCACCCCTTCGGAGGGGCACATGGCCAGCGCAGAAGAGTACGAACACGCACCCGTTCCCGCCACGGCACGCAAGAGCCTGCTGTCCGTGGCCGCCGTCTGGTTCGGCTTCCCCATGAACCTCGGCAACGCCGTCTTCGGCGGCGTCATCGTCTACAACCTCGGCCTCGTCCAGGGCCTCCTCGCCATCCTCGCCGGCAACCTCGTCCTGTTCGCCTACGTCGGCGCGCTCAGCCACTACGCGGGCCGCACCGGCAAGAACTTCGCCCTCCAGGCCGCCGACACCTTCGGCACCCGCGGCCGGATCGCCGCCGCGGGCTTCCTCGCCACCGTCGTCATCGGCTGGTTCAGCTTCCAGATCGGCCTCACCGGCTCCACCCTCGAGGACACGCTCGGCTGGAACCCGATGTGGGGCGCCGTCGCCGGCTGTGTCGTCTACACCCTGCTCACCGTCGCCGGCATCCGCGCCCTCGCCGTCGTCGGCATGATCGCGACGCCGCTCTTCGTGATCCTTGCCGCGGTCGCCATCGGCTACGGCACCACGCACTCCTCGCTCGGCGACGCCGTCACCTACCAGGGTGCGGGCAGCGCGCTCGGTTTCGGCGGGGCCGTCGCCATCGTCATCGCCGGGTTCTCCGACTCCGGCACCATGACCGCGGACTTCACCCGCTGGTCGAAGACCGGGCGCAGCGCCGTCGCCGCCACGTTCTTCGCCTTCCCGCTCTCCAACTTCCTCGCCTACGCGCTCGGCGGCGTCGTCGTCGCGATCGGCGGGTCCGCCGACCCGGCCGCCGACGGGGGAGGCTTCCTGCCGCTGCTGACCGGGCACGGTCCGCTGCTCACCGCCGTCGCCGTGCTGTTCGTCTTCGTCAACCTCGGCTCCGTCGCCTCGCACTGCCTCTACAACGGGGCCGTCGGCTGGTCGGCGCTCACCCCTCTGCGGATGCGGCCGCTCGCGCTCGGGCTCGGTGTCCTCGGTCTCGGGTTCGCGCTGGCCGGGGTGTGGGGGCACTTCGTGGAGTGGCTCAACCTCCTCGGCGTCTTCGTCCCGCCGATCGGCGCGGTCCTCATCGCGGACCAGCTCCGCCGGCGGGGACGGGCCGTCTCCGACGTGCGGGCGTTCAGGTGGAACGCGCTGGGGGCGTGGGCGGCGGGCGCCGTTGTGGCGGCCTTGGCCCACTACCTCCTGCCGGGTTCCCCGGACCCTCTCTTCGGTATCGCTGTCGCGGCGGGCGTGTACGTCCTGACGGACCGTCGGACCCGTTCTCCGGAACCGGCACCTGAGGCGGACACGGAGCCCGCCGTGATCCCAACCCCCTGATTCCGCCCACCGGTTGAGTGTGGCTGGTCGCGCAGTTCCCCGCGCCCCTGGAAGGCCACGGCTTCGCCGCGCCTTCCCCCGACCACAGGCACCCCGCACCTTGATCGGGGAAATGCGCCCGAAGGGCACGCATTTCAGGGGCGCGGGGAACTGCGCGGCCCGCCCCCACCGGACCCGCCACTCGCCAACGAACCTGAGAGGCCCCCGAACGACATGCGCCCCACCGACGCCGACGAACTCTGCCGGCTGACCGCCACCGAGATCGCCGCCCACGTAAGGACCCGCACCCTCTCCCCCGTGGAGATCACCGAGGCCGCCCTGACCCGGATGGAAACCCGCGACAAGGAGCTCGGCGCCTTCTGCACCCCGACTCCCGACCACGCCCGCGCGGCGGCCCGCAGAATCGAGGACGCCCTTGCGCGGGGCGAGGACGTGGGCCCCCTGGCCGGCGTCCCCTTCGGCGTCAAGGACCTGATCTGCACCAAGGGCATCCGCACCACCTCCGGCTCCCGCGCCTACGCGGACTTCGTCCCGGACGAGGACGACATCGTGGTCGAACGAGCCGCGGCGGCCGGCGCCGTCGTGCTCGGCAAGACGAACGCCTCGGAGTTCGGCTACGGCCCCACCGGCGACAACCCCCTGTTCCCCGTCACCCGCAACCCGTGGGACCCGTCCCGCACCTCGGGCGGCTCCAGCGCGGGCTCGGCGGCGGCGGTCGCGGCCGGCATGGCCCCCGTGGCACTGGGCAGCGACGGCGGCGGCTCGATCCGGCTGCCCGCCGCGCTGTGCGGCCTCGTCGGGTTCAAGGCGTCGATGGGCCGCGTCCCCGTCTACCCGGGCTGCCGCGACGAGCGCTACCCGGGCGTGAACGGCTGGGAGTCCGTCGAGCACATCGGCCCGCTGACCCGCACGGTCGCCGACGCCGCGCTCCTGCTGTCCGTGCTCGCCGGGCCCGATCCGCGCGACCGGCACTCCATCCCGTGCGGCGACGTCGCGTGGACGGTGCGCCGCCCGGTCGGCCGGCTGCGGATCGCGTACAGCCCGGACCTCGGGCACATCGCGGTCGACCCGGAGGTGCGCCGCGTCGTCGAGAACGCGGTCCGCGTCTTCGAGCGGGACCTCGGCGCGGACGTCGAGCTCGTGGACCTCGAACTGCCCGACTACGTCGAGGCGTTCGGGGCGATCGTCGCCACGGAGACCGACCTGACCGGGATGCGGGAGATGGCCGAGCGGCTCGGCGACGGCATGTCCCCGCATCTGCGGGCGCTCCTCGCCACGCCGTGGACGGCCGAGCAGTTCACCGACGCGAGCCGGGTCCGCAAGGCCGTCGCGAACCGGCTGGCCCGGCTGCTGTCCACGTACGACCTGATCGTCTCGCCGACCACGGCCGTGGCCGCGTTTCCCGTCGGGATGCGCGGGCCGCGGGAGATCGACGGGCGGACGGTGGACGAGGACCACTGGACGACGTTCACACCGATCGCCAACATGGCGAGCCTGCCCGCCTCGTCGCTGCCCGCGGGGCTGACCGCGCAGGGGCTGCCGGTCGGCATCCATGTCGTCGGCCGGCACCTGGGCGACGCGGCGCTGCTCGACGCGTGCGCCGCGTTCGAGGCGGCGGCGCCCTGGCCGCTGCTGCCGCCGGACCGCTCCGGCGATCGGGCGGTTCAGGGGGCGCGGGGCCGATGAGCCGGGCCCTTCGGGGCAGTCTTCCCTTCACGACATGCGGGCGCGGCGGGCGCGGCCGCGTCCGCACCGTGGAGGGTGACCATGACCGACAGGACCGCGCTGGCCGATGTGCTCGCACCGCACGTCGTCAAGGGGCCGGTGCCCGGCGCCGTCGCGCTCGTGGCCCGCGGGGACGACGTCGAGGTGGCGGCCGTCGGACACACCGACGCGGAGGGTTCCCGGCCGGTGGCCCGGGACACGATCTTCCGGATCGCCTCGCTGACCAAGCCGGTCGTCGCCGCGGCCGTCCTCACCCTCGTCCAGGACGGCCGCCTCTCGCTGGACGCGCCGATCGCGCACTGGCTGCCGGAGCTGGAGTCCCCGGACGTCGTGCGGGACCCGGCGGGTCCGATGGAGGACGTGGTGCCGGCTGCCCGGCCGATCACGGTCGAGGACCTGTTGACGTTCCGCGCGGGCTGGGGCTTCGCCCCGGACTTCTCGCTGCCCGCGCTGCGGCCGCTGTTCGCCCTCATGAACCCGTTCCACCCGCGGCAGGTGCCGGACCCGGACACCTGGCTGGCGGCCCTGGCGCGGGTGCCGCTGCTGTACCAGCCGGGCGAGGCCTGGCTGTACAACGCCTGCTCCGACCTCCAGGGCGTGCTGATCGCGCGCGCCACCGGCTCCTTGCTGCCGGACTACCTCGACGAGCGGATCCTCGGCCCGCTCGGCATGCGGGACACGGGGTTCCGGGTTCCGGAAGAGCGGCGTGACCGGTTCACGAGCTTCTACGCGCCGACGCCGGAGGGCGGCACCGAGCTCGTCGACCGGCCGGACGGCGACTGGTCCGAGCTGCCCGCGTTCGCCTCCGGCGCGGGCGGACTCGTCTCCACGGTGGACGACCTGTGGGCGTTCGCCCGCATGATGCTGTCGGGCGGCGGCGACGTGCTGAGCGCCGAGTCGGTCCGGCTGATGACGACGAACCATCTGACCGACGGGCAGCGCGCCGCGAACGAGCTCTTCCTGGAGGGACAGGGCTGGGGATACGGCGGCTCGGTCGACGTGGCCCGGCGCGATCCGTGGAACGTGCCGGGCCGCTACGGCTGGGTGGGCGGCTTCGGCACGGCCGCCCATCTGACGCCGTCGACGGGCCTGGTCACCGTCCTGCTGACGCAGTACGCGATGACCGGACCGACGCCGACGCCGTTGATGCGGGAATTCTGGGAGTACGCGGCCTCCTGACCGTCAGCGGCCGCGCAGCATCGGCAGGAGCAGTGCGGCCGACCAGCTGAAGTTCGGGGAGTTGAGCGGGTCGCCGGTGAGCGGGTCGTAGTTCTCCATGATCGGCCCGTCGCCGCTCAGTCCGGAGGCGTGCGCGAGGAGCTTGCCGGTGAGGTCGTCGGCGTCCGCCCCGTACCCGTAGCGGCGCAGTCCGGCCTGGGCGAAGTAGGCCTGGTCGAGCCAGACGGGGCCGCGCCAGTACCTGGTCGAGGCGAAGTACGGGGAGGACCGGGCGACGGTCGGGAAGGGGACGCGGGTGGCGAACTCGGCCGGGTCGGCGAGGCGGTCCCGGACCGCGCGGGCCTGTTCCTTCGTGGCGGTGCCGGTCCACAGCGGGATGGCGCCCTCGATGCCGCGGCCCCGGTCGGTGAGCGGGGCGCCGCCGGTGAGGCCGATGTCGTGGAACCAGCCGTCGGACGGGTCGAACATCTTCGTGCGGACCGCCTCGTGCGTGGCGGCGGCGCGGGTGCGCCAGCGCCGCGCGTCGGCGTCCCGGCCGAGAGCGTCGGCGATGCGGGCCAGGTACTCCTGGTCCTGGGCGAGGTAGGCGTTGAGGTCGACGGACTCCTGGTCGAGCGAGTAGCCGAGCAGGGTGCCGTCGGCGGCGTGGTTGGCGACGACGCCCGTGCCGAGTTTCGCGTCGAAGCGGGGCGCGTTGTCCATGCCGCTCTCCCAGGCGGCTGCGAGGCGGCGTTCCTCGGTGGAGTCGTTGGCGGGGTCGACGGTGGCGCCGTACTCGGCGAGGCCGTCGCGGTCGTGGTCCCGGTTGCGGTACCACCAGGCCTGGTAGGCGGCGAGCTTCGGGTACATCTCGCGCAGGAAGGCGCGGTCGCCGGACTTCCGGTAGACCTCCCACACCGCCCAGCCGGCCAGCGGGGGCTTGGAGTTGCGCTCGTTCCAGTTGCCGCCGCCGCGCGCGGGGTCGTTGTAGAAGACGACGTCGGGGATCATTCCGGCGTCCTGGGGCCGCTCCTTGTCGTCGGCGGTGATCTGCCAGTCGAACATGGAGCGGATCTGGGACTCGGCGAGTCCGGGGTCGAAGCGGGCGGTGCCGACGGCCTGTTTCCAGGTGTCCCAGGCCCAGACCCCGCCGGTGAACCACTTGTAGGAGATGGACGGCGTGATCGCGTCGTGTTCGATCCGGCCGGCGGCGGAGCGCCAGTTGGTGACTAGGGTCTCCAGCGACTTGACGGCGATGCGGCGCCGTTCGGCCGGCACGCCCTCGGTGACGCCGTCGACGTAGCGGCGCCAGCGGGCGTCGCCGGAGGCCGCGCAGGACGCGGGGCGTGCGAGGACCGCGTGCACCCGCTCCGCCTCGCGGGAGCGTTCGGCGGCGGTGAACGTGTAGGACTCGGTCCAGTCGAAGCGGTGGGCGGCGCCGGGCCGCAGGGTGACGGGGGTCTTGGCCGTGGACCGGTACGTGTCGCCGTCGACGGCGGTGTCGACGGGTTCCTTGTGGGTGACCTCGAAGCGCTCGGTGCCGTCGGTGAGGTAGTCCCAGGTCTCGCGGACCTTCGCGAAGTCGACGCCGACCCCGTGTCCGGTGGCGGCGAGCGAGGGGGCGTCCTTCATCGGGGCGTCGGCGGGCCGCAGCAGGCTTCCGGACCAGTCGGCGCGCAGGGTGCGGGCGGCCGTTCCGGTGTTCCTGACCTCGGCGCGCACGAGCGCGGACCGGTCGGTGGCGAAGCGGAGTTCCAGACGGAGTCTGAGCCCCTGCCCCAGGTCGTACTCCTGGACGAGCCGGCCGGGGAGCGAGGTGAAGCGCGGGGTGCCGCCGGCGTCGAGGGCGAGGGTGCGGCCGTCCTCGGTGAGCCGCATCCGGCTGAAGGACCGGCTCAGCCACCACGGGTACTCCTGCGCGATGTAGAGCGGCCCGCCGAATCCGCCGTACGCGTCGCGGTCCCCGGCGTCCGGCAGGCTGTACGCGTGCCAGGCGCCGCGGTCGGCGAAGACGCCGAGGGGGTTGTTGTCGTCGGCGTCCCCGGCCTCGGCGGAGGCCGGGGTGCCACGGAGGTCGAGCACGTCGGCGTAGTCCCCGGGCGGCGCCCCGGCCGCGGCGGGCGGAGCGGCGAGCGCGCCGCCCCCGACGAGCAGGAGCGCGGCGAGCAGGGCGCGGGTCGTGCGTTGTGCGGTCACGGTTCTGCCTCCCAGAGGGGGTAGGGGGACGTGCCTCGGTTCGTACGCGGAGTGGTGCGGGCCGTCGGATCGGCCCGCCGGGCGTTCCTGACCGGCGCGGGGCGCCCGTCTCACTCCTCCCGCAGGACGGCCCCGCCCAGGGGCGGCAGGTGCAGCCGGCCGTCCGCGGGGGTGCCGGTGAGGAGGTCGGTGCCGGTGGCGGGGAGGTCCTGGGCGCTGTCGGTGTGGTTGAGGAGGAAGCGGTAGCGGGTGCCGCTCTCGGCGACGCGGACCGTCGTCTCGACTCCGGCGGGGAGTTGAGCGTTCGGGGTGATGCCCGCTTCGGCCAGGGCCGGGTCCAGGACCGTGCCGATCGCCTCGGGGAGGTGGCAGCTCACGTAGCGGGCGGTGCCTGAGCCGTGGGTGGTGCGGGTGACGGCGGGGCGGCCGGTGAGGGGGCCCTCGGTGTAGGTGTCGAGGACCTCCGCACCCGTCGTCTCCAGCCATTCGGTCCACAGCGTGGCCCGTGCGCCCGAGGCCAGCGGGACGCTCTCGCCGTCGGGGACGGGCCAGAACTCGTCGACGCGGACGCCGAGGAGGGCGGCGAGGGGGCCGGGCGCGCCCCCGTCGTGGATGTGGTCGTGCTCGTCGACGACGCCGCTGAAGGGGCCGCAGACGAGGTGGCCCCCGTCGCGGACGTACGCCGTGAGGCGCTCCGCGTCGGCGGTGCGCAGGAGGTGGAGGCTCGGGGCGAGGACGAGGGGGCGGCCGGTGAGGTCGGCGTGCGGGGGCACGAAGTCGACGGTGACGCCGCGTGCGTGCAGCGCGGCGTACCAGGGGCGCAGGAGTTCGGGCCAGCGCATCCGCGCGGAGGGGTGGTCGTCGGACTCCAGGGCCCACCAGGAGTCCCAGTCGAGGACGATCGCGGCGTCGGAGACGACCCGGCTGCCGGCGATCTCGGCGAGCCGCCCGAGTTCGGCGCCGAAGCGGACGGTCTCGCGCCAGCCGCGCGAGGCGGTGCCGCCGTGCGGGAGGAGCGCGCTGTGGTACTTCTCGGCGCCCGCCCGGGAGGCCCGCCACTGGAAGTAGAGGATGCCGTCGGCGCCGCAGGCCAGGGCCTGGAGCGACCACAGGCGTTGCAGTCCGGGTTTCTTGGGGACGTTGACGGGCCGCCAGCTGACGGCGGAGGGGGCCTGTTCCATGAGGATCCAGGGGCGGCCTTGTTTGAGGGAGCGCATGAGGTCGTAGTTGCGGGCGGCGGTGACGTGGGCCTCGGGGTCGGCCGGGTCGGGATAGGCGTCGTCGGAGACGAGGTCCTCGTGCTCGGCCCACTTCCAGTAGTCGAGGGCCTTGAACATCGACATGAAGTTGGTGGTCGCCGGGAGCGTGCTGTGTTCGGCGAGCACGGCGCGTTCGGCGCGGTGGAGGGCGAGGAGGGCGTCGGAGCAGAAGCGGCGCCAGTCGAGCAGCTGCGTCGGGTTGACGGGGCCGGGGGCGGTGCGCGGGGGTTCGATCTCGTCGTAGGTGCCGTAGCGCTGGGACCAGAAGGCGGTGCCCCATGCGTGGTTGAGGGCGTCGACGGTGCCGTACTTGTCGCGCAGCCAGGACCGGAAGCGGTCGGCGGAGCGCGGGCAGAAGCACTCGGTGACGTGGTCGCCGTACTCGTTGTGGATGTGCCACAGGGCGAGGGCGGGGTGGCCGGCGTAGCGGTCGGCGAGGGCGGTGGTGACGCGGAGAGCGGCGGCGCGGTAGTCCGGGGACGAGGGGCAGTAGTGCTGGCGGGAGCCGAACTCGAGGCGGACGCCGTCGGCGGTGACCGGGAGGATCTCGGGGTGGGCGCGGACGAGCCAGGCGGGTGGGGACGCGGTGGCGGTGGCGAGGTCGACGGCGATCCCGTGGGCGTGCAGCAGGTCGAGGAGCCGGTCGAGCCAGCCGAAGTCCCAGGTGTCGGGGCCGGGTTGGAGGCGGGCCCAGGAGAAGACGCCGACGGTGACCATGGTGACCCCGGCCTCGCGCATGAGGGCGGCGTCCTCCTTCCAGACCTCCTCGGGCCACTGCTCGGGGTTGTAGTCGCCGCCGTAGAGGAGGCCGTTGACGCGGGTGAGGTGTTCCGTCGTGGGCACCTGGGTCATCCCTTCACCGCCCCGCCGAGCAGTCCGGCCACGAACTGCCGCTGGAAGAGCAGGAACAGGGCCATCAGCGGCAGCGTCGCGAGCAGCGAGCCGAGCATCAGGCCGGAGTAGTCGACGTGGGAGAGGCCCGTGAGGGTGTTGAGGGCGACGGGCACGGTGTAGCGGTCCTCGGAGTTCAGCATGAGCAGCGGCCAGATGAAGCTGTTCCAGCCGGCCATGAACGTGAAGATGACGAGGGCGCCGAGCTGGGGGCGCACGCAGGGCAGGACGACGCGGTAGAAGGTGCGCAGTTCGCCGGAGCCGTCGATGCGGGCGGACTCGATGAGTTCGTCGGGGAAGTCGACGAAGGACTGGCGCATGAGCAGGATGCCGAAGGAGTTGGCGAGGAAGGGCAGGACGACGGCCTGGTAGGTGTCGATCCAGCCGATGCTCGCCATCATCTGGAAGAGCGGCACGAGCAGCACCTGGAACGGGATCATCATGGTGGCGAGGACGGCGCCGAGCAGCAGGCCGCGGCCGCGGAAGCGGTACTTGGCGAGTCCGTAGCCGCACATCGCGGAGACGACCGAGCTGAGCACCGTGTGCACGAGGGCGATGCCGAGGCTGTTGAGCATGACGCGGCCGAACCCGATGGTCTCCTGGAGCCGGCTCAGGTTGTCGAGCAGCCTGCCGCCGGGCAGGAACGGGGGCGGCGAGTGGAACAGCTCTGACGTGGAGTGCGTGGCGGCGATGGCCATCCACAGGAACGGTACGAGGCTGACGATACCGCCGGCGACGAGGACGGCGCGGGCGAGCAGCCGCAGCCCGAGTCTGGCGCCCTTCATCGGCGGCGCTCCCTTCCGAACAGGAGGTACTGGAGCGCGGAGATCGCGGCGATCAGCGCGACGACGACCCAGGCGATGGCGGCGGCGTACCCGAAGTCGAACTGCTGGAAGCCGACCTTGTAGAGGTAGACGACCGGGGTGAGGGTGGCGTCGTCGGGGCCGCCGCGGGTGAGGACGTAGTTCTCGTCGAAGAGCTGGAGGGTGCCGATGGTGGAGGTGACGACGCAGAACAGCAGGACGGGCCGCAGCTGGGGCAGGACGACACGGGTGTACGTGGTGAAGGTGCCGGCGCCGTCGATGGCGGCGGCCTCGTACTGGTCCTTGCCGATGGCCTGGAGTCCGGCGAGCAGGATCACCGCGTTGTAGCCGGTCCAGCGCCAGGTCAGGGTGAGGATCAGTGAGATCCGGGCCCAGGTGGGGTCGTTGAGCCAGTCGACCGGGCCGATGCCGAACACGCCGACGATCTGGTTGACGAGGCCGCCGTCGGTCTTGAGGAGGACCTGGAAGACGACGGCGTACGCGACGAGGGTGGTGACGGCGGGCAGGAAGTGCAGGGCGCGCCAGGTGCCGCGGAAGCGCAGCCAGGACTGGTTGAGCAGGACGGCGAGGACGAGGGCGAGCCCGATCATGACGGGGACCTGCACGACGAGGATCAGCCCCGTGTTGGCGAGGGACTTCAGGAACGCCGTGTCGTGGAACATGCGCCGGTACTGGTCGAGGCCGACCCAGTGGACGGCGCCCGCGTCCTCGCTGGTGAAGGACTGCAGGACGCTCGCGCCCAGGGGGTAGGCGAAGAAGAGGGCGAAGAGCGCGGCGGCCGGTGCGGCGAAGATCCAGCCGGTGCGCCGCAGCCGGCGGCGCGGCCGGCGGGGGCGGCGGCCGGGCACCGGGCGGGCGGAGGTGGTGCCGGGCCCGGTGCGGGTGTCGAGGACGGCCATGGGTGCTAGGCCACCTTCTTCCGTTTGGTGGCCTCGGCGAGCTGGTCGGCGGCGGAGGCGAGCGCAGCCTTCGGGTCCTTGCCGCGCAGCATCACGGCGTTGACGGCGGCGGTGGCGATGTCGCCCGCCTTGGCGTCGTCGTCGGTGTACTCGACGGGCGGGATGTTCTGGGCGAGGCGAGCGAAGACGGCGTTGGCGCGCTGCCCGCCGAAGTACTCCTGCGGTTCGCTCAGGTACGGGTCCTCGAGGGCGGGCAGGTAGGCGGGGAAGAGGCCCTCGCGTTTGAGCATGGAGACCTGGTTGGCCTTGCCGGTGAGCAGGAAGCGGATGAACTCCCAGGCCAGGTCCGCGTTCTTGGTCTGGGCGGGGACGCAGAGGGCGGAGCCGCCGATGTTGGAGGTGCGGACGCCGTCGGCGGTGAAGCCGGGCAGCGGGACGACGCCGAACTTCCCCTTCAGCTCCGGCATCTCGGCGGTCAGCGTGCCGGTCCACCAGGCGGCCGTGGGCGTGGTGGCGACCTTGCCCTCCTTGGTGGCGGTGACGAGCCCGTCCCAGCCCTTCTCGTAGGAGACGAGACCGTGCTCGGCGAGGTCGCGCATGACGGTCATGGCCTTGAGCGCGGCGGGGGTGTCGAGGGCGACGCGGCCGCCCTTGAAGTAGGACTGGCCCTGCTGCTGGAGCAGCATGGGGAGGATCCCGGAGTCGGTGGAGTCCATGACCAGGAGCTTGTGTCCGGTGGCCTTCTTGATCCGGATGCCGGCCTTGACGTAGTCGTCCCAGGTGCGCAGGGAGTCGGGGCTCACGCCTGCCGCGCGCAGGTGGTCGGCGCGGTGGTAGAGGGCGCAGGGGCCGATGTCCCAGGGCAGGGCGAAGACCTTGTCGCCGTCCGGGCCCCCGGTCACGGTGCGCCAGGCGGCGCGGTCGAAGTCGCCGCCGTAGCGGCCGCCGAGAGCCGCCAGGTCGTAGAAGCCGGTGGGGAAGTTGGCGGTGTAGCGGGGCAGGTAGCTGCCCTCCATGGTGAGCACGTCGGGCAGGCCTCTGCCGCCGCGCAGGCCCACGGTGATCTTGTCGTAGGCGTTGTCGTAGCCGATGTCGACGACCTTGATCTTCGTGCCGGGGTGTCTGGCCTCGAAGGTGCGGCCGAGCCGTTTCATGGCCGTGGCGGCGACGTCCCACGACCAGACGGTGATCGTGCCCGAGAGTTTCGGGCGGTCGCCGGTCTTGCCGTCCTTGCCGCCGAGTTCGCGCGTCTCGCCTCCGCCGCCTCCCGAGCCGCCCATGGCACAGCCCGTGAGCAGGGCGGATGCCGATGCGGTGAGACCCGTGGCCAGAACGCTGCGCCGGGTGGGTGCTGTTGACACTCTTGCCTCCTGGAGCCTGAATGCCTAATGCTGTATTCAGAACACTGAATGACGGACCCGGCCGTCAAGAGGCGTACACACAAAGTTCTCCCGGCCCCGCCGAGCCCGCGCCCCGGGCCGGCACCCGGCCGCCCCCTCCGACTCCCCCGGCTTCCGCCCACCCGAAAGGCGAGGCATGACGTCGTCCCAGGCCCAGGCCTTCGAACCCTTTGAGCCAACTCCGCATCCGTACATCCCGAACGCCGTGCCCGCCGTACGGCAGGCGATGCTCGACGCGATCGGCGCCGCGAGCGTCGAGGAGTTCTACGCGGACATCCCCGACGGGATCCGGCTCCACCGCCCGCTGAACCTGCCGGCGCCGCTGCGCTCCGAGGCCGAGCTGACCCGGCACATGGAGCGGCTGCTCGGCCGCAACACGACGACCCGCGAGGCCCTGAGCTTCCTCGGCGCGGGCTGCTACCAGCACCACGTGCCGGCCGTCGTCGACGAGATCGTCGACCGCAGCGAGTTCCTGACGGCCTACGCGGGCGAGCCCTACGAGGACCACGGGCGCTTCCAGGCCCTGTGGGAGTACCAGTCGATGATGGCCGAGTTGCTCGACGTCGAGGTCGTCAACGTGCCGGTGTACGACGGCTTCCAGGCCGCGGGCACCGCGCTGCGCATGGCCGGACGCGTCACGGGCCGCCGCCGGCTCGTGATCGCCTCCTCGGTCGGCGCCGACGAGCTGTCCCGGATCCGTGACTACGTGCGCCCCGACCACGACGTGACCGTCGTCCCGGTCGACCCCGCGACGGGCGGAGCCGACCTGGCCGCCGTACGGGAGGCGCTCGCCGGGGGCGAGGTCGCCGCCGTGTACGCGCAGGCCCCCTCCGCGCTCGGCGTGATCGACGCGGGCCTGCCGGACCTGGCCGAACTCGCGCACGCCGCCGGCGCGTTGTACGTCGTCGGCTGCAATCCGATCACGCTCGGGGTGCTCGCTCCCCCGTCCTCGTACGGCGCCGACATCGCGTGCGGGGACATCCAGCCGCTCGGCATCCACCAGAGCTTCGGCGGGGGCAACGCCGGGTTCATCGCCACCCGCGACGAGGAGCGGCTCGTCGCCGAGTACCCCTCGCGCCTGTTCGGGCTCGTGCCCACCGAGGTCGAGGGCGAGTACGGCTTCGGCGACGTCGCGTACGAGCGCACGTCCTTCGCCCAGCGGGAGGAGGGCAAGGAGTGGGTGGGCACCGCCGCCGCGCTGCACGGCATCGGCGCCGGGGTGTACCTCGCGCTGATGGGCCCGCAGGGCATGCGGGACATCGGCGACACGATCCTGCGGCTCACCGCGTACGCGCGCGCCCGGCTGTCCCAAGTACCGGGGATCGAGGTGCCGTTCGGCGACACTCCGCACTTCGCCGACTTCACGGTCCGGTACACGGGCTCGCGCTCGGCGGCCGAGATCCGCACCGATCTGCGCGGGCACGGCATCTTCGGCGGGGTGCCCACCGGGGAGCGCACGGCCGCGTTCTGCGTGACCGAGGTGCACACCAAGGCCGACATCGACCTGCTCGCCGCCACGCTGGAGGAGATCGTCAAGTGACCGCCCACACCACGCCCGCGCCCGTCTCCCCCGACCAGGCGCGGATCGCCCCGAAGCCCGCGCTGCGCCGCTTCCACCAGGCGTCCTGGGACGAGAAGCTGATCTTCGAGCTGGGCTCGCCCGGCGAGCGCGGCGTCCTCGTCCCCGAGGCCGACCCCGCGCTCCCCGCTCCCGAACTGCCCGCCGCCCTGCGCCGCGCCGAGCCGCCCGCCCTCCCCGAGATGTCCCAACAGCAGGTCCTGCGGCACTACTTGCGCCTCTCGCAGGAGAACCTCGGCGCCGACCTCAACATCGACGTCGGCCAGGGCACCTGCACGATGAAGTACAGCCCGAAGGTCAACGACCGGTTCGTGCGCGACCCGCGGATCGCCGCCCTGCATCCGCTCCAGGAGGAGGAGACCGTCCAGGGCGTGCTGCGGATCATCCACGAGCTGGAAGGTCTGCTGAAGGAGATCTCCGGCATGGACCGGGTCTCGCTCCAGCCGGGCGCCGGGTCCGCCGCGATCTACACCAACGTGGCGATGATCCGCGCCTACTTCGCGGCGCGCGGCGAGCTGGAGCAGCGCGACGAGGTCATCACGACGATCTTCTCGCACCCCTCGAACGCGGCCTGCGCGAAGACCGCCGGGTTCAAGGTGATCACCCTGCACCCGGACGCGGACGGCTACCCGGACATCGAGGCCCTCAAGGCCGCCGTCGGACCGCGCACCGCCGCCCTCCTGATCACCAACCCGGAGGACACGGGCATCTACAACCCGCGCATCGAGGAGTTCGTCCGCATCGTGCACGAGGCCGGCGGCCTGTGCTCCTACGACCAGGCGAACGCCAACGGCATCCTCGGCATCACGCGGGCCCGCGACGCCGGGTTCGACCTGTGCCACTTCAACCTGCACAAGACGTTCTCCACCCCGCACGCCTGCGGCGGCCCGGCGGCCGGCGCCTGCGCGGTCACCGCCGACCTGGCCCCCTATCTCCCGGTCCCCACCGTCGAGTTCGACGGCGAGCGCTACCGGCTCGACGACGACCGTCCCGAGTCGGTCGGCAAGATGCGCCCCTTCTACGGCGTCGTCCCGAACCTGGTCCGCGCCTACGCCTGGATCATGTCGCTCGGCGCCGACGGCCTGCGCGCGGCGGCCGAGACGGCCGTCCTCAACAACAACTACCTGCTCCACAAGGTCCGGCAGATCCCCGGCGTCGAGATCCCCTACGCCGAGGGCCGCCCCCGCGTCGAACAGGTCCGCTACAGCTGGCGCAAGCTGTACGAGGACACGGGCGTCCACTCCGAGGACCTCGGGCTGCGCGCGGCCGACTTCGGCACGCACTACTGGACCAGCCACCACCCGTACGTCGTGCCGGAGCCGATGACGCTGGAGCCGACCGAGTCGTACACCCGGGCCGACCTGGACGAGTACGCGGCGATCCTCGCGGAGGTCGCCCGGGAGGCCTACGAGGAACCGGAGACGGTCCGCACCGCGCCGCACCGCTCGACGGTCCACCGGGTGCGCCCCGAGGCCCTGGACGATCCGTCGACCTGGGCGGTGTCCTGGCGCGCCTACCGCCGCAAGATCCTCGGCGAACCCTCGTGACACGGCCCCGCGTCGGCCTCGTGGTCAATCCGGTCGCCGGTCTCGGCGGCCGGGTCGGTCTCGGCGGCACCGACGGCCCGGAGCGTCCGCGGCGCGCCCTCGAACTGGGCGCGGTCCCGCGGGCCTCGGCCCGCGCCGAGGAGGCCCTGGCCGAGATCCGGGCCCGCGGGTGCGCCCCGGTGATCGTGACCGCCCCGGGAGCCATGGGCGAGGAGGCGGCCCGGGGAGCGGGCCTCGACGTGGAGACGGTCCCGGCACCTCGCTCCGGTGTGCCGGGCCCGCTCGGCACCACCGCCGAGGACACCGTCGCCGCCGTCCGGGCCGTCGTCGCCGCGGGGGTCGGCCTGTTGCTCTTCGCCGGGGGCGACGGGACCGCGCGGGACGTGGCCCGGGCGCTCGACGGCGCCCCGTGCGTGGTGCTCGGGGTGCCGACCGGGGTCAAGATGCACTCGGCCGTGTTCGCCGTCGGACCGCGCGCCGCCGGGGAGGTCGCGGCCGCGCGGCTCGGCGGGGCCGCGCCCGGGGTCCGGGACGCGGAGGTCATGGACCGGGACGAGGAGGCATTGCGCGCGGGCCGCACCGCGTCCCGGCTGTACGGCTGGCTCACCGTGCCCGACGTCCCGGCCCGGGTGCAGCAGCGCAAGACGGGCAGCGCCTCGGCCGCGTACGACACGAGCGGCGGGATCGCGGCCGAGCTCGTCGGGCGTGCGGGCGACGGGCTGCTCGTGCTCGGGCCCGGCACGACGACCCGCGCGGTCGCGGCGGCGCTCGGCGCGGACGCCTCCCTGGCGGGCGTCGACGTGCTCGACCTGCGCGGCGGGCAGGCCGTCGTCGTGGCGAAGGACGCGTCGGAGGCCGAGATCCTCGCGCGCCTCGACCCGGCGCGGCCCTGCCATGTGGTCGTCTCGCCCATCGGCGGGCAGGGTTTCCTGCTCGGCCGGGGCAACCAGCAGATCTCGCCGCGGGTGCTGCGCGCGGCGGGCGGGCGCGGCGGGCTGCTCGTGGTGTGCACGGAGGGGAAGCTCGCCGCGCTCCAGGGCCGTCCGCTGCTCGTCGACACGGGCGACCGCGCCCTCGACGCCGAACTGACCGGCCACGTCCGGGTGGTCACCGGGCACCGCCGGATCTCCCTCTACCGAACCGAAGCCTGAATCTCTCTGTCTACAGCGTCTCCAGGAGGACACGATGATCTCTCTCGACGGCAAGCGCGCGATCGTCACCGGCGCCGGCGCCGGCATCGGCCGGGCCACCGCCCAGGTCCTCGCCGAGCTGGGTGCCCGGGTGGTCGTCGCCGACATCGACGCGGACGGCGGCGAGCAGACGGCGAAGGACGTCGGCGGCACGTTCGTGCGGTGCGACGTGTCGCGGCGCGAGGACTGCGAGGCGGTCGTGGCGACGGCCGAGGACCGGTTCGGCGGCGTCGACGTGCTGTTCAACAACGCGGGCGTCATCCGCCGCTCCACGGTCTGCGAGATCACCGAGGACGACTGGGACCTCGTGATGGCGGTGAACGTCCGCTCGATCCTGCTGATGAGCCGGCTCGTCATCCCCGGCATGGCGGCGCGGGGCGGCGGTTCGATCGTCAACACCGGCTCCGGGTGGGGCATATCGGGCGGCGCGCGGGCCGTCTCGTACTGCGCGTCGAAGGGCGCGGTCGTCAACATGACCCGCGCGATGGCCATCGACCACGGCCCGGACAACATCCGGGTGAACTGCGTCTGCCCCGGGGACACCGCCACCGGGATGCTCGCCGAGGAGGCGCGGCAGCTCGGCGAGAGTGCCGACGCGTTCTACGCGGACGCCGCCGACCGGCCGCTCGGCCGGATCGGGCAGCCCCGGGACATCGGGCAGACGGTCGCGTTCCTCGCCTCGGACGCGTCGGCGTTCATCAGCGGCGCGATCATCCCGGTGGACGGCGCCGGTACCGCCTGACCGGCGGCGTGGCGGATAATCGACCGGACCGAATGGGGAGGGCTGCCGAGATGCCGATCGAGAACCGACCGTTGCGTGAGCAGGTGAAGGAGGAACTGCTCAGGCGCCTAGGCAGCGGCACGATCGCGACGAGCGAGCCGATCAACGAGGGACAGCTCGCCACCGAGCTCGGCGTGAGCCGCACGCCGCTGCGCGAGGCCCTGATCACGCTGGAGCGCGAGGGCGTGATCACCAGCGAGCGCGGCAAGGGCTTCCGCTTCACGCCGCTCAGCGCGCAGGAGTTCCGGGACCTGACGGCGATCGTCGCGACCCTGGAGGCGCTCGCGCTGCGCTCGAGCGCCCCGGACCATCTGGCGGAGATCGCGCCGCGCCTGCTGGAGGAGGCCCGCGCGTTCTCCGCCCCGCAGGCCCCGCACGACGTCATAGAGCGCTACGACGACGCGTGGCACGACCTGCTCCTGTCGGGCTGCGCCAACGGGCGGCTGATGCAGCTGATCACGTCCCTGAAGCTCACGATGCACCGCTACGAGCGGGTGGCGCTCGGCGACCAGGACGTCCTGGAGCGCTCGGCCGTGGAACACGAGCGGATCGCCGAGTGCCTCCAGAGCGGCGACCTGGACGCAGCGGTGACGGCGCTCCAGGAGAACTGGAACAGCGGGATGGACCGCATCCTGGAGCGTCTGAAGGACTGAGCGCCCTCCTGGCGGTCCGCGGAAGGGGCCCGGCGTCGTGACGCCGGGCCCCTTCCTGCGCTTTCGGTTGACATGAACCTGCGTGACGCGGAAATCTTCACTCCGACTCTTGCGCGAAGCTGCACGCTGGCCGCAAGTTTCAAGCACAAGTAAACAACTGCTGGTCGTTCTGAGTGGAGACGCGCCACATGCGACAACCGCACCAACGACAACCGCACCGCAGAGCCAGAGCCCTCGCCGCCTGGACCACCACCGCCCTCGCGGCGGCGCTGCTCGCGGCGCCCGCCCAGGACGCGGGCGCCGCCACCCCCGGCAGCGGCAGCCTCGACGCCGAGCACAAGAGCGTCACCTGGCAGAGCCCCACGTACGCGGCGGGCACGGTCGACAGCCCCTCGAAGTGCCCGACGGCCGCCGAGGATCCGGACGGCAAGGTCTGCGACCGCTTCGACCTGAAGGTGTCCGTCCCGGACGGGTACTGGGACGACAACCCCGAGGGCGGCGTCCCCGTCTCGATCGAGTGGGCCGAGCGCCCCACCGACGACTTCGACATGTACATCTACGACGACGCGGGCAAGCAGGTCGCCTCCAGCGCGGGCACCGCCGACCCCGAGGCGACCGTCATCCCGAAGGCGAACGGCACGTACCACGTCGTGGTCGTGCCGTACGACGTGCACGACAACTCCTTCGTCGGCAAGGCGTATCTCCCCGAGACCACCGACGCGGGCGACCTGACCGCCTTCGAGGGCGGCGACGGACGGTACGAGATCGCCGCCGGCGGGCTCAAGGCCCGCGCCGACTTCCTGAAGGGCGGTCAACTCCGGCTCCAGGCCGACCCGTCGGGCTCCTTCAGCGACCCGGCCGGCTCGCAGATCGTGCGCGAGCAGCCCGCCTTGAACACCCGCACGTCGTCCTTCGACGCGGGCGCCTACTACGGCATCCGCTCCGCCGACGCCGTCCTGCGCGTCTACAAGAAGCCCCTGCGCTTCGGCCTGTACAAGGCGGACAACAAGACCCGCGTGTGGCAGGAGGACAAGCCGCTGCGCTGGTCCACGGGCGGCATGCGGCAGAGCCTCCAGCGCGCCGCGGACGAGCAGTTCTTCGGCGGCGGCGAACAGAACGGCTCGTTCTCGCACCGGGACAAGACGGTCCGCGTCGCCAACAACACGGACTGGAACGAGGGCGGCTACCCCAACTCCCAGCCGTTCTACCTCTCTTCGGCGGGCTACGGCGTCTACCGGAACACGTTCGCGCCCGGTGTCTACGACTTCGGCCCCTCGGTCCACACCGGCCAGCAGGAGCGCCGCCTCGACGCGTACTACTTCCTCGGTGACGCCAAGCAGGTCATCGGCAAGTACACGTCGCTCGTCGGCAAGCCGTTCATGCCGCCGGTCTACGGCCTCGAACCGGGCGACGCCGACTGCTACCTCCACAACGCGAACCAGGGCGAGCGCCACACCCTCGACTCCCTGAAGGTCGCCGACGGGTACGTCCAGAACCAGATGCCGCTCGGCTGGATGCTCGTCAACGACGGATACGGCTGCGGCTACGAGAACCTCGCCGAGACCGCCAAGGGCCTCCAGGAGCGCGGCGCCCAGCTCGGCCTGTGGACGCAGGACGGCATCGACAAGCTCGCCGACCAGGTCAAGGCCGGCCAGCGGGTCGCCAAGCTCGACGTCGCCTGGGTCGGCAACGGCTACGGCATGGCCCTCGACGCCTGCGACCGGGCGAAGGCCGGCATCGAGGACAACAGCGACGCGCGCGGCTTCGTGTGGATGCCGGTGTCGTGGGCGGGCGCCCAGCGCTGCGCCGTCCTGTGGTCCGGCGACCAGAAGCTGTCCTGGGACTTCGTGCGCTGGCAGATCCCCACGTACGCGGGCGCGACGCTGTCCGGCATCGCGTACAACACCGGCGACGTGGGCTCCATCTACTCCCACGACGCCAAGATGTACGCCCGCGACCTCCAGGCCAAGACCTTCCTGCCGGCCATCATGACGATGGACGGCTGGGCCCGGGACCTGACCACCGGCCAGAAGATCAACCAGCAGCCCTGGGTGGACGGCGAGCCCTACACGTCCATCAACCGCAAGTACCTCCAGCTGCGCGAGCGCCTGATGCCGTACCTGTACACGCTGGCGAAGCAGGCCTCCGACACGGGCGTCGGCGGGGTCCGGCCGCTGTGGCTGGAGTACCCGGACGACCCGGCCACGCTGGGCGCGAACGCCAAGTACGAGTACCTGGCCGGCGACGACTTCCTCGTCGCCCCGGTCTACAAGGACTCGGACACGCGTGACGGCATCTACCTGCCCAAGGGCACGTGGACGGACTACTGGACGGGCAAGCAGTACAAGGGCCCGACGACCCTCGACGGCTACCACGCCCCGATCGACACGCTCCCCGTCTTCGTGAAGTCCGGGGCGATCGTGCCGATGTGGCCGAAGGGCACCACGTCCTGGAAGACCCGGGACAAGGCGCAGCTCGGCTGGGACGTGTACGCGGACCGGGGCGGCCGGAGCGCGTACACGCTCTACGAGGACGACGGGGTGACCCGCAAGTTCGCGAAGGGCGAGTCGGCGACGCAGCGCGTGACCCTGGAGTCGGACCGGGACGGCACGGTCCTGAACGTCGGTGCGAGCAACGGCGGTTACACGGGCAAGGCCACCCAACGCGCGTACACCTTCACCGTGCACGGGGCGCCGGAGCCGCACCGGGTGACGGTGGACGGACGGCCGCTCCCGGCCGGTTCGTGGTCGTACGACGCGGCGAAGGACGTGACGACGGTCCGCACGGCGACCCTGCCGACGGACCGGTCGTTCACGGTCCGCCTGAGCTGAGCGAAGGGGTGTGCGGGGCGGCTCGCCCCGCACACCTCAGTCAGCGCGCTCGGACTCGTGCCAGCCGGCGTGCAGCGCGCGGTACTCCTCGGCCGTCGCCTTGGGCACGAAGGTCCCCGGCCCGAACATCGCCTTCGCCAGCCGGGCCCTGACCCGCTGCCGGAAACTGAACCCGCGCGCGCCGCCGGGCTCCAGCGCGTAGGCGACGGGCTGCTCATGCGCCGTCAGCCGATAGAGCTCCCCGCGCGACAGCGGCTCCTGCACCTCGACGACCTCACCGCGCGCCACCCGCCTCACCCGACGGAACAGGAACCACCGATACCCCGTAGTACGCCTGCGTCCGCCCATGCGACTCCCCCTCGGGGCCGATGCGTCCCTCCCAGGGTAGATCCGCGCAAGCCCGGCGGACAGAGGGCCGCGGGAGGCCGTCGGTGCCGGCGTCGGGGTGTGTGGTGTGGGGCTCACCATCTGCTGAGGGTGGTGAGGGGACGGTGAGGGAAGGGGGGTTTGCCTCTGCGATGTGGGGGCGAGCGATAGGATTTCGCGTCCAGCGGTCCGTTCGGGGCCGCTGGTGGTGTACGTGAGTCAGACGGGACCGGGCAGGGGCGCAATGCGGGGGTCAGCCGATGAGATTCGCCGTTCCGACGAGGACGGGTGTGCTGCGGAACCGATTCTTCGCGAACCGGCCGAATCAGCTGAGCCCACTGAAGCGGCCGAGCCAGCCGAACCGGCCGACGCGGCGGGTGCGATGAGCGCCGATGAGTCCGTTGAGCCCGATCAGTCCGTTGAGTCTGTTGAGTCCGATGAGCTCGGTGGGGGCTCCGGCGGGAAGTCTCCGCTCCCCGTCCGCCGGCCGGACGAGCAGCGCCCCAACCCGGGTGACCGCAGCCTGAAGCGCAAGCGGGCGGAGGGTGCGTCCGCCGATCCGGCGCCCGAAGCGCTGCCCGGTGAGGCCACCGTGCGGCCCGCCGTGCCCGAATCCTTGCTGGCCTCGCTGAAGTCGCTGCCGGACGAAGCGGCCGAGGCCACCGCACCCGCCCCGGAATCGGCGCCCGCCTCCGCGGAAGCCCCGGATCCAGCCCCTGCGGCCTTGGACACGGCGCCGCCGGCCGTGCCGGAATCGGCGTCGGACGCCGCCCCGCAGTCCGTACTGTCTTCCTTCGCGCCCCAGTCGCACGACGCCCCCGCGCCCTCCGAGACCCCCGGTGTTCCCGGGGACACGGTAGGCGCGCCCGAGCCGGAGGATGCCGTGCCCGCCGAATTCGCCGCCCCGGTGCCGCCGGAGAATCCGCCGCCCGTGCCCGTGGCGGCGCCCGCACCTGTGTCCGCGCCCCCTGTGCTTCCCGTGCCGCCGCCTCCGGCCCCGTACACGACGCACCAGGCACCCCCGGCGACGGCCGCCGTGCCGGCGGTGCGGCCCGGGGCCGAGCTCGCGTTCCCGGCGCCGGAGTCCGTGCTGACGGTCGATCCGCGGCTCGCGCCCGCCGCGGGCAAGCCGCTCCGCGGGGATTCCGTGGTGCGGCGTACGGGCCGGTCGATCCGGCGGATCACGTCGTCGGACGCCGAGGAAGGCGCGCGGCTGCTGCGCGACCTCCAGCAGCCGACCGGCATCGGCCGCCTCGTGGCCGTGACCTCGATCCGCGGCGGCGTCGGCAAGACGACCGCGGCCGCGCTCGTGGCCCGCTCGCTCCAGATGCACCGCCAGGACCCGGTGCTGGCGCTGGAGGCGGACGCCGCTCTCGGGACGCTCGCGGTGCGGCTCGGCGCCGAGTCGGTGCGCTGGTCGTGCGTGGAGCTGGCCCGGATCCTGACCCCGCGCATGGACCTGCTCGACATCACGGGTTATCTGGTGCCGCTGCCGAACGGCGGCTGGCTGCTCCCCGCGAGCCGGGGCCGGGTCGGCCCGCCGCTGGACGTGCCGACGTACCGCACGGTCACCCTCGCCCTGCGCCGCCACTTCGCGGTGACGGTCGCGGACTGCGAGACGCTGCCCGGCGAGGTGGCGCGGACGGCGATGGACACGGCGCACGCCCGGATCGTGGTCGCCCCGATGACGGTCGAGGGCGTGGGCGGCACGCGTGTGGTGCTCGACTGGCTTGCGGGTCTGCCGAAGTCGGCGCTGCCGTCGACGGTCGTCGCCCTCACCTCGGGCGCCCCGGACCAGAATCTCGACCTGTCCGCGGCCGAGGCCCATCTGCGCGAGACGGGCGTCGGCGTCGTGCACCTGCCCTACGACCGGCACCTCGCGGCGGGCGGCCCGATCCACCCGGAACTGCTCGCCGAGTCCACCCGCCGCGCGGCGGTGCGGCTGGCCGCGGAGGCCGTGCAGCGGGCGGTGTGGGCGCCGTAGCACCCACGTGACCGGCAGGGTCAGCAGCCCCGGCCGATGGGCTCGAAGCTGACCTTCGCGTGGTCCTGTGCCGAGTTGACCTCGCTGTAGACGGACCGCTGGACGTGGAACCAGGCGTCGTCCCGGCCCTTCTTGCCGCCGACGTCGTCCAGCCGGACGCACCAGCGCTCGGGGCGCACGACCCGGGTGTACGTCTCGGTGCCCTTGCGCACCCGGTCGCAGTCGCGGACCTTCTTGGTCGTGTACCAGGTCTTGGTGCGCCCGTTGGTGCGCTTGGTGTGCCGCACGCGCTTGGTGTCGTAGTCGCACTTCTTCACGTAGTGCGGCCGCTTCCCCTTCGCCGTCTTGCGGGTCTGGTGGCGGACGGCGTCGCGCAGGCCGGTCACCTTGCCGCTGTCCGCGGGGCGGGCGTACCCGCTGTCGGTCTTGCCCCCGCCGCGCGCGTCCGCGCCCTTGTCCGAGCCGGAACCTCCGCCGCAGGCCGCGAGCGCGGCCACGAGCACCATCGTCAGTCCGGCGAGGGCCGAACGTCGCTTCAGGGCCATAACTCCTCTTGCTATACACGCCGTCAGGAACCGGCAGCGTAGCCGATGCCCTCGAGGCACCCGCCGCCGCCCCGGATCGGGAAACTCCGCGCTTGCCTTCGATCATCCGAATAACCTTGCGAGGAAAGGGAATTGAAGAGTTCTCGCACGGGTCGGCAGGAGTCGGCCGGGGCCCGCGGGGGCGGGTGCGGCCGGTGGGGGGAGCGGGGTGGCCGAAGACACAGGGGCGACGGGTGGCGGGGCGGGCCGGTCGGAGCGCGACGCGGCGGTGCGCCGGCGCGTCGCCGACGAGATCGACCGGCCGCCGGGTCCGCTGCGCCCGCTGCCGGTCCTGGTGCTGCTCGGCGAGCGCGGCAGCGGCAAGTCCACGCTCACCGCGCATCTGCGCGGCTGGGCCCGCCGGGTGCCGATCGCCGCGCTCGACCTGGAGCCGATCGGCGAACGCGGCGGCACGCGGATCGACGTGCTGACGGAGCTGGCCTTCCAGCTCAGCGCCCGCCACGACGACCTGCCGCAGCTGTCGTTCCCCGCGCTCGGCTCGCTGCTCGCCGCGGTCGGCACGGCCGTGGACGCGCGCAGCCGCGAGCGGGCGGTGCGCGACATGGCGGAGGCGCTGCGCGAGGGCCGGGCACGGGAGTACGCGTACGAGGATCTGCTGGGCATCGCGGACACGGCGGCGCAGGCCGCGGGGCTGCCCGGCTGGACCTCGGCCGTCGTGCCGCTGGTGCAGGGCGGCCTGCGCTCGTGGCGCGGCCTCAAGCTGCGCCGGCGCTTCGCCGAGACGTCCGCGACGGCGCCGGGGCGTGGCGGCACTGCCGACTTCCTGGTGGGCGTGAACCGGCTGTACAACGGCTATCCGGCGCAGCGCGAGGAGGCCGAGCGGGTGCTGCTGGACGCCTTCCTCGCGGACCTGCGCGGCGCGTACGCGTCGAGCCGCGCCGACCGGCTGCGCACCACCCACTGCCTGGCCCTGCTCGACAACGCGGACTCCCCCGTCGGCGAGGCCTTCCTGCAACTGCTGCTCGACGCGCGCGAACGCGCCCGGCGCCCCGACCCGCTGCTCGTCGTGGCCACGGCCCGGCGCCGTCCGGAGGCGCTGGTGCGGGCGGAGACCGGCAGCGGCCGCCGCCCGGAGTACGGGGACAGCTGGCCTCAGCAGGGCGGGTTCGCGCCGCTGGACGCGGGGCCGCTGCGCGCGGGCCGGCTGCGGAACCTGACCCGGCGCGAGGTGGAGGAGCAGGCGGCGGCCACGGTGGACGCGCTGCCGGCCGGTTCGGTCCTGCCGCGCGCGGACAACGCGGTGCAGTGGCTCGGCTGGATCGTGCACGAGCTGACGCGCGGCCATCCCGCGGGCACCGCCCGGGTCCTGGACGTGCTGCGCCGGATGCCGGCGGGGCTGCCGTGGGACGAGCGGGTGCGGCAGTGCCTGGCGCCCGCCGACGGCAGCGTGCGCCCGGAGCCGGTCCTCACGGCGGGCCCCGATCTCCTCGATCGGCTGCTGCGGGACTGCTCGGGGCAGTTGCTGCGGGTGCTGCCCCGGGCCGCGGCGGCGCTCACCCTCGGCCGCGCCGAGACCTGCGAGCCGCTGTGGGAGAACCAGGAGTCGGTGCTGCGCGAGTTCGTGAACCTGAGCGCGGACGATCTGCGCACGGTGCGCGAGCCCGAGGAGGGGCTGCCGGCGCTGCCCCGGCTGACCCGGTTCCTGCTGCTGCGCCGGCTCGACGGGGCGGCCGGCCCGGACGACGACGCGGGGACCTGGACGGGCGCGCACCGCGCGCTGCGCCGGGCCGCCCGGGATCGCGGCGATCTGCGCACGGTCGCCTACCACGATCTGGCCCTGGGCGATCTGCCCGCCGCCGTCGACTTCCTGCGGGAACGTTTCGACGAGACGGGCGCCGACGCGTGGTGCGCGGACCTCGCCTGGATCCAGCGTGCCCCGGCCCGCTGGGCGGGCGCCCCGCCGGAGTCCGCCCGTGAGCGGTACGAGCGGCTGGTGGGGGTCGCCGAGGGGGACGCGGCGCGGCGGGCCATCACCCGGCTGCTCACCGCGGGCTGGATCACCGCGCACCCCCGCCCGGAGGGCGGCGCGCCGCAGCCGTACGCGGACCCGCTGGGCGACCCGTACGCGGAGCTGTACCCGGACATCGCCGAGGAGTTCCTCACGCTGCGCCGGCCGATCGGGGACGAACACGACCGCCATGTGCTGCTGCGCATGGCCCAGCGGTACGAGAGGAAACCGTGGTGGTAGACGAGAGAGGGTTCACGCCACGGCGGCCGCGGCCGCGCCGCTGGCCCTGGGCGCTGCTGTCCGCCGTGGTGCTGGGCGCCGGAGTGTGGCTGCTGGTCTCGCTCCTCGGCGAGGACGGGTCCGGGCACGGCAAGGAGTGCGCGCCGGGCATCTACGAGACCGGCCCGCGCAAGGAGTGCGTGGGCGTCTCGGACGGGTCGTTCGTCTTCGACGACTCCCTCAAGGACGTCATGGCGAAGATCGAGAAGGAGAACGCGCGGGTCGAGGAGTCCGGCAAGAAGTACGTGTCGGTGGTCTACGTGGAACCGCTGACGACCGTGCCGGGCGAGGAGGAGACCAAGTACGGGCTGCGGGCCGAGCTGCTCGGCGCGTATCTCGCGCAGCGCCGGCTCAACGACCCGGACCTGGGCGGCGGCCGCGGCGACCTGCCGCAGATCCGGCTGCTCGTGGGCAATCTGGGGCTGCGTTCGGAGCAGTGGAAGCCGCTCACCGAGGAGGTGATCGCCCGTTCGAAGGGCGAGGACCACGTGGTCGCGGTGGCCGGGTTCGGGCAGAGCCGCGGCGGCACCGGCAAGGCGGTCTCGGAGCTGCGCAGGCAGGGCATCCCGATGATGGGGGCGACGGTCACCGCGGACGGTCTCGCGGACACGGCGGACCCGGGCTTCTTCCGGGTGTCGGCACCCAACCGGGACCAGGCCTCGGGGGCGGTCAACTATCTGCGCGAACAGCAGAAGAAGCACCCCGGGTACAAGGTGGCGGTGATCCGGGACCGGAACACGGACGACATCTACAACACTTCGCTGTACCGGTCGTTCCAGACGGCCGCGCAGAACCGCGGGCTGAAGCTGGAGGGGGTGCCGCTGGAGTTCCTGTCCAGCACGGACGGGGTGTCGAACGCGTTCTCGTCGGTCGCCGACAAGGTGTGCGCGCTCAAGCCCGACGCGGTGTTCTTCGCGGGCCGGGGCCTGAACATCCGCAACTTCATCAACTCGATGTCGGCGCCGGACCGCCGCTGCACGGTCACGCTGCTGACCGGCGACGACGCCCTGGGCGCGTACTACGGGGCGAAGGAGAGCGAGGCGCGCCGCGCCCGGTTCCGTACGGAGTGGCAGGACAGCCGGGTGACCGTGCTGTACACGGCGCTCGGCCACCCGGCGCTCGCGGGCGAGCTGTACGCGAAGGAGAACGATCCGCTGCCGGACTTCGTGGAGCTGTACCGCGCCGAGTTCGGCGGCAGCGCGCAGGCCGTGAACAAGGCGCTGGAGGACGGCCAGTCGGTGCTCGGGCACGACGCGGTGTGGTCGCTCGGCATCGCCGTACGGGCCGCGGCGGGCCCCGACGGCAAGGGCCAGGTGAACCCGGGCGCGACCCTGCAGATGCTGCTCCAGCTCGGCGGCAGCGAAGCGGTGTCGGGCCTGAGCGGCCCGCTGTCCTTCGGCTCGGACGGCAACCCGGACGGCAAGCCGATGGCGCTGGTGCGGATGGAACCGAGCGGGACGTACACGTTCCGGCAGGTGCTCAGGCCCTAGGGCCCCGCGGGCCCAGCCGGATCCGAAAGAAGGGTCCTAGGCACGGGCCGGGCCGAACTCGGCGAGGGCGTCCGCCACCATCGTCTCCAGGCGGGCGTGGTGGGCGCCGCGCCAGTAGACGCGGCTGCACTCGGTGCAGGCGGCGAACACGTCGTAGTTCGCGCGGGTGCCGCCCTCAAGGCGGTCGGCGACGTCCTCCTTGCTCGCCTCGGTGAGCGGCCCGTTGCACGCGGTGCAGCGGGTCCACGGGCGCAGCTCGGGGGCGAACCGGCCGAGGATGTCGCGCAGTTGCTCGTCGGGCTGGTCGCTGTAGACGTAGGCGCCCGCGAACAGTTCGCGGCGGCGCAGCAGTCCGCGGTCGCGGCTGAGCAGGACGCGCCGCTCCTCGGCGGAGCGGGTGGCGAGGGCGGGGTCGCCGATGTCGACGGCCTCGTACGCGGCGTCGACGCCGAGCAGCCGGAGCCGGCGGGCGAGGGTGCCCAGGTGCACGTCGAGCAGGAAGCGCAGGGGCGCGCCGGGCACCTCCTGAGGGCGGTGGACGGGGAGCACCTCGACGCGTTCGCCAGCCGACGGGACGTGGGCAGTGGGCACGTCGTGGCCGTCGACGCGGAGCGTGCCGGCCTCCGTGAGGGGCACGCCGAGCGACTCCACGACGTGGCCGAGCGTGGACACACCGTCCGTGACGAGCGGCGCGGGTTCGCCGGAACGCCACTGCGCGGGCACGAAAAGCCCCAGTTCGGGGGCGACTTGGACGAGGATCTCCGGACCGTTCATCGGGACAGAATGCCATGCCGGGGCGGCGGCCCGCCGGGGATGTCCCGGCCGGGCGGACAGGTTCGCCGGGCGGCGCGCCGGGGAAGGTCCCCCGGAGGCCTTGGCGACGAACCGGAGGGCGAGGAACGGATGACCGATCACACGCAGGGGCTGCCGGCCGTGTTCCTGGACGCCGACACGTCGTCGTTCACGCGGTTCGCGGAGCGGGTCGCGCCGCACTCGCTGCCGTGGAGCGGGGTGACGGGCCCGGTGCGCGACGTGCCGCACGGCACGACCGTGCTGGCGCTCACCTTCGAGGGCGGCGTCCTGATGGCGGGCGACCGGCGCGCGACGATGGGCAACGTGATCGCCCAGCGGGACCTGGAGAAGGTCAACGCGGCGGACGAGTACACGGCGGTCGCGTTCGCGGGAACGGTCGGTCTGGCCAAGGAGCTGGTGCGCCTGTTCCAGCTGGAGCTCGCGCACTACGAGAAGCTGGAGCGCCGCCCGCTGAGCCTCAACGGCAAGGCGCAGCGGCTCGCCACGATGATCCGCGAGCATCTGCCGCAGGCCATGCAGGGGCTCGCGGTGATCCCGCTGCTCGCGGGGTACGACGAGGCGCGCGGTGTGGGCCGGATCTTCAACTACGACGTGGGCGGCGGCCTGTTCGAGGCGACCGCCTTCCACGCCGACGGGTCGGGGTCGCCGTACGCGCGGGGCGCCCTGAAGAAGCTGTACCGGCCGGGACTCTCGGCGGCCGACGCGACGACCCTGGCCGTTCAGGCCCTCTACGACGCGGCGGACGACGACTCGGCGACGGGCGGGCCCGATCTGAACCGGGGGATCTATCCGTCGGTGGCCCTCGTCACGGAGGCGGGCTACCGCGCGGTGCCGGAGGACGAGGTGCGGGCGGTCGCGGAGGCGGTGGTGAACGCACGCGCGTCGTCTCCCGAAGGGCCTCGGGCGCCGCTCGTGTGAGGCGTGGCGTCTGCCGGGTGCGGTTTCGTCGGCGGCCGTCCGCCGGTGGGGGCTGGTCGCGCAGTTCCCCGCGCCCCTGGAAGGCTGCGGCTTCGCCGCGCCTTCCCCCGACCACAGGCACCCCGCACCTTGATCGGGGAAATGCGGCGCGCAGCGCCTGCATTTCAGGGGCGCGGGGAACTGCGCGAGCAGCCCCCACCGGACCCGCGGCCCGCGACGCGCCCGACACACCCCCGGCGATCCCGTCTCGCTCCCCGAAGCGCCCGTGCAGGGCGACACGGCCGTCGAGTAACGTCCAGGGGAACATCCGAGATCAGCCCGGGGGGGCTCATATGGGGACGGGGAGCACGACCGTGCGGGCAGTGCCAGTGCCAGTACCACAGGATGTCGCGAGCCAACCGGACTGCTGGACCCGGGCCGCGGAACTGGCGGCGAGCCACAGGTCCGCGCTCCCGCACCGCGGAGAACGCGTCGCGGTCATCGGCTCCGGCCCCGCCTACGCGATGGCCCAGTCCTACGCCGCGCTCCGCGAGAGCCGCGGCCACGGCGAGACGGACGCGTTCAGCGCGTCCGCGTTCCTGTACGGGCGGGAGTACGACCGGATCGTCGCCCTCACCCGCACCGGCACCGCACCCGTGATGCTGCGGCTGCTCGGCAGGGTGCACGGCAGTGTGCCCAGCGTCGTGATCACGGCGGCGCCGGACGCCCCGGACATCGCCGACCACACGGTGCGGCTCGACTTCACCGACCAGCCGGCGACCGAGGTCGCGACCCGGTTCCCGACCACGGCCCTGGCCCTGCTGCGCGCGCAGCTCGGCGAGAAACTGGACGACGCGACGGACGACGCCCACGAGGCGATCGAGGAGACGCTGCCCCATGTGCTCCTGGCAGCGCGGGAGTTCACGTTCCTGGGTTCCGGATGGACGTACGGGATAGCCGAGGCGGCCGCGCAGTTGATGCGGGACAACGCGGGCGCCTGGGCGCAGGCCTACCACGAGCCGGAGTACCGGCCGGGTCCGGCGGCGGCGCGGCAGGTGACGTGGGTGTTCGGCGAGGTGCCGGAGCGGCTCGCGCGGGCCGTGGCGGACGCGGGCGGCACGCTCGTCGCGTCGGCGCGGGATCCGCTGGCGGATCTGGTGCGGGTGCAGCGGCTCGCGCTCGGGTCCGCGGCGCACGGTGCGGCCGGGGCGGTCGGGGCGGCATGACGGACGCGGTGCCGGACCACTGGATCCGGGTTCCGGCGGGGCCGGACGCGGCCCGCTGGGCGACCCGGGGCCGTACCCGCACCGTGCTGTTCGTCCTGCACAACGTCACGTCGGCGACCCGGCTGCTCGACGTCCTGCCGCTCTTCGACGACGACCTGCGCGTGCAGTTGCTCGCCACGTGCACCGAGTCCTCGGCGTTCGGCGCGGGCGTACGGGAGCTGCTCGCGCAGACGGGCGTGCCCGTGCTCCCGTGGGAACAGGCCCTGGCCACTCCGGTCGACCTCGCCGTCTCGGCGAGCTTCGGCGGTCAACTGGCAGAGATTAAAGGGCAGTTGGCCATCCTGTCGCACGGCGTTGGATACACTAAAAGGCTGGGGGTGCCGGGTGCCGGGTGCCGGGTGCCGGGAGCCGGGAGCGGAGGGGTGGCGCGCCCGTGTTCGGGCTGTCGCCGGAGTGGCTGCTCGGCCCCGACGGGGCGCCGGTCGCCGACGCGCTCGTCCTGTCGCACCCCGAGCAGGAGGAGCGGCTGCGCGCCGTCTGCCCCGAGGCGGCCCACACCGGGGTGCTCGCCGGTGACCCGTGCTGGGACCGGATCCTCGCCGCCCGCGCCCACCGCGACCGCTACCGCCGCGCGCTCGGCGTCCGTGCCGGGCAGCGGCTCGTGCTGCTCAGTTCGACCTGGGGACCCGACGCGCTGTTCGGCGACGGCGGCGACGACACTCTCCCCGCGCTGCTGCCCCGGCTGACCTCGGAACTCCCGGTGGACACCCATCGTCTGGCCGCCGTCCTGCACCCCAATCTCTGGCACGGCCACGGCCCCGGCCAGATACGGTCCTGGCTCGACCGGGCCCGTCGCGCGGGGCTCACCCTGATCGACCCGCTGCACGGCTGGCGGCAGGCACTGATCGCGGCGGACGCCGTGATCGGCGACCACGGCGCGGTGACCTACTACGCGGCGGCGCTCGGCACACCCGTCCTGCTGGGCGCCGCCCCGCTCTCCGCGCTCGCGCCGGACGCCCCGGTCCACGCGTTCGTCCGCTCGGCGCCCCGGCTGGACCCGGCCGCCCCGCTGCGCCCGCAGCTCGACGCGCTGCTCGCCCGGCACCGGCCGCTGCCCGAGGCGGCGGAGTTCGTCAGCGCGGTGCCGCACGAGGCGGCGCCCCGTCTGCGCCGCCTGTTCCACCAGCTCCTGGACCTGCCCGAGCCGCCTTGGCCGGCCCGGCTCGCCCCGCTCCCCCTGCCCCCGTACGAACCGGCGGAGCCGTCCGTCCCGTTGCACGTCCGCACGTGGATCACGGGCCCGGGCGAGGTGCGCCTGGAGCGGTACGCGGGCCCGCATCCGGCCCCGTGCGGCGAGGACGGCGCCGTGGCGCACACCGCGCTCCACGAGGACACCCGCGAGCAGGACAGGCTCGGCCTCGCGGACGCCGTGTTCCGCTACGGGGCCGCCGACGACCCGCGTCTCGGTCCGCCCGAGCGGTGGGCCGCCGAGACCCTCGACCGCTTCCCGCAGTGCGCGCTGGCCGCGTACGCGACGGGCCCCGCGGAGTGTGTGGTGCGGACGCGGACGGGGGCGCTGGTGGAACTGAGCGGTCCGGACGGACCTGACCCGGCGGCGAACGCGTCCGCTCTGCACGCGTGGCTGGCCGCGGGCAAGGATGTGGCCGAACTCGCGGACTCCGGACTGCTGTTGGACACCAGTGGGGCCGGAACACACCGGGTCAGGGTCACGCTCCGCTGACGCAGCGCTCCCGCAGCACACGCAGCGCGTCCACATGCTGGGTGGCACCCTCGGCGACGAGGATCGCGAGGGCCTCGTCGATCAGCGGCAGCACGGTCGCGCGCTCACCGTCCTCGTAGCGGGTCCAGGCGAGGTCGGTGAGGACGCGCGCGGTGTTGTAGCCCTCACTGCGGTCGCGGAAGAACTCCAGGGCGTGGTCGAGGCGCGGGAGTGCCTCGTCGTGGCGCCCGGCGCCGCGCAGCGCCCGGCCGCGGTGGCGTTCCAGCAGGGCGCGGGCCCGGGGCAGGTCGGCGTGGCCTTCGGCGCCGGGCTCGATGCCGTCGAGGATCGCGCCCGCCGCGTCGAACCGCTCCAGCGCCTCGGGGTAGCGCCACTGCCGCAGCCGGAGCAGCCCGAGGAACTCGACGGCGGAGGCCTCACCGCGCAGATGCCCAGCCGCCGCCTCGGCACGTGCGGCGGCGACGGCCTCCGTCTCGGCCTCCGCATGGCGCCCCAACTCGGTGCAGGTGTGGGCCATTTGGGCATGGAGCGCGCCGGACATCCGCGTGCCGGGCTCCTGCGCGTCGGCGAGCCGTGCACCGGCGCGCAGGGCGGGAAGCAGCGTCTCGTGGTGTCCGGCCTTGAGCTGGAGCGGCCACAGGGCGCGGCAGATCCGCAGCGCCGTCGGTACGTCCCCCGACTCCTCGGCCGCCGCGACGGCCTCGACGAGAACGGCGGCATCGTCCGCGAGCACGGCGAGGGCGGCGCCCCGGTCGGCGTACGGTGCCGGGCTGTGGTCCGGCAGGGCGTCGGGGATCCGCCAGCTCTCCGGGAGGGCGGCCCGGGCGGCGTCCACGGCGCGGCGTTCGTAGTGGGTGAGCGCGCGGGCGAGGGCGGCGGAGCAGGCGGCGATGCCGTCGCCGGCGGCGGCGGTCCGCTCGGCGTGGGCGCGCACCCCGGGACGGTAGCGGTACCGGCCGTCGCCCGTGCGGTCGAGCAGGAGAGCGTCGGCGAGTTCTTCCAACAGGGCATCGGCGTCGGCCTGTCGGGGTCCGATGATCGCGGCGGCCGCCGGCGCGTCGAGGGCCGGCCAGGGGCGGAGGGCGGCGAGGCGGTACAGGCGGGCGGCCTCCGGACTCAGTCGCCGGTAGGTGTCCTCGGCCGCGGCGCCGACCGGGTCGTTCGCTCCGTTCACGGTGGGCTCCAGGGGCGCGTGCGGCACGGTCGACAGGCGGCGGGCCGCGGCGTGCAGGGCGTACGGGTGGCCGCCGCAGCGATCGAGCACGGCGGGCAGGGTGGCCTTCGCGGCGGCGACGGCGGGCTTGCCGGCGACCTCGGTGAGCAGGCGTTTCGCATCGCGGGGCGGCAGTGGTCCGAGAGGGACGCGCACGGCGCCGAGTCCGGCGAGCCGGTCGCGGGCTACGACTACGGTGCAGACGCCGGGCGCGGTGACGACGAGGGGCTGCACCTGGGCGGTGGACGTGGCGTGGTCGAGGACGACGAGCAGCCGGCGCGCGTCGAGCAGGGAGCGCAGCGCGGTGACGCGGTCGGCCTGTGCGGGCGGTATCCGGTCGTCGGGCACGCCGAGTTCGCGCAGGAGCAGGGCCGCGCCCTCGCCGGGACCCCGGCCGCGCAGGTCGGCGTAGAGCTGTCCGTCGGGGAAGCGGTCGGCGCGCCGCCAGCCCCAGTGGACGGCCACGGCGGTGGTGCCGATGCCTTCGGGGCCGTGCAGCTGCACGGTGCGGGGGCGGCCCGCGAAGGGCCGGGTCGCTTCGTCGTCGAGCTGCCGCATGACGTCGCGCCGGTCGGTGAAGACGTGCGGCGCCGAGGGCAGCCGGGGCCGGGCGCCGAGCGGTCCGGTGAGCGGGCTCGCGAGGCCACCGGTCAACCGGCCGAACTCGGCGAGGAGTTCCGGGCGTCCCGCGGCGCTCTCGACGACCAGTCGGGCGACGTGTTCGCGCTGTTCGGGGGTGGTGGGCGCGGGGACCTCGCGGCCGGTGATGCGGCGCACCAGGGCGCCGGTGGTCTCCCAGGCGCGCTTGCCGGCCTCGTTGGCCATCCCGGAGCCGACCGCTATCAGCACCCCGGCGACCGCCGTGACCGGATCCACCATGAGTCCACTCCCCCGCGCACCGACAGCCCTGCACCGCCTGACGAATGATCAAGCCTACGCGCCGGGCACCCCGTTCACAGGGGAACGGGCCGCTCGGGGGCGGGTGTTCAGAACTGCCGGGCCGGCCAGTCCAGGAGCCGCGCTCCGATGACCGCCGTCTGGAGCGTGTACCGGTGCACGGGGTCGGCGGGGTCCGCGCCGGTCAGCTGGTGGATGCGGGCCAGCCGGTAGGTGAAGGCGCGGACGCTGAGGGAGAGACGGCGGGCGGCCTCGGCGGCGACGCACCCGGTGTCGAAGTACGTGGCGAGCGTGTCGATGAGCGGCTGGGCTCCGCCGCGCGCCTGCTGGAGCGGGCCGAGCGCATTCTGCACGAGGTCGGCCATGGCCTGCCGGTCGCGGGTCAGCACCGGGTAGACGAGGAGGTCGGCGGCGCGCAGCACCGGGTCCTCCAGTTCGAGCCGGTCGGCGAGGTCGAGGGCGTTGAGGGCTTCCTCGTAGGACTGGACGACACCGCCGGGGCCCGACTGGGGGCGGCCGATGGCGACGCGGCCGCCGTCGGTCGCGGCGTGGGCCTGCTTGGCGAAGTGGACGAGGACCTCGTCCTGGTCGCCGGGCGCGATGCAGACGAGACGGCCGTCCTTGGTGGTGAGCAGGACGTTGCGGTCTCCGAAGCGGGCGCTGAGGGCACGCTCGACGTCGCGCGGGGCCCGGTCGCCCTCGTCGTAGGCGTGGCCGCCCTGGGCGACGGCGACGGCGTGCGCGTAGGACAGGCGCAGGCCGAAGCGTTCGGCGCGCTCGGCGATCCGGCCGAGGTCGCTGCGCCCGTGGAGGAGGTCGTCGATGAACTCGCGGCGGGCCGCCTCCTCGCGGCGTACGGCGACGCGCTGGGCGCGCTCGTAGCCCTCGGCGAAGGCGTCGACGCCCTGGGCCACGGCCGCCAGGACGGCGTCCAGCGTGGTGGCGGCGCCGTACGGGTGGGCGCGGGCCTGGGCCAGGTGGACACCGACGAGCTCCCGCAGTCCGTGTCCCGCCTCCGCGGCGCGCTCTCCCAGGGCGCGCCGCGAGTCGAGTTCGGCGCGGGTGAGGCGGCGGCCGGTGGCGGAGGCCTCGGCGACGATCCCGGCGAACCCGTCCAGGAACTCGTCCGGTATGCCCCGCTCCGCCGCCATGTGTGCCCCTGCCTCGCTCGACTCTCGCCGTGGCCTTTGTAGCGCAGGGGCGGGCAGGGGCCACAGGCGGGGGCGTCCGGTCATGCCGGGGGCGGGGTGGTGGCGCGAGTGATCGCGGACTCGACGGCGGCGACGCGGTCGGCGAGCAGCCCGAGCGCGGCCACGGCCCGCACGAGCGGATCCGTCTCGGGGCCGCCGAGGGTGCGGGCGCGCACATGACCTGCCTTGATCTCGGCCCAGCGGGCGAGCTGCCCGCCGGTGAGCGTGCCGCGCAGTTCGGCGAGCTTGAGGAGGTTGGCCTCGGCGCCGGTGGTCAGGGTCTGGGCCTCGCTCGCGTAATGGTCGGACACGACGGCGTCGAGTTCGTCGTCGTTCATCGCGGGGTCGATCCGGGCAGCGATCTTGTTCATGTCGCGGTACGAGCCCTGGAGCCGGAAGGGCGGTTCGGTGCGGGTCGCGGGGTCCTGGGCGGCGGACGCGATGTAGGCGGCGTTGACGGCGAGGACGGTGGTGCGGGCGGCGAGCAGGTGGCGCAGGACGGCGACGACACGCTCGCGCTCGGCGGGCGGGTAGGGGTGGACGAGCCGGTCGGGGCGTGCGGTGGGGTCGCCGGCGGCGAGGCGGACGAGGAGGTCCAGGTCGGCGCGGTCGCGGCCGGCGAGCGGGGCGAGGTGTTCGTTGGCGGTGAGCGCGTTCTCGACGAAGGAGAGGGCGAAGGCCTCCTCCCTGCCGGTGAGGACGTCGCCGAGGTTCCACACGTCGGCGCGGTTGGCGAGCATGTCGGGGATGCGGAAACGGGCGCCGGACTCGGTGTACGGGTTGCCGGCCATGCAGACGGCGAAGCGCTTGCCGCGCAGGTCGTAGGTGCGGGACCGGCCGTTCCAGACGCCTTCCATGCGGCGCTGGGCGTCGCACAGGGAGATGAACTTCTGGAGGAGCTCGGGCGAGGTGTGCTGGATGTCGTCGAGGTGGAGCAGGACGTTGTTCCCGGCCTCCAGGGCGAAGTTGACCTTCTCGATCTCCTGGCGGGCGGCCGCGTTCGGGGCCTCCTCGGGGTCGAGCGAGGTGACGCCGTGGCCGAGCGCGGGACCGTTGACCTTGACGAGGATCATGCCGAGCCGGTCGGCCACGTACTCCATGAGGGTCGTCTTCCCGTATCCAGGCGGCGAGATCAGCAGCAACAGGCCGCCCGCGCTGCTGAGTTGGGCCGCCAGGTTGTCGCCGATCAGCGGTAGGTACACCTCGTCGATCAGGCGGCCGCGCACGAAGGTCGGCAGGACGTGCGGGCGGTGCTCGTCCAGGCGCAGCCGGTCGCGTTCGGCGGCGGCGAGGCGGGTGCGGAGCTTCTGGTAGGCGCGGTGTCCGGGGACGGTCTCGGTCCTGAACCGGCGCGTGCGGGCGAGGAGTTCGTCGAGCCGCACGGTGAGGGTCCGGGAGCTGACGCGCGGGTGGGTGCCGAGGAGTCCGGTGACGGTGGCGGTGAGGTCGGCGGCGCCGTCGTAGCGCTCCAGGCCGGGGCAGAGCTCGACGGCGACGGCCTCGGGCAGGTCGGGGGCGCTCTCCCCCGCCGGGTCGGCCGAGGCGGCGTACGCCTGGAGCCAGGCCTCGACGATCTGGCGCCGGGAGCCGAGGTCGGGCAGTCCGCGCAGGTCCTCCTCGTAGGCGGGGCCGTCCACGGTGCGGCGGAACTTGTCGAGGAAGGTGCGCACGCGCGGCGAGGTCACGAATCCGGCGGGCGCCGTGCTCAGCTCGTCGAAGAGGTACGCGGCCGCGGCCGCGTCGCCGTCCATGCGGGCGCCCAGTTCCCGGCGGAAGTCGTCGATCGCGGGGGCGAGTCCGAAGGTGTCGCGGGCGCGGGCGAGGGAGCGGGCCCTGCGGGCGAGCGGCTCGCGCTCGGCCTCCGGCAGTCCGTGCGCCCAGAACAGCTGGGCCGCGGCGCGGGCGGCCGGGGTGTGCCGCAGGAGTCCCGCGCCGGCGTGCAGGCGCAGAAGGGCGGTGAGGATCTCGGTGGCGTCGTGGTCGTGGACCCCGCGCTCGTGTCCCTCGTCGTACGCGTCCTCGGCGGCCCGGCGGACCAGTGCGGGCAGGTCGTCGGCGGCGGCGAGGGCCTCGGCGCCGTGTTCGTCGAGGAGGCGGGCGGCGAGGTGTTCGGCACGGTAGACCTCGGGGGTCTCGGAGGCGAGGTGCTGCTCCCAGTAGGGGCGGGTCGCGGCGAAGGCGGGGTCGGTGACGGGCGCGCGGTAGTCGGTGCCGGTGACGGCGAAGGCCATGGCGTCGCCGTGCGGGACGAGGGTGAGCTCCAGGGGCTGGGTGTTGACGGCGAAGCGGTGGCGGCCGAGGCGGATGGTGTCGCCGCCGTCGGTGTAGAGGTCGGCGCGGTCGCGCAGGGCACGGACGGCTTCCTGCCGGGCTGCGGTGAGGCGGCCCGCGAGTTCGTCGGCGCGCACCTGGTCGCCGAGGGCCCGCAGCTCGTCGATGGTGCGGCCGACCTTGGCGACGAGCGGGTCGGAGGCGAAGTAGGTGTGGACGGCGTCGGCGGAGTCCAGGGCGGCGGAGCGGCGTGCGACGGTCTCCAGGACGCGCCCGGCGGAGCCGACGAGGCGTTCGGCGCGGCGGGCACGCTCGTCGGTGAGGCCCTGCTTGCGGGCGGCGAAGACCTCGTGGATCTCGGTCCGCTTGGCCTCCAGGTCGTCGAGGAACTCCTCGGACTCGGCGAACCGGCCGTGCAGGTCCTCGAGTTGGAGGACGAGCCGGGAGAGGTGTTCGTCGCAGGCCTGCGGGGTGTCGGCGGCGGCGAGCGCCCCGGTGACGGCCTGCCCGAGGAGGGCGAACTCGGCGGCGAACTCGGCGCGTCCCTCGCGGGCCGTGAGCTCGCGGCGGCGGACGTCCAGGGTGGCGCGGGTGCGGTTGACTCCGGCGAGGGCCTCGGCGATGCGCTCCAGGACGGTCGCGCGGACAGTGGCGTCGGCGACGTCGAGTCCGGTGACGACCTCGGTGACGGTCTGCAACTGCGCTCCGGTTTCGCGGAGTTCGTCGTGCAGGGCGCCGGACTCGGCGACGGTGGTGAGTTCCTCGGCGCGGCGGGCCAGCGCTTCGGTCTTCTCGTGGTGGGCGGCGAAGGCGTCTGGGCGGGCGAGGAAGGTGACGGCGCGCTGCCCGGCGGCGGTGATGTCGTCCGCGAGTTCGGCGGCGAGCGTGTCGATGCGCGCGGCGTCGGCATAGCGCATTTCCTTGAGGGCCAGCAACTGTCCTTGAGCTCGCCGGAGTTCGGTGATGCGCTCGACCCATTCGGGTGCGGAGCGCGGGGCCTCGCCGCGGATCCGGCGGACCAGGCCGGTGACGCGGGTGGCGCATTCGGCCAGCCGGTCGGCGGCCTGCCGGGTGAGGTCGCGCACGGTCGCGTACTCGGTGACGACCTGCTCGGCGGTGGCCTTCAGGGCGTTCAAGGGTTCGCCGAGCGCGCCGAGTTCGGGATCGCCGAGCCAGTGGTACTGGCCGGTGGCGCGGGCGCAGGCGGCGACGAGGGCCTCGTAGGCGGCGGTGGTGGGCGTGTCGGCGGTGCCGCTGACGGTGCGGGCGACGGCGAGCGCGTCGGAGATGCCTCGCACCAGGTCGGCGTTGCCGACACGGGCCAGTGGCCCCTCGCCGGCCGGGCGGGCGGCGGCGTGCGCGTCGGACACGTACGGGGAGCGCCAGCGCTGCACCGGGTGGACCCGGCCCGGTTCGGCGTCGGCGGCGGTGCGCAGGACGAGGAGCGTGCCGTCGTCGAAGAGGGCGTGGCCGCGGCAGGCGATCGGGGTGGCGAACTCCTTGCGGATGACGTTGTAGGAGAGCAGCAGGGCGCGTTCGCCGCCGGGCGCCTGGAAGACGTAGAGGACGTCCTCGCCGTTGGGCGAGCGGACGGTGCGCTCGTACTCCAGTCCTGTGGTGTCGAGGGCGTCGAAACTGCGGTGCTCGCCGGTGGCGAGGACGTGGCCGCCGGGGAAGACGACGCCCTGCTCGTCGGGGAGGACGCGGCCGGTGCGCCCGAGGCCGTCGAGGCGGACGGTGCGCCGGGTGAGGGTGTCGTGGACGAGGTAGCGGTCGGTGGTCTCCTTGTAGGGGCGCACGCGCAGCAGGACGAGCGGGCCGACGCGGGCGTGGGCGACGGCCGCGTCGGCGAGCGACTGGAGCGGTTCGTCGACAGGCTCGCTGTAGATGCCCTCGCCGGTCTCGGTGTCGTCCTCGGCCTTGAGGGTGAGAGTGCCGTCGAGCGTGTCGACGTACAGTCCGGCGCCGGGGATCGCGATGTGCGGGTGGCGTCCGGGCACGTGGTCGTCCCGCGTGGTCCGGGTCCAGCGCAGGTCGTGGGCGGGCGGCATGACGTGGTCGCGGTCGCCGCGCGCGTCGAGGAAGGCGGCGCGGCCGTCGACGGTGAGGCTCCAGCGCAGCACGCGGATGTCGTCGGCCTTGTCGCCGGTGCGGAAGACGGCGAGGAGCTTGCCGTCGAGGGGGCGCAGCCGGATCAGCCGGGCCGCGCGGTAGTAGCGGTGCAGGGCGCCGAACTCGCGGACGAACTCCGGGTCGTCGAGCAGTCCGGGCACGGCGCTCGCTTCGAGCGGCTCCAGGCTGTCACGGTCGTGGAGCGTGAACACGTCGGCGACGGCCGGCTCACCGGCGCCGCCGTGCGGCGGGGTGGTGCGGCCGAAGAGGAGCAGGTCGCCGACGGCGACGACGTCGCGTGCCACGGCCGGGTGCCCGGTGCCGAGGTGCTCGGTGCCGTCGAGGGCGAGGCCGGTGGAGCCGAAGGTCTCCAGGCGGCGCTCGTTGAGTTCGCCGGCCCGCTCGGCGAGCTGCCGGGCCTGCCCGGCGAGCCGGTCGCGCAGGACGTCGTACGTGCCCGCGTCCAGACCCGTTTCCATGTGCGGGTTCCCTCTCGTTCGTCTCGGTGGTGAGGTGCCGCCCAAGCGGTGCCCGGCCGGGGCCGCCCACCCCCGTGGGGCGGTCCCGGCCGGGGTCTCGGGTCAGGTGCGCGCGGTGCCGTTCAGCTCGGCTATCGGCAGATCGGCCAGCCCCAACTGGCCTGCCTTGTCGAGCAGTTCGCGCACCTGACCGGCCTGTTCGCCGCCGCCCTTCATGAGCTTCATGAGCAGCGCGGAGACGGTGAGGTTCTGTACGTCGGCCGTGGAGACCGACCCGAGGATCCTGGAGAGGTCAGCGGTGAAGTCCGCCGATCCGTCCAGCCACGGACCGGCGAGCACCTGGGCCGTCTCGGAGTTCTTGACGAAGGAGTCGACGCCCTTGCCGAGCGCGATCGAGTTGACGATCTTGTCGAAGAAGACGGACTCGCCGCCGACGATGTTGATGTCGGCGCCCTCCAGGCCGGTGGCGAGGACCGCGGCCTGCGCCTCGGCGACATGCCGCTGCGCGTCGAGTCCGGCGAGCCGGATCTCCTTCTCCGCCTGGATCCGCAGGCGGTACTCCTCGTGCCCGCGCGAGGCCTCGTCGAGCGCGGCCATCGCGACGGCCTTCTGGTTGATGCCCTCGGCCTCCGCCTTCAGCTTCTCGGCGATCCCGGTGGCCTCCGCGAGGGCCTTGGCGCGGGCGCCTTCCGCCTCGGCGCGCATGCGGGCCTCGGTGGCCTCGGCCTCGGCACGGCCCGCCTTCTCGATGACCTCGGCTTCCTTGTCGCGCACCTGCACCTCGGCGAGCCCGCCGGCCGCCGCCTCTGCCTGCAGACCCGCGGCGAGCTTCAGCTTGGCCTGCGACTGGAGCTCGGCGGACTTCAACTCGGCCTCGGCCAGCGTCAGTTGCTCGGCGGCGCGGTGCGTGGCGGCCTGCTCGGCGGCCTCCGCGGCCTTGATGTCCTTGACGAGCTTCTCCTGCGCCTCGGCCTCCGCCGCGATGATGACGGCCTGCCGTCCGCGCTCGGCCTCCTCGACCGCGCGCAGCTTCTTGATGGACTCCTCCTGTTCGGCGACCGTGCGGTCGACGGCGACGCGCTCGCGGACGACCTCGGCGATCTCCCGCTTCTCCGCCTCGACCTCCTTGTCGGCGGCGATCTTCGACAGCTGCGTCTCGCGCTCGCGGGCGATGACCTCCAGAAGCCGGTCCTTCTCGATGCGCTCGTTCTCGACGGCGATGACGCGCTCGCGGTTCTTCTGCGCGACGGCGACCTCGCGGGCCTGGTTCTCGCGCTGCACCCCGAGCTTCTCCTCGGTGACGAGGAACGCGCCCTGCGCCCGCAGGCGTTCCTCCTCCACGACCCGCGCCGTCTCGGCCTCCTCACGGGCCCGCACGGTGTCGATCTCGCGCTTCTGCTTGATCTCGGCGTCGGCCTGCCGGCGCTCCAGTTCCAGGATGGTCTCGCGGGCGTCGACGTTCTGCCGCGTGATCTCCTTCTCCTCCGTGCGCTGGAACTCGTTGGTGCGCACGTGCTCGACGGTCGTCAGCTCGGTGATCTTCCGGATGCCCTGCGCGTCGAGGACGTTGTCCGGGTCGAGCTGGCTGAGCGGCGTCTGCTCCAGGTAGTCGATCGCCGCGTCCTCGAGGTGGTAGCCGTTCAGGTCGACCCCGATGACCTCGATGATCCGGAACCGCAGCTCCTCGCGCTTGGTGTAGAGGTCGGTGAAGTCGAGCTGCTTGCCGACCGTCTTGAGCGCCTCGGAGAACTTCGCGTGGAACAGCTCCTGGAGCGTCTTCTGGTCGCTGGCCCGCGCGGTGCCGACGCTCTGCGCGACGCGGATGACGTCGTCGACGCTCTTGTTCACCTTCACGAAGAACGAGATCCGGATGTCGGCCCGGATGTTGTCCTTGCAGATGAGGCCGTCGCGGCCGGTGCGGGTGATGTCGATGGTCTTCACCGAGATGTCCATGACCTCGGCCTTGTGCAGCACCGGCAGCACGATCTGCCCGGTGAAGGTCACATCGACCTTGCGCATCTTCGAGACGATGAGCGCCTTGCCCTGCTCGACCTTGCGGAACAGACGCGTGAAGACGAGCAGCAGCGCGGCGACGACGAGCAGGGCGGCGATGACGGACACGCCGATGCCCACGGTGGTGGCATCCATGAAGAAGTCCTTCGGATCCAGGGGTGGTTGACCCCTCGGTGACGGTGAAGACGCGGTGCGGCCGCCACGGGGACGACCGGCACAGGGATGACGTCAGTCACGGACGCGGTGCGCGCCGGTTCGGTTGCGGACCGTGGCGGCCTGTCGGCGTGCCGTGACGTCGCGGCTCTCCGCGCGTGGGCGGGTGGTGCTGCGCCGGGTCTCAGGCGCCGGCGCTGGGCGACTCCGCGCGACGGCGGCCGGGTTCGTCCAGCGCGGGTTCGTCGAGTGCCCGTTCGTCCGGCGCGGGTTCGTCGGGTGCGGGGTGAGCCGGCTTGGCCTCGTCGAATGCCGGGTGAGCCGGCCCCGGTTCGTCCGGCGCGAGATGAGCCGAAGCGGATTCGCCCTGCCCAGGCTCGGCGGGCCCGAACGCGTCAGGCGCGAGGGACGGAGCCGTGCGGACGACCGGACGGGCGCTGCCCGTTCCCCCGTGAGCGACCGCGATCCCCCGTGCCGCGTGCGCCTCGTCCATGCCCCGCCCCCTCGTGCCATGACTCCCCCGACGGCACTCCGCTGCCGGGCCCCGTTTCCGGAACCCGGCATCGGAGTCGGCCCCCCGTTCCTGCCACGACCATCCTGCCCCGCGGCCGAGCGCCCGCACATTGCCGCAATCCGGCAATCTTTACGCGTTCTTGATGCCGAGGAGTGACGGGTGAGCGGTGCTCCCCTGCCAGCGTGGCTGCAACGGCCCACGGGCTCCGGGGCCTTGGCGCTCGGCGGAGGAGCAGCATCGACACACGGTGGAGGCGAGGCACCGGCTCCCCTCAGGCTCGGGAACCCCGCGGGCGCCCCGCCGTACGGCGGCTCAGTCCTCCTGGACCGGCTCCTCCGCGTTGCGCCACGTCGTGACGTCGAGCGTGATGTACGTACTCGGGTCGTTGGTCCCCGACTTGCCGCGGAAGGTGATGAGACCGATGTGGCCGGCGTTGCTGCGGACGCAGATCTGCGAACCGGCTCCCAGCTGGTCCATCGTGATGTCTTCCGTGAAGCGGGTCTCGTTGCGGCAGGTCTCCAGGGAGCCCTTCTGCGCGTTGTTGAGCAGGACCAGCTTCCCGTTGTCGGTGCCGACCTTCGCGTCGCTGAAGCCCATCGAGTCCGTGTAGAAGAAGAAGTCACCGCCGGAGTACGAGGCTCCCGTGCCGCCGCCGTCGAGGGGCTTGACCGGGTTGTCGCCGAGCTGGAGGTAGTAGTTCTCCGTCAGGTTGATGTTCTTGTACGTGGCCGGCTTGGGGTCGGGTCGCTTCCCGTTGTCCTTGCCCTTCGCGGACCCGCCCGATCCGCCGGAGCTGCTCGAACCGCCCGAGGACGACGACTGGTCGCCCTTGGTGTCGTCGACCAGGGCGCCGATGAGGCCGAGCGCGACGAAGACCGCGACGACCGAACCGGCGATGATGAGCCCGGTCTTCTTCTTCGGGGGCGGCGGAGCGGCGGCCCACGGGCGGCCGACGCCCGGGTGCGGCGCGCCCATCGGCACGTGCCCGCCGGTCGGCGGCATCGGACCCCGGTAGCCGGGGCCGGGCGGAGGCGTCTGGTAGCCGGGCTGCGCGACGGGCGGGGGCGTCTGGTACCCGGGGTGCGCGACGGGCGGCGGGGTCTGGGCGAACGCGGTGGGTGCGTACGGCGAGGGCCCGGTCGGCGGCGGGACGGCGGCCGTCGGCGGATGCGGCGTCGAACCGGCCACGGGCGGCGGCGTGGCGGCGGCCTGGGTGGGCGCGTGCGAGGCGTGCCCGGCGACCGGCGGCGGCGTGGCGGAGGCCTGGGTCGGCGGGTACGGCGGCTGCCCGGCGACGGGCGCCGGCGTAGCCGCCCCCGACGTGGGCGGCGGCGTCTGCGCCGGGGCCGGCATCTGCGAGCGGTCGACGAGCGCGGTCGCGAAGGACTGGGGCAGCCAGTCCTCGCCCTGGCGCAGCGGTGTCGGCGACACCTCGTGGCACAGTGCGATGACCTCGTCGAGGGAGGGCCGGTCGGCGGGGTCACGACTCAGGCAGCGGGTGACCAGGGGCCGCAGCGCGTCGGGGAGCCGGCTGAGGTCGGGGTCCTCGTGCACGATCCGGTAGAGCACCGCGTGCGAGGCGCCCTCCCCGTAGGCGGGGGCGCCGATGGCGGCGAACGCGGCGATCTGGCCGAGCGCGAACACGTCCGTCGCGGGGCTCACGGTGCCGGACATCGCCTGCTCGGGGGCCATGAACGCCGGGGTGCCGACGGTGACGCCGCTGCTGGTGAGCGACGTGGCGTCGGCGGCGCGGGCGATGCCGAAGTCGATGACGCGCGGGCCGTCGGAGGCCAGCAGGACGTTGCCGGGCTTGAGGTCGCGGTGGACGATGCCCGCACCGTGGATGACCTGCAGCGCCTCGGCGACACCGACGGTGAGCAGCAGGGTGCTGCGCACGGGCAGGGCGCCGTGCTGCGCGACCGCTCCGGCGAGGGAGGGGCCGGGCACGTAGGCGGTGGCGAGCCAGGGCGGGTTGCCCTTGGTGTCGCAGTCGATGACCGGCGCCGTGTAGAGGCCCTGGACGCGCTGAGCGGAGTGCACCTCCTGCTCGAAGCGCCGCCGGAAGTCCGCGTCCTCGCTGAACTCGGGCCGGATGACCTTGACGGCGAGGGGGCGGCCGCCCGGCGTGTACGACAGGTACACCTTGCCCATGCCACCGGCGCCGAGGACGGCCACCACGCGGTAGCCGCCGACCACGGCAGGATCGTCGGCCTGAAGTGGCTGGAACGGACTCTGCGACGGTGTCGTCATCGCGACACATCCCCCTTTTGCTGCGGCCGGCACCGGCTTCCCGGCGTCCGAAAGACCTGGGGAGCGTACCGAATGGAACGGCCGGTTCGAGTCACTGCGGGGGTTTGTCCCGGCGTGGCACTCCGGCTCCCGGGACAACGAAAAGTGCCGGTCGAGAAGAATCTCGACCGGCACTCCGTGGTGTCCGAGGGGGGACTTGAACCCCCACGCCCGATAAAGGGCACTAGCACCTCAAGCTAGCGCGTCTGCCATTCCGCCACCCGGACAAGGTGTCTGCCGCCTGTTTGCGGGGTGTTCCCCGCGGCGACATGGACAACAATACCAAGGTTTCGGAGTGCCTTTCACCTGCGTATCCGCCCGGGCGGACGACACCGCCTAGAGTCTCACCATGAGTGACGCGACAATCACGCAACGTCGAGGAAAGGTACGCCGACCTCGGATGTTGTCCCCGCTGCGGGAGCATCTGCGGGACACCTTCTGGTTCGCCCCGACCGCGGCGATGGTGCTGGTGTGGCTGGTGTGGATGCTCGCCGCCGCGCTCGACGGAGTGATCGTGGAGTCGCTCCAGGACAGCGGGGACTACGACGCGGTCAAGGACCTGATGAGCGTCGCGGACGACGCGAAGACGGTCGTGACGACGATCAGCTCCGCGATGATGACCTTCATCGGTGTCGTGTTCAGCATCTCGCTGGTGGCGGTGCAGATGGCGTCGGGGCAGCAGACGCCCCGCGTGGTGCGGCTCTTCGTCCGCAGCCGGATCACGAAGGCGACCTTCGCCGTCTTCCTGGCCACCTTCCTGCTGTCCCTGCTGGTCCTGACCTCGTTCGAGAGCGAGGAGGACCCGCGGCTCGTGACGACGGTGCCGTTCCTGGAGGCGCTGCTCACCCTCGTACTGGTGGGCCTGAGTCTCCTTCTCTTCGTGATGTACGTGAACTCGACGCTGCGGATGCTGCGCGTCGGGCACGTCATCGACCGGGTCACGGCGGAGGCCTTCCGCGTCGTGGCCCGCATGCCGTACGTGGAGGGAGGCAGCCCCGCGCTCGGTCCCGAGGAAGGGGATCCGGCGGAGGGTCTCGCGCCCGAGACGGGGCGGGTGGCCTACCGCGGCCGGGCCGGGGTGCTGCGGGACGTGAACATCGCGCGTCTCGTGCACGCCGCCCGCCGGCAGGGCGTCGTGCTCAGGGTGCTGCCGGGGATCGGCGACTTCGTCGTGCCGGGCACGCCGCTGCTCGCCGTGCACGGTGGAGCCGCGCCGTCACAGCGGGCGCTGGGGCGGTGCGTGTCGGTGGGCGTCGAGCGCACATTCCACCAGGACCTGGGCTTCGGTCTGCGGGTCCTCGCGGACATCGCCCTGCGCGCCCTGTCGCCGGCGGTGAACGATCCGACGACCGCCGTGCAGTCCCTCGACCGCATCGTGCAGTTCCTCGCGGCGCTGGGCCGGCGGCCGCTGGTCGAGCTCCGGTACACGGACCGCGGCGGAGCCGTCCGGCTCGTCCAGCCGGTACCGCGCTGGGACGAGCTGGTCGACCTCGCGTTCACCGAGATCCGCACCTGCGCCACCGGGAGCCCGCAGGTCGTCCGGCGGATGTTCGCCGCCTTCGACGACCTCCTCGCGCTGGTACCCGAGGAACGCCGCGCCCCGCTGCTGCGACACCGCGAACTCCTGCTCCAGGGGGTGGAGCGCACGGTGCCGACCTCCGCCGACCGGACCTTCGCCCTGCGGCCCGACCGTCAGGGCATCGGCTGAGCGGCGCGGCGACGCGGGGCCTTGAGGCCGAGGTGAGGCAGGGCGAGGCAGGGGGCCCGGGAGCGCGGGCCCCCGCCTCCGGCCGGCGCGGCGACGGCACGGGGCACGCGGCCCGCGCCGCGCCCACGCCGCTCCGGCCCGGTACCGGTCGGGACATCGGGTCAGGACGTCCGGCCCATGGAGCCGGGGCAGGACATCAGTTCAGGACATCAGGTCAGCGCATCAGGTCAGGACATCGGATCAGGGCATCGGGTCAGGGCATCAGGTGGTATTCCGGGAAGTTCCCGGGCGGGCGTTCGCCGGCCGGGCCCTCGGTGACGGCCCGGACGAGCAGCTCGCCGCCGACGAACGCGCCGCGCCACGACGCCCCGAACCCGCCGAACAGCTCGTCCCGGTCCCCGCGCGAGCGCGCCTTGCCGTGCCCGACCTTGAACGCCCGGATCTGCGGGGCGAGCCGGGCGAAGGTCGCTGGATCGTCGGTGGAGAGCGTCGCCACGAGCGCCCCGTTCGACGCGTTCATGGCCGCGAGCAGCTCCGCCTCGGTGTCGACCAGGACGATGGTGTCGACCGGGCCGAAGGGTTCGGCGTGGTGCAGGGGTGAGGACGGCGGCGGTCCGAGCAGCGTGACGGGGTGGACGTAGGCGCTGGTGTCCTGGCCGTCCAGGAATCGGCCGGGGTCCGCGCTCGCCCGGTGCAGCGGCACGGCTCCGCGGTCGATGGCCTCGCCGACCTGGTCGGTGAGCTCCTTGGCCTTCGCGGCGTTGATGAGCGGCCCGAAGTCGAGGTCCGGGTAGGGGTCGGAAGGGTCCGCGACCGCGAGGGGGTGGCCGACGCGCAGGGTGCGCACGGCGGGCAGGTACGCGTCGAGGAACGCGTCGAACGCCTCGCGCTGGACGACGAACCGGGGGTAGGCGGTGCAGCGCTGCTTCCCGTAGTCGAACAGCTTGGGGATCGCGGCCGTCAGGCCGGCCCAGTCCGTGTGGTTCCAGATGCCCCAGGTGTTGAGTCCTTCCTGTTCGAGGATGTGCCGCTTGCCGAGGTCGGCGACGGCCGTCGCGACGGCCGCGCCGGTGTCGCGTCCGCCGACGAAGGAGACGCAGCCGATCTCCGGCGCCCGCACGAGCGCCTCGGACAGCTGGCCGCCGCTGCCGCTGACGAGCGTGACGGGGATGCCCTCGCGGGCGGCGAGGGCGCAGGCCAGAGTGAGGCAGGCGACGCCGCCGTCGGTCGGGGTCTTGGCGATCACCGCATTGCCCGCGAGGGCCTGTACCAGCAATGCGTGAACGAGCACGCTCATCGGATAGTTCCAGCTCGCGATGTTGGACACCGGGCCGGGCAGCGGGGTGCGGCCGTCGAGCATTGTGTCGATGCCGTCCACGTACCAGCGGACGCCGTCGACGGCCCGGTCGACGTCGGCCATGGCCAGGCGCCAGGGCTTGCCGATCTCCCAGACCAGCAACAGCGCGAGCAGTTCGCGGTGTTCGGCGAGGGCGTCGAGCGTGGCGGCGACGCGGGCCCGGCGCTCGGGCAGCGGGACGTGCCGCCAGGCGCGGTGCTGGTCGAGCGAGGCGCGGACGGCGCGGTGGGCGGCTTCGGCGTCCAGGCGCGGAGGGCCGGCGACGGGGCGGCCGTCGACCGGGCTGGTGGCGGGCAGGGGCAGGCCGTCGGGCTGCCAGCCGCCCTGCCAGAGGTTGAGGACGCGGTCGTCGCGGAAGGCCTCGGGGGCGACGGCGAGGCAGCGCCGCCAGGCGTCGTCCCAGGACGTTCCAGCTTTCAGGGTGGTCGGGGCGGCGGGCGTGGAGAGGGTGGTGGTGGCCATTCTTCGGTCTCCGCTCACGGTGCACAGTCGGGGCGGGGGACGTCTCATGGCGTGCGGGCGAGACATCGCTGGATGGGTGTACGTGTGGGGGCGTAGGCCGGGAGGTGCCCGCTCGGCACCTCCCGGCGTGCGCGGGGGGGCGGGAGGCGCCGGGGTCAGCGCTCGGCTTCGAGCCGGTCGAGGACCAGGCGGGCGGTCTCGGTCGGCGTCGCGCCGACGCGGACGCCGACCGCCTCCAGGGCCTCCTTCTTGGCCCGGGCGGTGCCGGACGAGCCGGAGACGATCGCGCCGGCGTGGCCCATGGTCTTGCCCTCGGGCGCGGTGAACCCGGCGATGTAGGCGACGACGGGCTTGGTGACGTGGTCGCGTATGTACGCCGCGGCCCGTTCCTCGGCGTCGCCGCCGATCTCGCCGATGAGCACGACGAGTTCGGTCTCCGGATCGTTCTCGAAGGCTTCGAGGCAGTCGATGTGGGTGGTGCCGATGACGGGGTCTCCGCCGATGCCCACGCAGGTGGTGAAACCGATGTCGCGCAGCTCGTACATGAGTTGGTAGGTGAGCGTGCCCGACTTGGAGACGAGGCCGATGCGGCCGGGCTTGGTGATGTCGGCCGGGATGATGCCGGCGTTGGACTGTCCCGGGCTGATCAGGCCGGGGCAGTTGGGGCCGATGACGCGGGTGCCCTGGCGGCGCGCGTGGGCGTGGAAGGCGACGGCGTCGTGGACGGGGATGCCTTCGGTGATGACGACGGCGAGCGGGATGCCCGCGTCGGCCGCTTCGAGGACGGCGGCCTTGGCGAAGGCGGGCGGGACGAAGACGACGCTGACGTCGGCTCCGGTGGCCCGCATGCCCTCGGCGACGCTGCCGAAGACGGGGACGGCGCGGTCGTCGAAGTCGACGGTGCTGCCGGCCTTGCGGGGGTTGACCCCGCCGACCACGTCGGTGCCCGCGGCCAGCATGCGCCGGGTGTGCTTCATGCCCTCGGCCCCGGTCATCCCCTGGACGAGGACCTTGCTCTCTTTGGTGAGATAGATGGCCATGTCCGTACTCCTTGGAGAGTGGGTCCTTAGTGGGAGACGGCCAGGTCCGCGGCGTGCTGTGCGGCGCCGTCCATGGTCGTGGCCTGCTGGACGAGGGGGTGGGCGCGCTCGTCGAGGATGGCGCGGCCTCGGGCGGCGTTGTTGCCGTCGAGGCGGACGACGAGCGGTTTGGTGAGGCGGACGGTGTCGAGGGCCTTGACGATGCCGTCGGCGACGGCGTCGCAGGCGGTGATGCCGCCGAAGACGTTGACGAAGACGGACCGGACGGCGGGGTCGGAGAGGATGACGTTGAGGCCGTCGGCCATGGTCTGGGCGGAGGCGCCGCCGCCGATGTCGAGGAAATTGGCGGGGCGTGCGCCGCAGCCGGCGACGACGTCGAGGGTGGACATGACGAGGCCCGCGCCGTTGCCGATGATGCCGACCTCGCCGTCGAGCTTCACGTAGTTGAGGCCTTTGGACGCCGCCTCGGCCTCGAGGGGGCCCTCGTGGGCGGCTTCGCTCGCACCCCAGCGTTCGCGCCGGAAGCGGGCGTTGTCGTCGAGGGTGACCTTGCCGTCGAGCGCGAGGATCTGCCCCTGCGCGGTGCGCACGAGGGGGTTCACCTCGACGAGGACGGCGTCCTCGCGGGTGAGGACGCCCCACAGCCGCACGAGGACGTCGGCGGTCTGTGCCGGCAGTCCGGCCGCCTCGGCGATCTCGGCGGCCTTGGCGCCGGTCACGCCCTCCGCGGGGTCGACGGGGATACGGGCGACGGCGTCGGGCCGGGTCGCGGCCACCTCCTCGATGTCCATGCCGCCCTCGGCGGAGGCGATGGCGAGGAAGGTGCCGGCCGCGCGGTCGAGCACGTAGGAGACATAGAACTCTGTCTCTATGTCGACGGGTTGGGCCAGCATGACGCTGTGCACGGTGTGGCCCTTGATGTCCATGCCGAGGATCTGACGTGCCGTGAGTTCGGCGGCGGCCGGGTCGGCGGCGAGCTTGACGCCACCCGCCTTGCCACGGCCGCCGGTCTTCACCTGCGCCTTGACGACGACGCGGCCGCCGAGCCTGCGGGCGATCTCCCGGGCCCCCTTGGCGGACGTGGTGACCTCGGCCCGGGGCACCAAGATGCCGTGTTCCTCGAAGAGTTCCCTTGCCTGGTGTTCGTACAGGTCCATTCCGGCTCCTGACTCGAAAGTGCCGCACGCCCCCTGGACACCACCCACCGGATGCGGGATAACAAGGTTCATACAGTATTCGTCGACTGTATGCAATGTACGAGCGACGCACGAGAACCCGTGCCTCTGTCGTGCTCGGCACGGCTCACGGTGTCGCTCCAATCCCCTAGGAAGGGACGGGACTTCGCCATGCCCCAGTCCAATGCGGACAACGGCCAGGAGCAGATCTCAGGTGGGCATCTGGTCGCCAAGGCACTCAAGGCGGAGGGTGTGGAGGTCATCTACACCCTCTGCGGCGGCCACATCATCGACATCTACGACGGCTGCGTCGACGAGGGCATCGAAGTCGTCGACGTACGTCACGAGCAGGTCGCCGCGCACGCCGCCGACGGTTACGCGCGGCTGACCGGCAAGCCCGGCTGCGCCGTGGTGACGGCGGGACCGGGCACCACGGACGCCGTCACCGGTGTCGCCAACGCCTTCCGGGCCGAGTCACCGATGCTGCTCATCGGCGGCCAGGGCGCCCACACACAGCACAAGATGGGGTCGCTGCAGGACCTGCCGCACGTCGACATGATGACGCCCATCACCAAGTTCGCCGCGACCGTGCCGGACACCGCGCGGGCGGCCGACATGGTGTCCATGGCGTTCCGCGAGTGCTACCACGGGGCTCCCGGTCCGTCCTTCCTGGAGATCCCGCGCGACGTCCTGGACGCCAAGGTGCCCGTCGAGAAGGCGCGCGTGCCCGAGGCCGGCCGCTATCGCGCCTCCACGCGCTCGGCCGGCGACCCCGACGCGATCGAGAAGCTCGCCGACCTGCTGGTCCACTCGGAGAAGCCGGCGATCCTGCTCGGCGGCCAGGTGTGGACGACCCGCGCCACCGAGTCGGCCATCCAGCTGGTGCGCACCCTCAACGTGCCCGCCTACATGAACGGCGCCGGACGAGGCACCCTGCCGCCCGGCGACCCGCACCACTTCCAGCTGTCGCGCCGCTACGCGTTCTCCAACGCGGACCTCATCATCATCGTCGGCACGCCCTTCGACTTCCGCATGGGCTACGGCAAGCGGCTCTCCCCCGACGCGACCGTGGTGCAGATCGACCTCGACTACCGCACGGTCGGCAAGAACCGCGACATCGACCTCGGCATCGTCGGCGACGCGAACCTCGTCCTCAAGCAGGTCACCGAGGCCGCCTCCGGGCGCGTCAACGGGGGCGCGGCCAAGCGCAAGGAGTGGCTCGACGAGCTGCGCGCCGCCGAGCAGGCGGCTCTGGAGAAGCGGCTGCCGAACCTGCGCTCCGACGCCTCCCCCATCCACCCGTACCGGCTCGTCAGCGAGATCAACGACTTCCTGACCGAGGACTCGATCTACATCGGCGACGGCGGCGACATCGTCACCTTCTCCGGCCAGGTCGTACAGCCCAAGTCGCCCGGCCACTGGATGGACCCGGGACCGCTCGGCACCCTCGGCGTCGGCATCCCCTTCGTGCTCGCGGCCAAGCAGGCACGGCCCGCCAAGGAGGTCGTGGCGCTCTTCGGCGACGGCGCGTTCTCCCTGACCGGCTGGGACTTCGAGACGCTGGTGCGCTACGACCTCCCCTTCGTCGGCATCGTCGGCAACAACTCCTCGATGAACCAGATCCGGTACGGCCAGAAGGCCAAGTACGGCGAGGAGCGCGAGCGCGTCGGCAACACCCTCGGGGACGTCCACTACGACAAGTTCGCCCAGATGCTGGGCGGTTACGGCGAGGAGGTCCGCGACCCCGCCGACATCGGCCCGGCCCTGCGCCGCGCCCGCGAGTCCGGCAAGCCGTCCCTCATCAACGTGTGGGTCGATCCGGACGCGTACGCCCCCGGAACCATGAACCAGACCATGTACAAGTAGTGAGGTGCCCGGGAAATGACATCTGCGACCAAGGCTCTCGAAGGCATCCGCGTCCTCGACATGACCCACGTCCAGTCGGGCCCCTCCGCCACCCAGATCCTCGCGTGGCTCGGCGCCGACGTGGTCAAGCTGGAGGCGCCGTCCGGCGACATCACGCGCAAGCAGCTGCGTGACCTCCCCGACGTCGACTCCCTCTACTTCACGATGCTCAACTGCAACAAGCGGAGCATCACCCTCAACACCAAGTCGGAGCGCGGCAAGGAGCTGCTCACCGAGCTGATCCGCCGCTCCGACGTGATGGTCGAGAACTTCGGCCCCGGCGCCGTCGACCGCATGGGCTTCACCTGGGACCGCATCCAGGAGATCAACCCGCGCATCGTCTACGCCTCCATCAAGGGCTTCGGCGAGGGCCCGTACACCAACTTCAAGGCGTACGAGGTCGTCGCGCAGGCCATGGGCGGCTCCATGGCGACCACCGGCTTCGAGGACGGACCGCCGCTCGCGACCGGCGCCCAGATCGGTGACTCCGGCACCGGCATCCACGCCGTCGCCGGCATCCTGGCCGCCCTCTTCCAGCGGGAGAGCACCGGGCGCGGCCAGCGGGTCAACGTGGCCATGCAGCACGCCGTACTGAACCTGTGCCGGGTCAAGCTGCGCGACCAGCAGCGTCTCGCGCACGGCCCGCTGGCCGAGTACCCGAACGAGGACTTCGGCGACGAGGTGCCGCGCTCGGGCAACGCCTCCGGCGGCGGCCAGCCCGGCTGGGCCGTCAAGTGTGCGCCGGGCGGCCCGAACGACTATGTGTACGTCATCGTGCAGCCCGTGGGCTGGCAGCCGCTGAGCGCCCTCATAGGACGCCCGGAACTCGCCGACGACCCCGAGTGGGCGACGCCCGAGTCCCGGCTGCCGAAGCTCAACAAGATGTTCCAGCTCATCGAGGAGTGGTCCTCGACGCTCCCCAAGTGGGAGGTCCTGGAGAAGCTCAACGCGCACAACATCCCGTGCGGCCCGATCCTCTCCACCAAGGAGATCATCGAGGACGCCTCCCTCGTGGCGAACGACATGGTCGTCGAGGTCCCGCACCCGCAGCGCGGCTCCTTCACGACCGTCGGCTCCCCGCTCAAGCTCTCCGACTCCCCCGTGGACATCACCAGTTCGCCCCTTCTCGGTGAGCACAACGAGGAGGTCTTCGTCGGCGAACTCGGCCTCGGGGACGAGGAACTGCGTCTGCTCAAGTCGAACGGAGTGATCTGATTGATGGCCGAGGACCGGACGCTGACGGTGCGGGCGCTGCTCGACACCGTGCGGGCCGAGGGGCGCACGGCGCTCACCGCTCCGGAGGGGAAGGTGATCGCCGACGCGTACGGGATCGCCGTCCCCGGTGAGGAGCTGGCGACGGACGTGGACGCGGCCGTCGCGGCGGCGGCCCGCTTCGGCAAGCCCGTCGTGCTGAAGATCGTCTCCCCCGACATCCTGCACAAGACCGACGCCGGCGGTGTCGTGGTCGGTGTGGAGGGCGCGGCCGCGGTACGCGAGGCGTTCTGCCGGATCGTGAAGAACGCGCGGGCCTACGCGCCGGACGCCCGTGTCGAGGGCGTCCAGGTGCAGGAGCTGCTGCCGACGGGGGCCGACTCGCAGGAGGTCATCGTCGGGGCCGTCACCGACCCCACCTTCGGCAAGGTCGTCGCCTTCGGGCTGGGCGGCGTGCTCGTGGAGGTGCTGAAGGACGTCACCTTCCGGCTCGCACCCGTGGACCCCGACGAGGCGCTCGGGATGCTGGACTCCATCGGCGCGGCGGAGGTGCTGCGCGGGGTGCGGGGCGCCCGGGGCGTGGACCGGTGGGCGCTCGCCGAGCAGATCCGGCGGGTCTCCCAACTGGTCACGGACTTCCCGGAGATCGCGGAGGTGGACCTCAACCCGGTGATCGCCACGCCGGAGGGCGCCGTCGCAGCGGACATCCGGGTGATCCTCGCCGAGGGCGCGCCCCGGCAGCGCCGCACGTACACGCGCGAGCAGATCCTGGCGTCCATGAAGCGGCTCATGCAGCCGCGCTCGGTGGCCGTGATCGGCGCGTCCAACGAACAGGGCAAGATCGGCAACTCGGTGATGCGCAACCTCATCGACGGCGGGTTCTCCGGTGAGATCCATCCGGTGAACCCCAAGGCCGATGACATTCTGGGCCGCAAGGCGTACAAGAGTGTCACGGACGTGCCCGGTGAGGTGGATGTGGCGGTCTTCGCGATCCCCGCCAAGTTCGTGGCCGCGGCCTTGGAGGAGGTGGGGCGCAAGGGCATACCGAACGCGGTGCTGATCCCGTCCGGCTTCGCCGAGACCGGCGAGCACGAACTCCAGGCGGAGATCGTGGCCATCGCCGAACGCCACGGGGTGCGCCTGCTCGGCCCGAACATCTACGGCTACTACTCGACGTGGCAGGACCTGTGCGCCACGTTCTGCACGCCGTACGACGTGAAGGGCGGGGTGGCGCTGACCTCGCAGTCCGGCGGCATCGGGATGGCGATCCTGGGCTTCGCGCGGACGACGAAGACGGGCGTCTCGGCGATCGTCGGGCTCGGCAACAAGTCGGACCTGGACGAGGACGACCTGCTCACCTGGTTCGGCGAGGACCCCAACACGCAGTGCATCGCCATGCACCTGGAGGACCTCAAGGACGGGCGCGCCTTCGTGGAGGCCGCGCGTGCGACCGTCCCCAAGAAGCCCGTCGTCGTGCTCAAGGCCGGACGCACGGCCGCCGGCGCGAAGGCCGCCGGCTCGCACACCGGCGCGCTGGCGGGCGACGACGCCGTGTACGACGACATCCTGCGGCAGGCCGGCGTCATCCGGGCCCCGGGCCTGAACGACATGCTGGAGTACGCGCGGGCCCTGCCCGTGCTGCCGACGCCGCAGGGCGACAACGTCGTGATCATCACGGGGGCGGGCGGCTCGGGCGTGCTGCTCTCGGACGCGGTGACCGACAACGGGCTGCGGCTGATGGAGATCCCGGACGACCTCGACGCGGCTTTCCGGCAGTTCATCCCGCCGTTCGGAGCCGCGGGCAACCCCGTGGACATCACGGGCGGCGAGCCGCCGTCGACGTACGAGGCGACGATCCGCCTCGGGCTCGAGGACCCGCGCATCCACGCACTCGTGCTGGGCTACTGGCACACCATCGTCACCCCTCCCATGGTCTTCGCGGAGGTAACGGCCCGCGTCGTCGAGGAGTTCCGCGAGCGCGGGATCGAGAAGCCGGTCGTCGCGTCGCTGGCCGGGGACGTCGAGGTCGAGGAGGCGTGCCAGTATCTCTTCGACCGCGGGGTGGTCGCGTACCCGTACACGACCGAGAAGCCGGTCGCGGTGCTCGGGGCCAAGTACCGGTGGGCCCGTGCGGCAGGGCTGTTGGGGGGCGGTCGATGAGGTGAGGGATGTCGGGTCCGGCCGGCGGTGCGCGCCGGCCGGACCCAGGACCCGTGCGCACACGAAAGCAATTTGGACAGGGGGCGCTGGCCAGATCTTTCGACGCAAGGGATGCGACCGTCATGACCGCAACCGAACTGTCAAGTTCCGTCCCTTACAGGGAGGTGACGGACGCCAACGGCCGGGTCTACCGGGTTGGCGAGCGCGACATCGACATCATGGGGCGCAAGCGCAAGTGGATGGTGATCCTGCCCTGGGTGGGCATGATGGGGATCTCTTCCGCCGAGTACGCGTTCGCGTCCGCAGAGGACACTCTGCACACCGCGCACAGCTGGAACAGTCAGCACATCTTCTGGATGATGACGGTCTGGGTCTTCTTCCAGGCCGCGGTCGCCTTCCCGGCGGGAAGGCTGCGTGAGAGCGGCAGGCTGCCGGCCCGCTGGGCCATGATGCTCGGCGCGCTGGGCACGCTGCTCGGCTATCTGTCCCTCGCCTACGCGCCGCACGTCGTGTTCGCCTACATAGGCTTCAGCGTCTTCAGCGGCATGGGCGCCGGCATGGTGTACGCCACGTGCGTCAACATGGTCGGCAAGTGGTATCCGGAGCGCAGGGGCGGCAAGACGGGCTTCGTGAACGGCGGATTCGCCTACGGCTCCGTGCCGTTCGTGTTCCTGTTCACCGGCTTCATGGACCTGACCAACTTCCGCTGGGTGCTGGTCTCCGTGGGTCTGCTCCTGGCCACGATGGTCGCGACCGCCGGCTTCTTCTTCCGGGACCCGCCGAAGAACTGGTGGCCCGCCGAGATCGACCCGCTGCATCCCCCGGAGGACCCGCGGGCCCGGCGTTCACTGCAGAAGAACCCTCCGGCGGTGAAGCAGTACACCCCCATGGAGGCGTGGCGGACGGGCCGGGTCGCCCTGATGTGGTTCTGCCTGGCGTGTACCTCCGGCGTGAACATCTTCGGCATCGCCTTCCAGGTGGACATCGGAAAGGAGGCCGGTTTCGCGGGCGGGATCGTGGCGACCGCGATGTCGCTCAAGGCGGTCGTCAACGGCACCGGGCGCGGTGTCATCGGCTGGCTGTCCGACCGGTACGGCCGCAAGCAGTGTCTGCTCGCGGTCTGCGTCATTCTGGGCGCCGCCCAGTTCGGCATTCTCTGGTCGGCGCAGGAGCAGCACCTTGCGTTCTTCCTGATCTTCTCCGCGATCTCCGGGTTCGGCGGCGGTGCCATCTTCCCGATGTTCGCGGCGCTCACCGCCGACTACTTCGGTGAGAACAACAACGCGACGAACTACGGGATGGTCTACAGCTCCAAGCTCGTCTCCGGTCTGGGTGCGGGCATGGGCTCGATGGTCGTCGCGGCGTGGGGGCATTCGGGTGCCTTCATCCTGGCCGGCTGCATCTCGTTCTTCGCGGGAATCGTCGCGATCTTCCTGTCGCCGCCCGGGCGGCCCAAGTCCCGTGACGTCCGCCCCAATCCGCAACCGCTCGGTGAGGAGATGGCCTGATATGACGGCGGAGCCCATCGCCGCAGGAACACACGCGTCGGAGTACGGCGCGGGGTACGAAGAGATCACCGACGAGAACGGCCGCGTCTATCGCGTCGGCGAGACGGACCGCGACATCCTCGGCCATTCCCGGAAATTCATGGTGTACCTGCCGTGGATCGCGATGATGGCCATCAGCGTGTCCGAGTACGCGTACGGCTCAGCGGAGGACACGCTGTCCAGCGCTCACGGCTGGACGCAGTCCAACACCTTCTGGATTCTCAGCGTCTGGGTGTTCTTCCAGGCAGGCATCGCCTTCCCGGCCGGCTGGCTGCGCGAGAAGGGCATCATGACGGCGCGGCGGGCCATGTCCATCGGCTCCTTTCTGTGCCTGCTCGGCTTTCTCGCGCTGTCCCATCTGAGCAATGTGTGGCTGGCCATCATCGGGTTCGGTGTCATCGGCGGCCTGGGTGCCGGGCTCGTCTACTCGACGTGCATCAACATGGTCGGGAAGTGGTATCCGGAACGAAAGGGCGGCCGCACCGGATTCGTCAACGGCGGATTCGCGTACGGTTCGTTGCCGTTCATCTTCATCTTCAACTACGGCTTCGACACGTCGAACTACCACCGCGTCCTGGACATGATCGGCGCCTATGTTCTCGTCGTGGTGCTGGTCTGCGCCTTCTTCTTCAAGGACCCGCCGAAGAACTGGTGGCCCTCGGACATCGACCCACTCGTGACCTCGGGTTCCGGGAAAAGTGCGCGGTCGCTCACCAAGAATCCGCCCGCGGTTCGGCAGTTCACACCGAAGGAAGCCATCAGGACGGGAATGCTGCCGCTGATGTGGCTCAGTCTGGTGCTGACGGCCGGGGTGTCGATCTTCGGCATCTCGTTCCAGGTCGACTTCGCCAAGGAGGTCGGGTTCGGGCCCCTCGTGGCGGCGTCCTCGATGGGCGTGATGGCCGTCATCAACGGGGTGGGGCGCGCGGTCGTCGGCTGGATGTCGGACATCATGGGCCGCAAGCTCAGCCTGGTGTTCGTCATCGTCGTCCTGGGGCTCGCCCAGTTCGGCGTCATCTGGGCGGGCGACATCCGCAGCGAAGGGCTGTTCCTGGTCTTCGCGTTCCTCTCCGGATTCGGCGGCGGCGCCTTCTATCCGATGTTCGCGGCACTCACGCCGGACTATTTCGGCGAGAACTACAACGCCACGAACTACGGGCTCGTCTACAGCGGGAAGCTCATCAGCGGCCTGTTCGGCGGCGGCCTCGGCTCGATGGTGGTCGCCGCGTGGGGGTACAACGGGGCGTACGCGCTGGCCGGCGGGATCTCGATGGTGGCCGCCGCGGTGGCGCTGCTCCTGAAACAGCCGGGGCGAACCGGCACGGTCTAGTTCGCACGCATCTCAGTCACACATGAGTGGGGCCCGGCCGCATCGGCCGGGCCCCACTCATGTGCTGGCGGGCGTCAGTGCCGTTTACGCAGCGCCGCCATGTTGTCGTAGCCGGTCTTCGCGTACTTCAGCGACTGGCCGAGGTCGGTACCGCTGGGCGCGTTGTCCTGTTCGACCATCGGGTTGTGGTAGTTCTTCCGGCCGACGCGGCTGAAGAACGTCGTGTAGTCGATGACGCCCTCGCCGAAGGGAACCATGTCGTAGCCCATGCCGTTGGTGTCGTTGCGGGTGCCGTCCTTGGCATGGAACAGCGGATAGCGCTTGTTGTGGGCGCGGACCAGGGCCGCCGGGTCGAAGACGTTCTCCTGCTGCGAGCCGTCGTGCGCGGTGTAGGTGTGGAACTTGTACTGGGCGACGTGCGCCCAGAAGATGTCCATCTCGAGCCACACCGTGCGCGGGTCGCTGACCTGGAGGAAGTACTCCAGCTTGCGGATGCCGGAGCTGCGCGTCGGCCGGCCCTGGGCGTCGAGCGGGCCGCCGTCGAGCAGGAAGCCGTACGCGGCGTCGTGGTTGTGGGTGTAGAGCTTGAGGCCCGCCCGGTGCGCGATCTCGCCGAGCGCGTTCCACTTGTCGGCGGCGACGTCCCAGTCCGCCTTGTACGAGCTGCCGGTGGGGTCGCCGCCGGTGCCCATGTGGTCCATGCCGAGGATGTTGGCGATCTCGAGGTGCTTCTTGAACGTGTCGATGTCGGACGTGCTGAGCGGCCAGGACGACGGGATGAAGCCGTGGTTGCCCTGGGCCCGCAGCCCGTACTCGTCGAGCCAGCCGCGCAGCAGCTTGGCGCCGGCGACGGATTCCAGGTTCGCGCCGCCGGGCGCGTTGGCGTGCTGGCCGTACCCGGCGAACTCGACCTGCTTGTAGCCGTAGCGGGCCAGCTCCTTGAACACCTCGCGGAAACCGCTGGGCAGGTCACTGGAGAGCGGGTCGCGGCCGGTCGCGTCGCGAACGGTGTAGAGGATGATGCCGCGCTTGTGCGCGGGCACCAGGTCCTGCCCCTTGCCGTCGCCCTCGCTCTCGCCCGGGATCCGGTTCCCGGCCTGGGCGAAGGAGGGTGCGGCGCCGAGGACCGGGGCGGCTATCGCGCCTGCGGCGACGGCGGTGCAGGTGCTCAGGAAGCGGCGGCGGTTGATGCCGAGGCGGGCTCTGAGGGCCTCGTCTGCGGCGGTCTCGCGGAAGTCGGTCACGGGGGTGCCTCTCGTCGGGATGCGGATCCTCGAAGTCCGGAACTTCGAGCTGCGGAGTTTCGAGGTGCGGAGTTTCGAGGTGCGGGTCGGATGCCACTGGCGCGTTGTCAGTGACGTGTGCTTCACTCTCTGTAACTACTCCTGGTCAGGAGGGCTTCAGGCCCGCCAGATCCAGCAGCAGGGCTTTCACATCGGTGGCCGCGACACGGCCGGGGAACGCATGGGGGGTGGAGCTGATGATGAGCGGACCGTCGTCGTCGCTCGCGGGGAGGCGGCCGTGGCTGCCACGAAGAGGTGAGGGGTCCAGAGGCACGACCGCCATCCGGTAGCGCATGCCGAGCTTCTTTCGGGCGAGCGCTCCGGCGGCCTTGACCTTGACGTAGGGGTCGAGGGGGTCCATGAACAGTTCGACCGGGTCGTAGCCGGGTTTGCGGTGGATCTCGACGAGCTGCGCGAAGTCGGGGGCGCGGTCGTCGTCGAGCCAGTAGTAGTACGTGAACCAGGCGTCCGGCTCGGCGACGGCGACCAGTTCGCCGGAGCGCGGGTGGTCGAGGTGGTGGGCCTTCTTTCCCTCGTCGTCGAGGAGCCGCTCGATGCCGGGCAGTCCGTCGAGGGCGGCGCGAGTGGCGTCGAGGTCCTCGGGCCGGCGGACGTAGACGTGGGCGATCTGGTGGTCGGCGACCGCGAAGGCGCGGGAGGCCATCGGGTCGAGGTACTCCATGCCGTCCTGCGTGTGCACTTCGAGCAGACCGGCGCGGCGCAGGGCCCGGTTGATGTCGACGGGGCGCTCGACGCGGGTGATGCCGTACTCGGACAGGGCGACGACGGTGCGGCCGGCGGCGCGGGCGTCGGAGAGGAGCGGGGCGAGGGCCGTGTCGATCTCGGCGGCGGCCTGGTGGGAGCGCGGGTCGTCGGGGCCGAAGCGCTGCAGGTCGTAGTCGAGGTGGGGGAGGTAGCACAGGGTCAGGTCGGGGTCGCGGGTGTCGATGACGTGCCGGGTGGCGTCGATGATCCACTGGCTGGACACGATGTCGGCGCCGGGGCCCCAGAAGTGGAAGAGGGGGAACGTGCCGAGTTTGTCGGTGAGTTCGTCGTGCAGGGCCGGGGGCCGGGTGTAGCAGTCGGGTTCCTTGCGGCCGTCGGCGTAGTAGACGGGTCGGGGGGTGATGGTGATGTCGGTGTCGGCGCCCATGGCGTACCACCAGCAGATGTTGGCGACGGTGTAGCCGGGGTGCGCCCGGCGGGCCGCGTCCCAGAGTTTGTCGCCGGACACGAGGCCGTTGTGCTGGCGCCACAGGAGGACGTCGCCGAGTTCGCGGAAGTACCAGCCGTTGCCGACGATGCCGTGTTCGGAGGGCATGGTGCCGGTGAGGAAGGTCGACTGGGCGGCGCAGGTGACGGCCGGCAGCACGGTGCTGAGCGGAGCCTTGGTGCCGGATCCGGCGAGCGCCTTGAGGTTCGGCATGTGGTCGAGGAGGCGGGGGGTGAGACCGACGACGTCCAGGACGAGCAGCGGGGTCGGCCGGGGGTGCGCGTCCGTCACGGCAGCTCCTTCAGTCCGAGGTGGGTCAGCAGGTCGCGGGCGAGGGTGAGTTCGGCGGCGATGCCGTCGGCGAGCTGGGCGCGGGCCCGTGGGCGCAGCTCGGGCGGGAGGGCCTGCCAGGTGTAGGTCTCGACCTCCAGGTGGTGGGTGCGGGGGTGCTCGCCACCTACGAGCCGGGTCAGCGTGTCCTGGAGGACGTCGAGTGTGGAGGTGAGGGGTGCGGCGGGGGCCGCGTGCAGGGGGACGTGGAAGTGGGCGCGCCAGGGTGTCTCGTCCGGGAGTGCGGCGCCGTCGAGCGCGGGGCCGAGGTCGTCGGTGCCGTGGAGGGTGTCCTCGGCGACGGTGCGGGTCTGGTGCAGGAAGCGGGGTTCGTCGAAGGCGGCCAGTGCTTCGCGGACTTCGGGGAGGTGGGGGTGTTCGGCGTGCAGGGCGGCGGAGAGCTGGGATTTGACGACGGGTACGCGGGCGGCGGCGAGGGCGTCGAGCGCGGTGGCGGGGTCTTCGAAGGAGGTGGCGAGGTGGCAGGTGTCGAGGCACAGGCCGATGCGGTCGGGCCGGCCGATCCGGGTGAGCGGTGCGATGGCGTCGGCGGTGGTCTCGACGACGCAGCCGGGTTCGGGTTCCAGGCCGACGCGGATGGACCGGCCGGTGAGTTCCTGGAGTGCGTCGAGGCGTTCGGCGAGGGTGGTGAGGGCCGTGGTGGCGGTGTCGGCGCTCCGGGTGTCGTGGGCGGTGCGCCAGGCGAGCGGAAGGGTGGAGACGGTGCCTTCGGTGACGTCGCCCGGGAGGAGGCTGGCGAGCAGCCGGGCGAGGTCGGAGGTGTGGGCGAGACGTTCGGGGTCGGCCCAGTCCGGCTTGTAGACGCGGTACTTGACTTCCTCGGCGCCGAATCCTTCGTAGGGGAAGCCGTTGAGGGTGACGACCTCGAGGCCACGCCGGTCGAGTTCGGTGCGCAGGCCGCGCAGGGCCACGGGGTCGGTGATCAGGGCGCGGGCGGCGTCCTTTGCGAGCCAGAGTCCGATACCGAGGCGGTCGCGGCCCAGGCGTTTCCGCACGGGTTCGCAGTGGTCGCGGAGCTGCGCGAGGACGCCGTCGAGCGTCTCGGCGGGGTGCACGTTGGTGCAGTACGCGAGGTGGACGGTCGAGCCGTCGGGGTGGCGGAAGCGCATGGGTCACGCTCCGCCGCGGAGGATGGAGTTGCCCTCGTGGGTGGCCTCGGGCGGGGCGGGTGCGTCGAGTTGGAGGCGGCCGCTGAGTCCGTAGAAGGCGACGGGGTTGCGCCACAGGACCAGGTCGACGTCGTCGTCGGTGAAGCCGGCGGCGAGCATGGCGTCGGCGACCTTGCGGGTCTTGAGCGGGTCGCTCTTGCCCCAGTCGGCGGCGGAGTTGACGAGGACCTTCTCCGGTCCGTAGGTCCGCAGGATGTCGACCATGCGGTCCTCGTCCATCTTGGTGTCGGGATAGACGGAGAAGCCGAGCCAGCTGCCGGCGTCCTTGGCCTCCTTGACGGTGGTCTCATTGAGGTGGTCGACGAGGACCCTGTCGACGGGCAGCGCGGACTCGCGGACGACGTCGAGCGTGCGGCGCAGGCCGGCGAGCTTGTCGCGGTGCGGGGTGTGCACGAGGGCGGGCAGTTCGTGGTCGGCGGCGAGTTGGAGCTGGGTGGCCAGGGCGGTGTCCTCGGCCGGGGTCATGGAGTCGTAGCCGATCTCGCCGACGGCGACGACGTTGTCCTTGACGAGGTAGCGCGGCAGGGCGTCGAGGACGGGGGTGCAGCGCGGATCGTTGGCCTCTTTGGGGTTGAGGGCGATCGTGCAGTGGTGGGTGATGCCGTACTGGGCGGCACGGAAGGGTTCCCAGCCGAGGAGCGCGTCGAAGTAGTCGAAGAAGGAGGCGGGCGAGGTGCGCGGCTGGCCGAGCCAGAAGGCGGGCTCGACGAGGGCGCGGACGCCCGCTGCGTACATGGCCTCGTAGTCGTCGGTGGTGCGCGAGGTCATGTGGATGTGCGGGTCGAAGATGCGCATCAGGACTCCTTCGCCTCGGTGCCCGGGTCGTGGGGTGCGGGCTCGGTCAGGGCCAGGACGCGGTGCAGGTCCTCGGGGACGGCCCGGCCGGCGGCTGTGCGTTCGGCTGCGAAGTCGCCCAGCATGCGGGCGAGTTCGGCGTCGCCGTGGGCGCGTCTGGGCAGTTCGGCGACTGCGTCGACGGGCACGCCGGTGAACAGGCACTTCAGGACGGCGTGCCGCCAGTGGTGGGCGGGCAGGTGCGCGGCGGCGTACGGGCCGACGGCGGCGGCGACGAGCCGGGTGTCGTTGGTGCGCAGCGCGTCCTCGACGAGAGGCAGTCCTTCGGGGCCCGGCACGAGGTGGGGCAGGGCGTGCAGGACGGCACGGCGTTCCGCGGCGGTGCCCTCGGTGTACAGCCGGTGGAGGGTGGTCGTGTCGGCGCCTGCGGCGTGCAGCAGGACGACGCGGGTGGCGTCGGCGTTGTCCTGGCCGGTGCGGCGCCCGGCCTCGGCGAACCGGGTCTCCCAGGCCTGCGAAGCCGTGCCGGTAGTGCTGCGGGCGGCAGCCAGGGCTTGGTCGAGCCAGTCGCGGGCGGGTTCGGTGAGCGCGGCGTCGAGGTGGGCGCGCAGCGCGGTGACGGTGGTGGTCCTGCTCATGAGCTGCCTCCTCGTGCTGCGGCGCGGAGGAACGGGAGGGATCGGGCGGCCTGTTCGGGCCCCGCGTGGGAGTGGCGCGGGAGTTCGACGACGACGAGGCCCTGGTATCCGGTGTCGGCCAGGGCGTCGAGGACCGGCGGGAAGTCGATCTCTCCGTCGCCGAACGGGAGGTGCTCGTGGACGCCGCGCCGCATGTCCTCGATCTGGACGTGGCGCAGCCAGGGCGCCGCCGCGCGGACGCAGTCGGCGGGCGAGGCGGGTTCCAGGCACTGGCAGTGGCCGATGTCCAGGGTGAGGCCAAGAGCGTCGGGGCTGCCGAGCAAGCCGCGCAGGTGGTGGAAGTCGTCGAGCGTGGCGAGGAGATGGCCGGGTTCGGGTTCGACGGCCAGGGGCACGCCGGCGCCGGTGGCGGCTTCCAGGAGCGGGGCGAGTTCGCCGGAGAGGCGCTTCCAGGCGGTGTCCCGGTCGGTGCCGGCCGGGGTGATGCCGCTGAAGCAGTGCGCGGCGTGGGCGCCCAGGTCGGCGGCGACCTGGACGGCGCGTACGAGGAGCCGGCCGCGGGCGGCGCGGGCGTCGGGGTCGGGGTCGAGGAGGGAGGGTCCGTGTTTGCGGCGCGGGTCGAGGACGTAGCGGGCGCCTGTCTCGACGGTGGCCTTGAGCCCGTACCGGTCCAGGGCCCGGGCGACCTGGCGGGTGCGGGCCGCCAGGTCCGGGAGCAGAGGGTCGAGGTGCATGTGGTCGAGGGTGAGGCCGACGCCGTCGTAGCCGAGGTCGGCCAGGAGGGCGAGGGCGTCGTCGAGGCGGAGGTCGGTGAGTCCGTTGGTTCCGTAGCCCCAGCGCAGGGTCATGTGACGCTCACCTTCCGGGAGAAGCGGCGGGCGAGAGGGGCGAGGGCTGCGGTGAGCAGGGCGGTTCCGGGCGCGCCCGCGCGGGCGGCCAGGGCGGCCTGGAGCGGGATCATCGCGCGGATCCCGGCGCCGACGGCGCGCTGGGTCAGGGGTGGTGACGGGTTGAGGGCGGCATGGAGGAGGGGCCGGGTCGTGGTGACCGCGTACGCGGTGGGACCCGGCAGGCCGAGGGGGGCTGCGGCGCCTCGGCCTGCCGGGGGTCTGGTGAGGTGCGCGGCGATGGCCGCGGTGGCGGCCAGGGCCGCGGCGGGGACCTGGGGTCGGCCGCCGGTGGTCTCGTTGCGGGAGACCGTCGTGACGGCGACGGTGTGGCCGGCGAGGGTCAGGGCTGAGGGGAGGGCGGCGCGGAGCGGGGCCGGCGAGGTGGATCCGCCACGGCTCGGGCGCGGGGCGGTGGGCCGCGCGGTCGCGGTGGTCGCAGTGGTCGCGTCTGCGGCACGGCGGGCGGCTCGGCCCTGTGTCGAGCCGGTTGCGGTGGGCATGGCGCGGAGCGGAGTGCGCTGCCCGGGTGCGGTGGGCCGGAGTGCGGTGGGCGGGGGTGTTGCGGTGCCGTTCGATGCCCGGCGGCCGGGTTCGGCGCGCGGCACCGGGGCTGCCGGGGATGCGGCCGCCGGCCGAGGGGCGGTGCGGGTGGCCGAGGCGCCGAGGAAGAGGTCGAGGCCGCGGGCCGCGCCCATGGCCAGGGGTCCGGCGGGGGTGTGCTTCAGGCGCAGGTCGTACGCCCAGACCGTCGCGGCCAGGGCTCCGGCGACGGCGCCGGGGGCCCGGCCTGCGCGGAAGGCGAGGCCCACGCCCGCTGCCGTGAAGGCGCCCGCCGCCGCCAGTGCCGCGGAGGGGCGGATGCGGCCCGAGGGGATCGGGCGGTGGGGGCGGTCGACGGCGTCCTCGGCACGGTCCGCCCAGTCGTTGAGGGCCATGCCGGCCTCGTACAGGCACAGGGAGGAGGCGACGGCCAGGAGGGTACGGCGGTTCGGGCGGGCTCCGACGGCGGCGGCGCCGGCGAGGGCGTCACCGGGGACCGTGAACAGGGCGGGCAGGCGCAGGAGTTCGGCCCAGGCTCGGGCGCGGGAGGTGGCGCCTGTTCGGGGGCCGGTGCGGGATCCGTTTCGGGATCCGTTTCGGGATCCGTTTCGGGATCCGTTTCGGGGTCCGCTTCGGGTTCCGGTGGCTGCGGGTGCGTCTGCGTCGCCACGTCGGGAGGCGGGGCCGTGCGGGGTGGACCCGGTGTCGGTCGCCGCACCGGCGGTCACCACGGCAGGGGGCGCGGTTCGCGCGTCGGGGGCCTCGGCCCAGTCCCCTGCGGCTGCCCCCGCGGACGCATCCGCTGTGCCTGCCGTGTCCGCCGCGTCGAGCCTGCGGGGTCCGTTCCGCCGGCCGGTCGTCTCGGGGTCGGCCGCGCTCATGACCGGCCTCGCAGGCGACCCGCGAAGTCGACCAGGGCGGCGTACTGCTCGCCGAGGGACGAGGAGGCGCCCTGGTCGGGGTCCTTGAAGTAGAAGCCGAGTTCGGGGCGGGGGCCGGTGAGGCCGACGGAATGGGCGCGCAGGAGGAGGCGGGCCAGGTCGAGGACGAGAGGGGCGGCGAGGACGGAGTCGCAGCCCTGCCAGGTGGTCTGCAGCACCATGCGGGCGCCGAGGAAGCCGTCGAAGGCGATGTGGTCCCAGGCGGTCTTCCAGTCGCCGAGTGCGGGCACGTCGTCGATGTGGACCTCGCCCTGGGGGGCGGCGCCGAGGGTGTCGGCGAGGACGCGTTCCTTGCCCGCGTTCTTGGCGGCGGCCGCGGCCGGGTCGGCCAGGGCGGCGCCGTCGCCTCCGCCGAGGAGGTTGGTGCCGGACCAGGCACGGACGTCGAGGGCGCGCTGAAGGAACATCGGGCCGAGGACGGAACGGAGGAGGGTCTGCCCGGTCTTGCCGTCGCGACCGGCGTGGGGCACGGGCGCGGTGGCGGCTTGTTCGGAGAGGGCGGGGTGGTGGAGGCCCGTCGAGGGGGTGAAGTTGACGTAGGGGCAGCCGGCACGGAGTGCGGCGGCGGCGTAGAGGGAGCTCGGGGGGAGGTGTCCGTCGGGGGGTGCCGGTTCGGTGGAGGCGACGTTCACGACGACGGCGCCGGCGAGGTTCTCGCGGCGGACGAAGTCGGTGAGGTCGGCGGCGAACGTGTCGATGAGGGCGTCGGTCGTGCGGTCGTCGTCCCGGCCGGGAAGGGGGCCGCCGGGGCGGATCTCGCGGTCGGCGGCGGTGAGTTCGGTGTGGACGGCGGACGGGAGGCCGTGGGGCAGGACGCCGCCGGCGGCGAGGTGTTCGGCGCGTTTGGGGAGCGGGCAGTCGACGGTGTCGTGTCCGCCGAAGACGAGTGAGCTGAGGGACGGGAGCCCGGAGTCGGTGAAGGGGGTGGTCTCGGTGACCATGCCGGTCGGGGGATGGAGTCCGGCGGCGACGGCGGCGCAGCCGGCGACAGCGGTGGTGGCGACGGAGCCGCGGGCGCCGATGAGCCAGACGCCGAAGCGCGGGGCGGGGACGGTGTCGGTGGCGGTGGGGGTGGTGGAGGACGGTTCGGTGGACATGGGCAGCCTCCTTGTCGAACGCGAACCGGGGGTGGTGGCCGGAGTGGTGGTGGCCGGGCGGGACGGCGGGCGGAGGTCCGGCGTCCTCCGCCCGCCGCCGTTCGGGGTGCCCGGGGTCCCGTCGCGGGGGCGGGTCTCCGGGTTCTTCGGCCCGGGCCGGAGGGCCCGGGGGCCGGCCCGGTGGTGCGGCGTGTCGTTCTGGCTGGCCTGGATGGCCTGGGTTCCGTGCGTGTCCTGTTGGCTCTGGGTGCTCCAGGGCCCCCGGGGCTTCCCGGAACTCACCCGACAGCGCTCGCCGGAGCGCGGCCGGGCAGGTCAGGCACGCCACACGGACCGGACGGGCCGGTCGGATCGGGCCCGGCCGCCGGGGCCGGTGGTGATGGATCGGCCTGCGGTTCCGGGGCAGCCGGGTCGCTCGGGGAGCGGCCCGGCGTGCCGGGGCGGGCTAGTCGCTCAGTTCCTTGAGTTGGATGTCGCGGAAGGAGACATGGTCGGCGTCACCGTGGTTCTGGATGCCGATGTAGCCGTCCTTGAGGCTGCGCTCGGGGTCCTCGTTGGTGAAGTCGTTGATCTTGACTCCGTTGAGGAAGACCTGGAGGCGTTCGCCCTGGACCCGGATCTCGTAGGAGTTCCACTCGCCGGGCGGCTTGAGGGCCGCGTCACGGGCCTCGATGTCCGCCGCCTTGAACGTGTAGACGGACCCGGTGGTGCGGTCGGGCGCGTCCGTGGCGTCGATCTGGACCTCGTAGCCCTTGTTCACGGCGGACCAGGGGTCGTCGGAGGCGGGGAAGCCCACGAAGACGCCGGAGTTGTCGTCGCCCTGCATCTTCCAGTCGAGCTTGAGGGAGTACGACGAGAGCTCGTGGGCCTGGTACCAGAGCAGGCCCATGCCGCCGTTGGACGCGAGCGTGCCGTCCTTGATGTCGAACCCGCCGGGGCCGGCCTGCTTCCAGCCGTCCAGGGTCTGGCCGTTGAAGATCGGCCGGTAGCCCTTGTCCGGCTTGCAGTCCGCCGCGGTCTGGCCGGTGGCGTACTTCAGGCCGCCGAGGAGGTGCTTGCGGTAGGCGTCGTCGGCGTAGGACTCCTTGGTGTGGCCGAGGCCGGTGTAGAAGGAGCGGCCGCCGCCGTAGTTCTGGCACCAGGCGATCGGGTGGTCGCCCTTCATGGTGCCGCCCTGGTAGGTCGTCTCGTCCAGCGAGGCGAGGACGTGGACCTTGCCGCGCGGGTTGCTGCGGTAGTTGTACAGCTCGTCGGTGCGCTCCCAGGTGGCGTCGAGGTGCTTGGTGGCCGGGTTGTCCCGGTCCTCGACGCGGACGGTGGCCTTCTGGATGGCCGGGTGGGAGTCGAACCAGGCGCCGACGAGGTTGCCGTAGTACGGCCAGTCGTACTCGGTGTCGGCGGCGGCGTGGATGCCCATGTAGCCGCCGCCGTCGGCGATGTAGTCCTCGAAGGCCTTCTGCTGGGTGTCGTTCAGGACGTCGCCGGTGGTGGAGAGGAAGACGACGGCGTCGTAGCGGGCGAGGTTGTCGGGGGTGAACTGGGCGGCGTTCTCCGTGGCGTCGACGGTCATGTCGCTGCCCGCGCCGAGTTCCTTGAGGGCGGCGATGCCGTCCGGGATGGCGTCGTGGCGGAAGCCGGCGGTCTTGGAGAAGACCAGGACCCGCTTGGCGTCCTTCGCGGGGGCCTGGGTGGAGAGCTCGAAGGAGTCCAAGTCGTAGAGGGCTCCGGTGCCGCCCTTGAAGACGAGGTAGAGGTCGGTGGTCTTCGTCGGGACCTTCGTCAGGGCTACGTCGACGTTCTGGAAGTTCGCCCAGCCGCCGGTGACGGGGACGGTGGTGGAGCCCAGGAGGGGTCCGGTCGCGGAGCCGGTGCGCACCTCGAGGATGCCGCCGGCGCCGCCGGAGGAGACGCGGGCGGTGAGCTTCTTGACGCCGGTGAGGTTGTAGGGCGTGAAGGAGATCCAGTCGCCGTTGTGGATGTCGCCGACGGTCTTGCCGCCTTCGGCCTCCGTCTTGCTCTGCTGGGTGGTGCCCTGCTGCTTGCTGTAGTGCTCGGCCTGGCGGTGCGGCGGCTGCACGACGGCGCGGGCGGTGCCGGTGAGCGCCTCCTGGCCGTTGGCCCCCTTGTCGGTGTAGCCGGCGCCGACGACGCCGTAGATGTTGGCGTTGGGGTCGTGTCCGCCGTCACCGGCGGGCGGCTTCAGGGTGCCGGTGCAGCCCATCTCGCTGGTGAGCTCGTGGGCGTGGGAGTCGTGGCCGAGGCTGTAGGCGACCTTGACCTTGGAGCAGTCGATCTGCTCCTCGGGGTCGGTGACGGTCACCTTGAAGGGGACGGGGTCTCCGAGCTTGGCGAGGGTGCCGTTGGCCGGGAGGTCGATCTTAACCTTGGGCTCGGTGTTGCCGACGACGATCCGGGTGCTGGCGTTGCCCGTGTTGCCTTCGGGGTCCTTGGCTGTGAAGGTCGCGGTGTAGGTGCCGATCTTCTTGTACTGGTGGGTCGGGGTGAGGCCCTCGCCCTTGGTGCCGTCGCCGAAGTCCCAGCTGTAGGTCAGGTTCGGCGAGTCGGCGTCCTTGGCGGTGCCGGTGAAGGCGACCTTCATGCCGGCCGCGCCGGAGGTCCGGTCCGCCTTGACCTCGGCGATCGGGGAGAAGCCGTCGGCGGCGTTCTCGATGCGGTACAGGGCCGAGTTCTCGTCGCCCTGGAACCAGGAGACGCCGTAGTCGAGGACGTAGAGCGCGCCGTCGGGGCCGAACTCCATGTCCATGATCTGGGTGCCGGTCCACGGGAAGTCGTTGATCTTCGCGACCGTGCCGTCCTCGTTCTGCTCGATCCGCTTGATCCAGCGGCGGCCGAACTCACCGGCGAAGAAGTCCCCGTCGTAGGCCTCGGGGAACTTCACCTTGGAGTCGAGGTTCGGGTCGTAGCGGTAGACCGGGCCCCCCATCGGGGACTCGGAGCCGGAGCCGAACTCGGGCACGGAGCCGCCGTCGTACGGGATCCACGCGGCCTGCGCGGGCGGCAGGTCGACGAGGCCCGTGTTGTGCGGCGAGGTGTTCTTCGGCGCGGCGCAGTCGAAGGTCTCGCCGGACTCCTTGGTGGCGAAGTCGTAGTCGACGTACGGGTCGTTGTTCCCGGTGCAGAACGGCCAGCCGAAGTTGGCGGCCTTGGTGACCTTGGCGAACTCGACCTGGCCGCCCGGGCCGCGCTTCGGGTCGGCGGCGCCCGCGTCGGGGCCGTAGTCGCCGACGTAGACGGTGCCGGTCTTGTCGTCGACGCTCATCCGGAACGGGTTGCGGAAGCCCATCGCGTAGATCTCGGGGCGGGTCTTCTCGGTGCCGGGGGCGAAGAGGTTGCCCTCGGGGACCGTGTACGAGCCGTCCTCGGCCACCTTGATGCGCAGGATCTTGCCGCGCAGGTCGTTGGTGTTGCCGGCGGAGCGGCGGGCGTCGAACGCGGGGTTGCGGTCCGGGCGTTCGTCGATCGGGGTGAAGCCGTCGGAGGCGAAGGGGTTGGAGTCGTCGCCGGTCGACAGGTACAGGTTGCCCTGCGCGTCGAAGTCGATGTCACCGCCGACGTGGCAGCAGATGCCGCGGGACGCGGCGACGTCGATGACCTTCTTCTCGCTGGCCATGTCGAGGGTGCCGTTGCTGTTGAGGACGAAGCGGGACAGGCGGTTGACGCCGTCGAACTTCTTGAAGTCCTCGGCGGTCCCGGTCTCCGGGGCGTCACCGGCGGGGGTGTCGAGCGGCGGCGCGTAGTAGAGGTAGACGGCCCGGTTGTTCTTGAAGTCGGGGTCGATGCCGACGCCCTGCAGGCCCTCCTCGTCGTGGTTGTAGACGGGGATCTTGCCGGCGACCTTGGTGACGCCGCCCTGGTCGGTGAGGCGGAGCGTGCCGTCGCGGGCGGTGTGCAGGACGCTGCGGTCGGGCAGTACGGCGAGCGACATCGGCTCGCCCATCTCGGGCTCGCCCTTGGCCAGGGGGACCTGCTGGAACTGGCCCTCGGCGGCCGCGGCGGTCGAGGCGGCCCCGCCGGCCGAGGCAGCCGGGGCGGTGTTGTCCGCGGGCTCGGCCGCGACGGCCGTCAGCGTCGGGGTGCCCACGGCGAGCAGGGTGCCGGTGAGCAGGGCGAGGGCGGTGCGGAGTCGGGGGCGACGCAAGGCTCCGCTGCTTCTGGATCGGGTTCTGTGCACGAAGTCCCTCCGGGAACGGGTGGGCCGTACGGAACGGGTGCTCGGACGTGCGGTGCGGGCGCCGGGGTGCGCCGTCACCCCGGAGGTGCGGGTGTCCCGGAGTGCTCGGGGCGACTGCGGGGACACGTCTGGGACCGTAGCGGCGTTTGTCCGGGGCGAACACCCCTTGCGCCACTGTTGGTTGAGCTTTCTCCCATCACAGGACAAAGCCGGTTCTGGGCAGCCCGGATCAGGGACCGGCGTGCGGTGCCGGTCCCTCCCCCCGTGGCGATTGCTCGCCGGGTGCCGGGTCGGTCAGCTGTTGAAGGCAGCGTCGAAGGACGCGGTGGGCGGTTCGAAGTCGAAAGCCTTCAGGCTGCGCAGGGCCTCGGGGGCCCCTTGCAGGCGGTCCATGCCGGCGTCCTCCCACTCCACGGAGACCGGCCCCGTGTAGTCGATGGAGCGCAGCATGCGGAAGACGTCCTCCCAGGGCACGTCCCCGTGTCCGGCCGAGACGAAGTCCCAGCCGCGGCGCGGGTCGCCCCAGGGCAGGTGGGAGCCGAGGCGGCCGTTGCGGCCGTCGAGGCGGCGCCGGGCCTCCTTGCAGTCGACGTGGTAGATGCGGTCCCGGAAGTCCCACAGGAAGCCGACCGGGTCCAGGTCCTGCCACACGAAGTGCGAGGGGTCGAAGTTGAGGCCGAACGCGGGCCGGTGACCGACCGCTTCGAGCGCCTTGTGCGTGGTCCAGTAGTCGTAGGCGATCTCGCTGGGGTGGACCTCGTGGGCGAAGCGGACGCCTTCCGCGTCGAACACGTCGAGGATCGGGTTCCACCGCTCGGCGAAGTCCTCGTAGCCGCGCTCGATCATCGACTCGGGGGCCGGGGGGAACATGGCGACGAGATGCCAGATCGACGATCCGGTGAAGCCGATGACGGTGTCGACGCCGAAGGCCGCGGCGGCGCGCGCCGTGTCCTTGATCTCGGCGGCGGCCCGCTGCCGGACGCCTTCGGCGTCCCCGTCGCCCCAGATGCGGGCCGGCAGGATGCCCTGGTGCCGTTCGTCGATGATGGCGTCGCAGACGGCCTGGCCGACCAGGTGGTTGGAGATGGCCCAGCACTTGAGCCCGTACTTGTCGAGCAGGGCGTGGCGGGAGTCCAGGTAGGACGGGTCGGTGAGGGCCTTGTCGACCTCGAAGTGGTCGCCCCAGCAGGCGAGTTCGAGTCCGTCGTAGCCGAAGTCGCGGGCCAGGCGGCAGACTTCCTCGAGCGGCAGGTCGGCCCATTGTCCGGTGAAGAGCGTGAACTGGCGTGGCACGGTGTGCGGACCTCCTCAGGCCGGTACGGGGGTGTAGACGGAGTTCTTCGCCGCGCTCTCCTCCACGGCGGCGAGGACGCGCTGCACCTGGAGCCCGTCGGCGAACGACGGGGCGGGCGCCGTGCGGGCCGCGATCGCGTGGACGAGGTCGCGGGCCTGGTGCGCGAAGGTGTGCTCGTAGCCGAGGCCGTGGCCCGGCGGCCACCAGCCCTCCAGGTAGGGGTGCTCGGGTTCGGTCACGAGGATGCGGCGGAAGCCGGCGCTGACGCCGGGTTCGGTGTGGTCGTGGAAGTACAGCTCGTTGAGGCGCTCCAGGTCGAAGGCCAGGGAGCCGCGCTCACCGTTGAGTTCCACTTTCAGGGCGTTCTTGCGGCCGGAGGCGAAGCGGGTCGCCTCGAAGGAGGCGAGTGCCCCGGAGGCGAAGCGGCCGGTGAACACGGCGGCGTCGTCGACGGTGACCTGCCCGACGCCGCCGGCGCCGGTCGCCGACAGGCCCGAGGTGGCGCCGGCCGGCAGCGGGCGTTCCTTGACGAAGGTCTCGGTGAGCGCGGAGACCCCGGCGACGGGCTCCCCCGCGAGGAACTGGGCGAGGTCGACGGCGTGCGCCCCCAGGTCACCGAGTGCGCCCGAGCCGGCGTACGGCTTCTGCAGGCGCCAGGTGAGCGGGAAGGCGGGGTCGACGAGCCAGTCCTGGAGGTAGCTGACGCGGACGTGGCGCAGGGTGCCGAGGCGGCCCTCGGAGATCATCCGGCGGGCCAGCGCGATGGCCGGGACCCGCCGGTAGTTGAAGCCGGTCATGGCGAGCTGGCCGCGTGCGGCGGCGGCCCGCGCGGCCTCGGTCATCGCCTCGGCCTCCTCGACGGTGTTGGCGAGGGGCTTCTCGCACAGCACGTGCTTGCCGGCCTCGAGGGCGGCGACGGCGATCTCGGCGTGGCTGTCGCCGGGGGTGCAGATGTCGACGAGGTCGACGTCGTCCCGGGCGATCAGCGCACGCCAGTCGGTCTCGGCCGCGGCCCAGCCGAGCCGGTCGGCCGCCTCGCGCACGGCCTGTCCGTCCCGCCCGCAGACCGCGGCGAGCCGGGGCCTGAGCGGAAGGTCGAAGGCGTGTCCGACCGTGCGCCACCCCTGGGAGTGGGCGGCGCCCATGAACGCGTAGCCGACCATGCCGACGCCGAGCACGGGCTTGTGCCCGCTCGCGCCGCTCCCCTCTCCGCCGCCGTCCCCCGTCGCTTCCCGGACCGTCGTCGGGCCCGTGCTGCTGCCTGCCATGCGGAAGTCCTCCTCGTCCACGCCGTGATCGCCAGGTGCCTCGTGCCCGCACCCGTCACCTGAAGCCGGTCGGCATGTACTGACCGACGTTCTTCTTGTCGACGACGGCCGAGTACAGGGTCACGTGCGCGGGGATCTCGAACTCGGCCATGCCGCCGATCCCCTTGCCCTGTCCGAGGGCGCGGGCGAGGTCGATCGCGGACGCGGCCATCGTCGGCGGGTACAGGACGGTCGCCTTGAGCACGCTGTCGTCGGCCTCGATGGCCTGCATGGCGGAGAGCGCGCCCGCGCCGCCGACCATCAGGAAGTCGTCGCGTCCCGCCTGCTTGATGGCGCGCAGGGCGCCCACACCCTGGTCGTCGTCGTGGTTCCACAGGGCGTCGAACTTCTTCTGCGCCTGGAGCAGCTGGGACATCTTGGCCTGCCCCGACTCGACGGTGAAGTCGGCGGCCTGGCGGGCCACCTTCTTGATGTTCGGGTAGTTCTTCAGGGCGTCGTCGAAGCCCTGGCTGCGCTGCTTGGTCAGTTCCAGGTTGTCGAGCCCGGCGAGCTCGACGACCGTCGCGTTCTTCTTGTCCTTGAGCTGCTCGCCGATGTAGTTGCCGGCGCTCAGGCCCATGCCGTAGTTGTCGCCGCCGATCCAGCAGCGGTAGGCCTGCGGGGTGTTGAAGATGCGGTCCAGGTTCACGACGGGGATGCCGGCGCGCATGGCCTTGAGGCCGACCTGGGTGAGGGCCTTGCCGTCGGCGGGCAGGATGACGAGGACGTCGACCTTCTTGTTGATAAGGGTCTCGACCTGGCCGATCTGGGCGGCGGTGTCGTTGGAGCCCTCCGTCGCCTCCAGGGTGACGTCGGAGTACTTCTTCGCCCGCTCCTTGGCGTTGTCGTTGATCGCGTTGAGCCAGCCGTGGTCGGCCTGGGGTCCGGCGAAGCCGATAATGACCTGCTTGCCGGGCTTGTCGTCGGCGACCGGCTGGTCGGCGGGCTTGCCGCCCGAACCGCCCTTGTCGCTGGGCTCGTTGCTGGTGCAGGCGGTGAGCAGGCCGCCCGTGGTGACGGCTGCGGCCGCGCCGAACAGGATGTTTCTGCGGCTCGTCATGTCTGGCATGGCGTCGTCCCTTCCCGGGGCACGAGAGGTGGTGGGCTGGGGTCAGGTGGTGGAGTGGGCGTCACGTCGCTGGACGAGGACCGCGGCGACGATGATCGCGCCCTTGGCGATCTGCTGGACGTCGCTCTGGAGGTTGTTCAGCGCGAAGATGTTGGTGATCGTGGTGAAGATCAGGACGCCGAGCACGGAGCCGACGATGGTGCCGCGGCCGCCGGTGAGGAGGGTGCCGCCGATGATCGCGGCGGCGATGGCGTCGAGCTCGTAGAGGTTGCCGTTGGTGTTCTGTCCGGAACCGGCGAGCACGATCAGGAGGAACGCGGCGATGCCGCAGCACAGGCCGGACAGCAGGTACAGGTACAGACGCTGGCGGCGTACGTCGATGCCGGCGAGGCGGGCGGCCTCCGCGTTGCCGCCGACCGCGACGGAGCGGCGGCCGAAGGTGGTGCGGTTGAGGACGAGCCAGCCGATGACGGTGACCGCGGCGAAGACGAGGACGAGGGGCGGGATGCCGAGGATGTAGGAGTCCCGTTCGCCGAGGCTCAGCACGCCGTCGACCGTGACGACCTGCGTCTTCCCGTCGGTGATCTGGAGGGCGAGACCGCGGCCGGAGGCGAGCATCGCGAGGGTGGCGATGAACGGGACCATGCCGCCGTACGCGATGAGGAGGCCGTTGACCAGGCCGCAGGCGACGCCCACGACGATCGCGGTGAACAGGATGCCGGCGAAGCCGTACTCCTGCGTCGCGACGGTGGTGGCCCAGACGCTGGCCAGGGCGACGATCGCGCCGACGGAGAGGTCGATGCCGCCGGAGATGATCACGAAGGTCATGCCCACGGTGACGACGCCGATGACGCTGGCCTGGGTGAGGATCAGCTGGACGTTGTCCGTGTCCAGGAAGCTGTCGGGCTGGGTGACGCCGCCGATGACGACGAGGACGGCGAGGACGCCCAGGAGGGAGAGGGTGCGCAGGTCCGTTCTCAGGAGGGTTCGGTGCGGGGTCTTGTGCGGGGCCGTAGCGCGCTTCGGCTCCGCCGGGCGGGCGGGGGTGGCGGGGTGCGTCATCGCGCCGGGGTCCTTTCTGGGCGGGAGCTGCTTCGGTGCGGGTTCGTCTTCGTGCGGGTGCGCCGCTCGCCGTCGCCGTGGCACGTCCTGTCTTCGGCGAGTGACGGTGCGTCGTGGCTGGTCGGGCGGTTCCCCGCGCCCCTGGAGGGCCCAGCGGCGGCGGTTGTGGTCGCGCCCCGCGGCGGAGCCGCCGACCGATACGGCCACGGGCCCGTCATGCCGGAGCCCCTTCCATCACCAGGTCCAGGACCTCGTGTTCGGTCAGGGACTGGGCTCGGGACGTGTGGACGACCTTGCCCTCCCTCAGGACGAGGACGCGGTCCGCGAGGCCGAGGACCTCGGGGACCTCGCTGGAGACCAGGAGGACGGCCAGGCCCTCGTCGGCGAGGCGGCGGATGACGGCGTAGAGCTCGGCGCGGGCGCCGACGTCGACGCCGCGGGTCGGCTCGTCGAGGAGCAGGACCTTGCAGCCGCGCAGGAGCCAGCGGGCGAGGACCGCCTTCTGCTGGTTGCCGCCGGAGAGGGTGCGCACGGGGACGGAGGGGTCGTCGGGGCGCAGGGAGAGGTCGCGGGTCGCGCGGTGCGCCGCGTCCCGTTCCGCCGCCCGGTTCAGCCAGCCGCCGTGCGCGAAGCGGGACATGGAGGAGACGGAGACGTTCCGGGTCACGGACTCGAGCATCAGGAGGGCCTGCGCCTTGCGTTCCTCGGGGGCGAGCCCGAGTCCGGCGCGGACGGCCGAGCGGACGCTGCCCGGGCGCAGGGCCGTACCGGCGACGGTGACCGTGCCGCTGCTCGGCCGCCGTGCCCCGTAGATCGTCTCCAGGATCTCGGAGCGGCCGGAGCCGACCAGACCGGCGAGGCCGACGATCTCGCCGGGGCGGACGTCCAGGTCGAGCGGGGCGAACTCGCCGCTGCGGGAGAGGTCACGGACCGTCAGGACGGGTTCCGCGACCGGCTCTTCGGCGGGCCGGTCGGGGAAAACGTACTCGACGTTGCGGCCCGTCATGAGGGAGACGACGTCGCGGGTCGGGGTGTCCTTCGCGGGGAGGCCGACGGCCACGGCACGTCCGTCCTTGAGGACGGTGACGCGGTCGCCGATGCGGCGGATCTCCTCCAGGCGGTGCGAGATGTAGACGACGGCGACGCCGTCGGCGGTGAGGTCGCCGACGATGCGGAAGAGGTTGTCGGTCTCGTCGGGGTCGAGCGCCGCGGAGGGCTCGTCCATCACGATGAGCCGGACGTCGTGGGAGAGGGCGCGGGCCATGGAGACGATCTGCTGGTGCGCGGCGGAGAGGTCGCCGACGAGGGTGCCGGGGTCGATCTCGCCGTGTCCGAGCCGTTTGAGCAGGGCGGCCGTCGACGCTTTGGCCTCGCGTCCCCGTACGACGAAGCCGGCGGAGGTCGGCTCATGGCCGAGGTGGACGTTCTCGGCGACGGACAGGCCTTCCACCAGGTCGAGTTCCTGGTAGATCGTGGCGATGCCGAGGCGCATGGCGGCGATCGGGGAGCGCAGGGTGACCGTCTCGCCGGCCCAGGTGATGGCACCGTCGTCGGGCTGGTGGGCGCCGGCGAGCACCTTGATGAGCGTGGACTTGCCCGCGCCGTTCTGTCCGAGCAGGCAGTGCACCTCGCCGGCCCGGACCTCCAGGTCCACTCCGTCGAGGGCGCGGACGCCGGGGAACGACTTGGTGATGCCGGACATGGTGAGCAGCGGTGGTGCGGATGCCGAAGGTGCCATGGCTGTTCCCTTGTGAACGGGTGCGGGCCGGTTTCGGGGCAGGGCTGAGCGGAGGTCTGTTTTCGGGCAGGGCGGAGCGGAGCACTGTGCTGCGTCGGAGAGCGAAGGCCTCGAAGGGCGCGGGGAAAGGGCGTGCGGCGGCGCTTGGTGACACGTGTGCATGCTGCGGGAACACGAGGGTTCCCACGGGTGCGGGTGGCGCTGTTCCGGAGCCGGGCGGCGGCGTCCGCCCGGGCGTGGCGTGCTGAGCCCCGGGAGGGGCTACGCGGGTGAGAACAGGTGGTCGCTGATGAGGCGGGCTCCGCCGATGACTCCGGCGGTGGGGCCGAGCTCTCCCAGGACGATGGGCAGGTTGCCGGTCGCCAGGGGCAGCGACTGGCGGTAGACCTGGGTGCGCAGGGCGGCGAGCAGCGTGTGGCCGAGGCCGGTGACCCCGCCGCCGATGACGACGAGGCCGGGGTTGAAGAAGCTGACGAGGGACGCGATGACCTGGCCGGTGCGGTTGCCGCCCTCGCGGATCAGGTCGAGGGCGGTGGCGTCGCCGGCCGCGGCGGCCACCGCGACGTCCGCCGCGCTGAGCTTCCCGGCCGACTCCAGTCGTCCGGCGAGCTCGGGCGAGCGGCCGTCCCGTGCGGCGTCCTCGGCGTCGCGGGCGAGTGCCGCGCCGCTGAAGTACGCCTCCAGGCAGCCCTTGTTGCCGCAGGCGCAGGGCCTGCCGTCGGGCTCGACCTGGATGTGTCCGATGTCGCCGGCCGAACCGGTCGTCCCGCGGTAGACCTCACCGCCGACGACGATCCCGCAGCCGATACCGGTGCCGATCTTGACGCAGAGGAAGTCGCGCGCCTGGCGGGCCACGCCCGCATGCTGCTCCCCCATCGCCATGAGGTTCACGTCGTTGTCGACCATGACGGGGCAGCCCAGTTCCTGACTGAGCGCCTCGCGGACCGGGAAGCCGTCCCAGCCGGGCATGATCGGCGGCGCGACGGGCACGCCCTCGGGGAAGCGGACGGGGCCGGGCACTCCGATGCCCGCTCCGTCGAACCCCTCGGCGAGTCCGGACGCCTTCAACTTGGCAGCCATGGCGAGGACTTGCTCGAAGACCGCGACCGGCCCCTCCCGCACGTCCATGGGCTGGGTGATGTGCCCGAGGACCTCCAGCTCGGCGTTGGTGACGGCGACGTCGACCGAGGTCGCGCCGATGTCGACGCCGAGGAAGCGGAGTTCGGGAGCGAGCCGGATGTTGTGGGAGCGGCGGCCGCCGCGCGAGGCGGCGAGTCCGTCGGCGACCACGAGTCCGGTCTCCAGGAGCCGGTCCACCTCGACGGCCAGCTTCGACCGGGAGAGGTCGATCTGATCACCGAGCTGGGCCCGGGAGTTGGGCCCTCCGTCGCGCAGCAGTCGCAGCAGGCGCGCCTGATGCGCGTTCGCGGGTCGAGCCGTCATGCGTCTCACGTGCCCCTCCCCGCCTCTTCGGGCTCCAGTGGCCTTGCTTTCGACGGTGAACGTAGCAGCGCCTGCCGGGTGTGGGAAGAAGTTGCGCAGGAATCACCCACGACTTTCTCCAGTCACAGGACAAAGCCCGGTGCGGCGGCTCCTGTTCACGGGGCGCCGACGATCTCTGTTCCGGACCGCCGTCACCTCATTACGCTGCGGGGATGGAGCACGAGCAGCTGCGGATGACCGGGCTCGGGCCGGGTCCCGACGCGATGATGCGGATCGTCGCGTACTTCGACGGGCTCGGGGAGTCGGCGGCCGACGCGGACACCGTCGTACGGCGGGCGGCCGCGCTCGCGCAGTGCGGCGTCGGCGCCCGGCTGGCCTCGGGTGCCGTCGTCCGCCGCGGCCCGCAGGGCGACCGGCCCGGCGGGCAGCCCGGGGGAATGCCCGCCGGGGACCGGGAGGTCTGGCTGGAACGCACGGGCCCCGCGCACCCCCTGGACCCCGTCCTCCTGGACCGGCTGTCGCACACGCTGCGCATGCTGGAGGTCCGCACGCCGTCCCGCTCCGATCTGCACCTGGGCGACCCGGCTCTGGTGGAGGTCCTGCTCTCCGACACCGAGCAGCGCACCGACCGGGGCCGCGCCGTGGAGCTGTCGGGCCTGGACCCGGGCCGGGACGTACGGGTCCTGGCGCTGTACGCGGACCGGGTCGGCCCCGTGCTCGAACTGATCGAGCGGCTCTGCCCGGGGCGGCTCGTCCGCTCGGCTCCGATCGACGGGCTGACCGCGGTGCTCACGCAGACCCCGGTCGAGGACCGCACCCTGTGCGACGCCCTGCACTCGGCGCTCGCGGACGCGGTCCCCGCGCCGCCGCGCCCCGCGCAAGGGCGTGCCCGCGGGCCCTGGATCGGCGTCGGCGAGCGGATGAGCGTGTACGCGGCGCCGACCTCGTGGGCGCAGGCGCGGCGTGCGCTGCGTTTCGCGTCGTCGACGGTGTACGGGCGGCGGGCGGTGGCGTTCGGCCGGCTCGGGCCGCTCGATCTGCTGGCCGACGTGCCGCCGGGCCGGCTGCTCGGGGCGCGCGGCATCGCGCACATCAACGCGCTGGCGGCGACGGCGACGGGCGCCCAGGACGTGGACACGCTGGAGGCGTTCTGCGTCTACGGCTCGCTGCGCCGGACCGCCGCCGAACTCCACGTGCACCACAGCACGGTGGCGAGCCGGCTGGCCCGGGTGGAGGCGGAGACGGACTGGGACCTCGGGAACTCGATCGACCGGTTCGTGGCGACGCTGGTGCTGATGATGCGGCGGATGGCCCTGTCCTCGGCGGAGCTGGCGGCGGCGGAAGGCGCGGCCGCGGAAGGCGCGGCCGTGGACGGAGGGACGAGGGCGGACGGCGGGACGGGCGAAGCGGCGGGCGACACGGCGTAGGCCCGGCGGCACCCGACAGGAGTCGGCCGTCGCCCGCCCATCCGCCGACGGCCGTCTGCTGTCCGTGCCGGGGCGCGCTGAGCAGAATCGGCTCCACCCACAGAGCCCTTCTCCCGAACTCCCCCAGAGCCCTTCTCCAGAAGAGGAACCGCCCTATGGCCGTCATCGATTCGCAGCGCACCTGGGCCCCGCTCGAGGAGCGTCTCGCCGCCACGAAGGACGAGCGGCACCGTGTGGTGCTGAGTGCGGTGATCGAGCACATGAAGGCCGAGGCCGAGCCGGACCTCGACCGCCTGATGGCCACCCTGTCCCCCGCGCCGGACTACCACTTCTGGTCCGCCGGCAAGGACATCGGCCCGAAGACCACGGACGGCGTGCGCACGTACTACGCCGCATTCGTCGCCTCGCGGAGCAATGTCCTCGAGTACGAGATCGAGCGCCTCGTCCTGGACGACCACTGCCTGGTCACCGAGGGGAACCTGAAGCAGGTCTACCCCGGCTCGTACGCGGCGCAGCTCGGTTTCCCGGTGGACGACGAGTCCGCCGACTACCTGATCGTGAACCGGCAGCTGCTGCTGTGGCCGGTGGACGAGAACGGCCTGATCCAGGGCGAGGACTCGTACAGCTCGGGCCCGATGAGCATCACGAAGCTGTCGTTCGACGAACTGCCGCAGCAGTACGTCGACATGGTGCACGGGGACCGGCGCTAGTCGCGGTCCCGGTGGTGGTAGGTCGTGCGGGTGTGCTCGGTGTGCGCCCGCATGACCTCGGTGGCCCGCGCCTCGTCGCGGGCGGAGATCGCCGCGATGAGGTCGCGGTGCTCGATCCAGGACTGGCGGCCGCGCTGGCGGGCGACCGGCTGGTAGTACCAGCGCACGCGGCGGTCGACCTGGCCGGCGAGCTCGGCGAGGACCACGTTGCCCGCGAGCTCCATGACCTTGGCGTGGAAGGCCGCGTTCGTCGCGACGACCTGCTCCACGTCCCCGTCGGCGACCGCCTGCTCGCCCCGGGCGCACAGCTCCTCGAGGGCGGTGATGCCGGTCTTGCCCGCGTTGGCCGCGGCGAGGCGGGCGGCCTCCGCCTCCAGCAGCGTGCGCACCGACAGGAGTTGGTCCGCCTCGGCTTCGGTCGGCTCGTGCACGAAGGCGCCCTGCGCGGGGCGCAGATCGACCCAGCCCTCCGTGTTCAGCCGCTGGAGCGCCTCGCGCACCGGCTGCCGGGACACCCCGAGGTGCCCGGCGAGCTCGCTCTCGACCAGGTGCTGGCCGGGCTGGAGCGCGCGCGTCGTGATGAGTTCGAGCAGGGCCTCGTAGACGCGCTCGCGCAGCGGTCCGGGGCGCTCGAGCTTGGGCACCGCACCCTGCGGCAGTCCTGTGGACAACATCGGGTCCCCCTCGCACACGACACGGGATGGCTCGTCGGACTGGATTGTCTTTGGAATACAGTCTACCGAGCACAATCGCCAGCGCCATGGGGAGTCTTGCTCGTCACATCGGGGGCGTCCCGCCTCAGGGGCAGCGCACGACCTGGCCCGCGTACGAGAGGTTCCCGCCGAAGCCGAAGAGCAGGGCGGGCTGTCCGCTGACGAGTTCCCCGCGCTCCACCAGCTTGGACAGGGCCATCGGGATGCTGGCGGCCGAGGTGTTCCCGGAGTCGACGACGTCGCGGGCGACCACGGCGTTCACCGCGCCGATCTTCTCGGCGAGCGGCTCGATGATGCGCAGATTGGCCTGGTGCAGGACGACGGCGCCGAGGTCGGCCGGGTCGAGCCCCGCCTTGGCGCAGGCCTCGCGGGCGAGCGGGGGCAGCTGCCGGGTGGCCCAGCGGTAGACGGACTGGCCCTCCTGGGCGAAGCGCGGGGGTTCGCCCTCGATGCGGACCGCGTTGCCCATCTCGGGGACCGAGCCCCACAGGACGGGGCCGATGCCGGGCTCCTGACCGTCGGCGCAGGTCTCGACGACCACGGCGCCCGCGCCGTCACCGACGAGGACGCAGGTGGAACGGTCGCTCCAGTCGACGACGGCGGACATCTTGTCGGCGCCGATCACGAGGGCGCGGGTGGCGGCGCCGGCCCGCAGGGTGTGGTCGGCGGTGGCCAGGGCGTGGGTGAAGCCGGCGCACACGACGTTCAGGTCGAGGGCGGCCGGGGACGGGATCCCGAGCCGGCGGGCGACGCGCGCGGCCGTGTTCGGGGAGCGGTCGGTCGCCGTGGACGTGGCGACGACGACCAGGTCGATCGCGTCGGCCGTCAGGCCCGCGGCGGCGAGCGCCTTGGCGGCGGCGCCCGCGGCCAGCTCGTCGACGGGCTCGTCGGGGCCCCCGATGTGCCGGGTGCGGATGCCGACGCGCGAGCGGATCCACTCGTCGTCGGTGTCGACCATCTCCGCGAGGTCCTCGTTCGTGAGGACGCGCGCGGGCTGGTAATGGCCGATGCCGACGATGCGTGAACCGTTCATGGGGCCCCCTTGGCCGATCGGTGGGCCCTCCAGTCTGGTCAGCGACTGACGAGTACGAGGTGACGTAAAGCGACAGGATTGGGGCGCACCTGTTGGAGAGTTCCACCCGGTCACCCGGCGAACGCGTGTGCACCTTTTGTGCCGGTCGGGGTGGGCCTCACCCCGACGCGGGGCGGGTGCGGGAACCGGTCGGTGCGCGGACCCTTGTCGACCCAACTTCCATACTGTAGACAATATTCCATCGACCGTTCAACGGTCCTCCGTGCTTCCCGGACCGCCACTGCCCGTGCGAGCGGGGCGTATCCGGCACCCTCGACGAACGGAGCTCCAGTGAAAGTCGCAGTCCTCGGCGCCGGTGCGATCGGCGCGTATGTCGGAGCCGCTCTGCACCGGGCCGGCGCCGACGTCCATCTCGTCGCCCGTGGACCGCACCTCGCGGCCATGAGGCGCGACGGCGTGCGGGTCCTCAGCCCGCGCGGTGACTTCACCGCACGGGTGCACGCCACCGACGACCCGGCCGACATCGGCCCCGTCGACCACGTCTTCCTCGGCCTCAAGGCGAACTCGTACGCGGCGTGCGGGCCGCTCATCGAGCCGCTGCTGCACGAGGGCACCTCGGTGATCGCCGCGCAGAACGGCATCCCGTGGTGGTACTTCCACGGGCACGGCGGGCCCCACGACGGGCACCGTCTGGAGAGCGTCGACCCCGGCGGCGCGGTCAGCGCCGTGCTCGCGCCCGAGCGGGCCGTCGGCTGTGTCGTCTACGCGGCGACCGAGCTGGAGGGCCCGGGGATCGTGCGCCACCTGGAAGGCACCCGGTTCTCCATCGGGGAGCCGGACCGGACCGTCTCGGCGCGCTGCACCGAGTTCAGCGAGGCGATGAAGGCCGGCGGGCTCAAGTGTCCCGTCGAGCCGGATCTGCGCGCCGACATCTGGATCAAGCTGCTCGGCAACATCTCGTTCAACCCCATCAGCGCGCTCGTGCGGGCCACGATGCGGCAGATGTGCCTGCACGGCGGCACCCGCAGGGTCATCGAGATCATGATGACCGAGACGCTCGCCGTCGCCGGGGCCCTCGGCTGCAAGCCCGACATCTCGGTGGAGCGCCGCCTCGCCGGCGCCGAGCGCGTCGGCGACCACCGCACCTCCACGCTCCAGGACCTGGAGCGCGGCAAGCCGCTGGAGCTCGACGTGCTGCTCGCCGCGGTGGTGGAGCTGGCGGACATCACGGGCGTCGAGGTGCCGACCCTGCGCACCGTGCACGCCCTCTCGGACCTGCTCGCCCACGGTATGAGGAGGGACGCCGCATGAAGCAGAAGCGGCGCGACCGCACCCCGAAGACCTACACCCGGCTCACCCGCCCCCTGGTGCGGGAGGTGCCCGGCGACCGCACCTCGCCCTTCAGGACCGCGACCTGGGACGAGGCGCTCGACGCGGCGGCCGGCGGTTTCGCCCGCACCCGCGCCGCGCACGGCCCGGACGCCTTCGCGATGCTGTCCTGCTCCCGCGCGACGAACGAGATGAACTTCGTGGCGCAGAAGTTCACCCGCGTCGTCATGGGCACCAACAACGTCGACTCCTGCAACCGTACGTGCCACGCCCCGAGCGTCGCCGGACTCTCCGCGGTGTTCGGTTCGGGCGGGGGCACGTCCTCGTACGAGGAGGTCGAGCACACCGATCTGATCCTGATGTGGGGGTCCAACGCCCGCTTCGCGCACCCGATCTTCTTCCAGCACGTGCTGCGGGGGATACGGAACGGGGCGCGGATGTACGCCGTCGATCCGCGCCGCACCTCGACCGCGGAGTGGGCGGAGAGCTGGCTCGGCCTGAACGTGGGGACCGACATCCCGCTCGCGCACGCCGTGGCCCGCGAGATCATCGCGGCCGATCTGCACAACAAGGCCTTCGTGGAGCGCGCGACGACCGGCTTCGAGGAGTTCGAGGCGCTCGTCGAACCGTGGACGCTGTCGCTCGCCGAGAAGGTCACGGGCGTCCCAGCCGCCGCGATCAGGCAGCTCGCCCACGCCTACGCGACCGCCGAGCGGGCCCAGTTGTGCTGGACCCTCGGCATCACCGAGCACCACAACGGGACCGACAACGTCCGGGCGCTCATCAACCTCGCCCTGCTCACCGGGCACGTCGGCCGGTACGGCGCGGGCGTGCAGCCGCTGCGCGGGCAGAACAACGTGCAGGGCGGCGGCGACATGGGCGCCATCCCCAACCGGCTGCCCGGCTTCCAGGACCTGCTCGACGACGGGCTGCGGCTCAAGTTCGAGAAAGCATGGGAGACGGTCATCCCGGCGCGCTACGGCATGACGCTCACCGACATGTTCGAGGCCATGGAGGAGGGTTCGCTGCACGCCGTGTACTGCGTCGGCGAGAATCCGGCGCAGTCCGAGGCCGACAGCGAACAGGCCGTACGGCGCCTGTCCGCCCTCGACCACCTGGTCGTCCAGGACATCTTCCTGACGAAGACCGCCGAACTCGCCGACGTGGTGCTGCCCGCGACCGCCTCCTGGGCCGAGACCGAGGGCACCACCACCAACAGCGAGCGGCGCGTGCAGCGGGTGCGGGCCGCGCTCACCCCGCCGGGCGAGGCCCGCGAGGACATCGACATCATCTGCGAGGTCGCGGGGCGGCTCGGTCACGACTGGAAGTACCCGGACGCGGAGACGGTGTGGAACGAGCTGCGGTCCCTGTCCCCCGACCACTTCGGGATGACCTACGACCGGCTCGCCGAGCACCAGGGCCTGCAGTGGCCGTGCCCGGACACCGAGGAGTTGCCATCCCCGTACCTGCACGGCCGGCTGTGGGAGAGCGATCCGGCGCGGCGCGGGCGGCTCGCGCCGTTCGGCCTGGTCCAGCACGATCCGCCGGTCGACCTGACCGACGAGTCGTACCCGATCCGGCTCACCACGGGCCGCCGCCTCGACTCGTACAACACGGGGGTGCAGAGCAGCGGGTTCGCGTCGCCGCTGCGGCGCGGTGAGTACGTGGAGCTGTGCCCGGAGGACGCCGAGCGGTACGGGGTCGTGGTCGGCGAGGAGGTCCGGGTGTCCTCGCGGCGCGGGACCGTGACCGCGCCGGTGTGGGTCGATCCGGGGCTGCGCCCCGGGCTCGCGTTCATGACCATGCACTTCCCCGACGAGGTGGACACCAACGTGCTGACGATCGAGGCGAACTGCCCGATCGCCGGGACGGCGGAGTTCAAGGCGTCGGCCATCCGGATCGAGAAGATCGAAAAGATCGAGAACGCCGAGAAGCTGACGGTGAGGGGCTGAGGCAATCGTGGATCTGCGCTTCGGTGACAGCAAGCCGACGGACGAGGAACGGGCGGCGGTCGACGCGCTGCTCGGGCCGCCGGAGTCCGCGTGGGAGGCGCCCGCCGGTGAGTGGGTGGACCGGTCGGACGCCGATCTGCGCTGGGCGCGTGGGGGGCGGGCCGCCCGGGACCGGCGGGATCAGCTGTTGCCGGGGCTGCACGCGATCAACGACCGCGTCGGCTGGATCAGCGAGGGAGCCCTCGCGTATCTGTGCCGGCGGCTCACGGTGCCGCCCGCGGAGGCGTACGGGGTGGCCACGTTCTACTCCATGTTCTCGATGCGGCCGCGTCCTTCCGCGGTGCTGCACGTGTGCACGGATCTGGCCTGTGCGGGGGCCTCCGGCGGTCTGCCGGACGTGCCCGGGGTGCATGTGGAGGAGTCGCCTTGTCTCGGGATGTGCGAGCGGGCGCCGGCGGCGCTTCTCGTGCGGGCCGGGGCTTCGGCGTCGGCCACGCCTCTGGCACCGTTCCGGGGCTTGGCCCCGGACCCCGCTCCTCGATCGCCGGAGGGGCTTGAACATGCGGAGGCGGGTCAGGCTGTTCCCCAACTCGGCTCGCCCGACCTCGTGTTGCTCCGCCGCATCGGTACCGTCGACCCCGCCTCGCTCGACGACTACCGCGCCCACGGCGGATACGCCGCCCTGCGGCGGGCGTTCGCGCTCGGGCCCGCCGGGGTGATCCGGGAGGTGACCGACGCGGGGCTCGTGGGGCGGGGCGGGGCCGCGTTCCCGACCGGGCGGAAGTGGCAGGCGACCGCCGCGCAGCCGGACGGGCCGCACTACCTCGTGTGCAACGCCGACGAGTCGGAGCCCGGCACCTTCAAGGACCGGGTGGTGATGGAGGGCGACCCGTACGCGCTCGTCGAGTCGATGACGATCGCCGCGTACGCCACCGGCGCCCACCACGGCTACCTCTACCTGCGCGGCGAGTACCCGACCGCGCTCGCCCGGATGAGCCACGCCATCGAACAGGCCCGCGCGCGCGGTCTGTTGGGGGACGACATCCTCGGCCAGGGCTTCTCCTTCGACATCGAGATCCGGCGCGGGGCGGGCGCGTACATCTGCGGCGAGGAGACGGCCCTCTTCCAGTCCATCGAGGGGTATCGCGGCGAGCCGCGCTCCAAGCCGCCGTTCCCCGTCGAGAAGGGCCTGTTCGGCAAGCCGACCGCCGCGAACAACGTCGAGACGCTCGTCAACGTCCTGCCGATCCTCACCCTGGGCGCCCCGGCGTACGCGGCCGTCGGCACCGGACGGTCCACGGGGCCGAAGCTGTTCTGCGTGTCCGGCGCCGTCGAGCGGCCCGGCGTCTACGAACTGCCCTTCGGCGCCACGCTCGGCGACCTGCTCGCCCTCGCCGGCACCCCGAACCCGCTGAGGGCGATCCTGCTCGGCGGCGCGGCGGGCGGCTTCGTGCGGCCCGACGAGCTGGACATCCCGCTGACGTTCGAGGGGACGCGCGAGGCCGGCACGACGCTCGGCTCGGGAGTCGTCATGACCTTCGACGACACGCTGCCGCTGCCCCGGATCCTGTTGCGCATCGCGCAGTTCTTCCGCGAGGAGTCCTGCGGGCAGTGCGTGCCGTGCCGGGTCGGGACCGTGCGGCAGCAGGAGGCCCTGGAACGGATCGCGGCGCGCGAGGGCATCGCGGCCGACGACGACATCGCCCTGCTGCGCGAGGTGGGCCGCACCATGCGGGACGCCTCCATCTGCGGTCTCGGGCAGACCGCCTGGAACGCCATCGAGTCCGCGATCGACCGTCTGGGGGCGTACGCGTCATGACCGCTGTCGAGCTGGGGATCCCCCGGCGGCTGCTCGAGTTCACGATCGACGGGGAGTCCGTGCGGGCGCCGGAGGGGTCGACGATCCTCGACGCCTGCCGGGCCGCGGGCAAGGACGTCCCGACGCTGTGCCAGGGCGACACGCTCACTCCGAAGAACGCCTGCCGGGTGTGTGTCGTCGAGGTCGAGGGCTCGCGCACCCTGGTGCCGGCCTGCTCGCGCAAGGCCGAGCCGGGCATGGAGGTGCGCACGGACACCGAGCGGGCCCGGCACAGCCGCAAGGTCGTCATCGAACTCCTCGCGTCCTCCGTCGACTTGTCGACGACACCGCGGATCGAGGAGTGGATCGCGGAGTACGACGCCAAGCCGGACCGGTTCGGCCCGGACGCGGAGCGGCTCGGCGAGGAACCGCGCGTCGACAACGACCTCTACGTCCGCGACTACGACAAATGCATCCTCTGCTACAAGTGCGTGGACGCGTGCGGCGACCAGTGGCAGAACACGTTCGCCATCGCGGTCGCGGGCCGCGGCTTCGACGCGCGGATCGCCGTCGAGCACGACGCCCCGCTCACCGACTCGGCGTGCGTGTACTGCGGCAACTGCGTCGAGGTGTGCCCGACGGGCGCGCTGTCCTTCAAGTCCGAGTTCGACATGCGGGCCGCCGGGACGTGGAACGAGGCGGCGCAGACGGAGACCACGACGGTGTGCGCCTACTGCGGCGTCGGCTGCAACCTCACCCTCCACGTCCAGGACAATGAGATCGTCAAGGTCACCTCCCCGCACGACAATCCGGTGACCCACGGCAACCTCTGCATCAAGGGCCGCTTCGGCTACCAGCACGTACAGAACCGGGACTGATCGGGACATGGGACGAGTCACGCAGCGGCGCAAGGTGATCCGCGTCCGGGACGGCCACGTGTCGTCGCGGCCGGACACCCTGGTCGCCGAGGAGCCGCTGGAGATCCGGCTGAACGGGAAGCCGCTCGCCATCACGATGCGCACCCCGGGAGACGACTTCGCGCTCGCGGCGGGCTTCCTGGTGAGCGAGGGGGTGCTGGGCGCCGCCGCGGAACTCCAGAACATCGTGTACTGCGCGGGCGCCACGCAGGACGGATCCAACACGTACAACGTGGTGGACGTGCGGACCGCCCCGGGTGTCGTCCTGCCGGACATCACGCTGGAGCGGAACGTGTACACGACGTCCTCGTGCGGGCTGTGCGGCAAGGCGAGCCTCGACGCGGTGCGCACGACGGCCCGGTTCCCGATCTCCGACACTCCCCCGGTCCGGCTCGAACCAGAGGTGCTCGCGTCGCTCCCCGACCGGCTGCGCGACCGCCAACGGGTCTTCGACCGGACCGGGGGCCTGCACGCGGCCGCGCTCTTCGACGAGGAGGGGAACCTGCTCGACGTGCGGGAGGACGTGGGCCGGCACAACGCGGTCGACAAACTGGTCGGCCGCGCCCTGCGGGAGGGGGGCCTGCCGCTGTCGCGGTCGGTCCTGATGGTCTCGGGCCGGGCCTCGTTCGAGCTGGCGCAGAAGGCGGTCATGGCCGGCATCCCGGTGCTGGCGGCGGTCTCCGCTCCGTCGTCGCTCGCCGTCGACCTCGCGGCCGAGACGGGACTGACGCTGATCGGCTTCCTGCGGGGCTCCTCCATGAACGTGTACGCGGGCGAGCACCGGGTCGCGCTGCGGGCCGCGGCCGCTCATTGATCCCGGTGCCACCCGCTGCACGGCGGCGGGGACCCGGACCGGCGGGGAGCGCCCCCTGCGCCGGCCGGGTCCCTACGCCGACGGCCGTGCCTACCCGGACGTCCGCGTCGCCGTCTCCCCGGTGATCCGTCGCAGCATGTCCATGAAGGCCGCTCGCTCGTCCTCGCCGAGCGGGGCGAGGAGCGCGTCGTTCGCGGTGCGGGCGGCGCGGGCGCAGGTGGCGACGAGGCGGGTGCCGTCCTCGGTGGCGGTGACGGCGTTCTTGCGGCGGTCCCGCGGATCGGGGCGGCGTTCGACGAGCCCCGCCGCCTGGAGGTCGTTGAGCACGCCGACCATGTCCTTCGGGTCCAGCTGGACGCTGCGCACGAGATCGGCCTGCGCGACGGGCTGTTGATCGGCGACGGCGCACAGGACGACGTGGTGCCACATCTTCAGCCCGTGCTCGGCGAGCGCCTCGGCGACGAGGGCGCGGCCGCGGGCGGCGGCCCGGCCGAGCAGCCAGCTGGGCAGATCGCGGATGGTGCTCGGGGCGGCGTTCATGGACCCACCTTAACGAGAATTCGTTGGACTCCCCAATGAACTTCCCCTATCGTTGGTGCTCCCAATGAATGACGTCCCAGACCTGACCTGAGGCGGTGACGACGCATGCGTCGTGTCCGGTACGAGCACAGCGGCGGGCCCGAGGCCCTGTTCCTGGAGGAGGCGCCCGTCCCCGAGCCCGGTCCGGGTGAACTCCTCGTCCGTGCCGAGGCGATCGGCGTGACCCTGCCCGTCGTCCGCAAGGTCCGCGAGGCCCGGGAACCGATCCCGCTCGGCGGGGAGGTCGCGGGTGAGGTGGTGGCGGTCGGTCCCGGCGTGACGGAATACGGGGTCGGCGACCGGGTCACGGGCCTGGTGTTCGGGCACGGTTACGCGGAGTTCGCCGTGCTGCGGGCCGCCATGGCCTCGCCGGTGCCGGAGGGGGCGAGCGCCGTCACAGCGGTGGCCCTCGTCCGCAGCGGGCTGGTCGCGTACGGGGCCCTGCGGGCGGCGCGGCCGGAGCCGGGCGAGCGGGCGCTCGTGACAGCGGCGGCGAGCGGGGTCGGCCACCTGGCACTCCAACTGGCCCGGATCCAGGGGGCGTCGTGGATCACCGCGGCGGTCTCGGACGCGGGCAAGGGGGACTTCCTGCGCGGGCTCGGGGCGGACGCGGTGGTCACGTACGACGCGGAGTCCTGGGGCGAGCCGGCGGACTACGCGCTGGACGCGGTGGGCGGAACGCTGCTGAAGCCGGCCGTCGGGGCGCTGGGCGCGTACGGGCGGCTGGTGGCGTACAGCTCGGGGGGCGGGACGGTGGAGGCGTACGACCTGCTGCTCGGGGCGAAGTCGGTGACGGGCTTCCAGATGGCCCTGATCGCACGGGACCGCCCGGACCTGTACGAGTCCTGGCGCCAGGAGCTCTGGGATCTGCACCTGACGGGCCGTCTGACCCCGGCAGTACATGCCGAGTTCCCCCTGACCGAGGCGGCGCGCGCCCACACCTTGATCGAGTCACGGGGCAACTCGGGCAAGGTGGTACTGGTGCCTTAGGGCGGCAAATCCCCGGGGACGAGCAGCGACTCCGTCGCGGGCGCGAGGCTGTACTCACACTCAGCGACTCCGTCGCGGGCGCGAACAACTGACCCCTGAGGCGCACGAAGTGCGCCTTCCAGGGGCGCGGGGAACTGCGCGAGCAACCACGACGGCGCGGCACCCGGCGACGATGTCCAACCCCCGCGGCGGCGACGCTCTGGCGGAGGCCGCCCGAACCGCGCAACCCGCGCCGGGCTGCCGCCCGAGGCCGGGCGCCGGGCCGACGCCCCCGGAGGGGGCGGGTGGGTGGGATCGGGGCGCGGGCAGACGTACCCCAGGGTCGGATACCCGGGGCGGGCGCGCTCTGGGTACACGAGGCAGGCGCCCCCGGGGATGGGGTGCCCAATGCAGGGCGGAGCCACTAGCGTTGCCGTGTGTGACGGGAGAGGCAACGGCGCGGGCTCGGGTGGCGGTGACGCTGATCGCCGCAGCCGTGTTGCTCGGCGGACTGATCGCATGGCTCGGGGAACGGCCCGAGGACACCGTGGACGGCGCCCGCTCCTGCGAAGGGCGAGGCATCGCCTCATGGCGGGAAGAGGCCACGCTGACCGGGGAGTTCGCCCGGTACGGGGACGATCCGGCCCGGGGCGACGACTGGTCGGGCGGGGACGGGACGCACTCCGTGCGGCTTCCGGACGGGCGGACCCTGTGGCTGTTCTCGGACACGTTCCTGGGCGCGGTGCACGCGCCGCCCAACGCCGCCGGGGAGCCGTACTCCTGGCGGGACCCGAGCGCCCCCTTCGTGCGGAACTCGGCCGTCGTCATGACCCCGGCCCGCGCCGTCGAGCGGACCCTCCCCGCCCCTTTCTTCCCCGACACCGGCGTGGGCGAGTGGCGCTGGCCCGTGTCCGCGCGGGTCGAACCGCGGGCGCCGGGATCGCGCGAGAAGGTCGTCCGAGTGCTCCTGTGGACGCGGGCCGAGGGACCGGGACCGTACGTCTACGGCGTGCCGGCGGCGACCGAGCTGGCCACCCTGTCGCTCCCGGACCTGCGCCTGACCGGCATCACGCAGGTGCTGGACCAGCGGCGGACTGCCGACCCCGCGCGCCGCGTCCTGTTCGGCACGGCCGCCGTCGACGCGGGCCCCTGGACGTACGTGTTCGGCGCGGACGACGGCCAGGCCCCGGCCCACCGGGCCTACGCGGCGCGGGTCCCGCGCGGCCGGCTCGGTGACGTACGGGCCTGGGAGTACTGGGACGGCGAGCGCTGGCGGGCCGACGGGCGGCGTCTCGCGCCGGTGCTCGGCGACGGGCGGCGCCGCGGCGTGGGCAGCGCGTTCACGGTCGTCCGGGACACCGGGACGTACGTGCTGTTCACGATGGCGGCGGGTCCGGCGGGCCTGCGGACGATCACCTCCTACTGGTCCTGCTCCCCCACCGGACCCTGGCACGGGCCCGCGCGGGGCTTCACGCCGCCACTGCCGGACGCGACGGTCGCCGCGTACAACCCGCAGGCGCACCCGGCGCTCGGCGCCGGGGGCCGCGTCGTGCTCAGCTACGACGTGAACCGGCTCGACGCGGCGCCGGGCGCCGGGCAGGCGGAGCTCAACGCGAACGTGTCGCGGTACCGGCCGCGGTTCGTGTCGGTCCGGCTGGGGCCGACGGGCTGAGCCCGGGGCGCCCGGATCCCTGGCCGTCCCCGGTGGTCCGGGGCTCCTCGGGGTCGTGCGAGCGCCGCTTGGCGATCACGGCGCAGACCATGAGCTGCATCTGGTGGAACAGCATCAGCGGCAGCACGGCGAGCGAGGCGTGCGCGCCGAACAGCACGGTCGCCATGGGCAGTCCGGAGGCGAGGGACTTCTTCGACCCGGCGAACTGGATCGCGATGCGGTCGGCGCGGCCGAAGCCGAGCGCCTTCGCCCCGTACCAGGTCACGGCCAGCATCACGGCGAGGAGCACCGCCTCGACGGCGAGGAGTCCGGCCAGGCGCACGGCGCTGACCTGGTGCCAGATGCCCTGGACCATGCCCTCGCTGAACGCGGTGTAGACGACGAGGAGGATCGAGCCGCGGTCGACGTAGCCGAGGACCTTCTTGTGGCGGGTGATGAACCCGCCGACCCAGCGCCGCAGCAACTGGCCCGCCACGAACGGCACGAGCAGCTGGAGCACGATCTTGACGACGGAGTCCGCGGAGAAGCCGCCGCCGGTGCCGCCGAGCAGCGCCGCGGCGAGGAGCGGGGTGAGCACGATGCCGGCGAGCGAGGAGAAGGAGCCCGCGCAGATGGCGGCCGGCACGTTGCCGCGCGCGATCGACGTGAACGCGATCGAGGACTGGATGGTGGAGGGGACGAGGGTCAGGAAGAGGAGTCCCTCGTAGAGGTTCTGCGGCAGGAGCACCGGGACGAGTCCGCGGGCGGCCAGGCCGAGCAGCGGGAACAGCACGAAGGTGCAGGCGAGGACGGTGACGTGCAGGCGCCAGTGGCGCAGTCCGTCGAGGGCCTCGCGGGTGGAGAGCCGGGCCCCGTACAGGAAGAAGAGGAAGGCGACGGCCGCGGTGGAGGCGCCGGACGCCACATCGGCCGCGCCGCCTCGGGCGGGCAGGAGCGCGGCGACGCCGACCGTCGCGATCAACGCCAGGATGTACGGGTCGATCGGCATCCAGGACGGCCAGGTCAGGCGTTTCATCGGTTCCTTGCTCTCGGTTCAGGTCGTGCCCTCTCCATGGTCCCCCTCAGGACTGTGATCGGGAATCCTGCATACCGCTCTGACTGTCATCACGGTGTGCGATGGCCGGAGGTACTGTGGCGGAATGTACGACCCGGGGCAGTTGAGGACGTTTCTGGCCGTCGCGCAGACGCTGAGCTTCACGCAGGCGGCGCGCCGGCTCGGGCTTCGCCAGTCGACGGTGAGCCAGCACGTGCGGCGCCTGGAGGACGCGACGGGCCGCACCCTGTTCACACGGGACACGCACTCCGTGGAGCTGACGGAGGACGGGGAGGCGATGCTGGGCTTCGCGCGCCGGATCCTGGAGGTGCACGAGCAGGCGACGTCCTTCTTCACGGGGACGCGGCTGCGCGGTCGCCTGCGGTTCGGGGCGTCGGAGGACTTCGTGCTGACGCGGCTGCCGGAGATCCTGGAGGCCTTCCGCGTCGAGCATCCCGAGGTCGATCTGGAGCTGACGGTCGAGCTGTCGGGGACGCTGCACGAGCAGCTGGACGCGGGCCGGCTGGACCTGGTGCTCGCCAAGCGGCGCCCGCAGGACCCGCGGGGCACCCCGGTGTGGCGGGACCGGCTGGTGTGGATCGGTTCGGAGCGGCTGCGGCTCGATCCGGAGCGT